>CAWGCE010000019.1:0-276531 GCA_963821085.1 uncultured Planctomycetales bacterium | reverse complement strand
CAATTCGCAACTGGAACTCCACGCTGTCGACGCCCGGTCGAATCATGTTTACGTGGTGGTTACAGCTGTGGGATATTCTACGGAAACGGTAAGAGACCAGTTGAAGGCATGGTGCACACGTAAACTCAAGCATTCCCATCCTGAACGTGACAAGTATTGGACGGAGGGAGCAAGTCGGGGGAGATACCTCAAGACGCAACATGACTTGGAGGCGGCAATCATCTACGTCACCCAAACCCAAGTCCGTAAGGGCGTAAAAACACGCACCCCCCAAACAAACCCCACCGAATACAAGCGCCAAGCGCAAGTGACTAACGCCAAGCGAGTAAACTCCGCTCCCCAAGCGGTGACAGCCATCGTCGTTTCCGGTGTCAAATGGATTCGAATGGCTGTTTTTCCTTGACACAGTAAGGAGCATAAGTATCTTGTGAATGGCTGGCATTCGGCCAGAATCAGTTACAAAACCGGGACCGCAAAGCAGCTCGCGGGCCTAAGAGTGTCAACGTTCGTTTCACCTTGGTCTCCCAAACGAACGAACTGGCCAATCGATTATTTTTTCACGTCGCCGTATCGTTCACTACATCTGGTCGCAAGGACTAGCCGTGCCATGGATAAGAAATCACGTGCAAATCGCCGTGGAAGTGTAAGACGCCGGCAACGACGCAAGCCTACGCGAGATCAGCGGCTCAGATGCCAGTCGCTGGAGAGCCGCCGGCTGCTGGCTGCCGACTTGTCACCGGTGCTGGATATCAACACCATTCCCATTGCCGATACGATCGGGTCGCAGCCAAGAGAAATCACCGAGGTGAATGGCTTGGCGTTGAATACGGCCCGTACGATTCTTTCCGGCAACGAGCTGTGGAAGCGACGGGACCGCATCCGGTACCGAATTCATCAAGGACATTTTCTGGTCAAGCGGCGGGTTTCCCTCAGAGCTAACGAACGTGAACGGGACGCTCTTCTTTAGAGCCAACGACGGGATCAACGGCGTACGAACTGTGGCAAAGCGATGGGGACGGCCACGGGCACCGTACATCGTATAGTACATCTACTCCTGCTCAAACGGCGAGTTCTTCCCCCAGAGCTAACGAACGTGAACGGGACGCTGTTCTTCCGAGCCAACGACGGGACCAACGGGGATGAACTGTGGCAAAGCGATGGGACCGGTCGCCGGCACCATCCTCGTCAAGGATATCCTGCTCAGGCGGCGGTGATCGACCCCCTCCTGACGAACGTAAACGGAACACTCGTTTTCAAGGCCGATGACGACACCTACGGCGAAGAACTGTGGCAGAGCGACGGAACGGATTCGGGCACCGTACTCGTCAAGGACATTCGTCCTGGAGACTGCTCGCGAATCTACACGACTTGACGAACGTGAACGGGACGCTGTTCTTCCGTGGCCGACGACGGGCCCAACGGCTAAGAAGCTGTGGCCGAGCGACGGAACGGATTCGGGCACCGCCCTGGTCAAGGATATTCACTGCTGGGAGCAGTTGTTCGCAGAATCCACAGCTCTCTGACGAACGTGAACGGGACGCTGTTTTTCAGGGCCAACGACGGCCCCAACGGCGAAAGAACTGTGGCAAAGCGATGGGACCGACTCCGGCCACCAACTCGTCAAGCACATTTTCGCACCTGCCAGCATCGCCGAATCCAAGCGTAGCCTGACGAACGTGAACGGGACGCTGTATCTTCATCGCCAATGACGGCAGCCACGGCGAGTGAACTGTGGCACGAGCGACGGGACCGATACCTGGCGACCGTCCCTGGTCAAGCACCTATCCTGCTCCAGCGGCGGCGAGTCCCATCCCCGAGACTCTGACGAACGTGAACGGGACGCTGTTCTTCCAAGCCAATGACGGCACCCATGGTATACGAGCTGTGGCAGAGCGACGGGACCGACTCCGGGGACCACCCTCGTCAAGTACATTCGCCTTGGTTCAGCGGCAGCGTGTCTTGTCGGGATACCTGACGAACGTGAACGGGACGCTGTATCTTTACGAGTGCCAACGACGGGAGCCACGGCGAATGAGCTGTGGCCGAGCGACGGGACGGATCGGGGACCACCCTGGTCAAGGACATTCGTCGCGGGACAAACATAGCTTCCTACCCCGATGCGAACTGACGGACGTCAACGGAACGCTGTATTTCCGTGCCTAACGACGGCAGCAACGGCGAAGAGCTGTGGAAAAGCGATGGGACCGATACGGGCACCATACCTCGCCAAGAACATTCGTCCTGGTTAAGCAGCGGGTTTCCCTCAGAGCTGACGAAAGTCAACGGGACGCTGTTCTTCCGAGCTACGACGGCCCCAACGGCAACGAGCTGTGGAAAAGCGATGGGACGGCCACGGGCACCGTACTCGTCAAGGACATTTCCTTGGTTCAAGCAGTGCAATTCCAACGTTACCTCACGGACATCGAACGGAACGCTGTTCTTCCGAGCTAACGACGGCCCCAACGGCGAAGAGCTGTGGAAAAGCGATGGGACCGATACCGGCACCGTACTCGTCAAGAACATTTTCCGGTTCAAGCAGCGGGAGTCCACGCTACCTCACGGACGTCAACGGAACGCTGTTCTTCCGAGCTAACGACGGCCCCAACGGCAACGAGCTGTGGAAAAGCGATGGGGCCGATACCGGCACCGTACTCGTCAAGACATCCTCTTCCTGGTCGAGGCAGCGGGAGTCGACGCTTCCTCACGGACGTCGATGGGTCGCGGTATTCAGCGCCGATGACGGCAGCAACGGCGAAGAGCTGTGGACGAGCGACGGAACGGATACGGGCACCGTACTCGTCAAGAACATTCGTCCTGGTTCAGGCACGCGAATCCACGCTACCTCACGGACGTCAACGGAACGCTGTTCTTCCGAGCTAACGACGGCCCCAACGGCGAAGAGCTGTGGGAAAGCGATGGGACCGATACCGGCACCGTACTCGTCAAGAACATTCGTCCGGGTCAAGCATGGGCGAATCCACGCTTCCTCACGGACGTCAACGGAACGCTGTATTTTCAGCGCCAATGACGGCAGCAACGGCGAAGAGCTGTGGACGAGCGACGGAACGGATACGGGCACCGTACTCGTCAAGGACATTCGTGGCGGGACAAATAGCGCGAATCCCTCAACAGCTACGAACGTCAACGGGACGCTGTATTTCATTGCTAACGACGGCAGCAACGGCGAAGAGCTGTGGAAAAGCGATGGGACAGATACCGGCACCATGCTGGCCGCCAATGTGGTGGGTGATACGGGAACCAACAGGCCCAGGGAGGTTACGTTCGCTGGCGACTTCCTGTTCTTCAGTACCCGCACCGAAGATTTCGGCGACGAATTATACGCCCTTGATATCGCGGCACCGGAGGTCGTCGATATTCGCGTTCGCGGTTCGTCCTGGGACGCTGGGGTCAGCAGCTTCTCCCTGACCAACGATACGGTGGGCGGTCCCTTGCCGTGGACGCTAAACAACATCGAAATCGAATTCGACGAAGCGGTGGACAGCCCCACCATCGACACGGTGCAACTCGACCGTTTCTCCGATACCATGCCCCTGGCTCGACCAGTGTGGCCGAGAAGTCGGGGTCGAGCGGCAAGATCTCGGGTCTGGACCTTCACCACGCCGCTGGCCACCGACAAGTTCACGCTGGTCGTCTCTGGCGAGCGAGTGACGCCGTCCCATCAAGATACCACCGGCAATCTACTGCTCGGCGGTGACAAATCCCAAGCCTTCGACGTGGTGCTAGGGGACGCCAGCCGCGACGGGGAAACGACCGTCACCGATCTGGTAGTAGTTACCTCTCACATTGGCGAAGAACCGACCGTGGCCAGTCCCTTTGACGTGGACGGCAGTGGTGATGTGACGGTGACTGATCTGGTCATCGTCATGTCCCAGGCCGGTGAGGAACTTCCGTCGTTACGGCAGACGGTGCAGCTCCACGTACCTCAAATCGGTCCGGGAACAACGTCGATCCTGGAGCTGAACCAGATCGGAGATATTCTGGAAAACGGTGTCGATCGACTGCTCGCCGCCCGTCTGGGACTGACTTCGGCCGAAGCGGTCGGTCTCGCAATGGCGTTACGTTGGAAATTGTCGATCTGCCGGCAGACCAATTCACTCAGGCTAACGGCATGACGTTACAAATCGACGCAGATGCCGCCGGCTGGGGTTGGTTCGTCGATCCCACGCCAGGGAACCACGCGGAATTCCGGCGAGCGAGTCTGAGTGGGTCATGGTGGGCCCGTGCCGGTCCGAAGCCGCAAATCACGTCGATCCGCTCTACCGTCGTGATGCACGAACTGGGACACATGATGGGGTTGGACAGCGAACTTGCCGCGACGCACCGAATGATGAGCGAACAACTGGCGCCGGGCCAGCGCCGATTGCCACAAGACGTGGTATTGGCGAAATTTGACTGGAACGACTTGAATCGTTGGAGGACGAAGAGGATGAGTCCGGACAGGGAAAGAACCGCGATCGACTTGATGCTAATTGGTACCTCCCGAGAACTGCAACATGAACCTCCGTCTGATCTCATCTTCCGTGCTGCTGCTGACGCTCGGCCTGCCTTGCTCTGCGCCGGCCGATTTGGTACTGGAACAGGAAGCGCCGTCGGTGACCGCGGGTCAGGTCTCCGGTCCGCCGTCCATCAGTGCCACGGTCAGCGGCACGAACTCCACGATCGCCGGTTGGCAGACGAGTTTGCGGATCCTTCCGACGGAGGCACCACCGGCACGTTGCAGTTCCAGAGCCTGTCGGCGTCGTCCATGAACTACGCGTTGGGTACGGTAGGAGATGGTGTGACCGCGAACTTTAACGGGGCGATGAATGAAGTGCTGGCGTTTGATTTTGACGGACCGGCAGGCGGCGTGACGGGAGTCACGACAATGGGGGAGACACGCACGGAATTTCGTCACGACCTTTTCCGCCTCGGCCTCGGTGCCGGGCGTTTGGAATTTACGCGATTGAAGAACCGTCTTTGCGCATGCAATGGACCGAATGGTCGGGTTCAACGGCCACCACCCAGCAATTCTCCAACCTGCCCAGGGGACTTCCACAACTCCGCTGTGCGCTGTGTCTGGGAACGATCACTGTCGCGGCGATTCCAGAACCTGGCGCGTTTCTCTTCGGACTGGTAGCCCTGATCACAATAGGCGGTTGCCAAATCGGTCGGCAATTCTGGCAGTGCTGGTGGCGACGGTGAATTCGAGAACATCATCGTCGCACAGAAAATCAGAACACCGAAGCCAGCCACGATTCGAGACAAAGCACTTCTTCAGGATCTTCGAACAGCACGTCATTTCGTTGTTGGATTTTCTCCGCGGGCTTGTGCTTGATAACTCTTTGTCTTGGGCCAAGCGAGTCGCCAACTCGACAAATCGCTCAGAAGAATCAGCGACCCACGAGGTGTTCGCATTTTCTGATAAAGTCGCCGGCGGTAATCCGACTGCGAAGGAATTCGCCATGCAAAGTGACCACCGGCACGCCACGCCCAAATGCCCTCGAAACTGCTGTTACCGCCGCCAAAGTGGATGGGATCGATGATGGCATCCGCACACTGGAGGATGCCAAGAAATCGTCGCGAGGTTGCGCCGCCAGAAACGAACGCGGCGATTTGCAGCGGGCAGCGTTCTTTGAAATCGGTGCTCGAGCCGACGTGTCCATTCAGGCACGCGCCCTTCAAGAAGCACAATTTCTCCCAACGGATCTCTTAAAGAGTATTTCAGCCAGGATCGTGTCGAACTCCGGATGAATCTTGAACAGTGTTTGCGGGCAGAGGTAGACGTTGCGGTCTTTTGGCAGCCGAAAATAGGCTCGATTGCGTTGCGGTCCACTGGCGCTGCGGTCGCTCATAGTAGGTCGCCAGCAACGGCAGCGTGACCAACTGCTCGCTGTAGTGCCCGTGTGCATGCGGCAGCTCCAATAACTGACTGGAGATAAAGTAGTCAATCGCCGGGCTGCCGGTGGTATCAGGATGTCCCCACGTTACGCATTGAATGGGGGCCATGCGTAAAAATGCCAATGTCGACGTCAGCGCGTCCATTCCCACGTCCGCAAAGAACAGCAAGTCCAGCTTCAGATCCTGCAGTTGGCTTTGAGCCGTAGCGGGGTTGCGATCCAGGACGACATAACGATCAGACGCCACGCGAAATGTTCCGACATGGATATCTTATATGGTTCGACAAAATCGAGATCACCTCGAACTGCTCTTTGGAGAGCTGCTCGACGCGCCGGACGTTAACCGACCGATCGTATGATCGCGAAAATACGCTGACATGAAGCCACTTGCGGGCGGCGATCGGATTTTGCCGACGCCACCCATGTCAGGAGCGATCGCCGGCCTTTGTGGAGTTTCCTCCGACGGTGAGGAAGGAAGTGGCGTTGCGCTTTGAATGATCGTGCCGCGTGCCTGCATGACGGGAAGGTCGTTGAGTCCTTGATAGGCCACGAAGAAGGCCGTGGGAACCAGCTGATTCGTGGCGTCCACATGAACACCATCTTCCTGCATCAACGCCAACTCGCCAGCAGTCGTTTGCGCCATTGCTGCACATCGGCGGCCGAATCGTAAATGACGGGCAGCACGGTGGCCGAGAGCAACCGGTTCATCGGCGAAGGGGAAAACTGCGAGAGAATTGAGTAGTGCTCTAGTGCCGCCTCCGGCTGGCCACGATTAAATAGCAGGTAGCCCAGGCTTTCCGCGCGGGCACACAATCCGGGTCCAACTCAACCGCCCGCCGATAACACTCCAAGGCAGCATCCTGGTCCCCCTGGTCCTGTCGCACGTTTCCCAGATCCACCCACACCGGCGCGGTGCTCAGGACAGTCAATCGCCAGTTGATAACTCGCGACTGCCTCTGCTGGTTCCTTCGCGGTGCAGCGCGGCGGCACGGTGCCGCGCACTGCGAACCGGACAATGCGGATTGTGTCGGGTGCGTGTGTTTGCGTTGGCCATACCAGGGCAAGCTGGCCGTCACCGCCAGAGGCGGGCGGTCCGGCGGCGGTTCAGATCCAGACTTCGTGCTCCTGAGTTTCCTTATGTTGAACCCGCGATAAACGGATTTTCGCCGCAATCGACGGTATAACGTCTACAGCGTAGATCTCTTCCACGCCACTATGAAACTGAAATACGGAGACCGTTTTGCCCGATATCAGGTCAACAACGGCAATCCCGCAACGCATTTCGCCGGGGCTGTGCGATCGGCATGCGCCGAAAATATTCGTTTCCCGAATTTTTGACAGCCCCACGAACGCAAATTGGCCAGCGAAAGCCAAACCGCGTGCATAGCCGGGTACCGACTCCACTTCCTGAAATTGTCCGGTTGACGGATCTTACCTGCCCCAATCGCCCGGTACCTGAATCCAGTAGCCACAACCGATCCTGAAACACGCGTGGCGAATGCGGCATCGCGAAGATCGCGCAATCGTCTCCTCACTGTCGACATCGATCACACAACCTCCGTGAGCTTTGGTGGGTCGCCAACCCGCAGGCTCGTCCGATTCGGCTAGTGCCGTCACGTAGCGCGGCTGCCCGTCCTGCATCGCGAGTCCGTTGAGATGGACACCGATCCTGGTCGATCACTTGTAATGAAGCGCGGCCGCCAACGGGGCACGAAGTTATAACCCTCGTGCAGCGTGCATAGACAGGAAAAAAGTGTATTGACGACCCACAGCCCCTCCGTCACCCCATGCCAGGTGGTGACCGTGAATATTGCCTGTGTAGTGACTGGAACGCGGTACGTAACATCCATCGTACTGCTGGGATCGGCCGGCAACTCCGTTCGGTCGCAGGCATTCGTGGGTCGCCGTAAGAAAGTGAATTTGCCCGTCTGGAACCAATTGCAATCATCGACATCCACTGCCAGGCCCATTACCTGTCTGACTAACTGTTCCGAACGAAATCACCAGCTCTCCCTGATTGGCACCCAGCACGAGCAGTTTCCCGGCTTGGTAATGTCGTGACCAGAATCGATGAATTTGATTGGTGCAGGATCTCTGGCATGTTGGGGGTGTATTCGTAACGCACTTCACGCAATGCAGCGTCAGGTTCAGATTGAGGAGTTTCGCTCATCTCGGATCAGTATCTTGGTAGGGGTCAAAATTGGGGAAAATTTTTCCTGCTGTACATCAGGCAATCCGACTGGGTGTCTGCGGCACCATGTCTGCCACACTTGCCGGTAAACCGCTTCCAGCTTGCGGCAGAAGGCAGGTCCGTCGCACAGCGTCTTTGCCAGACGATCTCGCAGTTCGCCCCGCCACCGTACCAGCTGATCGATGTCCATCGCCAGCTGCGTGGCAATGTGCACATATTGATCCGCCGTTTCAGCGATCAGAGAATCCAGCCCAACGGTGGTTAAGACGCTAGCCGATGCCCGCCCCGCGGGCCGACTTCCCAGCAGCGTTACGACCGGCACTCCCATCCAGATGCCTCGCACGTTGTGGTGTGTCCCGTGTAGGGGAAGCAGTCCAAGCTGATATCGATCTGCGACTGCGGCTCGAGGTAGCTCATCTGCGTTTCGATAGGCCGTAATTATCGCTATCGGCGCGGTGGCCGCAGCTAGTCTTTTCTTAAGCTGTTCGATTACTTCGGACCGGAGGGAACTCCGGACGAATAGTAGTGCGAATGGGGGACTGATGAAACAATCTCATGCCAGACGCCAAACAGACGGTCGTTTAGTTTTGGAACCGCGTGATGCGAGCCGAAGGTGAAGAACCCCGGCGACCGCCACCGGTGGCGGCGAAACATGCGGCGCGTGCGAACGGCGGCGCGAAGCAGCAGAAGCCGCCGGGAGCTGGTACCATCTCTTCGGTCGTCCAGGAAGGCTCGCTCCATGGGTCGAGCATAGCATCGCAGGTATCCGGTAAGAGACGGTCTCCAATCCCGTCGTATCCGGGTATCCCAGATAAGTAATCTGGACCTGTGGTCGGTTTCGCCGCGAGCACATCTAACCGGTGATAGGCTGTATGTCCGGCTAAGTCGATGAGGATATCGATCTCGCTGCGGACTAAACGCAGCTGCGTCACGAGTCGAAGAGCCCTCACCGCCAACCGGCCACGCTGGCTCGGAAACTCCGCGAAATGGCATCATCCATCGGGTGCGTATCGTAGAGAAACACCTCATGTTGTTGCCGGTCGTAGTGCCTCAGGATCGGTTCCAAGAATCTGGCTACAGCGTGTTCACGGAAATCAGGTGAGAGATAGCCCACCCGGTTTCGGCAGGGTCAGGATCGTTTCCGTGATGCCGGTGCGGCTGGACGATGTGCCGCTGCAACTCGCCCCAGCGCCATGTTCGTAGAACATTACCTCGCGAAATGTCCGGATCATAATGCATGGCCATCAGCCGATTGCTATGGCAGATAAGAAAATCCTCTTGCAGACCGAGTGCGGCCTCGTAGCAGGCCAAAGCGTTTCGAATATCCCCCTTGGCTTTGTGGGCCTCGGCCAGTTGTCGTGCGCTGCGGCCGCGTCTGGGCGGAGCCGACTTGCATTCTGCAGCATTCGATCGCAGCGTCATAACGGCCCTGCCTTTGCAAGACGGTCGAAAGGCTGTCGTAGAATCCAAATCCGCAGGATGCAGCGCCATAGCCCGGCGAATCAGCTGCTCTGATGCCTCGTATTGCCGGGCTTCAAGAGCGATCATCCCCAGCAAGTGCCATGCATCCCATGCCGCGAGCATATCGACACACCCTGCGGTAGAGAGTTGCTCCGCTTCGTGAAATCGGCCTGCCCGATGGTGCTCAGCCCCATCACCCAGTAAGCGGTCAACGTCTTCCATTCTGGTGCTCCAGAGGATCGTTCGGCCCTTTCGAACTGACCACAGGTTACCGATTTCTTGAAGCTGATCAATTCCTGGCGACGAAGTTGATCTTCGTGCCGAGGTTCCCGTTGATCTTTGCGTTTCAGGATGGCCAGCAATTTGCCGGAGGCGGAGATGGCAATGACTTCGGCGGCTTCCGCAGCGAAACGATTTTCAATCACCCGCCCTGTCGCAATCGAATCAATTTCGACCGCCGTCAATGTAACCGTGGGCAGCTCGTCGAGTAACGCTTGCCCCGGCATTAACCACCGAGCCAGATTATCGCGGTCGAGCTTCGCGGGATCAACCGCGGTCTCAACAGTAAACGGTCCAATTGCAGTCCTACTTAGCGCGGACATGACAGCTTCGCTACCCAGTGCCCTAGCAATATCACGTCCCAACGAGCGAATGTAGGTTCCGCTACCGCAGCGAATGTCAAGCACGACTTCGGGGTATTCATAGCGCATAACGTCAATGGCGTGGATCGTGATGGGGCGGGGATGCAGAACAACTTCCTCGCCACGCCGAGCCAGCTTGTACGCCCGCTGACCTTTCACTTTCAACGCCGAAAACGCCGGCGGCACTTGCAAAATGTCACCTGTAAACTGCACCAATACGCCAGCGATTTGTTCCATCGTCGGATGGGGCGGGTTGTCGAGCAACTCGATGTCGCCCTCGATATCTTCGGTTTCGCTACGCTGCCCCAACTGGAACGTGGCCAAGTAGCGTTTTTCCAACCGCTGGGCATAGGCGATCAACCGAGTCGCTGGTCCCACGCAGGTCAGCAAAACACCTGTTGCGATTGGATCCAGCGTTCCCGCGTGTCCAACCTTGGCGGGCCTCGCCAATCGCTGCACGATGTTCACGATGTCTCGTGAAGTCTTCCCCGCTGGCTTATGGAGGTTCAGAACACCAAACACGTAGCCATTCTCTTTGGTTATCGCACGGGAAACACTCGCCGCAGTTTCAACACTACTCGAGTCCGCGAGTCGGAATTCTTCGTGACAGGTCAATACGGCCCATTCGAGTTCCATCAATATCGGTCCGCGACTCCGTAGCCACAATGACCGCAGAGAATTCGCAGACCCAAAGTTACCGCGTTACATTTCAGGCAACACCGCGTCGGACCGTCCAGCGTACTTGCCGGAACAGAAATCAATCGCATACTCAACAATACCGCGAACCTGTTTTTCGTCGCGGTCCAATTCCACAAAAAAATTCGCCAAACGGCACAAGCCCGGAAAATTCCATGCCACGAACCAGAAGCCATGCCATCTACCAGCGAGCCTGTGAGTTGATGCCCGGCGGAGTCAACAGTCCAGCGCGGGCCTTCGGCGCCGTCGGCGGCGAACCGATCGTGTTCGAGCGAGGCGAAGGGCGCCTACCTGTATCGATGTCGACGGCAACCGGTACATCGACTACATCGGCTCCTGGGGACCGATGATCTCTGGGCCACGCCATCCGGACGTCATCGGCGGCCATTCACGCCGCCATGGATCGCGGCACCAGTTTTGGAGCCCCGACCGAGGCCGAAAACGAGCTGGCCGAACTGATCATCGAGGCGGTGCCATCGGTCGAAAAGGTGCGGCTGGTCAATTCGCGGCACGGAAGCCACGATGAGTGCCATTCGACTGGCCCGCGGCTTCACCGGACGCGACGTGATCGTCAAATTCGCCGGCAACTATCACGGGCACGTCGACAGCCTGCTGGTCGCCGCCGGCAGCGCCGCCGCCACGCTGGCGGTGCCCAATTCGCCCGGCGTTACCGCAGGCACCGCGCAGACACGCTGGTCCTGCAGTACAACGACGTGGCAGCGGCTAGAACAGGCCTTTGCCGAACACGGCGACAAGATCGCGGCGGTGATCCTCGAACCGGTCGTCGGCAACATGGGTTGCGTCGTTGGCACCGGCGAATTCCTGCAGGCGCCTGCGACGAGTTGACCGCAGCAGCACGGTGCCCTGTTGATATTTCGACGAAGTGATGACCGGTTTTCGCGTTGCCTACGGCGGGGCTCAGTAGCTGTTCGGACATCATGCCCGACCTGACGACGCTGGGCAAGATCGTCGGCGGCGGCTTGCCGACTGGGTGCCTACGGTGGCCGGGCCGACATCATGGATCACGTGCTGCCCGCCGGCAAAGTGTTTCAGGCGGGCACGCTCAGCGGCAACCCGATGGCCACCGCAGCCGGCATCGCCACGCTGCGACTGCTGCGGGACGATCCGCCTTACGAGCGGCTGGAGACCGTTTGCAGCAAATTGGCCGACGGGTTGAGCGCCGCTGCCGCATCGGCCGACCTGCCGCACACGCTCGGCACGTGTCGGCAGCATGATGACGTTGTTTTTCAATCCGGAACCGGTGACGAGTTGGCAACAAGCCGAACAATGCAATACCGAGCGATTCGCCAGGTTCTTTTGGGCGTTGATCGACCGCGGAGTCTATCTGCCATGCAGCCAATACGAAGCTCTGTTCGTTTCGGCCGCCCATTCCGATAAGGACATCGACGCGACAATCCAGGCGGCCAACGAGGCGTGCCTGGCAATCGCATGACCGCGGGGCGAAATAGATTCGAACAAGGCACGATCAATCGACGCAAAGTCCATTGCGTCGACCGTTGAAGTGCGGCCGTTTTTTCTCGCTTGCGTTCAAACGCTATCAAAGCCAGTTGATACGCAGCTACTCGGCGTAGCTCTTACGGTAGTACTGGGGCGATAGAGTCCAGATGTCGTCGGGGCCGTGCTGTTCGAGTCGCAATATGCCAAGTGCGGCAACCGTCGCGGCCCGCGGTGCCCAAAGCTGGCGATCAACCGGTTTCGCACCGTTCAGCGACGATTCATCAAACTTGGCGATATCGGGGCCACTCACCGCGACGCCATCATCCAAACGTGACAGCCAATCGCCAGACTCGAGGATTTCGACCTCCGAGCATGGATGCCAATTGCCATTCAAACGTTCGTAGCTGCGAACGAACAATTGCTTTCTTTGAGCGTTCAATATCGTATCCAGTCGGTCGGCGGTTTCGTCACGCGCCTGCCGGGCAATGACGTCGAGCGCATTCAATGCGACCACGGGGCAGCCGATCGCATAACCCAGCATTTTTGCAGTTGTGACACCGATGCGAAGCCCCGTGAATGAACCTGGTCCATGGACGCATGCCACCAATTCCAACCGACTCATTGGATGACCTGACGAGTCCATCAGTTGCGCGATGGTTGGTGCCAACCATTGCGAGATCGTTCGTTTGCTGAAAATTCATGTGCAGCAATCGTCGCCTCACCATTCGAAATGGCAAGACTCCCCGGAACGGTGGCACTCTCAATCGCAAGGATCAGCATCAGCGATTCGGCAATCTGTGACTGTAAGGAGGGTAATTGTCGAAAGTTGAACTGTGCGGATAGAATAGGCAGGTCGGTTGTGATCGAATCAGAAGGCGATCGAAGACCGGCGAGTCTTGAAAATGCCAGCTTTGACGAGAATTGTAAGCCCCGCCACGAATTGTGTCGATTGAATTCACAGCCTGGCAGAAAGTTTCGTCGCTTCCGCTTTGCTTAGCTGAAAGCGGGTTGACCACTGCAGTGCACTTCCTCTCCGACACTTACCATCTGACTTTCATGGCCGAACATGCGACGGGCGATTCTTAGCGACATACACAGCAACCTCGAAGCCCTGCAAGTGGTACTCGCAGATATCCGCGAACATGGAATCACCGAGTTGTACTGCCTGGGCGATGTGATTGGCTACGGACCCAATCCCTGCCAATGCCTGGAAGCTGTGATGAAGATGGATGTCTGCATCCTTGGAAACCACGACCAGGCATCGATGTTTGATCCAGACGGTTTCAATCCGGTGGCCCTTCGTGCGATCTACTGGACGCGCAATGAATTGGATCAGAGCGACGGGAACGCGACCGCGGTGGCAAAACGTTGGGATTTCATTGGCGAGCTTCCAGTCAGGCATCAGGACGGAGATTACATGTTCGTGCACGGTTCGCCCCGTGATCCAACGAACGAATACGTTTTCCCGGAACACGCCTACGACGAACGCAAGATGGCCAACCTCTTCCGACGCGTGCCGAAATACAGTTTCCAGGGACACACGCATATTCCGGGAATCTTCACCCCCTCTGGTGACTTTATCACTCCCGAAGAATGCAACTACAAATTTGCTCTGGGAGAATCAAAGTTGATGGTTAATGTGGGCAGCGTCGGCCAGCCCCGCGATAACGACCCTCGTGCGTGTTACGTGATTCTGACTGACGATTCAATCGAGTTCCGCCGCCTCGATTACCCCCTTGAGGAGACGATCAACAAGATCTACATGGTCGATGAACTCGACAACATGTTGGGTGATCGGCTTCGCTCGGGACGTTAGCACCGAGGCCACTTCAGGCCGGACTGTCACGTTGCATTTACTTTATTTCCAAGGTCCGGAGCCACCCTGGAACCGAATCACCTTGACCCCCTGAACTGCCTCACCTAGACTTCACACCACAGAACGAAGGGGCGATTTACTGATGCCCCTGATCTCTCCGTCGCTGGGCTCTGTAGAACGCGGTTGCCGTTTTTCCACAGCGAATTTTCCAACGCGGCCGTTAAACCATCGACTAGTCTCCACCCCGACAGGCGTTTCCCGTGAATCGAGCCATCATCAGTGACATTCACGGAAACTTGGATGCGTTGAATGCCGTCCTTGAAGACATTCAGCAGCAGGAGATCGAACAGGTGTACTGCCTTGGCGATGTCGTCGGCTACGGTCCCAATCCCTGTGAGTGCCTGGACCGGGCCATGGACTTCGACATGTGCTTGCTTGGCAATCACGACATGGCTGCATTGTGTGAGCCTGAAGGCTTCAACGATACGGCCAAGAAAGCCATTCAGTGGACGCGGACCCAACTGCAGACCGATTGCGACATCAAAGGGCTGGATGAAACAGCAGTTCATCGATACGAGTTCCTTTGCAAATTGCCACGTACAGTTCGAGAAGGCAACTACCTGTTCGTACACGGTTCGGCGCGGAGTCCGCTCTCCGAATATGTGTTTCCCGGTGACGTGAACGATCGGTTGATGATGGGACGCATCTTCGAGTTGATTCCAAAGTACTGTTTCCAAGGGCACACCCATGTGCCGGGCATTTTTACCGAGAGCGGTAACTTCTATCGTCCGCAGGAATTGGGGAATGGCTTTCGACTGGCCGACGAAAAAGTGATGGTGAACGTCGGCAGCGTGGGACAGCCGCGCGACGGTGACCGACGATCCTGTTACGTTGTCCTGCGCGATGGAGTCGTCACGTATCGACGCGTTGACTACCCGGTCGAACAGACCGCCTCGAAAATCTACGCCATCAACGGTCTTGATCGATTCCTGGGCGATCGACTGCTCCAAGGTCAATAAACGACACCACGAACGCCATTTGAGCGTTCACACGAACGGGATTACCCAAAGTGGAAAAACGTATCCTATCTTTTGCGTTGGCTTCGCTTGTCGTCGTCATTGCCTTCACCTCGCTGCAGCAGGCGATTCTCGGCCCACGCCTGGAAGAGCAGCAATTGGCGCAACAGGAACCGATCGGCGAAGACGAAGCTGCACCGGTTGCCGTGCAAGACGACAAGGCGAAGCAGTCGGCCAAGAACGACGGGACGGAAGAAGCAAAGTCGAACCGGGATCGCACCGAAACGATTGCCGGGGATCGCGATGAACTAGACGCCAGGGATGCAGATCAGCCGATAGCGCAACGGCCCGCTGATGACGGCGACGAACAACTGATCATGCTCGGTTCACTGGATCCCGAAAGTCCCTACCAGATGCTGGTAACGTTTTCCAATCGTGGTGCGTGCGTGCAACGCGTTGAATTGAATCGGCCCAAATATACGGACCTGATGAACGAAGCCGGTTACCTCGGTAACCTGTCGCTGATGGCAGTGGATAACGAGTGCATCATCCGCACCGTGGCTCCCGGCAGTCCAGCCGCCGCCGCCGGGTTACGCGGACGTGAATGGACGACCGAAGGTATTGAAACGTCGGTGACCTATTCGGGCGACATCCTGAAGAGTATCGCCGGGCAGGACGTGGAATCGATCGGGGACTACCAACGCATTCTCGCCAAGACGAAACCTGGGCAATCGATCGAAGTTCAGGTCGAACGGGATGGCAAGACCATTTCGCGGACGATCGAACTCGCAAAGTGCCCACTTCAATTGATCCAGCCCGAGCCACTCGATCCGACCGAGGAAGAACCACAGCATCCATTCAGCTTCCTCATGACACTGTACCAAATAGGATCGGAGCAAACACGTTTCGATGCCAACGAGTTGGCTGGCATTCCATCGTTTTACGACGGGCTCTGGTCGGTCGAACTCTTGGCTGCCGCCGGGGAGTATGGTCCTGGCGTTGAATTTCGCCGCACTCTCACTGCCGACGAACTTGCCAGGTTTGGCGCAGCAACACAATTGGACGTCGTCAAACGTTTCCGGCTGGCAACCGTTGACCGTTCTGGCGAAGACAAGTTGGGAGCGGCGGGGTACCGACTTGCCTTTGAACTGGAAGTGCTGAACAACGGTGACGAATCGGTAGAAGTTGGCTACCAACTCGATGGCCCCACCGGCCTGACACCCGAGGGTTGGTGGTACTCGTACAAGGTCCACCCTACGAAAATGTCAGTTGCCGGTGCTCGAGACGTTGTTTGGCGACAAGAAGACGCCAAGCACCTGCTGTTCGTTTGCGGAGGAATCGCCGATCATCGTCGGAAGAATCCGGACAGTCCTGACTTGCCTCTGGTCGACAGCACTGAGCCGGTCGAATTGGCGTACGTGGGCACGGACGCGCAATACTTTTCAGCCATCATGATCTCTGACGACTGGGACAAGGATGCTCGACGAGGCGAACCGGGAGCGAAAGGGCGACTCTATGACGCGGCGTTCGCCCGAGCTGTTGGGCCCGACTCGAAAAAGCGCCGCAAATATACCGACGTCTCCACGCGTATCAAGAGCCGCCCCAAAACACTGGGGGCTGGTGAGTCACTGGATGACAGCTTCACGATTTTCCTGGGTCCCAAAGAACCAAAAGTCCTGGCCGAGTACGGTCTGGATGAATGCATCGTCTATGGCTGGTTCTGGTGGGTGGCGAAACCGATGCGAGCGATCCTGCATGGGTTCTATTTGCTGACGGGCAAGTTCAGCTACGGCTTAGCCATCATCCTGCTTACCGTTCTGGTGCGGGCGATGCTGTTCCCCTTCGGACGCAAGATGGCGAAAAACGCGCAGAAGATGCAGGAACTGGTGCCCGAAATGAAGAAGATCGCTGACAAGTACAAGGATGTCGAAAAGCGATCGAAGGCCCAGCAAGAATTGTTCAAACAGCACAATTACAATCCGCTTAGCGGCTGCTTGGTGCTGTTCATCCAAACGCCAGTCTTTCTCGGCCTCTACCGCTGCATCGGTACCGATATTTCACTCCGACAAGCGCCGCTGATCCCCGGACTCACCTGGTGCTCGAACCTGGCCGGACCGGATCGGTTCTGGAACTGGGAAAACACCATCCCTGCGGCACTCGCCAGTACGACGGGCTGGCTTGGCCCGTACCTGAATCTGCTGCCCCTGGTGGCAGTCGGACTCATCTTGGCTCAGCAGAAACTGTTTACTCCGCCGCCCCAGGACGAGCAGCAACAGATGCAGCAATCGGTCATGAAATTCATGATGATTTTCATGTGCATGATTTTCTTCAAATTCGCGGCGGGACTTTGTTTGTACATTATCGTCTCGACATTGTGGGGTCTCGGTGAGCGACTGCTGCTGCCCAAGTCGGGAACCGTCAAAGCGGAGGCAAATCTTCAACCCGTCGCAGTAGCCAGCGGCAATGCCTCCAATGGCGCAAGCAAGAAACGCCGCAACAAGAAATCACGCAAGCGATAATCGAAACCTGGCCGTCCACCGGCGTTCGCCGAATCAAGGTCGATCAACTATCCTGCGTGCATGACCCTTGATACTCGAGACACAATCGTGGCAATTGCGTCCGCTCCAGGAGGAGCGTTACGCGGTATTCTGAGGCTCAGTGGCCCCGACGTCGAACGCATCGTTCGCGATCATCTTGATGGCGTGGCACCAGTCAAAGACTCCCGGTCCCCCCAAGTGTACCCGGGCACCCTGCGAGTCGCTCCGCAGGTCAATTTGCCGGGCGATTTGTACTTTTGGCCAACCGAACGCAGCTACACGCGACAACCCTCTGCCGAGTTCCACACGTTCGGATCTCCACCTCTCCTGCAAATGGGACTGCGTTGTTTGTGCGCGGCTGGCGCACGCTTGGCAGGTCCCGGTGAATTCACCCTGCGAGCTTTCCTCGCCGGTCGACTCGACTTGACTCAGGCGGAAGCTGTTCTTGGAGTGATTGATGCCGAAAGCCAACGGCAACTTGAGACGGCACTCACTCAGCTGGCCGGCAGCCTTTCGAGGCCATTGAACGACGCAAGAGACGAACTACTCAACCTCTGCGCAGACATTGAAGCCGGACTCGATTTCGTTGAAGACGACATTTCGTTTGTCAGTCAAGAACAAATGAACCAACGACTGTCGAAGGTCGTCGGCATGCTAAGCGAGCTGGAGCAACAGATGGTTGCTCGCGGTATCGACAAGTACCAGCCAGTCGCCGCCTTGGTCGGATTACCCAACGCCGGCAAGAGCAGTCTTCTCAACGCTCTGACTGCCGAATCGGCAGCAATCGTCTCCGACGTTGCCGGAACAACCCGGGACTACGTTACGCGGACCATCAACCTCGATGGTCTCGACGTCCAGATCGTCGATACGGCTGGAGTCGAATGGCCGGACGCTGCGAACACGAACCACTCATCAACACCGGCCGAGGCTGCTCAGAAGATGACGAACGGCCAAATTGACACGGCACGAATGATCATTTACTGCATCGATGGTTCCCATGCTCCACCGGTTGACGTGGCGGTTGTCGCCAATCGCGATCAACCGCAGTTGACGGTGATCACCAAGGCTGATCTTCCGCAAGTGATCGATCGACCAGATGGCTCGCTCCAAGTCAGCGCCTTGAGCGGTCTGGGATTGGACGCGTTACGCTCGGCGCTGCGGCAGTTCTTTGCTGAAGATGTTGGCAGCGGAAGCGACGTGTTGTCGGCGTCCGCAACGAGGTGTCGGGAAAGCCTGCACTCTGCCCTGCAAAGTCTGACCCAGGCTACCGAGCTGAATCGACTGGACGCTGGAGAAGAGCTCATCGCCGCCGAGCTTCGACTGGCACTGCATCAGTTGGGAGAAATCGTGGGAGCAATCTACACCGACGATATTTTGGATCGGGTGTTCAGTCGATTTTGTATTGGAAAATGAACCACCCCGAGAAGCGGTATCGGGCATCCACTTCACGGGGCGAACCGCGTTCGTCAGTCTGATTGAGCGTTATCCCAACGGGCTCAGGAAAGTGTTGGTGGGAGGCAACGCGGGACCGTTCACGGATCCCATGATCGGAGTTCCGTGGCCCCGCGGTTCGTCCAAGCCGAGTCGTTTCATTTTCTTGTAGAGCGTTGTGCGGTTGATGCCGAGTGCATCGGCCGTCGCATTGCGATTCCAGTTGTTCGATTCCAGAACTTCTTGAATGATCTGTCGTTCGGGGCCCTCCAAGGCTTCTTTCAGCGTCTTCCCGGTCGCGGGACCGACCGCCACCGAAGGGCTGGATGTCAGCGTACGCGGCAAGTCGATCTTCCCCGATCGTTTCACCAGATGCCCAGTAGCACCGCTCGCGAAACCACGTTCTGCAGTTCGCGAACGTTTCCGGGCCAGTTGTAACGTTGCAGGGAGCCCAGGGCGTCGTCCGTAAACTCCCTGGCGGGTCGACCTGCCTCATCAGCAGCCTGCCTGAGGAAATGGCGAGCCAACATCGGAATGTCGTTCGATTCGCTCCCGCAGCGGCGGGATTTCGATGTTGATCACGTTGACCCGGTAATACAAATCCTGGCGGAAGCGGCCTTCCGCGAACGGCCAATGAGAGGTCTTCGTTGGTCGCCAGCACGGCTCGCGTGTCGACGCGGAACGTCTTGTTCCCCCCACCTGTTCGAACTCGAGTTCCTGCAGCACACGCAGCAACTTGACCTGCATGCTGGGCGGCGCCGTTCCGATCTCGTCGAGGAAGATTGTTCCACCGTCCGCCTGTTTGAATTTTCCAATCTTGTCCGACGTCGCACCGGTAAAGGCACCCTTTACGTGACCGAACAATTCGCTTTCGAGCAGTGTTTCTGGCAAAGCACCACAGGCAACTTCGACGAATGGCCCGTCGCTCGCGTGCTGCGGCGGTGGATGGCGCGGGCAATCAGCGACTTGCCGGTACCGCTTTCGCCGGTGATCAAGACGGTCGCTCGCGTATCCGCAATGCTGTCGATCATCTCAAAAATGCGCTTCATGCGATGGTCGACGCCAATAATGTTATCGACACCATAACGGTAATCCAGCTGTGCCTTCAATTGGCGGTTTTCCTGCTCAACGGCCTGTCGTGACATGGCGCGATCAATGGCCACTTCCAGTTCCTGGTCGATAAGCGGCTTCGTGAGCAAGTCGAATGCACCAGCCCGAAGCGCCTCGACACCGACTTCAGCGCTCCCATAACCTGTGATCAACACGACGGTCTGATTCGGCCGCTTCTCGCGAGAATATCTCAATACATCGAAGCCATCACGATCACCCAGTCGAATGTCAACCAATGCCAAGTCGTAGCTGCGGGCGTTGATTCGCTGAACGGCATCTTCGTAGTGTCGCCGCCGTATCCACTGAATAGCCAAGCTCTCGAAGCCAATGTGACATCGAATCGGCAAGATGTCGGTCATCGTCGACCAACAAAATCGAGCCGTGTTTGGGAGCTTTCGTTGACATGTTTACCACTCTCCTGTGACGTGAGCTGCGTATCTTGGGTTGCTTTTCTGGTTGTTCATGGACAACGGCGACGGCGACAAAAAGCAACGCCCAAGCCCCGCTGTCGAAAGATATCTACGTCACGGGTACGACGTGGTCAAAGCAGGACTCCCCACGGAACTCCTGCATTTCCGCCACGATGTCGAACTTGGCGATTGTGCCGGTTTTTCGGCAATCCATCGTCGGTATTGGGTGACTCGCTACGCGATACCCACCATGTTGGGGTGGCAGGTTGTGGTAGAATGCGTAAACGTTAACATCCCCCTGTAGTTTTTTTCTATGCGAGGGGGGCATTGCTTGCCGGAGCAACGGCAAAGCTAGACAGGAACAATTGAGATGGCGATCTCTTTAGTTGTGGCAGATGACCATGAAGTCGTTCGATCAGGTGTTGCGAGCCTGCTGGAAGGCACGGATATCGCTATCGTTGGTCAGGCGGCGAACGGCGATGCAGCCGTGGAACAGACATTAAAATTCAATCCGGATGCGGTTCTGATGGATATCAGGATGCTCGAATCGGATGGACTGAGCGCACTCGAACGAATTCAAAAGGAATCACCGAACACGCCGGTGGTCATGCTTTCCACGCACGATAACCCGACCTATATCGCCCGATCCTTGGCGCTTGGAGCCAAGGACTATGTGCTAAAAGGCGCAAGTCGGGATAAACTGTTGGACGCAATTCACCGCGCCGTGTCCGGACAAGGTCCTGCCAACGACAGCGCAGTGGAACCGGTCAAGGGGGCCATGGCAAAGCGACAGTTGCCCGAATCAGACGACATCCCGCTCACAAAGCGTGAAATGCAGGTCCTACGGCATATCGCGCTTGGGCTGAACAACCGGGAAATCGGCAAGTCACTTTCGATCAGCGTCGAAACTGTGAAAGAACATGTACAAAACATTTTGCGTAAACTGCAAGTCAACGATCGAACTCAAGCAGCTGTCTGGGCAGTAAAACGCGGGCTTGTCTAGCAGCGGGCCCACCGCCGAAAGAGCATACCGATGGCCACCGTTCTGGTAATCGACAATTCGGCGGAAGATCGCGCAGAGGTGCGCAAGATTCTTGAACCTCGCGGTCACAAGATCCTCGAAGCCGAAGCGGTGACTCCGGAAATGGACGGGTTGGCATCTGCCGACCTGCTGGTCGTCGATCCCTGCACCGCCGACGCCGCGGAAGAGAGTGTGGTCAAGCAAATCAAGGCCCAGTATCCCCGATTGCCCGTAATTGTCGTTTCGATGAAAGGCAACGAGGAACTGGTGATTCGGGCGTTGCAGAACGGAGCGGTCAGTTACGTTCCAAAACGCCTGCTATCCAGCGAACTGCTAAGGACGGTGCGCGACGTCCTGGATGTGGCACGCGAGCACGACTCGCAGAGCCGCCTGCTGGAGCGGCGGGAGGAGATGACAACCTGCTTTGTACTGGAAAACGATCGACAGATGCTCTCATCGGTCGTCGCGCATCTGCAGCAATGCTGCGCCGAGTTTGGGCTGTTTGCCGACAATACGGAACTCACTCGCGTCGGCATGGCCCTGGATGAAGCGCTTTCCAATGCCATGATGCATGGCAATTTGGAAGTGAGTTCGGCACTGCGCGATCAGGAAGGCAATGATTATGAGGAAACGGCAAGACAGCGAGCTTCCGAGGAAAAATTTCGTGACCGACGCATCTACGTGACAGCAAAGTTCGATCGGCAGGCGGCAGAGTTTGTCATTCGTGATGAAGGCCCCGGCTTTGATCCGGAACAACTGCTTGATCCTACCGATACAAGCAACCTGGAAAGGGTCAGCGGGCGTGGTGTCTTGTTGATTCGCACGTTCATGGATGATGTCAAATACAACAACAAAGGGAATTGCGTCACTCTTCGCAAGCGACGCGTCGAATCAGCCGTCTAGGCAAGTCCCGGCGCTGTTCCTGCGTCAGTGTCATCCCGCAAAATGCAAACAGACCACTTGGTCAGCTCACGAATAAACAGCCCTTCATCAAGCGTCGGAACAAACACTGCGATGGAATCCGCAGGAATTCCTGCAAGGTCAACATCTCCAACAACGCGCCATTCCTCTTCCATCGTCCAGTCAATTTGATTTCCAGTTCTGGTCCCGGATCGCTCGAGCTGGAAAAACGGCCGCTCGCCTTCGGTCAGCTGCTGCCACTGGCTGCCATCAGAATACCGCACCGGACGTGCCTTTTGGCGTTCCAGCCACTCGCGGGCAATACAGAGGCCGTAGGGTTGAAAATCCCATCGACCGCGGTGAGGCCGAAATACGTTCAGCTTTTGCAGTTCGCCGAGTGGAACGGCAGTGAAACAGACAACCGGGGTCTTGCCGCGAATACCCTCGTTCGACCCAATCAACCGTTGTTGTTCGACGATTCGCCCAAGCGCGGCAATCTCGGACCGCTCGGCCTTCGGCTCCTCCAAAATCAGTTCGTCCAGATACTCCGCTTCCGATTGGGCTGGCCAAGGGCCGACCCGTCGTCGCGTGCAATGGACCAGCCATTCTCCCCGGACAAACTCGTCGGGATTCAGCGATTGCAGCGCGGTGACGGCTACGCCCGGTGAACGATGCCGTTTATTCCTGGTTCGAATCGTTGTCGGCACTGGCCTCGCCAGAAACCACCCGACACAGCCACGGCGCAGCAACTCATCACGCGTATCCTGAGACAGTTGTTCGCCAAGTAGTATACGTGTCGAGCTGTGACGCGGGTTCGATTCGTCCAGTCGTTTCAACATCAAATACCAGATGTTGCCCGCCTTTCTGACATGCAGGGCAGTCAACTGTTCCGCCAGGCAAAACACCAGATGATCCCTCCAAGGTGCTATGGAGCCATCTTGTTTATCCCCCTCGCTGTTGAGCGGCGGTGAGACCTGGACTATCGATCGCTCCTTGCTCGCTCGAAATTCGTCAGCCGTACCCGGCAGCTCACACAACCGCTGCCACCACTGGTCGACTGTTCTTAACGAGCTCGACTCGATCTTCAGCGTGCGTTTGCCAAACAACGAGGCACCACGCTCCACAAATCGACCGGTCGTTATATCGGCTGCATAGACCAATCGATCGTCGCTCCGCGTCTGCGCAGATCTTTCGAAGCGCTCGAAACCATGGTTGCCATTTTTCCGTTTGACGATCAAGCCTGGAACTGACAACGGCAAGCAATCGATCCGTGGGCGTGCCGTTGGGCCACCAAAACAAACGATTATCAAGTTGCCCTCCGCCCCCGAAACGATTCGTCTCCAAACCGAGCGTCAACTCGCCCCGCGGGAAACCACGAAATCGCTCCGGGTGCTCGACCATGGGCAACAGATTCAAGCCAAAACCGGGTGCTCGGCCTGAAGGCGGAAGAATCTTTAGTCGAATCAGTTCCGCCATCAACACGGGCGTAATTGCACACATCTCTACGATCTCCGGTGTTTTTGGCATTTCATGTGCGAAAACGTGCCGGCGCAACGGCCCTGGTTGTTCTTCGTGAGGTATCTTTCTGCGGAAGGTCGCCCGTCGCCGTCGGCGGATGCAAAGCCTGAATCGATAACCCCACGCCTCGAAATTCCATGACGAACAGTCCCCAAAATTTTCTGACGTTGATCGCGAAACGCAAGTGGTGGATCATCCTGCCCACCGTTTTCATGACGTCCTCTGCGGTGGGCTATGCGTTGCTCAAGCCTGATTACTGGGACGCAACGCAGGCGCTGTTTGTACGAGATGAAGTTGCCGCTACGGGTGGAAAGCTGGGCAGCTTTCAAAGCACCGATGCGATGCAAACTGCCCAGGAAACGATCCTGGAAGTCGCTCTGCACCACAACACCCTTGCGCGATGCGTTAGCCGCAGTAGGACGCGAAAAAAGCCTGCTCTCCTTCGCGATGCCAAAGTCCGATTCCTGGCCCAACGACAAAATGGTCGACGACTTCCGCAAGGCGGTCACCGTCGCTGCTCCCAATGGAGCCAAATTCGGCCGGACCGAGATGATCTACGTCACTGTCCGTTCTCGAGGCAAGCAACGAGCTGTGGAACTGACCGACGCCGTCGTCGATAATCTGATTGTGCGATTGAAAGAGCTGCGCAAGGCCAAGTACACAGGCATCATCGCCGAGATCGAGAAGACTATTCAAGTCGCCAAACAGGAACGCGACGATTCGTTACAGCGCATGACCGAAATCGAACAGGCAGCTGGCGGTAGCATGACCGATTTGAGAGTTCTATCCAATGGTTCGCAAGGCGACGGGATCATTCGACGCGACCTGGTGTCAATCAAAGACGATTTGCGGAAGGCCAAGACCGAATTTGAACAGAAGGTCAGCGTTCGAAACCAGTTGATTGAAGCACAACGGGACCCTCAGCTGCTGATTACGATGCCAATTCGCTTGCTCGATAATCAACCCGGGCTGAAGAAGCTGAAAGAAGGCCTCGTCGATGCGCAACTGCTCGCGGCCAGCCTGAACGGCGAGTTGAGTCCCGAACACCCTCGAACCCAGGCTGCCGTCGCCACGGTTAACAAGATCAAGTCGCAACTGTATACCGAATTGCGTGTGGCGTTGCGTACCGTTGACAGTGATCTGAAGGCATCAGAGATCCACATTGCAAACTCGTTGGAGCAGTTGCGGAAGGCAGAATCAAAGTTAAATGGGCTATCCGACGTTCGCAGTGAATATGCCAACCTCGAAGCTGAAGTGCAGGAGCGAACAAAGTTCCTCGAGTCTTCCCGGAAGGACCTTTCCGTGGCCCGTTCCAATCAAATCGCGGCCACCAACGTCAGTTTGGTTCAACGCGTCGACGAAACCATTCCCGGATCGCGTCCCATCGGTCCGGGCGCCAGGATGATCATACTCGCCGGTCTACTCACCGGCCTGACCACGGGATTGGGGGTGATCTATATCTTTGAACCCAATAACACCGATTTTGGACGACGTTACACCGACAATATGCCCGGCCGTCGGCATCCGGACCAGGTGGCTGCTACCGTCGTGACATCGGGCCGTCGGAACGCGGATAAGGTTCCGGGCATCGCCTCGTATCCATTCTGGCCCAGCGGTCGCCGCGCCGCCGACCAGGCGGGCACCGCTCAAAAGGCTCCGCTGCAACAACCAGCTCCCGCGCAGCAATCCGCGACACCGCAGCAACCGGCCACTGCAGCAAACCCCTCACAGCCAATCAACCCTGTAACTCACGGAATGCAATTCCCATCTCAAATGCCGACATCGAACCCGGAAGCGTAGCGTCTGGCAGTCGGAGTGATGACGCCAATCGATGCACACCGCCGATGCCTTCTTAACCGCTTCCTCCGAGGTCAGCCTGTCGTTTTTACATTGCGTTTTTGGACCAGTGAGATGAACACGCCGGATTGCAGGATTTGCCCGTCGTGACCAACGAGTTGGCGTTTCCAGCTGACCTGACCTCGTCTGCGACTCTTGTCGACCTTCTCGATAGCTTCCGTGTGGATGTGCACCGTCTCGCCAATGAAGATGGCCTTGAGAAACTGCCATTCCCGGATCGAGACAAAGGCCACCGTCTTCACAAGTGGTGCGTGATTACCCAGACCGGCAACCAGTGAGACACCCAGCAGGCCATGTGCAATCGGCTTTTTGAATGGAGTCTCTTTGACGTATTCGTGGTCGACGTGGAGCGGATTATAGTCACCCGTCATGCCAGCAAACAGGACAACGTCCGTCTCCGTAATGGTACGGCCGGAACTGACCCACGTATCGCCCACTTCGAAGTCTTCGTAATAGAGTGGTTCGCTCATACTGCCTTTACAAGTGCTGCGTTAAGCACTCAATCTCCGATCTCGGTTGCCTGCATGGTATTCGCTGATTCACTCGTCCAAATCAAAAGTCTCGGCGACGCAACTAATCTCGCCGCCTGATGCCGTCCCCGATCAGCCGCATTGGCCGTCGAATCTGACTCTGTTTTTGACAGACCAGGCAGACCATTGACGTCGATTCACCGGTCGACCTTTCACGATGGTGGCATTCGGGACACTCCCAAAGCCGCCTCAGGTCATACTTCAATCGTTCGAACGGTCCCTTCATCGCGTTACTCCTGCAAAGTGGACTGTCGCCTCAGTTTAGCGGCTGCTGTCCGACTTGCGATGGATACGGTCATGCATGCCAAGCTTCGCATTCATGCATTGCGCACTCTGCAGTAATGAGATAACGTCGACAAACACAGCTTCCGGCGAGCGGTTGTGCCGGCAAGCACTACGCTCGCACCGCTGAACATCGCAGCGAAAACAATTCAACTTCCAGGCGGGTCAGCTGACGCTGGAGGTCTTCGTCGCAGTTCGGTCGACGATCCGTGTTCTTGGCCATTAATTGTGCCACAAGTTGAGCAACGTCTTTTGGAATCCTTGAACGATTGGATCGCAAGCTGGGAGCGACCCCATTTACATGCAACTCAACTAACCTCGCCGCGGGTCCTTCAAAGGGCAAACTGCCCGATAGCATCTCGTACAGCATCACGCCCAGGCTGTAGGCATCACTTGCCGCGCATAACCCGTGACAACTGGTAAACGACTCCGGCGCTGCATAAGCCAGCGTCCCGCGGGTACAAGCGTCCGGCGGAGTTGATACGGCCTGATTCCGCGCAGATACCGCCAAGCCAAAGTCGAATAAGGTCACGTGACCATCCGGCGCAATGTGAATGTTATCCGGCTTCACGTCCGCGTGCACCCAACCGGCAGCATGCAAGGCAGACAGCGCACACGCGGTCTGACGGACAATCCACAGTGCCATGGGAACATCAATCGTCCCGGCTTCGTCAATCACCTTCCTGAGGGTAGCACCGCGCAACCGCGGCATCACAATGTAACTTGGCTCGTCATCAAAGTGAGCTGACAGCACAGTCGCCAGATTGGGATGCGTGACCGAAATCCCAATCACAGCCTCCTGACGCAACCGAACCGTCGCGGCAACGTTTCCGCGAAACTCCGGACGCAGTTCCTTGATGGCATAGTCACAAGGGCCACCTTGCAAGTCTCGTGGCCGACCAAAATGGACGATCGAAAACCGGCCTTCACCAGCATCTTCGACCAGTTCCCAACGACCAAGCGTACGATTGGGGACCGCGCAAAACCGTTGATGGGTTGCCGGCATCTGGGATGCGGTCACGGCAGTTTCCGGCAGAGAATTTAACGAACTCAATTGTACTTTACTCGACAGAGGTTCGGCGGTTGATGCAGCTTCGCTCAATAACACCCCTAACTCGCTGAATGGCGACGACGGCTACTCGAAGCGACGCGTGCCGATCCACAAATTATCATTCCGAGTCCAAGGAAGACGAGCAGCTCGGCGTAATTCGTACTCAACAACGTCATCCGATCGGACGCTCCGCCAATTACAAAAATACTACCCAGCACAATACTCAACATGCGATTTTGCCCCGCTCGGAATCAATGAAGTCACCTCGCATTTCGTCTATTCGTCGTGACGCCGTGCATGCATCAGAACGATGCCGACGACCGTCTGGAACAAATTCCGAGACAATCGGAATCCATAACGATTACGCAAGCTCCACAAGCAAGCATTGCCGACAGTGACGGCACCTTGCCAGCAATTTTATTGCCCGATGTACCTCGAATAGACCGAACGCGCGACCGCTGGCTGATCCGTTCCCAAAACGACCGCTCGGCCATCGCGAAAGACGGTGATGAGGTAATCTCCTACGGCCAACCGCAGCAGATACGCATTGATTGACACGGTACCCAACGGACGGAGTTTCTCGGCGAGTCTGACCAGATCGACCTCACCCTGGCTGGCGGCCGCCAGTTGCACAGCATTTCGACCGCAGAGCACGACTGCGGCGTTGCCACGTTTGCCGTCTAACCACTCGTAAACTCGCTGGCCGCAGGTCAGGCAATCGGATTGCCGGGACAACGCATCCAGCTGCACCTGCCGCAAGCGATTTTCCCACAGGTCGAATACGAGCAGACCGCGATTGATGCGGTCGATATGCCCGCTCAAGAGTTTCATTACTTCCATCGCCTGACACGAAGCGATCACATTGACGATGGGCGCAACAACCCCGGCCGAGTCGCATGTCGGACTCGTCCCGGGTGGTGGCACATCAGGCACCAGGCATCGCAAACACGCCGTCTGGCCGGGAACGATCGTTGCTGTCTGACCTTCGGCAGCGACACAACCGCCGAAGACCCACGGCAGATTGAAATGAAACGCTGCATCATTCAACAAAAATCTCGTCTCAAAATTATCGGTACCATCCGCGATGACATCGATGCCATCCAGCAACGCACCCACATTGGTTGCAGTCAAGTCGGTCACCACAGCGTCGACTTCAACCTCGGAATTGATCTCGGCCAGGTGCCGCTTGGCCGCGATCGCCTTGGGCAACTGTGCAGCGACATCGCGTTCGGTGAACAACACCTGACGTTGGAGATTCGACAACTCAACAAAGTCGCGATCCACAATCCGGATGAATCCGACGCCAGAACGAGCCAGAGTATTGGCCAGAACCGAGCCGAGTGCTCCACACCCACACAATAGCACCCGGCCCTTCCCGAGCCGCTCCTGCCCTGCCGTTCCCAGGGGTGGGAATTTCTCCTGTCGGACATACCTGCTGGTCGGCCGATTCGAATCATTGTGTCGCTGAGAGTTCACACGTTGCCTGTTGCCTGTTGCCTGTTGCCTGAATTATTCGGTGCTCCGCCCCCGGCCTATCAGAAACGTACCATCGGGGGATAATCAACCATAGCGAGCGATTCGCTGCCTGCCAGCGTTCGAACAACGCGTGACCGAAAAAGGTGAAATCGAAGCATGAAATATCTTCTGGCAATCGCCGGCCTGTACGGTGCCGTCGCCGTGGCCATGGGCGCGTTTACCGCTCATGGGCTGGAAAAAGTGTTGCAAAAGAACGGGCTGGATGCGACGGACATTGCGCAACGCATCGAATGGGCGACGACCGCTACGCAGTACTTGATGGTCCACGCCGCAGCACTGCTGGGGTTGATCGCAGTTGCTTGGTTTGCATCGCCGGCGAAGCTGATGGTGGCGGCGAGCGCCCTGATGGCTCTCGGCACCTGCGTATTCTGCGGGTCGCTGTTCGCGCTGGCCTTCACCGGAAATTCGCTCTTCGCCAGGATTGCCCCCTGGGGCGGGACGTCACTAATCGCCGCCTGGTTACTGATTGCCATTGGTGGTTGGATGTCAGCGAAGTGATTACGGAGCGCACCCCGCTGACCGGTGCCACTTGATCAACAGCGGGAAGCGGACAAACAACCGCACGCCGAAATTCAGCCCAGCTAATGCGAGTTGCATGGATGTGTCGCGTGTTCGGCGTTGGCATAGCAGTCCGAATGGGCGAAAAGCCGCGACATTTTTCTTCATGCGCACTAATTTCCGCTTACAAAGAATCCCAATGACTTCCGCAACGCGTCTGGAAGAATTGGCAACGAGGACCGCGGAATCAGGTAGGTCGACAACCCGAACAGATCGATGAAGACACGGTTTTGCTGGGTGGCTCGACTGAGGTAGTCGTGACCGGAAGATCCGCCTGTACCGATCTTTGTCCCCAGCATGCGTTGCACCATGACTGCATGTCGCGTGCGCCAGGCCGTGAAGTGTTCGTCAATCTCGACGAGGTAAGTCAAGTAGCGAAACGGCGCGTACAAGATCGGTTCGTCACGGTAGAGATGGATGAATAGTGCGGACAAAGTTGCCTGCTGTGACAGACGCCGTTCGCCGCGATCGCGCTGAGCTGTAAATTCTTCCGGGTCGAGCAATGAAGTCAGCCGCTGTTCGGTGGCCGTCAAGTCGTTCAGTTGAAATCCACGCTCGCGTTCGCTTAGCGTTGGGTTCTGCTCGATAATCTGGCGATCGGAAGCCAGCATCCTTTTCACTGCAACCGCATATTCGTCCCAAAAATCAAACTGCTCAAACTTCAAAAATGGCATCCGCGCCAACCACTCGTCCGTCAATTCCAGCAGGCTGGGCCGCTGTTCGAATTCCAACAGTTGCTGTTGATGTTCAGGCCTGAGCCGGGTAACGAAAAAGTCGCGATCCGCCCGCAATCGGTACTCTTTCTTCAACCCCAAAGAGATTTCAATCTGCTTGAATTGGATACTCTGGAAGCCCGATGCGGGCACAAGGAGGTCGCGGAAATCCAGAAAATCCAGGGGCGTCATCGTCTCGATGATGTCGATTTGCTGGAGTAGCACCTGCTGTACGGCACGGATGCGTTCGAGGCGACCGATCACAACGCCCATCTGTTTTTCATCCATATGCTGCCCACTGAACAGCTGGATGACCGATTGAAGCTCGAACAGGATCTGCTTGAACCATAACTCGTAAGCCTGATGAGTAATGATGAACAACATTTCATCATGAGCCATTGCGCCAACGAGCTCGCTTTCCAGTTGTTGAGCAGTCAGGATACGATCGAGCTGCAGGTAGTCGCTGTAATAAACCTGTTTGCTGCTGGCGGCCATGTTTCATCCCCGGGAAGTTCGTAACTCGCCATTGGATGATAACGCCGCGTGGCACCGTGAGGAATGCGATATCGCACTCCATGCCGCGCACAGATCAAGCCGCCTGGCTGCGAAACACAACCAGGCGGCTCGTTTAAACCGCAACCGCCTCGCACAACTGCTCGCTCAAGCGCTGGCGAGCCGTGTGGAGACGACGTTTAATCGTCCCCACTGGAGCTTGGCACGATTCGCTGATTTCCCGCAGGCTTTGGTTCTGAAAATAGAATGCCACAATCATTTCCCGATCGAGCTCTCTCAGCTCGGCTACATTGGCTCGAACGTTTTCGTTCCTTTCCCGTTCGAGAGTCGCGTGAAGTGGAGTGCGAAACTCGATGCATGTCGCTTCCATGACATTAGGCTCGGCGCTGGCCACCGGGCGCGACGAGTACAACGGTTGATCGCCATATGATTGGTGATCGTCCGCAGCCATCCACCAAAGCAGCGCGGGTCGCGCAGTTGGTCTACCTTCTCGAGCGCTTTCAGGAAGACATCCTGACACAAATCCTGTGCCCGGTCGTAGTCACCCATCCTTGCGTACGCAACGCCCAGGATATGCTGGTAGTACCGGCTGGTCAGTTCTCCAAACGCTTTCCTGTCACCACCCTGGGCGCGGCGAACCAAATCAGCGACGGTTGCGTCCTCGAGGGACGCGGCTCGTAGTTCTACAGAATTACTCATGGTTTCTCTCTCGTGTGCTGATCCCGAAGTTCGCAAACGAACAGCGGCGAAAAACGCGCGGGCATTCCGGTGGAACGCGGGCGTCAGCCGGCTAACCCTTAAGGCTCTGATCTGTCAGGTTTTGGGACCGTTCAGAAATCAGCCAGTGACGGGCCAGCGTCCGGTAATCGCCGTATGGGCCGTCATGGTGCGGCGCGGCGCATTGCCGGTTGGGACAATGGCAGGCTGCACTATCCAACGTTGGCGTTGCATTTGCCAAAGTTGGACTTGCCCATAGGCTCCGGACGACCGTAGCTGCGGTTTGAGGCACGAGCGCACCAGGTCGCATACGTAACTCATCACGCTGTTGATACGATCGTTGCCAAAGCTGACGACGACGTTCACAGTGCTGTTGAGATTCAAACTACGCATGACAACCTTCCCATGGCTCGTGCAGAGCCGAGAGAGATGAATGTGGGAAACTGCGGCCGCGGCGGCCACAAACAGTTTCGGTCGTGGCAGGTCAAAAAACCAGTCAGGCCAAGACCCTGCTGGAAAACCCTTCACTAACAGCATGATAGACGGATGAACGCCAGCGAGGTTCGCTAAAGTTCCAAATTTTTTCAAAACTCGCTGAATTCGTGGCCTCGGCGGAAAATGAACAGGTCAGTTTCGGGGAAATACGCAGAATAGCAGCGACTGAAGCATGAACTAAGTCAAAGTTGAACGCTCAGACCGTGAGTGGCGGGGCGGCCGATTGCAGCTGAGTAAAAATCGCTGCAGCAGTCGCCAAGTCGTTGTCGCGAGGCAGCCAAATTGCCCAGACTCGCCCTTTGCGGATGACTCCCTTTTCCAGGACAAATTCCGAGAACAGCTGATACTGGAACGTCGCCGAGTCGCCGCCGAAAAGTGTCGCCCCTCGAAAGTCGGCCGGCAACACCATTTCGACATAGCTGACGTCGCAATGCGAAAGTCGGAAGACAAACGCACCCGGAAACTGCTCAGACGCAATCTCACGTTCCCCGGCGGTATCCACGGGTTCCCATCCGCCATCGACAGCCAGCCCGAGAATCTCTTTCGATTCAACTTCCGTGACCAACGAAAACGTCGGGTTGCTGTCGAGCAAACTCGTTTGCAATGCCACGACCAATTCCACACCCGCACGATTGCCCGTGCCCGCCAATGCACCTGCGGGCAAATGTCGATAGCTGAGCTGAGGACGAACGGTTCGTTCTGGAAGCTGCGCATACGTCGCCACGAGGTGATCGCCGCGAACGAAACTCTCGATGATTGTCTCCTTGTTCACCGGTGGGTGCGCCGTCACCTGCAGCGGTTTCATCGTTTCCAGCTGCTGACCGCGAAAAACAAGTTTCTCAAGCCCGGCACGGGGCAAATGGACATCGAGCAAAGCGCAGAGAAGCTCGCTTTCCAGAATCGCTTGATCGTCATTCAGCTTCCATGCCATCGGGTGGACTCCGAAATTCAGTGGTACGCTATCTGAGCAACGCTGCTCGATGTAGAACGCTGGTTAACTCGACTTCTGGAATTGTGAACGGTGGATTTCACGGCGTCCACTCACGAATCCTGCAAGCGATTCGGTGCAACGGCGTCTTATGATGCGTGCCGCCGACCGCGGTAGGCAAGGTACAAAAAAACCCCGCCGATCGCACGTATGCGAACCGGCGGGGCCGGAACAGAGAAGAGGCCAAATAATCTTCGACGAGTATAAAAGTATATAAGTCAGGTGCGACTTAGTCGCGGTGCCTAACGAGATGATATCCGTTGGTGTACTCCTTTTTCGCCAACACACCTCGCCTTTCCTCTGCTTCTAAATATTACCAGCAATGGCGGTCATGTCCAGCGAACTCAAAAACTGGCGGATAACTTGCAAAAATATCCGACCTCATCGGATCGGGCTTTGGCAACTAGGCAAGATTTTCCACAACTTTCCCTTGGCGCAAACAACTGAAGTCGATCCGCTGGCTGAGAAATAGATGATGAGACAATTCCTTGAAACGTGCGAGCTTGCGGCCAGATCTGGCGGAAACGCGCTGGTAACACTGCGTGGAACGGCGGAAGTGCGAGCCAAAGCGCCGCGTGACCTTGTCACGGCGGCCGACATTGCCGCACAGGAAATCGTTCACGAGGTATTACGAATGGCTTATCCTTCGCACGCGATCGTGGGCGAAGAAGGGCTCTGTGACGAGCCCGCTGCTCTTAATCCCCGCTTTCGCTGGTTTATCGATCCGCTGGACGGCACGACCAATTTCGTTCACGGACTTCCCTACTACGCAACTTCGGTGGCGCTTGTTGAGAATGGAATTCCGATTGTTGGAGCAATCTTCAACCCAGAAACCAATGAGTGCTACACGGCGGCAAAGGGGGAAGGAGCGTTTCTTAATGGCGAGCGGATCCGAGTGAGCCCGGTTGAGCTGATGAATGACGCTTTGATAGCGACCAGCTTTGCTGCGGCAGTCGATCCGGATTCGCCGGAAGTCCAACGCTTCCTGACCGTGTTGAGGCACGCTCAAGCGGTTCGGCGACTCGGGTCAGCTGCATTGAACTTGTGCTACGTCGCTGCTGCGCGAATGGACGGCTATTTTGGCTCGTCGACGAAAGCTTGGGATGTGGGAGCGGGCATTGTCATCGTGCGTGAGGCCGGCGGCATTGTCACGGGCATCGACGGCAAACCATTCGACATCCTTGAACCCCATTTCGTGGCCGCGAGCTCGGACTCATTGCATGCCGAGATTTGCCAGCTGATGTAAGTCACCGCTCGGACGCGTCGGGCACCATTATGGCGCATCCATCTGATCGATCAGATGGAAGGAGTAAAGTCCTCATCACCGGTGAGGCTGACAGCGAATTCGGCCAACAACTCCGCGGCATTATCGATATCTTCCAGCGAAATCGTTTCCACGGCACTGTGCATGTAACGATTCGGAATCGCCACCAAGCCTGTCGCGACGCCACCCCGATTGATCTGGATCGAATTCGCATCGTTGGGAGTGGCGCGACCGCTGGCAGAAAGCTGGAACGGAATCTCTTTGGCTTCCGCCAGCGCAATCGCCCGTTCTGTCAGCAAGGGATTCATATTTGGCCCACGGTAGATTACCGGCCCCGCGCCAAACGTATGTCTCCATGCTGCCGCTTGTCGATCGTCGGACAATCGGTCGCATGCGTTACATCCACAGCAATGCCCGCGTGCGGGTCGATACTGTGAGCACTGGTGCGCGCCCCACGCAACCCGATTTCTTCCTGCACCGTCGAAACGGCGTACAGTCCAATATTGACGCCCCGCTCTGCGGCGCGACGCAATGCCTCGATCACGACCCACACACCCGTCTTGTCATCCATGCCGGGTGAATTTGCCAAACCGTTCCGCATATCCTGGTAGCCCAGTTCCAGCGTCACCGGATCCCCGATACGAACTGCCTCTTCCGCTTCGCTCTTGCTGGCGGCGCCAATGTCCAACCACAAGTCGCGTGCCTTGACCGTTTGTTTTCGTTCTTCCTCGGTCAACAGGTGTATTGCTTTTCTGGCAATGACTGCAGGGATTGGCCCGGTCTTTGTCCAGACAGTCATGCGTTGCCCGATCAACTGGTGTGGATCCCAACCGCCGATCGTCTGGGCGTAGATGAAACCCTCATCGTCGATATGCATGATCAACATACCGATCTGGTCACAATGACCGGCGAACATTAAACGGAACTTGGCCTGTGGGTTCTTGCAGACGATGACATTCCCATGCAGGTCTGTGCGAATATCATCCGCAAAATCACTGGCATATTTCCGCACAACTTCCTGGACCGATTGTTCGAATCCTGAAGGGCTGGGCGTCTCAAGCAACTTTCGAAAAAAGTCGTGAGCAGATGTGGGCACGGTCGGCTCCTGCAATAATGGGTGAATTTCCTAAGAAGTTAACGGAGTATGGAGCTGTCTCGCAACCGGCATCCTGGTGGCGGGTCATCGTTTTGATCATCGAACGAACGAATGTCGATCCGCGGGCCGCTGGCAAAGAGGTGTCTGTGGTAAAACAGCAGTAAGGCTGCGATGAGTTACCCGATGTCACGGGAGCTCTTCAAGGACATTACAGGAGTTCATTCATTGGACGACTCAGCATCACTGCTCGCAAACATTGGCCCGTTCCTTCGTCAAAGAAACTGGAAAGTAGCCGTCGCCGAGAGTCTCACCGGCGGTCGCCTGCAAGCCTTGCTCACGAGCCAATCCGGTTCCTCCGACTATTTCGCCGGTGGCGTGACCGCCTACGGGATCGCCGAGAAGGTGGAATTGCTGAACGTCGATCACGAGGAGGCCGCAGCCACAAATTGTGTGTCGGCCGATGTTTGCTTGCAAATGGCCGCTGGTGCCGCCCAACTATTCAAGGTCGAAGCGACTGTTGCCACGACCGGCTACGCGGAACCCTGCCCTGACGCAGAAGTTGAACAGCCCATGGCGTTTGTGGCGGTACAGATCGGAGATGCCTCATTCGTCGAGCAGATCGTGCTCGAAGGCGATCGCAATTCGGTGCAGGACGCCGTCGCGGTGACCGCACTTTTGTTGTTCTGGGAAGCGATTCAGGACCAGGCAACTTGACGATGGGGACAACCGGAATTCACGACCAGGTGACCAAGCAATCCGGCTGCGTGGATTGTCGGGCGACAGGCGACCGATCTTTTGCCGACGGCGGCCGCAGCGATCAAGGCAAACCTTGGCGAATGCCGATACTATGACATCACAAAAGCATCAAAAATGGCATCCCGATCGACGATTGGGGTGACTTGCCACTTGGACCGCATCTGACAAAGCCATCATGAATACCAGGAACGTCGCCGTCATCGGGTTCGGCACCGTCGGCACGGGAGTCGCGAAACTGTTGCACGAGCAATCGGCTCGACTGAAACGCAGATCAGGCTGCGAACTCGTTTTGAAGCACGTCGTGGTCAACGACCTTGATAAGACGCGTGAACTGCAGTTGCCTGCAGGCATTTTGACGAACGACTTGCAACGTGTGATCAACGATCCGGACGTCGACATCGTGGCACAGTTGATTGGTGGAATCGATCCAGCCCGAACGATCATGAGTCGGCTGCTCGCCAGCGGAAAAGACGTTGTGACAGCGAACAAGGCGTTGCTTGCGGAATACGGGAAAGAGCTCTTCAGCGCGGCACGCGAGTGCGGACAATCGATCGCTTTCGAAGCGTCTGTGGCAGGCGGCGTCCCCATCATTGCCGGCATCGGCCAAAACCTGGCAGCGAACCAGGTCACTTCGCTGCGGGGTATCCTGAACGGAACGAGCAACTTCATTGTTTCTCAGATGGAAGAGGTAGGCACCGACTATGACTCAGCTGTAAGCGAGGCGCAGGAAAGGGGCTTCGCGGAAGCCGACCCGGCGATGGACGTCGATGGCACCGACGCGGCACAGAAACTGGCTATCCTCTCTCATCTGGCATTTGGAGCCGACATTTCCTGGCAGTCCATTCCCCGCTCCGGGATCGACACGCTGCAATCCGTCGACTTACGTTATGCATCCGAACTGGGTTATCGCATCAAACTGCTCGCAGTCGCTCAACTTGCTGAAGGCGGCTCGCTACCGGGGCTCGACGTGCACGTATCGCCAACGCTCGTGCGGAAGGGAACGCCGCTGGCCGAAGTACGCGGCGCAAATAATGCCATCAGTGTCGTCGGTGATGTCGTGGGGCCGGTTTTTTTTCACGGCTTGGGGGCCGGCCAGATGCCAACCGCCTCGGCAGTCGTCGCCGATATCGTTGATTTGGCCGTCGGGCGAGCTCAACTTACCTTTCAGGCGCTGAATCTCTGGTCCGATCGAACAGCCGACATCGTCGCTCGCGACCCTGCTTTGGCACCGGGCCGATTTTATCTTCGCTTGCGGATGCAGGACGAACCGGGGTCGCTGGCCAACGTCGCGGGCGCGCTGGGAAACAACTCCATTTCGATCGCCAGCGTCATTCAACACGAACCCGAAGATGGAACCGGACTGGCGGATGTCGTTGTGATGACGCATACCGCGATCGAAGGCGACATGGTCGCCGCCACAAGAGAAATTGAATTGATGGAAATTGTGAAGGGTCGCGCCGTTCGCCTGCGGGTGCTGGAAAGCCGCGGCGGAAACCGTTCTAACTGATGGAATTGCAGGCTTGTGGAAACCGGTTCAGGACGGAACACCAAGTATGAAGTACGCGATCATTATCCCGGACGGCTGCGCCGACGAACCACAGGAATCGCTTGGTGGGAAGACACCGCTGCAAGCCGCCAACACACCTGCCATGGACGTGATCGCGGCCGCCGGGGTCGTGGGGCGGTCGAACAATGTTCCGGATCACCTTACCGCGGGCTCCGCCGTCGCCAATATGAATTTGCTGGGTTACGACGTGGATCGTTACTTTACCGGTCGAGCGCCACTGGAAGCAGCGGCCCAAGGGATCGACCTTGGGCCTCAGGATTGGGCTATCCGCTGTAACCTGGTGAACGTCCAGAAACAAGTCATGCGTGACTTCACCGCCGATCACATCAGTTCGGACGAGGCCGGAGCATTGCTCGCTGATCTCCAGGCATCGATCGATGATCCGCGGCTGGAGTTCGTGCCGGGGGTCAGCTACCGAAACTTGTTGTTATTTCGTGGTACCGCGGACAAACCACCGTTCGCCAAAGACACCTATGGAACGCCGCCCCACGACCTGACCGACAAATCGATTGTTGACAGCTATCCGCGCGGAACCGGCAGTGACCTTTTAATGGACGTGATGAGCCGAAGTTACGAGCTGTTTGCGAACCACGACATCAACAAGCAGCGCATTGCCAACGGTCATCTGCCAGCTACGAACGTCTGGCTCTGGGGGCTGGGCAAAACGCCGTCGCTGCCCGCTTTCCAGGAGACTTACGGGATTGCCGGAAAAATGATCACCGCGGTCGATCTGCTTCGGGGCCTGGCGGCGCTCATCGGTTGGGATCGAATTGAAGTCCCTGGCGCCACCGGTTACACCGACACCGATTATGCCGCCAAAGGCCGTTATGCCATCGACGCATTGGCGAGCACCGACTTGATTTGCGTGCATGTCGAGGCAACGGATGAGTCGTCCCATGAAGGCGATGTCAACGCGAAGGTGAAGGGCTTGGAGGAAATTGATCGGCAGATTGTTGCGCCGCTGCATGTCGCTTTGCAGCAACTGGGCGATTATCGAATTCTCGTATCTCCGGACCATCCAACATTCCTGCGAACAAAAACTCATAGTCACGGTTATGTTCCGTGGACGATTTGTGGTAATGGCGTGGAGCCTGACGCGTTCGCTACGTATGATGAACAGAGTTCGGCACAATCCGAGCTTTGTTTTGACTCGGGCCACGAACTGATGAGCTACTTTGTGAATGCCGGGTAGCCACCGGTCTCGGCGATCTCAGGCCGTGACCAACTTAATTTTGATTCCTGAATCGCTCCTGCGAAAAGAACCAATTCGATGTCACTAATCGTGCAGAAATTTGGTGGCACCAGTGTCGCTGACACCGAGAAAATCCGGGCCGCCGCACGCAAGGCTATTCGCGCACAGAATGAAGGCAACTCGGTTGTGATGGTTGTGAGTGCCATGGGCAAGAACACTGACTTGCTGGTCGGATTGGCGAACGAGTTGCATGACAACCCGCCGGCTCGCGAGATGGACATGCTGTTGTCGACGGGCGAGCAGGTCAGCGTCGCACTGATGGCTATGGCCATCGACGCACTTGGCTCGAAAGGCGTTAGCCTTACCGGAGCCCAGATTGGCATCAATACTGATGGCACCCACACCAAGGCCCGGATCAAGTCGATTTCCACCGATCGCATAGAGCAGTTGCTGAAAGAAGGCAACATTGTAATTGCCGCCGGATTTCAGGGTATCGACGAGGATTTTAACATCACCACATTGGGCCGTGGCGGCAGTGACACAACAGCCGTCGCCCTGGCCGCCGTGCTGCACGCCGACGCCTGCGAGATTCACACGGATGTCGATGGCGTCTATACGACCGATCCGCGTCAGGTTCCGGAAGCCCGTTGCCACGCCACGGTGACCTACGACGAAATGCTCGAATTGGCCAGCCTTGGCGCGGGCGTGATGCACAGTCGCTCGATCGAATTCGCCAAGAAATACGATGTCCCGATTCACGTTCGAAACAGCTTTAGCGATGTTCCCGGCACGATGATCAGCAGCCAACCGTCCTCGGAACACCTGGCGGTTTGTGGAGCGGCGTTAACGCTCGACGAAGCACGAATCACCGTGACCGACGTACCCGACGTGCCGGGCACCAGCTTCGAATTATTCTCGAAAGTCGCTGAGAAAAACGTGACCGTCGATATGATTGTGCAAAACGTCGGCCACGACGGGAAAGCAACGATTTCATTCACGGTGCCGAAAGACGAATTGGGCGTCACGCTGACCGCGCTTGACGAAGCCAAAGATCGAATTGGCGAGTTCAACGTGAGCAGCGACGAGCATGTCTCCAAAGTATCGGCAGTCGGACGTGGTATGGCCGAACAGTCCGGCGTCGCAAATCAGATGTTCCGGGCGTTGGCCGAAGAGGACATCAACTTGCAGATGATCACGACAAGCGAGATCAAGATCTCGGCGCTTGTATCCCGCGACCGGGCACACGATGCATTGCGAACCGTGCATCGAGCATTCCGATTGCAAGAAGAGCAGGAATCCGCTCGCGATGGACGCCTGCCGCACCGCGATCTGCGTTCGACCGATACGGCCGAGATAGTCTCACGGCTCAGCTCGCTTCGAAATGGAAGAATTGTTCCTCGACGAAATTTCCCTCGACGAGACACAGGGCCGCATCACAATTGATGGGATTCCGGACACTCCGGGTGTGGCTGCTCATGTTTTTGACGAAATTGCAACGGCCGGAATCTTTGTCGATATGATCGTCCAAAGCACTGGACACGACGGGTTGGCCAGCCTCAGTTTTACCGTACCCAAGGAAAACATCGCGGAAAGCAAACAGGTAGCGGCGACGGTGGGTGAGCGGCTGTCGTGCGGCGGAATTACCAGTAGTCCGAGAATCGCAAAGCTGTCGGTCTCCGGCATCGGGCTACGCAGTCATACGGGAGTCGCCATTCGTATGTTCCAGGCATTGTCAGCGAACGACATCAATGTCGAGATGATTAATACGAGCGAAGTTCGCGTGAACGTGGTGATCGATGGCGATCAGGGCAATGCTGGTCTGGCGAGCCTGGAAGCTGCCTTTGCCACTTCGCTGGACAAGAACGCGTGACAGGGAGAGTGAGCGTCGGCCGCATCGCGACGACGAAATCCGCCATGAGCGTTCCACAATCCGACTGGCCTTCCGCCGACTCGATTCCCCGGTTGGCACCTGATGAAATCCACGTCTGGTTCCTGTCGCTCGTCGCCCCCGATGAGTTTCAACTGCATGAACTGCGATCGCTGCTGACAACGCAAGAGCAACAGCGAGCCGATCGATTCCTGTTCGATCGGCATCGGCAACGTTTCATCGTTGGTCGAGCCCGCCTGCGCCAATTGCTCTCGCATTATCGTGAAACCGACCCGCTAGGCGTCGATTTTCAGTACGACGGTTTGGGCAAACCCTCTTTTCGCGGCAGCAGTAAGGGGCACGGGTTGTGTTTCAATTTCACCAATTCCCACGAAGCAGCGATGCTGGCTGTCGCCAATGACGTCGAACTGGGAATTGACATCGAGCGACTGCGAGAGTTGGTCAACCTGGAAGGACTGGCGGAACGATTCTTCACGGCGGAAGAGACGCGTGAAATCTTGAGCGTGAAAGGACTACCCCAACAACAGACGTTTTTCCGCTGTTGGACTCGAAAGGAAGCGTACCTGAAGGCGGTCGGAAAGGGACTGACGTTTCCGCTAAACAAGGTCTGTGTGACCGTCGGCGACGCCAATCCGGCGACGATTGTTTCCATCAACGATGATCGATCGCTCGCTGAGCGCTGGAAATTACAGCACCTCGATCCCTGCCCTGGTTACCTGGGTGCGCTGGCTCACGATGGTCCGCATTCTTGCGTGCAGAAGCTGCAATGGGTGGGCTGACGACCTCCCAAGTTGCGATCAAGATGCAAGATCGGCTACCATGGGGCCGACGTTGCAAACGATCCGGGCCCACCCAAAATCAAGAGACAGGCACATGTTTTTTCGCCATCGCTTTTCCGTTCTTCTGCTCCTTGTAGCAACTCTGGCCGTCCCAATTTCGTGTTATTCGCAGGCAACCACCTCGGCGACGGACAGCCAACTTCGTTGGAAGTTCAAAAAGGGCCAAAAGTACCGTGTCGAGATGACGCAGCTGATGCAGCAGAACATGATGATGCAGAATCAGCCGATGGATACAGAAAACAACAGCAACACGACCATGACCTGGACCGTGACGGACGTCAGCGAAGACGGCATGGCATCGATCGAAGCGACGATTGACCGCATGACGATTGACATGAAAACTCCGATGGGGGAATTCAAGATCGACTCGAACGAGAAAAACGATCCTCCTGGAATGGCGCAACAAATTGGGGCAGCAATACGGCCAATGATTGGCGTCAAAATGCAGCAGAAAGTGGACGCTCGAGGTAAAGTCCACGATGTCGTGATCCCGGAGGAGGCATTGGCTGGATTGCCGCAAGGCCCTGCAGCTGGAGCGGTCATGGACAAAAATCAAATGCAAGAGATGATCACCAAGTTCTCGGCCGAGTTCCCCGTGAAGGCGCTGGAGGTCGGGGACACGTGGGAGCAAACCAGCAAGGCGAGTTCGCCGATCGGCGAGTTGACCGCGTCCAGCACGTATAATTACGAAGGCATTACAACGATCGACAACAAGCTGTTACATCGGATCGGCGTCAGCATGGAGATGGCATTTCCCGATAAACCCAACGCCATGGGGATTGTGGTAAAGGTTGTCGAGCAGGACACGAAGGGCACGATGTTCTTCGACCAGCAAGAGGGACAACTGGTCAATTCGGAAGTTGAACAGGCGATGAAGCTGAGTATCAGCGTAGCAACTCACGAGATGCAACAGGATATCAAGACTACAATGAAGATTCTTTTCACCGATATCACTGGACAATAACAAGTCGACGAAACGTTCGAGCGATGCAAGGTTTCGGTTCTGGCGCGGTGAGAGTGACGCTGATCGTCATCGATCGCAGCCAGCTGATCCGCGTGTCGGTACGCGGTACCGTTGGTCCGTTTCGTTGCACGGGTGCACCGCATGTCCGATACGATGTTCATTCCCAAACCGCCACCGTCGCCAGCTCGTGCGCAACGCATCGGTCTTCAGTTTTCCCTGTTGCGATTGTTTGTTGTTGTCACGTTCGCCGCCATCTTGACGCCGATTGGAGCTCGCCTGCGCCCGGTACTGATTCAGCGGCTGGGAGAAGCTCACCTGCTCTTGACCGCTCCGATTTTCTTTTGGTGTTTTTTCCCCATTTTGGTTTTGTCGGTCATCCTGGCAAACGCGGCCTACCACCTGGGCAGTGCGAATAGCTTTCTGGCATTCTGGTTTGGCAGCATCTTGAGTGTCTTTTGTGCAGTCATGTTTCTGGTCTACGTTAGCGATGTCCCACTCCTGAGACCAACTCTCGGCAACGCCGACCGAATTGGCATCCTGAGGATGTGCATTATTTGGGCGGGCGTACTCTTTCCGCTTCACCTGGGAATCGGTTGGCAACTGGCAAAGGCATGCAATCCGGATTGACATTGCCGGCTCCTGGTTGCTGTTGTTGGCAACGAAGACCCGCTGGACCATTTTTTGTTTGAATCGTGCAAGAAACCTCTGACGCCTTCACGGCGGCGGTTCAGCGTAGCACTGCGGAGTTATCGCTCGCCGCAGCCGATTCTGTCACGGATGCCGTCGCCTTGCAGGAGGCTTTCGCACCTTTCCCAAGGTCGGTTTCGACGTGGATCGTCATCGCCAGGTCACCGGGCTGGTCACCGGCGGTAAAAGTCACGGGAATGAAGTGCATTTTCTTCGCCCCTGACGGGCTCTTGAACGTCAGGCAGTCACCTTCGCAAAACACGTCGGTAACCTGAAACGGCTGCTTAGCCCGCACCACGATCTGCTTGGTAACGCGCTCACCCGGTTTCAACATACCCAGCGTCAACGAAGCCGGACTCACGGTAACGCTGGGCTGGATGCTTCCCTTGACGGTTAAGGGAATTCTTTCGAGTTTCGAGTCGTTGGTAACGAGTACGAGTTGATCGGTCAGGTGACCGACCGGGGCGTCACCGGTCATTTTGACCTGCATCTCATATTCAACGCGCCCGCCACCCCGCGCCTTCTCGCGCAACTTGATATCGAAGAAATCACCGGGCGTCTCCACATTGCGCAGGCGCCACGAGTCTCGGCCCGCATAGACAATCTTCACCGTCTGGGTCGCGTCGGCGCCTGCGTCGACCTCTCCGAATTCGACCTGGCCGGGGTGGATTACAACGTCCTGGCGGATGAAACCCCTCACGCTCAATTGCACTTCCGCCGGGAATGGCTTGTCAATCACAACGGTGACCGTCGCCTTTTTCTCGCCGAGGAAATTGCGCGTATTGAATTTCGCGCGAACGATGCCCTTTTCCCAGGTCTTGAGGCTGGGGTTGATCACGGTCGGATTGGTACACCCGCAACTGCTGCGAACCGCCGAGATATGGACGTCTTCCTCGTAGATATTCTCAAAGACGAAATCGTATTCGACCACGGCGCCGCGCGCTACCGTCTCGAAATCGTGAGCCAGCGAGCTGAACATCTTGCGAGCCCACTCCTTGGCGCACGCCGGACCAGCAATGGTGACGACCAACAGCGATAAGAGCAGGTGTTTTCTCACGATTAATTCCAAATCGACTTCGGATTGGCATGGCCAAGAAGGATTATTCGATCAGGCGATCGACCGTCAAAATCCGCCAGTTGCTCAGCATCTGTATAAATGTTCCTCTGCTACAGTATTTTTGGCAAGACTGGCAGACTCGATTTCATGTTCTGGGTCATTCGATCAAGGCATGTGGATTCCTTCGAGAATCTGTCAGGCTTGCCACGGTTCACTGCCAGCCGGTCACTCCACACTCGACCTCGACGATCGAACGCCTGCCGTCACGCTCGTTTACAGCCGACTCCCTGCGCAGCTAAACTCAAGGATTCGTTACGACCCGTCCATCCGATAATTTGGGAATACGGGGTGTCAGCGAGACATTTTGGGGCTCGCCTCGTATCACGATCGTTCGCGATCCGGACCATTCGTCCGGGTCCGGGAATTGGCAAAAGCAACAACAGTATGTTTGATTCACTTCAAAATGGCATGCAGTCCGCCTTCAAGGCGGTCCGCGGAAAAGGCAAACTCACCGAACGCAATATGCGTGATGGGCTTCAGCTGGTGGAAGATGCACTGCTGGAAGCCGACGTGAGTTTCGAAGTCGTCCAGCACTTCATGAATCTGGTCACCGAAGAAGCACTGGGACAAAAAGTGCTCAATTCGCTCGATCCGAGTGAACAATTGATCGGGATCGTCCATCAAAACCTGATCGACGTGATGGGACCCGTTGATTCCCAGATCAAGCTAAAGACCAGCGGCATCACCACCTTGATGATGTGTGGTCTGCAAGGCTCAGGAAAAACGACGACTTGCGGCAAGCTGGCCCGAATCCTGAAAGCCGAAGGCCAACAGCCGATGCTCGTGGCGGCCGACCTGCAGCGTCCGGCGGCCATTGACCAGTTGCACGTCCTGGGTGAGCAACTGGGCATTCCGGTGTATTCCGAGAAAGGGCAACAGGACCCTGTCAAAGTCTGTCGCGACGCGGTCAAGAAAGCCCAAGAAGAAGGCGCGACGGTCGTTATTCTCGACACCGCGGGCCGACTGGCAATTGATGAACAGTTGATGGAACAACTGAAGCAGATCGATCGTCAGGTGGGGCCCGACGAGGTGTACCTCGTCGTGGACGGCATGACCGGTCAAGACGCCGTGGCCAGCGCGGGAGCGTTCAATGCGGCGTTGGAGTTGAACGGAGTCATCATGACCAAGCTGGACGGCGATGCCCGCGGTGGCGCCGTCCTGTCGGTAAAGCACGTTACCGGTGTCCCGATCAAATTCATCGGTACGGGCGAGCGGATGGAAGCGTTGGAACCGTTTCGACCGGACGGGATGGCCGGGCGAATCCTGGGAATGGGTGACGTCGTCGAGATGGTCCGGACGGCTCAGCAGGAATTTGATCAGGAGCAGATGGCGGAGACCGAAGCGCGGCTCAAGAAAGGAGAATTCACGCTCGACGACTTTCGCAAACAATTGCAGCAGATCGCGCGCCCCGGTCTGATGCAGAAATTCATGGGACTCATGCCAGGGATGGGCGAAATGAGCAAGATGCTGCAGGACGTCGATGCCGAAAAAGACATGAGACGGCTGTTTGGGATCATCGACTCGATGACCCAATCAGAACGTACCGACCCCAAGTCGATCGATCCGGGACGTCGCCAGCGAATCGCCGCGGGAGCAGGCGTTCAGCCGCAAGAGGTCAACGAACTGGTCAAACAGTTCGACGGGATGGCGTCAATCATGAAAACGATGGCCGGCAAAGGCGTTGGTGATCGCATGAAGATGATGCAACAGATCCAACAGGGCGGCATGATGGACCCCAGTGGCCGCCTGGCGAAACAGAAGAAAGGGACGGGCAAACGCTTGTCCAAACAGGAAAAAGCCAAACTGAAAAAACAACGTGAAAAAGAGCTGCGACGACGAAAACGGGGGAAGAATCAGCCGGCACCTGGTGCGGAAACCGAGGGTTAGCCGCGAAAGATCGGACCCGTCCCGTCTCGTCGGAATGCCATGGGCACCAATTCGGTAGAAATTGCCCATTTTTTTCTCTTCGCAAGCCCTCGCCGACCTCCCCGAACGCTGGAACGACGTGTAAACTGCAGGGTTTGCTGAGCACCCAAATCGCGACCAGGGAGCATCCTTGGATGCGTTGCTTCGCTGGAAGCAGTACCAATTTAATTTGTGTTTCGGAGATGATACCTGTGGCTGTTCGTATTCGTATGAAGAAAATGGGCCGGACTCACCGCCCCTTCTTTCGCATTTGTGCGATGGATGCGCGTTCGCCTCGTGATGGACGCGTGATTGAAGAGCTGGGCTATTACGACCCGATGGTCAAAGAGACCGATGCTCGCGCCATTCTGCGCAGCGAACGAATCGACTATTGGCTTGGCGTTGGCGCCAAACCAAGCGACAATGTTCGTGTGTTAATCAAGAAGTACGGCACGAACGGCTCACATCTGGATCAACAGCAATCAGCTTTGGAACGACTAAAGATTCGCCCGGTGGCACCGCCTCCTGTCGCTATTGAGTTGCCGAAGAAGGAAGAGGAAAAGCCGGCCGAGGAAGTTGCAGAAACGACCGAAGGTGCGAAGGCAGAAGAAGCAACAGAGGCACCCGCAGCGGAAAAGTCCAAGGCAGCGGAACCGGCTGCCGAAGCTCAACCCGAAGCAGCAGAAGCAACTGAAGAGAAATCAGAGTAATTTTGGCACGCCATGCGATTTGATGTGGTGACCCTGTTTCCGGAGATATTCCCGGGCTACCTGAGCCAGAGCCTGCTCCACAAAGCGATCCAGGACGGATTGGTAGACGTGCAGCTGCACGACTTGCGAGACTGGACAAGAGACAAACATAAATCGGTAGATGACCGTCCGTTCGGTGGCGGCCCCGGGATGGTCATCAAAGTAGAACCGGTCGTCGAAGGTGTCGAAGCCATTCGGCAGCAAGCAGAGGACCCAGGTCATCTGGTGATGCTGACGCCGCGAGGTGAACGGCTGACCCAACGAGTCGTGGAACGACTGGGCTCGCAACAGCGGATCATTCTGCTGTGTGGGCGTTACGAAGGGTTTGACGAGCGGGTGAAGGACATCCTGGAACCCGAAGAGATATCGGTCGGCGATTTCGTTCTGAACGGGGGCGAAGTTGCCGCCATGGTACTGATCGATTCCGTGATTCGATTGATACCTGGCGTGTTGGGTGATGAGCGCAGCAGCCAGGAAGACTCGTTTTCGAGCGGCAACCGACTGCTGGAATTCGCTCAATATACGAGACCGAGAAATTATCGGGGCCATGAGGTCCCGGCGGTGTTGCTCAGCGGCAACCACGAAGACATTGCCCGCTGGAGAGAGCAGCAGAGTTTAAAAGAAACAGCGGAACGGCGAGCCGATTTGCTGCCGAACGACAAGCAAGTCGATCAACACAAGAATTTTACTCCAGATCAAAGCTGAATGCCCGGGACGATACCATGAGCCAACAAATCCTCAATCTCGTTGAACAGGACTGTCTCAAAGAGAACCCGCCGAACTTCGAAGTCGGTGATACGGTCGATGTACACACGAAGATTCTCGAAGGCGAGAAAGAACGCATTCAGATTTTCACGGGTACCGTGATCGGCATGAGCGGGTCGGGCACTCGTGAAATGTTCTCTGTCCGGCGCATCGTGGCGGGAGAAGGTGTTGAGCGCAAATTCCCGCTGCACTCGCCACGTATCGACGATGTCGTAGTGAAGCGGAAGGGCGTCGTACGTCGCGCGAAGCTGAACTTCCTACGGGATCGGATCGGCAAGGCAACTCGCCTCAAAGAACGTCGGATGAAGTAGTTCGAGTCGGCGACGGTTAGTTGTGCGTGGATTACTGCGGCCAACAGTGCCAACACCCGCCGAACGCCGGGTCGGAGATCCGTCTGGCATCCACAGCGGTATCATCTTCGCCTCAAACCGGCGAAGCAACTGCAACACGAAATTGAATGAACCACTTCATTGGTCCTGAACAAGGTGTCGCAGCCAAAGGATTTCTCTGGCGATACCCGACGCCAGAGGTTGATCGCGAAGTTCTTGGGGCAACACACTCCAGGCGTAGGTTTCCACCTCGAATTCCGGCTGCAGCCCCAATCGACGCAGCGTTTCAATACACTTCCGGATCTCGACTTGCGAAGTTCCTAACGAACCGAATGACTCGATGAATAGCGGCAAGTGAAAATGAACTCGCCATTCCGTGGCCTGCGTCGACGCGTATTGGCCCAGCGCCTCTGGCAGGTCTTCGAAGAAACGGTATTCATCGCCGCTGCGAATCATTGTCTGATGCAAGTATCGATCTTCGGCGAAAGCAGCCAATTCGCCGAGCACGATTTCGCTCGCTTGGTCGCCATACCCGGGTTTGGCCACAATAGCGGATGACACTTGTACCTTGCCCACCTGAATGTTCGCCCGCTTGTAGGCTTCCAGCACGTCCGATTGCGACTCGAACATCACTGCCGAGTGGCAGATATCGTGGCAGACACCCAAGTGGCGGTCCACAAGTTCGGCGGCAACCCGCGGCCGTAATTGTTCGTCAAAAAAACGCAGGACATCGGTCGCTCGTTGCAGCAGACAACCCGGTTCCGGTTCCAGGCAGACGCGTAGGTGGCAGCCGGTGCTGAATTCGATGGCCGACAGTTCCAGCGCAACTTGGTGCAACTGCTCAGCTGCCATGTTTAAGTGATCATCCGTAACGTTAGGTCCGGCCCAGCCGATCGGCAATGTCGAAATCGTACCTTGCCTACCCATCGGAAGCAGTCTCTGCAGCACCCGAGCAACGTCCAACGTGTACTTTGCCCGCTCGACGTCCCACCAAGCGGGTTCGTAAACATCGTGCTTTACCTTCACGCCATGAAATTCGCCGAACGGAAAAGCATTGGTTGTGTAGGGGATCAGGCGTCGTGCAGCAAACCAGTCGCACAGGCTATCCAGCCTGGTGTCTTGCCGAACCAACTCAGAGGCGGTTTGTGCAGAGATCCAAAGTCCCAGCCCCAGCGGTTCGCTGGTGTCGAGAATGTCTCGGACGGCAACTGCGTGCTCGTCAAGATTGACCAGCATTTCGTCGAGTCCGGATCCCGCGTGAACGTTGGTGCAATATCCGATCAATGACACAGGAGTGATTCCGGGCGGACTGGGACACAAGCATCGCGGAACAACATTCATGCTGGGAACGCAGATTCTGATGCAGTCGCACCGAAGACACCAGTACCAACTGCAATTGGATCGCCGAGTGGCCATCGAGTCGTGACCATCGATGGACAAGAATGGCACCTGCAGAAAAACACAGTGGGGCCGCCATACATATGGCGGCCCGCGGCAACTAAACTCCAACCAGGTGGTTCGAGCCGGTGATCAAGCCCCGACCGTCTCGCGAGATGCGTCGAGGACGTAGCCGTCTCGATAATCGGGCTTCACCAACACATTCAATTCATCGTTGTTGGTCACCTTCATATTCTTGGCATCCCACTCGACGCGACCTCCGCTCCAGACCGCCAGATTCCCCAGCAGGATCATTTCGGTCAATGGGCCGGCATAGTCCGGAAAATTGGAAACGGCTTCCGGTCCACCCTCGATCGCGTCCACCCATTCAACAAAGTGACCAGGTGATTCTTCAAACTCGACTTCGGGGGTTTCGGTGCCAAAGATCTTCCAGATCGCCCCATAATCGTGCGGCGAAAAGAACTTACCTTTATCACCGATAATCAGATTTCCCGACCGCATTTTTGATTGCGGATCTTCTACGTCGGGGAACAGCTCGGCAACCCAGTCAATCATCTCGGGTTCGATCAAGTCTTCGGGTCTCTTGCCACCGTCGTACCAGAACATTTTCAGTGCCGGGCGATCCCCGCGGGCAGGAAACTCGTACGTCACGATCGACCATCCGGGGAAGGTCTCGTTGTTGTGACCGGAGGTTTCCGCGTCGACTGCGATTGGATCGCGAAGTTCCAGGGCGTCGTAAGGCAGATTAATTGTATGGCATCCCATGTCGCCCAATGCACCCGTCCCAAAATCCCAAAATCCACGCCATTTGAAGGGATGATAGGCTTCGTGGTAAGGACGAAACGGTGCCGGGCCAATCCATTGTTCCCAACTGAGGTACTCCGGAACGGGAGTTCCTTCGGGGGGACGTTGCATGCCTTGCGGCCAAACAGGTCGGTTCGTCCAGATATGGACTTCACTCACATCGCCGATGGCGCCGGCTTTAATGCAAGCCGAACCCTGACGCAGACCGCTGTTCGCCGTGCCCTGATTACCCATCTGGGTTTTCACACCCATCTCTCGCGCCACATCGCCCATCAGACGGGCTTCATAAATCGTCCGCGTCAGTGGTTTCTGACAGAAGACATGCTTGCCCATGCGCATTGCCATTACGCGCCGCTGCGGCGTGCCCGTGATCCGGGATGCTGACGGTGACCGCGTCGATCTTATCGCCCATTTCGGTCAACATCTCACGATAATCGTGATACTTTTTTGCCAGCGGGAAGCGCAAAGCAGCCTGATCGAGCGTCCTTGCATCGACATCACAGATCGCGACGACATTGCCGTTTTGTCCGGCATCAAACGAATCACTCTTCCCTTTACCCCCGACGCCGATGCAGGCGAAATTTGTTGCATCAGAATCGAACTCCTGAACGACTTCGTCCGCTTCCGGCTGATCCTGGGCCAACGCATGGCGACCTGACAGGGCAATCGCCCCTGCGGTAACACTACTTTTCAGGAACCGGCGGCGTCCAACGTTTCTGCCGGTTGGGATATCTTTTCGCATCGACGATGTCTCCTGAAGAAAATGTAAATCGAGGCTCGAATTATAGCTGTTTGGTCGGTTACCACCAAACAGTTGGAGAGCTACGATGTACGGTTACTGGGAGCCTCGCAGAAAAGAGCCATTGATGACAAAGACACGAGTAACTGTGTTGCCTGAATCCAGCGAATTCTGGCTGATTATTTCAATCTTGTTGGCAGTGACGATTCAGTTTGGCTGTCAGCCTCCAGCCATCGAATCGATCGCGTCAACTAAATCAACATCGTCTGATGAACCCGCAAAAGCCGCGACGACTCGCAACGTGGCCGCCGAAGAGGCCAGCGTGAAGGCAATGTTGGACGAGTTGGGAGCGACCTACCAGCTCGACAGCCATGGTTCCATGTCTTCGATCAAGGCTACCGGTCTCAAAGACGAGGATTTGGCCAAGCTCGCTCCGCTCGCCGCGTTGAATAAGCTTGAACTATATGGCCGCACGATTACCGATAAAGGGCTCGAAGCGTTGGCACAACTGACTTCGTTGCAGGATATTTCGCTGGAAAAAACCAGTATTACCGATGCAGGTCTGCAGAAGTTGAAACCGCTGTCCAACCTCAAGAGCGTCAACCTCGCACTCACCGAAGTCACCGCTGTGGGCTTGGGCCACCTCGCTGACATTCCGAGCCTTCGCCAGCTCAAACTTGTTCGAACCAAAACCGACGACGATTCGATGAGAGCGATCGCCAAGGTAAACCATTGGCAGTTGCTCGATCTGCGAGATGCACTGGTTACGGATGCCGGGCTGGAGATTATTTCCAACTTCCCGGAGATGAAAAACCTCAAAATCAGTGGTTCGAGAATCACCGATGTCGGCATTGCTCATCTGTCCAAGATGAAAAAACTCAAGGCGCTCGGGCTCGACTACACCGGCATCACTGATGAAGGGATGAAGTCGATTGGCAAACTACCCAACCTAGAAGAACTGTTCCTGACGCAGACGTACGTGGGCGATGAAGGCCTGGCGGCGATCGCTGGGCTCGACAAACTACGTGTCTTGCGAATTCGCAGTACCAGCGTCACAAGCAAAGGCATGGCGCATTTGAAACGGATGCAAAACCTGTCAGATTTGGACCTCAGCGAAACGAGCGTTGGCAACCCGGCGTTGGTGCACCTGAAGGGATTACCCAATCTGAAGAAACTGAATCTATGGTTTACGCTCGTCTCGGACAGCGGTTCGAAACACCTCGCTGAAATGCAATCGCTGCGTTGGCTCAACCTGGACAAGACCAAGACGCGAGACAAGGGGCTGGCCAACATCGCCAAGCTGACGGAACTCGAATGGTTGCATGTTGGCTCGAATCGATTCGGCGATGTGGGCGCCGGTCACCTCCACGCATTGAAGAAACTGAAGTACCTCAGCATCACCCACTGTCGAAAGGTGACTGAAGAAGCTCGGGTGGCGCTCGCCGAGGCGTTGCCGAACACCAACATCGATATGTAGGCAAGCGACATTGGCTTTGACGCGTATTCCGCTGGATGCAGATGCTTCTACACGCGTCGCTCTTCGGCCATAAACAGGAAGGTGTGTCGGATTCGCCGGCTGAACGCCAAGACAACGACTTTAATTCCAATACCGGAAGAAAATGAAGCAGATTAATCAAATTGACGTTGCGGTCTAAAACCCACAGACTAAGCTCAATCGGACTGTTCTGATAACTTTTGGCAAATCAAACCAAGGAGAGTGACTAATGCAAAAGACAAATTGGGTCCTTCTTTCATGCTTGAGTCTTGGAATTTTGGCAGGACTGAGTTTCGACGCTTCCGCGTCCAATATCCTTTTGAACCCCGGCTTCGAGGCTGGCGTTGGAGGTGACGCGACCGATTGGGAACAAATTGGGGGCCCCGCCGGCAGCACGAGTCGCAGCGGCAGCATGCCTGCGAGCGGCAGTTTTTCTGCCCTGATGGCGGCGGACCATATAAACAACACACCCACAGCCGACGTCTACTTCATTCAACAAGTCCAGCCTTTTGGCAGTATCGACAGTTCGTTGAACTACGATCTCTCGTTTGCTGCCAAGGTGGACTCGCTCGATTTCACCGCCATCGACATGTTCTACCAGATTCAATGGCTCGATCAGGACACAAGCAATGGTGGGGGTGTGATCGGGGAATCATTGGTCTCGCTCATCGCTGCCGGCATCAATACCAGCTACCAGACGTTCAGTCTCAGTGACATTGATGTGCCGGATGGCGCCGATTCCTTCCTGCTTCGCTTTCAGCTATCCCCGGGACCGGTCCCTGGTATCGCGAACGGGTTGTACATCGACGATGCATCTCTGTCGGCAGTCGTTCCGGAACCAGCAGCTTTCAGCCTGTTCGTCGTTGGCATCTTCTTGCCAATTGCGCGTCGCCGTTGGAACAACTTCAACTAGCGATTGTGTTTGACAGTCGCTTGTAAGGAAACCACGACGCGGAGTTGAGCTTGGCTCAGCTCCGCTTTTTTTCATCACCTCGGACGAGAAATTCACGCGAACGACCTGTAATTCGAATGCCACAGCGTATCGAATCGAGGCAAGCCGGACAGCATGCGAGTCCAGCCACGCCGAGGCGAACCTTCGAATGGTCTTCAGGCAGATAACGCCTGCAGAGCGGATCTCAGTCGACGGTGTCCGTCAAATCGTCTGAGATATTCCAGCTCACTTCGTCCGCCTTTTGCGCGAATGATCTGTACCAACTCATGACGGTCATCCGCAGGCCAACGCTCGACCAAACTCAACAATGCCACCACGGCACCCAACGGCCCCATGCCACTTTTTCGGATCGCGACCAATCCCGGAAGCTTTTCACTTGCAGTCGCTCAGCGGCTTCCGCGGCCAGCGTCGCCGCTCCCTCTTCGCGCTCCGAACCGAAACGACTTGAAAACAGATCGACGATCTTCAGACCGACTTGGGCTAAGTCCAGCATACCTAGCACGTCGTCGCGTTGGTGGGTAAGACTCAGGTAGACATTTTCTGATGCCAGTTGCTTGAGCACCGAGAGCGGTGAGCGGTGGCGCGGGCGCTTTTTTATCTTGGCAAGTTCCTGGTTCATCAGACGCATAAGTTTCTTGTTCCGGGGTCGATAGCCGAGCTTCTGATAGAACCACCAGGCCCCCGATTGCAATGCATCTTCATTGTCTTCGCCGAGCTGATAGGGATCAATCATGAACGTGTCGCAGCCAAAGACCTGGCTCACCATCACCAGCGTGCGGACGTAAATGCGGGCCGACTCGCCGCCACGAAACGTGTCAAAAATCGTGTATGCGACTTCGGTTGAATTACACAAGCAAGTGATCGCACCGTAGCTGATGGGGACTCCGTTCTTCAGAATCAGGTAGCCATACTGCGTTTCGAGCAGGAAACGTCGCTCGGGCATCAGCCCGTAAAGAACAAATTGCAGGCCGTTCGTGTCATCGATCAGACTCACGTCGTTGGCGTCGGCGTAGGCAAACGCATCAAGGTCGCGGTGGCGAGTCGCCATGGCCGACCGGGCCACGTCGACCAGATGCGTTCCAACAGCACGACTTACGCGGCGCGGTGCCTTTGGCGGGCGTTGAAGTTCATCGCTGATGACTGGACGTTCGTGGTCCAACGGCTTCGTTTGATAGACGATGGGCGCCGGATCATATTTCGCATGAGTACGGCTAGGAGTGGCCTTGCCGGCGACGAGGATCAGCGGCATGTCGAACTGCTCATAGAGTTGTTCGTAAAGGAAGTCGTTTGTGGCGAGTTTTTGCAGGCGTTTCACCAGGAAACTGGCGTCCGATTCGGTGGGTGACTTGAGCCGCTCGATCCATTCGCTGACTTCCAGTCCGACGTTATCGAGCGCAACGGATTCGCTGTAAGTAGCCAGCAGGCTCAAATAGGGCTCTAAGGCGTCAACGTTTTCAAACGCCTCCCAATCAACCTGCAACTGGCCGGGCCACCGGTTAGCCAACCAGGCAGCGGTGGCTGAGTAATAACTGAAGTTGATGGGCGTACCTGCGATACCCGTATCGGCCAATTCCTCAACGCACCGCCTGAAATCTCGGCGACGCTGAAAACCCGCAAGGATTTGCTCGACGCGAGTCAGGATTTTGGCCGAATCCGGCCATGCTTGCATGAAGCAAAGGACTTCGTGGAGACGAATGACCTGTGCAACCGACGTCAGTTGCGCTCCCCCTAAGTCCCGCAAACAGGAAAGCTTCTGCTCAGCTGTCTGCGCACCGAATTCATGCCGCAGTGATTCGAGTCGTTGCAAAGCCGCCAAAGATCGAGCCATCCCGTTTTCTCCAAGTCAATCCGTCGCGCAAAAGTACGCGAAAATACTAGTTCTACTGCACGCTTTATCGTATTCGATAACTATCGAGCTTCCTGGCTGGCCAAGCTCACCCGGCAATTTCAGCTGATTCACCTCAGAACGTATCAGTGTCATTCGCGACGAACACAAGTGGATCATCCAATTGGTGGAATGTAGGTGAATTCATACCCGTAACGTTTGGCCAGCGCCGTCACATTCCCCGCTGTTTTACCAGTTTCAAAATTCTGAACAGGAGGCCAGAAGTGGTCGTAGAGCTTCTTGAACTGGAAAGTTACCCCGACGCAACTTTTTAAATTATCGTCAGCGGGCTAGAATTGGGGTCTGCCAGGCGGCGGCATGGAACCTCGAAGCAGGAGCGAGTGGCAATGGTAACTCAGCAGCAGCAGAGACATATGGCGGCAGCCGAATTGCAGAAACACTGCCCAGGACTTGGTCCACAGCCAATCGTCAACAGTCTCATGGCAGGCATGACACAACTCCGCAACTTGCTCATGGTGCGGGCCCACGATGATGTACAACGAGAATACGGGACCGAGTCGTTGACTGATTTTTCATTGTCGCGAATGCAAGTGAAGGCACGGTACGCCAAATTCGAGATCGAAACCTACGCCTGCATTGTAATCGACGATGAAGTGGCTCAAAGCGGCTACGTGGACGAGCCCGGTGATTGGTTCCTGGACTGGCTATTTCGCCTGCGCTTGGGAGACGCCTTTGGGGCGGTGGTTGATCAGCGAGTTCAGTATTACCGCAGCCAGAATATCGAAGAACGCCGGCTGAAGTTCGTTTCGAATTTGCAGGAGGCCATGCCAGATAGCGTTCGGGCTCCGCTCGTACTATTCCGTTTGTTCCCCGCGCCTTACGCATCTTGCCAGCGGTCGCATGGGGCGACCCTTTACGCGCACAACAACTCCGGCAAGATCAAATGAAGCTGCTACCAGCAATCGGCGAGTGCCACGAATGCCACGGCCGTGTCGTCGAAAACGACGAAAGCTGCCACTATTGCGGCAATCCCGTCTGGGAATTCAATTGGCTTCTATCCGACTGAGTGCTTTTGCCGCGGAATGTACGGTTAGCTGTCGATTGCTGGGTGTGGTGTGGCCGTCTGCGTGGTCTTTGAGTCGCCAACTGACTCCCAGTGACACTTAGCGGCGGCGTAACAGCACCACGATCGATCTGGACGCTACCCGGATCGTCGCAGACCGGATGGCGGCTTCCTTGCCCGTTTCGCGAAAATCATCAGGGCTCTTGCGGCCGGTGTCGATCACCCGCCGCCAGTCGACTGGCTTACCCGCCTGGATCGTGAAGGCACGTTCTCGACGTTCTCCGTTGATCATCACATATAAATCGTCGTCATTTTGCGATGCGCCCGATAAATGGTAAGCCAGGTGTCGTGAACTGCGCGACATTGCCACCTGAGGCCCGCTGCCATACCAATGGATATCTTCGCGCCAGAAGCGGCTGCGGCACAGCGTCGGGTGAGCCTTGCGAAACGCAATCATCAGTCGAAAGAACCGAAAGAACTCGGCGTTTTCCTGCAGCCGGCTCCAGTCGAGCCACGTTGTTTCGTTGTCCTGATTGTAAGGATTGTTGTTCCCTTGCTGCGTTTGCAGAAACTCGTCCCCTGCGAGAAACATCGGGGTTCCATTGGCAAGGAATAACAGGCAGCAGCAATTTTTGGCCTGACGTTGTCGCAGTGTGGCAACTGATTTCGGCAATTCGACGTCACCCTCGTGACCGCAGTTCCAACTGAAGTTCTCGGCCGTGCCATCCGAATTGCCGTGTCCATTGGCTTCATTGTGCCGTTCGTTGTACGAGACTTGATCGTAAAGGGTAAAACCATCGTGTGAGTTCAGGTAATTGACGCTTTGGTAAGCATGAAAGGCATGCATACGGTCGTCGGGGAACAGGTCATCGCTGCCGTACAGACGGCACATCAATGCCGGTATCATCCCGGGTTCCCCCCTGATAAAGCGGCGTACATCATCACGAAATTGACCGTTCCACTGGAACCACCGCATACCTGGAAATGTCTCACCCAATTGGTACGCTCCAGCAGCGTCCCATGGCTCGGCAATCAATCGTACTTGACCCAGGTACGGATCGGCACGGATTTCGCCGAACAACGGAGGGTCGCTCCAGTTGATCGAGCCGTCTGAATTGCGTGAAAAAGCTGAAGCCAGATCGAAACGGAAACCATCGACGTGCATCTCGGTGACCCAATAGCGCAAGCTCTCAATGATCATCCGCCGGACGTAACGATTTGCGCAATTCAACGTGTTCCCCGTGCCAGAGAAATTGGCGTAGGGTGATTTTGGATTGCCTGAGTGCAGGTAGTAGCTGCTGTTGTCAAAGCCCTTCAAGTTAAACGTCGGGCCATCCAGGCTGCCTTCCGCCGTGTGGTTGTAGACGACATCAAGGATCACCTCGATGTCTGCATCGTGTAATGCCTTAACCATTGCACGAAACTCGTTGGGGCGGTCGAGCGATTTCCGCGTGGCGGCAAAACCGCTGTGGGGAGTGAAAAAATTGAGCGTCATATAGCCCCAGTAGTTGCCCTCCTGAGGATCAAACTGAAATACGGGCATGAGTTCGACGGCGGTGATACCGAGCTGCTTGAGGTATGGAATCTTTTCCACGACGCCCGCGAATGTCCCCTGTCTCGCGGCCGAAACACCGCTGTTTGCCCGCCGCGTGAAACCCTTCACGTGCATCTCGTAGATGATCAAATCGGATTCGTGATGGGGTCGTTTTTCACCGGTCCAATCGAAAGCTGGCTCGTCGGCCATCAAGACTCCCAGCGGCGCCTGGCCGGCATTCGGGCCGGGACCAATGGCCGCTTGCCGGTCGTAGCTGTCCGGGAAAAAGACCGACTTCGCGTAGGGATCGAGCAGCACCTTCTCGCCGTCAAACGCGTGCCAGCCGGAAACCTGGCCGGTAGAACGGGGGCCATCGAATAACCAGCCGTAATATCGGGCTTCGCCCAGTTGCTGCGCGGTCACGCGGCAATGCCAGATTCGCCCCGATTTGTTGTGCAGGTGATCCAGTTCGTATGTGAACAGCGGCCGCTTTTGGTCTTTGCGCCGAAAAACAATAAGGCGACCGATTCAGCATGCTTGGAGTACACGGCAAAGTTGTAAGCCTGCTGCTCCTCTATCCAGGTCACACCAAGGGGAATGGGAGCACCTTCGGTCGAATGCCAGCTTGTCATCAAAAACGTCCTTTAGTTCTCATTTCCATGTCCTGCCTCAGGCTCTCAGATAGTGAATTCATAATGCTCCGCTGACCAAAGCGCAAGTACAACGAAATAAATTCAGTCAACGTGGGGGAATTCGCACTTTCGCGTCCCGGCATTGGAGGAAGCCCTCGATCTCTTTCTGGAATGAACCGTGAACTTCAAGCGCGCCATTTTGCACAGCCGTGGCGCGCCCGCAAAGTGACCGTCAGGACGCACATGAGACATTCCGGCTGTCGACGAAGCGTGATGAGGACCCACGGGAGCACCGGGGTGTGCCAGCAAGGCAACGGCACAGGTTTTGCTCGGTATACGGAGCTGTGCGGGTGTGCGGTTGCTCGCGATACAGCCCCGCCGTGAAGCCTATTCCTTCGGTGCCGCCGCGTCGATACGCCAGCAGGTGGGTCACCGATCTGAACAGAAGAGAAGTGCCTGAGGCAGCTCGTGCGCCGGGAAATAGAACGTCGCGGAATTGCGTTTTCCGTGCACTGCATGCTTAGCGACAGGGCAGTTTGGGAATTATTACCGCGATCGGAGCACTGGAATGACTGCCGAGAAATCAACCCACTTGAGTACCCCTCAGGGGCCTCAGTCCACAGGAACTTCGCCAGGCGATTCTGCCGAGAAGATTCTACGACAGAGTTCGTATGACGAAATCCGCTGTCTGAAATGTGGTTTTCGGGATGGAGTACTGACGATTTCCGGACAACTGCCCAGATTTTACCTGCAACAAGTGGTGCTGACCGCATTGCAGCGTATTGAGGGGGTCGACCGAATTGACAATCGGATCGAAGTTATCGTGTGAATTGCGTTTGGTGGGGCCTTGATTGCCAACGAGATAGTCCGGAAGCTGTAAGCTGTAATTCGAACTTGAGTAAGCCGTCCGAACCGACCATTTTGGGGAGTATCCACTGATGAGTGAACAGTCGATAGGAGATTTGCTCCGCGGCGTGCAGTTTTTTCACGACGTTGGGGACGAACACCTTGAACGGCTGGCAACGATCGCGAGACCTGTCGAATTCCCGGCCCACACCGAAATTTTCCAGGAACACAACAAATCCGACGATGCCTACATCATCATTAACGGCCAGTTATCGTTGGTCATTCGTCAACCGACCACGGGTCCACATCAACTGATGCAAGTTGGAGATGGAGAGTTGATCGGCTGGTCACCTCTGGTGGGACGTCACCGAATGTCGATTTCGGCGCGGACGATCTCGCCGGTCAGGGCACTTGCTATCAATGCGGCAGCAGCTATCGACCTCTGTCGCGAAGATCCGGAGTTTGGATTCGAGTTCATGCATCGTGTTGCGATGGTCCTCGCCGAGCGACTTACTGCAACACGATTGCAACTTTTGAAGCATTGCGGTGGTCAACTGCCTGAAGTACAGATCGAATCAGATTAGTTGTTCTCACGTTCGCTCCAGAGAACCGCAACGTGTTTCCTACCTGTGGCGGCGTCCTGATCCGAAGTGTCCATTGGCACAAATTGCCGGCCTCGGACAATTCTGCTGCACCCCATCGAGATGGCTGACCGGCTCAAATCGCCTTCGGGGGCAGACTTGAGGTAGCGCAGATCGGTGTGTTGAAGAGCTCACTGCACACCATTTTCTTTGTACAAAATTGGTCATGGCGCCCCTTATCGCACAGTCGAATCGCGGCTGGCGGGCTGAACCGCACAGTTGGGTGCGCGCTTTTTGCGTTACCGTGAATCCGGAGATCACGCGGGTTCACCCATAGTTGGGCCGCAGACATGTTTCGTCACTCGGATGGAACATTGATCCGGCGAATCTTCGAAGTGGTATGCGACTTGCTTTTCCTCGGTTGGATTTGTGTTGCTCTGCGGCGGCCTTGGTTGGCTGGCGAGCTGGTCCGTAGTCGGCGGTGTCTCCGTGACACTCTTATTGGGAGAAAGTGCGATGACGCGTGAAGTGGTGGTGCTAAGCGGCGTGCGAACGCCAATCGGCGGTTATGGTGGGAGTCTCAAGGATATTCCGCCAAGCGTACTGGCTGCCAAGTGTGTAAAGGAGGCCGTAAAGCGGTCGGGCGTCAAGCCGCATGATGTGGGGCATGTCGTATTTGGCAACATTATTCACACCGACGCCCACGACCATTACCTGGCTCGGGTGGCTGGAGTGAATGGCGGGTTACCCCATGAAACGCCGGCACTCACCTTGAATCGGCTTTGTGGAAGCGGGCTACAAGCCATCATCACGGCCGCCCAGACGATTATGCTGGGTGACGCCGACGTCACCGTGGCTGGCGGTGCTGAGAATATGAGCCGCAGTCCGTATTCCTCGCCCGCCATGCGCTTTGGTGCACGCATGAACGATACAACACTGGTCGACATGATGGTGGGAGCATTGAGCGACCCCTTTGACGATTGCCATATGGGCGTCACCGCTGAAAACGTCGCCAAGAAGTATGAGATCACGCGGAAGGATCAGGACGAGTTGGCAGTGGAAAGCCACCGGCGGGCCGGCGCGGCGATTGATCATGGTTACTTCGCTGGGCAGATCGTTCCGATCGAAATCAAGGTCAAGCGAGATTTGGTCCCGTTCGAGGTCGATGAGACTGTGCGATATGGCACGACGGTTGAAAAACTCGGCCGATTGCCAACCGTCTTTGACAAGGAAGGAACCGTGACGCCGGGGAATGCATCCAGTATCAACGATGCAGCGGCGGCGCTGGTCTTGGCCGATCGTGAAGTGGCCGAGAAACGCGGCATCAAGCCGATGGGTCGGTTGATCGACTACGCTTACGCAGGTGTTGATCCGAAGTTCATGGGCATGGGCCCCGTGCCTGCCGTGAGGAAGTTATTCGAGAAAACCGGCTTTGGAGTCGACGACATCGACGTTTTCGAGGTCAACGAGGCGTTCGCGTCACAGGCGATCGCAGTCTGCCGCGAACTCAAGCTGCCCATGGACCGCACCAATCCGAACGGGAGCGGGATTTCGCTCGGTCACCCGATCGGCGCCACCGGTGCGATCCTGGTCATCAAGGCGTTGTACGAATTGAATCGAACCGGCGCCAAGCGTGCGTTGGTAACGATGTGCATCGGCGGCGGACAGGGGATCGCTGCGATCTTCGAACACGCCTAACACAAACAGAATGATTTAGCACACGAGCGTTGTGTGCCTCGAGAAAACGGGGAGATACCGATGGGACGAATTGACGGGAAGACGGCGTTGGTGACTGGAGCATCGCGCGGATTGGCCGGGCGATCGCGATAGAATTGGCACGAGAAGGAGCCAAAGTGGCCATTAACTTCGCCAGCAGTGAAGCGAAGGCTCAGGAAGTTGCCGAAGAGATCACCGGCATGGGAGGAACGTGCATTTTGGCACAAGCCAACCTCGCCAACCCCCAGGAAGCTCGTGCCATGGTCGAGCGAGTTGGCAACGAGTTCACACACTTGGACATCCTGGTCAACAACGCCGGGATCACACGGGATAGCCTGCTTCCGCGCATGACCGATGAACAGTGGATGGAGGTCATTCAAACGAACTTGAATGGTTGCTTTTTCTGCACCTCCGCTGCGATACCGTTCATGACGGCACAGAGCTATGGTCGGATCGTCAATATCAGCTCCATGAATGGGCAGGTGCCCGCGATTGGACAAGCCAACTACAGCGCCAGCAAAGGGGCAATTATTGCCTTCACGAGGACGGCTGCTGCAGAACTGGTGCATTCGGGTATCACAGTGAACACCGTTTCACCGGGCTACACCGAAACAGACATGTTTGCGGCAGTACCGGCGGCATTGCAGACGAAGATCAAGGGCGGAATTCCCATGGGGCGTTTTGGTCATCCCGAGGAAATTGCCAAAGCGGTACTCTTCCTGGTCGCTGACGGGGACTACATCACAGGTCAACAAATCAACGTCAACGGAGGCGCTTTCATGTAAAGAGTGTGGCACACCCACACCATTCGAGGGCGTAGCACAAATGCCCCGCAGCAAGAGCGGAAGGAGGTTGTCGTGAAGACCGATGCACAACTGCAACGCGACGTACTGGATGAGCTCACGTGGGAGCCAAGCGTCGATGCTGCACAAATAGGTGTCATCGCCAAGGAGGGTGTCATAACGCTTACCGGGCATGTTCCCGTTCTTGCGAACCAACACGCGGCCGAACAGGTGGCCAAACGCGTGCATGGCGTAAGGGCGATCGCCAACGAGATTGAAGTCCGACCCACCGACATCCACCTGCGGGACGACGAAGAGATCGCCGCGGCCGCAGTACATTCGTTAGAGTGGGACGCGAACGTGCCCCACGAACACCTGAAGGTAACGGTGCGGGAGGGCTGGATCAGGATCGAAGGTACGGTGCAGCACCAGTTCCAGAAATTGGCTATCGATCGCGCAGTGCGACGCTTGCATGGAGTTCGAGGGGTGGCCAACGAACTGGTGGTGACACCTCCCGAGTCCTTGGACGAGATTGTGGCAGGAATTCAATCCGCGTTGCGGCGACACGCAGCGCTCGATTCCAGCAAGCTCGTCGTCGAAGTGGATGGGACGACCGTAAAGCTAACCGGCGACGTGCGGTCTCCTGCCGAAATTGACGAGGCAGTCCGAGTCGCCTGGTCAGCGCCGGTGTGCGGCAAGTTGAAAGTTGCCTGACGGTCACGCCTTGGGGTGTTGGTCCGGCAGAAGAATGGGGTTATTAGCGTTATGACAGCGAGCCTCGAGCATACCAACTCCGGTAAACTGTCGGAAATTGCGTGGTTCGCTGAACCCTCCGACGATGCAGGAAACTATATTTTTGAAGTCGAAAACAGATGTCCCGAAACGTGTGAGCCGACATGAACCAAACGAACAACGATTTTAACCCCTTCGATCCAACTGGAATGATGAAGGGCATGCGCGACGCGAACCTGGAAGCGTGGGCCAAGATGATGGTCGAATTGGTCAACACGGACGCTTACGCCGAAGCGACCGGCGCCATGCTGGATGCGTGGCTTGTCACTTCCGGACCAATTCAGAAAGTCGTGAAAGAAAACATGACTCAAACGCTCACGCAGCTGAACTTTCCCACTCGTGATGATGTAACGCGAATTGCGGAACGACTGACCAACATCGAAATGCGTTTGGATGACCTCGAAGCGACGCTCGACGAGCACGCTCGGTCACCTTCCAAGGGAGAATAGATACCATGAGCGAAACCGTAGACAGTTCCAACGCAGCACCGCAGATACCCACCTTTCTTGAATTGTGCGCAGGCTGGCACAAAGCAGCGGAAAACGCCGAGAAATTCAATCGGCTACTGACGACCGACGCAGAAATCGCGCAGACGCCCAAAGAGCTGATTTGGACGCTGAATAAAGCCAAGTTGTACCGTTACATTCCGGTTGTGCCCCCGGAACAGCGCAAGAAAATTCCTCTGTTCATGGTTTTTGCCATCATGAATCGCCCGCACGTTCTCGACTTGCGACCAGGTCACAGCTATGCCGAGTACATGTTGCGGCACGGCTACGACCTGTATTTGCTCGACTGGGGGGCTCCGGGACCAGAAGACAAGAACCTCTCCTTTGACGACTATACGCTCGACTATCTGCCTCGAGCCATTCGGAAGCTGAAGAAGGTATCTGGCTCAGAAGAGTTCAGTATGCTCGGCTGGTGTCTGGGCGCTCTGATCAGCACGATGTATTCAGCGCTACGGCCAGATGATGGGCTGAAGAATCTGATCCTGTTGACCGCGCCATTGGATTTCCAGGACAAAACGGCGGGCGGCTTCACGCGTTGGTCGAGTAACCCTGCCTTCAATGCCGATCTTGTAGCCGAGAAATTTGGCAACGTGCCTGCCGAGATGATCGACAGCGGCGCGAAAATGCTCAAACCGATCGAGAATTATTTCGGCAGCTATACCATGCTTTGGGACAACATCGAAAAGCCGGGCACGGTGGAAGCCTGGCATGCGATGAACACCTGGGTCCGCGACATCATTCCGATGGCTGGAGCAACGTATCGTCAGCTGATCAACGACCTCTACAAAGAGAACCGTTTGATGGAAGGCACCATGAAGCTCCGCGGAGAATTGGTCGACTTGAAGCGACTGCGGGCGAACCTTTTGAACGTCATCGCCGAGTCGGACCACATTACGCCTCCGTGCCAATCGGAAGGAATCATGGATCTGATTGCGAGCAAGGATCAGGAGCTGTTCCGAATTCGCGGAGGCCACATCGGCATCATGGCCGGTCGTGGCGCCCAGAAGAATACATGGCCCCACATCGAATCGTGGTTGGCGGCTCGTTCAGATTGACGAATCATGACACCGAATTGGGAATTCCTGCTGAACGAAGCTTCGCTCGCTTCCCTCCTGCCAGAGGAATTTGCACATTTCGCCCGTCCCGTGCGGGACGGGCTGAGTCTTTTTCTGGGTGGCCTGCCGGTATCGCAGCAGCAGCAGATCCTTGCAGCCCAAGCTGAGTTGCCACCATCTGCCTCATTTTCGCAGCGGATCGGACTCCTCGCGCAGGGTTCGCCCGTGCTGCAGAAGCTGGGCCAGATTCTGGCGCGTGATCGTCGGCTTTCGTTGGAACTGAGGAAGTACCTGAGCGAACTGGAATCGCTCGCTCCCACATTGCCCATCGAGACCATCGAAGAAATCCTGGCAACGGAACTTGGCCCGCTCGATGCCCGCGGGGTGACGCTGCTACCACCAGCGATTGCAGAAGCCAGCGTCGCAGTGGTGATCCCTTTCCGACAAGCAAACTGTTCTCGTGGCACTCAGATATCCGAGGGCGTATTCAAGATCCTCAAACCCGGTATTGAAGAACAACTGGAAGATGAGCTCGGATTGCTCGAAGATGTGGGCGAACACCTCGACCGCTGCTGCGACGAGCTGAAGATCCCTCACCTTGATTACCAAGAGTCTTTCCAGCAGGTCCGACATAAGTTGCGCGATGAAGTTGCACTCGAACACGAACAGCGTCATCTCGTCCAGGCCAAGGCCTTCTTTGCTGACGAGTCGCGCGTACAGATACCCGCTCTGCTCGGGCATTGCACATCCCGAGTTACTTCGATGGAGCGTGTCTCGGGCGGCAAAGTTACGGACCACGATCTCGACAACCCGCGCCGCAAACGTCGTTTGGCCAGGCTGGTTGCCAGAGCTTTGATTGCCAAGCCGGTTTTCTCGAAATCGAGCAACGCTCTTTTTCACGGCGACCCACACGCCGGAAACCTGTTCCTCACCGACGACGGTTGCCTCGCCATTCTCGACTGGAGCTTGGTGGGGACGCTCGGCGTGCGGGAACGAGTTGCCATTGTGCAGGTCCTGTTGGGAGCCATCACCTTGGACTCGCCACGTATCGTGGCGGAGCTGCAGCAACTGGCGGATCGACAGCAACGTGACGACGAAGCCCTGGAAGCGGTCGTGCATGACGCGGTCAAGCAAATCCGACATGGAAAATTTCCCGGTCTGGGCTGGTTGATGGCACTGCTGGACGACAGCCGTGCAAGAAGGCGGACTGCGTTTCTCTGGCGATATGATGCTGTTTCGAAAATCTCTGCATACCCTCGAAGGGGTTGTGGCCGATGTCGGCGATGCAAGTGAGCAGATCGATCGTGCATTGGTCCGCGAGTTCCTTCGCCATTTTGCCCTCGAATGGCCTCAACGGTGGATGCGACTGCCCGATTCGCGAGATTTCGCAACCCGAATGTCGAATTTTGACGTCACGCAAACCATGTTGAGCTTTCCTGCGACCGTGGCCCGCTTTTGGTCGGGCAATGCAATTGATATTCTGGAATCCTGCGCAAGTTCCTGGGAGGACAGCTTACGAACCAATGCTGCTTCCCACGGCGACTCGCATTGACCTGCACCCGACTAACGTATTCGCCAGGAGTGATGATGTCCGTCAAGTCCCTGAATCACATCGGTATCGCCGTTCATTCGATCAGCGACCAGCAGGCGTATTACGCCGATACGTTGGGTCTGGAGTTCGAAGGGTTGGAGGATGTTCCCAGCCAAAAAGTCCGCGTCGCATTCTTTAAAGCCGGCGATGTTCGCATCGAGTTGCTGGAGCCGACAGAACCGGACAGTCCGGTCGCCAAGTTCCTCGAAAAGCGCGGTGAGGGCTTGCATCACGTCGCATATACCGTCGACAACATTCAAGCTCGCATCGACGAATTGAAAGAGTCCGGTTTGCGGATGATCGACCAGGCGCCCCGGACCCGGATCGCATCATATGCAGATTGCGTTTTTGCATCCGAAGAGTTCTTATGGCGTACTCACCGAGCTGTGTGAACCGGCCAGCGATCCCTCACCGGCGACAACGAACGACGAGAAAATGCCGAGCAACGAATGACCAAGCAACTCAGCGAAGAATTCACGATTCAGGGTGACTTTCCATCGGTGGACTACGACGAGTGGAGATCACTGGCCGAAGCGGCACTGCATGGAGCACCATTCGAAAAGAAGCTCGTTACACACACGTACGAGGGCTTCGACGTCCAACCGCTCTACAGCCGTCGAGATGAAGTTGACGCCCCAGACGCACATGGGTTTCCTGGGTTCGCTCCATTCGTTCGTGGAACCGACCCACTGGGAAAGGCGGTCACCGGCTGGGACTTGCGGCAAGAACACGCCCACCCGGACCTGTCGACCACCAACCGAGCCATTCAGGAAGACCTGAAAGGTGGTGTCACATCGCTGCTGTTGCGGCTGGACGAGGCCGCCCGCAGGGGCCTGGATCCCGACCAACACGGCGTCGATGAACTTGCCGTCCGCGACGGCGTAATGGCTTACTCAGTCGACGATTTTGACGCTGCGTTCGCTGACGTCCACTTGAACATGATTGGCGTTACGCTGGATGCCGGCGCTGCGTTTTTGCCGGCTGCAGCAATGCTGATCGGCTTGTGGCATCGGCGTGACATCTCAAACCGTGAGGCACGCGGTGCGTTTAATGCGGACCCGTTGTCAGAATTGGCACGCACCGGACAGCTGCCCTGCACGACCTCTGACGCGTTGTCATCACTCGCAAGCTTGGCCAAGTGGACGGCTGATACGTTGCCACAAGTGACGGCCGTCGGCGTCGACAGCTCACCCTATCACGACGCGGGTGCCACGGCAGCCCAGGACATTGCTTTTGCCGTGGCCACGGGAATCGAGTATCTCCGGGCGATGACGGACGCCGACGTGGATATCGACACGGCTGCTCGTCAAATTCTGTTTCGCATTGGGTTGGGTACGCACCATTTCCTGGCGATAGCCAAACTGCGTGCAGCGCGGCGTGTCTGGTTCCGCGTGGTGCAATCTTGCGGAGGAAGTCCGGATTCTGGTGCGATGCAGATTCATGCCCGCACCAGCAATCGCGTGCTAACGCAGCGCGACCCATACGTGAATCTACTTCGAAATACCGTCGCGGTTTTCGCAGCCGGGGTGGGCGGTGCCAATGCCATTTCTTCAGTACCGTTTGATGAAATGGGCGGACTTCCCGACGAATTCAGCCGTCGCGTGGCCCGGAATACGGTGCTGGTGCTTCAGGAGGAGGCGCATCTGCACCGTGTGGTCGACCCGGCCGGTGGCAGCTGGTTTATCGAGCAACTGACGGATCAACTCGCCAAGAAATCTTGGGCGGTCTTGCAGGAGATTGAAGGCCAAGGTGGAATGTTGGCCGCATTGAGAAGTGAATGGGTGGCGAAAGAAATCGACGCGGCCTACGCGCCTCGAGCAAGAGACATCGCCCGGCGCAAAGAGGGCATAACCGGCGTCAGCGAGTTCCCGGACGTTGACGAACAGCGCGTGGATCATGCTCCGATCGATACGGCGGTGCTGCAAACTGCGGCGATAACCCGCGTGACTGCGAATCGACAGGATGACGAAGCGTTTGCGAAGTTGGCCTCGGGCAGGGACCAGGTCGCTGCCATGGTTGCTGCAGCGATAGAGGGTGCCACCATTGGGCAACTGGCTCGGGCGAGTGGGTTCCAAACAAACCCATCGGACGTCATTGCGCCGCTTGAACCGCGGAGCTTTGCGGAGCCATTCGAAGCACTGCGTGATGCCAGCGATCTCTGGCAAGCTACCCGTGGACAACGACCTCGCGTGTTTCTGGCGAACATGGGACCGTTGGTTCACCACACGGCTCGCGCTTCGTATGCCAAGAACTTTTTTGAAGCTGGCGGATTCGAGGTGATCGGAGGTGATGCCTTCAACGATGCCGATGCCGCGGCGACCGCGTTCGCGGAAAGCGGAGCCAACATCGCGGTCATTTGCTCATCCGACAAGCTCTATCCAGATTTCGTTCCTGAAGTGGCACCGAAGTTAAAACAGGCGGGAGCACGGACGGTTGTGCTGGCCGGATTTGCAGGCGAGAACGCGCCCGCCTGGCAGGCAGCCGGTGTCGATCGCTTCATCTTCATGAAGTGCGATGTCCTGGAAACGTTACGTGAATTACTGCAAGAAGAAGGCGTGTTACCACAGCACGAAAGTTGACATCATGACACAAATCCCCAACTTCGCCGACATTCCATTGCGCGATGGCAACCAGCAGCCCACTGGTCGCGACGAATGGCAAGCCGCCATCAGCGAACCGGAAGAAGGGTTGGTCTGGAATACCCCTGAACATATCCCGGTGCGACCGTTGTACTCCGAGGCCGACCTGGATGGCGTCGATCATCTCGACACGATGCCCGGCATGCCCCCTTTCCTCCGCGGACCCTACGCCACGATGTACGTCCAGCGACCGTGGACCGTCCGTCAATACGCAGGCTTCTCAACGGCTAAGGACTCCAACGCCTTCTACCGTCGCAACCTGGCTGCCGGTCAAAAGGGCCTCAGCATTGCCTTCGATCTCGCTACCCACCGCGGGTACGATTCCGATCACCCTCGAGTCACTGGAGACGTTGGGATGGCGGGCGTAGCCATCGACAGCATTTACGACATGCGAACGTTGTTCGAGGGTATTCCGCTCGACCGGATGAGCGTTTCCATGACGATGAACGGCGCCGTCTTGCCCGTGATGGCGCTGTATATCGTCGCCGCCGAAGAACAGGGGGTTAAACCCGACCAACTGGCTGGCACAATTCAGAATGACATCCTCAAGGAGTTCATGGTCCGCAACACGTATATTTACCCGCCCGCGCCCAGTATCCGCATCATTGCTGACATCTTCGAATACACCAGCCAGCACATGCCAAAGTTCAACAGCATCAGCATCAGCGGCTACCACATGCAAGAGGCGGGTGCGACGGCCGACCTGGAATTGGCGTATACGCTTGCGGATGGTCTGGAGTACGTACGAACCGGGCGACGAGCCGGGCTGGATGTGGATGCGTTTTGTCCACGACTGTCGTTCTTCTGGGCGATCGGCATGAACTACTTCATGGAGGTAGCCAAGTTGCGTGCGGCGCGAATGATCTGGGCCAAGCTGGTCAAGCAATTCAACCCGAAAAATCCCAAGAGCCTTTCGCTGCGAACGCACAGTCAGACCAGCGGCTGGAGCCTGACCGCACAGGACGTTTACAACAACGTCGTGCGTACCTGCCTGGAGGCCATGGCCGCCACTCACGGCCACACCCAATCGCTACATACGAACGCGCTCGACGAAGCGCTGGCTTTACCCACCGACTTTTCGGCACGCATCGCTCGTAATACGCAGCTTTTTCTGCAACAAGAAACTGACACCTGTGACGTCGTGGATGCCTGGGGCGGAAGCTACTACGTCGAGCGACTGACCCACGATCTGGCGCAACGCGCCTGGAGCCACATCCGCGAAGTTGAAGAACTGGGCGGGATGACAGAAGCGATCCAGGCCGGCATTCCCAAGATGCGCATCGAAGAAGCCTCTGCACGCACGCAGGCTCGTATCGACTCGGGGCAACAAACGGTGATTGGCGTAAACAAGTTTCGCCCCACCGCGGAAGAAAATCTCAACGTCCTGCATGTCGATAACACGGCGGTCCGGGAAGCTCAGATCGCAGGCTTAGCAGCGACTTCGTGAAGAACGTGACCAGGACCGGGTCGACCAGACGCTGGCCGCGTTGACCGCGGCTGCTCGCAACGAAACCGGCAACCTGCTGGAACTTGCTGTCGAAGCGGCACGTGCCATGGCAACGGTGGGCGAGATCAGCAGTGCCCTGGAACAGGTGTTTGGGCGTTACGAAGCACCTGTGCAATCGGTCCGCGGCGTGTATGCCTCCGCATTGGAAGACGACGACGCCACGGCACAAGTTCGCCGCCTGGTCGAGCAGTTTCGAACAAATCGAAGGCCGCCGACCAAGAATCTTGGTGGCCAAGATGGGGCAGGACGGACACGATCGCGGCCAGAAAGTAATTGCCAGCGCATTCGCCGACCTGGGTTTTGATGTCGACATCGGTCCCTTGTTCTGCACGCCCGCCGAAACGGCACGACAAGCGGTGGAAAACGATGTGCACATTGTCGGCGTCAGCTCACTGGCGGCTGGTCACCTGACTCTGGTACCGCAACTGCGCGACGAGCTGGCAAAACTGGGCCGCGAAGACATGATGATTGTCGCCGGGGGCGTGATTCCTCCCGAGGATCGTGACGCACTGTACGAAGCCGGAGCCGCGGCCGTTTTTGGGCCGGGAACCGTGATCGGCGAAGCCGCAGTCAAGCTAATCCGTGATCTGGCCGAATCGGCTTGGATTTTCTCTGGACGTGCGAACCGAAGCGGCGGAAGCTTGAACGGTGGCTCGAATGACTTGATAACTCTCCTCGCCGCCGGGAGCTGACGCTGGAGGAATACTTTGCCGGGGTGCGGGATTGTGACATCGCGCGCTGCCCCGCGCCCTGACCTTGATCGAGTCGAACCTGCCTGCCCACCAACTGTTGGCGCGAGCAACTGCTGACGCGATTGTTGCCCCACACGGGACAGGCGATTCGCGTCGGCATCACGGGCGCGCCAGGCGTCGGCAAGAGCACTTTCATTGAAACTCTGGGCTTACACCTGGTACGGCCGGACGCCGCGTCGCCGTACTCGCCGTGGATCCGTCCAGTGACATCAGCGGCGGCAGCATTCTTGGCGACAAGACGCGGATGTCACGGCTCTCGACCGAGCCGCAAGGCGTTTATCCGCCCTTCACCTTCCGCCGGAACACTGGGCGGAGTCGCCCGCAAGACGCGGGAGAGCATGTTGGTCTGCGAAGCGGCGGGATTCGACGTTGTCCTGATCGAAACGGTCGGCGTCGGGCAGTCAGAGACGATGGTCGCCGATATGACCGATTGCTTCCTGGCCCTGATGCTGCCCGGCGCCGGCGACGATCTGCAGGGGATCAAGCGAGGGCTGCTGGAACTGGTCGATGTCATTGCGGTCAACAAGGCCGACGGCCGACACTGGCGGCCGCCGAACTGGCCGCCCGCCAATATGACATGGCACTTCAGTCGCTCTGGGTCGTCAGCGAGCGAGTGCCCCCAGGTGCTGACCTGCAGTGCGCTGCACAATCGAGCGTGTCGACAAAGTCTGGGACGCGGTCGAACAGCGCTACGAGGAGTTCAGGCGAGCGGTGAACTCGACCGAACGGCGGCGGCGGCAAGGCGTTCGCTGGCTGTGGAACATCATCGACGATCGACTGCAGACAGGCGGTCCGGGAACATCCCGGCGTCCGTGCGATCCGAGCCGACCTGGAACGCAGCGTCGCTGGCCGGAACCATTCCGCCCGAAGCAGCCGCCCGGCAAGATCCTGGAAGCGTTCGGGCTGCCGAGGATGCGACTCGGCAGCGACTGCCGACAACGAACGGTAGAAGGTCTGCGCGCTGATACGCCCAACTGATTCTGGTTGCCTGCAATGCACGACCCGCGATTGACGCGAAGGAAACCTCCGACCCATACAAAAACGCCATGACTATTCGAAAGGAACTGCTGGAAGATCTCGCACGCCGCCAAGACTGCTGAAAGCCGGCGGCGGCGAGAGTCGCCACGCGAAACGGCGCGCACAAGGGACTGCTCTCCGCCCGCGAACGGCTCGACATCTTCTTTGACGCAACACCTTTCAGGAATGGGGCATGCACGTCGACCATGCCTGTCACGATTTTGGCATGGAAAGAAGTCGATGCCCTGCGACGGCGTCGTGACCGGCGTCGGCCGCGTCGACGGCCGGCCGGTCGCCGCCTTCAGCCAGGACGCCACGGTGGGCGGCGGAGCGCTGGGGCAGCGGCACGCCAAGAAGATCTGCGACATCATGGACTACGCCCTGGAAGGCGGCATGCCGTTTGTCGGCATCAACGACTCGGGCGGCGCGCGAATTCAGGAAGGCGGTCGAGTCGCTCTCCGGGTACGGCCAGGTCTTCTACCGCAACGTGCTGCTCTCCGGCTGCGTCCCGCAGATCGGCGTCATTGCCGGCAATTGCGCCGGCGGCGCGGCCTACTCGCCCGCGCTGATGGACTTTCTGATCATGACTCGCGACAACGCCAACATGTTCATCTGCGGCCCGCAGGTGATCAAGGCGGCCACCGGCGTCGAGTGCACGATGGAGGAGATCGGCAGTGCCGCGGCCAACTGCCAGCGATCAGCGGCAACGTCCACTTTGTGGCCGACGACGACCAGCACGCGATGCAGATTGTGACCGACCTGCTGTCCTATCTGCCGCCGAACAATGTCGAGAATCCGCCCCATGCACCCGACGGATGAAATCTGCCTCGATCCCGACGAGTCGATGAATGACGCTGGTGCCCGAGGATCCCAAGGGCGTCGATGGACATGTACGAGATGATCGAGCGGATCGTCGACGGCGGACGCTTTCTGGAGGTGCATCGCGATTTCGCCACGAACATTATCGTCGGTTTCGCCCGCATCGACGGCGTTGTCGTGGGGATCATCGCCAATCAGCCGAGCGTCAAGGCGGGCACGCTCGACATCGACGCCTCGGACAAGGGCGCCCGCTTCATCCGCTTCTGCAATGCCTTCAATATTCCGATCCTGACGCTTGTCGACGTGCCAGGATTCCTGCCGGGCGTGGACCAGGAGCAGGGCGGCATCATTCGTCACGGTGCGAAGATGCTGTTCGCCTATGCCGCGGCGACGGTGCCCAAGATCACGGTCATTACCCGCAAGGCCTACGGCGGCTCGTATCTGGCGATGTGCAGTCGCGACCTGAGAGCCGACATGGTCTTCGCCTGGCCGACCGCCGAAATCGCTGTGATGGGTGCCGAGGGGGCGGTCAACGTCCTGTATCGCAAGGAACTTGCCGAGGCGGAGGACAAGCAGCGCATGCGGGAGAAATTCATCGACGAGTATCGCGAACGGTTCGCTTCGCCCTACATGGCGGCCTCGCACGGCATGATCACCGACGTCATCGCGCCGGCGCAGACCAGAGGTGTTGTTTCGCTGGCCTTGCGAAATACGCTGAGCAAGAGTGAAACGCGTCCACCCAAGAAACATGGCCTGATTCCTCTATGAAAAATTACGAATCACCGATCGGTAACAAGTCTTACGATGTGACCGTCAGAAGACTTGACGGAAGACGGACTCCTATCCAGAGCTTCCGCCGCGGTCCGACCGCCGCCAAGCCGTCCGGCGCCGACTGCCGCCGCCAGCGCGCCGTCTGCCGCCACCCGGTCGCTCGCGGCCCCGCGGCCGCGAGCGTTGCCCGTCGACGCGGTGCCGTGACCAGCCCGATGGCCGGGGCGATCAAGGCGGTGCTGGTCAAGGAGGCAGACGAAGTCAAGCAAGGTCAGGCGCTGATCATTCTCGAAGCGATGAAGATGGAGAACCAGATCACGGCCCCCGTCGCCGGCACGGTGAAAAGTTCGACGTCAAGGAAGGCGATTCCGTACAGGAAGGCCACGTCTGTTGGTGGTGGAGTGATCGATGCTGCTTCGCCCAACAGCCGAGCTCCGCTCGATTCGAGTTCACACTGGCGCCCCTGTTGGAGGACCACGGGATCCCGCTCGCCGTGATGGGGATGCTTGTCGTGTTCATCGGCACTGGTGCTTGTCGTGCATTTCATCACGCTCCTGCCGCGGTTCTGGGCCGTGCTCAACCCGAACAACATCGGGACCAGCCGGCCGCCAAGCGTCGCGATTGCCGGGAGACGAAGTTGTCCGAGGAAATCGTGGTCGTGATCGCCGCGGCTGTCGCCGAAGTGATGGCCAAGCCGCATCGGATTGTGCACATCCGCGGTTTGACGCCGGAGGACCTCGGCTGGTCCTTCCAAGGCCGCATGCAACACCATCACTCGCACAGGATCCAGCGGGACCGATCGGTAACTCGCGATGCGGGACATGGACGATGCATGAGTCCGTTTGAATACCTGGGCATCAAAGCCTCACAGCTACTACGAAACCACCGCCTTTCCCGGATTGGAAACCGGGAATGTGGTCATGATCGTGATCGGAGTCTTCTTCATCTATCTGGCCATTGCCAAGCATTACGAACCTCTGCTGCTGGTGCCGATCGGGTTCGGCATCATCGTCGGCAACATTCCCGCCGGCGGCCGGCATGACGCTGAGTGTGTACGACGAAGGCACGGTGCTGCGATATCTCTACTTCGGCGTCGAGAAGGGCGTCTATCCGCCGCTGATCTTCCTGGGAATCGGCGCCATGACCGACTTCTCGACCATGCTCTCCAATCCCAAGCTCGTGCTGCTAGGAGCGGCCGCACAGGTCGGCGTGTTCCTCACCTACCTGGGTGCGCTTGACGCTGTCGTTCACGCCGCAGGAAGCCGGCGCCATCGGCATCATCGGCGGTGCCGACGGCCCCACGGCGATCTTCCTCTCGTCGAGGCTGGCTCCCGAACTGCTCGGCGCCATTGCCATCGCCGCCTATTCGTACATGGCCCTCGTGCCCGTGATTCAACCGCCCATCATGCGGCTGCTGACCACCCGCGAAGAGCGGCTGATTCGCATGAAACCTTCGCGTACATGTCTCGCGACAAGAGCGGATCGTATTTCCCGATCGCTGCATTCCTGATCTGCACCATGTTGGCGCCGGGGGCGATCGTCCTGATCGGCATGCTGTTCTTCGGCAATCTGCTGAAGGAATGCACGGTCACCGAACGTCTGGCGCTACGGCCCGCACGGCGATGATCGACATCGTCACGATCCTGCTCGGATTCTGCGTCGGCGCCAGCACCAATGCCCAGCATTTCCTGCAGGCCAAGTCCATCCTGATTTTCGCGCTCGGGGCCCTGGCGTTTGCCATTGCCACCGCCTGTGGCGTGCTGTTCGCCAAGTTGATGAACCTGTTTCTCACCGAGAAGATCAACCCGCTGGTCGGAGCAGCCGGAGTCTCGGCCGTGCCCGACTCGGCACGGGTCGTCCAGATGGTCGGCCAACAAGAGGATCCGGCTAACTTTCTGCTCATGCACGCCATGGCCCCCAACGTCGCGGGCGTCATCGGCTCGGCCATCGCCGCCGGCGTGCTCTGGTCGCAATTGGCCCACTGATCACTCCCGGCAAGCTATCAGCAAATGTCCGCAGCACCTGGAGTTGCGTGCGTTGCCGCACGTTATTTGTTCCAAAGTGAGCAGATTCGCCCTCATGTTTTGCCATCCTTCGTTCGGCTTGGTGCAATCGCGCCAATCCGGCCCTGTGCAAGCACAGCATTGGACTCGGAAAAAACACCAACCAACCCAAATCTACTCAATATTTTGTTGCAAAATGCGACATATGGGAATTCTGGAACGTGCTTTGCGGCTATAGTGCAGTCACAGCAATTTGGGCCGATTTCATGGCTAGTAAAGAAGGCAGTCTCGGCCATGCTGATTCATCGAACACCCTCGTATGGCGGAGGCACAAGTAATGTTCAGCGACAGCAAAAATATCCTGCAAGGGATGTTTCGGAACGCCTGCAGGTTTGGCGAGAGCAACTTGAAACTGCAGCGTGAGATGCTCTTCAATTGGTCTCGAATGTGGCCGGAACTCATGGCGCCGGAACTTGATTCGCGGACCCCGTTTGCCCAACTGAGCAGGCAGTGGTCAAGTGCCGTGCATGGCCTCGCCGAAAAGCAGCGAGAATGGCTCGACAAGGAGTACGACTTGGCTTTCAAGTCACTGGGCGTCTCTTGGGGCGGGAATGGTGATGCTCCTGCCGTGCAAGACAGGCCGAGCGAGAAGGTCGTGGAGCAAGTCAAACAGGTACCAGTGACAACCCGGATTGAAGAGACGCCTGTCTTGCAGGATTCGGAAGCTGTGCATCTGGGTGCGGTGCGTAATATCGCACATAAAGTCGCGGTCGTCACAGGAGCCGCCGGCGGTATTGGCGAGGCGGTCGCCCACGAGCTGGCGAAACGCGGTGCGCTGGCAGTCATCCTTGTCGACCGCAGCGAGCGCGTGAACGAAGTCGCTCAGGCGATCAACAAAGAAGCAGGACGTAATGTGGCTGTCAGTCAAATTGGCGACACGACGGATGCGGCGTTCCGCAAACGGGTCTTCAACGACGCCGTGGAGAATCATGGACTGGTCACCATCTGCGTTCCAGCTGCGGGAATCACGCGTGATTCGCTCGCGGTGCGAATTGACAAGGAAACCGGAAAGGCAGAACTTTATCCAGTGGACGCATTCCGTCAGGTTACAGAGGTGAATTTGATTGCTCCGATTTACTGGGCAATCGAGATGATTGGCCGGATTGCCGAGGATCGACGACAACGTGGCCTCAAGCGTTGGGAGCCCGAAGAAGACGGTGCAGGGTGCCGTTGTATTCCTCGGCTCGGTTTCTTCACAAGGCAACAAGGGGCAAATCTCCTATGCCGTCGCAAAGGCCGGACTGGAAGGTGCTGCCGCGACCTTGATGAAGGAAGCCATGTTCCATGGCGTGCGTTGTGGGATCATTCATCCTGGTTTCACCGACACCCCGATGGCCAGAGCACTGGGCGAGGACTTCCTCGACAAGAACGTGTTGCCGTACACGCAACTACGACGCCTGATTCGACCGGATGAGATCGCCGACGCGATCTGCTTCATGATCTCCAACTCGGCCGTCAGCGGCGAATTGTGGGCCGACGCCGGCTGGCATCCGCCCGCCTGATGACAATTGACGAACGTCCACGGGTGTGAGCGGTATGTAAACGTGAAGCGGTCTCGTGGCACGCTTCCCCTCTGGGGTGCCGCGGTCAGCCGCACAAGGCGAGTCAGCGGGCGACCGACCTTCTGCGCGAGAAGCGCCAGGTCACGGGCAATGCGCACTGGCATTACGGTTCCTTCGACTCCAGTTCTCGCAACCGCTGTTCAAGATTTACGAGTCGCTGGGAAAGCTGATCGTCCGCTTCGGGTGGCTCGTCCTGACTGCGGCTCCTCCTCCGCGACCGGTTGAGGAGCAATTCCGTCGAGCCAAGCCTTGACCCAGTGCATCGGCTGGCGGAAAGGAGTCGCGGTGCTGTGCCGCTGCAGGTAATCCAGATATGTGAGCGAGTGATGGAAGTAGTCCCTCAGAAAGCCCGACATGGCATCGTTCGAACGAACGATGAAGTGCAACATATCGGCGGGAAACAAGGACATCTTGTCAGGTTGCCGCTCCATGATGATCTGCGTCAGTACGGTACGGGTCAGATTCTCTCCCGATTGACTGTCGCGGATCTCGACCGTCGCGCCGTTCTGGACCAGTTCTTCGATCTCCTTCAACGATACGTATTGGCTCGTATTCCGCGCGTAGTATCGCCGATTGGGGTAACGCTTGATTTGAATCGCTTCGCGCAGCATGGGTTCTTGCTCCACGGGAGTGATAAGACCGAGTCACAACATTGTACCGTGACTTTGTGCAGCGACAGTGAAGACTTGCCGCACCTGCGGCATGAATGCGCCAAAACAGATCCAAGTACAGACTATAAGTCATTATATAATAACATTTTAATGAAATCTCGCAATTGCAGCATTTATGGGTTGAAATTTGCCCGCAAAAGCCGATAATGCAGGGCGGCAAGTGCTCTCGTGGCGCACTCGCCGACCACCGGTTATGATCTCGAAAAGGAGTGGAACGATGACTACGAAGCAAGCGACCGACATCTATGGGGACGTCCTGAACCACATCCAGAAAGCTGGTGAAGCGAACCTCAAGCTACAGCAGGATATGTTCCGTCAATGGACAAATCTGTGGCCAGGCTTTCCCAGCCCAAAAAACGATTGGCTGGAAAAAATCCGCGAATTCCAGCGCGAATGGGCAGACAGCGTTTCGGAATTGGCCCATAAGCATCGTGAGGTGCTAGACAAACAGTACGACGCTACCTTGGCATCGCTGGAAGAAGCGTTGCGGCTGGGTGACGCCAGCAGCCCAGAGGAATTTCGCCAGAGAACAGAGCAACTATGCCGCAAGACCCTCGATTGCATGCGCGAAGTTTCCAAAGCTCAAATGGAAGAGTTCCAGGAAGCAGTCAGCAAGTGGAGCGATCTCGCAACGAAAGTCAAGACGGAAGAGTAGGACCAGATTGCAGTTTGATGGTCCAAAACGGCATGGAACAATCCAGTCGGCTGCTGTCACTGGCGGAGCTTCATGAAGTCCAGGCGCAGACATTTATCGAGCGAGTCGAGTTCTCTGAGGAGCTTTCCTCAACGAATGACCTCGCGCTGAAACTCGCCGCGGACTGCGTCAACGATGGTCCCGTACTGGTGGTTACCAACCATCAGACGGGCGGTCGGGGACGCGGCTCAAATCGCTGGTGGGCGAGTTCAGGCTCGCTCACCTTTTCGATCCTGTTGTCTGCCGATGCGCAACAGCTTGCCCCCAGCCGCTGGCCAGAGGTTTCGTTGAACGTCGGGTTGGCCATTGGCGAGGCGATTGAAGCGTTGCTGGGGAGCCATGCGACCCAGCTGAAGTGGCCCAACGACGTCTATCTTGAACAACGCAAGGTGAGCGGGATCCTGGTCGAGGCCCCCGTCTCAACTGCGCGACAGCTCGTTTTGGGCGTCGGACTGAATGTCAACAATTCGGTTGCAAATGCTCCTTCCGAACTCGCCGATTCTGCCATTGCGTTGTGCGACGTGGCCGGGCGACAACTCTCTTTGCCCAAAGCCTTGACCTGCGTCTTGGATTGCATCTCGGAACGACTGAGCTGGATTGGTACACGGGACGAAGAATTGCGCGAACGATGGCGGGCACGTTGTATGTTGAGCGGTCGCCATTTACGCTTAGAACTCGGAACGCGTTGCATCGAGGGGCTGTGTCGGGGAATTGATGACGAAGGTGCATTGATCGTGGAAACAGCGCAGGGAACGGAACGTTGTTTTGCCGGTGTCGTTACCCATTTTTGAGGAAATTGGAGTCTGCAGTGAGTCAGCAAACGTTCGTTACCGTCGATGGCAATGAAGCCGCCGCGAATGTCGCGTATCAGACCAATGAAGTGCATCGCGATTTATCCGATCACGCCAGCCTCCTCCATGGGCGAATTGTCGGATGCCTGGTCGGCACAGGGACGACCGAATATTTTCGGCACGGTTCCTGATGTGATCGAGATGCAGAGCGAAGGCGGAGCGGCCGGAGCAGTCCACGGCGCCCTGCAGGCCGGCGCCATGTCCACCACGTTCACGGCGTCGCAGGGGCTGCTGTTGATGATCCCGAACATGTACAAGATCGCTGGCGAACTGACCCCGACGGTCTTTCACATTGCGGCCCGTGCGCTGGCGACGCATGCGCTTTCGATTTTTGGCGATCATAGTGATGTGATGGCGGTGCGGCAGACGGGCTGGGCCATGTTGGCGTCGAATTCGGTGCAAGAAGCACACGACATGGCGCTGATCGCCCAGGCCGCAACGCTGCAATCCCGCGTGCCGTTTGTCCACTTCTTCGATGGCTTTCGCACCTCCCATGAAGTGAACAAGATTGCTCAATTGTCGCCCGATGATGTCCGCGCAATGATTGACGACGCATGGATTCGCGACCCATCGCGACCGGGCAATGGATCCGGATCGACCGGTGTTACGCGGTTCCGCACAGAATCCCGACGTATTCTTTCAGGCCCGCGAGGCGGCCAATCCGTTCTACGATGCAGGTGCCCCGCATGGTGCAGGAGGCGATGGAGCGATTTGCAACAGCTGACCGGCCGTGCAGTATCAGGCTGTTCGACTACGTCGGGGCTCGAGAATGCCGAGCGCGTCATCGTGATGATGGGATCCGGTGCCGGCGCGACCGAAGAAGCGGTCGCCAGGCTGGTTAACGGATGGAGAAAGGGTTGGCCTGGTTAAAGTACGCCTCTATCGACCCTTCGATACGAACGCGTTCATCGCCGCCTTGCCGTCATCGGTGCAAAAAATCGCCGTGCTCGACCGCACCAAAGAACCTGGAGCCATCGGCGAGCCGCTGTATCAGGACGTCATCACGGCACTCGTCGAAGCGTGGCAGGCTCGACAACCTGCCCGACGGTCATCGGCGGCCGTTACGGCCTGTCTTCCAAGGAATTCACGCCGGCGATGGCGGCCCGCGTTTTCGACGAACTCGCGGCGGACCAGCCCAAACGGCACTTTACCGTCGGGATCATCGACGATGTGACGCACTTGAGCCTGAAATGGGACCCCGAGTTCTCAACCGAGGCCGACGACGTGACGCGGGCGGTGTTCTACGGGCTGGGCAGCGACGGGACGGTCGGGGCCAGCAAGAACTCGGTCAAGATCATCGGCGAAAACACGCCGATGTATGCCCAAGGCTACTTCGTTTACGACTCGAAAAAAGCCGGCTCCGTTACCGTCTCGCATGTGCGCTTCAGCCCGCGGCCGATCGACTCGACCTACCTGATCGACCGGGCCAGCTTTGTCGCCTGCCACCAGTTCAATTTCCTGCGAACGGATCGATGTCTTGAAAGTCGCAGAGCCGGGTGCGACTTTCCTGCTGAACAGCCCCTATGGCCCGGACGAAGTCTGGGATCGACTACCGCCGCGAAGTGCAACAGCAGATTATCGACAAGAAGCTGAAGTTCTACGTCGTCGATGCCTTGAAGGTCGCCCGCGAAACGGAGATGGGAGTGCGGATCAACACGATCATGCAGACCTGTTTCTTTGCACTGGCCGAATGTCTTGCCAGCGCGATCAGGCCATCGAGCAGATCAAGCAGGCGATTCGGAAGACCTATGGCAAACGGGGCGAATCGGTCCTGCGCCGCAACTTCGCCGCGGTGGATGCGGCGCTGGCGAATTTGCACGAAGTTGCAGTGCCCGACAGAAGCGACCAGCAGCCACACAACGCATGCCGCCGGTGCAGCAAACGGAAGTTCCGATTTCGTTCAACGTGTCACCGCGATGCTGCTGGATGGCCAGGGCGACTTGCTGCCGGTGAGCGCCTTGCCGGTCGACGGCACCTTCCCCACGGACACCGCCAAGGTCGAGAAACGCAGTATCGCCCACGAAATTCCGATCTGGGATCCCGGACATTTGCATCGAGTGCGGCTTGTGCGCGCTGGTTTGCCCGCACGCGGCGATTCGCTCCAAGGCCTATCCCAGCGAGTCGCTCAATGGCGTGCCCGGCGGGTTCCTGTCCAAGCCGTGGAAGGGCAAAGAACTGCCGGACCACTTGATGACGATTCAGGTCGCGCCCGGACGATTGCACGGGCTGCGGCGTCTGCGTCGATGTCTGCCCGGCCAAGAGCAAGGAAGTCGTCAAGCACAAGGCGATCAACATGGAGCCCAAGCTCGAGCACCTCGAGCGCGAACGGGCAAACTTCGATTACTTCCTCGAGCTGCCCGAACTGGACCGCACCCAGGCCAAAATTGGACACGGTCAAGGGTTCGCAATTGCTCGAGCCGCTGTTCGAGTTCTCCGGAGCCTGTGCCGGCTGCGGTGAAACACCTTACCTGAAACTGATGAGCCAGTTGTTCGGTGACCGGGCGCTTGATCGCCAACGCCACGGGTTGCTCCTCGATCTACGGCGGCAACCTGCCGACGACGCCTTGGAGCACCAATGCCGAGGCCGCGGACCGGCCTGGAACAACTCGCTGTTCGAGGACAACGCCGAATTTGGCCTGGGCCTGCGGTTGGCGGTCGATCAGAAACGGGAGTATGCCGAGTTCCTGCTGCGTGAATTGGCCTCGGTGGTCGGCGACGATCTGGTCGAACGCTCTGCTGGACTCGCCCGCAAACGGATGAAGCCGAAATCCACCAACAGCGGGACGTGTCGCCGCGCTGCGAAGAACGGCTTCGTCAATGCGAATGATCCTGCGGCCGGTAAGCTGGCTGCGATTGCCGACGTGCTGGTCAACCGCAGCGTGTGGATCGTCGGTGGCGATGGCTGGGCCTACGACATCGGCTTTGGCGGACTCGATCATGTCCTGACCACCGGTCGCGATGTGAACATTCTGGTGCTCGACACGGGCGTTTACTCGAACACGGGCGGTCAGGCGTCGAAGGCCACGCCGCGGGCCGCCGTGGCGAAGTTTGCCGCCGCCGGCAAACCGTCGCGGAAGAAGGACCTGGGCATGCTCGCCGTGTCCTATGGCAACGTCTATGTCGCGCAAATCGCGATGGGAAGCAACCCGGCACAGACCGTGCGGGCGCTTCCGCGAAGCCGAATCCTACCGTGGTCCGTCGCTGATCCTGGCGTACAGCCATTGCATCGCTCACGGCATCGACATGACGACCGGCATGACCCATCAGAAGGACATCGTGCAAACTGGCTTCTGGCCACTGTTCCGTTACGACCCACGAGTGGCCCACGCCGGCGAGCATCCATTCCATCTGGACAGCCGCAAGCCGAGCAAACCGTTTAAAGAACTCGCCATGCAAGAAGGCACGTTTCGCGATGTTGGCCCGAACCGATCCCGAACACGCGGAAGACCTGTTCGAGCTGGCGCAACAGGACATCGACGACCAGTGGCACTATTACGAACAGATGGCGGGCGTCGAGCGAGAGGTCGCCGATGAATTCGAGGAGGGGAAGCATGAGCGTCGATCTGAGCACCAACTATCTGGGTTTGAAGCTGAAGAAACCCGCTTGGGTGTTGCCGCCTGCGCACCACTGACGGGCGAATCTGGACGTATTGCGCAAGCTGGAAGATGCCGGGGCATCGCGTGGCTGTCTTGCCGTCGCTGTTCGAGGAACAGATCGAGCACGAAGAAATGGAATTCAACCGGCTGTTCGAGTATCAGTCCGAATCGTTTGCCGAAGCGATCACTCATTTTCCGGCGTTGGAAGAATACAACACCGGACCACGCGATTATCTGAATCACATCGAAGCGGCCAAGCAAGCGGTTTCCATTCCGATCATCGGCAGTCTGAATGGATGCTTCGCCCGGCGGCTGGATTCGCTATGCCAAGATGATCGAGGAAGCGGGTGCCGATGCACTCGAACTGAATATCTACTTCGTTCCCACCGACGCCGAGATGACGGCTGCCGATGTTGAACAGCGTTATGTTGATCTGGTGGCCGAGGTCAGGCAGTCGGTCGCACTTCCGCTGGCTGTCAAGATCGGGCAGAACTTCACCAGCCTGCCAAATTTCGCCCAGCAACTGGTGGCGGCCGGAGCCGACGGGTTGGTCTTGTTCAATCGTTATGTGGAAGCCGACATCGATCTCGAGACGCTGCAAGTGAAACCGGATCTCGTGCTCAGCAATCGCCACGAAGCACGCGTACCGATCCGCTGGATTGCCATTTTACGCGATCAGCTGCAAGTTTCGCTGGCCGCGACCAGCGGCGTGCATCGCATGCAAGGCGTGCTCAAGTTGCTCCTGGCAGGCGCCGACGTGACCATGATGGCCAGCGTCCTGTTGATGAAGGGTCCCAGCTTTGTCGAGCACCTTGCTCGATGAGATCGAGCACTGGCTGGAAGAGAACGAATATGAATCGGTTGAGCAAATGAAGGGCAGCATGAGTCATGGCAATTGCCCTGATCCCGAGCGCCTGGAGCGCGCCAACTACATGAGAGCCCTGACCAGGTATTCCACGGAGCATCCTTTGGCGCCCGGTTCCTGAAGACATGACCGAACAGCATGACAATGCGAGCCCCGTCGATGCGCTTTTCCAGCCATTCGTCGATCATTGGGCAAGCTGTGTGCAACAGGCCAACGAGGCCACGCAAGAGCGACTGGGCAGCTTCGAAAATATCCAGAATCCACAAATTTGGCGTCAACAGTGGTTCGATGCGCTGAGCGAGAATACGGATTCCTACCTGCGCAGTCCGATGTTTCTGCAGATGATGAAAGCCCACATCGACCGGCTGACGGAACTCAAACAGCCCTCGGAAGTACAGCAGGTCACCGACCCCGACTCTGCGGCGACAACCGATCCTGCCGCCGCGGGAAATCGCATGACCGATCTGGAACAGGCAATGCTCGCAAAACTCGAACAATTGAATCAACGAGTGGAAGCATTGGAATGGCGGTCAGCCCGGCCCAACGAAACGGACGCCTGGGACCGATTCCTGAAGGCCCGGCAAGTTGCACCAGACACTTCCGAAGATTCCATGGGCTCGACACCCCATGAAGTGGTATTTGAGGAAGGGACTTTGCGATTGTTGCGATACCACAGCGACTCGGTGAAGTATGCTGAGCCGATCTTGATCTGCTTCGCACTTGTGAATCGACCATACATTCTGGACTTGCAGGGCGACAGGAGCGTGGTACGCCATTTGCTTGAACATGGCTTTGATGTTTACCTGATCGATTGGGGCACGCCTACGGATGCCGACAGCACACTTCGATTGCAGGATTATGTCTGTCACCGGCTGATGCGTCTTGTGGAGTTCGTCTGCAAACACGCGGGCAGTCGGCAACTGAACTTAATGGGTTACTGTATGGGCGGCACGTTATCCACAATGTTCACGGCTTTGTACCCGGAACGAGTACGCAACCTGATCCTCATGGCAACGCCGATTGACTTTGATGGAGAGGAGGGCATGCTCAACCTCTGGGCTCGTGAAGACTACTTTGACGTCGACAAGCTGGTAGATGCCTATGGAAATTGTCCCGGTGAATTCCTGCAATACTGTTTTCAACTGATGAGGCCGGTGCATAATTTCGCGGTGAAGTACCTCACGTTTTGCGAAAAATTGAATGACGATGTGTTCCTGGACAATTTCTTTGCCATGGAACGATGGGCGAATGACAGTATCCCCGTGGCGGGCGAAACGTTTCGCGAATATGTAAAATTGCTCTATCAGCAGAATCGGCTGGTGCTCGGCGAAATGACGCTTGGCGACGCGAACGTAAAATTGGAATCGATTTGCTGTCCGCTGCTGTTGCTAGTCGCGAACCAGGATCACCTGGTGCCGGCAAGCTCCACTTTGGCATTGGAGCAGCACGTAAGCTCCGACGAAGTGCAGTCCATTTCGATCAACGCCGGACACATCGGATTGGCAGTCAGTTCGAAGGCGCATCGCCAGCTATGGCCAGCAGCAGTACGTTGGATCGCAGGGCATTCAACAACAGATCCGGCAACTGGAACGCAATGAATGAGCCTGAGCCGAGGCCCCAGAAAAATGGACTCGGCCACGAACAGAACGGGACCGAACATGCAAGACATCATCCGACAGCTGGAAGAAAAGCGTGCCGCCGCCGAAATGGGTGGTGGCCAACGACGGGTCGACGCGCAACACAAGAAGGGCAAACTCACGGCGCGCGAGCGCATCGAACTGCTGCTCGATCCAGGCACGTTTGAAGAATGGGACATGTTCGTAGAACATCGCTGCAGCGACTTTGGGATGGAAGCTCAGAGCATCCCCGGCGACGGCGTCGTAACCGGCTACGGCACGGTCAATGGACGCGTGGTATTCGTCTTCAGCCAGGACTTCACCGTGTTCGGCGGCTCGTTGTCGGAGGCCCACGCCGAGAAGATCTGCAAGGTCATGGATCATGCGATGAAGGTTGGAGCCCCGGTGATCGGCATTAACGACTCGGGCGGAGCACGAATCCAGGAAGGCGTTGCCTCGCTGGGCGGCTATGCCGATGTCTTTCAGCGTAATGTGCTGGCTTCGGGGGTCGTTCCTCAAATCTCGCTGATCATGGGCCCATGCGCGGGCGGCGCCGTTTACTCGCCAGCCATGACCGACTTCATCTTCATGGTCAAAGACAGTTCGTACATGTTTGTCACGGGCCCGGAAGTTGTGAAGACGGTGACTCACGAAGAGGTCACTCAGGAAGAGTTGGGCGGAGCCATCACGCATTCCACCGTCTCCGGCGTTGCTGACCGAGCCTTTGAGAACGACGTCGAAGCCTTGGCGATGCTGCGGCGATTCATCAACTACCTTCCCGCCAACAACCGCCAGCCGCCGCCGCACCGCCCCACGCCCGACCCGGCCGATCGGGTCGAGCCATCCCTCGATACGCTCATTCCCAACTCGCCTACGAAGCCCTACGACATGAGCGAGCTGATCTTAAAGATCGTGGACGACACCGATTTTTTTCGAACTGCAACCCGAACACGCCAAAAACATCGTCGTCGGATTCGCACGAATGCAGGGATATCCAATCGGGATCGTGGCCAATCAGCCTCTGGTACTGGCCGGCTGCCTCGACATCAAGTCGTCGATCAAGGCGGCTCGTTTCGTTCGTTTTTGCGACGCGTTCAACATTCCGATCGTCACGCTGGTCGACGTGCCCGGTTTCCTTCCAGGCACCGCCCAGGAATATGGCGGCATCATCAAACACGGCGCCAAATTACTGTATGCCTATGCCGAAGCTACCGTTCCAAAAATTACCTTGATCACACGCAAAGCCTACGGCGGCGCCTACGACGTCATGGCTTCGAAACACCTGCGGGGAGATGTCAACCTGGCCTGGCCCAGTGCCGAAATCGCCGTCATGGGTCCAAAGGGAGCCGTCGAGATCATCTTCCGGCAGGAGCTTGGCGATGCGGAACGCATTGCCGAGCTGACCGAAGAATACCGGGTGAAGTTTGCCAATCCGTTCATCGCCGGAAGTCGCGGCTTCATCGACGACGTCATCATGCCGCGGCAAACACGGAAACGAATCTGCCGCTCACTGGCCATGCTGAGAGACAAGAAATTACAGAACCCCTGGCGAAAACACGGGAATATCCCCCTGTAACATCGCCAGCCACTCCCGGTACAGCACCATGTTCAAAAAGATACTCATCGCAAATCGTGGCGAAATTGCTTGCCGCGTCATGAAAACGGCTCGCCGCATGGGCATCGCCACCGTGGCCGTCTACTCGGAAGCGGATCACAACGCCTTGCACGTGATGCTGGCGGACGAGTCGGTCTGCATCGGCCCACCGCCGTCGGCAGAGAGTTATCTCGATATCGACAAGATCATCAAGGCCTGTCGCGACACGGGGACAGAGGCAGTGCATCCGGGTTATGGTTTCTTGTCCGAGAACGCTGGCTTCGCCAGGCAGTTGGCACAAGCCAACATCACGTTTATCGGTCCCGACGTGCACGCCATTGAAAGCATGGGCGACAAGATCACATCCAAGAAGCTGGCTCAAGATGCCGGTGTGAATACGATCCCCGGTCATACGGAGGTTATTGCGTCGGCCGGCGAAGCCGTGACAATTGCGAATAACATTGGCTATCCGGTCATGCTGAAAGCCAGTGCCGGCGGTGGCGGCAAGGGCATGCGTGTTGCCTACACCGCTGAAGAATGCCGTGACGGTTTTGAGCGGGCCACCAACGAGGCGCGGACTGCTTTTGGTGACGAGCGGGTGTTCCTCGAAAAATACATCGAGCAGCCTCGACACATCGAGATTCAGGTCCTCGCCGACAATCACGGCAACGTGATTCATCTGGGGGAACGCGAATGCTCGCTGCAACGCCGACACCAGAAGGTGATTGAAGAAGCGCCGTCACCATTCCTCGATGTCGCTACTCGATCGGCGATGGGTGACCAGGCGGTGGCGTTGGCTCGGGCTGTCCAGTACCAGTCTGCGGGCACCGTCGAATTCATCGTTGACGCAGATCGCAACTTCTACTTCCTCGAAATGAATACGAGGCTGCAAGTGGAACACCCGGTGACCGAATTCGTCACCGGACTGGACCTTGTTGAGTTGCAGATTCGTGTCGCAGCCGGCGAGTCACTGCCACTGTCGCAGGCGGATATCACACTGAACGGTTCAGCCATTGAAGCTCGCGTTTACGCAGAAGATCCATTCCGGGGCTTCTTGCCCTCCGTGGGACGGCTGGTTCGCTACCTGCCACCGGTCACTTCCGATCACGTGCGCGTCGATACGGGAGTTTACGAAGGCGGCGAAGTTTCCATACATTACGATCCGATGATTGCCAAGCTGATTACCCATGGCGCCACGCGCGACGAGGCGATCGAGCGAATGCGTGACGCCTTGAATAAATTTTATATTCGCGGCCTTTCGCATAATATTTCGTTCCTGGCTGCATTGATCGAACACGACCGGTTTCGGACGGGGCAGCTGAGCACCAACCTGATCGGGGAAGAATACCCAAACGGTTTTCATCCCGCCGACGTGGTACACGACGATCCCGCGCTGTTGGTGGTCGCTGCGGCCTCGATCCATCGCCGTTATATGGACCGGGCCGCCCAGATCAGCGGCCAACTACCGGGCTATGAGCGAAAGGTCGAAGACCACTGGGTGATTGTGCTGGATGGCATGCGGGAAGCAGTGCAAATCCGCCCCGTCGACGGCGGTCACCACGTGACGCTGAGAGACACACGCTACGAGGTCCGAAGCGATTGGCAGTTCGGCCAGCCGCTGTTTGAAGGCACGGTAAACGGCGAATCGCTCTGCCTGCAGGTGGAACGCCGCAACATGTTCTACCGCCTGTTCCATTGGGGATCGCAGGTCGACATCATGGTGCTCACTGCACGTGCCGCCGAACTGCTGGCAACCATGCCCCAAAAAGAACCGCCCGATACGTCCCGCTTTCTGCTCTCGCCCATGCCCGGCTTGCTGAAGCAGTTATCTGTGGCTGTCGGGAATGATGTCCGCGCCGGCCAGGACCTGGCTGTCGTCGAGGCAATGAAAATGGAAAACGTATTACGAGCCGAGCGCGACGGCAAAGTCGACAAGGTGCTGGCCGTCGTCGGCGACACACTGGCGGTGGATCAACCGATCCTGGAGTTCGAATAAACCGCCAGATGCGACTCGAACCGAGTCGGCCCCAGGCTGCAGGGCCACGAAGTGCCCGCATCACACTTATTCAACGCCGGCGGTTAGCTTGGCAAACGGGACAACTGGCACACGATGAGCTACCAGAAACTGTATTCTCAGAGCATCGAACATCCCGAGGAATTCTGGCGTACGCAAGCGCGCGAAATTCACTGGTTCCAGGAGCCCCCTGAAAAAATCCTCTCCCAGGACGATGACGGATTCTATCGCTGGTTTGCCGGGGGAAGGCTGAATACTTGCTACCTGGCGGCTCGATTGGCACATCGAACAAGGCCGCGGAGATCAGCTGGCGCTCATTTACGATTCACCGGTGACTCAAACTCAGCGTAGCGTTACCTTCCGCGAATTGCACGATCGAGTTGCACGATTTGCCGGTGCCTTGTGCGGCAGTTGGGCGTTGAGAAAGGTGACACGGTGGTCATCTATATGCCCATGATTCCACAGACGGTCGTGGCCATGCTTGCTTGCGCTCGAATTGGCGCGATCCACTCGGTTGTATTTGGCGGCTTCGCAGCACGCGAGTTGGCGATTCGCATCGACAGTTTACGGCCCAAGGTTGTCTTGACCGCAAGTGCCGGCAAAGAGGCCGATCGAGTCATCGATTACATGGAGATTATCGCCGCTGCTTTTGAGCAAAGCGAATACCCGCCCACAACCTGTGTCGTTTACCAGCGGGGTTTTCATCGCGTCGAACTCCGCCCTGGCCGTGATCTGGATTGGGACGCCATGGCCGCCGCGGCTGAACCGGTCGCCTGCGTTGATGTCGACGCGACCGACATCCTCTATGTGCTCTACACATCCGGCACGACGGGCCGCCCAAAGGGAATCCTGCGCGATCACGGTGGCCATGCGGTCGCGATGAAATTTGCCATGGAGAAAGTATATGGCGTGAAGCCCGGAGATGTATTTTGGGCCGCCTCGGATGTGGGTTGGGTCGTCGGTCACTCGTGCATTGTCTACGGACCGTTGATTCAGGGCTGTACGTCAGTGCTCTATGAAGGCAAACCGGTCCGCACGCCGAACGCCGGTGCATTCTGGCGCGTGATCTCTGACCACAAGGTGCGGGTCATGTTCGCAGCGCCCACTGCCCTCCGCGCTATCAAGCGGGAGGATCCTCAAGGTCACTTGCTCGCGAATCACAATATCAACTGCCTGCGACAGTTGTTTGTGGCCGGAGAGCGGTGCGATACCGCGACCTTGAACTGGGCTAAACAACTGCTGCAAATTCCCATTATCGATCACTGGTGGCAAACCGAATCGGGCTGGCCCATGATTGCCAATCTGGCGGGCGTCGGGCTAATGCCCATCAAGCCAGGCTCGGCCGGGAAACCCGTCTGCGGATATGACGTACGGATTCTTGACTGCCAAGGTCAAGAACTCGGTGCCAACGAAGAGGGCGCCGTCGCCGTGCGATTGCCATTACCGCCGGGCTGCTTACCCAACCTGTGGCAGAACACCGCGCGTTTCATGAAGGCGTACCTCTCCGAGTTCCCCGGCTACTATGCCTCCGGCGACGGCGGTTACCGTGACGACGACGGTTATCTCTACATTACCGGCCGCATGGACGACATCATTAATGTCGCCGGCCATCGCCTTTCGACCGCCACGATGGAAGAAATCGTTGCGTCTCACCAGGCGGTCGCCGAGTGCGCCGTTATTGGCATCGCTGACGAGCTGAAGGGACAGGTCCCGCTTGGATTCGTGATCCTCAAATCCGACATCGACGTCGAGCCCGCCGACCTCGAACGGGAAATCGTAGCCTTGGTCCGCGAAAAGATCGGACCCGTCGCGTCTTTCAAACGCGTGATCGTCACCCAACGTCTTCCCAAAACCCGCTCCGGAAAAATCCTCCGCCGCACCATCCGTTCGATGGCGGAAGGCAATGAGGTCATCGTCCCCGCCACGATCGAAGATGCCGCCGCAATCCCGGAATTGTCGGCAGTGCTCAGGCGGAAATTCCGTAGCCAACATGTAGACGCGGCACCGTGACGCGGCACTTTCGATAGTCGTTGCCCATCCGGCCCCGGTGGACCAGCTTGCGGGCATTGTGTATATTTGTTCACTAATGCGTAACGCACGACCGCGCAGCGTGTGCGGCGCTGGCATCGCCGTCCTGAATGGACGAAAGCCGCTAAACTCATGGTTAGTGTACGTTGATCGAGAAGGCAGAGGATTAGGCGATGGATTGCCCGCAGTGGCGATTTGCCCCAACTCATATTCAGGATGAATGCAGATGAGCCAGGCCGTACCATTCCGCAAGACGGACAAACAGAATCGCGAGGCAAAGACCCTTCCGTATTCCCAGCCGGGCGCTCAAGCCGACGGCAGTCCTTCCGTCCATCTGGAGTTGGAAATCCACGATGCAGAGACGATTCAGGCGCTGGGTTCGTATCGCGATGAAAAGGAACGCCATGAATTTGCCCGCCAAGCGCTGCGGATTGGCATCTTGGCTCTAAGGCAGGCTCGAGGCGAAATCGACAGCAACAAGATTCGCCACGAAAGCGAGCGGTTGCTGGAATCGATGGACGCCAAGTTGGCGTTGCACTCGCAAAGTCTCAACGACCGATTGACGGGAGTGCTGAAGAATTACTTCGATCCGGAAAACGGTCGGTTTCAGGAACGCATCGAAAGACTCATCAAGAAAGATGGTGATCTCGAACGTTTGCTACGTCAACAGATTGGCAGTGAAGATTCGGAGCTCTGCCGAGCTCTCGCCAACCACGTTGGGGCCGATAGCCAGTTGATGCAGATATTGAACCCGGACCAGTCGAAGGGGCTGATGTCGGCAATTCGGGATACGCTGGACGGTCAATTGGCCGAACAGCGTGAGCACGTCTTGAAGCAATTCTCGCTCGACAACAAGGAAGGTGCGCTGTTCCGATTTATTAGCGAACTCACCGAAAACCAGGGGCATCTGTCCGAAAAACTGAATGGCAAGATCGACGAAGTCGTCAAAGAGTTCTCACTGGACAGTGAAGAGTCGGCTCTCAGTCGCCTGGTTCGAAATGTAGACCGCGCACAACGAACCATCACAAGTGAATTTTCATTGGACGCCGAAGATTCCGCGCTGTCCCGACTGAAGAAAATGATGGAAGACACCAATTCGACACTGCATAGCCACCTCTCTCTCGACGATGATAAATCGGCGCTGGCGCGACTGAGAAAGGAACTGTTTGGACTGCTCAAAGAGCATACCGAGAAGAGCATCAAGTTCCAGGAAGAGGTTAAGGGCTCGTTGAATGCAATGATCGTAAAACGGGACGAACGTAACAAGTCGACTCGACACGGAGACGACTTCGAAGCTGCCTTGTGCGAATACCTGATTCGCGAGGCTCAGGCTGCTGGCGACATTGCAACCCCGACTGGTAACTCGGTCGGCAGTATCAAGAACTGCAAGAAAGGGGATTGCGTCGTCGAACTGGGGCCGGACAACACATGCGCGGGTTCAAAGCTTGTTGTCGAAGCCAAAGAGGACGATAGCTTTACGTTGGCCAAAGCCAGAAGCGAACTCGACATTGCCAAAAAGAACCGGGACGCTTGTGTAGGAGTTTTTGTTTTTTCCGGCAGCACAGCGCCAGAAGCGGTAGAACCACTGAATCGCATCGGCAACGATGTTTACATCATCTGGGATGCTGAAGACCCAACGACCGATCTTTTTCTCAAAGCCGGCATGGCCCTGGCCCGAGCAGCTTTGCGTCCGTACCGGTACAACCGTTGCCCAGGAAGAAGTCGACTTCGCCGCGATCGACAAGTCGATTCACGAAATCGAGAAGCAGTCCGAGCTGATCTGTGAAATCGACAAGTGGTCAGCGACGATCATCAACAACGGCGAGAAAATCAGGAAGCGGGTCGAAACGTCGCGAAAGTCCATGGAGCGACAAGTAGAACTGCTCCGCGAAAAAGTCGCGCATCTGCAAGATATCGTCTAGCAAAACCTGCGGTGGTCTAATGCCCTTCAGTTCACGTCTTCGTATTGCCATTCTCGCCACTTTTCTTTCACCGACTTTACTGTGAGCGGTTACCACGCCACAGGCGTTGAAATGCCCGTGGCCATGCAGCCCGAAGTCCCCATGGACGCGGCATCCACGGAACACACTGATCCGGCAGCCTGCGCGATCATGACGTTCTCGATCACCCCCAACGAGGAAAGTCTGTTCCTCGAAGATTCATCAGATTCGTTGGATTTCACGATACCCTGCAGTTCTTTCGACACTCCAGCCATTCAACCGATGGAGCCGCAAGTTGCATTTGCAATTTGGCAATAGAGCGGATTTGCGACAGGCGTAGCGGCTTTTCGCCCACTGGAGATTGCTATACCAGTGCCGCACTGACCGCAGGTCCGTGCGACTGGTACTGATCGCGGTCCGGCGAAGTCCCTTTCGTTTATTGCCTTGGCCCGCAATGTATACCTGTTGCTGGCGGCACGCACAATTTGCGAAACGACGAAAACCAATCGCACAGCTACGCGATGACACCAGACGCCAACAGGATCAAGTCAGCTTGCACCTGTTGCTCACCAAGTCCATAAATGCCAGCCACGGCTGTTCGATACGTATTCAATTGCTCGCGGTACGTCTCGGCCAAGTCCTCGGTTTCACCTGTGTCTGTCTTGTAATCCAGGATGTGTGCGGCGATGACCTGGCCCTCGTCGAGCCAGAGGACAAGACGATCGATGACTCCCCAGGTGATTTCATTAACGGCCGTAGCCACTGTGACTTCGTTTCGGACCTCCAAGGTCGGTTTACCTGTGGACGGAAAAAGTGGTAGATCATCGTCTTCCTGAATCGATCGTGGAAAAACCAGTGAACGCTCCTGCGCAAATTGTTGATACGTATCTCGGCGCAACAGAGACTGCAGCAGAGGCGTTTCCAGGTAGTTGCGAAATTTGTCGACCAGTGATGCGGCATCCAATAGCGTAACTTCCGCTTTGGCCGCCACCTGGATCAACCGACGGTCGCTTAGATCGGGATCATCATCCAACCAGTCAATCACCTCGAACCAGGCGTGCATCAACGTACCGAACTGCATCGCTTCGGGCACGTTCAAAGTCAAATGCTTGCTTAAATACGATCCCGGGCAATCGGTCCGATCGGTGCTTCGAGGGTGCTTCGGTGTGCAGGGTGTTTCCTGACGGCAGGAAATTCAATTGCGGACGCCGGGGCTGTTTTTGGGACTTTGCGTCTGGAAATTCGGGTTGCTTGTGCCAGTCCGGTTCACCGAACGCGCACAGGACTGTCGTTGCTGGGGCCGCCCCGGTTTCGGTCAGCGCCGAACGCAACAGCCCGGCGGAACTCTTCGGCATTTTCAACTTCCCAGCCAGTTCATGGCCGCTGGGTGAAACCACAAGTCGTAATTCATGCTTCGCACGAGTTAATGCAACGTACAAGTCGCATAGCGTATCTTCGGCTCGTCGCAGGTCGTCGGCGGTCAGGATCCTGGCAACGTCTGATGGCAGTGCCAATCGTTCGTTTTCGCCCACGTATCTCAGAACGTGTGCTGTCTTGTGACTCACCGGATCACGGTCATACGAAAAACTGGGCGGGTGATTTTCGGTTCCATCCAATTCGGTCACGACCACGCGATCAAATCCAAGTCCTTTGGACTGGTGAACGGTCATCACCTGCACGTTGGAAGCGGTTGGATCTGCCTTCTTCAGCGATTCAATGTGCTTCACAAAGTCGATCGGCCTGGTGGTCACACCATCACCATAGCCGTAAGCCAAGTCGAGGAATTGCTGGACCCTGTACCATTCACGACGCGTGCAATCGGACCGCAGGGCGTTTGCCCATTCGGCCATGAGATCACCATAACCTCGAGTCAGCAGGGCACGTCGCGTCCGCTCAGCAACATCGACGAGCAATTCGCGGTCCTGGTATTTGTCGTCCGGGATCCCGATTTGGACGCCCAGGCTGGAGTGGGCCACGTGAAAAGCCGCGGCGGTGTCGGCTGGATGTTCGGCTAAGTCCAGCGCAGAAAGCATAACCCGCACAGCGGCCGAATCGGTCAGTGGATTGCCACCCTCTGCGCTGGCATTCACCTCAAGTCGCAACAACTCATCAATCACCAAGGCCACCGCCTTGTTCGTTTGAACCAATACAACGCACGAGAGTTGCGGTGTCTGCCGGTGCAATGCGGCAACCAACCGGGCGGCCTCGCGCAGGGTCACCTGTTGTTGGCTCAGACCTGCCGCTTTCTCTTCTTCCGTGATTTCCGCGCTCGTTTGCAAACAGGCATAACCCGGCTGCTCATGTACTGTTTCATGTTGAGGAAATTCGGCTTGCCAAAGGCAGGTCTGCCTGCGTAGTGCATCGCCCAAATTGTCGTGCCGATGGAGTTTGGGAAAAGTCTCGTTGACCAATTCAATGACGCATTGATCCGAACGGTAACTGACATTGAGATTTTCAAGTTGCAGGTTGGGTAATTCGTTTCCGCTGGCTAACGCTTGGAGAATGGACGAAGTGCCGCCGCGAAAACCATAGATCGCCTGTTTCACATCACCAACGCAAAACAACGTCCTTTCCGACCCGTTGTGTTCCGCAATTCGAGTCGCCAGTCCCTTGATTACCAACCATTGCATCGGGCTCGTATCCTGAAACTCATCGAGTAGCAAGTGATCGATCCAACCATCAAGGCGATAGGCCAATCGTTGCGACTGACCCGAATATTCCAATGTCGCCAGCGCAGTCCGGGACATCTTCAAATCGAATCGCACAAGTTCGCGTTTCAAATCCCAGTAGTGTTCGTGAAAACTTCTCACCAGTTTGTAAGCTGCAGAAGTCCGGTAAGCGATGCCATTTCGCAGGTGGGTAACAGTGAAGTTACGAAGCGTCGCCGTCGCATCCAACAGTTCGGGCGGAATGTCCTTATTCCGATACTTGCCACCGGGAACCGCGTTCTTCAAAAGAGCCAGTCCCATCGCGTGTTTCCATCGCCCCTCTCGCAGTTCACGCAATACGGGATCGATCCCGGCAATGAACGACGAGTAGCTCGTTCTGAGACTCTCGAGGTAATCCATTGCGGCGGCCAGTGCCAGTGGAGTTGGTTCCGGTGAAACTTTGAGAAAATTCCAGGCCTTCTCACCAACCTCTTGTGACTCGATGAACAACTCGTGTGCTGCATCGATTTCCTTGAGCAACGTCGTTGCGACGTATCGAGAGGACGTGGTCCCGACAATCCAATGGACCATCTGCTGGGCAGCCTGAATTTCTGTTTCGTCGAGTAGACGGTCGACCGCACGGGCCTTGATGCGTTCGTTTTCTCCCTCTTCGACAATTCGCCACGCGCTGGGCAACTGCATTTCTAGCGCAAAACAACGGGCAACCTCGGCAAAAAATGCATCCAGTGTGTCAACACGGGTCCGATGCAACTGACGGCTAAGTTGTGCGAGTACCGAAAGGCACCGCTCCCGTGTCAATTCCGGCGTGTGCAGATCTTGTCCCAGATCGATGCGCGACTCGTCGTTCAAGCAGGCTTGCACCAGGCGTTCCACGACCCGGTCAAAAATTTCGCCGGCAGCCTTCCGCGTAAACGTCGTTGCCAGGATGCGTTCGGGCGACTCGCCATCCAGGAGGAGTTTGAGATAGCGGTTCGACAGCTGGTGTGTCTTACCAGTCCCGGCGGAAGCCATGATGACCACATTAATCCGTTCACCGGCTTTGGTTGCTTGTTCTGCCACGCTGATTCGGCTCATCCATGCCGCTCTTGCTGCTATTGTTCGTCCCCCTGCCGTCTTCCATCTTACGAGGGTTACCGCGCCGGCGCAAGCGTACCTCGCCGTCCGCCGTAAGCCGCCATTCTGAGACCCTCAACCGATTGGATTCCAGGCGTGATAGTCGGACGCCGTCTCGTTCCCTGCCGAAAGATCCTCACTGAACACCCGTGGGATACGCAGGTTGTTTGAATGAGGTACCAACTCCTGCCACTCCGCATTCTCACGTAGCCAGATGCTTCGGTGCCGGTGCCATTCTGTCTCGACCAAAGGGGGCCGCATCGCGTGAGCTGCTCTCTTATCGATGCCACGCGATTGATCCGCATCCGCTTAGCCACGGTAGTAAGCTCAATGGAATGGAATTAGGACCGGCCAATCAATACTGGCACTGGTAGATTTCCTGACCCCTAATCCAACCTCTCCCTGGCGAGGAGAGGAGACATGCGACAGTTATTGATTGGCCGGTTCTAAGCTGATAAAGTTCCCCAGCAAGTCATCGCGCCACGTCGTCACATGTTTTCCGATTTCGAGTGACAGATGATCGATTCGCCAAAATCCAAAATCGCCAGCAGTTCAAAGCCTCGCGGCCTGCTTCAACGCTGGAACGCTATTCCTCTCTATTTTCGAATTCTCGTTGCGATGGTCGCTGGGATGGGCACCGGCATGATCTTGGGCGAGCGTGCGATCATGTTCTACATGCCCAGCCAAATCATCCTACGCCTGCTTGGAGCGCTCGCGCCGCCGTTGATTCTCGTCGCGGTTTCCCATGTGATGCTCACTACGGACATCCCCGGACACAAGGCCCTCCGCCTAGCTGGGTTGCTGGTGCTCAACACTTGTGTGGCAGTTGCGGTTGGCTTAGGTGTCGCGAACATCATGAAACCAGGGACGTGGACAAGCTTCGAAGTCGAGCAGCAAGTCGAGGAGGAGAACGGGGGAGACCGAAGGTCGCCAGTTGAATTACTGGTCGAAAACATCCCCAAGAGCATCATGGGACCGCTGGGGGACAAGCAGAACATCATTGGTGTGATTCTGATTGCAGTCGCCTTTGGCATCGCAATGCGGAACGTAAAAGACAAGGTCGTAAACAACGTCGCGGATATCATTGAAATCGCTTACGAAACGCTTCTTACTGTGTTGCACTGGATCATCCACCTCGTCCCCATCGGCGTGTTTGCGATTGTGGCCAAGGTCGTCGGCACGGAAGGGTTTACCCCATTCAAGGCCATGGGCGCCTTTATCTTGGCGGTGGCGATCGCCTTGGCGCTGCAGACGACCTGGTATCTGGCGCACATCAAATTTTTTTCCTGGGCAAATCCACTACAGGTTCTCCGTGGCACTCGTGACGCACTGGTCATGGCTTTTTCAACAGGCAGCTCCACGGCGACAATGCCCGTGACCTACGCCTGCCTCAAGGAAAACGTAAAGCTGCGAGAAGAATCGGCAAGTCTCGGTGCCCTGGTCGGGGCCAACTTCAATAATGATGGTACAGCGTTGTACGAAGCGATGGCCGCGTTATTTGTCGCGCAACTTATCGGGCAAGATCTCTCGATCTGGCAACAGTTGATCGTAGTTCTAACATCGATCATCGCGTCAGTTGGTGCGGCGGGGATTCCAGAAGCGGGATTGGTCACAATGACGCTTGTCTTTACCGCCGTCGGCTTACCAATTGAATACATTGGATTGTTGCTCACCGTGGACTGGTTTCTCGATCGATGTCGAACGACTATCAACGTACTTGGCGACGTGAACGTTAGTTGTATCTTGGACGGGCGACAGCCCGCACACGCCAACGCAGAGTCGAAGTGAGGGGAAAAGTTGTCGCACGCCGACCCCCAATCCGAAAAGGTGGATCGTCCTCGCTCCCTCAACGGATTTACCATTTCAGCGAGTTCAGCGGGCGGTAGCGCCGGCATGTCGACTTACGACCGTTGTGCACCGTCGGAAAATCTCCAATTTTGTTCGGTTTTCTTAACGCCCTCAGCCAGGTATTGGCCCATGCGAATGCGCAACCTGTTTTGTCGAGCGGCGGTGTGAGATGCCGCCGCTACGAACGGCGACTTCTCAAGTGAGCGGAAAAGTCGCCCGTTGACGAAACCCCATCTTGCTCAGTGCCTTCGATCGCACCTGCCGGAAGCCACAAAGTCTCGCCGCGGAACTGCGTTCGTGCGTTCGGTCTGCATCGGCCGGTGCACCGAAGAGGGATTCCCGATCTGCGGCTAAGGCGCTGTGGCCACTCCCGCCGGCTGCAGTTAAACGCGCCACTGACGATTCTCCGCAGCTTTTTCCTTGCACATGAGGGACTCGCCTTATTCGTCTCTGGTTGACCGGTCCGATTGTACCGGTCGCATCAGCGTCTGCACCGGTGACGTAATTTGCGGTGACAACAACGGCACGGGGAACTGATAGCAAGTCAACGGATGTTTGCTTCCGATGGAACATTCGTAACGGAATGAAATTGATGATTGCCGAGCCTAATTCGCCTTATGGATTCATCCAACCCAACACGCGTTCGACAGCTGATCGATGATCTCTTGATCCGATATGGCGCACCAAGAAACGCGGAAGCCAGAGAAACGCTCCTGATTCACGAAGGAACGTATTGTGGACACCGCATCAACAAAGGCGATTTTCACGCCGTCTGGTTCATTGAAGAGGATCAGGTGAAGGTCTTTGGTCCAGACGGAGCGCTGCTGGATTCTGTGAAACCTTCACACTTCCATCGAGCTTCTCGACAGGCCGCCTAAGCTCGGTTGAAACTGGCCGACTTCGCGATGGCTGCGGCTCGGCCGACGGCGGTGGTGGCTACTGTTCTAAGAGCCGAATCCAGCATTCGTCATTTGCGTATTGCTATCTTGCAGCAAGTTGCCTGTTCCACCGCCTAGCGTCGAAATCGCGCCTGCAATGACCCCCATAATGAGCGCCAACATCACGGCGTATTCGACCGCTGTGGGGCCATCATCGGAAACTAGAAATAACTTTATCTGGTTGGTCATGATGTCTGCTGCAATTTGTGGCCAGGCAGTGTGAGAGCGACATCGGAGCTGCCGCGACTTGCTAAACCTTAGCTTGCTTTTGACCAGCTGTCCGAGTTGCGTGGCCCCCCCCCGATGCATTTTTGTGGCCAAGTTTCAAGTGTCGGTAACATTGTGCCGCCCGAAACGATCCTGACGATTCTACGCATCGTGATGCGACTAGCCGCAGGTCTCATCCTGCTGGTTTTTTCGGTCCGAAGAATCTGATGGAAAAACCGGATTGCACGCCCAGTGCACACGCCATTCGAAACACAGGATCCATCATGAACTTTCGCCCCACCCTCCTGATGCTGCTCGTCGCCGGATGTGTCGCGTTGACATCTCGCGAATGCCTTGCGCAGCGACATCCTGCAACAACACGTACAACAACGCAAGTTGCTCCCCTGCCGTCGCACGTTCGCTTGGTCCAGGCAACCAACGAGGACCTCGACGACGTGCTGGGAACAGCTCGCGATCTTCTGGATCAGCTCGATGCGGATGACAGCGGTGCTGGCGATCTTGATCTTGATAGCGGAATGACTCCGCAACCAGCACAGGGTGTTTCGGAATCCCCCAATTTGCCCCGGACGCTCGACGAGTACCGCCAAAGAAAGACCACCGATTCCCTCCAGAACGGACAAACCGGCCCGGTCACTGAAGATGGCAATGAAGACGCCGAACTCGACCTCGATTCGCTCGCTGGGGACGATGAAGCGGGCCCGCCAACAGGAATTTTCTCGAGAGATCGCTATCAGGATGTTATGCCGGCAGCCGTACCTCGTCGTGTGCGAGGAGCCAACATCCCTTACACATTGGGGGACATCCTGGATGACGATAAGATCGATCCTGCCTGCGAACGGGAATTTTGTCGTCGCATGTGGCAATGTGCCGGGGGTCGCGGTCAATCCCCGTGGCATCGTATGAAACGCGACATGGATCGCGACAAGCTGCTGAGAAAATCACCGCAGTGCCTTACCTCTCCATTCAGCGAGCCATTCATATGCCCAAAAGGCAACTCCCAATGCAATTGTGAGGCGCGCCACGGAGCGGACTCTTACCCGGGATATTCGAGGACGCCAGAAGGGTTCGTGCCTGTCGACGGCGGAACCTATACCTCGGACCCGTACGAGTCGTATGGTGCGCATGAACACGGACCCGTCCTTGATGACTTCGAGGTTGCGCCACGTGTCTTGGATGGCGTCCAGGATGCCCTTGATATGTCGCCAATTCCACAACATGCGACCGGAGAAAGAATCGGAAGGTAACCTAGCCTTCCGGGATCGTTGTCTCGACACCCACGACCTTTTATCAGTTCCAGCTTTCCGCTAAAGCCACCCCCCGCGTTGCGGGGGGTGGCTTTTTCCATGCTATCAACACCGTCATCATTGGCAGACGTTGCGGGTTAAAACGATTCTAACGGCATCAACTTTAACGGTTCCGCAAGGGATGCGCTTGATGCGGCATATCCTCAACGTATCGATCATGCCTTTCCGAACAGTTGAATGGACAAATTCGGTCCCAACGAATATCCGTCTGTTTGGAACAAGGTGCTTGGATGCCCTACCGACTTCTTCGTGCTATCACCCGCTGCTTCCTGGTCTGCATCGCAACGGTGACCGTTGCTTCTGCTCAAGAACGCGGCAAACACGGGCCCACTCCGCACCCCAAGCAGGACCCCCACAACGTCTTTGCCCAGTTGCTGAAAAACGAGCCAGTTCCGCGTAATCCGCAGGATGCCAATTCGATTGTCACCGGTACCAATCGGACTGCGACGATCTCGATACCCGGCTACCTGGAGACCGATAGCAGCCAGCCGACCATCAGGCAGGCTTCGGGGGCATCGGTCCGGCAACCGATTGTGTCGCAATTGCCGCGACGCCAACGCCATATTCGGTCCCCTGAGCATCGCAACACTGTCGCGCAAGCAGGTTATCTGGACGAAGGCGATTTGGAACGGCTGGAACAACCGCTTTCGGTCCGAACACTTGAGAAAGCTCCTTTACCCAAGCCGTTCTACCAAGCGCTGGCTCAGGAGGACAACAGCACCAAAGATTTATCCGATGCAATTGAGGAAGCGCTGAAGAAATCCTCGGAACCAGCCGTCAAACCGCTAGCGCAGCCCACCATACCACCAGCAACCGCGCCTCCAGTAACTGCGCCTGCGGAACCGATCATCAGCGAACCCGAAGACGAAGTGGACATCGAAGAACTGTTCGAGGGAATCAAGACTCCAGAATCGGCACCGGTACCAACTCCGGAGGTTCTACCGGCCGCACCCGAATTGCCGGGGACAACTCCCAAGGGTGAGCCGAGCATGGAAGACACAATTCAGGACCTTCTGGATCGCTCGGAACCGACGACGACCGAAGAACCCAGAAAAGCCAAGCCGCGGTTGCATCTGGATTTTCCGTCGTTGCTTGACGACTCCGAAGCTGCCACTCCTCCCACGGAAGATGAAACACTGGACGAACTGCCGGTTGAAGATGCGGTCGATTCTGCAATCGATGCTGGCGACTCGATCCTCGAACCGCCAACTATCACGCCACCGAGACCGCGTCGACGAACAAACTACCCGACGACATTGGACCATGTGATCGGTGATGACGACGAAGTAAACGCCTGCGAAGAACGACAGTTCTGCGACGAGGTTTGGCGATGTGCGGGCGGCCGTAACCAGTCCTGGTTCGATCGCGCAAAGCGCGATTGCGGCCGTGATCACACTTTGCGAACAAAAGACAATGGCGGTTGGCTGAGTGGCATGATCTGCAGCAGTTGCGGTAACAACTGCGGCGGCACCTGTCGCCAGGCACCAGGCGGTCTTGGCGGAATCATGGGGGCAGGAATTGGTCACATGGTTTCACCCGGATGGGGCGGCGCCAGCCATCTTGACTCCCTCTGCACCACCACAAGCTGCACCGATGGATGTACCGCTCCCGGTTGCGGACCCTGCAACGCTGCGAGCTTTGATGCATGGACGTTGTGGCCGCATCTGACCGGCCAATCAAACTCGCCTTTCACCATTGGAGGATGGTCGTCCGCCGGGTACTACAACCAGGCCAATGGACTTTTCAACGATCATCCGGATCGTCTCAACCTGAACCAACAATGGTTCTACGCTCAGCGAGAGGCGCGTCCTACGAACTCAACCTGGGATTGGGGATTCCGCGTCGATGCCATGTATGGCGTGGATGCACAGGACACTCAGTCTTTTGGTAACAATCCCGGAGTCTACGATTACCAAAACGGACTGGACCATGGCATCTACGGCTGGGCAATACCGCAAGCTTATGGCGAATTGGCCGGTCCCGACATGTCGATCATCTTCGGCCACTTCTTTACGTTGGTCGGGTACGAGTCGGTGCCGGCACCGAACAATTTCTTCTACAGCCACTCGATCACGATGTACAACAGCGAACCGTTTACTCACACCGGTGTCCTGGCCACCTACAGCGGTTTGGAAGATTCGGAACTGTACTTTGGTTGGACGCTTGGCTGGGATACCGGCTTCGACCAATTCGGCGGCGGTAGCAGTTTTCTGGGCGGCTTTAGCACTCCACTGACCGAAAGGCTGAATTTCACCTTGATCACGACAGCGGGCGACTTTGGTGCCCGTGGAGAAGGCTATTCGCACAGCATGGTGTTCGACATGGCCTTGACCGACCAATGGAATTACGTCTTGCAGAGTGACCTGCTGCGCACCGCTGCCGGTGAGGACAACGTTGGTGTTAACCAGTATCTGTTCTACAACATCAACAATTGCCTGGCGTTGGGCATCGAATGGAGTGGTGGAAGGGCGATAATGTCACCGGCTACATTCCGTTCGGCGGCGTTCCTCCAGCCGGCGGCAGTTACTCCTACTATGAAACAACGATTGGAGCCAACATTCGCCCGGGTACGACCAATCTGATTTTCCGGCCCGAGATGAGGTACGATTGGTCGCCGGCACTTGGTTATGACGAAGGCACGTTCGCCATCGATATGATCCTGACTTTCTGATTTCGAGCGAAGGTAATTCCATGGAATCGAGTTGCCGTGGTTCCGCGAGCCAAGGCTTACATTGCAAGTAACGACCACTTGGCCCCAGCTGGTTCGTGAAAACAATGATTTCTCCATCGCAAATCGGCTGCAATCTGCTTCAATCCGGATTAGAATGAGGCTTGGGTCAGTCCAGCGTTTGCCCGGGTTTGCGTCAGCAATCTCGATACCGGAGAACTTCTTGCCTTGATCACAGCTTTGCCCGCCGCCGTAACAGCGTTTCCGACTGGCTGCCGCTTTTTCTTACAGTCTGCTGGGGGTCCGTGCAGGGACGGTAGTGCTGCACGACTTGCCACCGATCGAGCGAACGACACCATCATCAAGGTGTCGTTGCAATCATGAAGAAGCGAAAGTGGAAAAACACATTCGCTCGCAGGCAATTGCGAGGACTACGACTGGAGCCGCTCGAAGACCGACGACTGCTCGCCGCAGATGCGTTTGCGACCCCATTTGCGTTGGGCAACACAAATATCGAAAGCGTCATTCAGCGTGCAGCGACAACCGACTTTGTCCCGGGCGAACTTCTTGTCGCGGTCAAATCCGACATCATCGATCCTAACGTCTACACGGCTTTGGAACGACCATGGCACGACTATGCATCGTTACCCGTCGAGGCCACGATGAAGACGCTGATCGAATCCTCACCTGAACCGTACAAGTCGCAGCAACTCGTGCATTTGAAGTTCGGCGAGGAAACCGACGTCGTGGCCACGATGCGTGACCTTCAGGCTTCACGCAGTGTACTCTGGAGTCAGCCCAATTTCCTGTACGAGGGCGACGATCCGCGCGAATTTACTCCGAACGATCCGCAATACCCCAGCCAGTATCACCATACGTTAATTGGCAACGACATTGCCTGGGAGGTTTCCCTGGGCGCGCCGAACATCGTGATCGCTGTCACCGATGACGGTGTCGACATTGACCACGAAGATCTGGCAAGTTCGATTTGGGTCAATCCGGGAGAGGTCGAGAATGACGGCATCGACAACGACGGGAACGGATACGTCGATGATATTCACGGATACAACTTCCTGAACAACAATAACAACGTCGATGCTCAGTCGGGTGACATTCACGGCACGCATGTTGCCGGCGTGGCAGCCGGCATCACGGACAACAATCTTGGCACCGCAGGAGTCGCCAGCGGTACGACAATCATGCCCTTGAAGTGGTACGTCAACGGCGGGGATTGGACTTCGGCGATGATCGTTGAGGCCTTTACCTACGCCGCCGATAATGGCGCCGACATCGTGAACACCAGTTACAACATGGATTTCTGGGCAAGCGACGCCTCGGTCTATGCAGCGTTCGATTACCTTTACGATGCTGGCGTTCTGCATTTCAATTCCGCCGGAAACGGTAACAAATTGAACCCGCCGCGCCAGATTTTTGAACAATCGATTTTGGTGGCGAATACAAACAACGGCGACGTCCGCCACATCGTCAGCAATTACGGCACGGGAATCGACCTTGCCGCGCCAGGGACCGCGATTCTCGCGCCGATTCCTGGCAACGGTTATGGCCAATTGACTGGAACCAGCCACGCCAGCCCCAATGCTGCTGGCGTCGCCGCACTAATCTGGTCGGCCCATCCGACGTGGACGCGCGAACAGGTCGTGACACAACTATTCGCGACCTCGGATGACATCAGTACTCAAAATCAGGAATTCATCGGTCTGCTCGGAAATGGTCGAATCAACTCCGGTCGAGCGTTAACCGAAACGCTGGCAGCACCACAAGTTATTGAGATCGGGAATTTTTCAAATCTGGGCACCGCCAAGAGTACCGATGCGATTCAGGACTTCTACATCACGTTCGACCAGTTCATGGATCAAGCTTCCGTAACGGATGCGGCGTCTTACGAACTCCTGGAAGCTGGCGCGGATGGCGAATTTGATACCGAAGATGACCATGTCATTCCACTGTTGATTGACAGCGAATATCGCGTGGGCACCAACGGGATCAACATCAGCGCCGCGAATGGCCCGTTGGGCTTGGGCTATTACCGATTCCAATTATTGGCAACAGGTATCACCAATCCATTTTACGGTACGCTCGATGGCGACGGTGACGGCTTCAGTGGTGGTGACTATGAGGCGTTCCTGACCGTCGAACTGGAGGCGTTTGAGCACACTGGTCCGGCCGCAAGCTTCAGCACCGTCTAGCTTGGGTAATCGTCAGTCGTTGCTCGACGACACGGCGTCGGCGAGTTTCTTTGCGGAAGCGGGCGAACTGGTCACGGCAATTGTCACGCCAGAAAATCCCATGGCAACTCTTTCGGCAGAGTTCGACGACCTTGGCGGTGTGTCAATCGCAACGGCGTCCGGGGAAGCGGTGATTATCCCCCTCGTCCCGGTAGTTGAAACCGGTACCATTTCCCTGGAAATCAACAGCGATCTCGCCACTTCCGTTTCCTTCGACATCTATCGCAATGTGAACATCGAAGACCTGGCCAGTTCACTTCATTCGACGACCGACATCTCCGACTCGTATTTACCACTTGGTTCAGGTCGCTTCGCCGCCATTGGAGCCACGGACGAATTGAACAACGACGAGTTCTCGTTCCCCGTTACTTCCGGGGCATCTCTGAACATCGTCATCGATGGGATCTCGGCATCGATGAGCACAGCTGTCGTCGAGTTATTCGATCCATCTGACTTGCTCGTGGCCACGGCGAGCACTCAGGCTGTGGGAACCAATGTCGGTGTTCCTGAAATGTCGATCCGGGATTTCGTCGCCGCCAGCGATGGCGACTACACCGTCCGTGTCAGCGTTAGTCAGGCGACCATCTACTCGACACTGGTGCTGCAAGATTTTGTTTACGATTTCGAACCAAACAACCTGGTCGGATTTGCAATTCCGCTGGACGGCGAGAACGGTGGTGCGTTGGGCTCTCTGGCTCTACAACCGATTGGACACACGCATTACTCCGACCCAACCGCTTTCGTCGACATTTCCTCGACAGGAACTGCCTTAGACCTGTCGGACGAAACCGAGAGATCGGTCACCACGACGGTTGGTAATGCACTGCTACCAGCGGGCACGATAACCATTGCGAATAATGGCGGCGTTATCGCCCAGGCAAATGCCGACGCCGGACGATTCAACACCGCGTTGCCCGTGCCGGCCTGGAACCAGGCACTCTTGCCATTCTGGGACGATCTTGATGATTCGCAAGGAAATGTATTTTGGGAAGAATTACAGATTGACGGCATCAATGCGCTAATCGTCCAATGGCATCAGCGGCCTCACTACTATGAAACGGGAGCAGCGACGTTCCAATTGCAGCTTTTTGAGACGGGCCCTGTTGCTGCACGCTTTGCCTATCAGGACGTGATTTTTGGAGACGGCAACGATAACGGCGGCGGTGCGACGATTGGCGTGCAACGCAGCCCATCTGCAGCAGCCAACCTCTCGCTCGATACGGCCAATATCCTTGATGGCGATGTCATTGACATAACGCTGCAGGAAGTCGATGCCTATTCGTTCTCGCTCAACGACGATGAACAAGCGGTCTTCAACACTTCGACGCCCTTCGACGACCCGGCCAACGAACCTGCCAACGAGCTCGACCCCTTCCTGACCATTCTTGATGCCGATGGAAATATCCTGGCGACCGATCTGAATTCGGCAACCGACGGTCGCAATGCCAGCTTGACCTTCGCACCAGGGATGAACGCTACTTATTATGTTGCGATTGGTTCAGAAACGGGTGAGGGCGAGTACGTTCTTTCCTATGATGCGTTGACCATAGTCGATGGTGATTTCAACGCTGACGGTTTGTATGATTGCGTGGACATCGATGCGCTGACAGTCGCAGTGTCCAACCAGGAAAATCCAGTTGCATACGATCTGACCGGCGATGGGGTCGTCGACCTGGCTGACCGAGACGCCTGGCTTGCAGAAGCTGGGATGGCAAATGGGTTCGCCAGTCCCCTGATCGTCGGTGACGTCAATCTGGATGGTACAAATGACGGTCAGGATTTTGTCATCTGGAATGCCCACAAGTTCATGAGTGCTGCGTCCTATTGCCTGGGCGACATCGATATGAATGGCTCGATTGACGGCACCGATTTCGTCGCATGGAACGCCACCAAGTTTAACAGCAGTGGCGTTGCCGAGCTCACCTCCAGCGTAGCTGCAATCGATGTGGCAATGCAGCAATGGGAGAAAGCTCCCCGAGATCTCACTGCACGCGTTGCCGAAGTCGCCGGCAAGAAAACCAAAGGGCTGGACCCGCATGCCCCGTTGCGAGCGATTCAAGTGCAGAGCCTTGGCGCCGATTCAGCTCGTCGCGAGCAACCGGTCGAGGGCAAAGACATCCCCATTGCCTTGAATCGTCTTCATTCGATCGATTTCGGCGCTAGTGCGTGTCGCACATACGTATAGCGTTAGCGGCGCTTACATAGCAGTACCAACTCAGCGAAAAGACGTTACAGATAAAGTAAACGCGCTCTAGTTTGCCAGCGTCGACTTGTCACTTTCTCACCGACTCTGGCAACGTTTGGACTCGAATCCGAATCCAGTTCAGCGAAACTGACAGCTTGTGTTTGGGGATGCGGGCCTCCTGATGAAACAATTACGGATGAAGGGGACACTCTTGATAAGGCGATCGCAGAAGAGGACCGGACAAACTGGGGCGAAGGGTTTACAACTGGAAGCACTCGAAGCTCGGCAACTGTTGGCAGCCGACATCCTCTCGGCTGCTCCCATCGGCGACCCGTTCACCAAAGACGCAGTAACGGTCGAACAGGTCATGGAGCGCGCAGCGCAGCAGTCCTACGTACCGGGTGAACTTCTGGTCGCCCTCGAAGTCGAGGCGATCGACCCCAATATCTACACGGCGTCGAGGTCGACCTGGCAAGCACAGCTCGAACAACCGCTGGTCCAACCCGCAAAGACGTTAATCAATGTCGCATCGACGGAATACAGTTCGTTCCAACTGGTGCACATTGACATGGGCCCGGAAGCGGACGTCATCAGGATCATGTCCAAGCTGGATGATTCGCACGATGTGCTATGGAGCCAGCCGAACTTCATTCACGCCGGCGAAGACCCCCGGGAATACACGCCCAACGATCCTCAATACGACAATCAATACCACCACCCTCTGATGGGCAACGATGTTGCATGGGACGTCACGTTTGGTGATTCCGATATCGTCATCGGCATTACGGATGACGGAGTCGACATTCAGCACCAGGACCTGGCAGCGTCAATCTGGGCGAACCCTGGGGAGACCCCCGGCGATGGAATCGACAACGATGGGAACGGATACATCGATGATGTGAACGGCTGGAACTTTCTGAACGGCAACAACAATCCGGACGCACTTTCGGGCGACAACCACGGGACGCATGTCGCAGGAATTGCAGCCGGTATCACGGATAACGGAATGGGAATTGCCGGCACCGCGGGCGGCGCGACGATCATGCCACTGAAATGGTTCGACGGAGGAACGTGGACGGCAGCCATCATTGCCGAGACCTTTACCTATGCCGCCGATAACGGTGTGGATATCGTGAATACCAGTTACAGCATGGATCGCTGGGCAAACGATCCGGTTGTCCATGCCGCCTTCGAATACATGTACGATGCCGGCGTGTTGCACTTCAATTCCGCTGGTAACGATAATTCGTTGAGCCCTGCCCGGCAAGTTTTTGAAGAAAGCCTGTTGGTCGTCAGCACCGACAGCAACGACCTGCGATCCAGCTTCAGCAATTACGGTGACGGCGTCGACATTTCGGCACCCGGAAGCAACATCCTTTCCTCGACGCCGGGCAACACTTACGGCGTCCTTTCCGGGACGAGCATGGCGTCGCCCAACGCTGCCGGGGTCGCTGCCCTGATTTGGTCTGCCAATCCAACGTGGACGCGGGAACAGGTTGCCGCCCAGTTGATGAGCACTGCCGACGACATCGACGGGCTGAACGGTGGATTCGACAATCTGCTGGGTCAGGGCCGAGTCAATTCAGGCCGCGGCGTGACCGAGGCAATCGACGCCCCGCAGGTCGCTTATGTCAATAACATTCCCGAGAGCGGCTTCGCCACTGCGACCGACATGATCCAGGACTTTTATGTTGTCTACGATCAATTGATGGACGCCGCATCTGTGACGGAGGGAGCCAATTACGAGTTGCGGGGTGCTGGTGCCGACGGATTATTCGACACAGCAGACGACCAGGTCGTCACGTTGGGAGTGGACAGCGAATACATGGTCGGCACCAATGGCGTGCAGTTGGATGTCATTGGTGGCCCTTTGGGAATTGGTGAATACCGTTTTTCGATTATCTCGGGCGGAACGGAAAATCCCTTCTTGACGGCACTGGACGGTAATGGAGACGGCAACGGTGGCGACAACTATGAACGGTTCTTCTCCATCTCGATCGAGCCATTTGTCGAAACTGGAGTTCGCGCCGGATTGGGATCCGTCAGCGCCGGTAATCCCGGTTCCTTGGGCGGAGCCACTGATACGGACGCCTACAATTTCTTCGTTGAAGCGGGCGAGTCTGTCACCGCAATCGTGACGCCAACCGACGCCTCGGCAACGATCACCGGTACATTCACCGGCTTGGGAAGTTCGGCCACCGCGGCGGCGCCAGGCGAGGCCGTCATCGTGCCTCTCACTGCAGTCAACACTTCCGGCAACGTGACTTTTCAGGTCACCGGAGACGTGCAGACCTCTTACAACTTTGACATCTACCGCAACGTGAATGTCGAAGACCTGTTGAATGACGCTGGAGACACGATCGACATCCAGGATTCCTTTCTGCAATTGGGTTCCGGACGATATGCCGCCATCGGCCAATCAAACGGATTGATCGCGGGCACGCAATTCCTGCAATCGAATGACCCCGGCCAGTTCATTGACATTTCAATGACGGGAACGGCGTTGGGTCTCACCGACGATGGTGAAGCGACCATCACGACGACCGTAGGCAATGCGGCTTTCCCGGCCGGCAGCGTAACGGTCGCCAACAACGGCGGGATCATTGCTGCTGCAGGCGAGGACCTCGCGACCATGAACACGATATTGCCGAATTCGGCTTGGCCAACAGCATTGTTGCCACTCTGGGACGACATCGATGCCGACACAGGTGACGTTTACTGGCAAGAGACCCAAGTCGACGGCACGGATACGCTGATCGTGCAATGGAATGACCGACCCCGATTCTCGAATATCGGGTCGGCCACATTCCAGGTTCAGGTCTTTGCATCGGGAAGTGTCCTGGCGCTTCGCCTACCAGGATGTCGACTTTGGTGACCCGGCTTTTAACAACGGTGCCAGTGCAACCGTTGGCTATCAACAGGATACCAGCACGGCCGTGACGTTCAGTGTGGATACGCCCGCACTCGCGAACGGTGACGTGCTCGATCTCGTCAACACCGCGTCGATGGACGATGTGGAGCAGTATTCATTTGACGCATCAGCCGGAATACCAGTCGACGTGGTTATCGACGGAATATCAAGATCGTTCACCTCGGAACTCATTGAACTGTTGGACCCGTCTGGTGCTGTCGTCGCCACGGCCTCGACGAGTCTTGCAGGAGCCACGATCAGCAACGCAGACCAGGCGATTGCTGGTTACGTACCCTCTACCTCCGGTGAGCACAGCATCAGAATTACATCGAGCCAAACTGCATCGTACGCGGTTTTGGTCACCGAAGATCTCGTTTACGATCTGGAGCCGAACGGAGTACCATCCGCAATGGCGCGACCTTTGGACAACGTCAATGGAGCTCTCGGTGTCTTGAACGGTGGGACATTAAGTCATTCGCAGTACAACGATCCGAGTGGCTTTGTAGATATTTCCGCGACTGGTGCCTCGCTGACGCTGGGCGACGACGGCGAGGCCACGGTCTCAACCACTGTGGGCAACGATATTTTTCCGGCTGGCTCGGTGACCATCGGCAACAACGGCGGCATCATAGCGGCCGCCGGCGAAGAATTGGGTTACTCGAATACTGCCCTTCCATCAAGCGATTGGGCTACGGCCTTGTTACCGCTCTGGGATGACATTGATGACTCGGCGGGCAGCGTCTACTGGCAAGAGTTGCTGGTGGACGGCATGAATACGCTGATCGTTCAATGGCACGATCGACCCCATTTCAACGACGTCGGCGCTGCCACGTTCCAGGTGCAAGTATTTGAGAGTGGCCCTGTGCCAGTTCGCTTCGCTTACCAGGACATCATCTTTGGCGACAGCAACGACAACGGCGGCGGGGCAACCATTGGCGTCCAGTTAGACACGACGAACGCCTATACGATTTCGCAGGACACCGCGACGGTCTTCGATGGTGATGTGATCGATTTTGCGGCTCAAGAAGATGACGTCTATTCACTGGCGCTTGCCGGTGGTGAAACGGTTGTCCTGGAAACGACAACACCGCTGGATGATCCGAATAACGTTCCCAACAATACCCTGGATACGAACCTTCGAATTGTCGACGCGGGCGGAAACACGCTGATGGCGGATGCAAACTCCGCTGCCGACGGCAAGAACGCCAAGCTTACGTTCACTGCTGCTACAGCTGGAACTTATTATGTTGCCGTCAGTGCCGAGGGTGGCAGCGGAACTTATGTGCTCACAGCGTCCGGTGCGACTGCCATCGATGGCGATTTCGACGACAATGGCGTTTACGATTGCTTCGATATCGATCTATTGACCGCCGAAGTGAGCAGTTTGGCGAACAATCCGAGTTTCGATCTGACCGGCGATGGTCTGGTTGATTTGAGTGATCGCGACGCCTGGTTGGCGGAGGCGGCAACGTTCAACGGATTCTCAGACGCATACTTGTTGGGCGATTTGAATCTGGATGGCACGACCGATGGTGTCGACTTCATCGTTTGGAACTCGAACAAGTTCACAACGGCGAACGCCTACTGTTCCGGGGACATCAACATGGATGGATTCGTCGACGGACAGGACTTCATCGAATGGAACAGCAATAAGTTCCAGTCGATTGGTATTGCTCGTCCAACCAGCGACGCGCCGGCGACCGTTGGCTGGCACGACTTCGACGTGAGTTCGAGTCAACGAACGGCCAACGTGCCAACTCTGCCGCAACGCATCGATGCGGCATTCGCCAGTTTTTCTGCGGGACGGCGAGAGTCGATCGAGAAAACCGAATTCAGCGATGAGGTCTTCACTGACGTATTTGACGCGCTATAAACCGCGGGTGAATCTGAAACAAAAAACCGCTGCCGATCAATTCGGCAGCGGTTTTCTTTATTACTTCGAGCGGAGAGGACAGGATTCGAACCTGCGGTCCATCAATGACAGACTCCGGCTTAGCAAGCCGGCGCTTTCGACCACTCAGCCACCTCTCCCAGGGGCACGGCGTCCGCGCAAGACCTTATTGTGCTGAAATCCGCCTACTTCGGCAATAGGCACTGAAGCTTGCGGCGGTTTTTCATGGAACCGGTGATGTCGCATTTCGCGATTCGGTCGAATCCAGTTGTTTTTGCAGGCGTGCTCGCATCGAATCCGGACCGACTGGAAGGCGACTCCAGCGTCACGAAGCACCGCCTCCGCATTACGCTCTGCTTCGATCAGCTTCATGCCGCTCGCTTGTCCCATCACGCTGGCTGCGGATGCCAGGCCATCCGCTTCGATCGCGGTGGGTGCCACGACGGTGACTGCGATCCGGTGAGTCAACCCTTGCCCAGTTCGAGGATCAATAATATGCGAGATATAGTCTCCGTCAATAGACATCCACGAGCGGCATCGCTCGAGGTCGCGACACCGCAACCAGCCAACAGAAGGCAGGCAAGTGTGCCGTTCTGTGAACCAGCCGGAGCTACATGAACCTGCCAGCCCACTTGCCCAGGCGGCGCTTTGCCAATTGCCAGATCGCCGCCCGCATCGACAAGGCAACACGGGATATGCTGCTGCTGCATGACTTTCAACGCCTCATCTGCCGCCATACCCTTGGCAATCGCCCCGAAGTCCAACCGCATCCGTTCACCGCGTAGCCGAACGTTGGCTCATCACACGATACCTTCCGAGAGTTCCAAATTGGAAAACCCTACGCGTTGCTTCGCATCGCGAATATCAACAGCGGAGGGTTGCTCCTGTCGCCTGCGGGCTCGCCGCCAAAGACGCGATAGCGGCCCGATCGTGACATCGACCGCCCCTTCCGACTTCTGGATAGATCGAATTTGAGGCCTGAAGGATATGCCATAGTTCCTCGCTCACGCGAACCGGCCGGCTGTACGCATCCGATCCGGGTGCCGTCAGTCGATTGATTTCACTGTCCGCAAGATAATCGCTGAGGCATCGATTCAGGTCGTCAATGCGTTCGAATGCCATCGTCGCAGCTGCGGCAAAATCCGCCTCCGAAGCGCCATACGCCTTGATGACAAACGTGTTCCCATGCAATGGGAAGACTGTTCGTGATAAGAGTCTACTTCCGCCGCCATCACGGGAGCCATCAGGCAAAACGCCAGCAAAATCACCGTTCGAGAACTTAAAAATCGCAAGTGACGCAGCCAATCATGTGCGATCACCGAGGGCAACTGGCATACGAAGTGTCCATTTTGGGATAAGCTGTAACATGGCAAATCAGCGGGAGTGGAGTTTCGACGTATCATAACCCGTCGTGGTCCGTTCAAGGCAAACTTGTGGCGAGGTTGGAACAATGGCGAAACAGAGTCGAGACGACAATTCGGGCGCACGGCAAATCGACGAGACGCAAGTTCATCCGTGATTCTTCCTTGTTGGTAGCGGCCGGCGCCGTTGCAAACCACCTGCAGGCGGCCAACGCGGCTCACCCATTCGGTGACGAGACGATTCGAATCGGGTTGATTGGCTGCGGGGGACGAGGCACCGGAGCTGCCGCCCAGGCGATGAATACCGAGGGTCCCACGAAACTCGTGGCGGTCGCAGACGCATTCTCAAATCGCATCGCCCAATGCGTTCGAGCACTGCAACGTGACCATGCCAACAAACTGGATGTGCCTGAAGAGCGACAATTCGTCGGATTTGACGGCTACAAGCACGTGCTCGAGTCCGACGTCGATCTGGTCATATTGGCGACGCCACCCGGTTTTCGACCACTGCACTTCGAAGCGGCGGTGAACGCGGACAAGCACGTCTTCATGGAAAAACCGGTTGCGGTCGATCCAGCAGGCGTGCGGCGAGTCCTCGCTTCGACAGCCGAAGCAAAGCGGCGAAACTTGGCGGTGGCTGTTGGTTTACAGCGACATCATGAACAACGATACATCGAGACGATGAACCGACTGCACGAGGGCATCATCGGCGACATCGTCTGTTCCCGGGTCTACTGGAACGGTGGCGGCGTTTGGGTCCGTGAACGCACGGAGGACCAAACAGAAATGGAGTACCAGATGCGCAACTGGTACTACTTCAATTGGCTTTGCGGTGACCACATCAACGAACAACACATCCATAATCTCGATGTGGGAAACTGGCTCAAGCGAGACTATCCGGTCCGCGCCAACGCAATCGGCGGCCGCGAAGTTCGCAAAGGCAAGGACCACGGGCAGATTTTCGACCATCATTCCGTTGAATACACGTACGCCGATGGTTCCAAGATGTTCAGTCAGTGTCGACACATACCGAATTGCTGGAACGCGGTTTCCGAGCACGCACATGGCACGAACGGTTCGTGCAACATTTCCGGGGCACGCATCTACGACGCTGCCGGTAACGAATCGTGGAGCTTTGGTCAGGGTGGTGGCGGCGGGCACCAGGAAGAACACCATCACCTGCTCACCGCATTGCGGTGTGGCGAGATGCCGAATGAAGGTGAGTACGGTGCAATGAGCACCATGACTGCGATCCTTGGTCGGTTGGCATCCTATTCCGGAAAAGTGGTCACGATGGACGATGCGATGGCGTCGTGCCTGGTCGAATCACCCGTCGACAACTTCACGAGCTTTGACGACACACCACCGGTTGTTCCCGATATCAACGGCAACTATCCATTGCCGATACCCGGCAGCACCCAGGTGATCCAATTGCCAGAAGATGAAAAGGCAGCCAAAGCGGCCGTTCGCAACTTGATCGGGCGGACGAAAGTATAAGAAAACAGACCCGGCCGCAGAATGCGGCCGGGTCCGATTGGACTCGTGTGTTAGATCGGAAAGGATCTGGCACGAGCTGGTGGCTGGCCAGCGGTTTACCCGCCGGTAACTCGCTAGGCGACGCCACCCCGGCTAGTACAGAAACAATTCACTGAAACACCTCCTTTCCACTAGACCATGCCTGATGTTCGGCGGCCGTGAAGATGCGTACTGACAGGCTTCTAGTAACTCGCGCCGCGTTAGCGCGAACCGACAACTCCATACTGACAGAATCGCAGATTGATGCAATCTTGATTCTGCCAGGAAAACCGTACGACATTCGTCGCGGTTAACCAAAAAGACAGGCGGGAACCCATCCGGTTCGGATGCCGGCCACAACATTTGTTTTGACCGTTTTTGAACAGGATTCAACAATTTAAGTTTATTTTGCTTGTCTGTGGAATCACCGACCGAGTCTTGGCAGCGCCCTGAATTTCCCGCCGGAGCCGTTCGAAAATTGCAATTTCTTCGGGAAAAACGTGCCTCCAGAAACCGATCTGTGCGTTTCTGGCCGGAATCCAATATCTTGATGGGGTAATCGTCAGCAACAGCGAAAGGGAAGTCGCAATGCGAATTCTTGGAATGGTGAGCCACACCCACGACACGGGCGTGGCCCTCATTAACGACGGCCAGTTGGAAGTCGTGATTGAAGAAGAGCGTCTGAACAGAAACAAGAAGACCCAAAAGTTCCCGACCCAAGCGCTGCATGCAGCCATTACGGAACGTGGTCTCACGCTGGACGACATCGATTGCATAACGATGCCCTGGCATATCCCAACGTTTTGGCGCACGCTCAGCTGGGCATTGATGCGCAAGTTTCCACATAGTCTCAACCTGGTCCACGTGCGAGCTCATCCTCCGCAGCAGAACCAGTTGTTTCAAGGCACGCGTTTCCTGGCCAGGTGTTTGCGGGAGCACTTCCAGACGAGCACCCTTCCGCCGATTCGCGGCGTTGGCCACCATGACTCACACGCAGCTGCCTATTACATTTCGCCGTTTGAAGACGCGACCGTTCTCGTCATGGACGGATATGGCGACGACGCCGCGACAAGTATTTATCGTGGCGGCGGTGATTCACTGAAACGGATTTGGAAGTCCAACATCTTCAACTCGCTGGGCATTCTCTACACCGTCGTGACACAACACCTTGGTTTCCAGCCTAACGGCGACGAAGGCAAGGTCATGGGGCTGGCTGCATACGGCGAACCTACCTACCTCAAGTCGTTCTACGACGTCGTCCATTTGACGGACGATGGGCATTATCAATTGAACATGGACTATTTCAATTTTGATTGTTACGGACTTGCCAAGCCCTTCAAACAGCTCTTCTACGATCGCTTTGGCCCCGCCCGACATCCGGGGGACGACCTGAACGAACACCACTTCGACATTGCCCATGCACTACAGGCGGTTGTTGAACGAGCCATTTTGCATACGGTCCGCGCAACCTCCAAACGGAGTCGCTCAAGCAACATCTGTCTTGTTGGCGGAGTGGCTCTGAATTGTGTGGCCAACGCCAAGATCCTTGAAGAGACCGATTACGAACAGGTTTGGATCCCACCGAATGCCTCGGACACTGGCGCCACGATGGGCAGCGCGTTGTGGCACCACCATCATACCCTTCGGCAGCCGCGAAAGTTTCAGTTGCGACATGCATTCTACGGCAAAGACTACGACCAGGACGCGATCCAGTCGGCGTTGGACCAATTTGGGATGAACTATGACCGACTGCCCGACGATGAACTTACGGAACGCGTCGCAAAAGACCTGTCAGAAGGAAAGATCATCGGGTGGTTTCAGGGCAGGTTCGAGATGGGGCCGCGGGCACTGGGGAACCGTTCTATCCTGGCCGATGCGCGCCGAGCTGACATGAAGGACATATTGAATGCACGCGTAAAACACCGCGAGTCGTTCCGACCCTTTGCACCGGTCATTCTTCGTGAAAAGGTCAACGAGTGGTTTCATATCAAGCAGGCCGATCCGTTCATGACGATCGCTCCCCGAGTTCGAGCCGAAAGAGCCAGCTTGATCCCTTCGGGCGTCCATCAAGATGGCACGGCACGAATACAAACAGTTGAAAGGGAGGAGAATCCAAGGTATTACGACCTGATCCAGGCCTTCGATCAGTTGACCGGTGTTCCGATCATCCTGAACACCAGCTTCAATCGCCAGGAACCGATCGTGGCTCGGCCGGAAGAAGCCATTTCCTGTTTCCTACGCACCGACATGGATGTTCTGGTGATGGGCAATTTCTACAGCACCGACCACAATCATCAATCGGTTCAAATTGCAGAGAATCGGTTCGCCAGCGTTTAGCCTCGATTGGCGATTGCTGCGATCGGCGAAGGAAATTTCAATCGCCACGGCCGTCGTCGAGCACAACCTGTGTGTTAAAGAACCAGTCGTGAATCGAGCGGCCCCTGCGGGCGAACATGGCCACGGCGGCATCCACGGCTGTGGCGGACACCAGCACGCCAGCCAAGGAGTTGGCGAAAAATTCGGGGATGACGATTTCAATGGCCTCGCTGTAGAGCATTGCCCAACACGGCAAGAACTGGGGAACCGAGCGCAACGCCAAGCGCCATCGATTCGGGCGCAATCCATGCTCGTCAACGATGCGTATCTGCATCAATTTTTTGCCGGGTGTGGTTCCCCATTTCGACTGAACAAAACCAATCATGGCAGGCACGGCCAAGGCCAGCAAAACCGAGACCCCACCGCACAGGCTGACGATCCAGCCTTTGCCCGGGTTGTTGTCGATGAGTGATTTCAGCAATCCGATCAGTCCGACGCACATGCCGACGATTGCCAGGCAGATTAGTGAGTCGATGATCCAAGCCATGCCTCGAACGATTCGCCCGGAAGTTCGAACATTATTCGGCCGTGCACGAAACAACCGACTTCCAACCTCGTCAAAGGATTCAAAACGGTCCTTGGGGTCCTTGGCCAGCAACTGTTGGAGAATGGTCCGCCAAACAATAGGCAAATTGTTGGGCCACGTCTCGGGAAACTCGATCGACGCCTGACGATGAGCCGCCATCGCCCCCTGCAAGCTGCTGGTTTCGAAAGAATACGGCATCCGCCCAAAAGTCATTTCGAACAGCATCACTCCCAGCGCATATTGATCGGTTTGTACGTTCGGTGTGTCGCCATCAAACAGTTCGGGAGCCATATACGACGGAGTACCTGCAATCGTTCCCGTGTTCTGGTCGGAGGTCGAAATCCGTTGCGACAGTCCGAAGTCAGAGAGTTTCACGATCTTGCCGTCGGCCAGCAAAATATTGCTGGGCTTGATATCGCCATGCACGATGTCGAAGCGAGCAGACTGACGAAGCGCCTCGACAACTTGCAATCCAATTTCCACGACCTCTTTATAGGTCAGCGGCTCATTGCGCATTCGTTCGGCCAGCGTGGGCCCATCAATCAACTCCATTGCCAGAAAAGGCATTTTGTCTTCTTGTCGACTGACATAATAAATGTGCACGACGTTGGCGTGGTTAACGCGAGCTTGAGCCCGCGCTTCCTGAAGCAGTCGCTCGACATGCTTTGCGTCGGCAGTTTCATTCTGGTTGGAGATTACCTTCAAAGCCACGAACCGCTGCAGCGACTCGTCGAGTGCTCGGTAAACCGCCCCCATGCCGCCCTGCCCCAATCGACCAACAATACGAAAGTACTCAAGTGACTGGCCGATCATCTCATGATCATCAACGAGCGGGAGTATCTTCCCTGGTGTCAACTCGGTCCCGAGCACAATTGTCTGAGTGACGTCGCCAATCAGCATTTGTGGTGAAATGAACCGATCGCACGATGCGCACTTGCCTCCAGACCGAGGATTCACCGAAACGTCGGCCCCGCAAACACAGCGGTACTGAACGAACGGTGCAGCCGATTCGGGGTTCATTCCTGAATTCCTCAACGAGAGAAAGGAGCGAAATGCAGCTGGGATTCCAGCAGTCTAACCTGTTTGCAGGCGACGAGCGATCTCGGAAACGTAATTCCAATTGATGATTTGAAGCAGTTCATGGCACCATTGAAGCGGGGCAGGGTCAACTCTAGACTTTCACCAATACTGGGCACCGCAGCGAAATCGCATCTCAGGTGTTCCCTTCCGATCAATTGCTTGAGATGTAACACAGGCACCAAATGAAGATCATCAGATTTGAAGACGCCAACGGAGGAATCACGTGGGGCAAAGATCATGGCAGCCACGTCACAAGACTTCACGGCCACATTTTTGATTCACCCGAGGACACTGGCGAAACGGTTGAAGTGTCCCGCTTGCTGGCACCGGTTGTTCCAGCCGACATTTACTGTATTGGCTTGAACTATGTGAAGCATGCCGAAGAAAGCGGGATGACGATCCCGCAAAACCCGTGCGTATTCATGAAAGCCAGTTCCGCAGTCCAGGCCCCCGACGCTCCAATCGAGCTACCGAGGCACTTGCGGAGCGATGCGGTCGACTTTGAGTGTGAGTTGGCAGTGGTGATCGGCAGACGTTGCAAGAACGTCAGCAAGGAGCAGGCTCTTGATCACGTTGCGGGCTACACATGTGCCAATGATGTCAGCGCCAGAGACTGGCAGATCAAATGGGGCGAAGGGCAGTGGTGTCGGGGGAAAACGTTTGACACGTTTGCCCCTTTGGGCCCCTGCCTGGTAACCACCGACGAAATCACTGATCCGAACCGGCTTGCGATCAGGACAATGCTGAACGGAGAAGCGATGCAAGACTGGAGCACCAGCGACATGGTCTTCGACGTTCCGTCACTGATTGAATTCTTAAGTGGCAGCACGACACTGCTTCCCGGCACCGTGATCCTTACCGGAACGCCGCATGGTATCGGTGCGACGCGCGAACCGCCGATCTACCTCACCGCTGGCGATACGGTGACGGTTGAAATCGAGCAGATAGGGGCACTGACGAACTACGTCACGGAAGAATCTCTGGACGACGAATGCCGATGATTACGAAAGAGCCATCGGCGCCGAATCGTAGAGCACCAAACCGACCGGAAAAGTGAGGCTGCTGGGGCTCGAACCCAGGACCTACGGATTAAAAGTCCGTTGCTCTACCAACTGAGCTACAGCCTCGGGATTTCCAACGAAATCCGAACGGTAGATTGTAGGACGTTTCCCCGTTTACGCTAGGCCGGTGCAGGGTCCGGGTTGCGCCGTCGTGTGCGATTATTCACTCTCGACTTCCTGAGATTGCCACTTCTTCAGGAATGCTTTCTGCTTTGCATGCCTCGCATAGGTTAGCGCACTTTTTTCCTTGAGATTCTCGTGAGTTACGTCGGCTCCCGCTTCCGCGAGAGCTTCGGCGCATTCCCAGTGGTTCTTGCTGCCCGCGAGTGTAATTGCCGAATTCCCTTCGTTGTCGATGTGATTTACGTCGGCACCATGTTCGATCAGCAACGCAACCGCCTCGGTCCTGCCATGGAACGCGGCATGCATAATGCAAGTCCATCCATACCGGCCGTCAATGATCGAATTCACTTTTACACCTTCCGCCAGCAGGCCTCGCATTCGATCCAGATCCCCGCGAGAGGCAGCATCCGCCATGGCTTTTTTCGATTTGTTTCCCATTGATGATCAGCTTTTCCCTGTCTCTACGATTCTTCAGGTTTCCCTTTCTTTTCCCAATCAAGTCCATGACACGTGCGGATGGTCACACCTGACTCGATGTTCGGACTGCCGCCAAAACCTGAAACTACCTGTCGCAGTTGGAATGGCGCCCGTCTCCTATCGTAAGAATACTGCCGGATTTGTGAAGTTGTGCTCGGAAAATTCCTGTATTTTCATCCATGCAAGTCGTGCGGGCCGTACTATTTGGCCCGAAAAAGTCAGCCATCGCAGTGTCCAATTTGTGGGATGTTCTTCACGCTTTGGATATACTGGTGGCTGAGCAAATGACCTTCTGTGGGTTGGTTAAAAGTAGTATTCGCGGTAGCGCTTTCAGGAGATTCCAAAACGTGAAAAGGCGAAGATTCGGAATGGAAATTGAGTCGCTTGAAGAGCGGATCGTATTCGCGGTGCCGGACTTCGGACTGGTGGATGTAAATTTGACTTCACCAACTTACACATCCGAGGTTTCGCCCCGGGATTTCGTCGGGAAGGCGTCAGGCTGGTATTTTGGGCATTCCACGTGATCGTACTGCAGTAGCCAGTTTGGTTACCTTCAGAATTTGCAGGACGACCTGAACAGCCACTTCCCGTCCGCCGACATCCAGATACTCGGTGTCAACGAGGCAGGGTTTGACGGGAACAACGACGGATTTACAGATGGCCGTGACCTTCCCTGGTTGCAGGATGTCGACGCCGACAATAATGGCGTATCCGACGTCTGGTATGACTCGTGGGGCATCACGTATCGAGACGTTGTTGTGCTGGACGCCGACAATGAGATTTCGATGACGTTCAATGTCACCGCCAACTCACTGGCAGTCAGTTCGAACTACACGACTCTGAGAAATGCCTTCGCAGACGCGATTAAACCCGACGCGAAATCGGAATGGCAAAATCCTTTCGAACCCTTGCAAGTCGATGACGACGGTTTCATTGGCCCGCTGGACGCGCTGCTAACCGTAAACGCGTTGTCCCAGTATCCCGATGGCAAACTTCCAAGTGATACGGCGGGCAGCTTTCCCTATCTGGACGTCACGGGAGATGGACTGCTCACACCCCTCGATCCACTCCGCGTGATCAATCAACTGACAACAAATAGCCAGACAAATTCCGCGCTCCGGTCATTGCCTACAGCCAGTTCGTCTGCAGCCGTGACTTCCGACTTCCGGTTTGTGACGACCAGGTTGGAGACAGCGACACGGCCTTCCGAAGACGAAACCCGAGTCGACGCGGTGATGTCGGACTACTCACCGGCAGAGGATTGGGTCGACTCGCACGTCCCGGACTTGCCGAGCCACGAACTGACGATGCTTTACGACCCGCTCTACTCGCAAGCCGATACAGATCATGCGGAGAGTCAAGTCGTCGAGGATGACTTCGGCTGGAACCTGTAACATGACCTGGCAATTCTCGACCAACATCGGTTCTTGAAACGGACGACATCTCGGAGAGGTGGCAACCAGGACGAACCAGCATCCAATGCAGCGGCAATTCGCCGATGGGACTTTCGGACCGTCCGCTCCACCTGCACTAACCCATGTTCTTGGCGATTCCGACCGGATCAAAGTAAGTCGGCTCCTCACCCTCGATCCACTTGATATTGCAGCCCAGACTTGGTTTCTGTTCCGGATTGACCGGCCGACCTGCGAGCGTCGCATCGAGCGCGTTTCGTAAGTCGGTTCCAGTCAATGGAATGCCAGAATCGGGACGACTCGCATCAAGCTGTCCACGGTAGACCAGTTTGCGGTCGCGATCGAAGACGTAAAAATCGGGAGTACATGCTGCATGATATGCTTTGGCCACGGATTGATCTTCATCGTAGAGGTACGGAAATACATAACCGCGGTTCTCCGCTTCGTGCACCATCTGTTCTGGCGAATCCATCGGGTATTTTGAAACATCGCTCGAGCTGACTCCCACGATGTCGACACCGCGATGCTGGTACTCCTGGGCTAATCTGGCAATCTCAGGTGCTACGTGAATTACGTAAGGGCAGTGATTGCAGAGAAACATCATCAGCAACACCGGTTGGTCAAGCTGAGTCAGCGACACTGTCGACCCATCCACACTGGTTAATTCAAATCCAGGTGCCTGAGTGCCCAAGGGGAGCATCGTGCTTTGCGTTCGAACCATCGAATTCCTTCACAGCTGATTGTGATCGTTCCGGACAACCGGCAATAATCTCACCCACGACAGCGACTTCAGCAACTGGACGCGAGCTGCGTGGCGGAAGAAAAGACAAGACTTCGGTTCTTCCGGAAAGCAAGCAATCGAATCGTCTTGCCGGCTCAAGGCAAACTTGCCCTGTTTTTCCATTTTTCCTACTATCAAGCGTTAATCGACCGGGGGAGCAAATCCCCCGTGCGACGACACCTGCGTTCTTCCAGTCGCGAACCGGTGACAATCGTCATTCCCGTGCTTCAGCGAGGAAGAGTCGATGCTGGCGTCGCAGCAGCCATATCGACCGGGATCGCTTACGCGGAAACAGAAATCGTGGCGTCGATGGACTTTGATTGCAGCTACCTGCCGATTCAGTTTGGCAAGTTGTTACCGTTGCTTCGAGAAGACGTAGATATGGTAACCGCGTCCCCGTATCACCCAGACGGGCAAGTCCGTAGCATCCCTGCCTGGCGGTTGGCGTTATCGCGGGCAGCATCGCAACTCTATGGTTGTGTTATGCGATCAGAACCGATCTGACACTTATTCTCAAGACAGTATATATCGTGTTGTGCCAGCGCTGTGCCAAATAGAAGCGGCCGTCGAATGAGCATTACTTGGACTCATCGCCGGGGAATGTCCTCCAGGCAGATGCGTTTCCAATCGTCGTAGTTGCTGTTCAGCACGACCGGCTCGCCAAAGTCGTTCCTCTGGATGCGCGAAATCACCTCGCGAGCCTTCTCGTCTGCCGACTCCAAAACTTCCTCATCCCAATCGGCACAAAAAACGTCCGTGGCCGCTTGCGAGTTCCCGATAATGAAGTAACCCAGTTCAGGATCGCCCACGACCCCCTTCGTCGCCGCCAGGTGACGATAGAGTGGCAGCTGCAGATCCTTCCAATCGCCTCCCGATCGGTGCGTTTCATCGGGAGTCTTTTTGCGGCTGGCATCGAACGTTTTGTAATCCAATACCCGGAATCGGCCTTCGGATTGATGGTGGTCGATTCGGTCGATACGCCCGACCAGTTTCACAATTGCCTCATCCACGGTCCAATCAATCTCGATCTGGTCGGTTTGACTTGCATCATCCGATTCGGCGTAGAAGATCTCCCAACCTTCAGAGACCAAGCGGGCCTGTGTTTCTGCAAAATAGCCCAATCTTTCGCGGAGTTGTTCGATTTGTACCTTCACCGCAGTGAGCGGTCGCGTTCCAAAGACTTGCTCGGTCTTTTCGTCCAGGTATCGGTCCAACGCCTCCTTAATTTGATCTGCGTCATCAAGGTTGCGATATTCAGAATTGCCAAAACGGGCTAACACGTCATGAACAAGGCTTCCGAAAGCCGCAGCATTCAGTTCTTCATAATGATGCTCGACGGTCTTTAGTTTTAATCTACACTGCAGGTAATACCGGTAAGGGCATTCGAGAAAAGTCTTGAACTGGGTCACCGTAATCTTCTCGAACGGTAACTCCGGATCTACCACCGCGGGCACGCGAAAACCAAAGTCGTTTTGCTCCACATCGAACAAGCCTGCGAAATCGGTTTCGCCAGTAGCCGTCAGGATACGATCCCAACGTTGGACGATCCGCTCTTCATCGGTTGCAAATAGCAAACGGCTCGGTTTCAACGGATTACCATCCGCATCACATTTGGACGTGACCAGGTGAAATGTCGTTCGCGATTCGAGCAACACCGTCAGTGCGTACGCATCTCGGGCGTACCGTCGCCGGTCGTCGTCGATGCCGAGGTGCTGGCGGATGCGATTGGGAAGGAACAGGTCGGAAGTGATCGCCTGTGGGACAAAGCCTTCGTTAAATCCGCCAACCAGCAGGTGCTCGGCATCATCCAGTGGCAGCTCCAACCAACCCAGCAACTCAATGGTATCCGCGTCACTCGGCGAGGGAATCGAGTTACCGCTCAATTGCTTCATTATCAACTGCATCAAGTCGGTCGATCGCATTGGAGTCGTACAGTCATCGGGTATCGTGGCCGCTGCCACAATCGCGGCCTGAATATCGTCGCAAACCTGCAACTCGAACCGACGGTCCACGTCGCACGAAATCCTTGGAGGTGCCGAGTAAACTTCTGCGAAGATGCTGCTGAGCGCCGCCGTCCATGCCCGTGGCGAACGTGGCTCTCCCGATAACCTGCCGCGTAGCGTCGCCAGCGCGTCAAGTGCCGGCTTTACTGCACGGTACGCGGAAGTGCGCTCTGGCAAAGCACTACTCGACGACGGCATCGTTTGCTGCTGTAATCTGTCCAGGCCGGTCATCCAGTTGTCTCTGACGTTCGCCTGCTGGCGGAGCCAACTGCCAACCTGCGGGTGGCGTGCGACCCGCACCAGACTTGCAAAGCGATGATCCAGCAACCAATCGTGGAGATTCTTCAGGAGTTGATAAGGGCCCGATTCTTCGATGGCCCGACCGGGACCCCAACGGCACGGAACATCCAGTTCAGCCATCAGTCGACGTACGTAAGGTACCAGTCGTTCGTCCGCACAACCTATGCGGACCGAATCAAAGCGTACTTCATCCCCGAGTTGCTCCAATTGCCGCGCGATCAATCGAGCCTGATCTCCTGGTCGGTCTGCAACGCTCCATTGCGACTCGTCCAGTTCGATTCTTCGCTCACACCATTCGTCAATCTTCAAGCAACCAAACTTGTCAAACAGATTTGACCAGTCTTCCGGAGCATGAACCAAGGGGGTGACTCGCTCGGCGACTTGTTCAAGCATGCTGCGCAGTGTTCTTCCCAAGTCCGAAGTTGCCAGCAGGTAGATGTCTGCATCCGTAACGCATTCTTGCTTGCGAACCGCTACCAGCCTGGCAGTTTGCTTATCCCATAAGGCATGCCGATCCATTTGGTCAAGGTAGTGCCGCTGCAATACGGCCATCGCTGTCCATCGGTCGGCCTCAGGGAATTCGTCCAGCTGGGCTCCCATTTCACACACATCGGCAAAGCTCAGCCCTTCCGCAGCCAGCCCGCGATATTGCCGCCAGAGGATCGAACCGTATTCAATCCAGTCGCTTTCGGACCAAGGGCGCACTGCGTCGGCGGCCGGCGCGTTGGGGATAAGTCGTCGCAGACTAAAGAGATCGAGTTGCTTCAACCCTTGCCCCCACATGACCTGCTGCAACGCGTCGGAAGCGAAAGGGCGTTGTGGCTGGTACAGCTTCTCAGGCAAATGGCTGACCGTTACTATCTGCGGTGCGAGCAGCCCCAAACGCTGGTTCGCGCAGCTGAGCATCAAATGCTCACGCACTTTTCGGCCTGCACGACTACCCGGCACGACGACGATAACCGAGCTCAAGTCCACCAGTCGAGCTTTTCGGTAGCGGTCAACCAGCAATTGCCCAACCGCTTGAACTGCGGGCTGATCGAAGCCAAGAAAATGCCGTCTCGCATCCATGCCGGAACACCTTAAAAAGCCCGTAACACGCTACCGTCAGCGTATCATATCGACAGTCACGGCGGCCCTCCAGCGTGCACAATCGCACCGGTCGATTCAAGTCTCGACGCGATTCCGTGGCATCAACGCTCGGCGAGTACTTCGGCGTAGACGGCAGCGCATCCTTTCGCCATCGAGGCGTCGGAAAATTCCTCTGCATGTCGACTAATTGCGTTTTGGCGCAACTGCGTCCAATCCAGCTCGCCATTGATGATGGATCGAATGGAGCGAGCCAGATCCTGCGGGTTCCCAGGTTGGGCCAACACGCCATCCCGTCCGTCGCGTATCGCTTCCGGGACGCCTTCGACAAAAGTGCTGACCACTGGAACACCGGCAGCCATGGCTTCGAGCACGACCATGGGCAAGCCCTCGCCAAACAGGCTGGGCAGGGCAAACAGGTCCATCTTCGTCAGCTGGGTGTCAACATCTTGGCAGAATCCAGTCCATTCCGTGCAGCTCGTCAGCTCCAAATCTTCCGCCATCCGCATCAAGCTCTCGCCGTATTCTTTGGTTTCAAATGGCCCTACAGCTCGCAATTGAATCGGCAATCCCTCCTTTCTCAGGATGGCAACCGCTTCCAGCAGGACTTCCATTCCTTTGCGAGGCCGGATCAGTGCAACTGAGCCGATTGTCCAAGGGCTAGTTGGAGCTGCCGCAGACCGTTTTTGGGACGCCATGGGAACTCCGTTGGGCACCACGCGAATTTGCTGGTCGCTGAATCCTGCCGAACCCATGTGCGCAGCCAGGCTTCGGGACACTGTGATCAACTTCGTAGCACGTCGCAGGCTGGCTTTTTCGATCCATCGGTTCAACAGGTTTTGCAACCGGCGCGTCGAATCTCGACTGGTGGGGCTGTGCACATGATACACCAGCGGCCGACCGGTACGTTTTGCAATCATGCTTGCCAGCATGACTGTCCGCGGTGTGTGCGCGTGCAAAATGTCGTACTTTTCATCGTGCACGATCTGACACAATTGCCTGACGGCCGCCATATCAAAACGGGAACTCATGGGCGTCAAATGCATCGTCGCCTCACGGGCGTTGCACATTTCGGGAAACTTTCCTGGTTTTACGCAGGCAAAACCTACATCGAACCCGCATTCGGGCAATCGCTGCCCCAGCAGGTCCTGGACGCGTTCCGCACCCGAGTAGTGTTCGCCGTTGACCAGATGTAAGACGCGTCCCAGGCGAGCACTTGAAGGTGCCGCAACTTTCGGTACGACGACCGGAGTCTCTTCGGCCGCACTTAAATCCTGCATTCCCTCGATCGTCATCGTTGCCTCACTTGAGCGTAACTACTTCACTCGTATTGTCATCACCCAACGCCTGAATCGACTGTCGAGTGCGTCCAAGTCGGTGTCTGGATAAAACTCCGCCAGGGTGGCCATCCCTGTTTTGTCCACGGCTAAATTCTCCCGAAATGCCTGATAGAAATCACCCAGCACACCTTGCTCATGCAGGAACATGCAAAAGTACCTGGCATGTGCGTACTTGATCGCCTCTTCCGATCCATGAATGTCGACAGTCTGCATCAATTCGCGAATCGATGGTAACTCGTCATCGACGATCGCCTGTTTGAGAATTGGCAATCGCCAATTGGGAAGCGATGCAATGACGGGGCCAACATCGGTCATCATGAGGTTGCACTGCTCGTGGAATGAAGCCAGCCCTTCATTGAACCAGATGGGGATATCAGGAAAATCAAAATCGACCAGGGCGTGGGTCAGTTCGTGGACGATGGTGCCCCCACCCGCGGCCAAATTGATCACAACGCAACGTCGTGAAGGTTTGTAGTAACCATAGATCGAAACGTGGTCCTGGCCGAAGATCTCGTGGGCCGCCTTGCGGTAGCTCGACTCGTCTTTCAACAGCAGGATGGTGACAGGCCGATCAGGTACCGTTTCGAAATAATCTCGAGTCATCGCCGCGGCCGAGGGCGCAACTGTGGATTGAAACCACTGTTCCAATCCGGACTCGCTGATGTCGCCGGCCAGCACAAATGGAGTGTGGACAACCACATGAAAGCCGGTACCCAGTCGGTTACGCCAGCGTGCGGCAATTCGGTTCGTCGATTCGGTCAGAATCGACCATTGACCGTCAGTAAACGTAGAACTCGTATCGAGTGCGGTAAACAGTTCACCGGCGCCGATGTTGCGGCCGACAGAATTCCTGCCTGCGTGGACGTGCTGCTCGGAATGAGCCCATTTTGACAGGCACATGGATCCGTAAATAATGGGAATCGCTGCAATCAGCAGCAGGGTGTTCCGTCGCTTCACACTTCAACCTTCGCCGAACAACAAGCGGATAAATTTCCAGAAACGTTGTCGTCCGGGGACAAAACGACGTCAACAAGTGTACGCCAAGAGACCGTTGGCGAGCCGCGATTTCCTGGAACCGGCCCAAGATGGTCGACCTTGCGGATCTGGCGAATTGCGCCGTCTGAAGCGCGCTTCAACTGGCGCGTGGCCAGTCAGAGGTCAGAGAGAGCAATACCAGACCCCCGAACAACTCACCTCGGCGCGAGGCGAATTGTCGCTTGATGCGGCCAAGCTTCATGTTGACATTTGGCAACATGGTTCCAGCGAAGGCTGGAACTCACAAGCGGAGCGGATTGCCGCTCATGGAGGCCGGCTTCGAAGAAGATTCCGGGGTTGGCAAGTCCAACGACTCGTCGATGAAGTCGGCTTCCAACTCGAGTTCGGCTGGCACCTCAAGTAACTCTGCGGGTGCACTTGGTCCTGCGGCAGTAGGCGATTGAAGATCGAAGTCGTCCTCGAGTTGTTCATCGGAATCTACTTCGTCATCGTACGGCGGCTCCAATTCGAGCACCGGATCATTCTCGATCACCGATGGGCTCTCAAAATCTTCTGACGACAAATAGTCGTCGTAGTACGAATTGTCGCCTTCGGTCGCGAGTGCGTCCGTTTCAACAGGTTGGCGTTCGTAGTCCGCGTCCGACTCGGACCATTGCCCGGCTTCCGCAAACGCGGAACCGACGCGACCTGCCAGCATATCTGCGCGAGGCCGACTGCCGCCGAATGCTGCGTAGCACTCATCAAACGGATTCGCACACATGGCGCATCCCGATAAAAGGCTTACTCCGAGTACAAGCAACACGGGCATCGGCTTTGTGTGAATCATGTCAATCTTCCCAGGCGGACAACTGCGACGCAGAGCTTGCGCTTCTTAGTCGTCGGCGATTGGAAGTCAGGGGCTTTAGAACAACTCTGCCGATCGTAGCGGCGACGCTGGCAACGCTGGCGTCGCCGTATCTGAACACCGCCAGGCTGCGGGCAAGCCAGCCTCAAACGCCATCGGCATGGGAATGCGATAGCGGCTTGCACAATTGCTACAGGAGCGCTTCGAATTCCACTTCGGACAATATCGCGACTCCCAGTTCCTGAGCCTTGGCCAACTTGCTGCCAGCATTCTCACCGGCGACCAAATAGTCCGTCTTCTTGGAGACCGACGAGGCAGCTCGGCCACCGTGCTGTTCGATCAACTGTTTTATCTCATCACGCTTATACTTCGTGAGCGTGCCTGTCACGACCAGGGTTTTGCCCCGCAGCTTGTCTGACCTCTCTTTCGCATCGGCCAAGGGCAACTCCATCAGGACACCGACCGCTGCCAACCTGTCAATCGCCTGCTGCCCATGTTCGCTGTGAACAAACTCGTACACACTTCGGGCGATAATGGCTCCCACGTCGGAAATGGCTGCGATCTCCTCTTCGCTTGCGTCCCGCAGGTTGTCCATGGAACCGAAATGGCCGGCGATACGCTGAGCAACACGCCGCCCGACGTGACGAATGGAAAGTGCGTTCAACAGGCGGGCCAACCCGCGATCCTTGCTCGCGGCAACTCCGCGCACCAATTTCGCAGACGATCCAGGCCCCATTCGTTCCAACGCTCCCAGTTGTTCCTCGGTGAGCTGATAGAGGTCGGAAAAATTCGAAACCAGCTTTGACGTCACCAGCTGGTCTACCAGTTTGTCTCCCAGACCTTCGATATCCATCGCGTTTCGCGTGGCAAAATATCGTATTCGTTCTTTCACTTGGGCTGGACATTCAAGATTCGGGCAGCGTATGTATACGCCACCATCATCCTTCACCAACGGTGCGGCACATTCGGGACATTCGGTAGGGTATTTGTACTTTGGCAAACGCCGCTTCCGCAGGTGCCTTTCAACGCGTACGACATGCGGAATAATTTTGCCCGCTTTCTCAACGATAATCGTGTCCCCGACGCGGATATCCTTTCGCTCGATCTCTTCCGCGTTGTGCAAACTGGCCCGGCTGACGGTCGTGCCGGCCAACTGTACCGGCTCCAACTCGGCGATCGGCGTCACGGCACCCGACTTACCGACATTCACGCGGATTTCATTGACGACAGTGGGCGCTTCGTACTTCTCGAACTTGTAGGCCACCAGCCAACGCGGTGACTTGGATGTCGACCCCATGATGTCACGCTGGTCGAATCGATCGGCTTTGATGACGATTCCGTCAACTTCGAAATCCAATTCGTGCAATCCTTCAATCAGTTCATCGCAATACTCGATTGCAGCGTCGATTGACTTGAAGGTGGCCACGTGGGGCGTCACTGGTATTCCCCAGTTCCTGAGTCGACCAAGAAACTGGCTGTAGGTCGCGCAATCGATCTCTTCGCTGGCGCCAACGCCATGACAAAAGATTCGCAGGTTTCGTTCTGCTGCGGTGCGCGAGTCCAGCAACCGCACGCTCCCGGCGGTCACATTGCGGGTGTTGGCATACGGAGGCTCGCCCCGTGACTCCTGCAATTCGTTCAATCGTACCAGGTCAGCATTCGTCATGTAGACTTCGCCGCGGACCTCTATCAGCGGCGGCGGCGATCCGGTCAATCGTAGCGGTATGCCCGGGATTGTCCTGACATTGTGTGTGATGTCGTCCCCGATTCGGCCGTTACCGCGGGTGACGGCGCAGGTGAGCAGCCCAGCTTCGTAGACCAAGGAGACAGCGACACCATCGATCTTGTATTCCACGACCCATTCGATTGCCTCCCCTTCGACCAGTTTGGACGAACGCTCGGCAAACTGTCGAACTTCCTCCGGGCTGTAAGTATTGTTGATGGACAGCATGGGCACACGATGCTCGACCTGGGCCAGCCCGGATAGCGGTTGGTCGCCAACGCGTTGTGTTGGACTATCGGGGGTCACCAACTGTGGGTTGGCCGATTCCAACTGCTGCAGTCGTTGCATCAGCCGATCATATTCCAGGTCAGAGATCTCGGGCGAAGCGTCCACGTAGTATTTGCGATCGTGGTAACGAATCTGATCTCGCAGTTGTTCGATATCGTCGCTGGGCTTGCTCAAGCTACGCTCCACCTTCGGCGCCCTTGCATCGCTTGGGAAATCAACGCTGATTACGAAGCAGAGTCGGGATCAATGCCACATTCGGGCACGACGGTCACGTTCTTCCCGGTAGCAGAATTGGGAATCAAACAAAGAAACTTGAAAGGTTGATCACCCGTATTACGAAACTGATGAACTTCGTCCGGCTTTACCAGCACCAAATCACCTTTCTTCAAGGGATGAACTGTTTCACCTTCCAGGATGGTTCCCACGCCATCAATCACGAAAATCTCATGTTCGTAGGGGTGCTGGTGCTTTGGAGTATGCCCGCCCACTTCGACTTCGAATTGTCGCATCGCAAAGCTGGGAGCCCCGTCCGCTTCGCTGATTAGAATCCGGACGTGACATTTGTCCGAACCCTCCATCTCGACAGGGTTCTGTTGCACCGCTTCGTAATTCGTTATTTTCAAGGCTCCGCCTCCTGATTCACAGACGACGCCTGTTCAGTAGCATCATCTTCCCGGGTCTTTCGTTCCCAATACTCGTCCGTGGCGATAGCGGCGACGCGTCGTGATCGCCAGGACCCCGAGTTCAATCATCATTAACTTGAACCCATTCAGATCGAGCCAAACCATCATCTGCCTCCCACCGGCACTGCTCGCCAGCATCGCTTCCTCAGGGCGCAATCCCTTCACGGTCATCACGCCGTAGCGCAGGCCGTCACGCAAAATACAACGCCGACAACCACCAGCAAGGGGTAGAACGGATTCGTCAGTTTTGTTTTCTTTTTTGTGGACATAAATCTTGTTGCACAGCAGGAACTCAACTCGAGGTGAAATCACTCCACGCGTGCCGCAGTATATCAACTTATTGATCCGTTTCCCCGGGCCATGAAGGCAGTTCCTTGATGAGAGTTATTCTGTCGAGTCCACGAGTAATTTCCACGCCATTCGTACTCGCCGCTGATTCGATTCGGACCTAGTTACGCGTTCGAGCCGTGGTATCATACGGGATTCATGGAACGGAAATTTCCGGGGAGGGGCCCTTGTCTGACGGCTATATCCGACTGCGAGGAGTCGCAGTCAATAACCTGCGAGATATCGATCTCGATGTGCCGCGAAGGCAGCTGACGGTTTTTTGCGGCGTCAGCGGCAGCGGCAAGACCAGCTTGGCATTGGATACGCTCTACGCGGAAGGGCAGCGTCGATACATCGAGAGTTTCTCGGCATACACGCGCCAGTTCCTGGCACGCCTGCAGAAACCGCTGGCGGAAAGCATCGACGGGATTCCGCCCGCGATCGCGGTGACCCACAAATCGAAATCCAATTCGAGTCGAGGCACCGTGGGCACGGCAACGGAGGTCGTTGATTATCTGAGGTTACTGTTCGCTCGCCTGGCCAAGGTGCATTGCACCGAATGCGGGCGGCTGTTGATTCAGGAATCGCCCGAATCGATTGCAGCTCGCACGGCACAGCTTCCTGTGGGTACGCGGTTCATGGTCGCGTTTCGCCAATCGCTGATTTCCGGACAAACCGTTCGAACAGTTGCGCGAAGAGGGTTTTATCCGCTGCATTGCGGAAAACAGCGTTCAGTCGTTGGATGCCACCGACCTGCGATTGCCTCAGGGCAACGGTAAACCGCCGCAAATTGACATCGTTGTGGATCGACTGACAGCTCAGCCAGACCCCAACGCGCGAGTCCGCGAGTCCGCTCGAAATAGCGATGGAGAAAGGCGGCGGCCGTTGTTCACTTCTGCTGCCAGCAGACACGGCCGGCGACATTTTTGGCCGGGATGCCAAGCAGCGACCGGTCGAGACGATCGACGGTCGCCCGTGGATGCGAATCAGCTTCAGCCAACAATTGGAATGCGAAGCCTGCCAGGTGGAGTTTCCCCGCATCGAACCGCGGCTGTTCAGCTTCAACAGTCCCCATGGGCGCCTGCCCGATTGCGAAGGCTTCGGCAATGTGATGGACCATCGACCTGGAAATGATCGTTCCCGATCCACGCAAGTCGATTGCTGACGGTGCGATCGCCCCCTGGAACACGCCCGCCTACAAGCATGAACTCGAGGAGCTGCTGGCGCTGGCCGAAGGATTACGATATTCCCGTGGATGTTCCTTTCGCCAGCCTCGAACCAAGGCATCTTCAACTGATTCAGGCGGGTGTTCCCGATCGTGAATTTGGTGGACTCGACGGTTTCTTTGCCTGGCTCGAACGACGTAAGTACAAGATGCATATTCGTGTCTTCCTCAGCCGCTGGCGAAGTTACCGCGTGTGTGCCAGCCTGCCACGGCGATCGACTGCGGCCCGAGGCATTGTCCGCGACACTGGGAGATATCAACATTGCCGCGATCTGCTCGATGGCGGTGCACGAAGCGATCAAGTTCTTTGACGACCTTGAACTTGATGCACACGGGATCGCAGTTGGTCAAATGCTGCTGGATCAAATCCGTACCCGGCTGAGCTATCTCCGGGACGTCGGGCTCGAATATCTAACTCTCGATCGATCGCTGCGGACGCTCAGCGGCGGCGAATCGCAGCGGGTCGCTCTGACCGCCGCATTAGGCTCAAGCCTGGTCAACATGCTGTATGTGCTCGACGAACCATCGGTCGGCTTGCATCCAACCGATGTCAATCGGCTTGTAACCGCCATAGAAGGCCTGCGTGATCGTGGGAACACCGTCGTTGTGGTTGAGCATGACGAGGCGATGATCGACGCGGCTGATCGGATCGTGGAAGTCGGGCCGGGCGCGGGCGAGGATGGAGGCAAGATCACATTCGATGGAACGGTCGAAGAATTGCGTGCCAGCGAAGGACAACTGACCGGCGATTACTTGACGGGACGCCGCGGTCGGGTCGTCCCGGAAAACCGTCGTCCGGCAAATCATGGCTGGATTCGACTGAAGGGCGCGACTGGGAATAACCTGCAGGGCGAGGAGATCGAGTTCCCCTTGGGCGTGTTGTGCCTGGTCACGGGCGTCAGTGGAGCTGGCAAGAGCTCGCTGGTCGAGCACACGTTGTACCCTGCCCTGTGTCGACGCAAAGGAAAAGATTCTCCCAAAGCCTACCCTTACGAAGAAGTATTCGGCGACGGTCAACTCGACGATGTCATGCTGATCGACCAGAGCCCCATTGGCCGTTCGCCACGATCCAACCCGGTGACCTACATCAAGGCGTTCGACGCCATTCGTAATGTCTTTGCGGAAACGCTGGAAGCGCGAACTCGCGGCATGAAAGCCAGCCACTTCAGCTTCAATGTCGACGGCGGTCGGTGTGACGCATGCAAGGGCGAAGGGTGTGTCCAGATCGACATGCAGTTTCTCGCCGATGTCATGATGCAATGTAGCGAATGCCAGGGGCGGCGGTACCGTCGAGAAGTGCTCGACATTCACTATCGCGGGAAGTCGATTGCCGACGTGCTCGAAATGACCGTCCGACAAGCCTACTCGTGCTTTCGCGGCCAGGACAAAGTGCAAAAACGACTGCATCAACTCATGGAGGTTGGGCTGGACTACCTGCGACTCGGTCAAGCCGCTAATACGCTGTCGGCTGGCGAAGCCCAGCGACTCAAACTGGCAGGCTACCTTTCTTCGCCAAGACGAGGTCGCACGCTGTTCCTGTTGGACGAGCCGACCACGGGATTACATTTTTCTGACATTGTTCAATTGTTGGACTGCTTCGACGCGCTGATCGAGATGGGCCATTCATTGGTCGTCGTAGAACACAACACGCAAATGATGAAGGCGGCTGACTACATCATCGATATTGGTCCAGGGGCCGCCGAGAATGGCGGCAAGGTAATTTCTGCCGGAACACCAGAGCACATCGCCTTAAACGCCGACTCACCCACAGGACGCGTGCTTGCCGAAGCACTGCAGGAAAAGCTGGTCTGAGCCGAAGTAGCAGTTTGGACGCAGGGTGCGAGACGTCACCGAATTCTCAAATCCCGGAATTCTGACCGGCAATTAACACGAAACGATGGAGGATTTCAGCATGCGAGCTCTTGTTCTACACGCGGTCAAGGAACCGCTGCGATTGGAGGAACGCCTCGAGCCCGCGGTGACCGCAGGTGAGTCGCTGGTTGAATTGAAAGCTGCTGCCGTTAACCGTCGGGACTTCTGGATCACACGAGGAATGTACCCTGGTATACAGTTGCCCATGATCCTTGGATCAGATGGAGCCGGCATGGTCACGAAGTCCGAGGGAGCCGATCAGTCCTGGGTCGGCAAGGAAGTCGTGATCAATCCGGGGATCCTCTGGGGCAACTCCCCGGCTGCCCAAAGCGGCGACTTCCGTATCCTTGGCATGCCCGACCAGGGGACGTTTACGACGCATGTTGTCGTCCCCACAGCCCAGCTTTTTGATCGGCCCAATCACTTGAATTGGCACGAATCGGCCGCGTTGCCACTCGCAGGGCTGACTGCCTATCGCGCTTTTTTCGTGCAAGGGCAACTCCAGTCGGGCCAAACAGTGCTTGTGAGCGGCGTCGGGGGCGGCGTGGCTACGTTCGCACTGCAATACGGGCGCGCGGCTGGCGCCAAGGTCGTGGTGACTTCTTCGGCAACGTCGAAGATCGAGGCTGCCCTGCAGCTAGGGGCCACCGCCGGCTACGATTACAACGAACCCGGGTGGGCAAAACGAATGGAAGCGGAACACGGCCTCGCCGATGTCATTATCGACAGCGCCGGCGGAGCCGGCTACGCCGAGCTGATCGACGCTGTGGCACCCGGCGGTCGGATCGTGAACTACGGGTCGACGCAGGGGCCACCGGAAAAACTGGACATGTTCAAGGTCTTCTGGAAACAACTGCACATCATCGGCTCGACGATGGGATCGCCCGAGGATTTTGCCAACATGATCGATTTCGTCACGCAACGTTCGATTCACCCGGTCATCGATGAGGTCTTCGCTTTGAAAAACGGGAACGACGCAATTGACAAAATGCGCAGATCGACTCAATTCGGCAAACTCGTGCTCAACATCGCAGACTGATCAGCAACTCGATATCGGTCCGTTTTCGGCCGCGAAAGTAATCGAAGAGGTTCGTCCGATGACCCGATCAGAACGCTGAGCGTTGTTGTTGATGATGGCAATGACAGCACTGGCGATCTGCTACTTCTTGCAGTACGGGATGGAATTCTGCTACGAATCAACCCCCAGCAGTATTCCCGTCGATAATGAAGCGTGCCGAGCGACGGCCCACATCAATGCCTGCCAGTTCCAAGGATGGAAAAATGAAATACTCATGCTGTGCTCTTGTCGTCACATCACTTCTGTTCAGCGGCTCGTCATTTGCGCAGACCGGCCAGCAGCGCGGAACGGTCATCGGTGGATTGGCAGGCGCCGGGCTCGGAGCGATTATTGGCGATAACAGTGATGAAGCGGGAGTGGGAGCTGCCATTGGCGGAGTCGTGGGCGCGGTTGCCGGAAACGTCCTCGGTAACGCCAACGACCGGGACGCTCGCTACTACTCGCCACCACCGGTTTACCAAGCGCCTTATCAACCAGCGTATCACCAAAGCTATCCTGCCCAGAATCTTCCCGTGACGATGCAGGACGTCATCTCCTTGACGCAAAACCGTGTCAGTGATGGTGTCATCATCAATGCGATTCAAAGCAAAGGTATCCAACGCCCACTCGATGTTCCCGACATCGTGCATCTGAGCCAGAGTGGCGTCAGCGATGCGGTGATTCGCGTGATGCAGCAGGCCGGCTCCGGATCGCCATCCTACATCGTCACTCGGCCGGCCTACCCGACAACCATCCGCATGGCCTCGCCGCGACCGCTACCTCCTTATTCAATCCCGTATGGACACGGCCACCACCACTGCCGCGGAAACGTCTACGTTCGCTGACCCGGACGAACGTCCGAATCTGAAACCGCAGCTTCAATCGTTGCTGATTCCCCCAAGTTGGACTATTCTGACTGAGGTCCCGCAACTTGATTGAAGGAGTGCTCCCGTGCAGTTTCCGTTCTTCCGAATGTTTTTTCTGACAGCCGTCCTGGGACTGATTAGCGGTAAAGATATCTCCGCTCAGGTCACATTCAGCAATCAGTCGGCCTTGGTCCTGAACGGTGCCAACTTCGATTCGCGCAGCATTTCGCTGGGCGACTACGACGACGACGGGGACCTTGATCTGTTCTTTCAGGGAGCCGCCGGATCGCAGCAACTGCTGCGTAACAACGTGGCTCAAACTGGCACGCTCAGCTATACGAATATCAGCGTTTCACTGCCATCGGGGCTCGGTTCTTCGTGGAGCGCCGCCTGGGGCGACTTCAACCAGGATCGAAAGGTTGACATCTTTGTCGGCCAAACTAATTCGAACACCACCGGAGCCAGTCTGAGCAACACCGGCGCCGGTTTCGCCAACGTCAGTGCGGCCGTTGGACTGGACGACTCGGGCTTTGCGCAGAACGTGGCTTGGGCCGACGTCGATAACGACCGCGATCTGGACCTGATTATCGCGATGGAGGGTCCCGAGAAACACGAGATTTACCTTCAGCAGTCCAATGGCTCGTTCAACCCTGTTGGCAGCCTTATCGGAATTCAGGACTTGCCCGGAATCAAAGCATACGGAATGGCGATCGGAGACACCGATGGTGACGGTGATCTGGATATTTATATTTCGACTTGCCGGTCAACAAACAACATTCGTAATCACTTCTATGAAAATCAACTCGCTCAAACCGGGGTGCTCAGCTACGTCGATGTCGCCGACACGAATGGCACGCAGTTCATGACCAACAGTTATGGCACCGAGTTTCACGACTTTGACGACGATGGCGACCTTGACCTGATGATGACAGGCGCCGATGGAGAACGCTCAAAAATCTTTCGCAACGATGGCGGAAACCAGTTTACCGATGTCGACACGATCACCGGGCAGGCGTTGCTTAGTGATACGGCTGGCGACCTGAACGGCTCTCGAGCGGTTGATTACGACAACGATGGCGACCTTGATCTGTTTTTCCACGACCACCTGGCAGCGGGCGGCAGCAATCAGGCTCGTAAGCTGTATCGCAATGATGGAAACTGGTCCTTCACCGACGTTACTTCCCAAGTGAACATTGCGCAGGCGAACGCAGGTTCGTATGACAGCGCTTGGGGGGATATCGACCTCGATGGCGACCAAGACCTGATCGCCACAACAAACTTCCTGACCCCCGAACAGGTTTACCTGAATAACGCCAGCACAAACGGAAATAGCTGGCTGTATATCGAACTCGAGGGCCCCAGTGATAACTCGACGGGGATTGGAGCTGCCCTCTACGCCACAATTAATGCAGGAACTCCCGAGGAGAGAACGCTCCGCCGGGACGCCAACGCAAATGCAGGCACGTTCAATCAGAGCGATCTGCCGGTGCACTTTGGATTGGGCGATAGCGCCGTAATTGACGAGTTACGAATCGAGTGGCGTGACGGGACGGTCCAGTACCTTTACGACATTCCGGTCAATCAGTACATGACGATCGTGACCGACATGTGCGACTTCGATGACGATGGAAACTGCAATGTAGGTGATTTGAATTTGATGCTCGGTGAAGGTCCGATCTCGGCAGGAGTCGCTGTGACGCCGGGGGTCAATGACGAATACGACATGAACGGTGACATGCTGATCGACCTGGATGACCGAGACGAATGGCTGATGCAGGCCGCCTTGTTCAACGGTTTCAATTCCGCCTACAAATTGGGCGACGCCAATCTGGACGGAGTCGTCGACGGGCAGGATTTTCTGATGTGGAATAACAGCAAGTTCAGCTCATCGCTTGACTGGAGCGATGGCAATTTCAACGGCGACGATACCATTGACGGCACCGACTTCCTCGCCTGGAACGCGAATAAGTTCACCAGTTCCTCGCTGACCCAATCGGTACCGGAACCAGGTCCTATGACCATGGTGGTGTGTTTGCTGCTCGCCGGAATGAAACTGCGCAGGAAGTCGTCACTGCTGGTCTAATTCGGCGAACAGCGAATCCAGAATGCTTCGGCCGTGAAGTACAAAACTCCATTGATGTGATCAGCTCCCGCGGGTTGGAGCCAGACATACCCGGATAGATGTCACGCACCCGAGTTGCCTCCCAGCTGTTCTATCGCTCGACCACAGCTCGAGGCCCGACTGCTCACCATCGGCAACAAAAAAAGCAGTTCCGTTCATATCGGTGACCAGATCGATATTGGCCGGTTCACTACCGGGAAGAACGTTGGACAGGCGAATCGGGTTACCTGTCGCGCCGTTGATCTTCCACAATTCCTCGCCCACCGAACCAGCAACCACCACGAAATAGAGCGTGTCACCGATCCGTGCCAGGCGTGAAAGCGCGGAACCGTCGAGGTTGGTTACTCATTCATTCCCGATCTCCTTTCCATTGCTCTTCCAGATTTCAAGTCCGGTGAATCCATCGTTGGCAATGAAGTACAACGTGCCATCGACGTTGGTAAGTTCGGCAAGGTTGGAACCACTCGAACCGGGATCGATATCCCGAACCAGGGAATCGCCGCCCACCGACCCATCGCTCTTCCATAGTTCGAGGCCGCTGCCGCTCTCACCCACGTAGAAGATCGTATTGCCCACGATTTCCATTTCCCGCGTGAATGGAATATCACCGATCACGACGGTCCCGGCTTCGGTTCCGTCACTCGCCCACAGACGCTCCTCGATGCCAAACTCGTCTGCGTAGAAAACCAGTTTGTTTCCAAATTCTGACAGTCCACCTGGATTAGAACCGGGGCTGAAAGTACTGCTGGTGACGATGTCCTTGAGGATTGTCGTCCCGGCGATGGTTCCGTCCGATCGCCAAATCTCTTCACCTGCCATGCCGTCGTCGGCTACAAGATAGAACGTACTGCCAATCGACTGAAACTTGGATGGCGTCGAAGAATTAGCAATAAGAGACGTGTACGTCAGTCGGACAAAGTGGTCGTCAGGCCCTTCCGTAATCCACAACTCGTTCGCCGTTCCAGGTTCCGCGGCCAGCTCGCTCCCAAATCTGTTCGTTCCAAGGAAATACAGCTCGTCGCCAATGATTCCGTCGTCCAGTTGCAGATTGAGGTTCAGCCCAACTCCAGCGATAAGTCAACGGAGAGCATGCGGCTGGATCCGAGCGGCTCAAAACGCAACCTTCGAGCTGACGGTAAGTAGGTTCGGCATGGTCGGGTTCTTGACGCTGCAGATTTGCAAAGGTGCGCTGGCATGACCAACCTCAGCCGGGAGCATTTTAATTTGATCCAACCTCAACCATCAGTAGAATCGGCGAGTCAGACCACTACGAGGATGCCGGAGGCTTAGCGAGCGAGGCGAGCCGCTTCGGTAGATTATGTTCACGAATTTTCGCAACGACCCGCGTCCCGGCCCATGATTCAACTGTTCATTAATTGTGGAATGCCAGTCCATCGTCCATGGGACGTGACAATTCGTCCAACGTGGCAAACAGTTTATCGACTGCCGCCTGTTGTTTCGCATCGCGACGAGCGCTGGACGATTGCGAAGCAAAAGACCGAATCGGAACTGCATTAGCACGAACTCGAACCGTTGGCCGGCTGACCTTGATTTCGAATGACGCTGGAGCCACATCATTGATTGCGTGTTCCGAACGACCGGAGTTAACTGCATTAGTGGCCGGATTCACCGCGTCCGAGTTTTGAAACTTGTTGCTATTCCAAATCAGGAAGTCGGCGCCATCCACAAATCCATCGGAGTTGAAGTCTGCGGAACAAAAGTCGTCGTCCATGGTGAACTTTGCGCTATTCCAGACCAGAAAATCGGCTCCATCAACAACCCCATCAAGGTTGGCATCTGCCGGGAGGTATGCATTGCCGGACGGCAGGTTGGCCGCTCCTGCTTCGGCGAGCCATTGCGCCAGGTCCATGCCATCGACAACGCTGTCCTGTGAAAGGTCGTAGGCAGAATCGTTTGTGGCTGCCACGATGACGGCATTCAAGGCGTTGACGTCATCGCAATCGAAATCGCCATCGTTGTCGAAGTCGCCGTCGATCGTCGGTGGCGTCGAATTGAAAGCGCCAGGCGTGGGTTCTTGAGTTGTGTACGTGTTGGTGTTGCGAGGTACGCCTCCGTCCGGCACTCGCGAGTTCGATTCGCCCGTTCCGTTGCCGCCCGATCGTTCGTTCAGTTGAGGCTGTCCCGGATTCAGCAGCGTCAACAGTCCGGCATCGTCGGCGTCGTCGGTATCGTAGACCACGGCGTCGATGAGATTCGTTGTCGTGACGTTGGGGCGAGTAGCAGCGCTGCCAAGATAAACCGCGACCGCATCGGCGCCGTTCTGAATCGAATTATCGGGAATCACCAAGTCGACATTTTCCACGCTTGAATTACCCAGTACGAAAAAACCCTCGGCGCTGGTCGTGAAGCCGTCAAGATCAAAGCCTGCGTACTGGACGTCACCGTTGCCGTTAAAAAACACAACCGAGTAACCATCCAGCGGTACATTGCCGACGCCGCCATCGAACAATTCGACGAATTCGAGTGCATCCGTGCTGAACGTATCTGCGTCAACTTCATTGATCAGCAAGGCCGGTTGGTCGTTGTCGAGCACTTGCACAGTCGTGTCCGGGACGAAGAGGGCGTCGTATGCCGGATCGCCGCTACTGAGACTGTAGGTAATCGTGCCGATGTGCTGGCCTTCGATTAACTGATCATCCACGGCGGCGATGTTCACCGACTGTGGCAACAAGGCGTCGGTCGGCGTGAACGTTAATGTGACAGGACTACCAATTCCTGCACCCAGATCAAGATCGTTATTTGGAGTGATCGTGATCAACACGTTCACTGTTGGAACTGAATCCAGGCGGACTTCGTAGCTATCCGTGGTTCCAGACTCGGACACGGTCAACTGACCATCCAACGCATCCACGACTACACCGCCAATCGTTGGCGCGTTGGTCACTCCAGGCGTCGGTCCTTGCACGACATAGGTATTCGAATTCCTTGGCACGCCGCCATCAGGGGCTCGCGCCATCGATTCGGTCGCGCGCGCCGCATTTTCATTCTCATTGATTTGGACTTGTCCGGCGTTCATTAACGTTAGCAAGCCGACATCATCTGCATCATCGGTGTCATAAACGAGCGCATCGATCAGGTCGGCGGTCGAAACCGACGTGCCAGCGGGGAAGTCGCTCGCGTCACCAAGAAACAGTGCCACCGCATCAGCACCATTTTGAATTGAGTTATTGGGTATCACCAAATCAACGTTGGTGACACCCGAGTTGCCAGCCACGAAAAACCCGGCGGCGTTGGTGCTCCATCCATCCAAATCGAAAGCAAGGTAGGAAGTGTCGATTGATCCGTCAAAGAATACCAATGAGAGCCCATCGAGCGGCATGTTTCCAACGCCGCCATCGTAGATTTCGACAAACTCCAGACTATCCAAACCGCTGGTGTCCACGTCAACTTCGTTGATCACGATCGAAGATTCTTCGTTATCGAACACCGTGACGTTCACACCATCAATGGCCAATCCGTCGAAATCGGGATCACTGCTGCTCGAAGAGTGCATGATCGTCGATATTTGATTCCCCTCCACCGCCTGATCATCCACGGCGGCTACGGTGACAGTCTGTGACGCGAGTGCGTTGCCCGGTGTGAACGTCAGCGTGACCGCATTGCCGGCCCCCGCGCCGAGGTCGAGTTGGCCGTCCGGATCGATCACGACGTTGACATCTGCCGAAGGAGTCGACGCCAACACCACCGTATAGGTATCCGTTGCACCACCTTCGCCGACCGCAGTACCGCCACCCGTTTCTTCGATCAAGACTTCTGCAATGTCAAACTCGTAATCGGACACGATCGGCAAGTGGTCGCTTGCAGATTCCAGCGCCGCCAGTACATTCGGGGCCGCCCCGGAACCAGTGGTCACGCCCTGACTGAACGCGTGGGTGCCATTATTTCCAAACGGCCGAACCGACCCCTGGACATACTCCAGTCCATTGCCGTCTTCCAGCTCGCCGCTGATGAAGTGCAGGTCCAACCGCGAAACAAGATCATCCGAGTTCCACGAATGCAAATGCTTGAAGGACGCATTACCGTTCCACAGCCCCGGCGAATCCGCCGCGTCCGTCAAACTGCCAGGCCCTGCCGCGATCGCTTCGGACCAGGCCGCTTCGGCGCTGCCACCGGTCAGATTGAAGTCACCGGCCATAATAATACTGGCGCCGTCGCCTAACGCGTTGGCATTTGCCCGCAGGATCTGCACCTCTTCCTCGCGCTGCTGCATATCACTGGCACCGCCGAAGGCTTTTAAATGAACCGAATAAACGTAGAAATCGGATTCACCCATGGTGCCGACGGGCCGAAAGTGACCTCGCAGTGAAGGGTGCGTCATGCCGGAGACGATTTGTTGTGTGCCCAACAGTTCCAGCGTATCCGAGTTGTACACCCAGCCGGTTCGATCGCCGCCAAAATCCGGGGTGGCCAATTGATACTCGTAAGCGGTCGTGCCGTACAGGCTATCGAAGATGCTTTCGATCCGCAGGGCGTTAGTTGCTTCGGCCTCAGCCAGTGTCATAACGTCGATGGCGCCGGAAATACCCATCAACGATTCGTTACCCATCGCCTCCAGTACTGTTTCGAACTGAGCGTCTTCGATAGCGTTGTTGGGCCCGTTAAAAACGTTCCACGATGCAACTCTCAGAGTTGACAGAACAAGACGTGCTTCCAATCCCTCCAAGCCACGTAGTGACCAGCGCATGACCGAAATGCGAAAACGACCTTTCTTGCTGCCGGTATTCCACTGCCCAAATCGCCAAAGCATTCAGCCTCTCCCACTGCGTTCTGTCCCAAGCAGGCACAAACTTCTATTGTGACCGGAAGGTGCGGTTGGGTCAAAGCAAACGACAGTCGGGCACCACAATCGAGGGGACAGCGGGCACCACGCTTGACCGACTTGGAATCGGCCTGGCCCGAATTACTCGTCCGAACGCACTTCGTCGATGATCCTGTCGATCTCGTTGGCGATATCGACCTCATAGGGCTCATCAGGAATTTCTGCGGTATCGACGAGTGTTTCAAGTTCTGCCAGGAACTGCTGAATCTGTTCCTGGCTGAGGTCGTCGCGAATTTCGTAATGATTCTCTCCTTGCTTCTCACAGACGACCTCCATCAGGGGTTCAAAATCCTCTTCGCCGAGCTTTTCTTCGACGATGCCCCGAGCTAGTCGTTGCACTAAGCGCTTTACGTTAGCTTGATCCTCGGGAGTGAGCTCCAACTTATCTTCAACCGTTTTGTTGATGATAAACTCCGCGGCGCCTGCATGCACCTTGCGACTCTCGGCAATCTCGGAGGCAATCTCAACAAGCTCATCCATCGTGATGTCGCCCGCTACAAAGTCTTCGCCCAATACCTCAACTCGAGTCACAATCTGCTCTTTCTGTTCTGCCGACAGATCGGTCTCTTTAAGGATTCCTTTAATACCGTTGACAACCTGCTTCGCAGCGAATGGTTTTGCGTTACTCACAAAAACAAAACCACCAATCCCGATCATGGTCAACGCAAGCAAAGCCACGACCGAACAGCCAATCGCCCAGTTCCGGCACCCCTTTCCATCGCGACTGGCGGTTGATTCGTAGTCGTACGGATTCAAGTTCGAATTTTCATAGGACGTTGATTCGTAGTCGTTCATGGCATTTGGCTGTAGAGCGGATCGGTGAATGTTTTGCTTCTGTGCAGCGCCGAGCTTGCGCAGAATTGATTGAATGCATGGTACCTGGAAAGATCGCGAAGCCGTAGAAACGACGCTTTCCAATCGTTTCCAGTTGACACTTTTCGCGGAGCAAATACCAGTCCTGACCGAGAGGGCCACAACCTGTTGCATGGGGTGCGAATGTTTTAACGCCAAACGATAGTGTCCCTCAGCATAGAACGACTGAAAGGCTACGTCTGCGTCTGAACTCTTCGATCCAATCCAGAGTCGCCATGACGTCGCGTTCCAAGTCGCTGACGCCGGCCCGTGCCCTCACCAGGTCTCCCTGAAGGACGCACTTGAGAACCGAAACCGAGGATTGATGGACCGGATTCTGCTCACAGCCGACTGGCCGCACCTTTAAGATGATGTAACCGAACGGCCAGGGAGGTGACATTCGCTTGATCGCTTGCTTGTTTAATCTCGTCAAGCAAGATGGGGGCGCTCGCGCAGAATTCCTGCAGCGCCACCAAGACACGATTGTTGTCGTCCGCGTATTGTTGTTTCAGCTCAGCAAAGTCGACGGGCATCGAGCCTGCCCGGTTGGATCGCTGGTTGGAACGCCATCCAATGTTTTGAAGTCCATCATCGTGATCGCTCCGCGACGTGGCGCAACCATTTTCCTGCACACGTCCGCCAATTGACGCAACTTCGCTGTGCTCGCCAGGCGGGCCGTTTGGGCCGACTCGACAGCACGCTGCCGAACCCGGGTGATATCAACGACTGCCCCCTGATAACAGGAAAGCGTGCCCGACGCATCGCGAATCGCGCTTAGGGACTCGGACAGCCAAACAACTTCACCGTCCGATCGAAGGTACACGGATTCAAAACTCGTCAACCCGATCGGATCGCACCAGCTGCTCGGAGAACGAATGACGGTCGCACACAGGGGAATTCACCCGACAGGGCCAGGCAAAGACCGAAGTTCACAAGCCGTGCGACAGCCCTTGAGCAACGATCACGACGACGAATTCTGATTGCGATCGATAACAATTTGATAAATCAGTCCCAGCATGAGCTGATCAAGAACGGGCAACTCGCGCTGGACCTCTACTTTCCAACGACTGAACAACCAGTGTTTCCTCGTGGTACCGATCAACGTCCCACTCAAAAAGACTTTGTGGCTAAATGCCCACGTTGGTACAAGCAGTGCTTCACCAATGCTTAACTGCACTTTCCATTTCTGCGAAAAGAGGCTCGCCTTCGAAGCTTCCGCCAGCACCGTATCGTTTGCCGTATCGATCAGCAAGAATCGGCTCTGGAACATTGATGGTTTTCTCAATTCCAGATCGTGACGGCCGAGCAGATGGATGACCAATGTTTCGCTGAACCCTTTGCTGCGAAAACTGCCGAATGGTCGTTGATTGTAGGTAATCGTGTAATCGCGACCAAACCAATTGCCAACTCTGGCTTCCAGCATAAAGTACCTCCGCTCGTCAACATTTCGCGCAGACTCCCGGTGAGCACGCGATTCGTCCCAGAGCTACGCGACATCGGCCCGGGATCAACGCCAAAGGTAGGCCAAACACCAGCGGAATAACGCAAAAGAACCGCTGCAGCTTGTGGAAATGCTTGCCCCAGTCGACAATGAAGTTTTACCCATGACACAAATTCAGACTGGTTGGTTCCTTCCGGCCATTCGAACTCACGGAATCGCTGAAATGCACTACTCAGACGTCGTCCTACACCCGTCTTCTGATCGCCCCCAGCTGGAAGCCCCAAGAACCCTTGTTCGATTCTTGCATGTAATGGCTTTGTTGCTGCCCTTATCCGGGGCTAATGTGTTTGGAGAGGAGCAAGCCACGGTCTGCCGATATTGCGAACACGCCCACCTGGCGGCTCCCTCATCCGGCGGCGGCAATCAATATGTCGCCCGACCGCGTCGTAGACATCCTGCATATCAAGCTGGACGTGAAACCTGACTTTGATACAGAGACGGTCGATGGCATCGCCACAATATCTTTCACTCCGCTGGTAAAGCCATTGGAAGAACTGCGCCTCGACGGTATCGAATTGGAAGTCAAATCGATAAAGAGTTCGGCAACCGTTAGCGATTACGCCGCTTCCGCAGAAGACATTACGATTCTGTTCGAAGAGCCGATTGAACCTGGAACGGAAGCATGGGTCGAAATCGAATACTCAGCGCGACCAACCAAGGGACTGTATTTTCGCACGCCAAAGATGGGCTATCCCAAGACCGACACGCACCTGTGGACTCAAGGAGAAACTCACGAAGCGCGTCACTGGTTCCCGTGCTTCGACTATCCGAATGAGCGAAGTTCCACGGAAGTCATCTGTGAAGTGCCAAAGGATATGACCGTGCTATCGAATGGAGTAAGGCTGGGAGAGACCGTCGATGGCAAATTGAAGTCGGTCCATTGGAAACAGGAAAAACCGCACGCCAACTATCTGATTTGCCTGGTTGCCGGCCACCTGGAAAAGTTGGAAACAACTCATCGCGATGTGCCGCTGGCGTTCTACACGCAACCTACTTTGGCCAAGCATGCCAAAAATTCGTTCCGCGACACGCCCGACATCATGGCTTTCTTTGAAGAAGAAATCGGCATCGATTTCCCTTGGGACAAGTACTACCAGGTCACGATACGTGACTTCAACTGGGGCGGGATGGAAAACACGTCTCTGACGACACTGACCCACCGTACGATATTCTCGGAAGAGACCGAAAATATCCATTCGTCACGTGGACTGGATGCGCATGAAATGGCTCACCAATGGTTCGGCGATTACGTGACCTGCAAGGACTGGAGTCACCTCTGGTTAAACGAAGGCTTCGCTACGTTCTACACGCACCTGTATCACGGCCACAAATCAGGCCGTGACGAGATGTTGTATGGCCTCTACCGGGACGCAAAGGGACGCATATTGACGCAGGGCAAAGACACTCGGCCGATCGTATACAAGGGATACAGTGACCCTGGCGAACAATTTGACTACCGTGCTTACCCGAAAGGCAGCTGGGTACTGCATATGCTGCGCAGCCAGTTAGGGCCGGACCTTTACCGTGAGTGCATCAGGACCTACCTCGAAGAAAACTCGCTTTCTCCGGTCGATACTTCTGATCTGTCAGGAGTGATCGAAGAGCTGAGCGGTCAGTCCTACGACCGATTTTTCGATCAGTGGGTCTACCGCCCGCGCTTTCCAGATATTGATGTCAATTATTCGTGGGACGCAAAGAGGAAACAGGCACGCGTTACCGTGCAGCAAACACACGAACTCGGCGATCAGGTGCAATTGTTCGTATTTCCGACAACCCTTCGGTTCGTAATCAACAACCAAATATTCGACCACGACGTTGAAATCAGCGACAAACGCCACGACTTCTACTTTCAGCTGCACGACGAGCCCCAGGTTTTTCGGTTTGACCCGAACTATACCGTGCTGGCAATCGTGAACACAAAAGTTGACGGTCGAAAGAAATCAACCGCAATGCTAAAGGAGCAGCTTCAGAACGCTGACGACTTGATGGGCCGGATTCAGGCAGTTGAGCAACTGGCACAATCATCCGGGTCGCAACGAAAGCGAGACGCTGTTGAGCTGCTGGCAAATACGTTGAATAGCGATTCGTTTTGGGGAGTTCGCAAGGAGGCAGCTGCCGCATTGCGAAAAATTGCAACCGACGAGGCGTACGCCGCATTGGTCGAGTCAATACAACAAGACAATGCGAAAGTTCGCGACGAAGTCGTGACACAGCTGGGGCGATTCTATCGTGAAGAGACTCTCGCAACTCTCACGTCATTGTATGAATCGGAACCGAATCCGGCGATTCGAGGCTCAATCGTCCGGCGCTCGGCAAGTTCGACGCCAAAAAGACTCAGTCGATTCTGAAGTCGGCGCTCGCTAGTGAAACGTTTCGAGGCGAAGAACTGGCGGCGGCCATCGACGCGATAAGAACCCAGAACAGTCCAGCCATGAGGAAGTTGGTGCAGAAGACACTGTCACAGCGTGACGGCGATATCGACGCTCGGACAACAGGCAATGGCCTGATGGCAGTCGCGCAATTAAATCGCAAAGCGAAGAACAAACGAAATGCACGAGAATTTATCGAGGGCTATCTGGATCACCCCAAAGCGACGTTCCGAGTCGCCGCAATCAGAGCTTTGGGCGAATTGAGAGATCCTCAAACGGAAGGACTGCTTGAATCTTTCTCGGCAGATCGAGACGGTCGAATGGCCAAGGCGGCCACAGAGGCGTTGAAGACGCTTCGCGATGAAAAGCCGTTCGTGCCGGCCGAGATCGCCGAACTGAGGCGGGTCATCGGCGAATTAAAACAGGAACAAGACGAATTGCGCAGCGAGCTGAAACAATTACGACTTCGCCGTGCGGCAACTGATCCGAGTGAAGAAGAACACTCTGCTGGCCAAGACGAAGAATCGCAGCTCACCGAAGGCGAATCGGACTCAAAACCGAACAAACGAAAGAAGGCTCGCAAAGCGGACGACAAGGTCGCGGCAGCGGATGACGCGTGACGTTGTGGAACTCGCCAATCTCGAAACTTCGCCAACAATTCGGCGAATCGAGAATGGTGGGATCGGAAGCAGACACCGCCATATTCGCACCGTGGTGAGTCTTGGCAAGAGTCGCCTTCGCGAATTCGCGACATCGTCGTTGGTCGGTCATCGTTGGAGCAATGTCAACGGTGTGCTTCCGCAGCGATCCATCGACAGGCAGGATCGAAAACGTCGAACGCAGTCAGTCGCGAAACGATGGGGCACCAAAAGAAGCTGGATTATCATCACTGGAATCGGATTCCGGCGGTTCTCCAAATTGAACCAACGCATGCCAGAGTTGTTTGATGTTTTGCATCGTCTCATCAACCGTTCCCCAATCAATCCATTCGCTTGGAGAATCATGAAGGGCAATCGATGCGTCGCCCAAGTCCTTGGCCGTGATCGTCCCGTCTGGTGAAATTCGTCGTGCTAACCGGGGAATGGCGGGCCCCCGGAAGTCATCCGGGATCCCGTCAATGGCCACGACAAAACCGCGGTGGAAATGCAATGGAAAGGCGAATTTGCGCGATAACGCCCTGAGTACCTGGCCAGTTCTTGTATTGCCCAGGGAAGGGTCGGCCACGACGCTCTCGACATCGCGGTCGAACCGAATTTCACCGTGGATCTGCGCTTCAACGTAATCATCCAACGCTCGGCCCGGCTGCCTTTGAAGTCTCGCCTTGAGTGGTAATTGCAATGTTTCCCGGACGCGATTCAAGAGCGTGGGAATCGTCAGTTGCGATACTCCCAAAGCGTGACCGTTACGGAGAATGTCGTGAAGCATCGCCGACCAGATGGATTGCAGGTTCTTCATGGTCCCAATATCACGCGGATTTGAAACGCTGTCGCCGTAGCTAAACGTCGTACGAAGCGACACGGACGGTCGTAGACAGATATAGCACGATCCGAATCGCGGTGCCGACCCATCAGCGAAAGCCAACAAATTCAGTGCTCCGTACTTGGGCCGCTCGACCGCTGGACGATCGTCATAAGCGCCACCGAATCTTCGGTGTTCCCATTCGAACCTGATCCCGCCGGGACATGCGGTCCGGCTGCCGTTGGATAACTGAGTCTCGAACTGGCTCCTGTAGATCCCGTCCGACAACAACTCTTCTGCAACGGTTTTCCCTGCAGCGGTCCTGCGATCCGGGTGGAAATTGAGTTCGACCGTTGCGGAAGTCTTTGCTAACGCTGCGACCTTTTCAAACAGAGCCCGGTCGACGGAAACAGCCGCCAAAGCAGTGTCGATCGATGCGTTGGCGTCAGACATTCGCTTGGAGGCGAACAATTCAACGTGTTGGATAGCAGCTAGTTGTGATGGTGCGAGCATGATCTGGGCGATTTGACCATTCCTGAATCTGACCGGCGAATTATCGATCTTCACGATGCGAGAGACGGAACCAAAGTTTATAGGTAAAGATCGAGCTTCGCCGTGTCCCTGTCAGGAGCAAACAGGACCATTGTTGATCAGGACGGAGCAAAGTCATGGCTGTTGCTCGCGGTCAGGTTGGTGGCCGGCTTCCATTTGAAAACAGAAAAGGTCCAGCGAATCATTAACACCAGCGATTTCCATGGTTCCATTTGGCTGAAAACCGAGCTTTGTCAGCAATCGCTTTGACTTGGTGTTTTCCGGATTCGTTACAGCATCAACAACTTGAAACTGAAACTGCTTAATTCCAAATTCGAGGACCGCCGTGGCGGCTTCGAAGCCGAAACCCTGACCGAAGAACTCGGGCAGCAACGCGAAGCCAAAATCGGCATTCTTCAATTCTGGCCGTTTTAGAAACCCGCAGATGCCCAACTCGGTCGCATGCCTATCTCGTATCAGATCATAGCTAAACCCGTGCTCAACGTACGACTTCAAGAAGCCCGTGTTCAGGGACTGACAGGCGCGCTCTACATTCTCGACTCCTCGATCGCCGATGAACTCCAGCCACTCCGGTGTGTTAACAAGCGCGACAAACAAAAGTGCGTCCGTCAACTGAATCGTGTCGATCACGGTTCGATCGGTCTCAGCGATTCTCATTCACTCACCCATTTCCCGAATTCTCACAACTCTATTGGCTTCATCGCCGGCGCAAGTTCGTCGTTGACTTTGCCCTCAATGTTCAACACGAACTCCTTAACCGCCGGGCCATCACCAACAGCAGAATCTGACCCGCGACTATTTGAAATCGTGAAGCCACATTTCTGCAGAACTCGGATTGACGCAATATTCTCCTGCGCCACGGATGCACGCAAGGGTCGGTCGGTCACCAGTACCAGGAATCGGAGCAAGGCGGCGGTGGCGATACCTTGACCCCAGTACTTTGCTCCCAGCGAGTAACCGACGTTGCGTTTGCCTTCCCGTTCCCACACCACAATATTTCCAGCCACTTGCTCCCGAAACATGATGGTCTGCAGGACGGTCGACTCATCCGCCATGATTTTGTACCAATGCGCCATGAAATCGCCGCGTTCGCGGGCGGAAAACCCGCCAGCGGCGTGGTGACTGGTTGCGACTGATGCTCGAAAAACACTTCGAGGTCGCTCAGTCGGACGTCTCGCAAGGCGATTCCATTTCGCAAAACCATTCGAACACCACGATTATTTTGAGAACCACCGTCGCAAGATGTGTCAGGGCCTGGCCAACCGCCCCCGTAAGAAACACGAACAGTATTGCAATCGTAACGTCTTCCAGAAAGACTTGCACATTTCGTCGAGATGCTCGTATCGCCAAATCCTGTCGAGAATGACCCATGCTGTATCCGCATTGGCTCGTGCAAGTGAATAGCCGCGGTCGCCAAAAACCGACAAGCTTTCAACTAACAGAGGGGGATAGTGACCATGGAACATGATTGACGCTTCCGAATTCCAACGGCCTACGCGGAACCCCCTCTTAGCAAATCGATCGACTCATCTTCGTCAGATGAAAACATCTTCATTACTAAGTCGATCGCTCCTGTATCCGGAGTACGAACGGAGCGTTGGAAGGCACATTTCTTTTGGTTCCAACGGACGTGAGACGATTTTGACTGTTCTGCAGGTATCGCCTCGTCCGCAAGCCGATCAATATCAATTGTGCCAGGTATCAATACTGACTCTGCCATTTCGCCCGGTGACGAACCCAAGCCAAGGCTCCCAGCTGAGTTAAACCTGGAGGCATTCCAGATCAAGAAATCCTCGCCCGAGACGAAGCCATCAGCGTTGAAGTCGCCCGAACAGTAAGCATCGTTGGGCGTAAACTTGTTGGCATTCCATACGAGGAAATCCTCGCCATCTACGGTCCCATCGAGGTTCGCGTCGCCCAGCATATAAGATGTGCCCGGACCAATATTCTCGGCGGCGGCAACGCTCAGCCACTCAATGATGTCGTCGAAATTGATGGCACCGTCGCCATTCATATCGAAGACCAAATCGTTCGACGAGGCAACAATGGCCGCGGAGAGGATGTTAATGTCGTCACAGTTCAACAACATGTCGTCGTTGAAGTTGCCCGGCAATGGTGCTCCGTTGACCGTGATGACAACCGTTGCCGTAGCCGCTTGCGGATCGGGGATGCCGTCTGTCGTCCCGTCGTCTTGTACCGTGTAGGTAAATGAATCAGTCCCGATGAAATCAGCGTCGGGCGTGTAGGTCAACGTGCCATCGGGGTTAATGACGACGCTGCCATCGGCCGGATCGGAAGTACCGATGACGGTCAAAGTTTGATCCGTCTCATTCATTGCCCCCGCCGTATCGTTAGCCAGTACGCTGATAACGGCAACGCTCTGCGCATCGGCCGCATCATCATTGGCAACTGGAGCATCGTTCACCTCCGCCACCGTCACCGTCACCGTCGCCTCGTTGCTAATCTCGCCGTCATCGTCCAGCACGGTGTAGGTAAACGTGTCGATACCAAAGAAGTTGAGATCCGGTGTATAGCTGACCGTACCGTCGCCATTGTCCACCACGTTGCCATTAGCCGGTTGCACGATTACCAGGCTGGTGTCATCAATCGTACCGTCGACGTCGGTATCGTTGTCGGTCAAGTCGATCGTGACCGGCGTGTCCTCAGGCGTTGTGGCCGTGTCATCATTGGCGACCGGAGCATCATTCAGCTCGGTCACGGTCACTGTGACCGTCGCCACGTTACTGATCTCGCCATCATCGTCCAGCACGGTGTAGGTAAACGTGTCTATACCAAAGAAGTTGAGATCCGGCGTGTAGCTGACCGTACCGTCACCGTTGTCCACCACAAGTCCATTGGTCGGCTGCACGATCGCCAGGCTGGTATCGTCGATCGTGCCGTCCACGTCGGTATCGTTATCCGTCAGGTCGATCGTGACCGGCATATCCTCAGGCGTTGTGGCCGTGTCATCATTGGCGACCGGAGCATCATTCAGCTCCGTCACCGTCACTGTGACTGTGGCCACGTTACTGATCTCGCCATCATCGTCCAGCACGGTGTAGGTAAACGTGTCTATACCAAAGAAGTTGAGATCCGGCGTGTAGCTGACCGTACCGTCACCGTTGTCCACCACAAGTCCATTGGCCGGTTGCACGATCGCCAGGCTGGTATCGTCAATCGTGCCGTCCACGTCGGTATCGTTATCCGTCAGGTCGATCGTGACCGGCATATCCTCAGGCGTTGTGGCCGTGTCATCATTGGCGACCGGAGCATCATTCAGCTCGGTCACGGTCACTGTGACCGTTGCCACGTTGCTGATCTCGCCGTCGTCATCCAGCACGGTGTAGGTAAACGTGTCCGTGCCGACGAAGTCCAAGTCCGGCGTGTAGCTGACCGTACCGTCACCATTGTCCACCACAAGTCCATTGGCCGGTTGCACGATCGCCAGGCTGGCATCATCAATCGTGCCGTCCACGTCGGTATCGTTGTCGGTCAAGTCGATCGTGACCGGCGTGTCCTCAGGCGTTGTGGCCGTGTCATCATTGGCAACCGGAGCGTCATTCAGCTCGGTCACCGTCACTGTGACCGTCGCCTCGTTACTGATCTCGCCATCATCGTCCAGCACGGTGTAGGTGAACGTATCCGTGCCGAAGAAGTCCAGGTCCGGCGTGTAGCTGACCGTACCGTCGCCATTGTCCACCACGTTGCCATTAGCCGGTTGCACGATCACCAGGCTGGTGTCATCAATCGTACCGTCGACGTCGGTATCGTTGTCGGTCAAGTCGATCGTGACCGGCGTGTCCTCAGGCGTTGTGGCCGTGTCATCATTGGCGACCGGAGCATCATTCAGCTCGGTCACGGTCACTGTGACCGTCGCCACGTTGCTGATCTCGCCATCATCGTCCAGCACGGTGTAGGTAAACGTGTCTATACCAAAGAAGTTGAGATCCGGCGTATAGCTGACCGTACCGTCACCGTTGTCCACCACAGTTCCATTGGCCGGTTGCACGATCGCCAGGCTGGTATCGTCGATCGTGCCGTCCACGTCGGTATCGTTATCCGTCAGGTCGATCGTGACCGGCATATCCTCAGGCGTTGTGGCCGTGTCATCATTGGCGACCGGAGCATCATTCAGCTCGGTCACCGTCACTGTGACCGTTGCCACGTTGCTGATCTCGCCGTCGTCATCCAGCACGGTGTAGGTAAACGTGTCCGTGCCGACGAAGTCCAAGTCCGGCGTGTAGCTGACCGTACCGTCACCGTTGTCCACCACAAGTCCATTGGTCGGCTGCACGATCACCAGGCTGGTGTCGTCGATCGTGCCGTCGACATCGGTATCGTTATCGGTCAGGTCGATCGCGACGGCGGTATTTATTGGTGTCGTCGCACTATCATCATTGGCGACTGGAGCATCATTCAGCTCGGTCACGGTCACTGTGACCGTCGCCTCGTTGCTAATCTCGCCGTCATCGTCCAGCACGGTGTAGGTAAACGTGTCCGTGCCGACGAAGTCCAAGTCCGGCGTGTAGCTGACCGTACCGTCACCATTGTCCACCACAAGTCCATTGGCCGGTTGCACGATCGCCAGGCTGGTGTCGTCAATCGTACCGTCCACGTCGGTATCGTTTTCGGTCAGGTCGATCGTAACCGGCGTGTCTATTGGCGTAGTCGCACTATCATCATTGGCGACTGGAGCATCATTCAGCTCCGTCACCGTCACTGTGACCGTTGCCACGTTGCTGATCTCGCCATCATCGTCCAGCACGGTGTAGGTAAACGTGTCCGTGCCGACGAAGTCCAAGTCCGGCGTGTAGCTGACCGTACCGTCACCATTGTCCACCACAAGTCCATTGGCCGGTTGCACGATCGCCAGGCTGGTATCGTCAATCGTGCCGTCCACGTCGGTATCGTTTTCGGTCAGGTCGATCGTAACCGGCGTGTCTATTGGCGTAGTCGCACTATCATCATTGGCGACCGGAGCATCATTCAGCTCGGTCACGGTCACTGTGACCGTTGCCACGTTGCTGATCTCGCCATCATCGTCCAGCACGGTGTAGGTAAACGTGTCTATACCAAAGAAGTTGAGATCCGGTGTATAGCTGACCGTACCGTCACCGTTGTCCACCACGTTGCCATTGGCCGGTTGCACGATCGCCAGGCTGGTATCGTCGATCGTGCCGTCCACGTCGGTATCGTTATCCGTCAGGTCGATCGTGACCGGCATATCCTCAGGCGTTGTGGCCGTGTCATCATTGGCGACCGGAGCATCATTCAGCTCGGTCACCGTCACTGTGACCGTTGCCACGTTGCTGATCTCGCCGTCGTCATCCAGCACGGTGTAGGTAAACGTGTCCGTGCCGACGAAGTCCAAGTCCGGCGTGTAGCTGACCGTACCGTCACCGTTGTCCACCACAAGTCCATTGGTCGGCTGCACGATCACCAGGCTGGTGTCGTCGATCGTGCCGTCGACATCGGTATCGTTATCGGTCAGGTCGATCGCGACGGCGGTATTTATTGGTGTCGTCGCACTATCATCATTGGCGACTGGAGCATCATTCAGCTCGGTCACGGTCACTGTGACCGTCGCCTCGTTGCTAATCTCGCCGTCATCGTCCAGCACGGTGTAGGTAAACGTGTCCGTGCCGACGAAGTCCAAGTCCGGCGTGTAGCTGACCGTACCGTCACCATTGTCCACCACAAGTCCATTGGCCGGTTGCACGATCGCCAGGCTGGTGTCGTCAATCGTACCGTCCACGTCGGTATCGTTTTCGGTCAGGTCGATCGTAACCGGCGTGTCTATTGGCGTAGTCGCACTATCATCATTGGCGACTGGAGCATCATTCAGCTCCGTCACCGTCACTGTGACCGTTGCCTCGTTGCTAATCTCGCCATCATCGTCCAGCACGGTGTAGGTGAACGTATCCGTGCCGACGAAGTCCAAGTCCGGCGTGTAGCTGACCGTACCGTCACCATTGTCCACCACAAGTCCATTGGCCGGTTGCACGATCACCAGGCTGGTATCGTCAATCGTGCCGTCCACGTCAGTATCGTTTTCGGTCAGGTCGATCGTAACCGGCGTGTCTATTGGCGTAGTCGCACTGTCATCATTGGCAACTGGAGCATCATTCAGCTCCGTCACCGTCACCGTGACCGTTGCCTCGTTGCTAATCTCGCCATCATCGTCCAGCACGGTGTAGGTAAACGTGTCCGTGCCGACGAAGTCCAAGTCCGGCGTGTAGCTGACCGTACCGTCACCATTGTCCACCACAGTGCCATTGGCCGGTTGCACGATCGCCAGGCTGGTGTCGTCAATCGTACCGTCCACGTCGGTATCGTTTTCGGTCAGGTCGATCGTAACCGGCGTGTCTATTGGCGTAGTCGCACTATCATCATTGGCGACTGGAGCATCATTCAGCTCCGTCACGGTCACTGTGACCGTTGCCACGTTGCTGATCTCGCCATCATCGTCCAGCACGGTGTAGGTAAACGTGTCTATACCAAAGAAGTTGAGATCCGGTGTATAGCTGACCGTACCGTCACCGTTGTCCACCACGTTGCCATTAGCCGGTTGCACGATCACCAGGCTGGTGTCGTCGATCGTGCCGTCGACATCGGTATCGTTATCGGTCAGGTCGATCGTAACCGGCGTGTCTATTGGCGTAGTCGCACTATCATCATTGGCGACTGGAGCATCATTCAGCTCCGTCACGGTCACTGTGACTGTAGCCTCGTTGCTGATCTCGCCATCATCGTCCAGCACGGTGTAGGTAAACGTGTCTATACCAAAGAAGTTGAGATCCGGTGTATAGCTGACCGTACCGTCACCGTTGTCCACCACGTTGCCATTAGCCGGTTGCACGATCGCCAGGCTGGTGTCGTCGATCGTGCCGTCGACATCGGTATCGTTATCGGTCAGGTCGATCGTGACGGCGGTATTTATTGGTGTCGTCGCACTATCATCATTGGCGACTGGAGCATCATTCAGCTCGGTCACGGTCACTGTGACCGTCGCCTCGTTGCTAATCTCGCCATCATCGTCCAGCACGGTGTAGGTAAACGTGTCCGTGCCAAAGAAGTCCAGGTCCGGCGTGTAGCTGACCGTACCGTCGCCATTGTCCACCACGTTGCCATTAGCCGGTTGCACGATCACCAGGCTGGCATCATCAATCGTGCCGTCCACGTCGGTATCGTTGTCGGTCAAGTCGATCGTGACCGGCGTGTCCTCAGGCGTTGTGGCCGTGTCATCATTGGCAACCGGAGCGTCATTCAGCTCCGTCACCGTCACCGTGACCGTTGCCACGTTGCTGATCTCGCCATCATCGTCCAGCACGGTGTAGGTGAACGTATCCGTGCCGAAGAAGTCCAGGTCCGGCGTGTAGCTGACCGTACCGTCACCGTTATCCACCACGTTGCCATTAGCCGGTTGCACAATCGCCAGGCTGGCATCATCAATCGTGCCGTCCACGTCGGTATCGTTATCGGTCAAGTCGATCGTGACCGGCGTGTCCTCAGGCGTTGTGGCCGTGTCATCATTGGCGACTGGAGCATCATTCAGCTCCGTCACCGTCACTGTGACTGTGGCCTCGTTACTGATCTCGCCGTCATCGTCCAGCACGGTGTAGGTGAACGTATCCGTGCCGAAGAAGTCCAGGTCCGGCGTGTAGCTGACCGTACCGTCACCGTTATCCACCACGTTGCCATTAGCCGGTTGCACAATCGCCAGGCTGGCATCATCAATCGTGCCGTCGACGTCAGTATCGTTGTCGGTCAAGTCGATCGTGACCGGCTTCCATCGGCGTTGTGGCACTGTCATCATTGGCAATCGGAGCATCATTCAGCTCGGTCACCGTCACCGTGACTGTAGCCTCGTTGCTAATCTCGCCATCATCGTCCAGCACGGTGTAGGTGAATGTATCCGTACCGACGAAGTCCAGGTCCGGCGTGTAGCTGACCGTACCGTCGCCATTGTCTACCACGTTGCCATTGACCGGTTGCACAATCACCAGGCTGGTATCGTCAATCGTGCCGTCGACGTCAGTATCGTTGTCGGTCAAGTCGATCGTGACCGGAGTTTCCTCAGGCGTTGTGGCCGTGTCATCATTGGCAATCGGAGCATCATTCAGCTCGGTCACCGTCACCGTGACTGTGGCCTCGTTGCTGATCTCGCCATCATCGTCCAGCACGGTGTAAGTAAATGTATCCGTACCGACGAAGTTGAGGTCCGGTGTATAGCTGACCGTACCGTCGCCATTGTCCACCACAAGTCCATTGTTCGGTTGCACAATCACCAGGCTGGTATCGTCAATCGTGCCGTCGACGTCAGTATCGTTGTCGGTCAAGTCGATCGTGACCGGAGTGTCTATTGGCGTAGTCGCACTGTCATCATTGGCAATCGGAGCATCATTCAGCTCGGTCACCGTCACCGTGACTGTGGCCTCGTTGCTAATCTCGCCATCATCGTCCAGCACGGTGTAGGTAAATGTATCCGTACCGAAGAAGTTGAGGTCCGGTGTATAGCTGACCGTACCGTCGCCATTGTCTACCACGTTGCCATTGACCGGTTGCACAATCACCAGGCTGGTATCGTCAATCGTGCCGTCGACGTCAGTATCGTTGTCGGTCAAGTCGATCGTGACCGGAGTGTCTATTGGCGTAGTCGCAGTGTCATCATTGGCAATCGGAGCATCATTCAGCTCGGTCACCGTCACCGTGACTGTGGCCTCGTTGCTGATCTCGCCATCATCGTCCAGCACGGTGTAGGTAAATGTATCCGTACCGACGAAGTCCAGGTCCGGTGTATAGCTGACCGTACCGTCGCCATTGTCCACCACAAGTCCATTGTTCGGTTGCACAATCACCAGGCTGGTATCGTCAATCGTGCCGTCGACGTCAGTATCGTTGTCGGTCAAGTCGATCGTGACCGGAGTTTCCTCAGGCGTTGTGGCCGTATCATCATTGGCAATCGGAGCATCATTCAGTTCGGTCACCGTCACCGTGACTGTAGCCTCGTTGCTAATCTCGCCGTCATCGTCCAGCACGGTGTAGGTAAATGTATCCGTACCGAAGAAGTTGAGGTCCGGCGTGTAGCTGACCGTACCGTCGCCATTGTCTACCACGTTGCCATTGACCGGTTGCACAATCACCAGGCTGGTATCGTCAATCGTGCCGTCGACGTCAGTATCGTTGTCGGTCAAGTCGATCGTGACCGGAGTGTCTATTGGCGTAGTCGCACTGTCATCATTGGCAATCGGAGCATCATTCAGCTCGGTCACCGTCACCGTGACTGTAGCCTCGTTGCTGATCTCGCCATCATCGTCCAGCACGGTGTAGGTAAATGTATCGATACCGACGAAGTTGAGGTCCGGTGTATAGCTGACCGTACCGTCGCCATTGTCTACCACAGTTGCCATTGACCGGTTGCACAATCACCAGGCTGGTATCGTCAATCGTGCCGTCGACGTCAGTATCGTTGTCGGTCAAGTCGATCGTGACCGGAGTTTCCTCAGGCGTTGTGGCCGTATCATCATTGGCAATCGGAGCATCATTCAGCTCGGTCACCGTCACCGTGACTGTAGCCTCGTTGCTAATCTCGCCATCATCGTCCAGCACGGTGTAGGTAAATGTATCCGTACCGACGAAGTTGAGGTCCGGTGTATAGCTGACCGTACCGTCGCCATTGTCTACCACAAGTCCATTGTTCGGTTGCACAATCACCAGGCTGGTATCGTCAATCGTGCCGTCGACGTCAGTATCGTTGTCGGTCAAGTCGATCGTGACCGGAGTGTCTATTGGCGTAGTCGCACTGTCATCATTGGCAATCGGAGCATCATTCAGCTCGGTCACCGTCACCGTGACTGTAGCCTCGTTGCTGATCTCGCCATCATCGTCCAGCACGGTGTAGGTAAATGTATCCGTACCGAAGAAGTTGAGGTCCGGTGTATAGCTGACCGTACCGTCGCCATTGTCTACCACAAGTCCATTGTCCGGTTGCACGATCACCAGGCTGGTATCGTCAATCGTGCCGTCGACGTCAGTATCGTTGTCGGTCAGGTCGATCGTGACCGGAGTTTCCTCAGGCGTTGTGGCCGTATCATCATTGGCAATCGGAGCATCATTCAGCTCGGTCACCGTCACCGTGACTGTAGCCTCGTTGCTAATCTCGCCGTCATCGTCCAGCACGGTGTAGGTAAATGTATCCGTACCGAAGAAGTTGAGGTCCGGCGTGTAGCTGACCGTACCGTCGCCATTGTCTACCACGTTGCCATTGACCGGTTGCACAATCACCAGGCTGGTATCGTCAATCGTGCCGTCGACGTCAGTATCGTTGTCGGTCAAGTCGATCGTGACCGGAGTGTCTATTGGCGTAGTCGCACTGTCATCATTGGCAATCGGAGCATCATTCAGCTCGGTCACCGTCACCGTGACTGTAGCCTCGTTGCTGATCTCGCCATCATCGTCCAGCACGGTGTAGGTAAATGTATCGGTACCGACGAAATCCAGGTCCGGTGTATAGCTGACCGTACCGTCGCCATTGTCCACCACAAGTCCGTTGTTCGGTTGCACGATCACCAGGCTGGTATCGTCAATCGTGCCGTCGACGTCAGTATCGTTGTCGGTCAAGTCGATCGTGACCGGAGTGTCCTCATTGGCGTTGTGGCCGTGTCATCATTGGCAATCGGAGCATCATTCAGCTCGGTCACCGTCACCGTGACTGTAGCCTCGTTGCTGATCTCGCCATCATCGTCCAGCACGGTGTAGGTAAATGTATCCGTACCGACGAAATTGAGGTCCGGTGTATAGCTGACCGTACCGTCGCCATTGTCCACCACAGTGCCATTGTCCGGTTGCACGATCACCAGGCTGGTATCGTCAATCGTGCCGTCGACGTCAGTATCGTTGTCGGTCAAGTCGATCGTGACCGGAGTGTCTATTGGCGTAGTCGCACTGTCATCATTGGCAATCGGAGCGTCATTCAGCTCGGTCACCGTCACCGTGACTGTAGCCTCGTTGCTAATCTCGCCATCATCGTCCAGCACGGTGTAGGTAAATGTATCGATACCGAAGAAGTTGAGGTCCGGTGTATAGCTGACCGTACCGTCGCCATTGTCTACCACGTTGCCATTGACCGGTTGCACAATCACCAGGCTGGTATCGTCAATCGTGCCGTCGACGTCAGTATCGTTGTCGGTCAAGTCGATCGTGACCGGAGTGTCTATTGGCGTAGTCGCACTGTCATCATTGGCAATCGGAGCATCATTCAGCTCGGTCACCGTCACCGTGACTGTAGCCTCGTTGCTGATCTCGCCATCATCGTCCAGCACGGTGTAGGTAAATGTATCCGTACCGAAGAAGTTCAGGTCCGGTGTATAGCTGACCGTACCGTCGCCATTGTCTACCACAAGTCCATTGTTCGGTTGCACAATCACCAGGCTGGTATCGTCAATTGTGCCGTCGACGTCAGTATCGTTGACCGTCAAGTCGATCGTGACCGGAGTTTCCTCAGGCGTTGTGGCCGTATCATCATTGGCAATCGGAGCATCATTCAGTTCGGTCACCGTCACCGTGACTGTAGCCTCGTTGCTAATCTCGCCGTCATCGTCCAGCACGGTGTAGGTAAATGTATCCGTACCGAAGAAGTTGAGGTCCGGTGTATAGCTGACCGTACCGTCGCCATTGTCTACCACGTTGCCATTGACCGGTTGCACAATCACCAGGCTGGTATCGTCAATCGTGCCGTCGACGTCAGTATCGTTGTCGGTCAAGTCGATCGTGACCGGAGTGTCTATTGGCGTAGTCGCACTGTCATCATTGGCAATCGGAGCGTCATTAACGCCAAACATTGAAAGCGTCATCGTTCCGGTGTCACTCAATTCGCCGTCGCTGGCGGTGAAGCCGATTACTATGTTTGCCGTTTCTCCGTCGCTGAGGGCCTGGAAGGGTTCGATGCCTGTTGGGTCCAGCACGAATTGGCCCGTCACGCTGTCGTAACTGATACCTAGGTCGGAGAGGGTCGTCAACGTGTTTGTGCTGCCATTGATCGTGGCCGAATCAAACGTGAATGATTCGGTCGTCAGTACGTTATCAACGTCAGTCGCAAATTCGAATAGCGGCACATCGACGCCTAATTGTATCGTGATGACTGCGTCTTCACTGCTGGGGGCGCCCAATGGAGGCTGACCAATGTCAGGATCCAATGCTAACGGCGCATCATTCACACCAAAGACCGAAAAGGTCACCGTGCCGGTGTCGCTCAATTCACCGTCGCTGGCGGTAAAAGTAATCACCACGTCCGCAAATTCACCTTCGCCCAGTGCCTGGAATAACTCGATCTCGGTCGGGTCCAAACCGAACTGGCCCGTCACGCTGTCGTAACTGACGCCCACCTCAGACAGGGTCGTAAACGTGCTCGTACTACCGTCGATCGTCACATCGGCCGCATCAAAGCTGAATGACTCGGTCGTCAACACACTATCAATGTCACTGGCAAACTCGCTGAGCGCCACATCGACGCCCAACTGTAATGAGACCACCGCATCTTCACTGGCGGGATCGCCGAGCGGAGGAGCCCCGAAGTTCAAATCGAACGCACTTGGCGCTTCGTTAACGTTCGTGACAACTACCGTGACCACGGCCGTGGAAGAAGCGCCAGAAGCATCAGTCGCCGACACGACTAACTCATATGAATCGGTTGACTCGAAATCAAGCTGGCTATTCACAGATAACTCGCCAGTTTGAGCGTCCACAGAGAACACGCCCAAGCCACTGCCGCCATCAATCGAAATCGTCAGGGTCGATTCCGCATCGAAAGCCATAATCGTGCCGAAGGGTTGGCTGCCGTCATTGTCCTCAGCCACCGAGAACTCCTGGTCGGTGATGGTGGGCAACGTATTTTCAACGTAGGCATAAGCCGCGCCTTGTTCAAAGTTGACCGTGCTGTCAAAAGATGCACCAATCAGCGTTACTCCCGCGCTAACAGAAACAGCATCCCCAAATGACTGTCCGTCTGTTGGAGTTGGGGCGGCCAGACTCGATGTCGGCATCGCTGGTGTCGCGGCGTCGAGATCATAGACGTAGACCTGCCCCGAGTTTATCGCACCGTTATCTTCCGAAGCAGCACTGACCAACACCTGATTTTCGCTGATCGCTACCGCAAAGCCGTAAAGGTCATCGACGTTCTGAACGCCGCGAGTCAATGTGTGAAGTGCGGTACTCGGAGTTGCAGATGAGAGTTGATAGACATAGGCGGCACCCAATTGGCCATCGTCGAGTGGCGCACCGACCACAACATGATCGTCATCAATAGCCACCGAGTACCCGAACAGCCCGGCGATTGCTGTCGGATCAACGAATGTAACTACGGGCAGCTGAGGCGTCTGGCTGGTAAGGTCGTAAGCGAAGGCACCCTCACCGTTTGGCGAGCCCACGACGACAGCGTTGTTGTCGATCGCCACGGAAGTCCCAAATTCGCACTCCGACCGTGAGGTTCGGGTGTTGTAGTTCAAGAATTGGTATCGTTGGAGAGGCGTTGCCCAAATCGAAAACATAGGCTGCGCCGGAATTGGCTGCTACTGTGTCGTCGAAGTTGGCACCGACGACCAGATGGTCACCATCAAGATCGAGCGAGCGCACCGAACTCGTCACCTTGCTCGGGCGTGGGATTTTGGACGGTAACGACAGGCAAGTCCGGCGTCGTGCTCGACATGTCATAAACGAAAACACTACCCGCGTTGATGGCTCCCACATCATCGCGAAAGGAGCCTACGGCGATACGCGTGCCGCTAACACTTACTGAAATGCCAAAGGCGTCGGAACCGGACGGAGTCGGGCTGAACAGTCGAGTGAGAAAAACAGGCGTTCCCGACGAAAGATCGTAGACATAAACAGCACCACCATCGACCGAGGCGTCGTCCTCCAGTGGAGCGCCCACGGCCATCAAATTGCCATCGACCGAAACCGCGAAACCGAAACGATCTTGTGCTGCCGGGGTGACGTTTTCCAGCGTGCCGATACTGACCTCAGGCGTTGCGTTCGCCATGTCGTAAACGTAAGCGTAGTCCTTTCCCACGTTGTTGAATCTGGTACTGGCCAATACCGTGTTCCCGGCAATGGCCACGGTGTAACCAAACTCCTCCACCGGCTGCGGCATCGGTTTTTGCAGAGTTACCGTCGGCTCGGTGGGCGTAACACCGTCCAGATCGAACACATAGGTGCTTCCGGCCGTTGGAATAACGTCGGGAGTATCCAGCCATACGCCGACGACAGCCTGCTGTCCGTCCAAATCCAGCGCATAACCAAACTGAGCGCCGGAGCGGGGATCGGGATTATCGATCGACAATGTCGCGACATTCGGAGTTCCGCTCGAAAGGTCATATAGATGAACCGCACCCGCACTCACGGATCCCACATCATCAAGCCGACTACCTACCAGCACTCGATTTCCGCTGATGGCAATCGCTCCGGCAAACTGGCGCACTTCCGTGGGCGACGGATGATCGAGCGTCATTACAGGTATCGTCGGTGTAGCGCTCGTCAAATCGAATACGTAAGCAGAACCGGAATCGGTGTTCGTAGTGTCATCAAGCAAAGCGCCGACAATGACGGTTTGGCCCTCAACCGCCACCGACCAGCCGAACCAGTCCGATGGGTTGGGTGTCGGGTTTGGTATTTCGAGTAATGGAACCGTCGGAGTCGCACTGGATATGTCAAATACCATCACGCGGCCAGCGTCGTTCGCACCGGTATCACTGCGCATCGAGGCGACGACGAGAATATCTCCATCGAACGCCAACGCGTTGCCGAATCCGTCAAACTCATTAGGATCGGGATTAGGCAACGTCAAAACGGGAATCGCAGGAGTCGTGCTACTCACGTCAAACACGTATACCGAACCGGCACTGGTCAAACCTGCAACGTCGTCGAACTGCGCCGATACTGCCAGCAGACTTCCACTGATCGCGATGGCTCTGCCAAACTCGTCGTTGGCTTGAGGATCCGGATTTGGAATCGAGGCGATCAACTCGTTCGCTGAGTCGTAAACTGCGGCGAAGCCCGAATCGAAAGTCCCACCCGCGTTGGCTTGAGGAACTCCGACTGCTCGGTAGTCTTGTGAGGCTGCCAAGACCCATTCACCGGTCTGTTGCGGCCCCAGATCATCAGGCAACAATTGAATGGGTTCGACCGATAGACAGATACGACTCTCAAGCGACTCGGATCGCAATGTCACAGGTGGTGCGAACGCCGGGGCGAGATACGATTGGTCTACACGACACCGAATGCGACCACAAACGAGTTGCCACAAATTGGTACGAATCATGTCGACCAATGCCCACGCAGGAGAATTCTACCAAATCGATCACGCCTCCCCCAAAGCGTCGAAGTGCAAAAAAGATCATATGGCAATGTGCAACACACCGCAAGCAAACAATTAGAATCGTTGTTCTAAAGTGGAACCGGACCCGACGCATAAATGATACGGAAGCGGGAAGCCTGCACAACGCCAAAACGATCGATCTATAGCCTCTTTGTAAATCGACGTTGGCAGTAGGTACACACCATGCGAGCGCTCTTTTTTTTGGGGGGGGGGGCACCCCCCCCATGAGGGCGAATGTGCGAGCCTCAAGCCAGGCAAGCGGCAAACGAGTGCAGCGTCAGCTTTAGAAAAACCCCCGGTCGCCAAGTCGATCAAAAGCATGAAGCCAAAGTCATCGCCTTGCGACTTGGCAAACCCCTCGAGAGCTTCGCCAACTGGTCGCTTCGTCTGCTTGCCGAGCGTGCGGTAGAACTTGGCCTGACTCAAAGCACCAGCCACGAGACCGTTCGTGAGACGCTAAAAAGAGCATGACCAACCGCAAGATTCAGTACTGGGTGATGCCTCCGGACGCCGACGGCGAATTCGTTGCATGCATGGAAGAAGTGCTCGTTACCTACGTAGACCCCAGAATCCCAAGCGTCCATTGATCTGCATGGACGAACAACCCGTTCAACTTCACAAAGAAATTCGAACGCCGATCGCGGCAACCGCCAAGCGTCCACGGCGAGTGGACTACGAAGACGAGCGCTGCGGGACACCTTGCGTTTTCATGTTCACCGAACCGTTGGCCGGGTGACGTCATGTTAGCGTGCGTGAAAGACGAACGAAGGTCGATTGGGCATTGGAAAGGGAGACGCTGCTTAACGGCCGATACCGGGACGCCGAAACGGTAACTTTGATTTGCGACAACCTCAACACGCAGACCGAGGGCGGTTTTTACGAAGCCTTCCAGCCTGAGAAGGCAAGGTCATTAGTCAAGAGAATCGAGTTCCGATTCACACCCAAGCATGCTAGTTGGCTCAACGCTGCCGAGATCGAACTGAGTTCATTGACTCGCCAATGCGTTGGTGGGCCGTCGTTTCTCGACGGCCCACCAACTAAGGGCCGAAACGACTGCTTGGTGTCAACGCTTAAACAGAAGACAACATGGCGTCGATTGTCAATTTCACATCGACGACGCAAGGGCAAATTCAACTCGCTCTACCCCAAGATTAAATCTTGACGCTGCATTAGTATTGAACATCAGGTTCTGCCGCTCCCGATAACGCGATCAAGAGAAACGCATGTGAATTCCGAACTTTTGTAGACAAAACTGTTCGGACGCGTGCTGTTCTTGGACTACCATTACCATAGAACCTACGTTTTCGCTGTTCACATTCATTCCGATTTGGGGCTCTTCTCTTGCACCGTCTGTTCGCTTTGTTGCTGGTTGCCATCGCATTGGTTTGCACGCACTCGTCTCCGGCTCAGTCAGTCGACACGGCTCCTGTCGTCGGCTTGCAGTCGAATCGACCAGGTGACTTCGCGATCGTCTCCGATCAGGTCGTGATGTCGCCAGGAAAGGAGCCGGTCCAGGCCACAATCATCATTCGGAATGGACGAATCCAGCAGGTGGCCAGTGAACTGGAAATGCCGGCCGACGTGCAGGTCGTGGACGCGACGGGGAAGATGGTCTATCCGGGTTTTATTGACAGCTATTCCGAGCGGACGGTTGATGGCTTTGATGCTACGGCCGGGTATTGGAATGACAATGTTACGCCACAGCGGAATGCGTTGTACGGATTTAAATCGACCGCGAGTACTTCGTCGCAGTGGCGAAAGCTGGGCTTTGCTGCTCGCCTCGTCGCGCCAAAATCAGGCCAGATAAAAGGCACAAGTGCGTTGATCACCTGCGGTCCCGAAGAGACTGCCGAGTTGATCATCCAACCGCAGGTCGGACTGCACGTTTCGTTGTCGACGCGGCGACGGGGGCGGTCGGAGGATTACCCAAGCTCGCCAATGGGCGCCGTCGCTCTCGTGCGACAGGCGTTCTACGACGCCGATTGGTACGACAAGGCATGGAAATCGGCGTCGGCCAATGCGAAGGTCGAACGACCGGCAAACAACCTGGCTCTGGCGTCTCTCAGCGAATGGACCGACAGCGGTCGACCTGTAATCGTCGATTCGTCGAACGAACGCTATTTTGCCAGGGCCGACCGCCTGGGCAATGAATTTGGATTGCCGATCATCGTACGCGGCTCTGGACGTGAATATCGACGATTGCAGGACGTCATCGGCACGGGACGCGCCGTGATCGTACCGCTGAATTTCCCCAAGGCCCCGGCGGTGGGTACTCCGGCGGACGCCGTCGACGCTTCACTGCTGAGCCTGATGCACTGGGATCTGGCTCCTGAGAATCCAGGCCGGCTGGCGATGGCAGGAGTTCGCATTGCACTGACGACCGAAGGTCTGGAAAAAGTCTCTGAATTCTGGACCCAAGTCCGCAAAGCGGTGAAACGCGGCTTGCCTGAAGAAGCGGCACTCGCTGCATTAACGACGAATCCTGCCGAAATGTTCGACGTGGCAGATCAGATGGGCACCATCCAGTCGGGCAAGGCAGCGCACCTGGTGATCGCTTCTGGCAATCTGTTCACGGACAAGAAGGCCAAGATTGAAGAGACCTGGATCTCCGGCAATCGACACCGCATCGTCGACGAGCGAGATGCGAACTTGAACGGAGTCTGGCAACTCGCGTTATCGGGTTCTGCCGATGACGTCGAACCGGAAGGCAATGCCGAACGACTGTTGATGCTGCGCATCTCGGGTAATCCACCAAAACTCAAGGGCTCAATTGCAATAGCGGACGAAGCCAAGGACAAACGAACAAAGGTCGACAAATTGCAGCAGCGGGGTTCTCGGCTATCGCTTTTGTTCGACGGCGAAAAGCTGGACCGGGAAGGATATGTCAACATCTCCCTTGTCGTCGTTGAGCCCATAGCAGATGGCACGATTCTATTGGGGCGCGGAACCTGGCCGGACGGTTCGATCTTCCAGTGTTCCGCGACAAGAACGGGCGAGTTAGAGAAGGAGGACGAGAAGGCAGACGATGGAGAAGAGGAAGAGGAAGATCCGTCAGTCGAGGAGGCAGTTGCCGACGTAGCGGCGACCAAGAAAGAGAAGACGATCGTCGATTCGCCACAGTCGGACGACGAACCGCCGTTGGAAGACGATCCGGAAACAAACGGCGACTCCACAGAGCGAAGGGAAGACTCTGATGACGAAACAGGCAATCAGGAAAACGAGGCAAACGAGTCGGAGAACGACGCAGATGACGGGACCAAGGAGGATGATGGAGAACAGGACGAAAACGCTCTCTTTGACGTAAACTATCCGCTTCGGCGCGTACGGTCGAGATCAACTGCCACGACAATCTGATGTTGTTTTTACCGGCGCGACCGTTTGGACCAGCGGGGCGGCCGGCACGATCGAGAATGCCACCATCGTCATTTCAAACGGAAAGATCGCAGCGGTTGGCACTGACATCGAAATCCCGACAGGAGCCACCGTGATCGACGTTGCCGGCAAACACATCTCGCCGGGAATCATCGATTGCCATTCGCACATTGCGACCGATGGTGGGGTCAATGAAGGCACACAAGCGATCACCTGCGAGGTGCGGATCGGCGACTTCATTGACCCAAATGACATCGCGATCTACCGGCAACTGGCTGGTGGAGTTACCGCGGCCAACATATTGCACGGTTCGGCGAATCCAATAGGTGGGCAGAACCAGGTGATCAAGATGCGTTGGGGGGCGAACGGCGAAGCCACGCAAAATTCGCGGCGGCTCCTCCTGGCGTCAAGTTCGCACTTGGCGAAAACGTCAAACAAAGTAATTGGGGCGAGACCACACGACTCGCTATCCACAAACGCGGATGGGTGTCGACGAAATCCACATCGACGCGTTCCAGCGAGCCGTTGCCTATCGCCACAAGTGGGACGCATCGAAAAGTAACCCGCAGGGACTGCCGCCGCGATTCGATCTGGAATTGGAAGCGCTGGCCGAAATCGTGGAGGGCAAACGCTGGATTCATTGCCACAGTTATCGCCAGAGCGAGATCATGGCATTAATGAATACTTGCGATCGTTTTGGGATCACGATCGGGACCTTCCAGCATATCCTGGAAGGCTACAAAGTTGCCGACGAGATGGCCAAGCGTGGCATCATGGGCAGTTCATTCTCGGATTGGTGGGCGTACAAATTCGAAGTCTACGATGCGATTCCGTTCAATGGAGCACTGATGCATGACGCGGGTGTCGTCGTATCGTTTAATTCGGACGATGCTGAAATGGGGCGGCGTCTGAATGCCGAAGCTGCCAAGGCGATGCGTTACGGCGGAGTCAGCCCGGGCGAAGCATTGAAGTTCGTCACACTGAATCCGGCCAGGCAATTGCGTATCGATGAACATGTGGGATCAATCGAGGTCGGCAAGGACGCGGACCTGGTTGTGTGGAATGCCGAACCACTGTCGGTTTATGCCGTTTGCGAACAAACGTGGGTCGACGGTCGCCGCATGTTTGACTTGAAAGAAGACCGTCAATTGCAACAGCGGGACAAGCAAAGGCACGCTGCCCTTGTTCAAAAAATTATCAAGTCCGGCGCCGATCAACGCAAATCGGGCGAAGACGATAAGAACGACGATGACCTGTGGGCGCAAGCCGACACGTATTGTCATGGCCACGATCATGGACATGGGCACAATGAGTAATCGAACGCCAATATCTGCAATAACCTTCTGCGTAGCGGTTGCGGTTGGATATGCCGCGTCGCTTGCCGGTCCCGAGATACCGGGCGAGAACAGTGACACACCGATTCATATTCGCGGCGTCACCGTTCATACCATCAGTGGCGACATCATCCCGAACGGTGCCGTTACCATTGTGAAGGGCAAGATTGAGGGGGTCGGGAGTGCGGAAACGCTGAAGGTTCCTGACGGAGCCACGGTAATCGAATTTGACGATAACAAGCCGCACCACTTGTATCCGGGACTCATCGATGCCGACACGGCTCTTGGCCTCGTCGAGATCGAGGCAGTGCGAGCCACCGTCGACACGTCTGAGACAGGTGAATTAAACCCCAATGTGAAAGCGTTAACAGCTTTTAACCCGGATAGCGAGTTGATCCCTGTTGCACGAGCGGACGGAGTGCTGCTGGGATTGGTCGTTCCTCGTGGCAGACTATTGCGAGGCCAGTCGTCGCTGATGATGCTTGATGGTTGGTCCGGTCCGGACATGGTCTTAAAGACCAACGTCGGGATGCACCTCTCATGGCCCTACCCGGTTCGCGGTCGCACCTGGGACGACGATGATTCGGCTGCCGAACGTCTGAAGAATCACAAGAAAAGGCTGGAACAAATCAGCGAGTTGTTCGACCAGACCGACGTTTATCGTGCAGCTAAAGCGGCCGACTCGAATCATTCCGAGTACGATCCGCGACTGGAATCGATGGTGTCGGTGGCCGCGGGCGAAATGCCGCTGTATGTCCATGCCAACGACGTTCGTCAAATCGAAGAGGCGGTGGCATTTGCAGCGTCACGAAAACTGAAGTTGATCATCGTGGGCGGCTACGATGCGGAAATATGTGCTCCCTTATTATTACAGTACAACGTGCCCGTGATTGTCACCGGCACGCATCGTCTGCCGCGCCGACGTTACGCGGCCTGCGACGAACCGTTCACCCTGCCCGCGCGTTTGCAGGCGGCCGGCGTGACATACTGCCTGGCAGGATACGATCGATTCTCGGCCTCCGGCGTTCGAAATTTGACACAGCATGCAGGTACTGCGGCAGCGTTTGGTTTGGGAAAGGAAGATGCCGTCCGTGCGATCACCCTGGCCCCCGCCGAGGTGCTGGGAGTCGCTGATCGAGTGGGCTCAATTGAAACAGACAAGGACGCAACACTGATAATCGCCGATGGAGACGTGTTGGAATTCACGTCCAACATTTCCCATGCCTTCATCCAGGGACGTCCTGTCGACCTGGACAACCGGCACAAGCGACTTTATCGCAAGTACAAGCTGAAGTACGAGCGGCTGAAGTATAGCCAATAAGCATGTTGTTCACCAAAAAGGCAGCGGAACGACCAATCAAATGATGACCGTCGGACGATTCGCCGCCCGGTGAACTGCAGAGGTGTTCAGAAAAACGCCACTTCTGCCAATTGCATGTTGGCAGTTCTCTGGTCACAATTTCCAAAGGAGCTCCAAACCTCGAGAGATTGCGATGAAGGCGACAAACGAGTTCATTCCCTGCCCCATCTGCAGCAAGAGATTCGATATTGGTCTAACGGAAGCGATGCCGTTTTGTTCAAAGCGATGCCGTGAGATTGACTTGAATCGCTGGATGGAAGAAGAATACGGCGTCCCGTGGGAACCTGATCCCGACGAGGTCGAAGAATTGGAAGAGTCCTCAGATTACCTGGACGAAACTTGAGCGTATCGATTCAACCAGTGGCAACGCTCAATTCGCATTTCTCTGCAGCGATCACATGACCCCCGACACCGCAACGCACGATGAGATCCGTCGAGAGTTGGCTCGGCAGGAACGATATCCATGGTTGTTGCTGACGCGATGTTTCCGCGCGGCCACAAATCCCCAGGTACTCCTGTTGGCGGCGATAGGTGCGATTGCCACGACGGCCGGCTGGCGGCTGGCCGATCGAGCCCTGCTGACACCCGCCGAAAAGGTCGAGGTGTCTCAAGTCGACGATGACAGTGCATTCTACAACAAGTGGCCGGGACAGCGATTGAAGGGGATTTCACCGATCCGTTGGCAGCCGATCATCTCGGTCGAATCGGAGTTTGGGCCGCCGCCCGATGATCCACTAATGGCCCTGCCGTACCGGGTTGTCGGCGCGGCTCGAGGATTCATGAACCATCGGAACAGCTGGTCGGTCATGTTTTATTACCTGTTTGGCGGACTGTGGACGGTTCTCGTGTGGTCGGGATTTGGTGGGGCGATCTCGAGGATGGCCGCTCGGCGATACACACGCGACGACGTCCTGAGTGTCGTTGAGGCAATGAGTTTCTCTCAAAGAAAGCTGCCGTCTTTCTTTGGTGGGGCGACCGGTCCGATGTTGGGCGTTGCCGTATTGGCCATTCCCGTGATGGCGGTGGGACTGCTGATGCGCACCGATATTGGTGCGGCAATCGTGGGTCTGCTGTGGATCTTCACGATTCCGTTGGGGCTGATCATGGCGATCATTCTGCTGGGCTTGCTGTTCGGCTGGCCACTGGTCTGGGGCGCAATTGCGGTCGAGTCGTCTGACGCCTTTGATGCTGTGAGCCGAACGTATTCGTACACTTTCCAACGACCTTTGCACTATTTGGGCTACACAATGGTGGCTGGCGTGTTGGGAATGCTCGGGTGGTTGGTCGTTTGGATTGCCTCCGAAATGCTTACCGACGTCAGTCTCTGGGCAGCCGGCCTGACCGCGGGTCACGATCGAATTGCCGAGATTCTTGCCGCTCCCGCGAACATTGACTCGACCAGGTCGCTCACCGTTGCAGGTTCCGTCATCACATTCTGGAATGGTCTGATTCGAACCTTGGCCAGCGCCTTCGGATACAGCTACTTCTGGTGTTCCGCTGTCGCTGTTTATCTCTTGCTGCGAAAACAAGTGGACGGAGTCGAATTGGACGAGATTACGAGTGAATCGGCTCAGACGTACGGCCTGCCGAAACTGTCAACCGATGAACAGGGGGTGCCGAACGTCATTGAAGCGAAGAAGGCCGCAGGTGATCAGGCGGCCGACGGTGGAGTTTCCGACGAATCTTAGTTTGGCCCTTGTACTGGGCCAGCCAGTCCGGTTCTTCAGATTCTGGCATTTCGTATCCAGTCGTCGTCCTTGACCCGTATGTGGGGCACGACGATAATTCGGGGCTTATTCGCAAGGCTTAATCCGGATTGAAGGCACCACGCATGAAGATTCACGAATTCCAGGCAAAAGAAGTACTCCGTGACGCCGGCGTCGCCGTGCCAAGCGGTATTGTGGCACGCAGCCCCGAAGAAGCGGCAAATGCATTCAAGGAATTGGGCGGATCGATCGCCGTCGTCAAGGCTCAAATTCATGCCGGCGGACGTGGCAAGGGTACGATCAAGGAGCATCCGGAACAACGGGGCGTGCAACTTGTGAAATCGGCTGAGGAGGCGGCGGAAGTTGCCAAGAATCTGTTGGGCAACACGCTTGTCACCATTCAGACCGGGGCCGAAGGCAAGACGGTCAACCAGGTGTTTGTTGAAGAAGGTTGCAATATCGCTCGCGAGTTGTATTTGGGCATAGTTCTGGACCGAGCTGCCAGTGTGCCGGTGCTGATGGTCTCCAGCGAGGGCGGCGTCGAAATCGAGGAAGTCGCGGCCAAGACGCCCGAGAAAATTTTCAAAGAACATTTTGATCCGCATTTTGGCCTGCAAAGTTACCAAGTCCGAAAACTGTGCAAGTCGTTGGGCATCGAGGGCAAGTCGGTCCGCAGCGCTGACAAGTTTATGCGAGCTCTGTGTCGCTTGTATGTTGATCAGGATTGCACAATGGTCGAGATCAATCCACTCGTCATCACCGGTGACGGCGACATCATGGCGCTGGATGCAAAAGTCAGCTTTGACGAAAACGCCCTGTTCCGGCACAAGAAGTTGGAAGAACTGCGCGATCTTTCCGAAGAGGACCCAGCCGAAGTGCGAGCCGGCAATGCAGGGCTCAGCTACGTCAAGCTGGACGGGAATATTGGTTGCTTGGTGAATGGAGCTGGGCTGGCCATGAGCACCATGGACCTGATCAAGTTGCACGGTGGCGAACCGGCCAACTTTCTGGACGTTGGTGGTGGAGCGAAAGTGGAACAGGTCACCGAAGCATTCAGCATCCTGCTCGATGACAAGAACGTCAAAGCGGTCCTGGTCAACATTTTCGGCGGGATCATGCGGTGTACAGTCATCGCTGACGCATTGATCCAAGCCTACAAGTCATTGGACTTTAACGTTCCCCTGGTCGTCCGATTGGAAGGCACCGAAGTTGAAGAGGGTCGCAAGATGCTGGCCGAAAGTGGCATCGATATCATCTCGGCCGACGGCCTGACCGACGCGGCTCAGAAAGTCGTCGCCACGGTTGCGTAGGCAGATACCCAAAACAAACATACCGATAACACGTGAGCTGTACGATGAGCATTCTTGTAAACAAAGATACCAAAGTCATTTGCCAGGGAATCACAGGGAAGGCCGGTGAGTTCCATACGAAACATTGCCTGGAGTACGGCACCAAGATGGTCGGCGGTGTGACGCCCGGCAAATCCGGTGAAACGGTTCAGGGATTGCCCGTTTTCGATACCGTCGTCGAAGCGGTGGAAGCGACTGGCGCCAGAGCCACCATGATTTTCGTGCCCGCTCCATTCACGGCCGACGCAATACTCGAAGCGCTCGATGCAGAAATGGATGTGATTATCGCGATCACTGAAGGCGTGCCGGCACTGGATATGGTGGAGGTGTACGACCGCGTCAGGTGTAGCAATTCGGTGCTGATCGGACCCAACTGTCCTGGCGTAATTACCCCCGAAGAATGCAAGATCGGCATCATGCCCGGCTACATCCACAAAAAAGGGCCCGTCGGAGTCATGAGTCGCAGCGGCACGCTAACGTACGAAGCGGTCTGGCAACTGACAAACCTTGGACTGGGGCAATCAACCTGCGTTGGTCTTGGTGGCGATCCGATCGTGGGCACATCTTTCATCGACCTGTTGAAGATGTACGAAGCCGATCCAGCCACCGAAGCGATCCTGATGATGGGCGAAATCGGTGGGACGGCCGAAGAGGAAGCCGCCGCCCACGTCAAGGAACATGTGACAAAGCCGGTGGCCGCGTTTATTGCCGGTCGTACAGCTCCTCCTGGCAAACGCATGGGTCACGCCGGTGCGATCATTTCTGGCGGCAAGGGAACCGCGGCCGAAAAGATCGCCGCATTGGAAAGTGCGGGAATTGAAGTCGCTGAGAGCCCGGCCGATATGGGCGAGGCGGTCAAGCGTGCGATGACGAAAGCCAGCGCGGGTGTGTAGGCCGTGGCCAGTTGATGCGGTCAGCCCTTACAGCGGATGAAGCTCGTACCGTTTACCGGGGCCGTGGCCACATCCCGCGACAACAGAAACTCTCTAGAATCGAAGCCCGGCTCGTACCATAAACGACGCGTTCGGATCAATGTTTTCGGTCGGGTGCTGTTCGACAACGATCTCGCGCTCGAAGACGTAACCGATTTCAAACAATCCATTGAAGCGATCAAGATTGTTCCAATCGATGCCAACGTAGACGCGGTAATCGTTGATGTCGATGCGTTCTTCAGTACCGGGATCGACGGCCGTTGGTTCACGCTCGAAGGTCCACGACCCGCCGCCGTACTCGGCACCGACGTACCACCACATTTCAGTGTTACCATAGGTGGTCAGGTATTGAGCCAATTTGGGGCGTGGAAAATAGATGTCGAAGCGAGTCTGGTCGTTGGGGGTCCAGAGGATGCCGCCGGCCGGCAGCAGTTTGACGTCAATTCGATCGAAATACTCGACACCTAACTTGAACGCCGTCGTCGGCGTGATTTGCAGCACGCCCAAGGCCCGACTCGGAAATCTCAGCATATCCCCGTCGAATGCCTGAAAATCACTGTAAACGCCAACGCGTACGCTGAGGTCGCCGCTGAATTGCGGCGTTATTTGGGGCTGCCATGAGGTGTCGATGTAGGCACTGTAGAGCTGAGCTGGCAACTCAATTCCCGGGGGCGGCCCCGGGACGTCAGGCCCGTCCAAAAGCGTCAAGACAAACCCGGGGGTCACACGCAAGCCATTGGCGCTGTGAGCAAAGTTTTTGAAAACCGCGCTGGTGAATACCTCGATATCATTGACGCCCAAATCGTCGCCACTATTGCCTCCGTAGATATACGTATAAAGAAGTCCCGTATCTTGAAACAGCGTCTCCTCCCCTTGGGCCCATGGCAGACCTTCGGGAAATACGGGGGCCGGAACTATCGCTTGCCCATACGAGGAGGGGGGAACCGGGACGTTGTACGGTGGAGGCGGTTGCTGCCCAAACGACTGCCAATTCGGTGGCGGAACCGTTGAGGCGGGCGGCACGACCGGTTGCCAATTGCCGCCGGGAGCGATCGGGCCGGGGCCCACAATGTTCGGCGGAACATACGTCGTCCCTGAGGGAGCGTTGCCGAGTTGCCCACCTGGAAAACCTGGCGCGGCGTTATTCTGTGGAAACATCATCGGGGCATTGGTCGGGCCCTGTCCGGCTGCGTTGGCATAAGGATCGAACGGCTGAATCTGTTGACCCAACGTTGCGCCGGGAGCCGCGCCAGATGGCACCGGAGTCCAAGGAGTGGATCCCGCGGCAGCGGGCGGTAGTGAGTTTGTGGGAGACAGAGGCCCGGTAACGGGTGGAATGGTCGTTTGCGGCGCGTTGTAAGGTTGAGCAACGGGCGACGGCACCTGCGACAACGTCGGAAACTGGATCCGATTTTGAGCCGCCAGTTGCGGGACGCAAATGCCGAGGCTCAAAAAGATCGCCGCAGTACGCATTAACAGACGCGTTCGATCCACAGAATTTCCAGCGAGTATTGACCAAAGATAAGCAGAAGAGAAAAGTGGTAATACTCGCCATGAAGAATCAGCGTCAAGTCCGATCTAGTATCATGCCGATACTGGTCGGTTTGCCCGCAATCGCAGCCGCCGCAATTCGCCGGTGTCACCGGATATGAGACGTAGCATCGCTAGCTAACAGGGACGCATCGCCACATTCGTTCGACATCCGATTGGAATGGGTTGGTAATTAGCGTTCAGTAGCTCCGAATTATCCGACGCCAATCAACTTGGGCAATCAGGCAAGCTTCCTTTGCAGACAATTGTCGATCTTCGGCGTCGCCCAAAAATTTGGTGCGACGGACCGATATTTCGCTCCCATCGTTACACGACGACACGGCGTCCGGTTATGCTGGATGAACGAAAGTGGAGACTCCTGGAAGGAGACTTCGAGCCGGAATTCCACTCCGGTGAAACTGCGGAATGGATGTCCTTGGAGGCGGAGCCAGATTACGTCACGGACGATATTCGCTGTTTTTGTTTGGGAGAACATTCCATGAAAAAAGTATTGCTGATCCTGGCGGCGTTCGTGATCGTGGGCCTTTGTGCCAATGCCGCGATGGCGGGCGGTTGCGGGCGTTACGGCGGTGGCTACTATGGCGGTGGCGGTTATTATGGCGGTGGCGGCTATTATGGAGGCAGTTATTACCGCGGTGGTTATGCTGCGCGGCCCGTTTATGTCGTTCCGAACTACGCGGCACCCGTGTACCGCTCAAGCTACTACCGAGGCATTCCCGGCGGCGGAGTCTACCGCTCGTACTACGGCTCCCGCTATGGTTACGGTGGACGAGGTTTTTATGGCGGGCGAAATTACATTTCGATTGGATTCGGATACTGAGACGCGCATTTACTTTATCTGTAGCGTCTTTTCGCTGAGTTGGTACTGCTATGTAAGCGCCGCTAACGCTACACGTATGTGCGACACGCACTAGAACGCATCAGCAATGGGTGTCGCGGTTTTTCTCCGTTGAAGACTGCGATACCAGCCCCGCACACGCCACACGTTCGTGCGTCTCGTACCTGCGAATCGAAGCGTGTTGCGTCCGAGCTGAAACAGTCCCCGGAAACAACCAAGGCGGCGAGTCGATTGACTCGTCGCCTGTTTCTTGTCTCCTGGCTGCCCAGCGCGCTACCGAAATTGATCAGTACGATATCAGGCTGAATGATTCCCGGGGCGCGATTTTGTCGGCACCATTCAATGCCGCGAGTTCAATTAGAAAAGCGCAAGCCACCACATCGGCTCCCGCCTTTTCCACCAGCTGACAACAAGCAGCGATCGTTCCTCCCGTCGCCAACAGGTCGTCCATCACCAGCACGCGTTGCCCAGCCGTCACGGCGTCAATGTGCATTTCCAGTGTGTCGCTGCCGTACTCCAAGTCATAATCGTGGGCGTGCGTGTCGGCGGGCAATTTGCCGGGCTTGCGAATCGGCACGAAACTGACGCCCAACTCGATAGCCAATGGTGCTGCAAAAATAAAACCCCGGGCTTCCGCCGCGACGATTGCATCAATGGAAGCACCTCGATATTTGTCGGCGAACTGACGGATTGCTTCTTTAAATGCGGCCGGAGCGGCCAACAACGGCGTGATGTCCTTAAACAGGATCCCCGGTTTGGGAAAGTCAGGAATATCGCGAACAAACTTCTTCAAATCGATGGCAACCATATCAGTCATCGTTCCTGTGTCCTCTCGACTCTGGGAAGGATTGGGGCAACAACGAACAGGCTGCCGAACCAGAATATAAGGGGGCAGGGAAAGTGGAGGTAGCGGTCAAACGTAACAATCGAGATTAGGAATCCGTGGATTCGCGGGAATTCATGCTACCCGTAAACGTGTTCTCTTATTGGTTCCCGCGTGTCATTGACGTCGAGAAAGCGGACTTTAGCCCACTGCAACATGAAAAGCGTAAGGAATGCCGGATTCAGGAACAGGTATCGCCGCCAGAGACGTTTCGGCTCGTGCCTTAGCCGGAACAACCATTCCAGCTCCAGACGCTGGAGTACCGCAGGTGCCTGTGGCCAAGTTCCTGCATACGTCGCTGCAGGAAAAGCATCCGCAATTGAAGATCGCGGGCAGTGTGCCCCATGCACGTTCGACCATTTCACGCAGAGAGAGCCCCTGCCTTTTCGCTGTCGACATTGATCACTCCGTTTTTCCACCAGTCGCCAACAGTCCGCGCCGCCGCAACTGCTCACTGTAACCTTGGAAAATTTGGCAATCCGCCCTCGAAAATCGTGCAAATTGCGTTTCCAGACTTTGATTTCCGATGCCTCGGCAGTGGAGATTGCCTGCCGTGCGATTCCTGGCCCGAGCTGATTGATCAGGCACCTGGGGCCGGCTGTTGAACTCGTTATGATCAGTCGATCAGGGCAGCCCGATGGATGGTGGCACTGAATGCTTGCTGTCGGCTCGGTTGAAAATCCAAGACGCAGGGCCAAATTTTGAAATTCAATTAGAAGCACAGTTCGGGTTTTTTCGCTGGTTCCGAGTACAATCTTGCCGAATTAGAACAGGGCCGACGATGACTTTGCCCGTACTCCAAGCGAAACCAATCATGCTGAAACGCACTTCAACCAGCGACACCGCCGTCAATAGTCGATTCAACGAGTACCCGAAATACGCCCCGCGAATCTGGCATGGAATGTCGTTTTCGAATTGGATTCAGCTGCTGCGCGAACACCATTTCGAGGCAGATCGCCTGCCGATGTCGAGCTGGATTACGTTTTTCAGCGTCGTCAACAGTTCGTGCAACCACGTGCAAGCAGCGTTCTACAAGCGAAAGGCACAGCAGACACCCTTGGTAGACGATCCGATTTTCATCCTCGGACATTGGCGTACCGGCACAACGTTGCTGCACTCATTGTTCCAGGTCGACGAACGGCTTTGGACGCCGACTACCTACGAATGCCTGTCGCCGGATCATTTCATCGTCTCAGAACGGATTTTTCCCCATCTGATGCAAATGCCAACGCGACGACCCATGGATAATGTGTCGATGGGATGGAACCGACCGCAGGAAGATGAGCTGGCAATCTGCACTCGGGGGGCAACTTCGGTCTATCGGAATATCGCCTTTCCGCACCACCCGACGACAAACCTTGAATCGCTGACGATGGAGCAGGTGTCTGCTGCAGAACTGCAACAGTGGCGGCGAGCGCTACAGAACTTTGTGAGTTACCTGAATTACGCACATCGTCGCCGTCTGGTGCTGAAGTCCCCAACGCATACAGGCAGGATTGCCAGATTACTGGAACTCTATCCAAACGCCCGATTTGTCCATCTCACGCGGGACCCGCACGAGTTCATCCCGTCAACTCTCCACCTCTGGCGCGCCCTGGACGCAACCAACGGATTGCGACACGATGTTTCCGGAGTTGACCGAGAGAACTACACGTTCGACTGCTATCGTCGCATGTATGGCGGTTTCGAACGACAGAAGAGCCTGATTCCCTCCGCCAATTTCTGCCAGGTCACTTTCGAAAATCTGACAAACGATTCGGTCAGTGTGATGCGACGGATCTATGAGAGCCTGTCATTAGGCGATTTCGAGCCGGCCGAAGAACCGCTACAGCAATTTGTCGACTCGCAGCGCAATTACAAACGGAACCGTCACGAACACGACTCCCCACTACACGACCGCATCGACACCGAATGCGCCGACTATCTGAAACGCTATATCGATCCATCGACGCGGCAATCACGCAAAGCGGGTTGATCTGTCCAGTCACCACAGCATGACGGCTGGCGGCCGGTCGACGAGCATGGTGCAGGCGACCATTAGTCCGGCTCGACTACGCAATGATGAACGCACTATCGGCAATCTATTAGTAGGGTGCCAACAGAGACGGACTGCGATCGTTTGAATCTTCCAGACCGTCGGCCAGTCGCTTCGAGCGCTTCGGTTTCGATCTGGCGAACCCGTTCGCGAGTCAGTCCCAGCTGCTCGCCGATTTCCTTCAGCGTGTGGGGTTCGATATTTTCCAGCCCAAATCGCATTTTCAGCACCGTGGCTTCACGCGAGTCCATCGAGTGCATCATGCGGCGAACGTGAGCCAGTACGTCGGTCTCGAGCAACTCGTCTTCCGGTGACTTCATCCGCTCATCCATCACCATGTCCCCCAGTGACCAGCCCGCCTCGGACTGATCGGTCTGTGGGGTCGAGTTGTAAATCTTGATCGCCTTCTTCACGATCGGCAGCTTCTTCTTGGGCAGTCCGAGAACTCGCGCGACCTCTTCGGGCGTCGGTGATCGACCAAGTTCTTCGGATAGACGCGTTGTCGCTCGGCGCCACTTCGACAAGCAGTTCGACCATGTAAGCTGGAATACGGATCGTCTTTGCCGAGTTGATCAGGGCACGCTTGATGGACTGCTTGATCCAGTAACTGGCATAAGTGCTGAATCGAGTCCCCATGTCCGGATCGAAACCCTCCACGGCGCGCAGCAGTCCCAGGTTACCTTCTTCGATCAAGTCCTGAAGGCTGAGCCCCTTGCCGGTGTAGCCGCGAGCAATATTCACGACCAGTCGCAGGTTGGCGCGGACCATCCGGTCACGAGCCAGTGTGTCGCCAAGCGCGATGGCACGGGCCAACTCCTTCTCTCATCCGCCGTCAACAAGGCCGTCTCGTTGATTTCGCGCAAGTAAGTCTCCAACGGAGTCTGCACGGAAGCCGCTCTGCCAGTTGTTTGTTTGGTCGCCATTTTTTACTCGCGTGATCTGTTTTACCCAACTCGAACAAAACACATCATCGTCTCAGTTACTCGGGATTCTCTACTGTGCTTCAAACCAGCGCGAGTAGTCCGAATATGAACAACGTGCCGTTTCTGCGCAAAAAAAGACCCCGCTGCATTGCAGCGAGGTCGTGTAGTGCTTCTGCAGACAATGCCGACGACTACTCGGCCGCCGCCTCACCTTCAGCGGGCGTCTCTTCCACTACTTCCGCAGCGGAGGCATTCGCCGGAGTAACTTTGACCTCGTCGTCAGTCTCTTCCGCCGTCGTCGCGCCGGCTTGATCAGTGGACCGGAATCGCCGAGACCGCCCTTGAGTTCACCAGGATCACGAGCCGCTCGTCGAGCAGCCGCTTCGCTGGAAGCAGCTCCCTTCGCACCACCGGCGGCAGCTTCTGCTGCGGCGGCTGCCGCTTCGTCTTCTTCGGCCCATTCCACGCGTTTGCGGGACAAGCCGATCTTGCGCTCATCGGTATCAACTCGCAGGATTTTAACTTCGATTTCGTCGCCAACTTTGACCACATCTTCGGCGTTTTCAACTTTCTGTTCCGACAGTTCCGAGATATGCAACAAGCCTTCCAGGCCATCTTCCAGCCCGACGAAGACGCCAAAATTCGTGATCTTCGTGACTTTGCCGGTAACCAATTGGCCGGCTTGGTATTTGCCAGGAATCGTATCGACCCAAGGATCGGTGTCCAACTGCTTGAGCCCCAACGCGATGCGGCGTCGTTCGGTGTCCACCGACAGAACTTTGCATTGGACATCCTGGCCCTTTTCCAGCATTTCGCTGGGATGGCTGATTTTTCGTGTCCAGGACATGTCAGAAACATGTAACAGACCGTCGATTCCCTCTTCCAATTCGACGAACGCTCCGTAGTTGGTCAGGTTGCGCACTTTTCCTTTGACCATGCTGTCGACTGAGTACCGTTCGGCAACTTGTTCCCAGGGATTCTCCTGGGTCTGTTTCATACCCAGCGATATCTCCTGCTTCTTCTTGTCGATACCCAGTACGACGACTTCGATCTCGTCGCCGATGCTGACCAGCTCGCTGGGATGGCTGACGCGCTTGGTCCAGGACATCTCGCTGATGTGGACCAAACCTTCGATACCTTCCTCCAGCTTGACGAAAGCACCGTACGTCATCACGTTGACAACTTGACCTTTCACGCGGCTGTCGACCGGGAAACGCTCTTCGACGTTCTCCCATGGACTAGGCGATTTCTGCTTCAGTCCCAGGCGCGATTTTGCCTTTTTCCTGATCAATATTGAGGATCATGACCTCAATTTCATCATCGATCGAAACCAGCTCGGAAGGATGGCTGATGCGCGACCAGCTCATGTCGATGATGTGCAGCAGACCGTCGATTCCGCCAAGGTCAACGAAAGCGCCGAATTCGGCGATATTCTTGACGACGCCTTTTCGCAACTGACCGACTTCCAGTTCGGTCAGCAGGGCATCGCGGTCTTCCTGCCGTTGCCGCTCGATCAGTGATCGGCGGCTGACAACAATATTGCGTCGGGCTTCGTCGATCTTGAGCACTTCGCACTGCACGGTACGACCGATGTAGTCGCCGATGTCGTGCGGTCGACGAATGTCGACCTGGCTGGCTGGCAGGAAGACATTGACGCCGATGTCGACCAGCAACCCACCTTTGATTTTTCGAGTCACGGTTCCGGTGACCACCTGGCCCTCCTCGACCGTCTTCATCATGTCCTGCCACGCGATGATCTTTTCCGCCTTGCGCTTGCTCAGCGAGATCATCCCGAAGGACTCTTTCGAAGCACCACTGTTGTCTTCGATTTCTTCGACGAGCACTTTGAACTCATCGCCGACCTTTGGCTTTTCGTCTTCGTCTTCCCACTCCTGAAGCGTGATCAGACCTTCGCTTTTGTAGCCCACATCGACCACGACAAAATCGTCGCTGACCCGCACGACTCTTCCGTCAACTATATTGTTCAGTTCGACAATGCCTTCCGCTTCGATCGTGGCCAAACCGGTGGCCAAATCGTCGACCATGGCAGCTTCGATTTCTGCTGCCAACGCATCATCATTCTCAAGACTTCGGATCAGATTTCTGTTAACCATACTGTGTTTACTTACCCGTGGAGCGAAGCTGGCCACCTGCCCGCATAGAATCGGTACAGTTGAGGCCGCAAGAAGTCGCTGCCACCCAATGCTAGAGGAAGCCAGTTCGCCAACAGGACCACCCTGCGGAAATGACTGGCCAAATACAGTCCCGTAGCGTACCAGACGGAAATTCCAACGACAACCGCGAGTCGACGGGAAGGGGGTCGTATGGAGTTCCGTTTCCGGTTGACGGGTTGACTCGGCGTTGACTCAGGTGCCCATGTGGCGGTGTGATGGCGGATCGCCAAATTCAAACCTCGTCGCCCCGCGCCGACGCCCTCGCTTGGGCATGGCAGGCGATCAATCGTCGCCGGACCTCATCCACCAACGATTCATCACTCATGGCTTCGAATTCGTCGAACCCGATTGGCTCGCCGACCGCGACGCTGATGGGGTGGCACCGGGGCAATTTGCGACCTTTGGGCCAGGCATCGAAGGCTCCATCCATGGCCAACGGAACGATCGGCTGCTTCGCCCGTCGCGCAACCGCTACGAATCCCGGATGCAGTTCCCTGATGAAACCATCCTCTGTCCGCGTCCCTTCTGGAAAAATGACCACCATTTCGCCATGTTTTAGTCGCCTGAGGGTCTCCTTCAGCCCCCCGATCCCCATGCCTTCACGCTCAACGGGAAACGCGTTGTACAAACCGATCAACCACCGGAAGAAAGCGCCATCGAACAGGTTTTTCCGCGCCATGTAGTGCAGTCGCCGGTCGCAAGTGCAACCAATAATGATCGGGTCGAGAAAGCTTTGATGATTCGAGCATACGAGCGCTCCACCCGTCACAGGCCAGTGTTCGCGTCCCATGACCCGGTAGCGGAAAAAGACTGCGCCGATCAAGCGGAAGAATTGTCTCGACGATGCGTAAACGATCCGACCCAAAAGCGGTCGATGAAAGCTCTTGTTGCTCACACTAGGCTCCCCCGCCCGATGAAGGCAGGGCACCATAAGCAATCGGATCTTCGATATTGTTCTCTACAAAGCCGCGCCTCCTGAGCAAGCAGGCATCGCACTGACCGCAAGACTCACCGTTGTCAAAAGGATCGTAGCAACTGATGGTCAGTGAATAGTCAACACCCAGTTCGATCCCTCGAGCAACGATCTGCGCTTTGGTCAGCTGAATCAGGGGCGTGTGGATGGTCATGGAGTGCCCTTCCACTCCTGTCTTGGTCGCCAGGTTGGCCATTTGCTGAAAGGCATCGATGAACTCGGGGCGACAGTCCGGGTAGCCACTGTAATCCAGTGCATTCACTCCGATAAAAATATCCTGGGCCCCAAGCACCTCTGCCCAACCCAAGGCAAAAGAGAGAAATACCGTATTCCGCGCCGGCACGTAAGTGATGGGAATCTGATCGCCAATTTCATCGACCGATTGACTCTTGGGGACTGCGTGATCGCCGGTCAGCGCTGATCCGCCAAACTGCTTCAGGTCGATATCAACAATGATGTGCTTGGCAACTCCCAACTGCGCAGCGACTCGCTCAGCCGATTGCAGCTCCTGTTCATGCCGTTGCCCATATCGGAACGTCATGGCGTAAGGCTCGAAGCCCTCGCTGTGGGCGATCGCGAGACAGGTTGAGGAATCAAGCCCACCGCTCAACAGGACGACGGCAGGGCGAGCTGAGTTGGTCATACGATCTTGAATTGCGTTGAGATGAGATGAGCTGACAGTTCGATTTTGACTTCGCACCCGAAAACAGATGCACTGCTCACAGTGGTTACATGATAACGCAATTAGGCGGTTCCCATAGTGCTTGGACGGCCGATGAAAGTCGGCAGCAATGCTTGCGTGAACCGAATATTCGACAGCTCGTACGAAAAGTGGTCAGGTGTGACCTGAGGTGTCACGGCCCCGGACGAAATTAATTCCGGCAACGAGAGGCAGACCAAGAAGGCTTGCCTCCAATCGCAACGAAGGGATTCAAATAATCGTGAAGGAGCCCACCATGGCATTCGATTACGCTTACGGAAAAACACTACTCGGCGAACTGCAGCTCCACGGAGTTCATCATGAAGATTCGGCACAATTTCATCTGACAGGTGTCACGATTGACGGTCAATTGGTGATCCCTTCGCGGGGGTTTGTCAAATCGCTTTGCAAGCACTTTACGCTTTCCAGGCATCTGCAGGAGAATCGAACGCCGGGCGAACTACTGAGTTTGATCGTTCGCTCGTTCCCCCTTGCAGAAGTCGAATACCGGATCGAATGGGACGAAACGGGCACGACGTGGCTGTTTGCGAAAACTTCGAGCTTCGAGGCCGAAGCGGTCTTGGACCAACCTGCCCCGGAGGACATTCCATCGCCAGTGAGTCGATTGGCTGAGTATGGGTTTAAGCCGCTGACCACGGATTCGGAAACCGTGGCGAGCGAGGCCACGTTTTCTTCAGCGGATGACCAGGACTGGCCGCTGCTCCGCGACATGGGCTGCGAGGTACCGGCATTTCCCTTCATTCCGGACGACCATGAATCCAAAGTCACCAGTGGGCTGTTTATCAGCGGCCCCGCCGGCACGCCGCGGCCTTCGGTGAACTAGTGCGTGGTCCAATTGACCCAAACAGAACGTCAGCGTCACAAGCGCAGCGCCATTTGTTACGATTCGCTCGTCACTGCAGAAAGCGAGCGGATCACACATGGCCAGGAACGAACAGCTTATCAGGCAACACAAACTGCTTCAGATTTTGGAGCGTTCACGTTTTGGTCGTACTTTGAACGAAATGCGGGACGACCTGGTCGAAGAAATGGGACTGACATCGCTGCATACACGTAGCGTGAGAAGAGACCTGGAGGCTCTGCAAGCGGCCGGCTTTGATATCGCGGCCACCGATCATGAGCGAGGTCGAATCTGGCGACTCGGTCGTGCTCATCGGGGCATGCACAAGATCACCGCTTCCGCGACCGAATTGATGGCTCTGTCACTTGGGCGTGATCTGTTGATCCCTTTGGCCGGCACCCCCTTCTGGCAGGGCATCGAGACGTTTTGGCACAAGATTCAGGAATCGTTGCCGGAAGCCGTCTGGAAACACTACGAGAAATATCGCCAAGTACTATATGTGCTTGGGACACCGGCCAAGTCCTACGAAAAGCAGCGAGGTATCCTGAAGACGATCAACCGCTCCATCCTCGAACACCGAGTCGTCGAGATCGAGTACCAGTCGATCGCTGCTCCAACGGCCTCCAAACGCAAGATTCATCCCTATGCTGTCGCACTTTACCAGTCCAGCTTGTACGTCATCGCCGATGCGTGTGACGCGGAGGGTGACAACACCATTCGCCACTTGAAGTTAGACCGCTTCCGCAAGGCAACCGCCCTGGACGAATGGTTCAAGCCCCGGAATGACCTCGACGTCGGACAATACTTGCGAGAGAGCATTGGGATCTTTGCACGTGGCAAAAGTCGGAATTTCCGCATCCGGTATCAGTCCGGTGGCGGCTCGATGGGTTCAGGAGGATCCATGGCACCCGGACCAGCAAGTAAGTGAGCAAACTGACGGCAGCATCATCCTTTCCGTGAAGGCGGCACACGATTTGGAAGTCATACCCCGAGTGTTGGCGCTAGGTGCGGAAGCGGAACTGATTTCACCCGCGTCCAGTCGCAAATTGATGGCAGAAACCATCAAGAAATTGCACCAGGCCTACAAAAAATAAGCTACTTTTTCAGGCATTTCCGGCCAGCGGTCTTTTTTGGAATTGTTTCGACGATTGCGTTGACACGCACCTCAGCGAGGTTATGCTTGAACCACTGACGGCAGGGTTTTGCCGTAGTCGAGATATAACGAGGCATAGAACTAATCGTTTTTCGTCAATCCAAGTCAAGTTAGGTAAAGCCACTGCGGTCTCAAAACACACCAAGACTCTTCTACGCTATTTCAGCGTGCTAGAGTGTTGGTGTTTTTTTGTGAACGCCAAACAACGCTAAGGAACTTAGCCACTGCTGGACCCAAAACGCCAAGACTCTTCAGCGATCGAGAGATCGCTTTGGAGCGTTGGTGTTTTTTCGTGCACCGGCACAGTTATCACTGCTTAATCTTGAGCACCACTCACCACTCTTTTGAATACTTTGGGAGAAGATTTAATGTTGAAGAAATTTGTTGCCGCACTCACAATTACGGCCATGGCCTCTGCCGCTTTTGCAGCCAATGTCTCCGACAGCACCAAGAACTACACGGTAAAGACCCCTGCACCTAACAATTCATACAAAGCACAGCCATCAGTATCCGAGACGGTTGTCGAAGTCGACATTTCTGGTGTCGAAACGTGGAATGCTGAGGGCGACGCCACTCAACACGATTCTGACCGTTGACTTCACGGGCGAATCTGGCGTTGCTAACAACCCTACCATCGTAACAGGTGCCGGTTGGGACCTGAATCAGGTCGCCGGTATCGATCCAGGCGGAGCCAGTTGGTTGAGTGAGATGACCATCGCTTTTGACTGGGAAAAAGACGGTATCAATGACATTTTCCTCACGCCAAGTGCGACAGGTGCTCCCGGTTCCGAATCGACCAGTAGCGGTGGAATCCTCGTTTTCGCCGATCTGGCAATTCCTGATGGCGTACTGGCAGATAACTCGTTCAACATTGAATTCTTTGAAAGCTTTGTAGATGACCCTGCGACAGCCGAAGGATTCTTCGATGTTGGCTCGACACTCACCTTTCGAGCTAGTCAAGGTTCCTGAGCCAACCTCATTGGCATTGCTGGCCTTGGCTGGACTTTCGCTGCTTGGATTCCGTCGCAGCTAGTTCGGCTTGAACGTCTCAATTCAACAAAAGGGCACTTCTCCGGAAGTGCCCTTTTTGTGTTTGTCCGGGCGACAAAATTTCGCGAAGCCTCAGCCGGCACGCCATTTCAAACACGGTTATTGTCTTAACGGATCAGAAATTGCTGCGGCGACTGGCACGAGCGCCATGAGGGCCCCCACGCCGCCAGTGAAGGGCGAATCATGTTCTGGATGCCCATGCCGTGAAACAAGAGGACAACGGCAGCGAACAGCATGACCATGCCGATGCATTTTCCTGCGGCGGCAAAAACGTGGCGATGATTGATCGCCATGGCCAAGGGCAATCCCAGGAAGAGCAACGTCATATCCAGCAGCGGCTGCACGAATCGGGCGTGCAAGGCAACCTGCGAATCGGCCGCATATTCCAGCTTGCCCGATCTGAAGCCTCGCAGCAATTCGCCCGTGGTGCTGTATTGCCCCGAACCACCACCCTCGCGAGGTCTTCGAGCTCTAACGCACTGACGACAAAAACCTGTCGCGGTTCCAGCCAAGAGAATTCGGCACGCGTCAGGATCAGTTTCTGCCCTGCATACTCAAAGGCATTGACCGCATCAATCCCGTCCTTGTTGACTCCGCTAATCAAATAACCGGCCGGCGTCTGATCAGTGGCCGCTTGCCGAACGGCCGTTTCGCCCCGCAGCTTTTGGCCGACTGCGTTCCAATAGGCAGGCAGCGTCAGCCGCGGTTGGTCGATTTTCGATTCGGGCAGGATCAACGCCTCGCCATCGAAGAGGATGTCGGTTTCGTCATCAAAACGGGCGACCAAACCAAGCGGTTTGTCGTTGACCACATCGCGAATGTCCTGGGACAGCGCGTCGCGAAACGAGGGAAGAATCAGCTCGCGATTCACAACTCCGAGGCAGGCCGTTAACGCCACCACAAATACCAACGGCTTCACAATCCGCCAACGCGACATGCCGGCTGCCATCAGGGCGGTCATCTCGTTACGCTCTTGCAGCATCGAAACGACAAAGACGACCGCCAGGACAGCGACAATGCGGCCACACATTTCGAAGAACAACGGCACTCGTGCACCGTAATACGTTGTCAATGATGCTCCCATTCCCGACTCGGAATCAAGTCGCGAGAAATCGGAATAGTTGGTCACAAAATCTGCGATGACGTAGATGCCCAACAAACTGATGAAGGTCATCAGAAAAATGCGCAGATACTGCCGGATTAGATAACGGTCAATTAACGCCATTTGTATGTCACAAAGTCAGCCTGAAGGCCCAAGTCTTCCCAATTGGAAATCTGATCGTATCGGTTTTCCGTTCATGACTGGATACCAATTCGCAACAGGCAGGTGGCCAAGAATCCGGGTATGCTATCGGCACCATGAAGCCTCGATATCTCCTGCAATTTGCCGGCCAATTTGCAACGGCAGGAATCAACACGGTTTTCCCGCCGGCGTGTCCCAAGTGTCGCCGCCCAAGCGATTCCGCCGAGCGGGAATCGACGCTATGTGACAGATGTGTCGAACCGCTGGTACTTCCCGCAGACGAAATGTGCCCGCGGTGCGCCCTGTCGATCAATCGATTGGCGATCACGGATGGGCGTTGTCCGAGGTGCCGTTACGAACGCTATACGTTCGATCAGATTTCGTGCCTGGGACCGTATGGTGGCGAGCTGGATCGTGCATTGTGAGAATGAAGCACACCAACGAGCAACCGTTGGCTTTTGCCATGGGCAAGCTGATGGGCGAGCGTCTGTTGCTGACTCTGGTTCGACTGCCAGATTATATTATTCCCATGCCGACGCATTGGCGACGTCGCCTCCGCCGCGGCAGCAACCCCGCAGAGACACTTGCGGCCGGTGTCTCGCAAGTCACGCAGATGCCCATTTGCTCAGGACGTCTACGCGTCAGGCGGCTAACACGGAAGCAAAGTCTGTTGACCCCGAGTCAACGCCGTAGCAACGTTAAAGGAGCCTTTGCGGTTCGGCCGTCTTGGCGTGGAGGCGACCTGCCACTGTTGGGAAAACAAGTCGCCTTGATTGATGATGCAGTCACCACGGGAGCTACGGTCGAGGCGGCTGCTTCCACTTTGAAGCGGGCCGGCGTTGCCAGTATCCTTGTCGTGGCTGTAGCGCGAGCCAATCGTTGATGCCTGAACGAATTGTGGATGGTTTTGATGCTGGTTAATGTCAAGAACCAATCACCAAGGCAGACATCGATAAGGCGTCTTTGCGATATTTGGCGGCGTAGGCGATTGCTAATTGTCGAAACCAGGAAAACGGCGTCCCACCGGGGGTTCAACGAAAGCTGGCGTTTGCCACCGAAACTGGTGATTCGGTTGTTCACGTAGCGGCGTCGTTGGGTAAGATTAGGCCGATCAACAACCGGTGACTTGAACTTCATTGACCTGCGAACCATCCATGACAATAAAGAAATCGACACCTTCTCAGCGACCATTTCGGCGAGCCGTCCTGCGCGGTTTAGGTGTCATCCTTCCCCCACTGCTCACGATCCTGTTTCTACTGTGGATATGGAACTCAGTGCAAAAATATGTGTTGACCCCCATCGAGTCGTTGGCACGACAGACTCTGGTGAGTCGAGTTTCGGAAGTCTACGATGCACCTCCAGGCCACGCGCTCGTAACGCCCAACACCAAGCCACCAACATTTCAGTTGGACGGCAATGCCTTTGTGGAATTACCGACTCAGCAGTGGATTCCGCGACAAGTTTATACGGATGTTCTGCAGTCACCAGGTGGTGCCTTACCCACGACTGCAGAGGCTTTCTACGAACGTTACGTCGAGATCCGTTGGTTGAAACCTTCGGTCGTGCTGCCCATCGTCTTTTGCCTGTTCCTGATGACGATGTATCTGCTCGGCAAGTTCATTGCCGCCCGTGTGGGACTGATCTTTGTTCAGTTTTTCGAGCGAGTGATTGATCAGCTGCCCATTATCGGCACGGTCTACGGCACCGTAAAACAGGTCACCGACATCGCTTTCAATGATCAGGAAATCGAATTCACCCGGGCAGTTGCCATCGAGTACCCCCGCAAAGGACTGTGGTCGGTAGGCTTCGTAACGGGCGAAAGCATGCTGCCGATCGAAAATGCGGCACAGAGCCGGTAATTTCCGTCTTGATGCCGACTTCCCCTGCTCCATTCACTGGCTTTCACCGTAACCATTCGCAAGAGCGAAGCGGTCGAATTGGATATCAGTCGCGATCAGGCGTTTCAATTTGTCGTGAGTTGCGGCGTTGTCATTCCTGGTCAGAAATCAAAACGTGAAGGTACTACGCAAACAGTCATCCAAAAAATCGAAGATGCCAGCCAACATCGCCCCTCCGGCAATTCGGGAGCCGGTGATATCTCCTCAACTTCATCGCCGAGTCCAACTGATTCCACCAACTAGGCCCGTTCGGTTATGTTCGTGCTTACGGAGGCATCCGGAGTGGAGTCCCTTCGTGAACACCGATTTTCTCACCTACCTCGTTCCATGGCACGCTAACGAATGACCCATCCACCGCTCCGCTTGGGAACTCGCTCGAGCAATCTGGCGCTGGTCCAGGCAAATTGGGTTGCAGGACAGTTGCAAGCCGCGGGCCATGAGGTGGAACTGGTTCGCATCGCAACTCGAGGCGACCAGACCACCGCTCCGCTTGCTCAAGCTGGCGAAATCGGTCTGTTCACCAAGGCAATCCAAAATGCCTTGTTAACAGGCGAAGTCGACGTAGCGGTCCACAGCCTGAAGGACCTGCCGACCGATGACGTCCCCGGACTGCGGCTGATTGCATTCCCGGAGCGTGAACAGGTGCATGACGTGCTGGTCAGCCCCGACGGTCGCTCACTGGACGATCTATCTGATGGTTGCCGCGTCGGAACGGGAAGTGTCCGTCGACGCGCTCAGTTACTGTACGCACGATCCGGTCTACGAGTCGAGAACATTCGCGGCAACGTCGACACGCGTCTGGAAAAACTGGCAGCTGGTGAGTTTGACGCGATTGTCCTGGCGGAAGCCGGCCTGCGTCGCCTGAACCGCTTTGACACGAACTGCTGGCGAATTCCGATCGACAGGATGCTGCCGGCCGTGGGGCAAGGTGCACTCGGCATCGAGATTCGTTCAGACGATCGGTCCGTGGCAGGACGGGTTGTTGGGTTGAATTGCCAGTCCGTACAGGACGCTGTGACCGCCGAGCGTTCCCTGCTGAAGGCATTGACCGCGGGATGCCTCGCTCCGGTGGGTGCCAATGCCGTTGTGGTGGACGGGCGTCTGCAGTTGTCGGCTGCCGTCTTCAGCGCCGACGGAGTGACAAAGCTGGACGGTAGCGATTCAGGCGACGCGTCGGAGGCAATCCAGATCGGCGAGCGACTGGCAGATCGACTTTTCAAAATGGGAGCTGGCCCGCTGATTGATGCGGCTCGCTCCAGGGATAGTTGATACTGCGACACGCGAGGCGCTGGGCTCATTCCAGCCGGCCAACCCGGACGCCTCTGCGCCAGCAGTGATATCTTGCCGACAGCGACGGCACGCAGACAAGAAGTACCGGGCGTTCGGACCGTTTCAGCAAATACGTGAGCTCAACTTCAGTTTTTCTGTGGTGGGGGCGGCGACTGTTCCGAAGTGATAAGTGGAGTTGTGTCAGTTCTGCCGACGAGCGGTAAACAGACGGACCACATCAAACGGAAAAAACGCATGCTATACGAGACGAAAAAATTCGGAACGCTGGAACTCAACACCGAATCGATCATCGTCTTTCCCGACGGCATCATTGGTTTCGAAAACCAGCGTCACTGGGTACTTCTCTCGGAGTCCAACAGTGAAACTGTCGGTTGGCTGCAAAGCGTGAGTCATTCAGACGTCGCCTTTTGCGTGGTAACTCCGGGTTCTTTTGTCGATCGCTATCAGCTGCGCATTCACCGGGAACAACTGGAAGCCTTGCCTTGGTCGAAGCAGGACCAGTCGCTGGTCGTCGCCTTGGTCAGCAGTCACGATGATCGACTGACGATGAACCTGAAAGCTCCATTGGTCATCAATCTGGACCGGCGCATTGGTTGCCAGGTCATTTCGAGCGGAGATGAACCAATCCGCTACCCTCTACCGGTTCAAGCCGCGCCACTGCGCAAAAGCGCCTAACGCGACTTTATTAAACAGGGAAAGCTGGGAAGCTCTGGTTAATTCGTGGCTCTAGGGCAGCCTCTGAGGCCGATATCATCCTCTGACTCTCCGGTGTATCGCCGCGTGAGTTGTCGTACGGTCGTCAACGGTCGGTTGACGAGTTCGAGGACGAGCGTTCCGTACGTCGAATGGACGAATCACGCCGGCATCCCATCGCTCTGCAAGGAAGCAGGTCGGACGTCAAACCGACACGCTGGCATAGGAGCATAGCGGCCGCCCTTTTGGGGGCCGAGAAAATAAGGAGCTGACGATGCTGGTACTTTCCCGACATCGAGATGAAAGCATCATGATCGGTGACGACGTGGTCGTGACTATCGTTGACATTCGAGGAGACAAAGTGCGGCTGGGCATCGAAGCCCCCACGAGTATCCCGGTGCATCGCCAGGAAGTTTATGAAGCGATCAAGCGTGAGAATCAACAAGCGGCGCAAGTCAATCCGGCGGACGCCGGTCAATTGAACCGCGACAAGTCTTAGCTCACCGCGACTTCGTGTTGCGTTTGATGTTTGACGACGGTCGGCCCACAATGCTCCTGTGGTCCGGCCTGGCCGTACGGTAGACGCGACCGTGACTTCACGCTGTCGTGTCCATTACTACTCGTCATTCCGACGAGGCGTTTTTCGGTAGTTCCGAAGCCGAACATGTGGTCTCGTCAATCACATTCACTTTGACGAGGCACGCTTGCCAAACACAATCGGCTAAACCATGATAGGGGACAGCGGAAGCTTTTCGAATTCGCGCGTAGCACGAATCGGTTTCCGTCAGAAAGTTCGCACGGCGATGCAATGAATAAAGCCCCACTTCGCCCGAGCGTACCTGCTACCAAAAGGGCGGCAGGCGGCCGAGCTCGAAGCTTGCTGACGGTGACGTTCAGCTTGATTGCCGTTTGCCTGACCATGGCTTTCGTTTCGGTGTTCTCCATCGGATTCACGATCGTCATCGGGATTTTCGTTTCCTTCATTGCTTTCCACTATCTGGTCTGGGGTTGGTGGTTGGGTGCACTCTTGAGAGCTGAAGAGATTGAAGAGTGACTTTGCTGACTGGCACACAGCAGTCCATTCAGCGCCACCGCCGAAACGACGTGCGTGAATCGGGGATAACTTCCATCAATCTCGGCCGAACTTCAGCGATCCGGCTGCCAAACGAGTGCCCCGCGAGGCGATCGTTATGGTAAATTGGAGTTATCTTGAAAGAACTTGGAACCTGGCGTGCTGACTTTTTTGTGGGCTTAGTGCATGACGAGTTGGGAGAAACAGCTCGAAACTTCCATCGATCGACAGTTCGATAGTTTGGTCGAACTGCGTCGCCACTTGCATAAGTACCCTGAGCCCTCCGGACAGGAAAGCCAAACAAGTTTTCGCGTTTACCAGGAGTTGGGCGACCGCGGCTTTCGAGTCAGTCTGGGGCCCGAAGGATGTGGCGTCATCGCCGACTTCGGTGTTGAGCAGGCTACATCCGGTATCTTTGCCATGCGGGCCGACTTGGACGCACTCCAGATTCAAGATGAGAAGCACGTCCCGTACCGCAGCCAGTGTGACGGCATCATGCATGCTTGCGGTCACGATGCTCATACGGCCATCGTGCTGGGCGCGCTATCTTCCATTGCCGACCTGCACGAGCACGGATTCCTGCCCTTCCGTCCCTCGATTCGTGGTGTATTCCAGCCCGCAGAAGAAACATGCCGGGCGCCAAACAGATGATCGAGGTGGGAGCACTCGAGGGCGTCGAAGCGATGTTGGCGACGCATGTCGATCCAACGCGAAGTGTCGGCCGCATCGGCTTGCGTAGTGGAGTGTTCACGGCAAATTGCGATGAGGTACGGTTTACAATACGTGGACGCGGGGGGCATGCGGCTCGGCCGCACCAGGCGCTGGATCCCATCAGCGCCGCGGCCCAATTGATCAATACTCTGTACCTGCAAATACCGCGCTCGGTGGACAGCCTTGAATCGATCGTCTTCACGGTCGGCACGATCAGTGGCGGCATGAACGCGAATGTTATTCCCGATCTGGTGACTTTGGGAGGCACGCTGCGAACGCTGGACCGAGGGGTCCGTGATCAAGCCGTGGAAATGATCGAACGCATTGCCGACGCCGTCGCTCGTGGCTCGCAGACCAAGATTGAAGTTGAGTATGGCGTGAGTGCCCATGCAGTGAGAAATGACCGCCAGATTGTCAGTCTATTGAAGGAAGCGACAACAGCCATATTGGGAAACGACGCCATCATGAAGATTCCGAAACCGAGCATGGGCAGCGAAGATTTCGCTTATTTCGCCAGCGAAGTTCCATCGGCGATGTTCCGGTTGGGAAGCAAGTCTGAGAGTACGGGTGGCTACGGACTGCATACTCCACAATTTGATATCGATGAAGAAGCAATAAGAATTGGTGCCCACGTGATGGCCCACGCGGCAATTGTCTGGATGGAACGTCGGTCGAGTTCGGGAAGCCACAGTGGCCCAACCGCTCACGCTACCTAAACCGCGCCACGGTCGTGGCGACACGGAGTTCGCAATGCACAAACTCTCTTTCAAGAGCAACGAGAAACCAACAGTCGGCGTCGAACTTGAACTTGGACTCGTGGATAACGACTCCATGGCGCTTGCCAGCGCTGTCCAGCAACTGCTGGCCGCACTCACCGAGGACGAAGCAGCGTCCGTTCAAGCCTGAGTTGATGCAGAGCGTGGTAGAAATAAATACCGGAGTTTGCGATACCGTTGACGATGTGCAGGCCGACCTCTCCGGCAAATTGCAGGTGGTTGAGAACGCCTGCGATCGGTTGGGACTTCGTCTATTCTGGGGTGCGACGCATCCGTTTTCTCATTGGGAAGACCAGGAAGTCACGCCCAATGAGCGTTACCAGTCACTGGTCATCTGCTGCAGGAAATGGCCCGGCGATTAGTCACTTTCGGACTTGCACGTCCATGTGGGGGTCGATTCCGGCGACAAGGCGGTCATGATCTGTGACCGTATCATGCAGCACTTGCCCACGCTGCTGGCCTCAGTTGCAGCAGCCCATTCTGGGAAGGCCGCGATACGGGCCTGCATTCTCATCGTTCGAAGATCATGGAAGGACTGCCAACCGCCGGTCTGCCGACGCTGATGCGGAATTGGAGCGAGTATGTCTGGCTGGTGAATCACATGGTCGACACGGGATTCATCAATACGATCCGCGAGATCTGGTGGGACATCCGCCCGCATCACGACTTTGGCACGGTCGAAGTTCGCGTTTGCGATATGCCGGGAATCTGGAGGATGTCCTGGCGATCGCCGCGATGGTCCAGTGCCTTGTCAAAGCCCTGTCCGACGACATCGACGAAGGCGCGTATCAGCACGATTGCCACCCGATGATGGTACGGCAAAACAAGTGGCGCGCATGCCGGTACGGAAACCAGGCCCAACTGGTCAATTCCTACACTCACGAAGTTCAATCCATCGCCCAGATCGTCGCCAACCTGGTCGAACGATTAACGCCGACCGCAGAAGAATTGGGTTGTGTCAATTATCTGAGAGACTGCAATCGCATCGCCAGCGGTACGGCTTGGAGTCAGCGTCAGCGACAAATCCTGAAAGAAACCGGCGATGCGAAAGAGGTGGTACGGCAGCTAACCGCAGCATCTCGCATTAGCTCACCTGTCGTGTAGTCAACCTGAAGAAATCGTGCGGTGTGCGTGCCCCCAGGGCGATTGGCTAAGTCGTTGGAATTCTTCTGTTCACCTGTCCATCTGGTTGAGCAGGCCTCGACAATTTCCTGTCGTTCGGCACCAGAATCAAGTCGTCATCGATTGCAGGCAACGTGGCGTCCGAACTTTCCAGCACTCCGGCGCGCTGCCGATCAATGACTGCCAACTCGCCTGGCATCCAGGAATCGTGGTCACCATCGCCAAGCACTACGAAGTGTCTCGACATCGTTTACGGCTCGACCCTGGACTTCAACTGGAACAATCTCGCCGCATTCGCCGTCGTTTGTGCGGCGAATGCCTCAAGGGAAACGCCCCTGACTTTCGCCAGGCAGGCTGCCGTGTGCCTTACCATTGCCGGCTGATTGGGACGGGTACCACGAACCGGATGTGGAGACAGGTAGGGTGCGTCTGTTTCGATCAGGATTCGATCCATCGGAATCGCGCTGGCGACCTCCCTGAGATCGGCTGACTTCTTGTACGTCACCATTCCCGCAAAACTGATGTGCAAACCCAGCTGCAGAAATTTTTCTGACATCTCTGCATCGCCTGTGTACGAGTGCATGACACCAGAGACTGTGGCATCACCATGGCTGGCAATCAGGACGTCGTAAATATCCTCGGCACACGCACGGCTGGCCGTTTGCCCTGTTTCCGGCTGCGGATCGCGCATGTGGATCACGAGTGGCAGTTTCAACTCGGAAGCGAGCCGAATGTGTCGCCGAAAGTACTCGCGTTGCAGCGGCAGCTCGGCGTAGTCCCAATAGTGATCCAGTCCGGTTTCACCGATCGCCACGACTTTTTCCGCACGAGCCAGTTTTTCCACCCTGTTCCAGTCCGCGTCCGTGACCTCCTGAGTATAGTTCGGCTGGATACCAACAGCCGCAAAGACGCCCTCGTTCTGTTGCGCCATTTCGACGCAAGCCGCACTGGAGTCGGCGGTTGTGCCAATCGCCACGACGCGGGCAACACCCGCTTCGCGAGCAGCCTGAAGAACCGCTCTCACATCGGTAAATTGCTCATCATCCAAATGAGCATGTGTGTCAAAGAATTCCATCGCATGGCACGATCAGGAACGAACGATTTGTTGTAAGTCGGCCAAGGTATCAAGATGTGCCTTGGCCGCTCCCAGAGATTCTTCGACCAATGCCTTGGCCTTCGGGTCCCCATTCAGTTGCGGCAATAGTGTCTCGATCTCCATCACGTTGCGTGCCTGTTCCTTCGCCGCTTGTCCCGCCAGGAACTCCAGGGATAAGTCGTGCCAATTGGCAAAATGCATTGGGAACGAACCGGGTCGGACTGCCCCACCGGACAATTGAATGTAGTCCGCCAACCGATTGACCGTAAGCAATTGATCTTCAGCAATGACCTTCATTGACTCGAGACCTTCTTCCGATCCTCGAGCGCTCCATGGCAATGCGTCAGTCAAATAGACAGGTAAAGATCGAGCATGCATTGCAACCACGCGATTCAGGACGGAATTGGTGTCGATCTGCTTCATGGATTCAATGATGTTAGGGTGCTTCAAAAAAGATTGCGGGTCGCTTCCATAGTCCACTCATTCAGCGTGTTCCAACGGAAAAACAGCACCAACAGCGGCAACGTCACCGCGACAATGTAAGCTCCGCTTACCCAACTCGACTGCCAATTCGCCGTACCGACTCGATCCGACTCGGGATCGATCGCCATAACCTTCATTACACGGAGATAGTAGAACAGGCTGATCACCGTATTCACGCCACCGATCACCAGCAATGCCAGCAGCAATGTGTAACCGGTAATGTCGTATCCATTCGCGAGCGCAGCAAAGATGCGAAACTTCCCAATAAAGCCGGCAAGCGGCGGAATACCGACGAGGCTGAACATGGCGATGCCCATACAGACGACAACGACCGGTCGATGCTTGACCAGACCACCATAGTCTTCGATTTGCTCGCTGAACAAATCGTTCCGCAGGAATGCGACGATCCCGAACGCAGTCAAATTCATAAACAGGTATATCGCGAGATAGAGTCGCCAACGATGCAATCGCGTCGGATGCAGCGACATTGTTGCGGCCGAACAGCCACAATGCCGCCGGAATCGGCAGCAGCATGTACCCCGCATGCGCGATCGTCGAATAGGCCAGCAGTCGCTTCATGTTCGTCTGGGCATAAGCGGCGAGGTTGCCAAAAGTGCAGGTAATCGCGGCCAGGCAGGCAATCAACAAAGCCATAAAGTTGCGAACCGGTGCAAGTGCGTCGACGGCGGTAGCGGTGGCGGTGGCGGTGGAATCGACCTCATCTTGAATGGCAAACACTGCACCGCCATCCTCCGCGGCAGCAACTACGGCCGCCTGCGCAAATGTCGGTTCTGGCGGTGGTCCGACTACTCCGTGCGGCAAGAGTCCCATGCCGAGACACACACGCACGAGCAAAGCCATTGCGCCAGCTTTGGAGGCAATCGAAAGGAAAGCATCGACCTCGGCACTCGCGCCTTCAAACACATCCGGACACCAGAAATGAAACGGGAATGCCGACAATTTGAAAGCCAAACCGACAAAAATCATCAAGCCAGCCAGTGCAAGTACCATTTTCTCGCCGCCGGCCATCGCGGGCAACATTTCAGCCAGTCGCAAGGCAATTGATGGGAAGTGGGCCGAGCCGACCAAGCCAGCGAGCAAACTGATCCCATAAAGCATCACTCCGGCGGCACCAGCTCCATAGACGGCGTACTTTAGCGCCGCCTCACTGCTTTCCTTGCGACCCTTAAGCATCGCCGCGAGTGCGTAGGACGGTACGCTCGCCATTTCGATAGCCATGAAGACCATCAAGAGATGGTTGGCTGACGCCATCAAGCACATGCCAATGGTCGCACCCAGAATCAACGTGTAGAAATCGGCGGCATCGTCTCGATCTGGCACACCAGACAAACGGGTAAAAATGGCAAACAGGACCGTAAATGCTATGAGCAGCGCCCGCACATAAATGGAAAACCTGTCGTAAACAAGCATCCCGCTGAATAACTCGTAACGCTGCAAATCGTCGCCAAAACCAGTGAAATTGAATGGAAACGCCATGGTCAATGCAGCCAGAGCGCCAAGCATCGTAATCAGGAAGGAAGGCACCAGTCGTCCGACGCGGCGACATGCGGAGGATCAGCAGCACAAAAATTGTCACCGACAGAATCAACTCGGGCGCAAACGCTGGCCACAGCGAGCCCTTGGTGTCGGCAATCGATTGCGCAACGATTTGGTGAAATTCCACAGCGTCAGCCTTTCTCGCTTACAAGAGCCAACGACGTTGACCGGAGCTGGTGGTTTTGATGCAAGCTTCCCGACGAATCCAAGATCGCTTCAGCCGAATCCTGCTGTCGGATTGGCAGGGACGTCGGGATGATCGGGGTGTCGACTTCTTTCGGCTGCACATCTGCGGTCGCCGCGTCAGCATTCGCTGCCTGGGACTTTTGCAACGAGTAAGCCTCCGACCAGTCGGACAGTCGTTCAATTTGCTGATCGATTGTCGGGTCCATATATTTCAGTACCGTATTTGGGTAGACGCCAAACCAGATCGCCAAAATGAACAATGGAACCGCTACGCTCAACTCACGCACAGTGATCGGCGTCAACGCTTCACCGTGCGGACCTTTGTACTCCGGACCCAAGGTAGACCCGTTGAATCGCCCACAGGATGTAGCCGGCCGTCAGAATCACGACAAATGCCGACATGACTGCCAACACCTTGCTGAAATTCCAAACCGAAAGAACGACGAATACCTCGCCGATGAAGCCGCAAAGTCCCGGCAAGCCCAGGCCGGCAAAAAACATGCCCATGGCCAACGCCGTGTAGAGCGGCATCCGACCGTACAATCCACCGAATTCGTTCATATTGCGATGGTGAACTCGGTCGTAGACCACGCCCACCATGAAGAACATTCCGGCCGAACTGACACCGTGACCGATCATCTGGAACATGGCTCCTTTGACACCCATATTCCAATAGTCGGACCAACCGGGAATCTGCTCGGCGATGCGACCGTCGGCCGCCAGTGTCCAGACGCCCAACCCCAGGACCACGTATCCCATATGGCTGACCGAGCTGTAGGCGACCATACGTTTGAAGTCGGTCTGAGCCAACGCGGCAAACGCTCCGTAAACCATGCTGACGACGCCAATGCGGCAGACGATACCACGCCAGATCAAAACCGGCCTCGGGACAAATCGGATAGCAAATGCGAATGATCCCGTAGCCACCCATTTTCAACAGCACTCCCGGCCAGGATCATCGAGATCGGCGTTGGAGCTTCGACGTGGGCATCCGGCAACCAGGTATGCACGGGTACCGAGGGAACCTTGATGATGAAACCGACAAATAACAGCAAGAACGCCCAATGCTGAAGCGACCAGCCAAACAGCAGTTCCGTGTCAAACAAGTCGGTCTTTTGGCCCATCTCCGCCAGTGCCAACATGTTAAACGTGTGGTGTCGACCGCTCAGCTGATTCAACAACTGGCCGTCGACCGCCGCAATGCATCCTGCCCGCGGTGAACGGCGCGTGCCGATTGTCTCGCCAGACTAACAGGCGACAGGTCGCTGGTGAAATAGAGCATCAAGATCGCGATCAACATCAGCACGCTGCCAACGAGCGTGTAGAGGAAGAACTTGATGGCGGCGTATTCTTTTCGCGGCCCACCCCAGATGCCGATCAGGAAGTACATCGGCAGCAACATGACTTCCCAAAACACGTAGAACAGGAAGAAATCAAGCGCAACGAAGACGCCCAACATCCCGGTTCCAAAAGCAGAAAGAGAATGCAGTAGCCTTTGACGTACTTCGTGATCGACCAACTGGCAATCATGGCCAATACGCTGATAACGGCGGTCAACACCACCAGCGGGAAGCTGATGCCGTCGATGCCCATGAAATAGTCGATGTTGAACGACGGTATCCACGGATGGGAAAACGCCTGTTGCATGTTGGGGTCGCCAAGACTGAATTGCAGGGTGCCGTTTCCGGGCCACGCCATCCACAGCACTGGGACCATCACGGCCATCAATGCTGCCAACGTAACCAGGCGAATCAGGTCCTCGCTTTTCCTGGGAAGGAAGGCGATGACGATCGTTGCCAAGGCTGGGAGAAAGACAATGAGGCTTAAGAGCTGAGTACTATTCATCTGTTTTACTTTTTTTGTATGTCGCGATTTCGTGGTCAGGTTCTACCCTAGCCAGCGAAAGCGTACCCCCAAAAGAAACTTGCGAGGACAAAAATCGTCACCGTTCCAACGACGATGAACAAGACGTATTGCCGCAACTTGCCGGTCTCGACGTTTCGCAAGGAGGAACCCAGGCTATATGTCCAACTGGCAATCGCGTTAACAGTTCCGTCAATGATCGTCGCGATCCGCCAGGCCTTCCCAGAAGCTTGCAAACCTCTTGGTGCCATTGGCCAACGCATGGATCAGACCATCGATCCAACGTCGATCGAAAGTAGAAATGATCCCGCGCAATAAATAGCGTTGGCTTGACCCACACCAAATCGTAGAGTTCGTCGAACCACCATTTATTGACCAGAAATCTGTAGATGGGTGCAAACGATGCACGCACATCTGCCGGGTCGAGCAATCGCCAGCAATAGAAAACAGTGGAAAGCAGGATACCTGCGATTGCCGTGCTGAAAGCGATGAGAGTGACAGGAATTTTGATCGCCGGGACGTGTCCCGCATGCTCGTCCGGCCAACTCATGTCAACCAACTCGCCCTGGCCCACCCCCAATGTGCCTGCGGGACGCGCCTGTTCGATGAGGCTGGGCAGCGTGATGTGCGCAAGGGCGTCCAAATCAGACCCAACACGCCGACGATGGCACAAATCCCAAGAGCAATCTGAATGCGACGGTTCAGTCCGGAACGCGTAGCGAAGACTCCAAAGACAATCGCCGCCAAAATCGCACCGATGACCGCTTCGTCAGGACCCCAAGCCACACCGACGCCGAAGATAGCCAACACGACCAGCGGTACGAACATCACCGGGGGCGATTCGTGGGCGTGATCGTAGCGATGGGCATCGCGCGGCGGACCAACAAACGTCATGTACCACAGGCGGAACATGTAGAATGCCGTGATCGCAGCTCCGCCCGCCGCGACGTAAAAGAACAGGCCGCCGAGCCCAGGGTTCACCTGGCCGAAGAGCAGCGCCTGCTCAAGGATCGCATCCTTCGAATAATATCCGCTGAATCCAATGATGAACGGTATGCCGGCCCCGGAAATCGCCAAGCAGCCGATCAACATCGTATAAGCGGTCCACGGCATTTTCTTCCGCAAACCACCCATCTCGGTCATTTCATTCGTATGCACGGCGTGAATCACCGAGCCGGAACACATGAACAACAGGCTCTTAAAGAAAGCATGCGTGAACAGGTGCAAAACGCCGGCCAGCCATCCGCCCAATCCAAGCGACGTGATCATGTATCCCAACTGGCTGATCGTCGAATACGCCAGCACTCGTTTGATATCGGTTGCGGTGATCGCAATCGTCGCAGCCGATGACAAGCGTGATGGAACCAACGCAAGCGATCACCAATAACGCTTCTGGAGTGAACACGGGGTAGAATCTGGCCGTCAGAAAAACACCGGCGGCCACCATCGTCGCTGAGTGGACCAAGGCGGAAACAGGCGTCGGACCCTCCATCGCGTCCGGCAGCCAGGTGTGCAGGGGAAACTGAGCACTCTTTCCCACGCAGCCGCAAAATATCCCCACGCCGGCGACGGTCAGCCACCAATAGCCGAACCCGCCTGTGGGCTCTGCAGCACCCTCCTCTGCCGACAACATCCCCATCTTCTGCAGTCCGGCCGGGACTACCTGATCGAAGCCAGCCGCAGCGGGACGGACCTGGCTGAACAACCCCGGCCCCTGCCCTTCCACGTCGCCGAAGGCGAATGTGCCCAATCCACCCCAGAGGATCATCAAGCCAATGATCATCCCGAAGTCGCCCACGCGGTTCACGATGAAGGCCTTATTCGCGGCCGTCGACGCACTGTTTCGCTCAACGTAAAAACCAATAAGAAAATACGAGCAGATTCCCACCAATTCCCAGAACACGAAGGTCATTGCGATGTTGCCTGACAGGACCAGCCCCAACATGCTGAAAAACAGAACAGTGACATCGCCTGGAAGAAACGATGATAGCGTCCGGGCCGAGTGAACTTGCCGCCGTCACTTGTCTCCACTTCGGGATCGGTGAAGTCATGCAATTCGTCGTGCATGTATCCCATGGAGTAAAAGTGGATGCATGAGGCAATTAGCGTGACCATGCAGAACATGGCGATGGTCAGCGCATCGATGTAGTAACTAATCGTCAGACGCAACTTGCCAAACGTCGCCAGCGTATAAAACTCGCCCGTCACATGCGGTGGTAATCCGACATGGCCGGCTTCATGAGCCAGCTCGCCACCGTCACTCTCACCATGGCCGCCGCTCGCATGCTCATCGGCGTAGCCCGATTTCCCAACGGGGTCATGTTGGTTTCCGTGCGCCGCTTCATGACCATCCTGATGTCCCGATTCATGGTGCTCGCCGTCGCCGTGCCCCGCGTCCCCGTGACCATCACCATGATCGCTTGTATGGGCGGCTCCGTGATTGCCATCGTGATGAGCGACCTCGGGAGCGTTCCGGCCTAACCAGATCGCCATCGAAACAATCGAGAGCACGAAAGCGCCGAGAATTGCACCCGTAGCGATGTACGCCGAGGACGCTCCGTGCTTGCCCAGCTTTGGTCCCAGCAGCAAGATGATCCAGAATGAAAACAACGGCAGCAAGACGGCACAGCCCAACAGCTTGGCCAGGATATCGATCTGTAAGGCAGCCGTTTCCACCATCAGCCTCGCAGTTGATCTGCGCGATCGACGTCGATCGTCGCGTGGTTGTTATAGAAATTCAGCGCGATTGCCAGAGCAACAGCCGCTTCCGCTGCCGCCAGAACAATCACAAACAGGGCCATCAACTGACCATCGAGTCCCAGCGAATTCTCCCGCAGGTAGGGGCTGCCAAAGGCAATGAAATTGATGTTAGCACCGTTCAAGACGAGTTCGATGCCCATCAAGATTCCCAGCGTATTGCGTTTCGTCGCCATGCACACCACGCCGACGACAAACATCACAGCACCAACGGCCATGAAATGAGAGACGCCCACCGGATCGGTAAATGGATTCATAGTCAGCCTACCAGCCCACTCGGATGTTGATGTGAAGCCGAATCAATGGAGGCCACATCACTGACTCGTCGCTTGGTGCGAGCCAGATAGGCCGCTCCTATCAGTACGACGAGCAAGTGAATTGAGACGATTTCAAACGGCAACAGGTATCCCGACATCCCGTCCCGAACCTGCGCGTCGTCTTGCCGGGTGCGGTCAACACGGACGCCAAGAAAGGCCAGACCCAGTGGTGTCGCTGATTTTGTTTCGGCTACCGTAACACTCGCCTGGTCGACGCGGGGTGTCCGCCAATCAGGAACACTGAACGCAGACTGCAACAACAGAAAAAGCAATGATCCGCCGACGACGGCAGAGATGACCCATTCACCTGCCGATGTCTTCATCGAAACGAAAGCAGCCTGTGCGGTCAGCATGACACCAAAAATCAGCAACACCAATGTCCCGCCAACGTAGATCATGATTTGCATGCCGCCAACGAACTGAGCACCGGCAAGCATGAACAAGCCGGCGGTTGCCGCCAATGCTCCAATCAAATGAGCTGCCATACGCACGACGTTGGTCGAAAACAGAACGCCCAGGGCGAATGCACAAGCAATCAGCGAAAACAACAGGAAGAAGCAGGAATGCCAGTTCACTGCGGCGATCGACAGGCCGTCCAACATCTAGACACCTTCGCTTTCGAAAACCAATGCGCCGGCGACAGGCATCGCGACACTCTCCACAGGCTGCTCGCTCGAAGGTTGTTGCACCCAGTTTTCTCGAACCTGAGCCGAAGAGGCGCCAGAACAAAACGGCCAGGACTGGTCCAACCCCAGAAAGGTCCACCCCAGCAGGCCAAGGAAGCAAAAGGCTGCAATCGGCACGCAATACTTCCAGCACATCGTGATTACCTGGTCGATTCGCAATCGCGGCAACGTCCAACGAATCCAGATCATCACAACCACACCTAACGACGCTTTCGTGATGAAATTCACACAGCCAGCGAGATTGGCAAGGTATTGCAGGGCAAAGTGCGACTCGGACGTCACCCAGGAAAACAGCGGCAGCGGTCCGTTCCAGCCGCCGAAGAACAGGATCGCTGCCAGACCACTGACAATGAACATCGAGCCGTATTCCGCCATGAAGAAAATCGACCAACGCATTCCCGAATACTCAGTATGAAAGCCACGCCACTAGTTCGCTTTCTGCCTCCGCCAGGTCGAACGGGGCACGGTTCACACTGGCCAGCGCACAGGTGAAGTAGATCCAGAAGACAATGAACGTAAACGGATCATGAAAGATCAACCAATTTGTCATCGGCCCGGCTTGCATGTCGCCAATCGTCACCAGATTCATCGTGCCGCAAATCATGACGGGGATCAGCACGCACATTCCAATCGGAACTTCATAACTGACAACCTGAGCCGCCTCACGCATGCAACCGAATAAAGACCATTTCGAGCCCGAGGCGTAGCCGGCAAAGATGACACCGAAAATCTCCAGACCCAGAATCGCCAGATGAATGAAGGCGGCGTTGTTCAGATGCTGCCCGACCCAACCGGAGGCAAACGGCAGCGCGATCAACGCGGCGAAACTGGCGGCGAAGCTGAGATACGGAGCGATCTTGAAGAGCACCGGATCGGCATCGCCGGGCATCAAGTCCTCTTTTGACAGCAACTTCAAACCGTCAGCCAGTCCCTGCAACCAGCCGAACCGCCGCCGACGCGAGTTGGGCCAAGCCGATCCTGAATGCGGCCGGAGATCTTCCGTTCGAGCCAGATGAAGAACAGGGCACCAACGGCAATCACATTGATCAGCAGCACGCAGTGGATCAGCGCCACGACGAGGAAACCAAGCCAATGATCGGCCGGAATTCTACCCCAAACAACCACTGCAGCAGTGTGTTCAGGACTTTGGTGTTGATGATCTCAGCCACGTGATAATTGCCCGACCGCCTCAGCAGCCTTGAATCCTTTCAGCTTACAACAACTCGTAATGGCGCGCAATCAGCGCCCAAAAATGTCCCGCCAGAACCGGAAAACTGCCTCCATGAAGATCGTGGAATATGGCACAAAACAGCCGGAAACGACAAGCCCCCGCGCCGCTCGAACATGCCCTAACGATCGATTTCGCCCATCACGATATCCAGCGAGCCAACGACGGCCGGGATGTCGGCGATCGGGCAGCCTCGGCAAAGTTCGTGACAGACCGACAGGTTGCAGAAACGAGCTGCTGCGAGCCCGGGCACGCCACGGGATCGCCGAGCCGTCGCTCACGAGGTAAAAGCCCATCTGCCCGCGCGGACATTCGGTCTCCAGATAGACTTCGCCCTTTGGGCATCCGCTGAGCCAGCTTGATCGGGCATCCCCAGTCACCCTCGGCCGACCGGTATCGGTCCATCGCCTGACGCACCAGGTCGATCGACTGCATGACTTCCAACATCCGCACGTAGAAGCGATGCCAACAATCGCCCAAGACGGCGTCCGGTGGAACCGGCGGATATTCGTGATCGTTGGGATAGCTGCCGTCGCGTTCGCACGATCACTTCGAACGCGTAACCGTCATACATTTCCGTGTAGCATCTCTTCGCCGTCGCGGCGCAGGTCGTAGTCGACACCGCTGCCGCGCAGCACCGGCCCGGTGCAGCCGTAGTCGATCGCCATCTCGGCCGGCAGCACGCCGATGCCGCAGGTTCGCTTGATGAAAATCGCATTGGTCGTCAGCAGCGTGTGATATTCGGCGATGACCGGCTCGAACTGCTCGCAGAAACGCCTCGCACTTTTCCAGCCATCCGTCGGGCAAATCGGCGGTCGCTCCACCCGGAGTGATGTAGCTGTACGTCAGCCGAGCTCCGCAGACCTCTTCGAACAGATCGAGGATCTTCTCGCGTTCGCGAAAGGCGTAAAGAAACGGACTGAAAGATCCCAGATCCAGTCCGTAGGCGCCCATGCCCACCAGATGGCTGGCGATGCGACCCATTTCGGCAATGAGCACCCGCAAGTGACGGCCTTTTTCCGGCACTTCGTAGTCCATCAGTTTTTCAACGCACAGCGACCAGCCCAGATTCATGTTCATGCCGGCCAGATAGTCCATCCGGTCCGTGTACGGAATCCATTGCCGCTGGCGTCAGATTCTCGCCGATCTTCTCGGCACAACGATGCAGATAGCCGATGTGCGGCGTCACTTCGGAGACGATTTCGCCGTCGGTACGCAGCACCAGCCGCAGCACACCGTGCGTGCTGGGATGCTGCGGCCCCATGTTGACCAGCATTTCGTCGGTGCGCACGTCGAATTCGACGATTCGCGGATCTTCAATCTGCATGGACATTGCGACAAGCCCTTATTTCGCCACGGATTCCGTGATATTCGAGTGGCATTTCGTAGTCTTTCCGCAACGGGTGCCCGACCCAGTCTTCGGGACAGAGAATTCGCATGCAGACCGGGGTGCCCGACAAAATCAACACCCGACAGATCGAACACTTCGCGCTCGTGCCAATCTGCAGTTCTCCATACGCCGGCAACCGATGGGACCTTGGGCAACTGCCCTTCCACGTCCTTCTCCCACCTTGGCAGAATCACCTTGAGCACCAGCGTGTGCTTCTTGATCGTACTGGAAAGGTGGTAGACGACTTCTGTGTGCGGCTCCCATTCGACCTTCTTTGCTTTTTTCTCGTCCGGTTCAAAATAGTCGACACCAGAAACGCAATTAAGCAGGTTGAATCGGAAATCGCTGCTGTCTCGGAGAAACGTGCAAACGTCAACCAGGCTGTCTGGTGATACTTCGATCCATGGGTCGATATTCTCGAGATTTGACCCACGAATGCCCTCGCCAAACTTTGCCTTGAGCTTGTCGACGATTGTTGTTCCCGACATACCTCATTACCTTTCGTCGCAGTTTGCGTGCTGGTCGCCGTTGCCTTCAAAATTTTGGGCTAGAATCGTTGCCGTCAAGCTGACAGTACTGGCTCTGTTGCCGGCGATGCGGTGGGCGTATCGGCAATCAATGTCTCGCCTTGCCCTCGTGTCGTTCTCACCCAGTCGAGTGCACCCAATTTCCACACGTAAGCAAATCCAATCAGCAGGATCACAAAGAAAACCAGAACTTCAGCAATCGCCAGTCCCATCAACTGCTGCCCGCCCGTCACCGCCGCCTGCACGTCTACCGCACCAGCAACAGCAGATCCGCGGACACCCAGTTCCTCATAAATCCCAAGGACCGTCGCGTTGGTCGCTCCGGCATCTGCCACCTCGGCTACGCGATCCATGTGAGTCAAGTGGTTCGCTTTGCCAAACACGGTCGCCCAGGGAAACAGGAAGGCCACTTCTACATCGAAGATGATGAAGACTAACGCCACCACATAGAAGCGGAGGTCAAACTGAACAAAGCTGGAACCGATCGCCGGTTCGCCGCATTCATAGATCTCCAGTTTTTCCGGGTGTGGATCGCTGGGCCGAAGAAACCGCCCTAATAAAAGGTTGGCAAATACAAACAGGAATCCGACACCGGCAAACAACGCCAAGTAAGCGACGATACCCACGGAATCGGAGATGGCACTTGACATTGTGTTCGCTTCCAACAATCAGACCGCGGCAACCGAAGATCACCGGATTTTAGGTGCGCCGCATTTCGTTGCAAGGCCGGTCAACTTTGCATTGACAACAATCAGCCAAATTGAACCTGCTCAAAGCGAGCCGTCCGATAAATCATCTCCCGGAACGGAACTCGCCGTCAGCGGCTGGCGATCATCGAAAGCATCTCCGGGGCGTCGCCAATAAAGGACTTCCGCTTCGTCGAATTTCCAGCAAAGCAGGATTCGCTCATGGTCAATCTCGGCCGGGAAATCGACCACGCCCGCGGTTCGTTCGTCAGGTTCAATGCCCAAGTCAACCAACTCGCTGACGAATTCACGAACTCTCTCGGAATCCTGCTGCAGAGACTTTCGCATCTCGGCAAGTTCGTCGGCGTACGGATCGCCGCCGGTTAATTCTCGACCTTCCGTGAGGTGCTCCAGGCGGCGACCTGACTCAACAACACGCTTGGACACCAAAGCCAGGTCACGGACGATGACGCGGACGAGTGGTAAAGTCCTGTTCGCCTCTTCAACCGTGAACATCTTGCGTTTCGTCAGACGACATCTGCACGCACCTTTTACCGTAATTCGAGATCGCAAGCTGCGATCTTCCGGGTGAATCAACACCGTTGCCTACTGATTCGGGCCGCCATGCACTGGTTCTGTAATGACCTTGGATTGAGCCACCGCCGTTGGATTCAACGTAGCTCGACCCCATGCAACATCAACTGGCAGTCGCGAAAAGTCAACAATACAGCCATCCCGGCTATAACAACTCAAATCATGGGTCGCTCCCATGAAGATGCAGTCGACGGGGCACGGCTCTACACACAACGCACAGAACATGCATTTGCTATAGTCAATTGTATACCCCGTGATCTTGAATCCCTTCTTCTTCTTTCCGTCGGGACCAACGCCGTCGATCCGCTCTTTGCCGATGTAAATGCAGTCGACCGGACAGGCATTCGCGCATTGGTCACAGGAAATGCAGGTCGTCAGGTCGAACCGATGAAAGCCACGGTATCGTGCCGCAACAGGCACCGGCTTTTCCGGATACTCGAACTTTTCTGTAAACGCCCCGCGTCCTTCTTTGTACGTCGTCAACCAGTAACGCAAAGTGACGAATAAGCTGCGAGCCACCGTGCCCACTGCGACGAACACGTTTCGGAACCACTCTCGCATCTGGGTGTGCCTTACAATTCGCGTTTGAAAACGAGTCGGAGTTGTACCAAATGCGAAGCATCAGCCCCATGGCATTGATTGCCACTTTTCCGTCTCGGGAATGAGTGATTATAGACCCGACGTCTCGACCCGCAACCGACGCAGTGACATCGATTCGCAAATTCGAATTCGTATCTTGTTCACCATGCAATCCGCTCCGCGGCGAACCGTCGACATGACTTCGCCAGCAACAAAATCGCGAGCTCGTAGAAACAACGCCAGACGACAATCGCCCTCATCGGAGCCGCAAGGGCTGGCGCTGGCGGAGGGCGCCTGACAGGCCACGGATGACTCCGCTGCGGATCGTTTTGTCGATCGCAAACAGAACTCGTCGCAGGGCAAACCTCAAAGCCTGGCTCGCGGCAACATCGTTTCAAGAACGCTCGAACTGTCCCCTTCGCGCGGAACAGACGCTCCAAAGCTGCTATTCTTCACCAATTCTCAGGACTTTTTTTCTGCCGCGAACGATCGTTCATCGATTTGTGTCTGATCCACCAAACACGATAAATAGCCGGGAGTTGCGTCAGATGAGACGGCTAACACATTCACTGCAACACAAAAAATAACTAAAAAAACGAAAAATCATTGAATATCGCACCTGCAAGGGGGGGAACATTGCTTGACTGCAATTTGCGTCTACGTAGAGTGGAATTAGCGAAGTACGTTCTGTGCTTAGCTTTAGGCTCGGTTCCGAGCAACGTCAGGCGGTCGTCCAATATGGATGACTGGACTTTAATCAAAGGAATGGACAATGTTGGTTCTGTCGCGAAAGAAAAACGAGAGCATCGTCATTAACAACGACATTACGATCGTTGTTGTAGAGATCCGAGGAGACAAAGTGCGTCTGGGCGTTGAGGCTCCAAAAGAGGTTCCGGTACATCGCCGTGAAGTCTTTGAGGCAATTCAACGAAGTGAAGCTTCCAGTAATGGAAGTGAAAACGACGCCAAACCGGCAGAATCGACCGAATAGTCTCTCCGTGAAGGAATCGCTCGGCGGTAACGCGAGCTTCCGTTTTCAGGTTTGCGCGAAGGCTTGACAATTCTTCAGGCGCGAACCTTTGAGTGCAGTCGGGATAAAAAACCTTCCTAACGATTCGCCATTCCACTTGACGATATGCCGGTGGGAACCTTTAATACCTCCCTCGCATCGCCACTTCACGGCCCCTTCGTCTAGCGGTCTAGGACTCCGGCCTTTCACGCCGGCAACACGGGTTCGAGTCCCGTAGGGGTCACTTTCTCCATAAATTCCCGTTGATTCAGCGGGATTGTTTCTTCGTTTCCGCTCAGCCGCGAAAGCTTTCTTTCCCCGCACCGCCGACTCCCGGTATATTTCATGGTAGGTGGATGGGCTGCCGATTGTCCTAAGGGTCCAACTGCATCTCTTGGCTGGAGGCATGCCATGCGCACGAGCTCGAAGTTTTTGATGGCACTGACGCTGGTATCGCTGGTATCGGTCGGATGTTCGCGGGCACCTGAGACAGCGATGGAACGCGCCCAATCCGAGTACAAGTCGGGCCAATGGGAGCTTGCCATTTCGAGCTGCGATGAGCATCTGGCAGCGAATCCTGATGACTGCAAGGCAATTTCGTTGCGAGCTCGTTCGCTCGCCGCCGACGGGCGCTACGATGAAGCATTGCTCGATATGAGCCGCTGGGTCGAACTGGCTCCAGCCGACCCGGAAGCATTTTATCATTGCGCAATCACCTACGACAAACTCGGTGAGGATGACTTGTCTGAAGCGGACAACCGTCGTGCCAAAGCGATCGACCCATTACATAAACAGGCTTACGTTTTCGAAATCGATTCGTCACAACCGAACGGAATTCCTGTCAGGCAAGCGGATGCGGAAGACCCAAAAAGCAAACCGGCGGTCGCTCAAGATGACACTATGGACACTCGTGGTGAGGGTAATTCAAGCGAAGACTCCGGTGGCAGTTCGGTTTTTTCCCGTGGCGTTGCCGACAAGGAACCGGCAACGAAAAGCGATCGAATGAAAGCCAAAACGGACTATTCCGTTTTGTCAGACCCCAAAACGTCGCTGGGCAACAACGAATCCCCAACAGCAACATCAGCTGCTTCCGATGACGCGAGTACCAAGGGGGCAGTGGAACGCGTAGCTCAGCAGTTGTACGTCCCAGAGGAGACATCTCCTATGACCGTGCCAAACGAGGCGGAAAATTTTCCGCCCACACGACCAGCCATTTCGTCAGCGTTGCCCACCGATCCCTACGGCAACGTCTTCGTTCCAGGGCAACAACCGCTCGGTTCCAACCCAAACGCTCCGTACCGTCCGAACTCGGTCGGTTATCCGGCCAATTTCGGCGGCCAATTTGGGGCCCCCAACTCAAATCTGGCTCCTCAAGTCCCAATGAGCACCTCGTTGCCACCGCAACTGCAGGGCCGCTTGGGAACGAACGCTGGTGTGAGTCAATACGGCGGTGCTCATTACCCGACGCCTGGCCTGAATCCGGGAGTACCGACTCCTGGATTCTCCACTCGTCAGGCCACCGGAAACTACAACTCACCGATCGTCTTACCCAACAACAATACGCTCGCCCCGAATCCAACCCTGCAACCGCCTGGAGCGGCTGGACGGGCGCCGGTGAGTTCCGCATTGCCACCCGATTACCTTGAACGATTACAGCAATCACGTTCCACGACGGTGCCTACGTACGGTCCTGCGAGCCCTTAACAGGTCATGTACCAGTGAAACGCCTGCTAATCAGCTGTTTCGAACCATTCGGTTCCTGGATTGAGAACGCGAGCCAATTAGCAGTTGAACTGTTCGTGCACGGGTATTCCGGCCCATCGGAACTCGTTGTACGTCACTACCCGGTCGATTTTGACCAGCTTGAGCAACGCCTGGATCGCGACTTGCGGCTGGCTCCGGACGCCATCATTTTCACCGGACAGTCAGCTCGAGCGGCAGCGGTTGAGCTGGAAGCTGTTGCGCTGAATGTGCGTGGCGATTCTGAACAATCCACCGGTCCCTTTTCGAGACTTGTCGATGGTGCCCCGACCGCCTACGAAACGGCACTGCCCCTGGACAAGTGGTGCCAGCAACTTGCAGGCAAGTCGATCCCGGCCGTCATATCGCATCATGCCGGCACATTCCTCTGTAACGCTCTTCTGTTTCACACACTGCATCGACAACAAACAAGAGGGACTGCACCGGCGATGTTTGTGCACCTTCCTTTGACGCCGAATCAGAGCCCCGGACCGAAACCCGGAGGAGCCACGCTGCCGACCGAAGACTCCGCAACTGCAATTCACGAAATGGTGACGGCGATGGAGCGCCCTGGTCGCGATGCCATCCAACGCGGACAACCACTTTGGTTGCTGAATGAGGTTACCCGCCCAACGCTTCCTTGACACCCACGTAGGCATTTCGTGAATTCATGCACGTGTGGCGGAATGAATCGGGACGACTGACACCATGCAGTCGAAACGTCTCCGTTTCTCCCTGGCGAAAAATCAGGTCACCGGCATCAAACCATGCCTGGCCAGGCTTAACTTCAATGTCGATCCTGTCGAACCGATCCAGATCTACAAATCGCTCTTCCCGACCGACAATCCCACGTTCCACGATAATCCGGCGGTTCGTCAGCCGGTATCTGGTCGCTCCAAAAGGCGCGACTTTCCCCAGGTACAGCAAGACACAGAGCGGAGCCGCGGCCAAGGCAATCAGGTTACCCAGTCGAAAAACATAGAAGCCCAGCTTGATCGAAAACAGGGAACCCAGCAGTCGACCGATACCCAGCGCCGAAATCGATGGCCAGACAGTCATTGCCGTAGTTTCCGTCACGCTCGCTGGTGAAACGCCTGCAATCGCCTGTTTCAAAGGAGCCACTGCTGCACTCATTTTCTACTATCGTGTTGGTTTTTCGTTGACCCTGCCGGGAACGCCGTCGGTCAGACGCCTCGCGAAAGGGATCTGACCCCTCGAGAAAGTAGCAGAGAAAACCTGGTTTTTCTACCCGGCTTCGTGCCGTTGGCCAATGGAGTGCCCTCCTCAACGTTGACCATTCTGCGAGCCTATTCGGTCGAGTCCACTACCGTCAGTTCATGCGGCGGCGGCAACTCGAGGAAAGTTACTTTGCCCAAGTGCCGCATCGGTGTCGGCTCGCGAGCCACACGATTCGTTCCAGACGAACGGGTTGTGCAGATTTTGCGGAGCCCGTCCGAAAAAGTCGGCAAGAAACCGGGAACGGTAGCTAACCGTAACCTAGTCTTACCTTGTAGACGAATGAAAACGCGCTCTAGGCGGTTATTTATGGCCACCTGATGTCAACTCAAACTTCGAAAACAAGGCAAATCGATGAGTGGATCGGACCAGAGAAAAAAGAAATACATTGACCCCAAGGTACAAGGCTCATTGGCCCGCCGATTGGTCTTTCACTATCTGATCTTCCTCGTCGGCAGCAGTTTGTTTGCGTTCCTGCTTCAAGTGCTGACGAATCCGTTCAATCCCATTTCGGATACCGTCCGGGAAATGTGGTGGACACAAGGCCCATTCATTCTTGTCGGCGTCTGCCTGATCCCGGTGTTTGTGAACGACACAATCAAGTTGAGCCACCGCTTTGTTGGACCGATTGTCCGAGTGCATGGAGTTGTGAAAAGAGTGCTGCGGGCGAAGAAGCCACCGCAATTAAACTTCGCCCTGGTGACTTCTGGGGTGAGTTTGTGAATGACTTTAATATGATGCTGACACGGACCAATGAATTCAATGGGCAATTCGAGGTTGGCTCGAACAGCAACGACGAACCTGTTGCAACTGCCTGAATTGGGTTGCCACTTCCTTATCGATTTACTTCCCGCCGTTCTTCGATTGAAGAACGGTTTTTTCGTGCGCCGGACGAGTTGAGTTGTGGCCTCACCAGGTTTGTCCAAAGCGCATAACCCCCATCACTCAAGTGCAAACCGTCCTCCACGAAAAGGGAACTCTGTGGTTCTCCATCCGCCGCCAGCATCGGAGTTGCGACGTCGACAAATGCCAACAGCGGGTCGTCGTCGATGATTCCCTCAATCAGCCGATTTGTTGCAGACATCTGCGGATAGAGATTCCAACGCGCGATGCTCGGTTTGATCGCGATGTAGACCAACCGCGTTCGGGGCAAAGCTTTCCTCAATTCGTCGACGAAAGCGCGGAAGTCGGATGCGACCTGCTCGGTGCGAGTCCTGCCGCGATGTCATTGTCACCCGCATACAGCACGACCATGCGCGGTCGGTACTTGCTCACAATCCGGTCGATGTAGTACAGCGAATCGTTCAGCACGGAACCGCCAAAGCCACGATTAATCACCGGCTGACCCGGTAGCCACTTTTGCAAGTCCCACTTGCGAATGCTCGAGCTTCCCACGAACAGAATTGCGTTTTGCGCTACGGGAGCAATCGCATCTTGTTTTTCAAATGCGACGATTGCCTGTTCGAAACGGAGCGGGTCCGGGCGAGCGATCGGTTTCGCTGCGTCTTTCGGTTCGTCGCCACGCGCGACGCCAGCCGAAGCAATCGTGATTACAACGGCAACAAGATATCCTGAGCGCCGCATATTGCCTGTCCGAAGCCTTCCTGAGGCCTGATTTCTTGCCACCGTGCTGATCGCTTGCTGTTGGAAACCACTACCAGACAATCGCATGCAGTTGACTATTTCAAGTCGGGACGGAAGGCGTGCGATCGGAAAATTACCAACAGGGATTCTCCCACCCTTTTGCCTCACTTTCCAGGCAATATCCGCATGCCAGGCATGGGTCGAAAAAAGATTTTGCACTTCGAACCAAATAGGGTATATTTCACTCAGTCTTGAGAACCAACTCAGTTATCAGGAGGGCCGAAAGTGGAAAGTCCGCCAGACGTTCAGCGAGGGATTGCAAGTCGCTGACTTGCTCCCGACACTCACGCTCATCACTCTTGAACAATCAGGGAATCGCACTTTATCTCAGACGGAGGTGCATTGGACTGGTACTTACAGATTTTGGCGGTCGGTGGGTCGTTCTGTTTAGGCGCTTCAATCTTTATTGATTGCGTAATCACTGCCCTCAAGGGTTGAGTTCGAACGCCGTTGGTCAGCGCCTGGAACGCAAGTTCACTTCTCTCATAAATTGGGCCCTCATCGCCTCTGTTGTGCGGTGAGGGCTTTTTTGTTGGTTGCAGGTCGGATGGCGAAAATACTGTCGCTGACCCGGCGCCCTGAGTAAAGGAACAACGACTTCCAATGTAGCTGCGACCAGGTCGGCGAAAGCGAAGCGACGACAACTGAAAGTCGATCATAGGCAAAGTCTCGTGTGGCGACGCGATCGGTCAAAATCCATTGATCAACCCAGGCTCGGCCCCCTTCATCCCACTCGATTGACGTTCGCGAGCTGATATGGTCTACAGATGAATGGGGAGCAGCTTATGGCGTGTCATTGTAAGACTCTGGAGTCGCGACGTGGTTTCACGCTCGTCGAGCTGCTCGTGGTTATTGCGATCATCGCTCTGCTGGTATCCTTGCTGATGCCCGCCGTTCAGTCGGCCCGCGAATCGGCTCGCCGAGTTCAGTGCTTGAGTCAAGTCCGCCAGATTGGGCTGGCTGCAATTCAATTCGAGTCAGCGTACTCAAAATTGCCGCCCGGCGGTTATCTGTCACCGATTCAACCGACCGCTCACAAGAACTGTGAGAAGTTCTTCCACGCCGGAGTCAGCGAGTGCTTCGATGCGTTTGGCGAACACGGCGGTCCAACGTACAGCTGGATGGCATTGATCCTTCCTTTTCTTGAAGAGTATGCCATCCATGACCAATTTGACTTCGATCGACCGATTTATGAAAACCCGGCGCAACCGCACTCTACGGTCATTGCCAGTTTTCTCTGCCCCAGTGATACCGCTCAGGGGACGATGTTCGACGGTTCCGGCATGCCAACCAGTGGACGAGAGCTTCATTTCGCCAAAGGGAATTACGCCGCCTATATTTCGCCCACGCATATGAATCATCAGCGAATCCTGCCTGCTGCATTTGGTGGATTCGAACCTGGAGAACGTGTCGGTCAGCGACTGGCGAAAGTTCGTGACGGCTTATCCAACACATTGGCCGTGGCCGAGGTACGAACGCTTGACCGCGTGTGGGACTCGCGCGGAGCATGGGCCCTGCCCTTTCCCGGTGCATCACTATTGGCACTCGACTGGCATCCGGTACGTAATCAAGTCGTGGCGCCCTACAGGCCCAACCCGAACTACCCGCTGCAGTTCGTACAGTCTCCCAATTCAACGGGTCTTGCTGACCAATTAGTCGCCTGCGACGATGAGGATTATGCCGAGTCCCAGGGAATGCAATGTCATAAGGTTTCGTACTTCTCCAATGCGCCGCGCAGCATGCACCCCGGCGGCGTCATGTGCGTTGCGCTCGATACGCACGCCGGGTTTATCTCCGATGATATCGATAGCTACGTTTTCGCTTATCTGATTTCCGCGAATGATGAACGTCCTTCTTCTGTTTCCGACTACCTGCGATAGCACTCGGACTACGAGCGTGAAATCGTGATCGGCTCGGTGGTCGCCGGTTTCCCACAATCACAGGCTTGGAAGATGACTGTTGCAACCTCGGTTGGCAAAACCAGCTCCTCGGCAGGAAAATCGGCGAACAACGCCCGCAACATTGGTGTGTCAACGGCGCCGGGCCGGATGCAAACGACCCGAATTCCAATAGGCTGTCCCTCGGATGCGGTCGCTCGACTGAACAACTCGATCCATGCCTTGCAGGCACCGTAGACACTGAAGCCTTCGAACGGATCGATCGCCGCCATGGAAGACATGTTGATGATCACCCCCTGACCTTGCTCCTGCATGATGGGCCAAGCGGCTTGCGTCCCTTCAAACGTGGCTGCAATGTTGACTGCAATCGCCTGGTCAAATTGTTCTCGAGTGATGTTGCAGACGGCATCGCACGGTGGGTAGCCAGCGTTGCTGAACAGCACGTCGACGCGCCCCATCTCGGTTCGCACGTCGTCGATGAACTTCTGAACAGACCCCGGCTGAGAAACATCCAGGCGGCGAACCAGAACCTGCGACGCGTCAGCAGCCTCAGATTCCAACGCACGTTTCGCCGTCGACAGCCGAGCCTCGTCGCGGCCGCAAATCGCAACGTGATCTCCGGCTGCCACAAAGCGCAGCGCGGTAGCCAGGCCGATGCCAGAAGAACCTCCGGTAATCACACAGACCCGCGGCAAATCAGCTCGATCAGGTTTTGGGCCGACCATTTGTCAGTCCAGTTTGGCTTTGAGAAACGATTCCAGGTCGGCCGGATTCACGAATGGCTCACCGGGCGACACGTTGTCGAGCTTACCTTCATGCAACCAGCGTTCCAGATCGTCAACCAACCCGAACAAGTGGTCAAAACAATCGACGTAGAATAGCAGTGGCTGGTACTTGTCGATTTCGAAATACTGGTTGATCACCCATTCCAGTTGCGCGGGATACCGTTGAACCTGATCCGACTCAATGCAGTGTTCGATTTCACCAATCGAGCTAAGCAAGCCGCTGCCGTACACTTTCATCTGGCCGTTCTCGCGCATCAGGCCAAACTCGACTGTGAACCAGAAGAACCTGGCCATCGCCTTAATGTTGCTCTCCACACGGCGGATGATCTCATCCTTGTCGACCGACAGCTCTTGTGCTCGCTGAGCCGCAAATCTGGCGACCTCGCCAAACCGCACAAGCACATCGGAGAATTTGCGATCGGTATGCATCGGCACATGACCGGCGATATCGTGGAAAATATCGGGTTCCGGCAAGTAGTCCAACTTGCCACCGTCCCGAATGGTGATTGTCGTCGGGAATGCGCGATTGCGGAGGCAATCGAAAAACAGGTAGGCCGGTACGTAGCCAGAGACCGGCTTCGCCGTGAAGCCACTCAACGGCGAGAGGAACTTGTTGATTTCGTCCAGTCGGGGAATCGCGTCGGGACTTAGCATCAAGTTGCTGACGCCCTGCATGAATTGCTCGTTCGCGTACTTGTCCCACTTTGGCCGAATCAGTCGGTAAAGCTGTCGCCACGTTTCCTGGTTTTCTTCGCTGTAAAGTTCGTAGGGCTGTGCAATGAACAATTGACCGCTTTTTTGTGCCGCTTCGATAAACGGAGCCTTCGTAGTCGTCAGGCCAGCCTCGATGCCGGAAAGGTCGCTCATTGCGTTCGCTGAGTTCATGGTCGTGCTCCCGATGGATTGTTTACTGCCCTGCGCTACGCAAGCCGGCCGATCGGCTCAACGCCTGCGAGCAACAACTGCCGTGCGTGGTTTGCCTATACTTTGCTCGATTCCAGTTCATAAGATTCGACTAACTGCTTCACATCGTTGAGAAAATGAGCCGCGCCGACTCCGTTGATCACACGATGATCAAATGTCATTGTCAGAACGGCAGTCTGTTGGAATTTAAAACCGTCGTTTGTCGGGACCGGTTTTTCGTAAACAGCCCCAACCGCTAACGTCGCTACCGCTGGCGGAACAACAACCGGAATTCCCCACATGACATTGGCTGATCCGATATTCGAGACCGTGATCGTCGTTGACGCATCAACCTGATCCGCACCCTCACGAACGAGCTCGATCTGCTCACTCAACTGGCCAAAGAACATGTTCCGCTCCAGCGCATCGGCGTCCCGCACAACCGCGGTCCGCAACAAGTCGCCTGGAATTGCTACGGCCACGCCAAGGTTGACATGGTGATACGTTTTGAGCAGTTTTCCGTCACCTGAAAGGCTGCTGCGGAAGCCCTCGTGACTCTTCGTGGCCACCGCGACGCACCAGAGCAACATGGCGAACGCCGTTTCCCCGGCTGCCTCTCGAGTATGATTCCGGGCTTCGGCCAATGCCGACCAATCGACCTCAACGGAGATCGTCGCCGCAACACAATTCTGAACACCACGCTGCATTCGGTAATTCAGCGTTTGCTGGGACGCGGGCAGTTCGCGTGCGTCAAAACCATCACCTCCGCCTGCGGCAATTCGTAACGCTTCGGCCGGATTCTCAATGTAGCGATCGACATCCTCCGGCATCAATTTCTTTCCTGCTGCCGGAATTTTCTCCGCTTCGTTCAGCAGACCTTTTTCACGAAGGTATTTTCGAGTCCGTGGCGGAATGGGGATCCTGGTGCTCGTAGTGGAAGCACGTATTGGAGCGGCTGCCGCGGCGGGAATAACCGAGGAAGGGACCACGGCCTGTGGTAGCGAACTCGGAGTCGATGAACCTGAAGAACCGTGAGCGGTTGGACCGTGCCCGGCAGCCATCTCCTCGACGCCTTCCGCCACTTCCATTTTGGCAATTTCAGTTCCAATCGGCAGGACCGAGTTCGGTTCAGCGACCCACTCCAGCAATTTGCCGTCGTAAGGCGATTCGACTTCGCTGACCGCCTTGTCGGTTTCCATCACGTAGATGGGATCGTCCCGCTTGATCACATCACCCGGCCGCTTCAACAGCTCGACCAGACGAGCTTCCTGCAGGCCTTCTCCCAACTGCGGTAGTCGGACCGAGATCACTGGCATCTTTAAAATTCCTCCGTGGGTCTACTGCTCCATCGTGACGCGGACGGCGTCCATGATCCGATCAACAGAAGGCAGGGCTGCGTACTCGTAGATCGGGTTGTAGCCGATCTGCACATCCGCACGCGAAACCAGTTGCGGTGGACTGACGAAACTGTACCAGCTGGCTTCTTCGCCGGTCAGTTCACTGATAATCATTTGACCAAGGCTACAATATTCCGAATCTTCTTGCACGACGACAAGACGACCGGTCTTCGCCAGCGACGCAGCGACCGCTTCCCGATCCCAGGGTTTCAACGATCGCAAATCGATCACTTCCAGCGACACATCCGAGCCGATTTTTTCAGCCGCGATCATCGACTGTTCCACACAATTGCCCCAGGTCACGACCGTGACATCCGTGCCTTCGCGTCGCACGCGTGCTTTACCCAAGGGCACTGCCTGAATATCGCCCTCGATGTACATCTGCTGTCGAATCAGGTGCTTGGGAATGAAGAAGAACAACGGGTCTTTCGAACCCAAAGCTGTCCACATCAATCCGGCTGCGTCCTCTGGAGTCGACGGACAGACGACATGAACACCCGGCAAGTGGGCAAACGTTGACTCATTCGTCTGGCTATGCCAGATCGATCCACCTGGCAGGTAGGCGCCACACGGCGCGTAGAATACGACCGGGCAAGTCCAATCACCATTCGTCCGCCAACGCAGGTTGGACAGGTTCTGGGAAATTTGATTCCACGCCGGCCCCGTAAAGTCAATGAATTGGAACTCGAAAATGGGCCGCTTTCCGTAGGACGCGAGACCACAGGCCACACCGGCAATTGTTGCTTCGGCCAATGGCGAATTGAACACGCGATCCGGGAAGGCATCGGATAACCCGGCTGTCAGGCCAAACACACCGCCCTTCGGGTCTTCGATGTCCTCGCCGAAGAAGACATGGCGATTGTCACGCTGAAGCGCCGCCTGGAAAACAGAATTGACCGCGTCCACAATGCGAACTCGGCGATTCCCTGCCAGCGGCGGGCGGGTCGCCACCGGCAATTCGTCCATCATGTTCCGTTCCAAATCGGCTGGCGTCGGATCGGCCTCTTTTTCTGCCTGGCGATAGTCGTCGTCGACCTGGTGGTCAATTTCAGCCTGGATTTTTTCCCAATTGTCCTGTGTCAACACGCCTTCAGTAATCAGCTCCTGTGCACAGCTCGTTTATCGGGTCGCGATCCATCATTTCCGAGAGTTCTTTCGGCTCACGATAGACGCGGTGATCATCGCTGCTGGTGTGGCTGCAGAGCCGATCCAATTGGCACACTACGACGGAGGGTCCCGCACCAGCGCGAGCCTTGCTGATCACCTGCCGGGCGACATTGGCAAGTTTCGCCGGCTTCCGTGCATCCACGTGGACCACGAATTCTTCGTTGAACACACCCAACTTGAACGGATTGAACTTCTCTGTGTTTGTACTGATACCGTAGTTGTTATCTTCGATCAGGAATACGATCGGCAGTTGTCGTTCGAGGGCAAAAGCAATCGCTTCATAACATTCGCCCTGCCGACTCGCCGCATCGCCGGTAGTGGCCACAACAACGCTGGCGCGGTCATCCATCTGCATTGCCCAAGCCACGCCGCAAGCCGGCAACAGGCTGGCACCGGTCGGTGTGGGAACGCTCCAGACATTCTTGGATCGGTCCGAGTAATGGCCCGGCATCTGGCGGCCACCGCTGCTTGACTTGAGCTTGGCGAAGTAGGCGAGTGCCAAGTCGTAATTGCTCAGCCCGCGGGCCAACGCCATCGCTCGATCGCGGTAGTAGGGGAACAAGTAGTCGTCCGTCTCCATCAGCAGGGAGAAGATCGCCAGTGTTTCGTGGCCCATACCGGCGACCTGAAACCAGCCCTTGCTCTGACGCAGCAATACGCCTTCGCGGCGATCGCCTTCACGGCTGAGGTACATGAGCTTGAGTAGATCGAGCCGGTTGATCGTCTCTTGCAACTGCCGTTCACTCATCGCTGACTCCTTGCTGAAGAAATCGGTCTACTCGCCCAAGGCTCAACCATAGGCCGGTCGACCCACCATTGACCCTCGATCTTGACTGTTCCATCCTTGGGTCCCAGACTGAAATCGCTGGTGGCTGCTCAGGCTCCACGGTCACCAAGCCTGCGGTGACCCCAGTGCAGCGACGCCCGTGGACACACTTCCCAATCTCGCCGACTGTATTCTGCGGTTTCTGCGGTGACTCTAGTCAAATCTTATCGAACATTCACGTCCAAAGCGCCTTATCCATATATTATTCTATATGGATAGGCTTTTTCCGAATATTATGCTATTGGAACGGGGCATCTATGAAGCTCGACCGAATTGACTTCGACATCCTGGCGCTGCTCCAAACCAACGCACGAATGTCCAACAAGGACCTGGCCGCTGCCAACGGGATCTCGCCGTCGACGTGTCTTGAACGTGTCCGACGGTTGAACCGAATCGGAGCGCATCACGGTTACCACGCGGACGTGTCACCGAAGGCATTGGGAATCGGCGTGCAGGCCATGATCTCGATTCGACTCAAACAGCACGCGCACATTGAATTCCGTCGCCTGATTCAACAGATCATGGCGATCAACGAGGTGGTGAATGTCTACCTGCTTGCCGGAGCGCAAGACTTCATGGTTCATGTCGCGGTGAAGGATGTGGCCCACCTGCGAACACTGGTTGTTGACACGTTCACTTCCCGGGACGACGTAGACCACATTGAGACTTCGCTGATCTTCGAATTCGGACACTCGCCAGTCTTGCCCAACTACCTGCGTGAGACAGTCTGAAGCCCGACCTGATTTCCGCGTGCGGGTTCCGCGGTCCAATCTACGATCGGCAAGAAAAGCCGCGATCGAACAATTCGAACGCGGCCGAAACAAATGCCGATCCGTGGCTGAAGGAGGGGGTCTGTTGCTTGGCAAGTGCGGAGCTGTGTGAATCAGGGGGTCCATCCCAGACCGGGACGATACAACGAACGCGACGAATCGAGTCCAGCTCCGTTGTAAACCGATCTGGAACTGCGTCGGGACGATGTGCTCAAAGTCCGCGAATAGAAACTCGGTGACGAGCTGTACTCGGTACGCGCGGTAGAAACCCTGAGTCGGCGATTCGTAGTAATAGCTGTCGCGAAAGCTGCTGCCAAACTGGTACGAGTAATTGGCGCTATAGCCGGTTGGGCGAGCAATCGTTCGACTCCGGAAGGGGCTGAATTCATTGAATGATTGGCCAAAACAACAATTGGCGATCATGACAATCAGCCAGCCAAAGAGAATTGCAGTCGTGCGTCGCATGTTCGATTCCACCTGGGTTTTGCTGTCTGATACTTTCGCCCGGCTGGACGGTCTTGCGGGTGAAGCTGCCGCCTGAACAACGCAACGCAGGTGCCAAACTCGGAATTGATGCAAAAACCCCGGATTTCAGCGATTGCAGCTCCATCAAGCGATTCGCTGTTGAGGCGATAGGCCACCCTGTGCTGCCCAATGTTGCCTATTTGCATCGCGGAAGTCCGCGCATGTCACGACACCTGCCGATCCAAGACAACAACGCATGCCGGACAGCTGCCACCTGACTTGTTCGCAGCTTGCGGTGACAAAAAAAGCCAGCCGCGCGAAGAACTTCGCGAGGCTGGCTTGATGAAACAAAGATGGAGAAGAACGATGCAGCCTAACGGCGTTTGGCGGCAATCAATCCCAGCATGCCGAGTAGCATCACGAACACGCACGACGGCTCGGGAACGGCGGCAACACTGTCTGACGACGTAAACTTGTTTGCGTTCCAGGCAATGAAATCATTGCCGTCTACAAATCCATCGGCATTGAAATCGCCTGCATCCCAACTCAGCGATGTGCTGAATTTGTTCGCATTCCAGGCAACGAAGTCAACGCCATCCACAGTGCCGTCCAGGTTGGCATCGCCCAAGTTGTAAGGCGAGCCCAATCCATTCTCGGAAGCTGCATTGGCCAGCCACAGATCGCGGTCCGACAAATCGATCATGCCGCTACCATCCAGATCGTAAATCTCGTTTCCACTGGCTGAGACGCCACCACTGATGGGCCCCACTCCCAGCATCAAGTTGATGTCCGACACATCACAGTCGCCATCCGAGTCGAAATCGCACACGCCAGGCACGAAATATTCGATCGTGATCGTGCTATTGGCAAGGTACATGCCGTCCGGATCCAGCCCGGCGTCATCAAACGACTCGAACAACACCAGCGATAACATCCCGCTGGTGGCAATGAACGACAAGTCGGTATCGACCGTTCCGTCGCCATTCAGATCGATCATCGTCAAGTCGTTAATACCATCACTCGAATAGGTCGCGCTTCCCGAGACGTCGTCTCCCAAACCGGCACTCAATGTCAGTGCGCCGTTGATATCGACCGTCGCCTCGCTGCGCCAGCTGGGGATTGACGAATCGATGTGCAGGTCCCAGCCAATACCGAGGACGGTTGCATCGACGCCTCCCGTTCCCAAATCAACATTGATCACGGTATCCGGACTAAGCGAACCACCCGTCGGGTTTCCGCCAATTTCGACCGACGTGCAAGAAAGACCTGCCAAGCCGCAAAAGTCGCCTTCCTGCGGATTCACCGTGTTTGTAGGTGCCGAGGTCGGTGTCTTTTGCGAATGAACCACCACCTGCCGACCGAATTGCGCTTCTGCAGTCGGCAAGCTGAGACAGAGGCAAAACACCCCCACCAAGAGCCAAGAGAACGAACGGTGAAAACTCATCAGGTATCTCCCCTCAGGATCGCGCCTCAACAAGCACTCGTCGTACTTGACGCGTCAATGGTTAAACATCGAGTTCCATCTCGATTCAAAATCAAATATGGATCGACATTCCTAGTTCGACCGACTGAGAACCTCAAGCAGGTACGTGTCCGAGCCCAACGTGCCCGTGGGTTGATTCAAAATGACTTTGAATTCCACGTCGCCGCCTGGTGCCGAAAACTGCAACGCCTCTTCGACACCCTTGCCACCTCGATCGGAAGACGCAATCAACGTACCGCCGCTGTTACGTACTTCCAGACTGACGCCAGCCGTCGATCGCAGCACCGCCGACACAACAGCACCTGACGGGATGTTTCCGGTAAAGGTATCCGGACTGGCCATACTGATGCTACCAAGAATGGCAACAGGGTCCTGGTTATGCACGTTGGGCAAACTGTTACCGATAGACGAGTCTTTGACCGTCGGTGTAGCAACATTCTTGAACAGGAAATCATTGTTCATTGCGCCGATCAGGATGTCGGTTTTCTTGTCCGCGTCGACGTCAAAAGCAGCAGCGTGCCAACCTGAATGAGTCGTGCCACTGGGAAACGCCGGTGCGGGCGTCCACTCGACGAAACTCGTTTGACCGTTGACCGACGTATTGCGGAAAATCACCGGTCGTCGGTCAGGACCGAAGGCGGTTGAACCACCCATCACGATCAGGTCAAGACGCCCGTCGCCATTGAGGTCACCAACGGTCGCTTTCGCCGTGGCGGAAGTCGAAACGATTCCAGGCATAACGTATTCGGTGAACGTTGCCTTACCACTGGCATCGTTCCCCATGTTGACCTTGATCACGTCCTTGCCGCCAGAGGGCCCCCGATTGCCGATGTAAAGGTCGAGCTTGCCGTCGCGATTGAAGTCGGCTGGCTCAACAGCCGTATACATGCTGAGCTGAACGCTGAATGATTGCGTGCTGCCCGAATAGTTAAAGTCACCGACTCCGCTGCCAGCGCCATTCAAGTCGTTGTAGTAGATGAACCCTGGATCACCATCGTTACCGATGAACACATCGATCTTGCCGTCTCCGTTGATGTCTCCTGCAGAGACATCGACCGTATAATCGCTGTCGCTCGGTCGCATGTTATTCGCTGCTCGGACGAACTTACCGGTTCCATCATTCATCTCGATTTCATCCTGGGAAGGACCCGGATAATTTCCCAGCCAGAAGTCTTCGTTGCCGTCCTGGTCGAAGTCAGCGGAATAACCACCACAGGCTGCGCCGTTCGCCTGACCATTTCGCAGACGAGCTGCCGTCTCATCTTTAAACCCCGTGAAAACACCACCGGGATGCTGATTGGCAAAGTACCTTGTGGTGCCAACGTCGGCACCGGCTAAACGGTCACAGATGACTACGATGTCCAGCCAACCGTCGTGATCGTAATCCCGAAGAAAACCGTTGCGGGCGATGTCGAAACTGGCAAAGCCATTGCCACTGGCGACCCCAGGACCTGTTACCAATTCGCTACGCTCTTGCAAGACACCGTTTTCATTCAAATACAACTTATTCTTGCGACGCCCGGAAAATGAAAAACTGCGAGCGGTCACGATGAGAACATCAAGGTCGCCATCCTTGTCGACGTCACCAAATTCAACTTCCTTTTCGTTGATTGGAACTTCAGCAACGGTCTGCACCAGGTTAGTCGCAGTGATGTTCGCGAAGTTCAAAGTGTTTGCCGTGAAGTCGCGCGGCGCAATTTCGATTGCAACTGGGCATCGACGGAATAATTGATCATTGAGATACATGCGGTGAACGTAAGAACCACCACTAACTTCAAATACGAATTGCGTCGCAACTGCAACATGTTTTCTTCCCCTTGGAGTGTTGAATGGACGGCCATCCTGACCGCAACTGGAGGGCAACCTGACCGCAACTAGAGGGCAACCTGAGAGCATCCCTCCTCACTACAGTCTATTAGAAACGAATAGTATCGGAACCGACAGGACCAATTTAGCAATGAACGGTCCACTCACGGGCATGGAAAAAAGCAATGTTTTTGACAAGAAAACACGCGACAATGCGAATGCACCATGAAATCTTGCCCATAACACGACCTCGAACAAGGAATCGTCATGCTCCGGAAACTTCATCAAGTGGGCCAGCTTGGCCTGATTGCCAGCATTTTTTGCCTGACAAGTGGTTGCGACATCGTGCTTCGAGACTCGATTCGAGGCAGTGGAGTTCTCTTGACCGAGCAGCGTTCCGTGGCCGATTTTCAAGAACTGAGCGTGGGTGGAGCCGTGAAAGTTCAAGCATACTGTGGCGAAGACGCCAGCTTGGAGCTCAGCGGCGACGACAACATTCTGGAACATGTGGTCACGGAAGTCAAAGATGGCACGTTGCACATTCACATGGAGTCTGGCTCCTATTCGCTCAAGGAACCTTTGCTGGCAACCATCACCTGTAAATCAATGACCAGAGTTGACGTTTCAGGAGCGAGCACGGTCAACGTCGAGGGAATCTCGGCAGATGAGTTTGATGTGGAAATGAGTGGAGCGAGTCGCGTAACACTCGAAGGCAAAACAGATAAGTTGACTCTAAACGCTTCCGGCGCCTCAAAATTTTACTCGGACGATCTTACCTGCCGTGAAGTCGACTTCGATATTTCTGGCGCGTCAAACGCCAATGTTTATGCTTCGGAATCTGTCCGCGGTGGTGCCAGCGGAGCTTCGCAACTGCGCTACGCCGGCAACCCGAGCGAGACCGAAGTGAGCAGCTCGGGGGCCTCCAAAGTGACGCCTGTCTCCGGTGACTGACGTTACGTTGCAGTCCATGCGAAAACGGCACGCTCGAGATCGAGCGTGCCGTCATTTTTGTGAATTTGGACTGGAATTTCGTCTCCTTACCGGGATTCTTCCAACGACGCTTTCAACTCAATCAGCATCGCTCGCATCTCTGCCATCTCAGCCCGCAATTGTTCGAGTGATTCCTGCTGGCCTTGCAATCTGCCTTGATGCATTTCCATCATCCGTGCCCGTTGCCGTTCGAATTCGACGGCTTTGCGCTTCGCCTCACGCGCCCACTCCTCAGCGGCCGCTCCACGTTCGGCCATAGCCCGTTCAATTCGCTTGCGGGCAACGTCGCCCTGCCGTTCAAGACGTCGATGCAATTCGCTCACACCTTGGCCGTCATGGTCGTGATATTCCCCGTCCTCGTGGTCGTGATGTTCCCCGTGCTCGTGGTCGTGATGTTCCCCGTGCTCGTGCCCATGCTGATCGTCGTCGTCTTCCTCGTCATCGCCCTCATCCTCGTCGTCTGCATCCTCGCGGACAGGTTGCGGAACTGCTTTGACTTGCATGACGCGATCGCCACGCACCACGCGAAGCTTGACCGACTTACCCTTCGAACCGGCTCGATTGACAGTTGCAATCAGCTCGCCCACGTCCCCCACAGCTTTGCCATTGACTGTCAGCAACACATCGCCCGACTTCAGACCGGCCTCCTTCGCCGCCGAGCCGTCAGCAACCGCTTCGATCAGCAGACCGGCCGGTCCACCAATGGCAACGCCCAGACGATGAGTCGATTCGGCAGGACGATTACCAGAGGAATCGGGTACGAACAGAAACTTGGTGCCACTCTCGTCGACCCACTCGTTGACGTCACCGGCTTTGGTCTTCAAGCCTTTGATGACGGACAAAATGTCGTCATGGTCGCCGCCGATCGACTTGTGGATTTCAACGCGATGATGACCATCGTCCGATTCCTTCATCTCGACGTCGATCTCGACATTGCCCTCGGCATTGAATCCGCCTTGGATCGCGTCCATGATCTCCTGAATTGGCAGATCCTTGATCAGCTCGTTGCCATCACGCACAATAGTTTTTGCTCGGACTTGAATATTTTCGTCCTGCGATAACTTCTTGATGGCTTCGGCGATTTTTCCCTCGATCATCGCTGGCAGCTCGTCCAAGCTGCCGTCGCCAGTCTGTTCGACTTTCACCTCACCGTTTTCGATCTCGATTTTGACACCAAACGTCTTCTTCTCCACATCTTCTTCATGCTCGTCCGCCAACGAATTCGTCGCGACAATGAGGAACAGGCTGCAAAATATTCCCAACCGTGTAATGTCCAAGACCCAGCGTTTCATGATTGCCTCCGTGGTGAATTATGCCCGTATTTGAATTGGTGATGCCGAGCGTCGAAACAGCACCGTGTCATCGAATAGTCGCCGAAGCCGCTGCCATCTTGTCAGAAATCGTAGGACTTTTCACGATAAACGTGAGAAACTGGCGCCGACCGATTTTTTCGCGGCCACAGTCGCAGCAGTTCTCCGCCTAATTCAACATTTTTCCAATTAATTTGAATGGCTTCACCATGCGTTTTCTTCCCCGGTCGGCCGGCAGGTTCGTTCCAGCTTCTCATGAGGATCCGCGTAATCCGGGCGTGTTGAAACACGTGTTGGCGACTAGTGAGTCGCTCATTGACGGCAAGGTGCAGATGATCAATTGGGCAACGTTGCCAGAGGGATCTGCCTTTCGGGCTCATTATCATGAAGACATGCAAGAGGTGTTCATTCTCGTTACCGGCACCGCCGTGATGACGGTCGACCGCGAGCAATGCGTGGCAACATCGGGGGATACCATCATCATTGAACCGCGCGAGGTGCATTCGATGAGAAACGTAGGCAAGTCCGATGTTGAATACGTCGTCCTGGGAATCTCGACAGGGCGAGGAGGAAAAACGGTTGTGGTACAAGAATGACGTTTGAGGAGGCCAGGACGGTGACTCGTCCGACTTTCGCGCGCACCGGTTCGAATCTTTGCAGTAAATGGCGAAATCGGTGTCGGCGGGAACACACGGTTTCCTCATTCGGAGCAACAGCGTATCGACCGCCTTAGCCAACTCACGAGCCAAAGTTCCTGGCCGGCCAACGAAGCCAATAGCCTTGAAGGCTGCGTCGCCGATGCAATTTTCCTCCTAAGCTGAATTGTTGCCGTTCCCATGATCACACGCATGGCAGGAAGGATATCAGCGATTGACCTTAAACGGCCTGGGTTGGCTAACGGTAGATCGAATTTGAAAATCAAAGCCGTCCGGGCGTTGTCAGACCTTGCCGCACGAAGCCGTGCATGGGGAAGGGGTTTCGGCAACTCGAGATCATGGATAATTTGTCTTTGCGTTGGCATTCACTGTTCGATAGCCATGGGGCGAATCACTTGGCACCTGAGGCTCTGTTGTCTGAAACGGAAGAGGTACGATGAATCGTTTACTTGTGATTGACGATGAACGTGCCGTCTTGCGTGCTTTTGAGAAAGCGCTAGAAAAAGACTCGGAAATCAACGTATCGGTCGCCGGGAGTGCCGCTGATGGCCTGCACGCCATCCAGCAACAGCGGTGTGATGTCGCGGTCATCGATGTGATGCTGCCGGACATGTCGGGACTCGAACTATTTTCGCTGATTCGGGATAGCGACCCGCAATTGCCGGTCATTTTCATTACGAGCGGCGGCAGTAGCGGTTCTGCGATCGAAGCGATGCAGCAGGGTGCATTTGATTACCTTACCAAGCCGCTCGATTTTGCCGAAGTCCGTAACGTGGTGGACAAGGCGTTTCGAAACCGTCGCCTGATGGTCGATTCGGTGAACATTGATCCGTCCGAAGCGTCGAAAGTCGTGCCAGGGGAAGCCTTGATTGGCCGCTGCCCACAAATGCAAGTTGTCTACAAGTCGATTGGTCGCGTTGCCGCACAAAACGTGACCGTGCTGATCCGCGGGGAGAGCGGAACCGGGAAGGAGCTTATCGCTCGTGCTCTGTACCAGCACAGCGATCGGGCAGAAAAGCCCTTTCTTGCCGTCAATTGCGCTGCGATCCCCGATTCGTTATTGGAAAGTGAACTTTTTGGTCACGAGAAAGGCGCTTTTACCGGGGCTGATCGGCAGCACATAGGAAAATTTGAACAATGCGACGGCGGTTCGATTTTTCTGGACGAAATCGGCGATATGCAACCGATTCTGCAAAGCAAGTTGCTGAGAATTCTGCAGGAGCAGCGATTTGAACGAGTGGGTGGGTCTGCCACGATTGAAACCGACGTCCGCATTATTGCTGCCACGAATCGAGACATGGAGAAAATGGTCTCCGAGAACCAGTTTCGCGGCGATCTGTATTACCGACTAAACGGCTACACCGTCTATCTACCGCCACTGCGCGAACGACGCGACGATTTGCTGCTGTTGATCGATCATCTCCTCGCCGCGGCAAATACTGACTATGGCAAGAATGTCCGCGGGGTCGCACAGGATGCAATGATGCTGCTTCGTACTTACCCGTGGCCCGGAAATGTTCGCGAGCTGCAGAGTGTGCTGCGCCAAGCGGTACTTGATACGAATGGACCGATACTTTTTCCTGACTCACTACCCCAAGTGGTCCAGTTGAACGAGTCCGAACCAGACCAGCATTTGCAGAACTCGCCGGTCGCCTGGTTCAGCCACTGGGTAGTGGCCAGGCTCGCCGAAGGCGCCGACCACATCTATGACGAAGCGGTCGCAATGGTTGAGCGGACGGTGATCGCCGAGGTGTTGAAGGCTACCGGTGGCAACCAGGTCGAAGCGGCACGACGACTGGGAATCACACGCACAACCCTTCGAACGAAATTGCGGAAATTGAAACTGGCTGTAGAGCGTGTTGTCAGCGACGAGGACGCCTGACCGCAATCCGAACGGGTAAATGCTCACCCGACTGTTACAGTTTTTTTCGAACACGTTTTGCCAAGGTCGATACCAATGCCATTTGTTGGTTGCTCAACGCAACGAAATGAGTGCAGTTTCACCAGCTGAATCTTGTTGGGCTATATTCCCTGAAACAAGGTGGAATACATAGTTTCAGATTTCGCGCTCATGCCTCCACAGGCGCAGCCAACACGCAACCCGCTCAGCCGTTGAGCCTGACCTTGCGCGGATTGATCCCCAAGTGCAGGATGCGACTGCCGGTCTGATTGATCGGATTGATGCTTTTCCCGATCACCACGCCCGATTCAGGCGCGAAGAAAGAACGAACTTGGCGTCCAAACACCGTCTTGACGCGGGCAATCTCTGAACCTTTTGCGACGATGGTTCCCAGCGAAGGCAACACCTCAAGGATGCCGCCTTCGTCGGTATAGATCCAGAACGACCGGTCACACTGGATTGCTTCATTCACGGCCAAGTTGGGAGTTCCCGGCAGCATTCCCAAATCGCGAAGCACATTGGAAGCACCGCGAACACCGGCGTTAATGACGTCGGCTTGAAATCGATGAGCGTCGCGCAGCTCAAGCGTAATCGCTTTGATTCCCAGCGCCCCGGCTTGCCCCCGTAGCGTGTAATCACTGGCAGGATTGTTCAACAGGATGTCAGGGCAATGCAATCGAGCCATCCGTGCCGACTCCGGGCAATCCATGTCAACGCGAACGTAGAAGGTGTTGACACGACCAAAACTCGCCGTGTGCAAATCGATCATGTAGTCAAATTTCGCAACGATACGATCGAGGATGCGGTGAATATAGACCTCGCTCCGATCGCCGTTCGCATTGCCCGGCGCAACATGATTCAAGTCGACGGCATCATTGAAATTGCGTTGTTCATTCAGCAAGCCGGGTACGTTTGCAATCAGTACGCCGACCACCGTCCCCGAGAGCTGGTGGACGTCGAGTTCGGCAAAAGTTCCCTGGATGACCGAGATGCCATTCAGTTCGTTGCCGTGCAACGCGGCGGTCAGGCCAAGCACCGGCCCGTCGCGAGCACCCGCGCAATGAGCACGGGCAGTCGAACAGGCTCACCGATCCCGTTGTTGATGATGTGCAACCAGGCTTCATTGATCGTTCCAGGTCGGTACCGATCGATCGCAAGTCGATGGATGTGCGATGGATCCGAGTCAAGCATTCCTGCAACCTGCGGTGGAAGTACATTCAAAGCACGCAGACTAAATCGCATTAACGACAAGTGTTGCGGCTTTTCGTCCATTGGAGACTGCTATATCAGCGGCGCACACGCATTACATCCGTGCGACTCGCGCTAGTTCGGAATCAGACGCACGCGCCGTAACCGCCAGAGTCACTCACCCATAAATACGAACGCCGAGAATGAAACACGGTAACAGTTATGATCTGGGCTGGCTAATCTTCGCGCGACCAGTCCTCACTGCCAAACCGTCGTTCGCCACCATGGCGTGGACGATGCGAGCCCTTCTTCCGATCATGTTTTCGGCTAAATCCTTCGTCGCCAGCCCCACGTTCGTTTTCGTCATCAAATCGGGATTTTCCGCGGTGAACTTTGGAAAAGGTGGGCCCATCGTCGAGTGAATCATCTTCTTCGTCTCCTTCATCGTCCCCGAAATTTACTTCCAACTCCGCGTCGTTTTCCGGATCATGATCTCCGTCGTTTTCGTCGGCTGCTTCGGTGCGGAGACGGGTCGCCAAAGGGTTAGTTTCCTCGACATAGAACGCGTCGCTCAAAACGCCGAGCAGATGATTCAAGTCGTCAAACGCGCTGCCAAATTGGTATCGCATCAAAAATACTCCCGCTGATTGAGAAAGTTGTCCACCGATGTCAATTCTCGAAGTTGCCCATCTGCAACCCTCGACCAGAATTGATCACGCCGAGCTCGACATAATGGGGCATGGGTGGTTCAGCCCGTGTTTCCTCCGCGCGACGGCGATTTCGTTCTTGAAACGTCCAAGATTCCTGAATTTCCCGACACGCATCCGCAATTTCTTGCGGCGTCGGTGTGAAGCAAATTCTCTTTCTCATGGCGGCGACTCATCAAGCTGCACAGGTGTTTTCACGGAAACGCGATCTCAACCCCGGAGAGCACTTGGCGTGCCAAGAGATCAACTGGTTTCTGCGGTGCGGTTGTTCGCTGGATCCGGGCTCATCCGGAAACAAAAGCCAATCCAAGGTGCGGGCAAGACGATCAAAGTTTGACCACGAAGATCACGGATTGGCCGGTGGGCCAGCATAGTCAACTTCGGACAGCTAACAGGAAAGCGATTTTATTTCGGAAAATTGCCTCGGCGAACTCAATTCCAATTTGGCAGCCCATCGGCACGACCTTTGCTTCCGTCAGCCGCAGACCAGAGAAGAAAGGATGTCGCTCGCAGGATTCCCGAAATTGAGGCAAGGAAGAATGACTCCAACTTCTCCTGTCCGAGGAACGATCGCCAAAATTGCTTTCGTGGGTACGAATCGGGATCACTCGTTTCGATCCGTGACGGTCAACACAGGCGTAGAGCCTCTGCAAGGTTACGGCGTGATTCAAGGTGATGAGGGGACTCGCTATTTCTTTGATGAGAATTGCGTCGACGGCGAATTCACTCAAATACGCTGCGGTGACCCGGTAACCTTCAATATCGAGTCAGGACCACTAATGCGAGCTTTATCCGTGAAGCGGCTGGCAACGGCGGTGCAGGTCTCTTTCGACCAACGGCTTGATTACGAGCCTCTCCGCGGCGAAAACCTCTTTCAGGACAGCATCATGCAACATCCGCAGGCCATGGGAGATTCGCTGAATCAGCCCAATGAAAATGCTCGAGCGATTCTGCGTCAAACCAAAGTCGAATATGCGACGCTGGCCCATACGCAGGCCGCGTTGTTACTCACCCTTGATTGGGAGACAGAAGGCCTGACGTTTTCCCGCAAATTATCCGGCGTGCGACACGGCTTTCGGATGTTTGGCAATCAGCTTTCTCGTGTGTTTGCCATTGAAGAACATGATGGCATGGCCGACATGCTGGAAAATCACCCGCACTTTGCTGGCCGAGTTGAACAGCTGCTTGCCGAACATGACGTCATTCGAGACGCCATCGAACAGCTGACCATGCGTCTCGAACGCTGTTTGCCAACCGAGCAGTCTGCATTTGCCGACTTGCAACACAAAATTCGCCGCATCCTGATCACGGTAGAAAACCACACGCATCGGGAATCTGAACTGATTATGGACGCCTTCAACACCGACGTAGGAGTTGGCGACTAGAGCTGATTTAGAAGCGGGACCGGCGCCTGGCAAATTGGCGATTCGCGACAGTGATGGAGCTTCCGGGGAGCCACGCCCGGTGTTGAAACCAGTTTTAGAGCGAATTGGCAACAAGAGTAGTGACTTTTCGCCCATTGGAGATTGCCGTACCGGCGCCGCACCCTTTACACGTCCGCGCGACTCGCACTCGCCAAACCTCTTTTTCTGGCTGTAGCGTCTTGAATGAGAATCGCCGTCCGAGTTTTCATATTCTCGGGCGGCGCAATTCTTATACATTTCCAGCGATATTCCGGGATGGTTATCGGCGTCGACGCAAGTTGCCAGCCAACAACATCAAACCCGAAATCAACAACGATGCCGTTGCAGGCTCAGGCACGATGGCTCCGATCTGAAACGCCTCATACTTGTCAATCACCAAAGCATTGTGGGTGATCGCCAACGTGGTCGTCGATCCAAGTTCGAAATAACCACGCGAGGCACCCATGCTATCCATGAAATGAGCAGATCCCATCACACGTTGTCCACCTGGGATATTTGTCAGCATCGGCGGCCCACCCAACGTATGTGTATGGTCCAAAATATCGCCCGTGACCAAGTCGAACTTCTCGTAATCATCGGTTGAAGTGTATCGAACAACCAGTCGAAGCGGCTCGGACAACGTGAAATCGAAAGTTTGCGAACCAACAACTGCGTTTTGCGAAACGAGTCCGACTCCGCCGCCAAATCTTAGAGTTGGCAGCGTAAAATCTCCGGTCACTGTGGCGGTCAAGTCGACATCGCCGAAAACGTCCATTAAAACTTGTCCGCCGCCGGACGCTGCGGCGTGATCCCAAGCAGAGAAGTCCAACCAGACAACGTCATTATCGATGTCGACGGTTGCAAACGATGAAGAAACCAGGCAGGTGACGAATAAAAGAGCATATGCATGGCGCATGACGAAACTCCGCAAGAAGAAGTGAGTTAGTTGTGAAAACAGTTACGCAGTTACGAGACGTAAACAACTGTTCTCACTACTCACCTCGCGGAGTTTTCATTTAGAAAGACGATCGAGAATCTATCCCCAACCACCAAAAAGTATGTCGACTGCAAAACGAAAGTCAAGTATTTCTTTTGAAGTCGGCCTAAGAACCTGTCCAGCAAGGACCAAGGTACTCGATTTCGTTAGAAAAACGCCGCAATCGATAATTTTTCAACTCGATCGCAGTCTATGAGCAGCCCCCCCCCCGTGACCGGCCCCCCCGAAGCCTAATCTGGACTTAGTTCGCTCATGATGCTCATTTCGAGACTGCCCAATGCATGTCACTACGGTTCTTCACGCACCATTTCCCCTCTTGACGCCCGCATATTTGCCGTGATGTGCACAAAATACCGAAGGAAACCCCTAGTTCCAATTCCAAACCCCTTTGTGGCAGCATTGCTTCGACTATTTGTCGTATAATGAGCCGACAGGTCGAAATAAAGCGTGGACTGGCTTTGAGACCATTCCAGAACAGGGAGCTGTCATGGCCCAAATGCAGGACATTCGAATCACCACCACTGCCAAGCGCGAAATTATGTTTACGGGGACCGCGATTGCGGAAGCAATCAGCGAACCCGTGGACTTTCTCGGCGTCGGGGTTTCATTTCGTCTGAGGATTTGGCGGAAAAAGGACGGCGGATTTGCACCATCGATCAGTGTCTTCGTCGACGAGGAGCGACAACCACGGTTTATTGAATCCGAATTCGTAGATACGCCTACTGACGTAGAGAACTTCTTTTTTGTTTTTGAACCAGGCGAAATATTGGACAAGCTAATATCGGGCAAAACGCTGAACGAAGAGAGGTCAGACCCGGCCAACCGCCTGTATGGGGTATACGAACGCCAGGTCACAGAGCTGCTGGCCGAATTTTCGGCAAAGATCGAACATCCACGCAACAAAGAGTCGGAACCGATTGCCAATCCGGCCGATCGCGGATGACCTTGGGGTTGACCAAAACTGAGCGCGCCATCGGTATCGCCAGTAACGTGGTTGCAACGAGTCGAACCCAACGATCACGATGCCGGATGGATCCGCACTTCAGTCCTTCCGGACACAGAGGCCTTGCCTGGTCAGCTGCTTTGATTCTCAGATTCATCAAAACTGCAAGATGGATTGGAATCGGGCCATTTGTGCTTGTTGCTGTTCTGCTTTTGCCCCCGATCCCGCCTGCAGGTTCGTGCGCGTGTGCTCAAGCCGTTACCGCACCGCAGGAAACGCCGAAGACGCCTCTCGGACCGGCCGTTCCCACCACCGATTTTCCGGCTACGTCCGCTGATCCCCAGTTGTCGGTCGCGAGGATCGAAGAACTTCTGGCCCAGACGTCGAACGCAACTGATCTCGATGAAGAAGCAAAAAAGAAGACAAGCGATCTCTACAGGCTGGCCATCGAGCACTTGCAGCGTACCGAGGTTTTGACAAACCAGCGAATAACAAATCAGCAATCTATTGCCGCAATCAAACCACGGTTCGACAACCTACAGGCCGAACTCGGCAAGCAACCTGCGACGAAGACGCCCGATCCCAAGCAGCCACTCACCGAACTCGAACAAGAGCTGGCGCAACTCGAACAGCAGGTGAAAGAGTTGAAAGAGCGGCGGCTAAATGCGGAGAACGCTTTTGCACGCCGCAGTGAACGTCGCAAGGCGCTACGACAAAGGCTATTGAACAACAAGCAACTCGTCGATGAAATCCCGGCAAAAGTCGCCGAAGCTACGCTGACGGCAAATTCCCAGCCAAGCGTGAAGGCACAACAGATTGAATTGAAGTCTCAGCAAACCATGTTGATGGCAGAAATCCCTGCCATGGAGTCGGAATTGGAACTGCTGGACGCCGAGGACGCGCTCGATCTCCCTCGTATCGAGCGAGAGTACCTGGTGCAGCAGTCGGATTGGGAAGAGTCCCGGCTGAAGTCATTGCAATCGATCGTTCAAAACAAACGCGTCGAGCAAGCCAGGGAGCAGACGTCGGAAGCAAAACAGGCAGTTGTACAGGAATCGGATCCGCTCTTACGAGCGATGGCACAGCGGAACGTCGAACTCGCCGAACGATATCAGGATGTCGTCAAGCGGATGAAACAGTCAGAAACCGAACTGAATGAATCCCGCGAACTGAGGGACTACTGGAGAAAAGAATCCGAGAACGCCAAAAGCAAGGTCGAGTCGATCGGATTGACGGATGCCGTCGGTTCCATGTTGAGAAAGCAAAAACTCTCCTTGCCCAGCAGCAGGCGTTTTGGAACTGCGATCAGCCGTCGTGCGAGCGAGATCAGCGCCGCACAATACGCCTGGTTGGAACTCGAAGAAGAAAGATCAGCGGGCCTCGAAAAAACTCTTCGAACATATTATTCCGACGCCCTATCGGGACTGCCGGAGCCAGTTCGCAAACAGGCGGAAGGGATACTGAACAAACGTAATGAGCTGCTAACCCCATTGATCCGCGCTCAGAGCGGCTACTTTGATACTCTGGTCGAGCTCTCAAACACCCAGCAACGGATATATGATCAGCTGGAAAAATACAGGGATTTCATTGACGAACGCATTCTGTGGGTTCGCAGCAGCAAACCACTGACCGATCGGGAATCGTGGGACAGAAATGCCATCGTTTCGTTTCAGTCTGCTGATTGGCAGGCGGCCTTACGGACTCTCGTCGCTGATCTGCGAATCGCTCCGACTTTGTATATTGGTTTTTTTCTGTTCGCGGTGGTCATGACTCTGGCGCATAGGAAACTGCGTGCGCGCTTGCTTTACCTGTCTGATCAAGCCGAGAAACGCAGTTGCATCAGTTTCCTGCCGACCGCCAGGGCGCTGTTTTTGTCGATTGCCATGTCACTGGCAGCTCCGACCCTGTTGGGGTTCCTTAGTTGGAGAATGCACTGGGCAGAAGGTGGTGATGATCTGCTCCGTTCCATCTCGCAAGGATTATGGAATGTAGCAATAGCGTACTTTCCCTTGGCATTAGTGCGTAATACTTGCCGGGCGCACGGCTTGGCAGAATCCCATTTTGGCTGGCCAGCGTCGATGCTAACGAGCATCCGCAAAGGCGTTCGCGGCCTGATGATTTTTGGGCTCCCGTTGGCGGCCGCCTCCTCGATCCTGAGAGAGCAAGCGGGGCCTGCGGGAAGCACCGCGTTGGCCAGAATCCTGTTTATCGCACTGATGCTCGTCATTGCATTTGACTTCGCCCGAATTTTTCATCGGAGGAAGGGAGCGTTTCGGGATACCTTGGTGCGCCAATCGACTGGGTGGCTAAGTCGCCTTTGGCCATTGTTCTACTTGATACTGGTGATTTCACCTTTAGCGCTGGGGTTGCTGTCGTTTCAAGGCTACCATTTCACCGCCCGACAGTTGTCATGGCGACTTGGCCAGTCGGTTTGCCTGATCGGGATTTCAGTGCTGATAACGGCCCTCCTTTCCAGGTTACTGATGGTGCAACGACGCAAGATCTGCGTCGAGCAAGCGCGCCAACGTCGAGCAGCTACACTGCAAACAGAGGAAACGGGAGAGCAAGTACCGGTTCGCGATGAGTTTCTCTCGCTCGACGACCTGCTGATCCAGGTCAGTCAATCGAGGCGGCTGCTTCGAGCTGCCACCACCGGTCTGGCAATTGCCGGCCTGTGGTTTATCTGGATCGATATTTTCCCTGCGGTGGGATTTCTGGAGCAGTGGCCGCTATGGCGCAGCAGCGTCCAAGTCTCGGAAATGGTCACGTCGGACGAGGGTGAAGTATCGTATGTTGCTCGGGACATCGTCGACAACGTTACAATTGCTGACCTTCTTCTCGCCTGCCTGATCGGCGCGGCAACGTTCGTCGCTGCAAGGAACATTCCCGGCACGCTCGAACTCTCGCTGCTCAAGAAGTTGCCAATTGAATCGTCAGTCCGCTATGCCATCACGGCGTTGGTCAGTTACGGCATTGCCATGGTTGGCATGCTGCTGGCATTTCGTGCCATCGGCGTCCATTGGAAACATGTTCAATGGCTGGCGACGGCGTTGACGTTCGGCCTCGCATTCGGTTTGCAGGAGATGTTTGCGAATTTTGTGGCAGGAATCATCATTCTGTTTGAGCAGCCGATCCGAGTAGGTGATATCGTGACAGTCGACGATGTCACCGGCACGGTGGCGAAGGTTCGTATTCGGGCGACCACAATCACCAACTTCGATCGGAAGGACTACGTTGTACCAAACAAGGACTTTATCACTGGGCGAGTCCTCAATTGGACACTGTCTGATCAAGTCAATCGCATCCTGATCGAAGTGGGCGTTGCCTACGGGTCAGACACTCAAAAGACCGTAAGCGTCCTCGAACAGATTATCGAGGCGCACCCCAAGATTGCAGCCGAACCACTGCCACAGGTTATCTTCGAACAATTTGGCGACAGCAGCCTGAATTTTGTCGTGCGTTGCTTTATCGCCATGGAAGACATGCCCTCGCGCATGCAGATCATCCACGAATTGCATATGCAAATTGACGCCACATTCCGGGCAGCGGGCATCGAAATCGCGTTTCCGCAGCGTGATATTCACGTGCGATCGGCGCCACGAAAGGCCGCAGCCGATCTTGAACCGGCAAACGACCGAGACGACCCAGAAGCTCGATTCAAGGAAGAAGTCGCGCGGTGGGGCAAATCTCGGAACGAATAGGTGGAGGTCAACGCGCCACATAATCGGCGGTAGATTTTCTGGCCAATCATGAAATATCGTAGAGGATTTCCAAAATGCAGCGTTTTCGAAAATTGCTCGTTGCAATCAATCCGTCTGACAAGAATGAAATACCGAATAGTTTGTTACGAGCCATCAAGTTGGCACGGAATACTGGCGCCGAGTTGGAGGTTGTCGGCGTTATTCCTCAATTCCGCAACCTGCTGCGCTCCTGGGTGCAGCATGATACCGATGCCGAGGAACTTGTGACGCGGCGTTTTGAAAATCGCATCAGCAGGATTTGTGAGGATCACGCAGAAGACATTGAGTATTCGATTTCCATCTTGCGGGGGCGAACTTTCGTGGAATTGATTCGCGAAGCGAACAGTTCGGGATGTGACCTCATTGTGAAATCGGCGGAAAACACGGCGGGAACGCCGCTGCTGGGCTCTGCCGACTTTCGCCTGATGCAAAACTCTCCAGTCCCGGTCTGGATTGTCAAGTCTCGGCCAGTACCCGTTTACGAACGTGTTTTGGTGGCAATCGATCCGTTTGCGGAATCGGATGAAGAAATGAACGTCAATCGACGTTTATTGGAATTGGCAAGCTCCTTGTCAGAATGGGAGAGCGCAGACTTGTACGTTGTCGCAGCCTGCGAAGTACAAGGTGAGGAACTGTTGTTGAGCAGTATGGGACCCGGGCCGTTCGAAGAGCATGTGGAACGACTGGCCGCACAGGGCAGGCGTTCTGTTGACACGCTGCTGAAAGAGCTTCCGAATTCGATCGACGCGAATCGCGTCAACTATCAAATTGGCACACCTTCCGTTGTAATTGTAGACTTTGCAGGAAAAATCGATGCCGATATCATCCTGCTGGGAACACTGACGAAGAATACGCTGTCCTACCTGATGGTGGGGAACACAGCCTCCGAAGTGCTGCGGCGAGTGCACCATTCCGTGATGACGATCAAACCACAAGGATTTGAATCGCCGGTTCTCTAGTGCTCACATTTGACAATAGAATGCGATTTCGTCGAGTCGCGTTTTCCGCGATGGGAATGACAAACGCCATGGGCGAACATAGTTCTGGAAAGTCAATCAGCGAGTGGTATGGAACAAAGATTGTTCCAGGCACGTCGGTCGATGTAAATTTGACCATTAGCGAGAGTTATAGCGGTGGCTCGGTGCGAATACCGATTCACATTTGTCGAGCTCCCGATGACGGGCCTGTCGTGTTTGTGACCGCGGCACTACACGGCGACGAGATCAACGGCACGGGTGCAGTTCGAGAACTAATTCGCAACGATCAGTTTCAACTGAAGCGCGGCACTTTACTCTTGGTACCGGTGCTTAACTTGCTCGCATTCGACAGGCATTCGCGTTACCTCCCCGACCGCCGCGATCTAAACCGCTCGTTCCCCGGATCGGAAAGCGGCAGTCTCGCCAGCCGCATGGCAAACAAGATTTTCACTGACATCGTACTCCGTTCCGATTATGGTATCGACTTGCACACAGCGGCCATCCGGCGTACCAATTACCCCAATGTGCGGGGCGATCTTACCTGCCCAGAAGTGGACCGGATTGCCAAGGCTTTTGGCTGTGAAATCGTTTTGAACGGAAAAGGACCGAAAGGTTCGTTTCGTCGCGAAGCAACGACCGCAGGCTGCCAAACAATTGTCATGGAAGGTGGCGAAGTCTGGAAAGTTGAGCCGGGGATCGTCGAATCGGCTACACGCGGGATTTGCAATGTCCTGAAGGAGCTGGGAATGCTCGATGGCGAGAGTGAGAGCCCGAATTACCAGGTGATGATCGAGCGAACAAAGTGGATCCGCGCTGACCGAGGTGGTTTCCTGCAATTTCACGTTGCGCCCGGGGACATCCTTGAGAAGGACCAGCCGCTCGCGACAAATACGACTTTGCTTGGCAGCGAACGCAGCATGTTGCACGCCCCGTTCGATTCGGTGGTTATCGGGATGACGACCTTGCCAGCGATTAGCCCCGGCGAACCTGTCTGCAATCTGGGAAAACTGCCAAAGGGCACAAAACCACGCGAGTTGCGCCGCCGCCGCACCGTGGAAGACGGTCTTGAAGAACAGGTCGTGGATGCGCTCTCATCAAACATACTGGTGGTGGAACCCAACGACGAATTGAACGACCGAACCTGATCCGACCACTCATGAATCTGCTGTCGATTTTTGCTAACACTCATTGAAAGTTACTCCTTATGTCTCCCTGGCTTTCAGATGCGCTTTTCATTTCGATCGCCGTATTGCTGGTGATACTGAATGGTTTCTTCGTCGCTGCCGAGTTTGCTTTGGTCAAGGTGCGCCTCAGCCAGATTGACGGGCTCATCGCGGCTGGAAAGCCGTTTGCCAAGACGGCCAAGTGGCTGGCAGAGCGATTGGATGCTTCCCTGTCCGCTTGCCAACTCGGGATCACCATGGCGTCGCTGGCGTTGGGGTGGGTGGGAGAACCCGCATTCGCCCACCTCGTCGAACCACTGTTTCATCTGATGGGAATTGAATCGGAATACGCCTTGCACGCGATGTCTTTCATCGTCGCATTCTCTGCCATCACCACGTTACACCTCGTAATCGGTGAACAGGCGCCGAAGATTTTCGCAATTCATCGACCCGAACAAATGATCCTTTGGTGCGCTGCGCCAATGAAATTCTTCTATGTCATCCTGTATCCATTTGTGGTGGTCCTCAATCGAACCACATCCTGGTTACTCCGTCGGCTTGGTCTCGACACTGCGAATTCGCATGGCGACCCGCATACAGAAGAAGAGCTGCGGCTGTTGCTCCGCGAGTCTCATATGCATGGGACAGTGAGTCGATCCGAGCATAAGCTGATTAATGCCGTATTCGAATTCGACGATATGATTTGTCGGCGCGTGATGGTACCACGTAACGAAGTTATCTTTTTCGATGTGAATCAGACGGTTGGCGATTGCCTGGAAATTGCCAAGAAGACCAAGCACACGCGATACCCGTTATGCGACGGTTCGCTCGACAACGTGCTTGGAGTCATTCACATGAAAGATTTGTTGGGCATCTCGGCTGCCGAGGAAGATTTCAAAGTCGCCAGCGTGAAGCGGCCGGTCCACAAAGTACCCGAGAATATTCCGATCAGTCAGTTGCTCCGTCACTTCCAGGCAACGCACCAGCTGCTCGCGTTTGTTGTCGACGAGTACGGTACGGTGATCGGAATCGCTACGTTGGAGAATGTCCTTGAATCGATTGTCGGTCCGGTGGACGACGAATTCGACATTGTTTCGCCGAATATCAGGGAAGAGTCGCCGGGGCACTTTATCGTGTTGGGGAGCACTCCGATCCGCGAAGTTGAAATTGCCCTGAACATGGACCTGGATGAAGAGGATGTCGACACAGCTGCCGGAGTCATCATGACACACGCCGGAAAGATCCCGACCGTGGGAGATCGCGTTGAATTCGAAGATGCTATTGCAGAGGTGTTGGAGGTCGACCACGACCACGCGAAAACCATTCGGTTCGTTACCAAGCCGGATGCCGAAGAGTGAATCGGAGGCAATCGCATGCGTGCGCGGGAAGCCACACTATTCCCTTACGACTGCAGTGACACTTCACCAGCGCTGTTGACAAAGACAACCGTCGGGAAACTCGCTGCCAACGATTGCATCTGTCGTACGTAAACCTCCTCGGTTCCAATCGCCGGCGAAATCAAACCGAGAAAGACAACTCCGGCGCCCGCCGACTCGCGATGGATTGCGGCCACGGGGTCTCGATCCACAATCGCTTTCACCTCCACCTCAATCCGCGCCTCCCTGGCCAGGTCCTGCAAGTGTTTGGTGACATCTTCGACACCAGCCTCCGATTCGATGACCCGCAGTAGCCGAATGCTGTGGTTCGACCAAACCAGGTTTTGACTCAACAGGTGCGCCAACAACAGCATGAGGCCTCCGTTGTCTTCGCCACGCCACCAAACGTCGATCGTACCGCCTTCCGGTTCCCAAGGGTCTTCGTTTTCTTCCGAGCAGTGAATGGCGACCACGCTCCGGCGCAGCGATGCCACCTTCTGCAACAGTTCGCCAAACGCCTGGTATCGTGATTCATCCGTCGGCCATCCAAACAGCACGGTGTTCGGTTGTACCCCCCCAATGCCGTAGCATTGAATCAACCACTCCACAGCATCGCTAAGCTCGTCAGCAACGACCACGGAAGCGAACGCTTCAATCTCCGATTCATTGATCAGCTTCCGTAACGTTTCGATGTGCTGTTCTCGACGCACTGCCATGTCCTGCAGAGTACCCGGTACGACTTGCACCAGAGTCAGCACTCCATGTCCGGAGGTCAGCCAATGCCCGTACACTGCCAGATTCTTGCGAGACCAGACACCACCACTCATGGCGAGAATATTCGGTCGCCAATTTTTTGGGTGGTATTCGGCCTGCTCGAGCTTGGCCAGATTTCGTCGTGTTCGTTCGAACACGACACCACGTTTGACGTCGCCCCAGCGAGTTTTCACTTTCCGCAATTGTATGAACCAATGGAGCGCTGCCATCGCCAGCAGCGAAAGAATGGCCGCCCGCCACGAAATAAGGAACATGACGGAAAAACAACCCAGCGCACCTGAAAGCGACGTCAGCCAGTTGCAATATCGAAACCGGGGTCGGTAACTGGGATTATTCGTGATCGATTCATAAAAGGTTGCCAAATTGAGCGTTCCATAGGTGATCATGAAAGCCATCGTGATGACGGGTGCAATTGCATCCAGATTGCCCAACAGGATGCAGGCTTCGGCGATCAGGAATGTCAGCACCGTCGCCCGTCGCGGCTCCCGGTTCCTGCCGGTGCCACGCGCAAAGAACTTGAGTTTGGCAAAGATTTCGTCACCGGCGAGGGCGTGCAGGATTCGAGGCGCGCCCAACATGCTGCCAAGCGCAGACGAAAGCGTGGCCGCAAACACACCGGCAATCACGAATCCTGGCGACAAGGCCAGCGTGCCAACGATGAGATTATTGGTAATCAGCGCAGCCTGGTTCGAGGCTCCGGCCAACGCCACAGCCATTCCCAGATAAATCGCCGCTGTGACAAACACGGCCCACAGTGTTCCCTTGGGAATCGAAACGGCCGGGTCCCGTAAATCGCCCGACATGTTGGCTCCTGCCATGATCCCCGTGACAGCAGGGAAAAACAGCGCGAACATCGTGTACATACTGTGCCCTTCCAGATACGACGGTCGCAGATTGGCTTGCAGTGTTTCGAACGAAAACGCGCTGGAGGCTCCCAGAAAAAACGACGCGATGGCAGCAGCCAGTACGGCGAGGATTCCATATTGAAGTTTGATGGTCCAGCCGGCCCCGACCATCACGCAGGCAAAGACGGCGGTATTAACGATCGACGAAAGCTGTACCGGGGTCAGTTGCAACTGCGGAAAAGCAGCAAAGCAAGCCTCGCTGAAGCCAATGACGTACATCGCTACCGAAATTGCCTGGGCAATAAAGAACACCAGACCGATTGCCCCACCATATTCAACGCCCAAACTTCGACTGATGAGAAAGTAGGCCCCGCCGCCCTTCACGTGCGTGTTCGTAGCGATGGCGGACAGCGATAAAGTTGTCAAAAGTGTAATCAGCTTCGCCAGGCAAACAATCAGGATCGCCTGCAACAGGCCGGCTTGCCCCACGACGTGACCGAATCGCAAGAACATGATGACGCCCAAAATCGTCAAGGTGCACGGCGTGAAGACACCGCCAAACGTGCCGAACTTCGGTCCCGTTGTGGGGGCGTTTCCCCGCTTTGTCGATTTCGCTGCCGGTTCGGCTGGTTTCTTGTCTTTGAACTGAACGTCGCTCATGGTTTGTCTTTGGTCTTTGCCCATTTCCCTCGGAGCCTGCGGTCACGGCTTATCTTGAGACGTTTACACCAATTACCGCTTCATCAGCAAGCGCCCTTTGTCGAATGGTACCCTTCGTGCGCTATTGCGGGCGTTTCAGGTTGAACGCCGGCGGAAGATCACCGACCTCCACGGCTGTTTGATGGAACATGGGTCCAGCCTCATTGAAAAACCAATAAATCCCTGACTTTGGGTTAGCTTGAACAGGGTATTCCACGTTAGAACATCGGGAAGATGTGACGATTCCCGATGGTCACGCTCTCGGTCGGAGACTGTTCGGAAAACTAGCGTAGGCCACATTTCCTGGAAACACGATGAGTAAGGCTGTTGGCCAAACGGCTCAGCGTCCAGTCATCGGCTGGCGTGAATGGGTTGCCCTCCCTGATTTCGGCATCAACTGGATCAAAGCCAAGGTCGATACCGGTGCTCGTTCTTCGTCGTTGCACGCAGTGAACATCCGCCAAACAGAGCGGAACGGCGAAACGTGGGTCTCCTTCGTGGTCCACCCTGATCAGCGCAATTCGGAAACGAGCATAGAAGTCGAGGCGAAGGTACTTGAATTCCGTTCGGTGCGCAGTTCGAGCGGTAAAGCCCAGACGCGTCCCGTGATTTTGGCTAATGTGCGATTGCTTGGCGTGACGTGGTCGGTCGAGCTGACATTGGCAAACCGGGCCGAGATGGGATTTCGCATGTTGCTGGGGCGGGAAGCGTTTCGAAACCGATTTTTGATTGATGCAGGAAAGTCTTATCTCGGTGGCAAGCGAAAAAGAAAACGTAAGAAGTAATTCTGCCAACCTCAAGGGTGCCGAGAAGTCAACTCTCTGTTAGTTAGGACCGTAAACATGAAACTCGGAATACTGTCGTGCAGCCTGAATTGCTACAGCACGCGACGCCTCCGCGAAGCCGCCGAGCAACGCGGTCATCAAATCAGGGTGCTCAACACGCTGAAGTTCGCTATCGATTTGCAGCAAGGAGTTCCCGATCTGTATTTTCGTCAGCGCAAGCTCAGCGAATACGATGCCGTGCTGCCGCGTATCGGTGCATCAATTACGTATTATGGTACGGCGGTCGTGCGGCAATTCGAACAAATGGATGTGTTTTGCGTGAATTCTTCTGCCGGAATTACGAACTCACGGGACAAACTCCGCAGCCTGCAAATCCTTAGCCGACACCACATTGGCATTCCGCGCACGACTTTTGTCCGGGACAAAAGGGATGTCCTGCCGGCCATCGAACGAGTCGGCGGAGCTCCCGTCATCATCAAACTCCTGGAAGGCACGCAGGGGATCGGTGTGTTGCTGGCTGAATCGGTCAAGTCAGCCGAAGCCATGGTGGAACTCTTGCAGAGCCAAAAACAGAACGTGTTGATTCAAAAGTTCGTCGCCGAGAGTAAGGGAAAAGACATCCGTGCCTTCGTCGTGGGAGACCGTGTGGTCGCCGCGATGCGGCGGATTGCGCAGGGTCAGGAGTTTCGCAGCAATGTTCATCGCGGCGGCAAGATGGAGCTTGTGGAACTGGATGAACACTACCAGGAAACAGCTTTGCGGGCAGCCCAGATCATGGGCCTACGAGTTGCAGGTGTGGACATGCTCGAAGGCGCGGACGGACCACAGATCATGGAAATTAATTCGTCACCGGGTCTGGAAGGGATCGAACAATGTACGCAACTCGACATTGCCGGCGCGATCATCGACTACATCGCGGCAAATGTTGATTTCCCTGAAATTGACTTGCGTCAGCGTTTGACCGTCAGTCGCGGCTACGGCGTCAGCGAGATTCACATTCCCGAAGGTTCCCATTTTGTCGACAAGATGATTTCCGACACGGTCCTGCGCGAGCACGGAATCAATGTCTTGACACTGTACCGCGGAACCTCCGTCATTCCCAATCCCCGGCATGAACGCCAATTAGAGGCGGGCGATCGATTGCTCTGCTTCGGCAAACTGGCCGTGATGAAGGACCTCGTACCGCGAAAAACGAAGAAGAAACGGCGTCCCAAGGTGGAACACCTTCCGGACACCGAAGCTACAAGAACCTCCGCCGACGAATTGCACCACGCCGAATCGAAAGATGAATACTGAATCGGTTGGGTTCATTACCTGATCTTACCTTGCCTGGCTTCTTGCTCTAAACCAGGAAGCCGACAATCAACGACCCAATCAGAATGATCGCAACTGCGAGGCCCATCCAACCCATCGAACGGACTGCCATTGGCCCTCGGCGATCTGTGGCCAGGATGAAATAGCCGCACCCCGGGCAACTTGGCGATTCTTCGTAGACTTCACGGCCACATTCCGGACACCGCACCGTGTCCACGAAGTCATCGTCTGACTCGTCAGGTTCCGGATATTCCCAATCTTCCAGCGCACGATCTTCCAAGGACTTGCTCACAATTCCGGTTAGTAGGTCATTCTTCTGGAGTAACTATTTGCCCCAGCAATTCGTGGCAAGAGGCGGCGACCGCAGCGTTAGCGTCGTCTTTCGCCGCCTGCAATCCGAATTCGGCGGCAGCAATGGCACCGGCACGGTCACCTTGCTCGAGCAAGCACCGTGACAGGATAAGGCCTGCTTCCGCCGAACGTGTATCGCGGGATTGGACCGCCCGAGTCGCCAATGCAGTTGCGTGATTCAGATCGTCCGGGCTTTTTCGCGCGAGCAACGCTGCGGCAAGTTGGAGTTTGTACTTTATGTTCGCATCGTCAAGTCGAGTTGCTTTCTCAAGCAACCGAATCGCTTCATCCTCCCGATGCATCCGCAGTAGCGCGGCACCAAGATCCGCCTGTAATCGCGCGTCGTTCGGCCGAAGTTGTGCCGCATTTTCCAAATACGTGATTGCTGCCTCCACTTCGCCTTGAGCCACTAGAATGGCGCCAAGCTGCTCGAGGGCGTCGGCGTGACCGGGATCCGACTCGATGGCCTTCCGGAACCGAACTACTGCTGCGCCGAATTGGTACATCTCAGTGGCAATGCTGCCCAATTGGTAGTTTGCATTCGCATGCCCGGGCTCGATCGCATCAACTTCGGCAAATTGTTCCCTGGCACCGCGAAGGTCGTCGATTTCGATGAGGCACACACCAAGGTTGTACAGGGCATCCACAAAGTCCGGACGAGCACTTATGGCGGCCCGGTAATGGTCAATCGACGCCTGAAGATCGACTTGTCGCAGCGATTGAGCAAGTTTGAAATGCGATTCCACGAGCTGCTGCTCTTTGGTGGTCTTCGGTTGATTGGACGAAGACGGCATTTTGGCCGATGTAGGAGTCGATACTTTGGCAACCTGACTACCGACAGGACGACGCGATTCTGCACAGCCGAGCACAAGCAACAGCAAGCAGATTTTAGGATGCCAATTGGCGAAAAGCCTTGGGTCACATATTTTCATCGGAATCACCGAAAAAATTCTTCGCCCGAAAGCTGGTGAAGAGGGTCCCTTTCGACTTATAGTAGAATCTGTTGTCGGAGGTCTTCCAACTGACCTTTCCATGGCATCTTGAAGGACGGCATCAAATCGTTCACGTAACAACGCCAGTGGTTCCCTCAGCCGCAGGCGTTTTTTTCTTACAACTTACGGAGATCTGAAATGCGACTGAACAGTCTACTCAAAACTCTGGCAGCAGTTTGCCTCGTGGCATGCTGCGGTCACGTTAACGCGCAAATTATCGACGGTCAATTGGACTCAATGTTCTATGGGCCTGCACTTTCGATTCAAAACACCGACACGCAATTCGGCGACGCAGGCCTGCCGGACGTAATTGACTCTGGTGGCGGATCGGAAATCGACCAGGTTTTTGCTCGCGTCGATAACGGTCGCCTTTATGTAATGGTCGCCGGCAACCTGGAACGTAATTTCAACAAGTTAGAGGTATTCATCGATTCTGAAACTGGCGGGTCTAACCAATTGGACGGTGCTCAGCTTGCCAGGTGGTGTTGATGGCTTCTGCTGTGGTGGGCTCGATCAACCCGAAGGCGCCTTTCAAAGAATGAACGGACTCACCTTTGACGTTGGATTCGAGGCAGATCACTACCTGACGTTTACTCATGGCAATGAGACGGTGAGTTCACCTTCAGCTACGACCGCCTTCTGGGCGATGAGCGCTCACTATTCGGACATGACGGCCGACGCTTCATCCGACCGACAAAACGTCTCCGCGGGTATGCAGTTGGCGCCACAGGGATTGCCCAACGTACTGCGAGATGCATTGGGCGACCAAACTCTGGCCGGCGCACCATTTCTTCCCGACTGGGGATTTAACGGCGATACATTGCCTGACAACCTCGGTCCGGCGTTACCAAACCTGGGACAGGGCGAGTTGATTGACCGCGCCTATGTGCTCGATCCAACGGGTGGCCAAGCAATTGATGACACGGGGACCGGAGCCATCGCGGAAGAACTGAAGTTCGCGCTTGATATCGATCAAGTGAACGACCCCACGAATTCGTTCAGCCATCGCCGCATGAACAACCTGATCGACCTGCAAATGGCGATTGACAACAGTAACAATGACGGAGTCCAGGGCGGTACGGGAATGACGGCAGGTGATCCGGAGAATGTCATGACGGGGATCGAGTTTTCGGTACCCATTTCCGAGCTCGGTATCACAGGCGACCTGAAGATTGCGGCATTCATCAATGGAGGCGGACACGACTTTCTTTCGAATCAATTCGCTGGCGAGGGAATCCTGACCGGCAACCTGGCAGGTGATATCGCCAACATCGACCTTTCCATGATCGCCGGAGATCAGTTCGTGACGGTGAGCTACTCTCCGACGATTTCGGGCGACTTCGACGGTAACGGCGTCTACGAATGCAATGATGTCGACAGTCTGGTCGCGGAAATCGTTGCGGGAACGAACAACTCCGCGTTCGACTTGACGTTGGACAGCGTCGTTGACTCCGACGATTTGGATGCGTGGCGGGCGGAGGCCGGTTCGGTCGGCGGGCTGACCGCTTCAGGCAACCCCATTTTGCCGGGCGATGCCGACTTGGACGGTAACGTCAACGGTGCTGACTTCCTGATTTGGAATAGTAACAAGTTCACCACGGTAGCCGCTTGGTGCTCAGGTGATTTCAACGCCGATGGCGACGTGAATGGTGGCGACTTCCTGATCTGGAACAGTAACAAGTTCACAACGGCAGACGTCGCGGCAGTACCCGAACCGGGTATGGGCTTGCTGCTTGTGTTGGCCCTGGGAATGGTTCAACGACTTCGTCGCAATTGCTAGAACCGTGAAATGATCCACGACGAAGCGCCTCTTCACCAGCGACGAGGCGCTTCTTTTTTGCGCGTGTGGTGGCCATTTTCGTCGCACCTCCGCACGACTCCAAGGCCACCATAAGGAAACCCTCATGGGTCGGTACTTTCTCATAACGCTGTTTTTCTTGCAGACCGCAACCTGGGCCCAGGAAGGAAGAACGGTGGATGTCTGGTTTGGCACAGCTGCAAATAAGCTGGAGCTGAAGGAAGGTGTCTACAGCGCAAGCTTCTCACAGGATGCAGCACACCTATCAAAACCAACGCTGCTTTACGAGATGCCAGATGCAGGTTGGGTCCACGTTGGATCGAAAGCGATTTATTCAACAGGAACGGTCGACGGCCAGCCATCGGTCGTGAGCTTCCTGCCGTCCGCAGACTTGCATTCGGAGTCGCTCGGCAGCGGCAGTTCCTGTTTTGTGACGCTGGATCGAACGGAAACGATATTGATCAGCGCCCAGTACGGCGCGGGTTCGGTGGCGGTTTTTCCGGTCAACGACGATGGTTCGCTGGGTAAGCAAAGCCAGTACATTCAACATGAAGGTGGCTCGGGCATCCGTAATCAACAACAATCGCCACACCCTCATTACGTAGCCATCAGCCCCGACAATCGTTTTGCCTTTGTCCCCGACCTGGGCCTGGATCAGCTGGTCGTCTATCACATCGACCTTGGCGCGAAGAAGCTCCTACCTTGCGGGCGTGTGGACGTCGCACCGGGCGGCGGCCCACGACACATGAAGTTTCATCCGAGTGGTAACTATGCGTTCGTACTCAATGAACTCGCTTTGGCAATCACCGTCTTTCGGTATGACAGCCGTGACGGTTCGATGCAAAAGATCGAAACGATTCCCACGCTTTCGGCATCCGAAAAGAACGAAAATCGCTCCAATAGTGGATCGGAGATTCGGGTCCACCCGTCAGGGAAGAGTGTGTACGCCGCCAATCGCGGACATGATTCGATCTCGTGCTTTACGTTCGATGAACAGACAGGCAAATTGGCTCGCAGTCAGGTTGCGCCGATTCACGGGAGTTGGCCGCGAAATTTTGCACTTAGCCCCGCTGGCGACAAGATGCTGGTGGCCGGGCGCGACTCCAATTCGGTTACTATTTTTCAGGTAAACGGCGCGAGGGGAACTTTGCAGTATTGGCAACACGGATCGGTGTTCGTACCGGCGCCAATCTGTGTCGCTTTTTACGATAAGTAAGCGATCTTTGGAAAAACGCCAAGGCACAATCGCCTGATGGTTCGATCAACATTCCGCCACAGCTCTACGCGGCATCGGAACTCGGTTCTTTGCCTGGTTCCATGAGCAGCTTGAACGTGTCATGCAACGCCGCAAGTTCCTCATTTTCAGCAAGTAACTTGATCGCGGCTTTTAAAGCCATACTGTGCTGCAGCTCGACCATCGGTGATTCACTCGTATCAAACATGTGGCGCCAGACGAGGTAGCCGTTGAACAGGTCTGCTGCGGCATCGATGTGTCCCAATCGAAACAGTACGATCGCCTTCTCTAACCGGATGAGGGAAGCCTGTGGACTCGCTGCTGGTACGTTGGCGTCCACCGATTGCTGCATGTCCTCGTAGATTGGCAACAATTCCTCCAGCGTACCCTCTGTGACTTTTGACCAGACGAGGTCCAAGTCGGAGGTTGCCTGGTTCGGATCCGAGAGCAACTTTGCGTTCACGTACGCCGTGCCCAACGACACGATCAGCGGATCCTTGACTCCTAAAACCTTCTTCGCATGGGGATAGTACGCATAAACTCGCTTCTCCGATTCCTTCATCATGCCAAGGTTATCAGAGACACTGTGAAAGAAGGTCCAGATCGCCAACTGCGATTCCTGTCGCACGAGATCGGGATCTTCAGGTGAAGTCGTCTTTCGCAGCTCTTCGATCTCAGTGCTCCACATGTCGTGGAACGCCTTGACGTCCGACGGGGCCAGAAATGGCGTCCCGACGGCGGCCGCAAACCGCTTGGCACGCGCCGCCTGATCTTCCGCTCGAATCGTGGCTGCCTGAGCAATCGATCGCTGCTGCAAGGCCCACATCATGGTCGCCGTGGATGCGGCCAATCCGATGATCAAAGCTGCCAACGCAACCGATGCCGCGAAGATTGGCCCTCGATGTCGCCGAACGAATTTGCGCATGCGGTACGTCACGCTGGGAGGACTCGCGAGTACCGGGACATCGGTCAGGTAATTGTCAACATCTTCAGCCAGTTCGCTAACCGTGGCGTACCGACGCGTTCGGTCCTTATCCATCGCTTTCATGACAATCCAGTCGAGGTCGCCTCGCAAGCGGATTGCCAGTTTGACGGGACACATATCTTCGTGGACCGCCGTCACAGTTACCCCGGTGGTGGACGACGTGCTCACGCGATTTGAAGGAATCGGTGGATCTTCTTCGCGAATGATTCGTTGTACCTCCGGCCAGGAGGTCGATCGCAATCGAGTCGACTCGAAGGGAGTCGATCCGGTCAGGATTTCGTACAGCAATACGCCCAGCGAATAGATGTCGGACCGTGTATCGATGTCCATCGCCGAACGGTCGGCCTGTTCGGGGCTCATGTATTCCGGCGTTCCAATCAGCTGACGAAATTCGGTAAACAGCGTCTTGTCGGTGAGTTCGTTGTTCGTCGCTTTGGCGATTCCAAAGTCGATGACTTTGGCCACAGGTTTGTTGTCAGCGATCGTCACAAGGACGTTGTTTGGTTTGACGTCGCGATGAATAATTCCCTTCTGGTGTGCGTGTTGAATGGCTTCGCAAACCTGTTTGAACAGTTGCAGACGCTCGACAGTCGACAGTTTCTCGCGGTTGCAATACTGGGTAATGGGATCCCCACGCACCAGTTCCATCACGAAGTAAGGCCGGCCTGAATCGGTGGCACCAGCGTCAAGAACGCGAGCAATATTCGGGTGGTCCATCATCGCCAGTGCTTGCCGCTCGGCTTCGAATCGAGCAATCACCTGGCGTGTATCCATACCCAGCTTGATGATTTTGACCGCAACCCGCCTTTTCACCGGTTCGGTCTGCTGAGCCATGTAAACAACACCGAAGCCACCTTCGCCGATCAACTGCAGCAATTTGTACCGCTCGATGATCATGCCCGGCGCGGCGTTTATTTCAGCCGCAGACATGGAATCGCGGGAAGGTGTGTGATCTTCGGTTGGCTGAGCCATGAAGTCACCAGCGTCATCATGAGCGGCCAACAATGACGCAATTTCAGCCCGCAGCTGTTCATCGGCACCGCAAGCGGCTTCGATTGCCCGTCCACGTTCGACGCTGGGCAAATCGCAGATCAGGGAAAAAAGATGTTCGACACGATTGTTCATTCGGATAGCTCACGAAACAACCAAGCCCGAGCAAATTTCCAGCGACGGTCGATCGTGCCGCGCCGACACACCCAGTGCCTGGGCCGTCTCATCGACACTCAATCCCGCCAGGAACCGCAGGCGGACAACTGCTGCAGACTCCGGGTCACACTCTTCCAAGCGACATAGTGCCTCGTCCAACGCCAAAATATCATCTGCGTCTCCGCAATCGGCCAAATCGACCACATTGATCGGCGCCCGCTTACGGTCGCCACCCCGCTTCTGCCGCCCCTTCGATTTTGCATGATCCAGCAGCACCCTTCGCATGGCCTCGGCCGCAGCAACGTAAAAGTGTCCAGGGTTCTGGAAAGGAACTCGCCGGTTTTGACTGATTCGGTAAAACGCTTCATGTACCAGCGCGGTAGCCTGAAGCGTATGGTCGGACCGCTCCCCCGCCATTCGCTGGCGAGCGATGGCTCGCAACTGTTCGTACACCTCACCCACCAACTCGGAATTGTCAGGCGTCGAACCAGCAACATCGATTGGGCCGAAATCTTCGTCGGCATCGGTCGCTTCGTCCGGTTTTGATTTTTCAGGATCGGTCAACTTTTTACTCGATGCATTTTCAAACTACACCGGCAACCACGGCTCGAATTGACGATCGTTCCGCTGCTGGCAACGTGATTTAGTCGTTGAAGAACACTTGGTCATCATCCCAAGCCTTGCCAAGACATTCAATGCAGGTAGAGACTTTTCCAGCAACGGCAATCTCGCCCTTTTTGCTGCTTAATGCCTTTGCGACTTTGCCGGTCGGAAAATCGGCAGCATGAAACCAATCGCCGTTTCTTGGCTGGAGTCCGTCAGAACGCTGCATCACATTGCCGGTCGAGCTTCGAGTTACTCGACGGACGATCCGCTACTTCCACCTTAACTTCGGTCGACCAACCGAACCTTCTGATTCCGGCCGACTCCTGATAAAGCGGGGGCGGTTTTTCCTGTCGTACCAGCTGATCGGTCGGACATCACGGTGCATCGAAATTTTTGTTGCCGGATCAGACTTTCCAAGTAGGCTGGAATTGGGGTGATGCTTTGCTTTTCCGGTTGCCAATTCTCAGATGAACGGAGCACTCCATGCGAGCGACAAATCGGTTCTTTGGCGATTTACTACTTGGCGGCATTCGGCTGCAAAGACTCGAATGCGAATTGCACGAAGTGCCCAACAGCGAAGAAGAACTCTGGACCGGCCGTTTCCGCATACCGGCAGAACAGGCACAATTGTTCGAGGTCGATCGCCCTTACCTGTTGGAACTCGAGGATGGACGACGGGGTCGCGTCATTGTGAACTCCATCGTGAATTTCACCTCTAATGGAGCGAAAAGCACCCTCGGAAATGCAGAAGAAATGCTGATCGAGTTCCAGCCAGCCCCCGAATAGCGAGCTACGTTGATGTAGCGAACTTTAATCACAACCCCATTATGGGACGGTTGTAACGTCGGGGTCGATTCTGATGGCACGTGGGACCTGCAAACTGCGCGATTGCGCGCCGTTGGCGTTTGTCGCGTTTCTCTGCAGCGTGGCCGGACCGTTGTTCGCCGCTGCCCATTCCCAGTCGAACGTCGATTCGATCCAGCTTATTGACGTCGACACCAACGAACACCAAATGGCAGACGTTGATTCCGACTTCGTTGTCGTGGTCTTTCTTGGGCTGCGGTGCCCGCTCTGCAAGCTCTATACACAACGGCTCAACGAGCTCGCCGCCGAGTTTGCTCAACAGACGCGTTTCGTAGGAGTTGTCTCCAACCGCACCGATGGCCTGAACGAGATCGTTGCATTTCAGCACGAGTTCAAGTATTCGTTTCCCATATACAAGGACAACAGCGCTAACCTGGCAGACGAGCTGGGAGTCAACATCAACCCAACGGTCGTGGTGCTCGACCGCGACCGGCGGGTGCGGTACTGCGGCCGAATTGACGATCAATACGTCCCAGGTCTGTCCCGATCCAAAGCTGATAAACAGGATCTCCGCCTGGCATTGCAACAGCTGACTTCGGGGCAGGATGTGCGCCGCACGGAAACCAAACCGATCGGCTGCCTGATTGAACGCCCCCTGCAAGTTGCAGAATCGGGCGAGCTGACGTTCTATCGAGATATTGAGCCAATTATCCACCGGCGTTGCTACTGTTGCCACAATAAACACGGCAAGGCGCCGTTCGAACTGGCCAGTTACGATGACGTGGCCACGTGGAGCGACACGATACAGCTGGTGCTTGACGAGCGACGGATGCCTCCCTGGTTCGCCGATCCGGCGCATGGTGACTTTGTGAATGACGCGGCCATCTCGGAAGGTGAACGAGCCAAGTTGCTGCGTTGGCTCAACGACCGCATTCCGCCCGGCGACCCGGCCGAAGCCCACAAGCGACCGGTCCGCTCAAGCGGTTGGAGCATTCCGACTCCAAACCTGATCGTCGGCATGCCGGAACCCTTCACCGTACCGGCAACCGGTACCATTGACTACCAATACGTGCTGCTTGACTACAGCTTCCAGGAAGACATCTGGGTGCAAGCGGCCGAAATCCGACCGGGCAATCCACAGGTCGTGCACCACTGCGTGGTCATGCTGATTCCACCACCCAACAGCTGGGCAGCCCGCAACGGTGATGTGTCAGCCGCAACCTTTGTTGTCGACAGTTTACCCCAGTTGAATCTTGAAGCTGGCCAGGCCAAGAGGATTCCAGCAGGCTGGCGGATGATGTTTGTCATGCATTACACACCGATCGGGAGCGAGCAGACCGACCAAACGCAACTGGGGCTGCGCGTTGTTGATGCCGAAGCCGTCGAGCAAGAAGTCAAAACCAAGGTGCTGTATTCAACTGACATCCTGATACCTCCCGGCGAAAAGCACTACCGGAAGGAAATAACCCACCGCTTCGACCGCGACGTGCAGTTGCTAAGCCTTTTCCCACACATGCACTATCGTGGCGATTCGTTCCACTACGAAGCCATTTTTCCCGATGGACATACCGAAACACTTCTCAACTTGAAGAAGTGGGACTTCAACTGGCAGCACAACTACCAATTTCGACGACCCGTCCAGCTGCCGGCTGGAACGATCCTGCAAACTGTTGGCTATTACGATAATTCAGCCGACAACCCTGCAAATCCCGACCCCACGATCTGGGTTGAACAAGGAAGTCAGACTACCAACGAAATGTTCAATGCCTACTTCGACTACGTTGTTGAAGGAGAGCCGTCGCCATCAAACCGCACATCGCTTTTCTCAAGGTGCTCGAAAGTACTCAGCGGCAGTAATCGGCTGACCGACCTGACGAGCCTTTTCGCCATCGCCCTGGCCGCACTCTATGGCCGACGTTTCCTGCCCGGGGTGAGCTCGAATGAATAATTCTGTCGCTGCCCTGCCGAAAGCCGGTTGGCTGCGGCAAACGGTCGTGGTCGCTGCGATCCTGATGATGTGTGTGTTATTGGCTCGATCGTCGACGCGTGCTACCTCCCATGCCGCCAACGACGCGATCCGTCCATACGAGTTTCCGCAAGTCAATCTAATGGCGTGCTTCAGGCCGGTCGTCTGGCCGCTGGAAACAGCGGGTGTGACCTGGGGCGCCGCGACAGGTATTGCCGTCGACAATCAGGACCGTGTTTGGGTCTGCACGACAGGGACACCCCCAGTCCTCATTTTTGACAAGGCCGGGCAACTGCTGAATTCATGGGGCGACCGTTACCTGTATGGAGCTCACCAACTGCGACTGGATGAAGACGGCAACGTGTGGGTTGTGGATACTTACGACCACACAGTGCAGAAGTTCACGGAGGAAGGTGAGCGACTTTTGATCATCGGCACACCGGGAATTTCAGGTTGTGACGAATCGCATTTCGACGAACCGACCGACGTGGCAATCACCTCTGATGGAGACATCTTCATTAGTGATGGATATCGTAACGGTCGTGTCGTTCATTTCCTGGCCGACGGTCAATACGTCGACAGCTGGGGAACGAAAGGTATCGCAGCCGGCGAACTCGAGCTTGCCCCATTCGATCGTGGCCGACTCGCGAGACCGACTGCTCGTAGCCGAAAGGGCCAACGGACGAATCCAGGTTTTTGATCGCAAGGGAAACTCCATCAATATGTGGGGAAACCTCGTGGTTCCCTGGGGCCTGTCAATTAACGAAGCCGATGAACTGTGGGTGTGTGGTTCATCGCCAACCGCCTGGCACGAGGGCGACGTCGCCCTGGGAACCCCGCCCAAAGACCAGTTGCTGATTAAGTTCGATGCCACCGGGCGGGCGATTCAGCAGTGGTTGGTACCCAAGGGACATGATGGCAAAGAACAGTTTGGGCAACTCAACAGTGTCCACTGCATCGCACAAGATTCGCAAGGAGCGATCTACTGCGGTGACTGTAAGGCCAATCGGGTAATCAAACTGGTTCCTGCCGGCAGCTCCCCCCTGCCCTGATCCGGCCACGGGCTACCTCCAACCGCGAAGCCTGCGCGGCTAACTCTCAAGTCACTTCAGGCGAAGTTGGCTATCGCAACGCCAGTAGCACCCAGCGTCATGATTTCGCCATCATCCTGATTGTCCGTTGGGTTCTGGGTTGGTTACAGCGTTTCAAACCGATGCTCATCCCAATTCTTGCGAACTTTGGTGCCATCAAACACGCGGCCATTCATCACAACATAGACGCCCGGTTGCTGGCTCATCAGCGCTCCAACAGCACATCCAATATTGAATTCCGCGTCCGATGCTCGAAAGCGAGCCGGTCGCATCGAACCGGTCATGACGATCACCTTTTCTGGAATCCCGAATAACACCTTCGCCGTATCCGGCATCGTATCCGTGCCATGCGTGATGAGGACATGGCGTTCCGGAATCAGTTCGACATGGCGTTTAATCAACTGGCGATCCTCATCCGTCATGTCGAGACTGTCTTTTCGCATCAGAGATTCAATTTCGTAGTCAAAGGTGACCCCAGCTTCACGAAAAATGGACTCGATCTGTGGAGCTCCGACTTCGAAATCACTCTTGGCATCAAAGTAGACTTTGTCGATCGTGCCACCGCAGGAGATGATTCGAATCTTGACTTGGTCATCCGTCATAGTCTGAAATGCTCCGGGTTGGATGGCGACATCATTCATACACTGGGCATCCCCTTGCGCGGCGCCAGGCACTCAACTGGCCCAAATGCAAGTTTTCATGGTTCAGCATGAGGTACGGCAAAGCGATGCCAGCTTTGGGCATGACTTGGGTCCATCGGGGCAACAGGATCGGTTGATCGAGGATTGCCTCGGTTGCCTGGCTCAGCAAACTGGTGACGCGTTCGTGTCGCGATTCAAATTCGTGGACCAGTTCTTCCCTGGGCCTATAGATGGAGGCGTCCGCTTCGGGTTTCGAAAGCATGCCAAACGGATGTTTCCTGGGGTCATCAAACTCCCGGCCTTCAATAATTGCTTCGATCACCGGAAGGTAGGCATTTAAATGACTGAAAACCCACGCGGGATGGTTCATCGGGGCAGCATCTTTTGGGGCGGGCTGGGCCACCATCTGCTCCTCCGCCAAATCAGCCACCAGCTTTGGACCGTAGTCAGAGTTCTTCTTCCAGCCAAATAACAGCCCCTCAATCGCCATCGACATTTGTAGACTCCGGTATTCCAGGAACCGCCGGTAGGACACCCATTCACGAACCACGGTCGCCCCTTTTATACCGTCGGTCACGATCTGCCTGAATCGGGTGACTGACAATTCAGCTCCATCGTTGGTCATTGCAGTCAAACTTGCGCCCTGATTGGACTTCGGCCCGATCGAAAAGTGGCCGAGGCGGAGTTATCCACAATGGCGACTTCCACTAGAATGTGCGGTCCGGCAGCCAACTAGTCGACTGCTACGAAAAGGTAAGGAGCCTTGTGTCGAGACTCCAATGCCGGTTTTCCGTCCCGCACACATTCCACGAATGGCCAGAAGAAGGAAGTTTACGTGTTAAGAACGCACACCTGCGGTGAATTGACAAACGTAGATAAAGGTTCCGAAGTCACGCTCTGTGGCTGGGTCGATAGTCAGCGTGATCATGGCGGGACTCTGTTTGTCGACCTGCGGGATCGTTACGGCAAGACACAAGTTGTATTTGCCCCAAGCGGCGGCGAATGTGTCCTGGAAACAGCCCGGGGGCTGCGAAACGAGGATGTGATCCGCGTTGTCGGTAGCGTTTGTCCAAGACCGGAAGGCACGATCAACCCGAAATTGAAAACCGGCGAGATCGAAGTGCGCACGACGAAGCTCGAAGTGCTGAACAAATCCAAAACGCCGCCGTTCACTCCGGGACAATTGGATTTGCCGGGGGAGGACCTACGGTTGAAACACCGTTACCTCGACTTACGACGACCCTCGATGCAGAGGATGCTCGTACTGCGCGACCAGATCACGAAAGAGATGCGAGATTACCTTGCCGAACGGCAATTCATCGACGTCGAGACCCCGATTCTTGGTCGCAGCACTCCCGAGGGGGCCCGCGATTACCTCGTGCCAAGTCGCGTCCACGAGGGCGCGTTTTACGCTTTGCCTCAGTCGCCGCAGTTGTATAAGCAGATCCTGATGATTGCAGGCTACGACCGCTATTACCAAATCGCCCGCTGTTTCCGTGATGAAGACTTGCGGGCCGATCGCCAGCCCGAATTCACCCAGCTCGACATCGAGATGTCGTTCGTCGAAGCGGACGACATTCTGAATCTGATTGACGGTCTGGTTGAGCGGTGAGCCAGAAACGTCCTGGGAAAAGAAGTGCAGCTGCCGCTCCCCCGAATGACCTACGACGAGGCCATGGAACGTTATGGTCACGATGCGCCCGATTTGCGCTTCGGAATGGAACTGATTGACTGTACCGATCTGGCGGCGAAGACCGAGTTTCGCGTTTTCCGAGGCGTCGCCGAGGGCGGTGGCAAAGTTCGCGGCATCAACGCCGTGGGTGCTGCCGAGAAGTACTCGCGTCGACTCATTGATGATATGACCGAATACGTCAAACAGGATTTTGGTGCCAAAGGACTCGCCTGGTTCAAGGTGGACGCTGAAGGCAATCTGGCGTCGCCGATCGCGAAAAACTTTGAACCGGACGTGCTCGCTCTCATCAAGGAGCGAATGGCAGCGAAGCCTGGTGACCTTTTGTTGTTTGTCGCCGATGTGTGGGAAGTCACTTGCAAAGCGCTCAATGGCCTCCGCCGAAGGCTGGGGGCCGAGCTGGAACTTTACGATCCTGATGAAATGCACTTCTCATGGGTCGTTGAGTTCCCCATGTTTGAGTACGACGAGGAGAACCAACGTTGGGTTGCGATGCATCACCCATTTACAGCACCTCGCGTTCAGGACCTGGAGAAACTCGATACCAACCCCAGGGCAGCTCGAGCTATTGCCTACGACCTCGTGATCAATGGCTTCGAAGCGGGCGGCGGGACGATTCGAATTCACGATTCGAAAACCCAGCAACAGGTATTTGAGCTGCTGGGGATGGAAGAAGAATCGGCAAAAGAAAGATTCGGCTTCCTGCTCGAGGCGTTGCAGTTCGGTGCACCGCCACACGGGGGCATTGCACTGGGTTTGGATCGAGTCGTCATGTTATTCGGTGGACGGGACAATATTCGCGATTGCATTGCCTTCCCCAAAACCCAACGTGCCGCCGACATGATGACCGAGGCACCAAGTCCCGTCGACGTTGTGCAACTCGACGAGTTGCATATCGCCATCAAACCGACCGTTGCCAACGAGTAAGTCCGAAGACCTGATGTCTGCGAATTTTGAGGGTTGATGACATTGTTCGATCATGCGAGCCTGATCAAACGATGCAATCCGTCCTTCATAGTTTCGCATATTGCCTCGACTTCCTCCGAGAATAAGTTGCAGACGTCGCCAAGACCGACTTGGTCGCGCAACCGAACAAAATCACCAATTACCCAGCATGGGTCATGGGACATCTCACGTTCAGTTGCCAGGCAATCGGTGGTGAATTTGGGTTGTCAGCCTGGCTGCCGAGCGATCATGCGGAGAAGTTCGATACGGGGAGCGTGCCGTACGCCGACGCAACCGCCTATTTGAATAAAACCGCCAGCCGGCAATTGCTGTCGGACCCGCAAGCCCGAATTACGACGGTCGTGCTTTAGCTGAGCAATACTGAACTGGAATCACCGTTACCAGATGAAAAGTACCGCGAAACACTTCCAACCATACGCCACGCGGTAACCCAGGTGTTGGTGGCGCACACGGCAAATCAAGTCGGTCAAATGACGATCTGGAGAAACGCGATGGGAATGCCTCGATTGGTGCGCCCTTTCATCTAACAGGCAGCGATCATGAGGCCGCAACTATCGCTCTTCCAGCGACAGAGTGTTGATCAAAGTATCGCAACCAGGCGTCATGGCTCGTAGTTTGTCAGCGATGTGCTGTTTCTCGGAAACGGTTGCTTTTTCCAGCTTTCGTTTGAAGACTTCCAGCTTCTTCCTTCGATGACGTCGACGCTTAATCTCTTTAGCTCGTTCGCTGCAGCCGCCCATATTGACTCCTCGTCGTGACAGTTCTGAGTTCGATTCACCGCTTCCACCAATCGGCACGGTGCCTGCCGGGACAGTCCACGACATCCTGCAAACCCTAATCCGTCATTTTTATCAGTTCGCCCAAGCATGGTCAACGCAGCGGTTTGGCGGGGGAAGGCATGGATGCGGTAGAAGCAACCGGTTAGCGTCGATAGAATAGCGGCGGCCTCTGGAAGCCATTTGAACGGATGGGTGGCCGAGTCTGGTTTAAGGCAGCAGTCTTGAAAACTGCCGTACGGGAAACCGTACCGGGGGTTCGAATCCCTCCCCATCCGCTTTTTTAGATCGGGCTGCCCCGCATGCGGCAGGATCAGCTTACTTTTTGCCGGGTTTCTTGGTGGCTAGCGCTTTGCTTTGCGAAGCCTTACGATACGAGGCGCCTTCCTCAAGAATGATCTTCTCGGGGTCAATGCCGTAGGTCCAAGGGGCTGAATTCTTCCATCCGTTCCTCATTCGTTTTCCAAAAAAGACGCTGCCGCTGTCTTCAACTTTATCTCCTTCGAATCCGTCGGTGACATTGTAAACGTCTCTGAATCCGGCGGCGGCGAGCTGGTTGACGGCCATCGCGGAGCGACCGCCTGAACGGCACATGAGCAGTAAGGTGTCGGTCGGTCGAACCAACCTTTTGACTTCGGCCACAAAATCGGGGTTCGGCCTCGCGCCGTATTCGGTTTTGCCGTCTTTTCTTTGGTATTCCACAAAGGCAACGGGAACGTTCCAGGCCATTTCCGGGTGGCCGATAAAGGCGTACTCTTCCGGGGTCCTCACGTCGATCACCTTCACCGTGTCGGGCGTAGCCTTCCACTTCTCGTAAGCCTGCGCGGCGCTGACATACAGATCGAGGGCCGTTTGTTTTTCCTTGGGAAGTTCGGTTTTTGCTTCCTGTCCAGAGGCACGTTGCGCGGCGACAAGGCCGAGTACGCAGGCCAGGCCGATGAGCAAAGTGGCTACGGTAGGGCGGCCCCTGAATAGGCAAATGTGTCTTATTGATCGCATGATGGATTCCTCACGCTTGCGGTTCTGATGGTCAGCTTTGATTTTAGGACGTGCTGCTAGTCAGCCCTGCTCTCAGAGCCAGGTCACATTGAGAGGTTTTCTCGCCGGAATCTTCAGGAAATGCTCGGCGGGGTATCCGAGGAGGATCGTTCCGTAAGAGACGGTCCCTTCCGGCAGCCCCAGGAGTTCAATTAATGGAGGGTATGCCTGCGCGGCCGTATTGATGCCGCCGCTCCAACTGCTGCCGAGGCCGAGAGCATGCGCGGCCAGTTGCGCATAGGCCAAAGCGATTGTCGCGCCTTGGGGCGCGGTGCGTTCGTCCTTCGGTGCCCATGCCTGGATGAAACAGGGTGCCCCTCGGGAAATCTGATCTTCACCCTCATCCCACGCGCTGGTGAAAGCTTCGAGTTTGGCCTCCTTGTACATCGCCGGGTTCGACTCCCCGACACTCTTCATCCACTCGATGGACATTTCAGCGACACGATGAACTTGGGCGGGGTCGCTGATGACGACCCATCGCAAATTGTCCGCTTGCCGATTGCCTCCCCAGGGGGCAAAACGGGCGACGTCCAGGACTTGCAGAATTTTGTCCTTCTCGACGGGTTTGTTGACATAGACGCGGACTGAACGCCTGGAGACTAGAAACTGCCGTGCTTCCTCCCATCGGGGGATCAGATGGATATCGATCGGATCGCAGTCCTCTGGCCCCATCGCGCGTTGATGCAGGGCTCCGGTGGGACAGACGGCCACGCAATGGCCGCAGTCAATGCAGAGATCCCACGCGTTCTCGATGGGAACGGGGAACTCCTCCTTCGTGATCAAACCAGCCGGGCAGGTACGGATGCAATTGCCGCAGGTAATGCAGAGATCCTCTGCAACCTTGATGATCGTATCCATCGTGTAGGCGTTGCTCATATTCTCTTCTCGTTGCTTTTGGTTGGGTGATTCATTGAGTCCGACAGTTCATCCCTCAAAAATCCGGATCCGGAAACGTCGGCTCCTGGCCTTCGGTGAACGCCCTAATGCCCTCGACACGGTCGGGATGAACCACCGAGCGCCAGTGCTCATCCATCATGATCGCAACCGCCTGTTCCACTGGCTCACCCTGTCCCATTTGAACGGCACGCTTGACCGCCTGCACGGCTGTCGGTGAGTTGTCGGCAATCCGTTCCGCGATGCGGAGCACCGCCTCCATGAGTTTGCCCCTGGGGTGGAGTTCGTTGACCATGCCCAACCGGTGCGCCTCCTGAGCCGTGATCGGATCGCCGGTCATCAGCATCTGCATAGCCCTGCCCGGAGGGAGCACGCGGGGAAGCAGCACTGGCGAGCCGCCGCCGGCCGACAGGCCCACCATCGCCTCGGGTTGGCCAAAGACGGCATCATCGGAGGCGATGATGAAGTCTGTGCTGATGGCCATCTCGCAGCCGCCGCCGTATGCCATCCCGTGGACGGCTGCGATAATGGGCCGACGCAACTGGCGCAGCGTGTAAAGCACGCGATCAAAAACCTGGCGTTGCCGCAGCCATTGTTCTTTGGTCATCTCATTACGCTGGTAAAGATCGCCGCCGACGGAGAAGGCCCGGTCACCGGCGCCGGTTAGGATGGCGACACGCACGGAGGAACGGGCTGCGATCGTCTCGAGGACCTCGATCAGTTGCGCGGCCAGTTCCGTTGTGATGGCGTTATCGGCATGCGGCCGATTGAGGGTGATGATCGCCACGCGCCCATCAGAGACGAACTCGACCAGGACGAGTTCATCGGGCTCCGCGACGTCGGCCGGCTTGCGATAACCGAGTCGCTGCATCCGCGTGGTATTGTGGTCAGTCATCAACATTCGTCCATCCGCCTTGCGCGGGTTGTTCTTTGTTCCGATTTTTGCTTTTCGCAACCAACCCACGTCGGTTCAACGGCCGGGATCGAATCAGTCACTGCACAGTCTCGCGTTTTTCGCTGTGTTCTATCCCGACTACCCGAGTCGCGCCGTAGACGCCGCGGGCAGCTTGTCGCCGGTCACCTTCGCCCAGCGTTCATTGACCAGTTCTTCTGCCGCCTGTTCCAGGAACTCCGGCGCGGCCCACTGCTGCACATCGAAGTCGTTCTTGATGTAGCCGTGGCTGAGCATGAAGTCCTTGCCGATCTCCACGGAGGCCAGGTTCTGCGGCGACAGGTTGGGCACCATGTCGATGTGCTTGATCCCTCGTAGGTGTGCTCGACGTCCAGGTAGAGGGTCGTGCGGTCGAGGATCTCTGCTGCGGCATGCTTGTGCTCGTTGGCCCAGCGCCCAACCTTGATCATGCCCTTCATGTACGCCACGACGAGTTCAGGGTGCTCCTCGGCCATGACCTCGGTGCAGGTGATGGCCGCGGGGATGTTGGCCACCTGCAGGGTCCAGTCCGGATACCGGGACAGGTCTTCGATCGCTTTGAACTTGCCCGTCGCTTCCTGCAGTTGCTGGAAGACTTTGCTTTGCGTGTAGATCGCATCGACAACGCCCTTTTCCAGCGCGGGCTCCAACGGACGCTGGGACAGGTCGTGCTTGTGGTCACGCATGGTCTGCAATTCGGATGGGTTTTCGATGGGGTCCAGGAATTGGGGATCGTTGTACCAATCGTCCGCGTAGGGGAACTCGACGATCTCGACGTCTTCCCTGGTCATGCCGTTCATCCGCAGCATCAACTCGATGCCCTGTTCCTCCTGGATGCGCCACCAATCGTTTTTGATGGTGTTCATGCTCTTGGAGAGGCCGATCTTCTTGCCTTTCAGGTCGGCCATCCGGTAGATGTCGTCCCGGGCGCGCACCAGCATGCAGCCGCCTTCGTGTGGCGCATGCGTCACCCCCAGGAGCCGGGTCCGGCGGAGGTCGGCGTGAACGGCGATGGGCGGAAACAGGCCGCCGAAGCGGATCAGGTTGTCCAGGTTGTGGATGTAATGCGGATACCAGTCGTTCTCACGGACGGAACGGAGGTAGGCAAACTTCACGCCGAGCTTCTTGAACTCCTCCCTGGTCCAACCCAGATCCTGATCGACGTTAGCGGCGGATATAAGCACGCAGTTGGTGTACCAGACCTCGTTCCAGTTCAATGGAGCGGTGCTCAGTTTTGTGTTTTCGAACGTCGTCTCCTTGATCTGCGGTGCCGCTGTTGAGGGATCGGCGGCAGAACTGGCTGTCGGGTCTCCGCTTTTGTCTGTTTCGTTAGACATCGTTGTGGCTTTCGGTTGATTCATTGCCCTTCACCGGACCGGCGGTGATGGCGATTGGTTCATGAATCGAGGCCCGGTCGCCTTGTGTTGAAGGGCTAGCCGAGCTTTCCTCCGCCTGCCAGTGGGTCCGCAGCTTTGGGAAGCTTGGCGGTGCTCCGCTTCTTCCATTCCTCCTCCAGCAGTTCCCGGCCGGCCTGTTCCAGGAACTCGGGCGCGGCCCATTCGTTCACATCGAAGTCGTTCTTGATGTAGCCGTGGCTGAACATGAAGTTCTTGCCGATTTCGACGGAGGCCAGGTTCAGAAGGGACAGGTTCGGCACGAGGTCCACGTCCCGGATGCCCTGGTAGGTGTGCTCGACGTCGCGGTAGAAGGTCTGCTGGTCGAGAATTTCCGCTGCGGCGCGCTTGTTCTCATTGGCCCAGCGACCGGCCCGGATCATGCCCTTCATGAAGGTGACGGCGAGTTCGGGGTGCTTGTCGGCCATGACCTTGGTGCAGGTGATGGCAGCGGGAATGTTGGCCACCTGCAGGCGCCAGTCCGGATAGCGGGAGAGGTCCTCGATCGCCGCGAACTTGCCTGTATCCTCGGAGAGCTGCTGGAGCGGCTTGGTCTGCGTATACATTGCGTCGATGACTCCTTTTTCCAGTGCGCTTTCCAGCGGACGGAAGGCCAGATCGTGCTTGTGGTCGCGCTTGAGCCACAGGTCGATGGAGAGTTCCATTTCAGGTCCCACCATCTTCGGATCGTTGTACCAGTCGTCGGCATAGGGAAACTCGACGAGCTCGATGTCGTCCATGGTCATGTCGTTCATCCGGAGCATGAGTTCGATCCCCTGGTGCTCCTGGATGCGCCACCAATCGTCCTTGATCTTGTTCATGCTCTTGGAAAGACCGATCTTCTTGCCTTTCAGATCGGACATCTTGTAGATGTCGTCTCCAGAACGCACCATCATCACGCCGCCCTCGGCCGGCATCTGCGTGACACCCAGAAGGCAGGTCTCTTTGAGGTTTCCGCGGACGTCGATGGCCGGGAACAGTCCGCCGAAGCGGATCAGGTTGTCCATGTTGTGGATGTAATGGGGATACCAGTCGTTTTCGGGGGTGGAACGCAGGTAGCGATAGTTCACCCCGATCTTCTTGAACTCCTTCTTGGTCAAGCCGATGCCTTCGTCGACATTCGACGCCGAGACGAGCGGGCAGTTGGTGTAATAGACCTCTTTCCAATCCAGCTTGACTGTATTGAGTTTTGTGTTCTCGAACGTTGTCGCTTTGATTTCGTTGGCCATTGAACTGTTCCCTTTTTGTTTTTGTATCACTTTTTCAACATTCGGCTGTTCCGAAGCCTTTTTGTCGTCGCTCTCCTGTGGCTGCGATGTTCCCGTTTCAGCCAGCTTGGCAATCACCAGCGCGGCAATCGACGAAAGCTCTTCTTCTAGATGGGGATGCGCTGCCGCCAACTCAGCGATTTTTTCCAACCCTCCATCAACTTCCGACTTCCCTTTTTTGCCAGTGTCGGATTTCTTTGGCTTTTTTGCTTTCGACATGATGAATTTAGCTCCGTTTTTTGTCGTCCCCACCTGACCAGTGATGAACGCGTTGTGCCGTAATAGTTACCAGTTACCAAACGCATCGCGATGCGGGGCCTTGCTACCTGAACTTGCGCGACGAAATCAGATCGCCCCGCTCAAGTTCTAGTGTAATAGTCGGAAAGAGAGCGTGATATTCGTAATAGCCCGTAGTTGGGACTGCGAAATCGCAATGCCACAAGCGTTCATGCTGACTGGGATTGATTTGGATTGAGCCGAGATGACGGGTCGACTCGTTCATGCCATAGATACCTGCAATGACGGTGGCAGGCATGTAGATTGAGGAGAGAATGGCGTCCATGTTCAGCCCTGCATCGCTCGCGAATGCCGATGCTTCACCAACGTTTTGGTGATTAAACGCTGCACATAAATTCCGTCAACCCGTCGGGCGCTCACCCAGACTGATCTCAAGCGGCCCCTGGCCGTCGTCGGTTTTCCAATAGCTGTGGCGTATCGGTAGCGAAAGCTGGATTCCAAGTTTCTCAAACGCTTCGAAGATCGCGAGATTCACCCGTTCGCACGACTCGTAGTAGCTCCAAAGGTCGGGCGGGACATGCCAATAGATGATGCGAATGTTGAAGGAATCAGGATTGTATTCGTTGAAGAACGCCCGTGGTGGAGACTCCGGATCCATGTCTTCCTGCTTTGAGAGGACCTCTCGAATCGCAGGCAGTGCCTGTTCCACCTTTTCCCGTGAAGTGTCGATGGGGATGTGCAGGTCGCAAAGTCGATAGATATTATTCCTCGCGCCAATATTCACGATATCCGCATCGGCCATCTGATCATTCGGCAGCGAGATCAGGTGGTTGGTCAGAAACTCGCGAACTTTCGTAGAACGCAGGCCGATCTCTTCCACTACTCCGTCATGACCTTTGGCAACGATGCGGTCCCCGACACGGTAGGGGCGATCCAGCAGAATCGCGATCGTTCCAAACAATCCCTTCACCGTCCCCTGAGCAGACAATGCGATCGCCAGTCCACCGATTCCCGCACTGGCCAGCAGCGTGGTCACTGGGAAACCCAGATATCGGCCACCTTCAAGAAACACGATGACCGCCGCGACAATTCCCAGCACACGAAACAAAAGACGAATCAGCGTCGCGTCGACTTCACGGGATCGAACTCCAGGCAATGCCAGCACCGAATTCGCCAGTCGGTTGGTCAAAGCCAAAATCGCGATGATCGCAGCCAGCAGGAATACGATGTCGGCTGCGAAATTTACGACATACAGCGGTGATCCTCTGACCGACAGATAGGTCCTGATGACGCTTTTAAACAGCAGCGGGACAAGAAGTGCCACCAAAGTAAACACGAGGCCGAACCAGTAGCGAAACAGACTCACGTTGAAATTCGCTTCGCTTCGACGTGCGGCGACACGGTACAAACCCACCATGAGGCCGAGGCCGACCACGGTCACCAGGATCAGTCCCACCATTTGCCAAATCGCCAGCCCGAACCGGCGATGCTTGAAGAAACTGGGAAGTGATTCAACCAACGCCGCGACCTTGGGTTTGCTAGGCGATGACAGATACCACTGGTAAAGGTCGGGTGAGACTGCAATGCCGCTTGTTCGATAGGGCTGCCCACGAGTACGTTCGAACATCTCCACAACCTCGGAAACGGATTCTGCCGTGAACAGATACTGGCCCTGCTGGGGCCCCTCCAAAACACGAGCAATGGAGATCCGCGTGCCCGGGATCTGCCATCGCATCAGAGGATCACTTCCGTCGGACGGCTGAATGTTCTCCGGACCGGGAATTGCTTCAATCGGCGGTAGAGTGGTCCGATCTAAAACCTCCTTCAGGCAAACAGCAGCCTCACTTGCATAGTTGTCCCTTGCGTATTCAGGCAGAGCACTGAGGTCAAGACAACTGAAAATCTGCGAAATCAGAGGACGATATTTTGGATCATCTCGATTCACGTACTTAACGGATCGCGTGATTTCGTAGATCTCCTGCGTACTGTCCATGAACAACGTCAGCGTGCCCCGGGGACTGAACGTGTCGGCCGATAGAGTGGGCTGTCGTTTGGTCAGAGCCAGATAACGATCCCGCAGTCCAGGCGACGTCTTCGGCCCCTCGCGACGATACGGCAGTTCCTTCACAACTCCGTAAATTGTCGAGGCCCGCCTGACCGTATCCGCCGAGAACCGAAGCTCTCATTCGGCGAGCCATCTTCCACTCGCTCGATGGTGATTCGAGTCCCCGGAATACGCCAGCTTTGTACGGGTGAGCCGTCCGCGGGCGAAGCTTCAGGAATCAAGTCATCGGTAGGCAACGGGATCCGATCAAGCACCTCCTTCAAACTGACGGCCGACTCAATTCCCATCGAGTCGCGAACGTCACCCGTCAAGGCGCTGAGGTCCAGACAATCCCTGATTCGATCGAACGCGGGAAGAAGCTGCACCGTGAGATCGGTGCCGGAGGTCGTCGTCGCTGCCAGATCATAGACTTCATTGCAGGCATCGATAAAGCTTTGCAGCGTCGCACGAGGAATCCACGTGTCGGCAGGTGTGAGTCACTGCCGCGCAATCCTCATCCTGTACCACCGCCTGCCTTCATCCTTCGTCGGTGCGGTCTCATCCTGAGCCAGCGTGACAGGCGACGGCATGACCAACCAGGCAAGGGCGATGCTGAGGGCGAAATGTGTTATTTTCATTTGGCTGAAAATCTCG
>CAWGCE010000018.1:0-287260 GCA_963821085.1 uncultured Planctomycetales bacterium | reverse complement strand
TAGCCCGCATTTCTCACAGACCCATTAGATCCAAGCCGCCCGTGGCGGCGTAGATGCTTTAGCACAAGGCATTTCCGCACAACCACATGGACGGCTTGGCAATGACAGATTGTACTCAGCGTTCGTTTGAATTTCACCGGGTCGGTCGGCGAGAAGTTACCGCGAGATTTGACGCTCCTGCGATCACTTCGGACGGTGGTGGGCTCCTCCTGCGAGAGCTGGAAGCCAAGCTGGGATTGGTCGAGCTCTTCAGTCGCTGTTTCCGGGACTACCGCGATGCGAGGTACACGACACACTCGGTGGAAGAATTATTGGCCCAACGTGTTTTTGGAATTGCATTAGGTTACGAAGACCTCAACGATCACGAGCAATTGCGTCACGATCCGCTGATGGCGATTTTGGCAGGCAAGAGAGAGCCGGACCCTGATGACGGTTTTGCCTTGGCCGGGAAAAGCACGCTGAATCGGTTGGAGCTGACGACCACGCGAGCGACACGTTACAAGAAGATCGTGGCGAAGCATGGCGAGATCGAAGACTTCTTTGTTGAAGCGTTTCTGAGCATCGAGTCGTCCAAAGCACCGCCCCAACGGATCGTTCTCGATCTCGATGCGACGGATGATCCGCTGCACGGCCATCAACTGGGCCGGTTCTTCCACGGCTACTACAAGTGTTATTGCTATCTGCCGCTGTACATCTTCTGCGGCTCGCACTTGCTATGTGCCAAGCTGAGGCCGTCGAACATTGACGCGGCAGCCGGGTCGGTCAGGCAACTGGAGCGAATCGTCTCCCAGATTCGAGCGAAGTGGCCCCAGGTGAAGATCGTGATTCGTGGTGACAGCGGCTTCTGCCGAGAGAACATCATGGCCTGGTGCGAGGCGAATCAGGTGGATTACGTGCTCGGACTGGCGAAAAACAGTCGTTTAAAGCGAGTCTTGGGCAAAGAGCTGCACGCAGCAAAGCAACAGTTTGAAGCCACCGGCCAGGCCGCACGCGTCTACAAGGACTTTGCCTATCAGACCAGGAAGAGCTGGCGTCAGAAACGGCGTGTGATTGGCAAAGCAGAGCATCTTGCCAAAGGAGCCAACCCGCGATTCGTGGTGACGAGTCTTTCGGCAAACGAATTCGATGCAGCCAACGTCTACGAAAAACAATACTGCGCTCGCGGCGACATGGAGAATCGGATCAAAGAGCAGCAGCTGTATCTGTTCGCAGATCGTACCAGCGCATCCACCATGCGAGCCAATCAGCTGCGATTGTGGTTATCGAGTGTCGCCTATGTTCTGCTCAACGCCTTGCGTGAACTTGGCTTGAAAGGCACGGAACTCGAACGAGCCCAGTGCCACACGATCCGGCTCAAGTTGCTGAAGATTGGAGCGGCGATTCGAGTAACCGTTCGCAAAGTCTGGGTGTCGATGTCAGCCAGCTATCCATTCATAGCAACCTTCCACCGCGTCTTCGACACGATAGTAGCGTTGCCATTACTTCGCCCGCCTCCGCCGTAGCCCTCTTGCAAGGAAAGCACACCAGCCGAGTCACTTCTGCGCTACCGGTCTGCGCTCAGCGCGAAATCCACGCCATTCTTCTTATCCAACTTCCCAACAAATGCGGCGCAAGTCGCAACCGCGACCCATTCGCCCGCCGCCAACTCCAAATCGCCGCCAACCGACAAGGTGCCGCCTCAGTCACAGGGCGGGTGAGAAATGCGGGCTAGCGGGACAACGGTCGGTGCAGTTGAGAACCTCAAGGCTGCGGCTGTGCGTGCCGGCCAAATGAAATGGCAATGCGTGCTGAAAGGTGGGGCTGACCGAAAAGGTGGGGAGTGCTTTTCGGTGAAAGTTTCAGCGAGTGGTTTACGGGTTGGCCGAAGAAGATTCCCGAACCTCTGGCGTGACTCGTTAGCGCTTTACCTTATCCAGGCTGATGACGCGATCGGCAACAATGTGCGGTTGGTCCATTTCCTTCAGCCGATCTTTTTTGCCGATGATGCCCACCTGTTTGCTGACATACGGCTGCAAGTTCATTCCAGGGCTGGGTGAGACGAATTGGATGATTTCGCCGCTGCTGTCGGTAAGCACGTACTTGGGCATGTCGTTCCGTTCGGTTACCACAGGCATCAACCAGCCAGTTCCGTCGTAGTTATAAACGCTGCTCGACGCGACCGAATTGCCGTATTGACCGGCCTCACTTTGCAGTCGGTCGCTGATGATTTCGCCACCGGCACCAGCGTAGTTGGAGCCGTAGTCCGAAAAACCACCGTAAGGGCCGGCGTCTCCCATGACGATTCTTTCACCAGGCAACGTCGTTGGGCCGGTGTAATACTGCCCGTTACCATAGGTCGTCGCCATGACGCTGGGTGCCATTACGGACGCGAATTGAGACGCCTCCGCGTTGACCGACGTCTGTCGACGTCGGATATCTGTAAATTGCGCGATCTTTGACAGGATTCCGTTTGCTCGTTGGCGGACAGACGGTTCATCACTGGTATCGATCAACGCCTGGGCCCGAATTCGCAGCGGCGGCAGTTCCCAGGCGGCTGTCGGTTGGCTCACGGTAAGCGACAGCTGCAATTCAATGTCGGCGAGTTCATTTTCCAACAGATGTTTTGCAACCGGTCCGGGATTGATCATCGTCGTTCGCAGAGACGGAATGCCGCCACCATTCGATGGAAGTGCGGTTTGGAATGCAGGGTAGATTGGCGCCTCACTGAATTCCGGTTGCCCGGGAATGATCCCGCCATCCATGTAGGCGTTCGAATTTGGTGGAAGAGAGGTGAAGGGTGCATTCGAATCGACGGCATAGTCTTCCGTTGGCAATGAAACGCTTGCTGATGGGTCGTCGACCTCATTTTCGAATTGTGCGAGTTGCAGCGGAGCCTGGTCGGTGTCATCGACGGTTGCGCCGACCATTTCACGACCGGTCGGCGTCAACTCGATCGGCGATTCTTCCAACAAGTCAGGATTGGTTTCGCTCAAGTCACTCAAACGAATCCAGCGAAACTCGCCCGCAGGTGGAGCGATGCGAAACCATTTCTTGCCGTTGCGTGTCACTGTCTCCTGAATTTCAACCGTTTCGCCCGGTTTCAAAGTGATATATTCGACGCCCTCATGCTTGTCGTTTACTCGTGACCCAATGCGAGTCTTCAGGCCGTCCGCAGTCACAATACCAATCGTTCCTGCCGCGTCCTCGGTGACCTCGACTGCACTTGCCGGGACCAGGCTGAAGCTATCGCCTGGTGGACGGATGGCCGCCCAGCGACTGGCATCGTGGCGGTAGACCTCGACTTGCGCACTGCGCCGCAAGCGGCAGGTCGGATAGAAACTGTCGCCGGGCCCGCTGCGCACCGAACTGGAATCCAGTACCACATACGCCGTATAGGGGAACGATTCGGCAGCACAGGTCGCGGCGGACGCCACAACAAAAGCTGCCAAGAAAACTACGCGCACCATGGACCTGCATCCTGCCATCAATGGTTGATCAGTTGATAGAAAAGTCGTTGGCTTGTAGGCCATCGACCTGCATTGGGCAAGATCATTCACGCCAGCATTGATACCAGCGACTGCATCCGGAGGCCTAGCGGACGGAAGAATCGTCTGTCTTGAGTTGCGAGGGGAGGGGCCCTTTGGCTGTCAGCGTGAGTATTTCCGGTCCATCTTCAGACATGAGAATGGTGTGTTCGAACTGTGCACTGACTCGACCATCCTTGGTACGCACCGTCCAGCCGTCGTCACGATCAAGAATGGTCTCCCTGGTACCGGCATTGATCATGGGTTCGATCGTGAAACACATGCCCGGGAAGAGTCGGTCGATGTGTGCTTGTCGATTGGGGTAGTGCGGAATCGAGGGTTCCTGGTGGAATCGTTTTCCAATCCCGTGTCCCACGTATTCCCGTACTACACCAAAACCCTGCTTATGCGACCTCGGCCGTGATTGCACGGCCAATTTCCGAAACGCGGCAGCCAGGTTGCAGCGCGTCGATCCCGAGGTAAAGACAATCCAATGCGCAGATCGGTTACGGCCCTTGCTTCGTCCGTTACATTACCGATCAGGATGGTCTCCGATTGATCGCCCAGCCATCCGTCGACGATCGAAGTGATATCGATGTTGACGATATCACCGTCCTGAAGAACATAGTCACCCGGGATCCCGTGACAGACCACCTCGTTGACGCTGGTACAGCAGCTCTTGGGATACCCTTGGTAGCCGAGGCAGGCCGGTTTGTGGCGATGATCCAGGGTGTATTCGTGAACCAGTCGGTCGATTTCACCCGTGGTAATTCCCGCCTTGACTTGAGGTCGAATGAAGTCCATCAGCTGGGCATTGAATTGCCCTGCCATTCGCATCGCCTCACGTTCAAAATCCACAAGAAAAAGCTCTCGCTTCGGTCGGAGCATCTTGGCCTATCCGTTTGCGCTGGTTCGTGAATGTGGCGAATCAGAATCTCGCCTTGAAAAGACATATCCGCTTTTGGCCGACCGTACCAGCCAAACCATTCATTCTATCTACAATGGCCGCCAAAGCTACGCTCTGGCCGAATTCGTGAATTCATTTGTTCCAATCATCCCTGACAGCAGTCGGTATTCGTTGCAGGATCGGTGCAACCCTTTACGGGTCCGCTCCACGGTCAGTAAAATCGAGCCTACGTGCCCCAAACGCTTGGATTTACGCCATTAAGACCGGTTGCAGCGAGGTGCAGCGGCTGAATTAGCCGTCTCAAATAGGCGAAAAGCCGTTACACTGGCCGTCAATGCGTTCCAGAAGCGTCTGGCTTCGGCGTTTTTGCGGTGATCTACCCCACGGATCAACTACCGCCCCCAAAGTACGGATTTGCAGGTATGCCTCGTTACAACCCGGCCGAAATCGAACCCAAATGGCAACGCTACTGGGATCAAAATAAGACGTTCGCCAGCCCTAGAATGCCCAGTGGCGACAAACTCTACGCACTGGACATGTTTCCCTATCCGAGCGGCGACGGGCTGCACGTCGGCCATCCCGAAGGCTACACGGCCACCGATATTGTCTGCCGTTTTTCCAGGATGCGGGGCATTTCCGTGATGCACCCGATGGGGTTTGACGCTTTTGGCCTGCCCGCCGAAGAACATGCGATCAAGACGAATACACATCCGCGGATTCAAACCGAAGCCAACATCGATAATTTCAGGCGGCAGCTGAAAATGTTGGGTTTCAGCTACGACTGGGACCGCGAACTTGCCACGACCGACGTCGAGTACTTCCGCTGGACGCAGTGGATCTTCCTGCAGTTGTTTGATACCTGGTTTGACGAGCAGGAAAAGCGTGGCCGACCCATTGCGGAACTGCCCATTCCGCTTGAAGTGGCAGATCAAGGCGAGGTGGCCGTCCGCGAGTATCAGGACGACCATCGCCTGGCCTATCAGTCGGAGGCACCGGTCAACTGGTGCCCGGCGTTGGGGACCGTCTTGGCCAACGAGGAGGTGATTGACGGTAAGAGCGAACGCGGCGGCCATCCCGTCGAACGAAGACCCCTGCGTCAGTGGATGTTGCGAATTACGGCGTACGCCGATCGGCTGGAAGAGGACCTTGAAGAGCTGGATTGGTCCGAAGGTATCAAGGCATTGCAGAGGAACTGGATCGGCCGCAGCACAGGAGCGGAAGTTGACTTTTTTCTGGGTACGACCGGGCAATTCGCGGTATGGCGGGATGCGCGATCCGGGAACTCGTTTCCGCGCAAGCCGGACAACAACGTACTGCGTGTCTACACGACGCGGCCAGATACCTTGTACGGGGCAACCTACATGGTGATTTCTCCCGAGCACCCGCTGGTCGATCAACTGACGACCGCCGATCAACGATCGGCAGTCGATGCATATTGCACGGCAGCGGCCGGCAAGAGTGATCTCGAACGGACAGAATTGGCCAAGGAAAAGACCGGTGTTTTTTCTGGAAGCCACGCGATCAACCCGGTGAACGGGGAGGCAGTTCCGATATGGATCGCCGATTACGTACTGATCAGCTATGGCACCGGGGCAATCATGGCGGTGCCGGCCCATGACGAACGCGACTTCGAGTTCGCCGAGCAGTTCGATTTGCCGGTGATCGCCGTAGTTGATCCGGGCGAACGGCCAAGGGCGACCGGGAGCAGGTCCTGGCGGGAAAACAGTGTTCGACTTCGGACGGTTTCGCGATCAACTCGGGCGAATTTGATGGAATGTCGACGAGTGAATTCAAGTCGGCCGATTATTCGAACGATTGTGCGAATCCGGGTTGGGTCGATCGGCGGTGAAATACAAGCTGCGCGATTGGCTCTTCAGTCGCCAGCGATTCTGGGGCGAGCCATTCCCCGTGTTGCACGAAGTGGATCAGCAGCGAAAGCCTACGGGCTTTGTTCGCACGGTGCCTGCGGCCGATCTTCCGGTCGATTTGCCCCACTTGGAAGATTTCAAGCCACATGGACGCCCTGAGCCGCCGTTGGATAAAGCGCCCGACGAGTGGCTCTACCCGACCATTAACGGCAAGACCTACAAACGCGAAACCAATACCATGCCCCAATGGGCCGGTTCGTGCTGGTATTACCTGCGGTTCCTCGACCCGGATAATCACGATGCCTGCATCGATAAGGAAATCGAAAAGGCCTGGATGCCGGTTGACCTATACGTTGGTGGTGCCGAGCACGCGGTGCTGCACCTGCTGTACGCCAGGTTCTGGCACAAGGTGCTATTCGACCGGGGACGTTGTCAGTACCAACGAACCTTTTCAAAAACTGGTGAACCAAGGCATGATCCTTGGTGAAGTCGAGATCACTGGTTACCGGGACGAAGCGGGCAACTGGGTCAGCGCCGATGAGGTTGAACGCGATGAAAACGGGGGTTGGCGGCGACGCGGTACGGCGGAGATCCTGGAAGCGGCGAGAGTCGAGCCGGGGGATACGGAAAAGTCGGGCGACAAATTCGTCGTGAAGACGGAACCCGACATTGCGCTGGACAGTCGAGCTCACAAAATGTCCAAGAGTCGGGGGAATGTGATCAACCCGGACACGGTCGTGAAAGAGTACGGCGCGGACTCACTGCGGCTCTATGAGATGTACATGGGCCCGCTCGAAGCGCCCAAACCGTGGAACATGGATGGCGTGAACGGCGTCTATCGTTTTCTCAGCCGGGCTTGGCGAATGATTGTGGACCAAGACGCGGAATCCCCGGTAATTTCAGCTGACCTGCAGAATGTGGAGCCGACTGAAGAGCAAACCCGCATGCTGCACAAGACGATCGCTGCAGTGACGCATGACACTGCCGCGATGAGCTTCAACACGGCGATCGCGCGGATGATGGAGTTCGTCAATTTTTTCACCAAGCTGGATGTGCGACCTCGCCGCTGTATCGAGCAGTTCGTCCTGCTGCTGTCTCCGTATGCGCCCCACATCGCGGAAGAACTGTGGGAAATGTTGGGGCATTCGACGACGCTGGCGTTCGAACCGTGGCCGGAGTTTGACGAAGCGATGCTGAACGAGGCGACCGTTGAGGTTCCGGTGCAGATGAATGGCAAACTGAAGACCAAGATCATGGCTCCTTCCGAGGTCGACAGGAATACGCTGCAGACGTTGGCCGAGGCTGACTCGAAAGTGATGGAATTGCTCGCTGGTAAGCAGGTCGTCAAAACAATTGTCGTTCCTGGCCGCCTGGTTAACTTCGTCACAAAGTGAAAGATCGGTCTTTAGCCGAATTCTCAAAAATGCGCTCACCGACGTCGCTGACGGTTGCGCGAACTGCAAGTCAGTTTTCTGCCTGCGCAAGGCCTGCACTTTCGCTTGCTTGTGCTATCCGGTGTGGTACTGTTCTTCGGTCGATTGGTAAGGCGTCTCAAAATTGAGACGTTACACCATGCGAATGTAAGGTCGAGGTAATCGCCTCGGCTCGTGGCGACGGGGAGCAATCGATGTCGGATACAAATCTGTTGACGGGGCCGAATTCTGGCAGCATCCCGTCTCGTGGTACGATCCTGTGCGTGTTTCAAGACGCTGCTCTTGTGCAGACCATTGAACCGGCAATTGCCAGACGGGGCTTTGCGTTATTGCGGGCTCGCAGCGCACTGCACGGGCTCTGGATAGCCGCGACGGCCCAGCCCGACGCCATCCTTACCGACATCCCGCGGGCAGGTTGCGAAACCGATCAGCTCCTCGAGTCATTGAACAAGAACCGTCGCACCCGTGAGTTGCCGGTCATTGCCCTGGTGGATTCGGTAAAACAGACCGAGATTCGACCGACTTGCCTGCGAATGGCGGACCGCTGCCTATTAAAAACGGCAAACGTTGACGTGATTCTTTCCGCGGTGGCGGAATCCATCGAGCAGAGTTTGCCGGCGAAAGACGCGGCGTCGAATCGCCCTGATCGGGTGCTTCGTGTCGACGCGGTCTTCTCCGAATTCGGTGATTCCGCTCATTCTTCCGGGAAGTTCAGCACAGTTTACCGGCAGCGAAATCACTCACCCGTAAACCATCGACTGGCAACGCCGGATGCCGAGCTGGACGTGTCCACACGAGAACACACGCAAATCGATCCGGCGCATCCGGGTGGCCGAGAAAGAATGTGCCAGACCACTGAGGAACGCATTCGCCGGCATCTGTCGAATGCAATTCCACCGCGAACTGAAGAAAAACTGATCTAGGACAAACGACGAATTCGCATGACGAGAGTCGGCGTCCTCATCGTCGGGCGTCGTCGTCTTGACCGCCACAACAAGGAACTGTTCGTGCTGGCGAACTAGCAACCTGGGTCGCGGGCTTCGCCCAAGATGGACTGCCAGTCAGGCCGCCTACTCAAACGTCGGTGCGACCCACATTCGCCGGCAATTCATCGCCCAGAACGTCCTGGATCTCCCGCCGGCAGTTCAGGTAAACAACAATCCCAACGCCCGCGGCAATGAGGCTCATCACACGATATAGCAGCGCTACGAGGAATCCCTCATTGGCGACCGACATCGTCGTGGCCATTTGTTCGTAAAGCCATTGATAAGTGAGTTCGAAGGTGCCCAGTCCGCCCGGCGCGATCGGTAAAGCTCCGACCGATCCAGCCACGGCCCACATGATGATTTGATCGGACAGCCCGGGACCGTCCGGGAAAAATGCCGAGGCAGCGACATAGATGGCCGTCGCCTGCATCAGGTGCGTCACGATTCCAAGCAGCAGAGCTGCGACCACCGACATCCTGTCAGCACGATACAGGCGAATGGCGCCCTCGACGCGGAGTAACGCCGTACGGATGGGCGGATAGTTTCGAAACATGTTGGCAAAGCGGGTGATCGAAAAATTCGTAAACAGCAACAAAACGAACATTGCCATTCCGAATCCCGCACCAACGACGAAAACGCGACCGGCCAAGGCATAGTTCGCGAGTACGCTGTTCGCGGGCGTCAGTAGAATGATCACCGAGGCAAGCAGCAGCATGCTCAGCATCCCCACGATGCGATCGATAAAAATCGTCGCAATTGCCTCCGGTCGGCGTTGAGGCTGTTCACGTGCCAGGAAAACCGCCTTGAACAGGTCGCCTCCGACCGCTCCCAATGATACGAACTGCAGCAGGAACCCGATGAAGCCCAACCGCAATGCGTCTGCGATACGAAACGGAATTTGCAGCGCGCGAACCAGCAGGTACCACCGAACGAATGACAATATGACGGCAGTCAGGTAGATGGTGATCGCAAGGAAAAGCCGTGTCCAATCCTTCGGTCGCCGAAGAAGCTCGGCGATGTCTTGCGGGTTCTCTGTGACAAGCCGGTAGATAAGCCAAGCCAGAATTCCCACAGGGACCATGACTTTGACAAACTGGATCAGCCGATGCTTCACGGACTCAAACCCTGTAATAACAGTAGCAAACAAGCCGTTGCAACGACCGCAGCGCAACTTGACTTTCGCCAATGATGCTGATAGTTTTCAAGCTCCCGGCGGTCGTACTTTCGCCGGCAGGGGGCCGTAGCTCAGTTGGGAGAGCGCTTGAATGGCATTCAAGAGGTCGAGGGTTCGATTCCCTTCGGCTCCACTTCGTCTCGCGTCTAAAAGATGGATTTGGTTGGCGTGAGCCGTCTGGAATTGCCCTACCTCATACCGGGAATTGGATACGCGTCGACTTCGGGCGGCTGAACAACCCCGGCATTTTCCTCGTAATAGACCGCCGCGGCACTTGTCGCCGCATCTGGCAAAATGCCGCTTTGTGTCGCGATGGTCCCCATCGTGTTCGTTGCCTGGGATGCAGCCGTTGCCGCAGCTCGTGGCACAACGCGAGCCAACAGCTGTTCTGCTGGAGCCAGCGTTGGGTCAAGCCGCAGCGCTTCCTGCAGGTATCCGATGGCCTCCGAATCCCGCTGGCGGTTCGAAAGCAAGTAGCCCAGATTGAAGTTGCCAATTGCTGGCCCATGCACTTCGCTGAGAATCGCTGCAGCACGATCGAGTTCGTTCGTTTCAACAAGCAATGTCGCCAGATTGTTGCGGTAACGTTTGCTCGCCGGGTTCAATCGGACAGCTGCTTCCACGTACTTGATTGCTTGTGGAAGGTCATTCTTGCGCGAGTAGCATAATCCCAAATCATTGACCGCAATCGCCTCGTCCGGATGTTGCGTGATACAGTGCAGATAGGTGGCAATCGAGCCATCCAGATCTCCCGCCCGGTGCTTCAGCCGGGCGAAATTGATGAGGATCTTCCGGTCATCCGGAAATCTCGTGAGCCCATCCTGATAGGCCTGAACCGCCGTTGCCAGGTCACCTCGCTGTTCGGCAACCTTCGCCAGCTGAATCACCGCGTCGGACGGTTCCGCGGAAGGCGACGGATGCAATGGCCGGTCGCCAATTATCTTGAAGTTGTAACCCTCGGATACTTGCCCCTGCCGAGCGAACGGGTTCACACCCTGCTGCGCCGTTTGAGGCAATCTTCGCACCTGGTCATTAGCCTGCTGACCACAGGCGAACGTGGCGAAGGACGTGACGATCACTCCCATCGCGATCTGGGCACGCGAGTAGCATCGGATGTTGAACACGGCTATTTCCCTTGGTTCCATGATTTTGCAGTCAAGCTTGGATTCACAATCAGCGACGCTGAACTAATTACCGCTGGTGGTCGCTTCGAAGGCAGGAAGTCGTGGGGGCAACATCGTCTCACGCGAGAGTCGGTTGACTGCATTGACTTCGTCTGCCGCCTTGCCTGGTGGGTCAATGCTCACCAAACGCACGTCTGGCATGTGCTGACCACTGGTGAATTGGGCCACAGTTTGCTGCACGGAATCCACACGCGTCGACGTAGAGTTGTCTTCCAGTGCCTGTTGCACAAAAACCGTACGGTGCGGGTCCGGGTGATTTACAACGATGTGACGAACCTTCAGTTTGCCGGCTTCGGTCAGCTCGTGCGTTGTGGGGTTGAAGTGGAAATTGGAAAGCGTGGACTGTTGGTACCAGCCGTTTTGAGCCATCGCCACAAATGGCGAGCAAGTCGCAATTCGGTCCACAGCCATGAAAGGCTCGGGCCACAGGTTGTTGCGATACCAGTCGATGCGACAACGTTGTTTGAACTCGTGCCAACCAGCGTCCGTCGAACGCGGGGCAATGCAAGTGAATACGAGTGCAAACATGACCAATGGAAGGATGCGTGAACGCATTTTGAATTCTCCGGGAAATACAGATCGTCTCGTCCGAACAGATTGTGCCCATTCAACGGAGTGTATCGGCTTGCCCGAATGCCCCGGTCTCAACGAATCGCTTGTCGTCGACACAGACTTCCCAGACTCCCTGGTCGGACGGTGTTGCTGTCGCTGCATTCATCGATCCGCTGCAAAAAAAGCCATCCTATCCGGATGGCTTTTCGGTTGGTTGGTGGGCTTTCGTATCAGCCGGTGCCGTTCATCATCGGGAACAGTTCAGTCACCATCGTGATTGCTGCCGGACCGACAAGCACGACAAAGATTCCCGGGAAGATGAAGAGGACCAACGGGAAGATCAGCTGGACCGCCGTCTTCGCCGCTTTTTCTTCTGCCAGTTGCGATCGGCGAGTCCGCATTGAATCACTTTGCACCCGCAATGCCTTACCGACACTCGAACCAAATTTGTCGGCTTGGATCAAGATCGACGCCAATGATTTGAGATCATCGACTCCAGTTCGATCGCCGAGGTCCTGAAGCACTTCGTTTCGTGTCTTGCCCATTTGTAATTGCAGGTTACAGATGCCTAGTTCATCGGAAATGATGCGATAGGTCGTACGCATTTCTTCCGCAACTTTACGCATGGCCTGATCGAGCCCCAAACCGGCCTCTACGCAGACGACCATCAAGTCCAGCACATCGGGCAAGCTGAGGAAGATCGCTTGCCGCCGTTTCTTTCCCATCCACCAGATGGCCACATCGGGAACGTACAGGCAAAGGCCGGCAATCCCGATCGCCTTGCCCATGTTATTGAGGGAGGCTCCTCCAAACAGCATTAATCCACCGCCGCCAACGACAAGGCCAGCCGCCAGGCATGCCAGTTTGATGCCGAGAAATACCTGGGGTGCCTGCGGCTTGCGGAATCCTGCGTACGAGAGTTTCAGTTTGAGCTTACTAACCTGCGCTTCCGTTTTCGGCTGCAGCGGTTTCGAAAGCGCCGGCGCGGCTTTTTCAAATGCCTGGGAAAACTTGTCGGAGGCAGACATGTTGCCCGAAGCAACACGTCGTTTGGATTGGTTGAATTCTGCCAGTCGTTCTTCCGCACGAGGCTGTTTGCCAGCCATCATGTCCAAGACAAACCAGGCACCAGCAGCGAACGTTACAAATAACGTTACGGGCAGTGCGGCCGCGAAATCAATGGCTGCGAGGAGAATCACGGTTACACCTTTATATCAATGATTTTCTTGATCACGTAGGCACCAATCAGCTGAATGACGATCGTTACCGCCATCAACTTGCGACCCATCGGGTCCCGGAACAACGTCATCGCGTAGTCATAATTGAGTTTCAACATCACAAGGAACAGAACGGGAGACAACGCCAACAGTACGATGCCGGACAATCGACCTTCACCGGTGAGCGCCTGAATCTGACCGAAGATCTTGAACCGTTCGCGAACGAGCGAACCAATCTTGTCGAGGATTTCCGCGAGGTCACCCCCTGTTGTCCGTTGCAATACGACTGCAGTTGCGAAGAATTTCAGGTCGAGGTTGGGTACGCGTTCCGTCATTCCGGTCATGGCCTGTTCCATCGATATTCCCAGGTTCTGTTCCTCAAACACCCGCATGAACTCGGTTCCCAAGGGTGCCTGAGTCTCTTCGCCCACCAGTTGGAAGCCTGCCTGCAGGCTGTGACCGGCTCGCAGACCGCGGGCCATGAGTTCCAATGCCTCTGGTAGCTGCTGGCCGAACAGCTTGAATCGTCGTTTTCTCATGAAATGGAGATACAACCAGGGCAGGATGGCAAGACAGAGCCCAACGCCGGCGGCCATGGCCATATGCAGCCCGGCTACGTACACAAGTCCAGCACCGCCAAACCCGAGGCCCGCGGTGATCAGGCCGAACGTGGCTGGTGCCATTTCAACGTCTGCCTGTTCAATCAGCAAACGAACATTGAATAGTCCACCGAACTGCTGCTCGAGCCAACTGGGCATGTCGTCCAGCGGCCCCGCCAGCAGCGATTTCTCGTCTCTCATCAAGGGGTTGGCAGAAGTCAATCCAGCCAGCTGGTCGAGCCGGTCTTCCACAGAGTCATCTGTTGTCTTGAAGAACAACGAAATTCCCATCACGAACGCCGTGACGCACAGGAAGACGGCCAGATAGATTATCCACATCATCGTCGATTTTCCTTCGTATCAGGCTCGACAGCCATTTCCAGTTGATCCAATTCGGCTTTCGACCACCTCGGCCCGGGATATCAATCGTCCACAAGCATCACGCGTTGTTTGAACGCACTGCCGGGGAGTCGAATCCCGGCGGATTCGAGACGGTCCATGAAGTTCGGCCGGACTCCGGTCGAAATGAACCGTCCAATCGTGTTTCCGTTTTCGTCGATGCCATCCTTCTCGTAGAGATAGATGTCCTGCATGACCACCGTATCCTGCTCCATTCCGACGACTTCAGTGATGTGCGTGATGCGACGTTTACCGCCCTGCATTCGATTCGCCTGGATGATGATGTCGACCGCACTGGCAATTTGCTGACGCATCGCCTTGATTGGCAATTCGAAGCCGGCCATCATGATCATCGTTTCCATACGAGCGATCGCGTCACGCGGAGTATTCGAGTGAAGCGTAGTCATCGAGCCTTCATGGCCGGTGTTCATCGCTTGCAGCATGTCGAGCGTTTCGGGACCACGGCACTCACCGATGATCACCCGTTCCGGTCGCATACGCAGGGCGTTCTTGACCAGGTCGGTTCCTGTCACGGCTCCCTTGCCTTCGATATTCGGAGGGCGTGTTTCCAGACGGACGACGTGGTCCTGTTGCAATTGAAGCTCTGCCGCATCTTCGATTGTGATGATACGATCCGTGCCCGGAATGAAGCTCGATAATGTGTTCAACAACGTCGTCTTACCGGAACCTGTACCACCGGAAATAACGATGTTCAAACGCGCTTTGATGGCGCCCTCCAGCAGCATCACCATTTCCGGCGTGAAGGCCTTGAAGTTCAACAGGTCTTCCAGCTTGAGCGGGTCGCTACCGAAACGGCGAATTGACATGGCCGCGCCGTCGAGTGCCAGCGGACGAATGATCGCGTTTACACGCGAACCGTCTTCCAGGCGAGCATCCACCATTGGCGAGGTTTCGTCGACGCGTCGGCCGACCTTGGAAACGATGCGATCGATGATCTGCATCAGGTGGTTGTCGTCGCGGAACTCGACGTTTGTCTTTTCCATCTTTCCGCGGCGCTCGACGTAGATGTTTTTTGGTCCGTTGATCAAGATGTCGCAAACATTGCTGTCATTCAACAACAACTCCAGCGGGCCAAGACCAAAGGTTTCGTCGAGGACTTCATTGACCAGTCGTTCTCGTTCATTGCGATTGAGCAGTGTGTCCTCTGTATCACAGAGATGCTCGACGACCCGTCGAATCTCGCGGCGCAAGACGTCGCCCTCGAGTTCACCAACACGGTTCAGGTCGAGTTTGTCGACGAGCTTACCGTGAATCCGGCGCTTCAGCTCTTCAAACTCACGTTGCTTGGACTTTGCATCGCTACGTACTGGCGGAATTGTTGGTTTCATGTCTGTTTCCCGTGACTGTTTTCCTGCAAACACGCACGACCGGCGGCAACGGCGTGCCGCTGGATAAAAAGGTGCCGATCGTGCGACACCTGTGACGTGCCAAGGAAACATAGCTCGAAAAGTGCACGCAGGCGGCACAAGGTTCGCAAACGAGCGCACTTGGCCAGTCCGAGAGGCCTACTCAAAGAGTAAGACCTGCATAACAACCAAGGTCTACTGGAATAACCGGCATGACCGACGCCGGAAGAATCGAATTTCCGGTGGAATTCGGAGCAGCAGACTTGTCAGTCGCCAGTCCGTAGCGGCAGCTGTGAATGCGCATGCCGGCGCAGCCTCGAAATCGCATTCCGATCCAGCTGTTCGCAGCATCGGTCAGGCATGGCCTGCGTCAAAACTTCAGCAACAAGGCTGCGAACTAAGGCTGCTGGCCTCCGGAGGTCAGGTGAAAGCAGGGTAGATTTCATTCACCGGACGCGAAGATTCAAGCGTCGCCCGTATCCTGAGCCGGTGCTGCGGCAGCCTTGCTTTTTCCCGGCCAAAAGTTCAGCCATCGACCAACGCCTGCCTTTTCACTGGCCTCCGACAGATCGAGGTTCTCGTTGATGGCAGCTGCGAGTTCAATTATCGACTGGGTCACGGCCGATTTGGGTGCGTGCTGCAACAGCGGGATTCCATTGTTGCGGACTTCGCTCATCAAGCGATAGTCGTTCGGGATCTGCCAAAACAGTTCGGCACCGATCGTCTCCTTGGCCTTCTTGATGCTGATTTGGCCCGAGTCGCGGCCGACCCGGTTCACAATGATTCTGACTTTTTCCTTCAGCCCTTCTACTTCCGAAAACGACATCAGCAATCGCACGACGTTTCGCAGGCAAGGCAGGTCAAGTTGCGTAATGAGAAACACGTCGTCCGATTCGTTGAGTGCCATCACGTCCAGGTCGGAGTACGATTTTGACAGATCAAGAATGACGTGAGAGAAGGTGGCTTTCAGCAAGCCGAAAACCCGTTGCAAATCGTCCGAAGTAATCAGATCGCTGTCTTGCAGCTGAACCGGCCTCGGCAGCAAATAGAGTCCGGATGCGTGTTTTGTCAGCGATCGCTTCAAGAGTTGAAAGTCCAGCCGTTCGACGTTTTGAGCCACATCGGCAAGCGTGTAATCGGGAATCGTATCGAGGTAAACGTCCGCATCTCCGAGCGCCAGATCGAGGTCAATCAGGGCGACACTGTTTGTCGGGTCAGCGGCCAGCGAACAGCCCAGGTTGACCGCCAGACTGGTTGCGCCAACGCCTCCGCCGGAGCCGGTAATTGCGATCACCCGGCCGCTCCGGGATTTGCCGCCGCTCGACGTCATTTTTCGATCGCCAAGTCGTTCGAAGGCCGCAACCAGTTCTTCCGCCTTGAGCGGTACGGTTACAAACTCTTTGGCACCGGCTCGCATCGCTCCGAGGATCAACTCACCGTCTGTCGACGAGCTGACAGCCACCACGCTGCACGTCGCCAGCGTCGTGTTCACTTGAGAGATTAGAGAAAGTGCTTTTTCACGATCTCCGTCGAGCGAAATAATCGCCAAATCCGGTTCGGTTTGCAGGACAACATCAGGAAAGAACTCATACCGGGAGCACTCCGCTTCCAGCCAAACTATGTCCATTCCCAGAAGCAGAGCTTTCAACGCCTCGCGGCTGGCGTCGTCCTGGTCAACGATCGCTAGTCTTAGAACTTGGCTCATGGCTTTATAGCACTCGTAGTATCACGGCAGTCAGGAAGGCAAAACTGAGGATGTTGATCAAGAAAATTGACTATTGAACGCTATCGTAACCGGTTGGCCCGAACAGATTGGAATCGGACTCGATCGTTTCCGTGACCGCATTGGCTCCGCCGTCCATCGCGTCGGTTGCCCCTTCGGCCGTCGTGGGCTGCGGATAGGCGGTTGGCTGGGGATAAGCAGCGGCAGCCGGCTGTGGATACATCGTCGCTGCTGGCTGCTGGTAGATAGGTTGCATCGCGGGCCCCTGGTTCATACCCATCGGCATGATGGCACTTGCCGGTGCGACTCCGCCTTGCATTGGCTGAGGACACCTTGCGTCCGGGCAGCACTTGGGAACCTCCATGTATCCGCGACCGTAGAAGTCAACATCGTTGGGGCTGGTTGTGTATTCCCCCGGGCCCATCTGTGGAACCTGATGTGGTTCCAGGGCGCCGACCAGTTCTGGTCGGACTAGAACCAGTAATTCGATTTCGTTGGTTTCTTCTCGTTTACGACCAAACAGGTTGCCGGCATACGGGAGGTCGGCCAACCAGGGGATGCCGCGATTCTCCGTTTCGGTTCGTTTCTGAATCAGGCCCGCGAGCGCCAACGTCTGGCCTGATCGCATTTCAACGGCCGTGTCGACCCAGCGACTCCGGAGTCCCGGGATGGTTACGCCATCGATCTCGACACCGCGAGAGGCGTCAATTTCGCTCACCTGTGGACGAACTTCCAGGCGGATGTTGCCATTGCCCAGTACGATGGGGACGAAGTCGACGCGTGTTCCGAACTGTTTGAATTCGATCGCAACAACGCCCAAACCCTGCGGAATCAGGATCGGAAACTCACCACCTTCATTGAAGCTGGCGGGTCGCCCACTGACGGTGGTCAGCGTCGGCTCGGCGAGAATGCGGATGAGGTTATTCGCTCGTAGTGCTTCAATGAATCCGAAGAAGGAATTGCTGCCGTCAATAATCCCGAAACTTACGGTATCCAGACCGGTACCAACGACGCCGGTTTGCCCGGACACTCCGGCGGCAATCAGTCCAGCGGCGCTATTGATGACGAAGTCGTTACTGTTGAAGTTTGCCCAATCCGAGCCGAGAGCCCGCAACTTGGTGCGCGATACTTCCATCACTTTGACGTTGAGCGCGACCTGTTGCACTCCGCCGACGGTGATGTTGTTGATAACCTTGGGATAATAGTCTTCAGCGATGGCCACGATGCGGCTGACGACTTCCGGACGGTCAACATACCCGGCCAGGACGACGCTGGTATCCAGTGGACGAACGCGAATTGCCGCCTTGGGGAACTCGGATTGGAGTACCATTTCCAGTTGCCGCGAGTCGGCGAAGACGACCACGTCAACCGATCGCACCTCGCCGTCGGCATCCCACAGGTTGATCTGCGTAACACCGGGGCTAACGGCCGAAACCTGGACTTGCGTTGATGAAAGTGGAACCACTTTCAAAATATCGCGGTTGTTTACAAGGACGCGAGGCACCTCTTTGTCCATCGTAAGGATTCGGCTGGAATTGACCACCATTTCCAATCGTTGGGTCGATTCATCAACGCGATAGTCAACGCCTTGCTGACCATACGCTGCGGCGGATTGGCCGAAAGACGCTGGGGCAAGGCAAACCGCAATCATTAGTGCGCTGACGGTGCGTACCGTAGCGGTGTGTAAATCGCTGTACATCCCTGTACTTCCTTATCGATCCATCGTGAAACAATCCATGTTCCACTAGTGTTTAATTACTCCGACAAAAACGACCAGTCGATTTTCTGAGCGACGTCACCGCCTGGTTCGTTATTCACCGGCCCCCGAGGCGGAGGAAGGTCATCATCAAAAGGTTGGTCGCCGGATGGGAACGGAAGCTCAGCTCCGTCATCATCACTTGTCCCTGTGTTGCTCTGCGTCGCCGAGGTGACGCCAATTTCTTCGACATTGCCATCTTCATTGATCTTGAAGCGGCGCGCCGAGGTTTGACCGCCCTCGTAGATTTCCATCACGAAACGATCTTCCAACGGTTCTTCGAAAGCTGGAACCACCGGTTCCGGTTGAACCACGATGGGCTGAATCGGCTCGGGAATCGGTTCTGGTTCGAGGTCGGTATCGTCATCGGGACGGCGAAGTGCCAGGTTAAGCGGCCCCAGGTTGGCGAAGTACATCAACTGTTCGCCTTCTTGCGGTTTCACCAGTAGCGAGACCGTCTTGGCGTCAATCGAGTTGCCTTCGCCATCGAGGACTCGATCGATCCGATCGTTGATCGCGAAGACTTCAATGTTCGTAAGGACTGTCTTTGCTCGCGGCTCTTCCCGTGAACTGCCACGTACAAACGACATCACGTCGACATGGTCGCCTGGGAAAATGAGCCCGGCGACGGCGCTCTCACGCGTGACCTTCACCGCTGCGACACGATAGCCTTTCTTGATCCGTCGAGCGTTCCCCAACAGGTCGTCGCGGTTGGCCAGCTTTGCGACGAGGATTGGCTCACCCGAATACATCGGCTGTTTGGGCCGCATGCCTTCCAGATCTGCCAAATCGCGGACGGCGCCCTCGGGAACCTTGTCCACCGGCCATTCTTCGATTTTGATCGACTTTGGACCAAGTTTCTGACCAATCGCAAGATCGGCCATCGCGACATAGATAGGTGTCGTCTGCACTTCTTTTGCGTCGCCACCCCGATCTACGACCTGGCTAATACCGATCGAGGCAACGAGACCGCACCCAAGTGCAATCATGATGAGCATTAGTGATTTCGGACGCATGGTCATCCCTTGTAGGTAACCACAGAAAGCATCCGATCCCTGGAGCTTATTCCGTGGAGTTTTTCAGCGTGCTTGGACAAGGTTCCGTCCGTTTCTGTCCGAAAAAAATCAGCTTCGTAGTTGTTTATTGGCCAAGTGCTAGCAGCTTCTTTGACGATTCCCAGCAAGGCCCAACCCGTTACCGATTTCCTCCAGTTTGTTTTTCAGGAAAACTCGCCGCTGTCGTACCAATCCCGCTGCCGGACGCTTTATCATTCGCACGGTTGTTAACGAGCACGTCACCGGTTATTTCGGCGCAACCCTCACTACCCCTGCACCGATTAAAATCCTGCCGCTTAGGTCAACCTATGTTGCCCAGGCTCTCAGTCGACGGACGCTCCGTATTTCTGCCAAAGCCTGACCATCAAACAAGTAATCCTGACCAGGCAAAATACGCGATCGTTCCGATCGCCATCGGTATCCCGTAAGGCAACAGCATCATGGTTGGCTTACGTTCCGCAGCGATCGCCGACAGTTGATTTGGGTCTTTGATCGTCATGATCTCGCTGAGAATCGACATGAATTGGGTCGAATGTTTCTTCAGTGATTTGTGGTAAACAACCATGGCCACAGCCATGACAGCACCAATCACTGTCGTCCAGATGAACGCATAAAACGTGTGCGTGGAGTACATCCAGGCTCCGATGCCCGCGAGCAGTTTCACGTCGCCGGCACCCATGCCGCCGATGGCGTATGCCGGCAACAGCAATGCCAGACCGACGATCGTTCCGGTAACGCTCCAGCCGAGCCCCTCCCAGCCGAAGGCGCAGACACTGTAGATCCAGCCGCTGGCAATGAATGAGAATGTCAACCAGTTGGGCACACGCAGCTCTTTGCCGTCAATCCAGGCGGCGACGATGAGAGCCAAGGTGACAAACCAAACTGGCCAATTATTAATGATGACGTCCATTTTGCTTCCCCCGTTTATTCTTCTTGCGGCGGCCCCTTGGGCCTCAAAACCGCAATGACAAAAGATAGCTCACAAATACGGCAATCATTGTGGATACCATGCAGACCAGTTCCATTGAACCCGCGACGATGTCGGTGGAAACAACCGGGTACATGGTGCGTTCTCCTCAATGATCTTTAAGTTGCCGGTGAGAGTTTGTTTTGTATCTACGCGAAATCAGCCCGCGGCGCGAATGACGCGCCGAGGGCATTTGGATTCGATCAACTGGCAATCTGCACTAGCTGCCGACGTTCGTAGCAATCGAGCTGAACGTGGAGTTGGCGTTCTGACCGATCGTCTTGATCGTGGTCAGACAGACAACAACGATGAGTGCCAACATAACGGCGTACTCAACAGCTGTTGGGCCATCTTCCGATGCCAGGAAACGTTGAACTTTGCTGATGAAACTCTTCATGGAAAAACCTCCAAAACTGCGGGAGACGGCCGGGGCCGTCATGCCACATGCAAACTGAAAATGATGGGGTCGCAATTCGCCCCTCTCCGGATACCACTGCGTTTTCACTCCGAGTGGCAGACGATTCCGAGTCTCCTCGTTCACGTCACTTGAAACCTAGGACACGCCGATCGCTTGTCAAACAATCCGCTTTGGGAAAACTGTAACAACGACCGAAACCCCAACTCATGTAGTGATCGCAAAGCTGATGTCGGTTGTATGGCCTTGCAGCAGCTTTGGTGGCAAGATTTTCGGTTTCGGATGCGTTAATCAGTGGCCGGTAAGCCGAAGGAATCGCCGCATCCGCTTCGCCCGGAATCTGCCTCGGATGGTCCTGCCGAAACAAACGGTCCAATCGGAATTGCAGCAGCCAGTCGCGGTCAGCCTCGGGCAGGCTTACTCCATCATCGCATTCGTTCAACGATACGTTATGATTTGCGAGCCCTTGGGAAATGTCCGTTCTGCCATTGGAGACGCAATGACCAGCAAACTCCCGATCCGTCTCTCCATTCTGGCCACCGTGGTTGCAGCGCAGGTTTTGACCGCCGCAGAGGAACATCCTGTGTCATTTCCACCCGTTGCAGCCGACAAAATCCGGAGTTACGCAGCTCGTCGGATCGCCGAACCGATTCAGGTGGATGGGCGATTGGACGAAGACGCCTGGCTACGAGCGAAGAAGTCCGATCGATTTGTCGATCTGATTACGGGAGAAAGAACAATCCACGATACGCGTGTGATGGTCTTGTGGGACGAGGAGTATCTCTACGTCGGATATCAGGTCGAAGAGCCGTTCCTGGCCGCGTCGTTGAAAAATCGGGACGACCCGGTTTATGAGAATAATGATGTGGAACTGTTTGTCGCAGGCCAGCACGCCTACTACGAATTCGAGATCAACTCGTTTGGCACGATCTATGAAGGATTGTTTGTCTGGAAATCAGCCTACGACAAGTTTGGTTTCCATGGGTTGCCCCAGCTGGACCGCCGCCGACCGGAAACCGGCTGTCAGGAATTCAATGGTGTTGGTCTAACGAATCATCCCCGCGGATTGCGTTGGGCGTTCCTTGGCTGGGATTTTCCCGGCCTGAAGGCCAAGGTCCAACTGGATGGTTCCATCAACGATGATTCTGACCGCGACCGGGGCTGGACGGTTGAATTGGCTTTGCCGTGGGCCGGAATGAAGACGATCATGCATGCCGATGGACGAGCAATTCCGCCGAACGATGGAGACGAGTGGCGCATCCACTTTTCCCGTTTCAACCAGTACAAGGAAGCTTCGCCGGCAAAGGATTCGGGTGGCTGGGCACTCAGCCCGCACGGAGTTTGGGACTCGCACGTGCCCGAGTGTTTTCCCCGGGTCAAGTTTTGCCGCGAATAACGGAGTCGAGGAGCGAGCCGGCTTTGTAGTAACAGCTCCAAACACAAGGCAGGTGGTGGCGCGAAAAGGTCGGAATTGGTTGTGTGGAAAACTTTGCGCTGGGCAAGGGTCTGGCTCAGTTTTCGCAGAGTCAGGTCTGCCAAGTATTACGAACTCCCTGCGAAAAATGTGCCTGACCCTTTCGTCCAAAGTACCATTGCAACATGCGCAGGAAAACATTTTTCAAGTTTCCTACAGTGACGTCGGGACTCTTTTTCGGCGAAATCGGTTTCATGACGCACAGCACCCTGGCCGAAAAAGAGTCCCGACACTCTACCTGTCAATCTCGTTCGCTGCGTCCAGAAACCGGATGTCGCCCAACCGAAGGCACGTCCACGCCAAGAATCGCTGGAAACCGGATGCAACGAAGATAGGCCCGGGCATGGCCCACGATCGATGCTTCGCGAAAGGCCGGGCTCAGCGCTAATGAAATTCCCAACGTTTGACCACACCTTGAGAAATCTGGAATCGGGCGCTATAAAAGAGACCCGTCGCCGCCGTGGCGGAATTGGCAGACGCGCATGATTCAGGTTCATGTGCCCGCAAGGGCGTGGTGGTTCGACTCCACTCGGCGGCACTTCTTCCTCAGCCTGCACTCGCGAGTCGTAAGAATTCGCGACCAGAAGATTTCCGGCTGATAGCGCAAGAAAACACCGCCTTGGTCTGACCAAGGCGGTGTCCGTTGTTCTAAGTGAAGATCAATTCGACATTACAGGTCGGCCGAGTTCAGCGTTTCGCCACCGGCTGCGGTGTAGATTGAAATGATGACGTTAGGATCAACACTGTCGGAAATCGCCGACGTGTGACCGTCACCGAACGTATGCGTCACAACACCACCAGCGTGTTCACTACTTGGACCCCAAGCTCGGGCGCCATCATACGAGCCGCCTTGGCCGAAGTTTGCATAGTAGTAAATCTCCGGTACTCCCGTCTGTACCGTAGCGTTCGGGCCTTTGTTCAAAGCCGAAACGGCATTCGGGTAAACAGGAATTCCCTGTTGATTGACATTGACGTCACGGAACGTGGGAGATTCGATCCACGTTGCGACAACCCACGTTGACTGACCGTCGATCCAGGCCTGGAAGCTTTCTTCTTTCGTTTCTGCAACCACAGCGGTCTTCGAAACGCCGTCGGACAAGCCACCAATCGTTTTGCCCTTGCCACGAGTCTTGGCACCCGAAGCCATGGCGCCATCTTCTTCCAGCCTATTGTTATTCTGCGAATTGAAGTGCGAGCCCACGGTGGCGGCGTAGTTGGTAATACCAGCTTCAATTCCCTGATAAACGTCGCTGCTAGACTGCTCAGCACCCGCATAGCTGGCACAGATCAGTGGACCGATTTCCTGCGACGCAAGGTGAACTGCAGGATTGCTGCCCTGAATCACGTTCAGTGTCGAGAACGGCAATTCCTGGAAACGGTTTGAAGACTTACGCAAGTTATCGAAGATCGCTTGCTCTTCCATGTAAGGTAGAACTTTGACAATCCAGCTGTATCCGCCTTGGCCACTGGTGTTGTTGGCTTGACCCGGTCCGGTTCGGCCGAGCGAGGTCGAGGACGTGTCGTTGTCAACGAACGACGAATAAATACGCTGGTTGGCGATTGGGTTTCCATCATTGCCGTCGTCAGCAACGGGGAAACGACGAGTTGCACTCTCGTGGTTGAGGATCGCAAGTGCGATTTGGCGGGCGTTGTTGATGCACCCGTTGCGTCGAGCTGCTTCGCGGGCCGCGTTGACGGCTGGTAGCAACAAGAGCACCAAGATTGCGATAATCGCAATCACAACCAGCAATTCGACGAGGGTGAAACCTCGCCGATCTCCTGAACGGTAAACCATGACTATTCCTCCAAAATTAAGTAGGAATGAAAAGAAATGAGACAGAAATGGTATGTATGGCAGCGACGCGCCGCCGGGGCCTCTTCCATTCCATGGAAACTAAGCTAAACGTTGTTCGACCAATAATAGTCGCAGCCTTATTGGACACCGAACCCATGGCAGAGTCAACTAGTTGCCTCCATCCTGCAGTCTGAGGAACCAGGCGAGTTGGAAATCGGCAAAAAGCGAGGAAATTTCAAACCGGAATTTGACGCGAAATCGATCTTCTGGTGGTCAGGAATTTCGCACAAGTATTAAAAAGAAAATCAACCGGCACGTTGCCAGTTTGCTATTTCGAGAAACCTAAATTTTAGTCGCCCCTTGTCGGGCACAGGGGAACGAGTCGTTGAAAACCGCCCGCGAATTTGCACTCGAAATCGTGCAACGACTGCGTCAGCATAATCACCAGGCATTGTGGGCTGGCGGTTGCGTTCGTGACGAACTCCTGAAACGCAAACCCAAAGATTACGACGTCGCTACCGATGCCACGCCCGAGGAAACCCGCGCTGTTCCCGCGCACATTGGCACTTGGCGAAGCGTTCGGGGTGATCGCGATCTTGGGGCCGCGGAATGCCTATCAAGTCGAGGTCGCGACCTTCCGAAAAGATGACGACTACTCGGACGGTCGCAGGCCCAACAGCGTTACCTTTTGCGATGCTGAAGAAGATGCAAAACGGCGCGACTTTACCATCAACGGACTGTTCTACGATCCGATCGACGAGCAGGTCATCGATTATGTGGACGGCCGCGCAGATCTCAAGCGGCGGGTCATCCGGGCGATCGGCGATCCCAACGACCGTTTTGAGGAAGACAAATTACGACTATTGCGAGCGGTCCGACTCGCCACAGAACTCGAGTTTGAGATCGAACCCCGCACGTTGGCCGCGATTGTCGTTCAGCCGTCGGTTGTGATGACGGTCAGTGCCGAGCGGATCACGACGGAACTACAGCGAATTCTGATCGCCCCCGATCGTGATCGAGGACTACAGCTGTTGGTGGATACGGGACTGCTGCAAGCGATCCTGCCCGAATGCGGCTGGAGCTGCGAACCGGCTGCGGAGTGGACCGAGTTGACGTTTGCCCAAGGAGTATTGAAGAACCTGGTGAACCCCAGTTTCGCTGCAGCCCTGGCAACGCTGTTGAGGCATAAGGTGACGAGCCATCAACAAACCAAACAATTGGTCCGCGGCGTCTGCCGTCGGCTCAAGACAAACAACGCCGACGAACAGTTGGCGATCGCCATGTTGCAGAACGAACAGATCATTCGCCACGCAACCTCGATTGCGTGGTCGGAACTGCAACCGGTACTCACTCGGCGCGACGCAGATGCGTTGATCGATTTCGTCGAATCGGTTTGCCGTCATTCATCGGCGCCAGGATTGGAAGCGGTTCAATACTGCCGTCACCAGCGCCAGCTTCCTGGCAATGAACTCGATCCATCACCGCTGCTTACCGGCGATGATCTGAAAACGCGGGGCTTCCCGCCCGGTCCAACCTATGCCCGGCTACTCAAGGCAGTTCGCGCTGCCCAGTTGGACAAGTCCATCGGTTCGATGGACGAAGCATGGAAGCTGGTCGAGTCTCTAATGGAGGGGGCAGGCGAGTGAAGCGGTTTCGGAGTGATTGATTGGCAGAAAGGGCGCTTCAGCTGCCGGTGAGAAGCAGGCGTACAGGAAAATTGGGCGAAGGATCGCCAACCGCGGGCCACTGGACATGTACAGGTGGGCTCTCTACGATCCCAAAGTCGAGGCAACTACACCCCAATCGGAAATCGATTCATGGACCTCACCGATCTTGTCCTGCGTTGGGCTCATATCCTGGCCGCCGTCACTGCGGCTGGCGGCATTGTGTTTTGGCGTTTTGTATTGATGCCGGCTGCGTACAGCCTCCCGGATTCCGATCGCCAAAATATTCTCGAAGCGGTTCGCGGTCGCTGGGCCAAACTGGTGATGATCGCCACGTTTGTATTGCTGCTGACCGGAATCGTTAACGCGGTCCGCAGCATCAAGGCCTACAGCCTTTCCAGTGACTATCACATTATGGTGATGGTCAAACTCGTCCTGGCGATGGCGTTCTTTTACATTGCGGCCCGACTGAGCGGCCGTAGCGAGTCGGCAGGTCGATTTCGCGAAAAAATGCCATTCTGGTTGAACGTCATGTTGGCCATCACCGTGGCGTTAATCTTGGTCGGCGGCTACATGAAACATATTCCGCACAATCCCAAGATAAAGACGTCCATGCACAATGAGATTGAGCACATCGACGTTCTGGCCGTCACCCCGGCAACCAACTAACAAGATTTCCAACGCACAGTGGTACTCTGATCTGATGGACAAAAAAGCCAAAAAGAGAATTGATATCCTGCGTCAGCGCATCCAGAAGCTGAAGCTGCAGATGTCGGGCGCTAAACAACAGGACGACGAACCGGGCCAGATTGAGCAATTGGAAAAGGAAATCGCCGACGCTACGGCCGAGATCGAGAGTCTCAAAAAAAGCTGAACCGCCAACTCTTGCCGAATCGCTGAAGCAGCGAGCGCGTCGTAGCGTACCGACCGGCTCTGTAGAAAAATGGTTCCCTGCGCATCTTGCAATGGTGCTTTCGACGAGAGGGTCAGGCACATTCTTCGCGGCGAAATCGTAACACTTGGCAGACCTGACTCTGCGAAAAATCAGCCAGACCCTTGCCACTTGCCCAGCGCAAAGTTTCTACACAGCCGTACCGACCCATTCGCCTGAACTGGTTGGTGCGTTCGCGTCAGCCGGCGTCCCTGGTTGCGGTTCGAGCCGCCGGTTCGTCAGCCGTATCGGCCATCTCAACCGTTTTTGTTCCGCGGTACGTCGCAATCTCGTCCACTCCGTCGCCATCCCAATCGCCAGCCACCGGGTAGTCGCCGACCTGGCCTTTTACAATCTGCTTGTCTTCGTTCTCGAGTACGTGATTCCCGTTCGAATCGATCAGCACGCGACCTTCGCGATAGACGGCGATATCGTCGACACCGTCGCCATCAAAATCTCCGGTCAATGGAATGTCGCCGGATTGGCCAAACTGATACGTGCGGTCGGCATCGGTCCATTTGCCGTCGCCATTGACGTCGACGTGCCACTTGCCACGGCGGAACACGCCAATCGTAGCAATGCCGTCCCCATTCCAATCTGCCGCAACCGGTGAATCGGTTGGCGATCCAAAATGAAACACGTGATCGATGACGTCGGCACGCATGCGACCGTGTTCGGACAATTTGAGGATACGGTGTCCGCTGGTCGCCTTGCGCCGTTCGGGCGGCAGATTTTTATGTTCGGTATGCTCGTGGTTTTCGCTATCGGGTAGCCCAGGTTCATGAGCGATCGCTCGGCCGTCGCCAGCCCAGGCGCGACCGTAAATACCGATGTCTGCCTTGCCGTCGCCGTCCCAGTCGCCGGTGACCGGCAGGTCGTCTTTGTCACCCAGTCGAGCCCAAAGATCTTCCGCATCCCATTGGCCATTGGCGTTCATGTCGATGAACCACTCTCCGCGCAGGAAAACCCCCAGTTCGTCAAAGCCGTCACCGTTAAAGTCGGCAGCGAACGGAATAGCACCATGCAGGCCGAACAAGATCGTGTCTTCGCCGGGCTCCGCCGTGGCATACGTTCTGGGCAAGTCCCATTCGCCATGCGTCAGATCGGACGGAGATTTTCGCCGGCGATTGGCGGCCATCCAAATCGAATCCGCTTCGTCCACGGTAAGCCCCTTGCCTCGCGGCTGGCCTCCGTCAATGACGCTCAGGTGCCAGTTGTGGGCGATCGGACTGTCGCTGCCGTCACCAAACGATTCGATGACAAATACCGGCAAGCTGGGCGTGTTCAAGAACGCCGCGTTGTCGATCCAGACGGGCGGGCCGATCTCCGGCAATATCGAAGGTGGCAGAACGGGCGGCCGGACAGGTGGCGGGTCGACAGGTGGTGGCTCAACTTCCGGCAGTCGCTCAACGACGATCTCACTGAAGTTGTTCTCGAGTGAGGTGACACCCGGCGGCAATGAGATCCGGACGATCGCATTGTTCTGTGGGTTCACCTGCAGTTGTTGCAGCACGGAATTGTTGACCGGTTCGCCAGGATTGAACACGAAACCGAAAGTGGTCCCTGGCGTATCGACACCGTCGATGTAGTCCACGGGTTGGACCTGGAATACGGCGTAGCTGCCCGGTGCCAAGCCAACGAATTCGTAGTACCCGCGGCCGTCGGTTCGGCCGGTGATTGGGCCGGCCGAACAGCGCCGGGTAGGGCGGACGATCCATCAATCGGTCGCCCGGTGATGCCGTCGCGCAACTGCAAGTCGACTGCCGCCAGTGGAGTATCGTCGTCAGTGCGTTTACCGTCGCGGACATCGGCGATACGTTCGGGCAGTTCTTCCGAGGCTTGCAATTCGATGGTTGCTCCGTCCTGGAATACGTATCCCGAAATCACGCCCGGTGGAACTTCGCAGAAGTTTTGATTCTCGATCGATTGCCCGGACCAGCCGGTGACAGGGATCGAATTTCCTTCGCCCTTCGTTCTCGAGTTGTTCCATCCGTTGTCGAAATAACCGGTCGGCTGTACCTGGCGAATTCGATACTTTCCGGGACGCAGGTTCCCGAATCGGTAGGCTCCCAGCTCATTGGTGACTTTCGTGGCGACAAGGTCACCACTCGCGTTGAACAGCTCGATTGTGATATTGGACAGCCGCTCTTCGCCCTGCGCCGGGTTGAAGACGCAATCGCGCACGCGGTCGGTGTGGACCATGCCGGAAATCGAGATGGGCAGCAATTCACCGAAATCGAAACCATCGCCGATGTCGCCCCACTTCAGTTCAATGCAGCGAATGATGTCGCCGGCGTTCTCAACCTGGCCAGACGGCTGACCGTTGACGGTACCGGCCGAATCCTTTCCGTCGATCCATCCGGCAGGTTGGATTTCCCGGATATCGTACTTTCCTGGCGGGAGGTTCTCGAAGCGATAGCAACCGCTCTCATCGGTCACCGCTTCGGCCACGACGTTGCCTTCCTGGTCCAGCAGTTGGATCGTGACTCCCGCAATTCCCTCTTCTCCCGGTTCGCGCACGCCGTCATCGTCGCGATCGTGGTAAACCTTTCCTTCCAGTGTCACGGGTGGGTGCTCACAGAAGAGATAGTCTTCACCGTTCTCACCCGACTCGAGTGAAATGCCGCTGATGGTGTTGCTGTCGTCTACCTTGCCGATCGGTTCGCCATCAACCTCGCCTGCTTGAGCTCCGCCATCGATCAGGTCGGGAGGAGTTTCTTCCAACAGGGAGTAACTGCCGGGCAACAGGCCCTCGAACTTGTAGAATCCATCGGAGTCGGTGAATGTTTCCGCGATGAAGTTTCCATTGTTGTCGAGCAGGACAACGCGTACATCGGGCACACCCTCGTGCATCTCGGTCTCACCGAAACAATCGCCATCGCGCGTCGAAAGCTGGACTCGGCCCGCGATCGACCCGGGCAGGAATTCGCCGAAGTCATACTCAACGCCCATTTCTCCCCAGCCAATCTCGACACCGCGAATGATGTCTCCCGGGTTCTCGGCGATCCCCACGGGCATACCTTCAACGCGTCCGGGCGAATCGGTTCCGTCAATCCAGTCCTTGGGATGGATCTCGCGAATGTTGTACTCGCCTGCTTTCAGCCCATCGAATTTGTAGTGGCCGTTTTCGTCGGTCACGGTTTGCGAGACGACATTGCCTTCCTGATCGACCAATTCCATCGCGACCCCCGCGATGCCCTCATCGTTGCTGTCGGGGATACCGTCGTTGTTGTGGTCGTGGTACACCTTGCCTTCGATCGACGACGGTTCGTGCTCGCAGAAGTCAACGTGTTCGGCAGACTGGCCACCCCCCAGCTCGATCAAGACCGACCCATCGTCCGCCACCTCACCGCCGACTTCGCCATCGATCGTGCCGCCTGCAGTTCCTCCGTCGATCAAGTCAGGCGGAGTGACCTCGACGACGGTGTAGTTACCTGGCGCCAGATCACCGAAGAAATAGTCGCCGTTGGCATCGCTCAATGTTTCCGCGATGAGTATCCCGTCAGCGTCGTACAGCAGGATCGTGGCTCCCACGACCGGCTCGTGATCGTCGTACTCCCCGAAACAGTCACCGTCGCTCGTCGACAATTGCACGCGACCCGCGATCGATGCCGGAATGTATTGTTGCTGGAGTTCCGCGAAGGCACCCGCCGTGCGATCCTGTTTTCCCTCGGCGTTGTCCTCCGGCAGCATCAATCCGGAGTAGCCCAACGCATCGTCGTAGCGATTGCGGAACTCGACTGTTGCATCGACGTCGTAGTAGCCGACCGCGGCGAACTCGGCGGAAAAGTGGCTGCCCTGAAACTCAACGCCTGAAGTAATCGGATCGATTCCGTCATTCATGAATTCCGGGTTGGATTCGAATGGGTCGTACGCCTCAACCTCATCGACGTCGATTGTGAATACGAGTTCCTCACCGGCTTCAAAGCCGTCGAATTCCAGGACAAGGGCGAGTCCTCCGTCTTCCACGCTCGTGCGCACTCCGTCGATGCCGAGGGCGGAATCGATGGTGAAATCGTAGGCGTACTCGGCGCCCTTACCGCCAATAACCGTATCAAAGAAAACATCTCCAGGGCCGAATCCGGCTGTCAGCTGGTCGCCATCAATGACCAGCCTCTCCAACTGGGTCCCTGCAGTGCCGCCCTCGAAACTAATGAGAAACGTATCTCCGTGCAGATCGCTGCCGGCGTCCTGCTCTATGTAGACTGCACCTACATGGATCGGCGCAGCGGACAAGACGCAACGTGGTTCCATGGGTTCAGCGCTCGTCAATCGGAATTGACGAGACGCTCGTTTGGGCTTTCGAGTCGTGTGGCTCGAATGCAGGATGCGGTTGAGAATTGTCAAGCGAAACCTCCGTGTCCATTCGTGCGGACATCTTGTCCGCGTGCGGCAACCTGTCAGGGCGCCGGTCTGCTCGTCGGAGCGTTATCGCACCGACGAATTGTCTTGTTGATTGCGGCGAGCCTGTAAGGCTCTCAAAGTTTCCTGCAACTGCCAAACACGAACCGTGGTATCGAAACTTCCGGAAACGAGCGTTTCGACGTTGCTTGCCAGCGAAGCGACCGAACCGGTGTGCCCATCCAGTCGCCCCAACTGGGTCCGCTTTTCGAGATCCCAGAGTCGGATCAGGTTGTCGCTGCCACCTGAGGCCAGCAGGTTGTCGCCGCAGATCGCCAGTGAAAGCACCTTGGCAGGCCCGCTCGACAGCCGCATGACTTCCTTGCCGTGTTCGATGTCGGTGACCATAATCGAACGATCCTCGCCGGCCGAGATAAGCCACTCGCCGTTGCGTGAGAACGTCAAAGCGCGAACACGCCGCGTATGCGTCTTGAACACGCCGTTCGACTGCCAGTCCGGCTTGCTCCAGATATGAATGGTTCCATTCCGGCACCCGGCGGCGACGTGTTGCCCGTTGGGGGAGATTGCCAGTGTCCGCATATCGACGCAATGGCAGAATCGTTCAGCCTCCAACTTGCCTGTATCGAGCGAGATGATGTGCAACCTGGAATCAAATCCAACGAAGAACAGGCGGTCACCTTGTGGCGACACGTCGATGTCGAACAGGGCTTCTTCCTGTTTGAACATCTCGACCGGGCGGGACGACAGGTTGGCAAGACTCCACCGGAGAACGCGGCCGTCGTCACCGGCGGTAATCAGATACTTGCCGTCTGGTGTGAATACCAGCGCTCGTACCCAATCCAGGTGGCCTCGCAATTGACCGACCCGGTGGCCCGACTTCAGTTGCCACAATTGAATTGAATGATCGTCGCCCGCAGCGGCCAAGAGTCGCCCATGCTCACCCGCTGCGCCACGGGTTCTTGGCTGGATCGCAACGGCCGTGATCACGGGGGACGCGTCGTGTTTGGATTCCGGCCTGGGCAGGAGGACGCGTTCGAGCCTTGCACTGGCGCCGTCGATGAGTTCGTCGGCCACGGCAATTTGGACGACGAAGAGGCAGCAGCATGCGAGAAACCACAATGATCGCACCATTTTGTCGAGCCCGTGCCTGATAGGAAAGTGATTTGCCGGTTCCATGCCGGTGATCGCGTCCTATTGGTTATCGGCGTCTTCCGCCGAGCAGGTCTTGACGGAGGCGAAGTAAATTCGCAGACGAGGGTTGAGTTCTGTCGCTTGGCGAAGAGTTTTGGAAGACCCATGCGGTGGTTGTGCGGAATGCGGTGAGGCTGGGAGTTGAAACCAACATTCCACGTTTACCGATGCGGTAAACTATGCGGCGTGGGAATTCTGGTCCGCGAGTGAATAGCGAGGCCACGACAGCCTGCCGGCACATGGTGCCAATTTGTGTAGCCACAAACGCGTGCGTCAGGCATTCGCAGCCATGGCCGGCGGACACTTGTTTCCAGAGCCGGCATCACGCGACGCGACCGACGGGCTTGGCCAAGAAAACTGAAGCCGGCTGACGAAGCCGGGGCACGGAACGATTACCGTTGCTCGATCGGTTTGACCTCGCGCTCGTTCGGCCCGGTATAGACCTGACGTGGGCGGCAAATGCGTTTGGTCTTGGATTCGTGCATTTCCTGCCAATGCGCGATCCAGCCGGGTAGTCGACCGATCGCGAATAGTACGGTGAACATCTGCACCGGAATCCCGATCGCTCGGTAGATGACTCCTGAATAGAAATCGACATTCGGATAGAGTCGTCGTGCTACGAAGTACTCGTCTTCCGCGGCAACGGCTTCCAAACGCTGCGCCACGTCGAACAGCGGGTCGTCCAGGTTTCGCTTGGCCAGCAGTTTGTCGCTGGCTTTCTTGATAATCCGGGCTCGCGGATCGTAGTTCTTGTAAACGCGGTGACCAAAGCCCATCAGGCGGAAGCTGTCATCCGGGTCCTTGGCCATGTCGACATACTTTTCGACGTCGCTGTTGTCCTCGATGATGCGGTTCAACATTTGTACGCAGGCCTCGTTGGCACCGCCATGCAATGGCCCCCACAGCGCGTTGATCCCGGCCGCGATCGATGCGAACAGGTTGGCGTCGGAAGAGCCCACCATGCGAACAGTTGACGTGCTGCAGTTTTGCTCGTGATCGGCATGTACAATCAGCAGAAGGTTCAATGCTTCAACAAAATCCGGGTCGATTTCGTACGGTTCGGCCGGAACTGCAAACATCATTTGCAGGAAATTCTCACAGTAGCTCAGGTCGTTCTGAGGATAGATCAGCGGCTGGCCAATCGATTTCTTGTAGGCATACGCGGCGATTGTCGGCAGCTTGGCCAACAGCCGATGCGTTGACTCCTCGACATCGCACTCATCATTCGGATCGAGCGCATCCTGGTAGAATGTTGACAGGGCGCAAACCACGGAAGACAGGATAGCCATGGGATGGGCATCGCGTGGAAATCCGTTGTAGAACAATCGGATGTCTTCATGAAGCATCGTGTGTTTTCGAATCGAAGCACGAAAATCTTCCAGTTGCTGTTCGTTTGGCAAATCGCCGTAAATCAACAGGTAACTTGTTTCGACGAAATCACAATTTTCGGCGACCGTTTCGATCGGATACCCACGATAACGCAGTATGCCTTCTTCACCATTGATATAGGTGATGCCACTGGTGGTGGAACCGGTGTTCACGTAGCCCTGATCGATCGTGATCAAGCCGGTTTCCTTGCGCAGACTCGAGATATCCAGTGCGTGTTCGTTTTCCGTACCGGTCACGACGGGAATATCGAGCACTTCGTCACCGAACGATAGCTTGGCAATCTCGCTGTTGCTCTCGGCGGCCTTTTTCAGCTCTGGCATCTGCGCCTCGTGTTCATGTGGACCTTTCGTATTCTCGGCTTTTTCCAGGCACTCATTTGCGCCAGCCGGAAGAACGTCCCTAGAAGCGGGTAACATCCGATTCAAGTTTAACGGCCCCGGCCTTAATCGGCAATTGCGTAAAAGGCCGGAATGCCAGTGCGGAATCAGCTACCGGCGGCTCCTCTTGCCGCCCGCCTGCACGCCCTGCAGCGAAGCAAGCTGACGCACGAACTGGCGCATTGCTTTCGCCCGGTGGCTGATCACCGACTTGATGGCAGGTCCAAGTTGGCCAAACGTCTTGCCGTATTCCGGGATCTCGAACAGCGGATCGTACCCGAAGCCATTGGTACCTGCCGGCTCGAATCGAATACGACCGCGACACGTTGCTTCGCAATCAATGTGCACCTGCCCGGAGGGATCGGAAAGTGTCATGTGGCAGACGTAATGGCCGTTCCGTTGTGCCAATGGCAGCTCGCCCAACTGCCGCAACAGGTGGAGGTTGTTGGCTTCATCATCAGCATCCGCGCCGGCAAATCGAGCCGAGTAGATCCCGGGAGCACCCTTCAATGCGTCGACCGCCAACCCGCTGTCTTCACCCAACACCCAGCGCTTCAGATGCAGCGCCTGTTGCACGGCCTTTCGTGTAGCGTTGGCTTGAAACGAGTCACCATCTTCGACGACGTTGATAGCATCGTCAAAGTCAGCGAGCGTGAGCAGCTTGAGATCAAACGGAGCCAACAGCAATTCGAGCTCTGCCCGTTTCTTCAAGTTGTGCGTACCGAGAACGAGTTCTTCAATCATTACGGTTTGGCGATCTCCCTCCCCAGGGCAAAAACTTCATGGACATTGAGCACCAGGTCATTGCGGCTGAACAACTTGCGAATCGCGGCCTTGTGAATTTTCATTTTCATCCCGCCCACACCAATCGCCCCGTAGCACACCATCTTGCCATGCAGCTCGGCTTTGTCCGAAACAGCGACCGATTCGATGCCCAACGGTGGGACGGCATTCAGGTCGATCGCCACCGCCGGTTGTATTTGCTCGACGATCGAAGTTGGTAACAGGCGGACGCCGGATGCTCCTGCTGCGATCACCAGTTGACTGTCTCCAATCGCCGCTAGCAGGGTCTTCTCGTCGCCGGTTTCTACGGGCTGTACCGAGCCACTGGGGTTTTCTGAAGCAATTCGATCGCACACGATTTGTGCCCGCTCCAAGCTGCGTGAACCAACGCGCACGTCGACTTCTTCTTCGGCCAGGATTCGCGCGATGCGCTGGCCAACGGGGCCGGTGGCGGCCAAAACCGTAGCCGTGCAGCCGGCGAGGGTCAGGTGCTTTTCAGCAGACACGACTGCAGCGGCGGCGGTTGTGTTTGCTCCATTGGCATCCATCAACACCGAGACGCGCAGTGGCCCAAAAAACGAATCGACGACTTGCTGCAGTAACCGCTCGCCACGCTCGACATCGCGCCCGCCGATAAAGATGGCGGTGTGCCCCAGTTCTTCGGGGCCACGCGTGAAGATCGCTCCATGCACCAGATCACGAACTTCCGCCGGTTCTACATTGCGATACTGCACCAAATGATCGACGTCTGCATCGACTGCGACGACGGCGTCGAACAGGCTTGCCTGCGCGTCCGGGTCAAGTTGGACGAGGATCTTCGGGCAGCTCATGGTTGCACCTTGATTGGCTCAGGCAGGGGAGGGTGTCAAAAAAACGCCCGCCTCCGCGAAACGGAGGAGGGCGATAAATCCAAACAGGATTGACTGCCTCGGATCAACCGCCGCGGAATGGGTGTTCCTGTTCCTTGCCGGCAATCATTTCGTCCACCGAAGGCTTGTTGGCCATGGCATTGGCGATGGCCAGCTTGGTCGCTTCGTAGTTGTATTCGAAGATCTTGTTGTCGTCTTCGGCTTCCCAGTGAATGAACACGCCGCAGACAATGCACAATTCTTCACACTTTTCCTTCGGGATAACGCCCGAATCCACGCAATCGGCGACCGCTTTGGCAACCGCCGCCTGAGCCGGCCCAAACATCTGGACTGCTTGCTTGGCGCCTTTGATCGTCACTTTCGTAATCATCACCGTGGACGGCTTTACCGCAAGGTTTGGCGTGATCACGGCCAGCAAATTACTGTGCCCCTCGCTTTGATTTGCCAGCGCGTTGGCAAACGCCACCCCAACAGGCCCATCCTTGCTTCCCACCAGCAGGTCGATATGGGCAATCTCATTGCCATCACCGACCAACGCTTCGCCAACCATCATGGACATGCTTTTCTGCCTCCGAGTTTCTTGAATTCGCGTTTTGATCTGATTCGAGCAGGCAGCATCAGAAAACCGCCCAGCAATGCCAAGTAGCCTATCAACACCGTCGTTTCTTACAACGGGGGCAGCCGGTTTCGTTAAGATACAGCTTGGCAAAGTGGGCAGGCGAAACGTACCGCTAACCGGGAATTGCATCAGCCGATGGATTCGATTCTGATCATTGGGGCCAGTGCGCGGTCGGCTGCGACATCGGCCAGCCGAGCCGGTTTTCGAGTCCACGCAATCGACCTGTTTGCTGATTCCGATCTGCAGCGGATCGCGTCGACGCAGCGGATCGAGCAGAACTTCCCTCGACAGGCACTCTCCTTGGCCGAACAACTGCGGCCTATGCCGTGGATGTTTACCGGTGGTTTCGAGAATCACGTCGATCTGCTTCAAGAGATCAGTCAATCACATACCCTGTTGGGAACTGCTCCCAAACGCATTGGACAGGTTCGCGATCCGACCGAAGTTAGCCGATCGATTGCCAACACCGATTTTCGTTTTCCAATGACACAGCGTCAGCAACCTGCTGCTGACGATAAACGGTGGCTGATCAAGCCGATCGATTCATGTGGAGGACAGCGTATCGCGTTTGCCAGCGAATCTTGCGCGGATCCGACGACGCAGACTTGGATTTGGCAAGAGTATGTCGACGGCGAGTCGTATTCCGCAGCCTTCCTTGCCGACGGTCAGCACTGTGAACTCCTGGGAGTGACGCGTCAGTGGTTAGCCAGAGATTCAAGTTCGCATGCGCAGAAAATGCTGGGGTCACCATTTGCCTATGTCGGTTCGAGTGGTCCGTTGCCAACGGTCGCGAACGAGTATCCGTGGAGGAAACTGGGAACTCAATTGACTCGAGATTTCGGTCTGTTGGGCGTGTTTGGTGTCGACGTGGTTATTTCCAGCGACCGGCATAGTTCGGGACAGGGTGTACCGTACCTCATCGAGGTGAATCCGCGTTACACGGCGTCGATGGAGGTCCTCGAGTTGGCGCTGGGTGAGTCGATCGTTGGCATGCACGTCGAGGCCTGTACCGCTTGTATGCCGGACGTTCCGCGAACTGCGCCGGACCGAGTCTTTGCGAAGACGTATTTGTTTGCGACAAGCCGGTTACTGGTCACATCTGAGTTCCTGCAAGATCTGGCCAACTTGCCGAAGTTGACTGGAGTCCACGGACGAGTTGCTGATCTACCACGGGTGGGCTCGGTGATCGAGACGAACCAACCGGTGCTGACCCTGTTTGCCGAATCGAACAGCCGGCACGCAATCCCCCTCGACATCGGCTGGCAAGGCGAAAGCGGTTGGCTGAAGTCAGTGGCCAGGCTTGCCGAATTCGATGCGGCGGGCCGCGCTGCGGTAACGTCTGCCGACCGCGATGGAGTTGTTCGTGTAACCTAGCCTTGCGGGATTTGTGGCGCCGGCAGGTTGCCCATTCCCAGGTTGGGCAGCAAACCCTTCAAATCCCGTTCGAGTGCCCGTTCCTCTTCCTCGTCGAAATCGACCATAGGCAGACTTCCAGCGACGGCGTCAACTTCGATGACTTGATCTACAATGTAAATCGGCCTTGCCTTGACTTCATTATGCACGCGGGCAACATATTCACCGAGGATTCCCAGGCACAGAAGTTGAATGCCGCCGAGGAAAAACATCCCGCAGGAGATCGTCGCGAAGCCGGGCAGAGCGAAGGACGCATCGAGCAACCGCCAACCGATCACGTAAGCGCCGTAGAGGAATGAGACACCGGCAATCAGCGAGCCGGAGATGGTTGCCAGCCTTAACGGGACCTCACTGAAGGTGAACAGACCGTCGAGCGCCAACAGGAGCAGTTTTGAGAATGTGTATTTCGATTCGCCGGCCTGTCGTTCGCATCGATCGTATTCCATCGCGACCTGTTTGAATCCGACCCAGCTGCGTAGTCCGCGTACGAAACGGTGCCGTTCTGGAAGGGCCCGAATGCGGTCCACGACCCGCCGGCTCATGAGGCAGAAGTCACCCGAGTCGAGCGGGATTTCAATCGTCGCGAGGGAACGAAGCAGGCGATAGAAGGCCCAGTAGCAGAGACGCTTCACCGGCCCTTCTTTTCGATTTTTACGAACCGCGTATACCACGTCGTACCCTTCGCTCAGCTTCCTGTGAAAATCGAGCAGTAGTTCGGGTGGGTCCTGCAGATCTCCATCCAGGACACCGATGGCTTGCCCTCGCGCATGATCGAGCCCAGCTGAGACCGCCCGCTGATGACCAAAGTTCCGCGACAGAAGAACACCGCGAAATCGCGAATCGGCGAGGCAGGCTTGCCGAATCAGTTCGGCCGTTTCATCGGAACTGCCATCATCGATCAGCACGGTTTCGCAGGCGAACGCTGCGCCTGTCCATGGTGGCAGTCAGCCGAGCGACCAACTCCTCGAATACCGACGATTCGTTGTACAAAGGGATGACGAAACTCAGTTCTATCGAACTGGAGTCGTCTGCGGCGATGTTCTCCCCGATTCTCGTCATGGTGATGGCTTTGTGAGTATGTCGTGGGTGCTGGTTTGAGGTTTTCGGAATTACGGCTGTCCGTGAATGTCAGTCTCGGCGTTGGGCAATGGCAGAGCGACGTGCCACAACCGCGGGCACGTATTCCTTTTTGCTCGAACCACTTCAGCGAGCGGAGTATGCCGTCAGCGAATTGTGACGGAGGCTGGAAACCACTGCGCATGGCTCGATCATCGCTCATGAACATCACCATCAATTTGCGGACCGCCGCGACGGGAATCAGGTTGGCTCCCCAGTACGCATGCTTTTCCAGTTCGAAGCCGGCGAGGGACAGTTCACCCTGCAACCGTTCAATGGTGTACCGTTGCTTGTGGCCCTGGACCGAATCGTATTTGCTGTAGAGCCAAGGCGTTGCCGGGACGTTGATCACCAAACGCCCTTGCGGAGCCAGGTGATACCGCAATGCCGCAAGAAAATCGAGCGCGTTGTCGATGTGTTCGAGCACGTCGCACAACAAGATCGTACTGCACCAGTTTTGCCACTCGTAGCAACGGTCCAGCACGTTATAGAGGTAGACGTTGCCGGCTGTTGGTCGCGCTTTGAGGAGCGCCTCATAGTTCAGGTCACAACCGTGGACCGGAACCTTCAACCACGACTCGAACTGCTGTTGAACAACACCGTTTCCAGAACCGATTTCCATGATGTTTTGGCCAAGCGGTGCGTCGCCCAGCAATTGTTTCAGGGCCTCGAATCGCCATTGAATCCAGAAGTGATCGAGCGTGGCGTTGTCGAAGTAGGCGTTGTGCATGTTCACGGGAACACGTTCCGAGACTTCGATGATCGGCCTCAGCGGAACACCGCCAGATGATGGCGCAAGCGTTGGCTGTTGTTGCGTTGGATCAGCCAGAATCGGATTCATCTAAGCACCCTCGAAAGTCGTTTGCGACATAATCCGGGCAACCGGCTTAATCCGGAACACTCGGTCACGACCGCCTGCAATGTTGTACGTTTACCTGTCCATAAAAACGGATCGAAACGTCACTGAAGTTTAGGTCATCAATGACAGCCTGTTGTAAGCCACGCGAGAATCGCTGGCGAATCGGTACAGCCGATTTGCTCTTCGTATTCTTCACCTGCGCGATTATGCAGAGTGCGACGATGCGCATGATGGACGACCCCGGTTTGGGCTGGCATTTGCGATACGCGGATCAGATGATCGAGCAAGGCGGATTCGTTTACCAGGAAGCGTTCTGCTTTCCGTCGGCAGGCGAAAAAGTGGTCATGCGAGCGTGGTTGTCCGACTTTGCTATTCGAGCCGCTTACGGGTGGGGTGGATTAAACGGGATTGCGTTGTTGACCTGCCTGGTCCTTGCCGTGACGCTGCGATGTATCTATTGTCGGTTGCGTTGTGATGGCGCTCACTGGTCGCTGGCGGCACTGGCCACCTACCTGGCCGCAATGGGGATGGCTCCCTCGTACGTTGCCCGTCCGAACGTCGTGTCGTTTCTTGGCGTCTGGCTGGTCGCCGACCTGTGTCAGCGTTTTCATGCGGGCAAGGTCTCACGTCACCAACTGTGGTGGCTGGTACCCATCATGCTGCTATGGACGAACATGCATGGCGGCTTCCTGGCGGGCATCATCTTGATTGCTATCGCCTGGGCGGTTGAAGCTGCCCTGACACTCGGCTCGTTGGACGAGACAACGCGTGTGGCGGCTCGGCAGCGGTTCGTCTGGCTCACGCTCGTTGGCGGAACTGCCAGTTTGGCAACGCTGGTGAACCCGAACGGTATCGGTCTGCATTTGTGGAGCTTCACGGCAATCACGGACCCCTTCATTCAATCCAACACCACGACCGAATGGCTGCCGCCGAATTTCAAGGAGCCCGGCTGGTTCCCGATCGAGTTGCTCATCCTGTTGCTACCTCTGTTAGCCGCAACGTGTCGCCGAAGGGTCAACTGGGTGGGTCTGATGATGACTGTCGTCTGGCTGCATTTTGCCCTGACAAGCCGTCGCTATAGCACGCTGTGGGTGGTCATTGCCATCCCCACGCTGTGCGAGCTGACTAGGCAAAATGGCTGGCTCACGGCCATCATGGATCGCTTCAAGAATGGACTGTCAGCAGACCTGCAAGCGATGTTCATCAGCCAACCAATTGCTCGGCCACATTATCAAATTGCCAGTTGGACATTTGCTGCAATTGCACTGTTTGTCGCGCCGTGGTTGCCGGCGGTCGCCAATCACAACCAACAGAACCTGCCTACCGCTTCTCTGGACAGGTTCCTTGAGCTGAACCAGGGCGAGCGTGCGTTCCACTCGATCAACTGGGGGGGGTACCTGACCTGGCACGGGTGGGATCGGCCGACCCGATTTCAAACCTGGATTGACGACCGCATTGATGTCCACGGCACCGAGGATACTCAACGGTATTTCGAGACACTTTCCGGCAATCCTGGTTGGCAGTCAACGTTGGACAGCGCCGGCGTTGACATGATCTGCGTTCCCCGTGAGGCGGGATTGGTCCGAGAGGTCGAACGCGAAAGTTCCTGTTGGCGGAAGCTGTTTTCGGACGAACGTGTCATTGCGTTTGTGCGAGAGCAGGCTGCAAAACGAAATAGCCTGGTTGGCAAATAGTTCGAAGCTGCGAATTGGGGCACGGGAAATACACCCTGCGTTGATCGCCGGCAGAATCCCACGGCAGGTCTCGCGCAGACGCGTAAACGAACAGAAACCGGAAACGTCCGTGGGGGACGAACTTGGGATATCTGGCCACCCGTTGCCGTTTGTCACTTGCTGACAAACATGTTGCACGGATTGCCTCAGCCGCCAGCACGATCGAAGGTTAGGCCCTTGCTCACGCATCTGCATCCGTGACATCGTGCGTTGGTGCTGTCCTCGCGTTAGTCTTCTACATATCGAATGTCGTCCAGGTAAAACGTGACCGGTTGACCTTGTCCGGCGACCGACCAGCCGAACCCGGTTTTGATACGGCTGAGGTCCTGTCCATCGAGTGGAATGCTGAACTTCTGCCACGTGTTCGTTAATATCACATCGCCCAGTTTTGCATTTCCGGTGTCGCTATATGGCCCGGCACCATCGGCGGCACCGACAAGAAAAGAGACAATTTCGCCATTCTCGGCGCCGCGTGCCCAGAATTCCAATTCGGCGGCACCCGTCAGATCGAGACCGCCCGGTTTCGACCCGTCCCAGTCGTTTGGAGGTGATTGCCAGAGCACACCGCCCCATTCGTCGGCCGCCTCGTACTCGACCTTCAAACAAGTCTTGCCCGTGTGTGGATCGTCGGTGCAGTCGGGAGTCATGCGGATGGCCGAGGTGGTGCCCATGTATCCCGAGGGGGTATAGGGCGAACCCTGGTGGCCGTCGGCATATACCGTGAATGGCAGTTTCGCCTTGGCTGCCGTCACCTCGCTCTTGGGCGCGTCAACGTACAGCGGAACGTTGGCCACCGCAGCTCCGCCGTGATCATCTCGAACGTAAGCAAACAGTCGGTACCCGCCGCCGCCGGCGGGAATCGTTACGGTAGCTTCCATGTCGGTGCCGGCGACAGCGTCGGCGAATGACAGCTCTTCCGACTCAGCATCGCCGCCTGCGCCGATGGTCATCGAGTCGTAACGCAGCACCCATTTGATTTCCAATGGGTCTTCGTCAGGATCGCTGAGCCACCAATTTGGCCTTAATTGTGGCGCCGGGCTTCAACTTGTCGACGCCATCGAGCTCGAGTGACTCGATACGCGGGCATTGGTTCTTTAGCGGTTCACCATTCCAGGCCTCGGACATCGCATCAACCATGCCCAGGCGCGAGCCATCGGGCAGCAACATTCCAAACCAAGTCGCAGTTGTCTCTTGTTTGTGGCCCCACATGAAGGCGTAGGAACCAAGGCAAAGGTACTTCTGCGAGGTGACCGCTTTCTGATAGCCGTCGGCGTAGCTTTTGCTTTTCTCGGTACTGCTCGGTTCAATCGGCGCTTCCCATGCGGTTTTGCCGACTTCCCAAGGACCGAACGGTCCGTGTTCGGTGACAATATAGGGCCGTTTACCACCCGCGGCACGATATCGGTCGGCGAGTGACGAAATGCCGCCGTAAGAATTGATTCCAATAATATCGATACTGGGGCAGTGCTGCTGGATATTCTTTACCTTGATATCGCTCAACTCGTGCAACACGGTCATCGTCGGATGATTCGGGTCGATCTGCTTGGCCTGGCTGGCAATCTCCTCAATCGCTTTCCAGATGGCAACGTTTGTGCCGTCGGCTTCCATCTCGTTGCCAATCGCCCAGATCAGCAGGGCCGGGTGATCCTTGTGTTTTTGAATGACTTCGAGACACTTATCGCGCTGCTGGTCGACCGCTGCCTGATCGTTGTAATCAAATCCATGCCGCTCGTGTCCCAGCCACATCCCGGCACAGACGGTCAGGTTATGAGTTTGGGCCTCGTCGAGTACGGATTGCAGGTTGTCGGCACCCCAGGTTCGAATCGAGTTACCACCGACTGCTTCGAGCGTGTCGAGGTTTGTTTCGCCGCCGGCACCTTTGATGAAGTAAGGTTCGCCATTCCTCGTAATCCGGTGTTTTCCCTTGCGGGTTTGGAGCTCGACTTTGGATTGTCCCGAAGCATTGTCAAGTAATGCGACAGCGCAGAAGCCAAGACAGACAAGGCACATCATTAATCTACGATAGGCGGGCATAAAGATTCTCTTTTCGATTTTGGTGGATCAAGAACGACGGGATTGGCCGAGAGTTGTGAACTCGCAAAACCAGGCCCAAGTACGCCTGAGAGGATTTGAACCTCCGACCTACGGTTTAGGAAACCGTTGCTCTATCCCCTGAGCTACAGGCGCAAACTCAGCGGTATTCTAACGAGTATTTTGCCAACCGGGGCGACCCGTTGTCGTGCGACTTGCCGCAAGCCCGGATTCAGCGGGGCAATCTCCGCTTTAGCGAAATCTTCAACGACGTCATGATCTGTTCATGCGGTACAGGCCGCTGACGATTGGCCCGCAAGTTGAACTCGATCCGCCATCACGCCGCCGTGACGTCCGGAATGGTGTATTTTTTCACATGCAAACTTCCCAATTCTTCCGCCGCTACCTGGCAGCCGTCCTGCTGATTGTGGTGGCCTGTGTTCATATCTATCAGCACCGCACGCTCGATCGGTCCGCCTGGGGCACCGGTTGTGGTTTCGGCATGTTCTCAACCGTCGACTACCACGGCACTCGCCACTTGAAGTGCGTGGTAACGACCGCTGACGGCGAGAAAGAATTGTCGGTGCCCACTGCTCTGTCACTTCGTGCTCGGGCACTGCCGACGAGGGGAAATCTGGACGTGCTTGCCAACCAACTCTTGCTATTAGCAGAACACCGCTGGCCTTCGACCTGCTCGGTCGAGCTGGAACTCTGGTGTACCAACTTTGACGCTCAGTCGCGCACGCTTTCGGTGCGCAAGTATCGACAGGCAACTGCAGGTACGCTTCAGCGAATTGGTGCTGTTCCTGATTTCAATCCGAATCTTGCTGATCTCGTGACGCAGATCGCTTCACCAGAATTGAGTGAAGGAGCCACACCATGAAACATGCCTTTCCGCGATTGGGCCGCTCGAGCGAACTGGACACGCTTGATGTCGTGGCATTGCTAACCGCGTTCTGTTTGCTGTTCGTTTCGCAAGACATGCGAGTGTTCGCGGGTCTGACGCTGTTTGCGGTTGTCTTCTTCGAGAGTTTTCGCCGCTCACCATGGATGTGGTTATTCTTGGCCGCGAGTTGGTGGCCGGAATTGATCTTTCGATGGGAACATCATGAGGATCATTGCTACGTGATCAACTATTGGTGCCTGGCGATAGGCCTTTCGCTGGCTGGGCGCGAGTCGTATCTGAACCTGAAAATCAACGCGCGACTGTTGATCGGTCTGACGTTCGCCTTTGGATGCTTTTGGAAGATCACCAGCCCTGATTTTGTCGACGGATCACTGACGCTCTACAAATTGCTGTTTGATCCTCGCTTCAGTGCCGGGATTACCAGTCCGCTGGGACTCGTCCCCGATCAGGCAGCGAATGATCAGGCCGCCGCCGCCCTGTACTCCCAAGCCGGCACAGGTTTGGTCCACGCCACCGTCGTATCTTTTCAACCGGCGCTTCACTGGTTGGCCCAGGGAATGACGTGGTGGACGATCGCGATCGAGGCAGTAATTGCGATCTTCTTTCTGATGCCGGGAACATTGCTGGCCAGGAAACTGAAGGATGCGTCGCTGATGGTGTTCGCGTTGACGACGTACTTTTTTGTTCCCGTCGTCGGATTTGGTTGCTTGTTCTGCGCCATGGGCGCTGCGCAATGCGAGCCGTGGCAACGTCGAACCCGAGCAGCTTATCTCCTGCTGGCGATCGTGGTGATCGTTCGCGCGAATATGATCAGCGTCTAGAGCGCATTTACTTTATCTGTAACGTCTTTTCGCTGGGTTGGTACTGCCAGGTAAGCGCCGCTAACGCTACACGTATGTGCGACACGCACTAGTCATCGAGATTGGGCTTGTAGGCGTGTCGTCGGCGTTGTGACGCCTATTTCCACGCCGACCGCTGAAAGCTATTGCACGAAAGCGATCGTGAGGCCACTCGCTTCGAGGTTTTCATCGTCGTTGAAAATCAGCCGCATGTCACCTTCAAAGCCATAGCCGGCAAACTCTTCGTTTTGGATGGCGACTTGGATCTCGACCGTGTTCCCCGCAGGTACGGTAAACGGCTGTCTTAGGCGTCGCTTGTAATCGGCGTGCCGCCCCGCTTGTACGGCCTGATTGTCTTCGCCCGTGAAGGCGACGACCAGCTTCGTGGCTTCGGTGATGCCGATTTTGCCCGTGGCTACTTCATATGGCAACTCGACAACTCGACTTGGAGTGAAGACTGCATCCGTGATCACGGCATCGCCCGATCCTGTGTTCCGAATGGTCAGGGTTGCCGTCGGGTTGGCGCCGGTGGGACGCATCGCTGTTCTTACGATCTGCAGCACCGGGTTTTTGTCCAGAAGCTCAAGCAGATCGTCGTCCGGCAACGTTACCTCCACGTCGCCATCGGTGTCGGTCGCCATGCTCGCGTCGCTGACAGTGTCCTCGGCAGGTGCTTCCTCTTCGAAAAGATCGATCACGCCCTCGGGTTCACTATCCGTGTTTGCCGTCGGATCGGCGGCAGCGACTGTTTCCGGTGCGGCGGTCGAGTCGGGTTCCGTGGTCGTAGGCGAGATGTCGGCAGCGGCGGTTGATTCCGGTTCCGCGCCGGTCGCTTCGTTGGCAGAGTCCGCCATTCCATTGGTCACCGCCCCCAGGCCGTCATCTGCTGTTTGTGCCGCGTTCCTGGCCAGCTGAAGACCGTTGCCGATGAAGTTGCCCTCGACCATCGAATTCACGAGGGCAGCTCCCGCCAGCAGCATTGCCCCAAAGGCCATCAGTCGCGACCACCAATCAGTCCGATCAGCGATCGGAGCGACATAAGCCTGGTAGGATTCTCGAGCGGAAGTCTTGGATTGTTCTCTTGCGTCGTCGACCATGATTCCAGCCTTGTTGGTGTTGGTTGAACTTTGCGCCAAGTTCATTCGTCCTCAAAGTTCCAGAATATCCGGCCCGCCAGCCAGCGTCCACATCCTGAGGAAATATGTACGGGAAGAATGTGCTCCAAGTCGCATAAGAAAGGCCTGCTTTAACGATTTTTTGGGCTCGCTGGCGCTAGCGTGCCGGCAAGTCTTACCTGGACGGTTAGGTCATCCAGAGCACTTTCGGATTCTACCCTCGTTCGTACGGAGCTGGGTCGAGTCCGAGGTCGGCGCAACCGGGCAGGCGCTCCTGCGGTGCCAAGTTTTCATTCCTGACCGAATTCGATACGCTGCTGCACATGAATCCTCGGTCCGACCCGAACATGACGGATGCAATCGTGGCGACCGATTTGTCGCTCGTCTTTGATGGCACGCATGCAGCACTGCGCGGAATTAGCCTGACGATTTGCCGAGGACAATTCGTCGGCATCGTGGGTCCGTCCGGTTGTGGCAAGTCGTCGCTGCTGCGACTGGTGGCAGGATTGGAAACACCCACGCATGGGCGACTTGCAGTTAACGGCAGCGACATGGTTCCTGCCAACGCGGGCTTTGTCTTCCAGCAACCCACGTTGTTGCCTTGGCGAACGGCCGCCGCCAATATCGGTTTGCCACTCGAACTGCAGCAGCGACCAGCCCGGCAAGTCACATCGGCCGTGCGTGAAAGTCGCGAACTGGTCGGGCTCGCGGCCGAAGACATGGGCAAGTTGCCGCGGATGTTGTCGGGTGGAATGCAGATGCGCGTATCGGTCGCTCGAGCACTCGTCACCAGCCCGCAGGTCATGCTGCTCGACGAACCGTTCGCAGCCCTGGATGACCTGCTACGTGGCCAGTTGAATGAAGAGCTCGTTCGACTCTGGCAGCAACAACAATGGACAACACTTTTCGTCACGCACAATGTGGGAGAGGCGGTGCTCTTGAGCCAACGAGTGCTCGTGATGAGTTCGAGTCCTGGTCGCATCCTTGCCGATATTCAGGTTGACCTGCCATATCCGCGCGAGGTGGCCCAACGGGGAACGCCTGAATTCGCCGCGCTCGTCGGTCAGGTTAGCGCTGCACTGCGAGGCACGCCATGAAGCATCGACTCGCTCCGCGGATTGTTTTGCCCCTGCTGGTGTTGGCGCTTGTCTTGACCGCCTGGCAGTTGATCGTCGGCTGGTTGGAGATTCCCGCATTGCTGCTGCCAACTCCCTCACGCGTACTGGGGGCGACGAAGGACAATTTTGCTGAACTTCTTTCCTCAACAAGCCGGACTGCGATGGCGGCCATCGCCGGTTTTTCGCTGAGCGTCCTGATCGGCACTGCCATTTCCATGGTTTTTTCCCAATCGCAAATTGTTCGTGCCAGCCTGTTTCCTTATGCGATTTGCTTGCAGACAGTTCCCATTGTCGCCATCGCGCCGGTGATCGTTGTCTGGTTGGGCGAAGGATTCCTGTCGGTGGTTGTTATTGCAACGATCATCAGCCTGTTTCCCATGATTACCAACGGAACGGCGGGCATGATTTCCATCCCGCGCGGCCTGCAGGAGCTCTTTCGGCTGAACGGTGCGACGCGTTGGCAAACACTGACCAAGCTGCAGTTGCCGCACGCGCTGCCCAGCTTGGTAACTGGCGCGAAGATTTCCAGCGGGGCTGCCGTGTTGGGTGCCATCGTGGGCGAGTTCTTCGCCGGCGTTGGCGTCGACCATCCTGGTTTGGGTTACCTGATCTTTGTGGCCAAGGACCGATTCAACATGGCATTTCTGTTTGCGGCGATTGCGGCAAGCACCCTGTTAGGCGTCGCGATGTTTGCGATGGTCAGTTACGTCGGGCAGCATGGTCTGCTCTATTGGAGTGAGAAGACGATCAACGAATGAGGTCAAGGCGGTCCGCTCCTTGCGCTACCACGCTGCTGACTTGGTGACCCGCTTTCACCGGGTTTAACGGTTCGGCGACGAAACGAGTTTTTCATGCACGGTCGAAGTCAACGAATTCTCGAGTTGATCCTCATCGCGGTGCTGGTTTGCTCGGCCAGTTGCTCGAAAAACCCCGAACCGGTTGACGGACCGGCCACGGTTCGCTTGCAACTGAATTGGCTCCCGGACGCTCAGTTCGGCGGGTACTACGCGGCGTTGCTGGGGGGCGACTACGAACGCGTAGGCCTGGATGTGGAAATTATCATTGGCGGGCCTGATGCTGCCGTTTTGCCGAAGTTGGCAATGAATCGGGCCGACTTTGGCCTGGGTAACGCCGATCAGTTACTGCTGGCGAACCAGGAGGGGGCCGACGTTGTTGCGGTGTTCGCCGTGATGCAACACAACCCGCGTTGCATCCTGGTGCACGAGTCGGCGGAGATCGACAGTTTTGAGCAGCTAAGAAACGTCACGTTGGCGATGGGCGAAGGTAATGCATTCGCTCAGTTTCTCAAGTCGAATCTAGCGCTCGACGGAGTCCGCATCGTGAGTTACGCGGGTAACGTGGCGAAATTCATGGTGGATCAGCAATTCGCCCAACAAGGGTATGTTTTTAGCGAGCCGATCATGGCGCGTCAGCGAGGTGCCAAGCCCAAGGTGTTGATGGTGTCCGAACTCGGCTTCAACCCGTACGCCGGCATCATCATGACGAATCGCTCGACGATTGAATCGCGGCCCGATATGGTGCGACGCTTTGTCAATGCCACGCGGGAGGGCTGGGCACGATACCTGGAATCGCCCGAGGAGGCGAATCGAAAAATACATGAACTGAATCCGGAAGCCGATCTGGTTAGCCTGGCTGCGGCCGCCGATTCCCTGCGTCCGCTGTGTGTGACGAGAAGGGACGATGAATCGGCCGCCGATTCCCTGCTTGAGAGGGCAAGAAGCTTCGGACGGATGACCGCATCACGCTGGGAAACGCTGCATCAACAACTTGTTGACATGGGGTTGCTAAGACCGACCGCAGACAAGTTCGCAGCAACGAATGTCTTTACGAACGCATTTATCCAGGAGTCCAGGGCGGCGGTGCCTGCAGCGGAACAGCAGGGAGCATATGGCCAAGAAATCGAATAACCCGTTAGGAATCGTGCTCGCGGCGTTGTTGCTGGTCGCCTTCGTTTTGAAGGGCATCGACCTTCGCGCACGCGGAAGGGCCAAGCAGACTTTCGAAGTCGTTTCCAAGCTGCTGGCCGGCGACACCATCACGAACCAGGTAAAGATCCACGAGTTGCTGGGCGAACCGAGCAAGGGACTCTCGTCGGCCGACAAGACGTGGACTGACATCTATTCCTACCGCGGCGTTTTCAAACGCTTTGCCGTGCACGTGGAGTACTCGGACCGAGCTGAAAAACTGGTCGAGGGAGTTTCGATGGAGTAGCGGACGGCCGGTGCCTTGGCTGCCTTTGCATGCAGCTTCGACGGAAATTGAATCTACGCGAACGGCCAGTCGTTCCCCAGAGACTCTTTCTGTGCAGCGGTCAGCCGGACGATCCCGATCTTTGAAAGACGCAAGAGTTCTAACAACTCGTCGTCGCTGAATGTGGACTCTTCACCCGTTCCCTGCACCTCGATGTACTGAGCCTGCCCGGTCATGACGACGTTCATGTCTACCGAGGCGCTGACATCTTCCACGTAGGGTAAATCCAGCACGGGAATTCCGTCGCAGACTCCGACACTGATTGCCGCCACATTGCTGCGTAAGGGAAATTTCTCCGGGTCGGGTAACTCGCTCTTGATCGAGTGAATCGCATCGACCAGGGCGATCAGTCCTCCCGTAATCGACAGCGTTCGAGTGCCACCGTCGGCTTTCAATACATCGCAATCAACGGTGATCATTTGCTCGCCCAACGCTTCAAGGTCGGCGACGGCCCGCATACTGCGGCCAATCAAACGCTGGATTTCGGTGGTGCGCCCGTCGACTTTCTTGCGATCCCGCTGCTTTCGTGGGCTCGTGCTGCCGGGCAGCATGTTGTACTCGGCGGTGATCCAGCCCTTGCCTTTCCCTTCCAGCCACGGCGGAACCCGGGATTCGAGACTCGCCGTGCAAAGCACCGTCGTTTCGCCCGCCGCGATCAGAACGCTGCCGGGAGCCGCTGAAATGTAGTTCCGTTCGATCTTGAGCGGGCGTAATTCATCCGCCTGCCTGCCATCAGCGCGAGCCATCATTTCCTCGATTTCGTCGTGAATGGTCGTTCGTCGTGCGAACTGGATGAAGCGTTTCGACGAGATTAACCAGTTTGGATTGAATGCAACAGGGCTGCCGTCTGCGAGTGACGCCCGGGCAATCTGCGGGAGTCGGCGAATCACCAGGCGGTATCATTGATGAAACAGCCAGGCCATGATCGCTTTTTGAGCATGCATGCGATTTTCAGCTTGGTGCACTACGGCACTCTGACAGGAGTCGATCACCTCGTCGGTGACTTCTTCGCCTCGTTTCGCTGGCAAACAGTGCAGGAACTTTGCCTGAGGTCCGGCGGCCCGCATCAAATCGGAATTTACCTGGTAAGGACCGAATGCCCGTTTGCGTTTTGCCGTTTCCGATTCTTGCCCCATGCTGGCCCAAACGTCGGTATAGATTGCAGAGGCGCCTTTGACCGCCGACATCGCGTCGACCGTTTGCTCAATTTGAGCGCCTGGATATACCTGTCGAATGGAATCGAGATAGGGTTTGCTTAGTTGGTAGTCGGATGGCGTCGCCAACACGAACTCGGCGTCGACCATTGCACAACCGATTGCAAGGCTATGAGCCACGTTGTTTCCGTCGCCGACGAATACCAGCTTCTGTCCAGCCAGATCGCCGTGCAATTCTCTCAACGTCAACAAGTCGCCCAACGCCTGGCACGGGTGGGATGTATTGGTCAGCCCATTAATCACCGGGCAATTGGCATGGGCCGCGAATTGTTCCAGCAATGAATGTTCGCTGCCACGATAAACTACCGCATCGACATAGCTGGTCAGAACACGCGAGAAATCCTCCAACGATTCGCGTTTGCCCCAGCCGGCGTCGGTTCCCAGGTAGATGGCATTGCCGCCGAGGTGGGCGATCCCGGCTTCGAAACTGACTCGCGTTCTTAACGACGACTTTTCGAAGAGCAGGCCAATTATATGGCCGGCGAACAGCGGTTCGCGAACTCCTGTTTGGAGTTTTTCTTTCAGATCGACCGCTGTGTCCAGCAGCGAATACAACTCGGTGGCGTTCAGATCGAAAAGAGTAAGGAGGTGTCGCATGGTATTGAAAGTTGAGGCTGGAAATTCGATCGAGTTAGGGGGCGACGCGTGGTTCGTCCAGGGACTTCGTTGTGCAGTGGCGGTTGGAGCGGCGGTGTAGAAAACATGTCGCAGTAGAGGGTCGGGACTGCTCAGTAGACAACGTCACGCAGTAAAGGGTCGGGAACATTCTTCGGCGGATACGGCTGACTAATTCTCGAAGCTTCGGCCGAAAACATGGTCCTGAACCTTTGGTTTGGACTTTGACAGAGACTGCGCAGGAGTCGATCCAAAAGGTTTATTTTCTATTGGGCAGTTCGGAACTCTCTTTCGGCCAGCGTGCTTTGCCTCATCGGACCGTTTTCGCCGAAAATGAGTCCCGACCGTTTCGCCTGACCACTGCTCGACGTGTCCAGTCTTGTGTTTGGAAGTGTTTTCTACAACTTGTCTTCGCCAAGAAGCTCTAACCAGAGCCGGTCCCGGCTAGCTCGCTGAGCTTAGACCGTAACCTGCCGTAGCACGTCGGAGAGAATCTCGATTCCCTCGCGCGCCTCGTCCATTGACAGATTCAAAGCCGGCAGCAGCCGGATTACCGTTTGCTGGGTGCAATTGATCAACAGTCCCTGATCCATGCAACGCTGCACGATCTCGGCACCATCAATCGAGAGTTCGATTCCGATCATCATGCCCAGCACGCGTACTTCGCGAATCCAATCCAGCTCTTCCGCCAGCTGCATGAAGCTGGATCGGAAGAGATCGGCCAGCGTCACGGCTTGTGCCAGGAGCCCGTCCTGCTCGATCGTTTCCAACGTAGCAATGCCGGCTCGTGCGGCGATCGGATTCCCGCCAAACGTCGCGGCGTGCATTCCCGGACGCAGGCTGGGAGCGATCTCGGCTTTGGTCAGCAGCGCCCCTCCGGCAATCCCTCCGCAGATCGCTTTTGCCAGTGTCATGACGTCCGGGGTGACATTGAAATGCTGGTAGGCGAACCACTCGCCTGTCCGTCCGCATCCGGTTTGTACTTCGTCGAACATCAGCAGCAGATCATGTTCGTCGCACATCGTCCGCAGACCGACGAGGAAGTCCTCTTGCGGGAGATTAATTCCGCCTTCCCCCTGGATTGGTTCGATCAGAATCGCGCAGGTTTTCTCGTCGACCAACTCCTTGACTGCATCCAGGTCGCCGAAGGGAGCGTACGAAAAACCGGCCATCAGCGGGCCAATTCCCTCGTGGTACTTGGGCTGGGCGGTCGCCGTCGTGGCGCCGAAAGTGCGGCCATGAAATCCGCGATGGAAAGTGATGATCTTGTAGCGTTCCGGTCCGTGATGCAGTCGAGCCAGTTTGATTGCCGCTTCGTTGGCTTCCGCTCCGCTGTTGCAGAAAAATGCTTTCCCGCCAAAGCTTCTCTCCGACAGCATCTTGGCCCATTGACCTTGAGCTTCAATATGCCAGGTGTTGGGCACGTGGATCAGCGAGGCAACTTGTTCCTTGACCGCTTCAACAACTCGAGGAGGGCAATGCCCCAGAAGATTACAGCCCCAGCCTGGAAACAGGTCGAGGTAACTTCTTCCTTCAACGTCCCACACTTGCGATCCTTTGCCGCGCACAGCGCCACAGGATAACGCGTGTAATTGGGCACCACGTAGTCGTCGAACAGCTGAATGATCTCGTCCGTGTTCATCGTTTCGGTTCGCATGACGTTTTCTCGAAGTTTGTCACATTGATCGGGGATCGGTTCGCTTCCATGAGGAAGGCCGGAACACATAAGCACGAGTATCCAGTTTTCTCCGCTGTATGCCTTCCTCACTCAAATCAGATGCATCTTTATCGACGGTTGGCTGTATCAATGGCCAAAATCTCGGTTCCCACTCCGGTGTTCGTATAGATCTCCAGCAGTAGCGAGTGTCGCAGTCGACCGTCGATGATGTGCACTTTGCCAACACCTCGTTCGAGCGTGTCGATGCAGGCTTCGACTTTTGGAATCATACCCGAACCGATCTTCCCTTCCTTGATCAGTTTGCGGGCTGCGTCGGCCGTTAGAGTATGGACCAATGAGTCCGGATCGTCTTTGTTGGTTCGGACTCCGTTGACGTCGCTGAGAAAAACCAGTTTGTCGGCTCCCAGGGCCTGGGCGACGGCGGTTGCCGCCGTGTCGGCGTTGACGTTGAGTTTTTGGTCGGAACCATCGACGACGCACATCGAAGGAATTATCGGTATTTGTCCGGCGTAGCACAGATTTTCAATAACTGTCCGATCGACTCGAGTTACCGAACCTACCCAGCCCAGGTCGGCCGGATTGCCAAGCTCGTCGTCGATCAACAGCTTTTCGCCGAACAGAACGTTCGTGGAATCAAAATTTAACGACATCGCACGGCCATCGAGCTCTTCAATAGCACTCGTGATGTACTGATTCACTTCTCCGGCCAAGACACGCTCGACGATTTCCAGCGTTGCGTCGTCCGTGACGCGGCGGCCTTGCACGAATCTTGGTTCGAGGCCAGCATCGGCGACGGCACGGGATATGGCAGCTCCACCTCCATGGACCACCACGGGACGCATGCCAACCGTTTCCATAAAGACGATATCGACCAATACATGGCGCAGGGCGTCTTGATCCTCCATGACACTGCCGCCCAGCTTGATCACGGTGACTTTGTCCCGAAATCGTCGAATCCAGCCCAGGGCTTCGATGAGCACGTCGGCTTTCTGAATAGCTTCGTCCACGGCAGAATCTCTGGCGGTTTGGGTGGGGTTTGAATTGTCCAGGCTATGAGTCCGATTCGCCCAGTGACCGCCATCCGCTGGACGCGAATCTGGCATTCTATGTCGAACGAGCAAATCCAAGCAACTGAACAACTCGATCAAATGTACCAGGCAGGTGAACTCAACCTGCAGGCTGGTTCTTCTGGGTGGTCATCAAAGTCGCTCGAACGCACACCACCGCATCCCCTTTAAGCAACTCGACTACCGTGGCAAGATGGTGTTTCAGGGGAAATTTTTGCGGAGCGACCTATGAGCGATCGTTTGGCCATCATCCTTGCGGCTGGCAAGGGCACACGGATGGAGATGGACATACCCAAAGTGCTCGTCCCGGCCTGTGGCCGGCCTTTAGTTGATTACGTGCTCGACGCCGTTGACGCTGCCGGGATCGATAAGTCGATCGTGGTGGTTGGTTATAAAGCCGAGCAGGTGGAGACGGCGTTAGCCGGAAGAAGTAACGTATCCTTCGCCTTGCAGGCAGAGCAAAAAGGGACAGGGCACGCGGTGCAGATGTGTCGCGATCAGTTGGCCGACTATCGGGGAGCCGTCCTGGTCCTGACGGGTGACTCGCCGATGACGCAAGTGGACTCGTTGAGGCAATTGTTGACGCTCTTCGAGGCCGAGCAACCGGCTTGCGCGATGGGCACGCTGCTGTGCGATGATCCGACAGGCCTCGGCCGCATTGTTCGTGACGAAAACGATCAGTTCGTCGCCATCGTGGAAGACAAAGATGCGACCGAAGAACAGAAGAAGATCAATGAAGTCAACATGAGTACCTACGTGTTTGACTGTGAGCGATTGTTGCCGGCGCTGGATCAACTGCAGAACAACAACAGTCAGGGTGAGTTTTACGTTACCGACTGCCCGGAATCATGAAAGCGGCGGGGCACGAAGTTGTGCGCCCTGCCGTGTTTGAAGCCGTGTGAAGCAATGAGCATCAACAATCTGGCGCAATTGAGTGTCGTCGAAGAGGAAATGCGAAAGCAGCAATGCAAGAACTAAAAATATTCAGCGGTCGAGCCAACATCCCTTTGGCCGGGAAGATCTGCAAATTCCTCAACCTGCCCCTGGGTCGCATTTCGCTGGCCGATTTCCCGGATGGCGAAATTCAGTGCAAGATCGAAGAAGATGTCCGCGGACGGGATGTCTACCTGATCCAATCGACGTGTCCGCCGGTCAACAAGAACCTGATGGAACTGTTGATCATGATCGACAGTTGCCGACGAGCCAGCGCTGCCCGGATCACGGCCGTTCTGCCCTACTACGGTTACGCCCGGCAAGATCGCAAAGACGAAGGCCGTGTCCCGATCACCGCCAAGTTGGTGGCCAACCTGATCACGCGTGCCGGTGCCGACCGGGCACTCACCATGGATCTTCACGCGGCCCAGATCCAGGGATTTTTCGATGTCCCGGTCGATCACCTCTATGCTGCCCCGGTCCTTAATCGCTACTTTCGCAATCATGGGATTCCAGTCCGACGACCTGGTCATCGTCAGCCCCGACGAAGGCAGCATCAAGCGAGCGGTCGGGCACGCCAAACGCATTGGCGGTGCATTGGCCATCGTTGACAAGCGGCGCAGTAGTGCGGACAAGACAAGCCAGGAAAACCTGATCGGTGGCCCGATCGACGGCCACATCGCCATCATGTTCGACGACATGATCAGCACTGCCGGATCGATTTGTGGAGCGGCCCAATTGGTCAAAGATTCCGGTGCGAGCAAAATCTATGTGGCCGCCACGCATGCCGTGTTTTGTGGTCCGGCTGTCGAGCGGCTCGAGAAAGCACCGATTGATGGCGTCGTGGTTACCGACTCCATTCCGCTCACCAGCGATCAGCTGATGGACAAACTGGAAGTCATCAGTATCTCGCCGATTTTAGGCGAGGCGATCAAGCGGATTCATCAAGATGAGTCGATCAGCGAGTTGTTCCGCGAAGAAGGGCTGTGATCAGCCCGGACGGCTTTCAATCGAACCATTCATCATCCGGATCGAATGCCGGTACGGGTATGTTGACGATCTTCATCCGACCGATGGCGCGGTGACGACAACCCGGTTTGATCAGGATGGCTGCCCCCGGCGCGACCGGATGTAAATCGCCATCCAATTCCATGTGCCCGCTGCCTTCCAGGACGTAATAGATTTCGGTCATTTTCCTGTGGTAATGGGTCCTGGCTGCGGTCGAGATATCGACAACATGGAGCGAGGCCGTCCGGTCTGGGTCGTCGAGAAAGGCTCGCTGTGTCTTCCCACAAGCGCAATCCAGCGATGGCAATTCGTTAACCTGGACCAGCGAATATTTGGCAGCATTCATCGGTTTCTTTCTGGAATGGACTGGAATCGTGTGAACTTCCGTTCTCAGATCGGTGAATTCATCTCCTCCATGGCCCATGTGATCAGTTGCCAGTCCATGAATCGCCGGCCCATGGCGACGTGATCTGTGACGAGCTCGTTGGCCAATTCGACGTTTCGTGCAGCGACGTACCCCAAATGGCCGCCTCTCGGAGTGACCAGCAAACGGCATGACTTGCTGAAACGTGCGTCGACGTAGGTCGCGTAGGGGACGACCGGGTCATCCTGGGCGACCAGGATTCGAGTGGGCACCCGGATTTGATTGAGTAACGGTTTCGCACTGGCAGCCTCGTAATAGGCATCGGCACTTGGGAATCCTGCTACCGGCGCCGTCACTTGTTGGTCAAACGCCAGCAGCGTCGCCGGCCTGTGCGGTGCCGTGGCACAATGCGCCTGGGCCAGCAGGGGCCTTCGCTGCCGGAATTCACGCCACAACAGGCGAACGAAAAACTGATCATACCCCAGGCTCAAGCCACGGCTCAGTTGGCGGCAGCAAACTCCCAGTTCGATGGGCGGGGCTACGGCGATTCCCAGCTTTATCAGGTCCTTGGCATCTGCACCGGCCTCGCCCAACATCCGCAGCAGCAGGTTCGCCCCCAGCGAAAAGCCAGCGACGGTGAGCGGCGAGCCCATCAGTTGAGGTTGGAGCGACTCGATCACCGTGCGCAAGTCGGCAGCTCTTGCAGCGTGAAAAATCCCCTTGGATAAGCTCACACTTGCGCCGCATCCACGCATGTCAAATCGAAAAACCGACCAGCCCAGCTGCAAAAACCGCAGCCCAACACGCTGGATATAGCCACTCTCATGGCTCCCGCACAAACCGTGGACCAACAGGACGGCAGGTTTTTCTCCTGCTGGCCAACCAACAGGCCGATTCTCGTGCACCACGACGAGGTCATCGTCATAGGTCGCGACGCGATGCTGCTTGCCAGCAGGCATCGCCGGGTTCTTCATGAAGTAGCCCCACACCGTTTGAACGTGTGGATTGGACAGCAGAAAGGGAGGTTGGAAAGGCACGACAGCCTTTGCGGACAAGGATTGTGATTGAGCCGTCACAACTGGGATTTCGCCAGTCTAACGGGACGTGGTCCCCAGAGCGGCGAAGACCGGATCGCCACTTTATACCCGTGTCCGTCTGGAAAACCGACAGATCACCTGCGTGCGGGAACCGGCATGTAAATGGTCTGGTCCAAGATATCAGTTCTTACCTCAAAGCCCTGGTAGGTAACAATTGGTTACAATTTGAAATTGTAAGGAAGTCAACACGAGAGAAACATTGATTACCCAAACTGCTGAATATGCATTACGAGCGATCGTCTATTTGGCCGGCAGCGACGCGGCGCGTGTGAAACGCTCGGACATCGCGGAGGCCACTCAAATACCTCAAGACTACCTGACAAAAGTCCTGAAGGAATTGGATCACGCTGGATTGGTTCAATCCCGACGGGGGCCGGGTGGTGGATACCGTCTGATGCAGTCTGCGGAAGAAATGAGTGTCTTCGATGTCATTATTGCCGTAAGTGCGCTGCCACGGATTGAAACGTGCCCGTTGGGTATCAAGGAGCACGTCAAGCTATGCCCGCTGCACAAGAAACTGGATGAGGCTGCTGAGCTCGTGGAGAAAGCCTATCGGGAGGCGTCGATCGCCGAGCTGATTCCCAAGCGTCCAAAAAGCTCGGATTGCCAGTTTCCGCGTGAGACTTAAGTGCTCTCCAAAGTCCGCTCGTCGGACGTTTGGAAAGAAGAGCCTGTCTTGAGTCCAGCGACGAAGATCACCAGCACCAGCGCGCCGACGAAGAAAATCGTGTCGCCTGGCACGCGCATCCATCGCAACGTTTGCATCAAATCGGTTTGCATGAATTCACTGCTGCGGGCATACCAGTAACCGTGTTCGACCGACGCCTTCGTTTGCAGAAGACCGACTGGCAACAAACTGAATACGCACATGGCGAATAGTCCGATGTTCATTGACCAGAACGAAAATCGCAGCATTCCGTCTTTCCATTCGCGTCCCGGGATCAAGACGCGTAAACACATGAGCATCAATCCGATCCCCAACATGCCGTAGACGCCAAACAGTGCGGCGTGGCCGTGGACGGGCGTCGTATTCAAACCTTGCATGTAATAGAGGGCGATCGGTGGATTGATCATGAATCCAAACAGACCTGCACCGACCATATTCCAGAACGCGACCGCAACGAAAAAGTAGATCGGCCACTTGTAACGCTGCACCCAAGGCGACGACTTCGAACGCCGCAAATCGTCGGTCGCTTCGAAACCGACCAGCACCAATGGAACGACCTCCAACGCGCTAAATACCGATCCCCAAACGAGCGCAACCGTTGGGGTGCCGGAAAAGTACAGATGATGACACGTTCCAATAATCCCGCCAGCCAAAAAGATCGTGGCGGACATCAAGGCTGCCGAGGCAGCAAACCTGGGTCGGATCAGGTGCAGTCGCATGAATACGAAAGCAATTACCGTGGTCGCGAAAACTTCAAAAAATCCCTCGACCCACAGGTGTACAACCCACCATCGCCAATACTCAACCATGGATAGATGTGTGTGTTGCCCCCACGACAGTCCCGCACCGTAAAACAATGCGATGGCTCCCGTCGACACGGCGAGCAGCGCAACCAATTGCCGCGCGTCACCCGCCTTGCGAAGCGCAGGCCAGAGCACACGAATCATCAGGAATAGCCATAACAACAATCCAATCATTAATCCGATTTGCCAGAAACGCCCCAGGTCGACGTATTCGTAGCCTTGATGGCCAAAGTAGAAGGAAGCCGAATCGGTGAGCTTGTTCTGAATACTGAGCCATTCTCCCGCGAGCGAGCCCACGACGACGACGAGCAACGCGATAAATAGCACATTGACGCCGAGTCGCTGGCCGAAAGGTTCGTGGTCGCTGACGAGAGGACCAATGAAGAGCCCTGCCGCCAGCCAGGCAGTGGCAATCCAAAACAACCCGATTTGGATGTGCCACGTTCGTGTCACGCTGTACGGTAGCCACTTGGAAAGCGGAATTCCGTAGAATCCATCGCCCTCCACTCCATAGTGTGCTGTGATAACTCCAAGCAGCATTTGCACCAGTAGCAAGGCTGCCACGATCCAGAAATATTTGATCGTCGCTCGCTGCGACGGAGTCGCCTCCCAGCGAGCAAGCGGATCGGACTCTGGCGGAATCAGTTCCTCGTGCAGGTCATGTCGTTCGGCTGCGTACCACCAGGCCATCGCTGAAATTCCGGCGAGCAACATGATGATGCTGACGCCGGTCCAGACCACGTTGTCGCCGGAAGGCCGATTGCCTACCAGCGGCTCATGCGGCCAGTTGTTCGTATAGCTGATCGTGTCGTCCGGTCGATTGGTGACGGCCGACCAGGAAGTCCAGAAAAAGAACGCCGACAGTTGTTGGACTCGTTCCGTGTTGCGAATTGTCCCGGCCGGAATCGAATAGCTGGCGTTTCCTTCGCAGAATACCGCCTCATAATGCGCGACATTGGATTGAAATGCTTTCGCACGAACCGGGTCGATCGTCACAGTGCCGGTAAGTGGATCGTAGGTATTGGCACGAAGCATCTGAGTCAGACGCGCCGTTAGTTGCGCTTTCTGCTCGACGTCCAATTGTCCAAAGGGCACTCCAAAATCGGCGTCAGCCCACTTCTCGAGAATGAATACAGCTTCGCGATGTAACCAGTCGGCTGTCCAATCGGGAGCAACGTAGCTTCCATGGCCCCAGACCGAACCCACCTCCATACCGCCCAGTGACTGCCAGACGTTTTGCCCGGCTTCTATTTGGCTGTCATCGAACAGTATTCCTCCGTCGGAGAGCACAATCTGGTTTGGGATGGGTGGCTTCTCCTGGTAGATACGTGTGCCAATCCACCCGAGAACCAGGAAAGAAACGGTAAGCACCGCCACAAAGAATAGCCACAGCTGCTTCATCGTTGTCGACTCGCTGGAGGAATAATTACCCGCGACTTCAGGCCGGCACGCCAGCCGTCTCGACGACGAAGTTATCGGCGGCGAAAGTGGATGTCAAGGTCCACAATTGGTCGAGTCTGGCGATGGAGACTGCCAAGGGGGGCATGTGGAACTGGATCGCAGCCCACCCAGGCCGTAGCATCCGCACAATCGTTCATCGCGCAATCCGTCCGCTTCGATGCTGAAGTGCGAACCATGAGCAGCCATGCGCACATACATCTAACGGTCGGTCGGGAGCATGCTCTTCAAGTGAGCGATTGCGTACGTTCGGATGCCACTTTGGAAATCGTCCCGACGGGCAACGAGTAACGTAGATTTGCGATAGATCGTCGCTCCACAAAAGAACGCGGCTGTGGTGATCCGGGAAGACTTGGCGCGGCCGAAGGGCTGCACATCTTTTGTTCCGCTCGATCATTTTCGGCGGCTTACGGCGACTACTTCATCGACGTCCGGTCCACGCAAAAGGTCCGCTCGATTTGGCAACTGCCGGATCGGAACAAGCATCAAGCACCATGAACGCTCAACCGCATTGCATCATTTCGGTAACGACTCCTGATCGCCAGGTGATGCATCCCGTCGTCGTGCCGGTCTGTTACGTCTCATTGGGGACCGGCGCAAGCGATCTTTCGCCCTGCCTCACGACCATCCGTCACGATCCGGAATTTGACTCGTTGCGAATTGAATCAATCGACCGCCAACATGTTCGGGTTACGAACCTTAGTGAGATCTCATTTGTGATTGCGGATCGACGCCTCGGGTCAAATCAATCTCTTCTGTTGTCGCTGCCCGCTAGTTTGGCCAGCGAAACCGCGACGCTGAAGATCTCACGCGCGGTGGACCGTGAGCAGCTATATCACGGCTGTGAACGAATGACGATGGATTTGTGTCCGGTGAGGGATTCGTCGCAGGGCCGGAAAACCGCACTGTCGGCAACGCATTCACCGTCGCCGCCGACCATGAACTTCGCGCGATCGCCTGCACCGTCGACTCTGGTTCGCTGGTTCAAGACGCTGGCTTTGATTCAACGTCAGGCCGGCTGCTCGGCCGAATTCTACGCTGAGGCAGTCGCAGCGATCGTGGATCCGGGTGGGCTTGAATCAGGCCTGCTATTGGAAAAATGCGGCGACGCATGGCGTGTCAAGAACAGCTGTCTGGCCAGCCGACAAACCTCGCTGTGTTTCGAACCGGAGTTCGCCGAGCTCGTCCGTCAGCGTCGCGAGACACTGATGTATCACATCGCGCCATCCGCATGTGAGGGGAGTCAGGCCGGTGAAAAATCTTCCGCCCATGCACTGTTTGCAGCTCCGGTGTTCGATGAAAACATGCAGGTTGCCTTCGTACTATACGGCAGCCGGCAAGTCGGCCCAACAAACCGTCGGCACCGACTGCGTGAGCTGGAAGCGCTTTGGATTCAGCTGGTTGCGGAATCGATGACGTCCGGTTTCATCCGGCTGAAGCAGGAGACTTCGATCGCACGCCAACGGTTGCTTTTGGAGCGATCGATGCCGGCCGGCATCGTTGCTCGGCTTTCACAACAAGACGTTCCCGAGCTGTTGATGGAAGAACGCGAAATCACAATCATGTTTGCCGACCTGGTCGATTCATCCTCGTTAGCAGCCTGTGCCTTGGCCAACGGCCTGCCGAAGTTGCAGGGTGACGTGATGGACGAATGGACATCGATCATCCACCGGCACGAGGGCACCATTGTCGACTACTATGGTGATGGGCTGGTGGCGATGTGGAATGCCCCTAATGCGAACACTAATCACGCGCTGCTCGCCTGCCAGTCCGCGTTGGAAATTGTGCAACGGATGCCGGTGATCAACTCGGTGTGGCAATCTCAACTGGGCCGCTCGATCGAAATTGGAATGGGCGTGCACACAGGGACAGCCAGCGTTGGCAACTCGGGAAGTCGCGACCGCTTGAAGTATGGCCCGCGCGGGGCGGCCGTTCACATTGCCAGTCGAATTGAACATGCTACCCGGAACATCCAACAGCCACTCTTGATTTCCGACGCGACGCGTCAGCAGCTGCCGAGGGACGCTTCCGCCTTTCGGTTGGGCAAGTTTCGGTTGCGCGGTTTCGCGAAACCGATCGTGCTCTATGCATTGCATTCGCTGGATGCCGAAAACTCGGCCAACGATTGCTGTCGAGACAAATTCTGCGAGCTGCAACGTCACATCATCGAGGGCGACTATGACGGTGCTGCACGTCGTCTCTCCGACTGCCAAAGCTGCGAACTGGACGACTTGTCTTTGCAGTTTCTCCACGGGCAGTTGGCAGCGTTCGTCGATGATACGCGTGCTGGCGCAATGGGGCGGCAGCCTGCAGCAGCTGAGCCGATTTTTGAACTGGACTATAGAGCGCATCAACCATAAGGGCAGCGATTCTCAGTAGAGACTGCGACACCAACGCCGCACGCGCGATACGTCTGTGCGACTTGCACAGAGCCCTGTTCTTCCATTGGATTTGACAGCCTCCGCCAAGTCGAATCTCGGAACCAAGTCGTGTCGCGACCACCAAATCAACGTGGTTGAAAGTTATTCATCCTGTGAATTGTCTGGCTTATCGCGGCGGAACACGGCCACCACGTCTTCGACAGGGACCACGAATAACTGGTTGTCAGGTTCGAAGTCGACCGGAATGGCGTTCTTGGGATGGAACAGAATGCGATCGTACTGCCGCAGCGGCACATCTTCGTCGTGTTCGACCTGCGTTGAGACGGTGACAATTCGCCCCGTGATGGTCGGGATTTCTGCCGCGTCGGGCAGCGCAATGCCCCCCTTGGTTTCGCGTTTCGGTTCGTCCTTGCGGACCACGACGCGAGCTCCGATTGGCTCGACGTACTCAAATACCGGTTTTCGCGTTTTTGCCATGCAGGAAAGCCTCTTTTCGGATAGTGAGAGTCGCACCGGCGTGCGGGCCCCAATCGTCAATGTCGGGTCGAATCGACGATACCCGGGTGGTGAATCGAATCTCGAACCCGGAAAAGGTTCCCCATTCCGTGCCGTCAGACTAATCCTTGGCTTTCTGGGCGGCAAGCGGTCCATAAACATGCCGCAGAACACGGGTTAGCAGGCTTCCCGGGGTTGATATTCAACCGCAGGGTGTCAGAATGTGGGATTCGGACACGGCTCTGATTTGCCACCGGCAGACCGGTAGTCAGCATCGGGGCGCGGCTCGGGCTCCATTCGGGATCAAATTGGAAACGAAGGACGAATTAAGTGTCAACCGAATCAATTAGCACGGAAAAACGAGAAGGTCGTGGATCGCAATTCAGCAAGCATCTGCGCGCCGCCGGGAAGACGCCGGCAGTTGTGTATGGGCACGGCGAGGCGACGATCAATATCAGCGTGCCCACGGAAGAAATCGTTGCGGCGATCCGCCATGGAGCTCACGTTGTCAGTTTAGAAGGTGCGGTGAAAGACAGCGCAGTTGCTGAAAGAACTGCAATGGGATGCGTTGGGCGACCGTTTGTTGCACGTTGATTTTTCGCGAGTTGGACGAGGCGAGTCGGCAGTCGTCAGCTTGGCGATTGAATTGCGCGGAGCAGCACCCGGCACGAAGATGGGCGGAGTGGTCGAACATGCACTGCGAGAGGTCGAGATTGACTGCCCCGTAATGTCGATTCCAGAAAAAATTCAAGTCAGCATCAACGAATTGCAGCTCGATGGCGTGATTACCGCCGCAGACATTCCGCTGCCGAGTGGTGCCACGTTGGTGACCGATCCGGCGACGCAAGTGGCGATTTGTGTCGAGCCGACCATTCACGATGAGGAAGAATTGGCAGCAGGTGCCACGGGTGCCGAACCAGAAGTTATTGGTGGCAAGCCGGAAGATGGAGAGGGTGGCGAGTAGTTTCGACGTGTCAGTTGAAGCGAACGTTGCTCAAGAAATGAAATTAATCGTGGGTCTTGGAAACCCGGGACGAAAATACCAAGGCACGCGACATAACGTCGGATTCGACGTCGTCCAGGAACTGGCGAAGAAACACGCCATGGGCGCCAGTTGGCGAACCAAGTTCAAGGGCGAATATTGCGAGGCGAGCGTGGGAGGCGAGTCGGCCATCCTGCTCATCCCGCACACGTATATGAACCTGAGCGGCGAGTCGGTGCAGCCGGCGACCGTGTTTTTTAAGATTGGTCCGGAAGACGTTTTGGTCGTTTGCGACGACTTTAACTTGCCTTTGGCACGCTTGCGTTTTCGGGCTCGTGGGTCGGCCGGCGGTCAAAAGGGTTTAGCGGATATTTTGCGTCGTCTGGGGACGCAGGAAGTTCCGCGACTGAGAGTTGGAATTGATGCTCCGCCGCCCCGTTGGGACGTGGCAGACTACGTCCTTTCCAGGTTTGGGCCGGATGAAGAAGGGCCGATGGCAGATGCTGTGATGCGTGCCGTGTCCGGCGTGGACGACTGGGTTCGATTTGGCACTCAGCACTGCATGAACGAATACAATGCAAACCCCCCAAGAGATGAATAGGAGCTAAGTTTTGGCTGACCGTGTTTACGAGGGCATGTTCCTGCTGGATTCCAACCGATACGGCCGCGATCCCTCGGGCGTTTCTGGCCGAATCGGAGAAATGATCGAAAAGTGCGGCGGGACAATTGAAGTCAGCCGTATGTGGGCCGAGCAAAAACTGGCGTACCAGATGGGACGCAGCCGCAAGGGTGTGTACTGGTTAACCTACTTCCGCATGGAAAGCAGTCGACTGAAAGAACTGAACCGCGCAGCCCAGCTGAATGGCGACGTGATTCGTAACCTGGTTCTGGCACTGGAGCCACGACTGGTCGATACGATCGTGGCTCACGCCAAGGGTGGGGTGAAGGCGGAAACGCCAGTGGCGGAGAAAGTCGTCGAAAAAGTAGCGGAAGCCGCTGCTGAGACGAAAAAAGAAGAGGCCGCCACGACATCCGAATGACCGGGCGTCCGTTGGCTGGGGAGCGACTTGCCGCAGCTGTGGCGATTTGGTAGATTTCGGAAGTTATGGGTGACATCTGTACACTAATGGAATGAAGGCTCTGACGACCAAATCGAGCCAAGGGAGCATGCGATGGCCAGTTACAACCGAGTGATACTTGTCGGCAACCTGACGCGAGACGTGGAGATTCGTCATTTGAACTCTGGTACCGCCGTGGCGGATGTCGGTTTGGCTGTAAATGACAGGCGCAAGACAGCAAGTGGTGAGTGGGTGGATGAAACCACGTTCGTCGACGTCACCTTGTGGGGGCGTACGGCGGAAGTCGCCAGTGAATACCTGAGCAAGGGTTCGCCAATGCTGGTGGAAGGTCGCCTGAAGCTGGAAACTTGGGAAACGGACGGGCAGAAACGCTCAAAGTTGAAGGTCGTCTGTGAGAAAATGCAGATGCTTGGCGGGAAGGGCGGTGGTGGTGGCGGCCCGCGGAGCGGTGGTGGCCAGCGTGGACATGAAGACGAGTACAGCCAGCCGGCCGCAGCGAGCTCTGCTCCATCGGCTCCCAACGATGACATCCCGTTCTGAGTTGTGCAAACTATCGCAGCACCTCGCTGCTATCGAGTAACATTGAACTTTGATCTGAGAGTGAAGTTATGTCAGTAACGACCAAACAAAAGTCGATTCGACGCTCCCGAAATCGTGGGACTACCTCGAAACGCCCCAAGAGGCTTGCTCAAGGACCGAACGGTGGGGTCGAATTACTGTTGATCCAGTCAATCGAGCACTTGGGTTTACAGGGCGATGTCGTCGAAGTGAAGCGAGGTTACGCCGTCAACTACCTGCTGCCACAGGGTTTGGCAACGGTTGCGACCGACCATCACAAGCGGATGGTAGAGAAGCACAGAGCGAAGCTGCAAGAAGTCGAAAAAGCCCGACTCAAGACGCTGCGTGACCTGGCGAATGAAATTGCCAAGCAGAGTGTCACGATCGAGGCCAACGCGACCGATGAAGGTCATTTGTACGGCAGCGTCGGGGCCCCCGAGATTTTGTCCGCGCTGAAGCAGCAGTCGTTTACGCTCAGCGAAGATCAGCTGAAGCTCGAAGGTCCGCTGAAAGAGCTGGGCCTGTATACGGTGAAAGTACAGCTCCATTCTCAGGTAGAAACCGACCTGAAAGTGTGGGTCGTGCCTGCTGTTGCCAAAGAGGAAGATGGCGACCGCTAGTCGACAAATTTTCCACCGTGAAAAACATCAATCGGCTCGACTCCTGAGGGAGTGGAGCCGGTTTTTTTGGCCTGATGGGTGTTGAACATCGGGAAACCATCTAAATAGAGGGCTGGCGATCGAAGTTCTGGGTGCGGTCGATGGTCACGAAATTCTGGCTGTTGGAAAAACAGCAACGCTGGTAACAAGGAGGGTTCTGACTCGTGGCAACAATTTCATCTTCCAGCGGCGGCAAGATTCAACGGACCGACTCTACCGGGCAAGACCTGCTCCAGAGGCAGCAGCCGGGCAGCGTCGAAATGGAGCGACTTCTGCTGGGCAGCATCCTGCTTGACCCGCGCGTCGCCGATACGGTGATGTTGGTCCTACGCTCAAGCGACTTCTACGATGCAGCCCACGGTTTTCTTTACGAGCATATCATTGAGATCTGTCAAAGTACCGATCCTCTGGACCTGCCAATCCTGGTGGAACGGCTGAAGCAGCAAGGGTTGCTGGAGCAGGTGGGTGGCGCTGCCTACCTGGCCAAACTGATCGAATCGACGCCTCATGCACAAAACGCAGCCAAGTATGCGGCCACCATTCGCGACTACTCGGTTCGCCGCGAGTTGATTGATGCTGGTGCGCGGATTCTGAATCAGGCGTACGATTCACCTCACACGACAAAAGAGTTGGTGGACAAAGCCGAGCAGAGCATCTTTGCGATTCTGGAAAGTCGCAGCAGCACCACCGTTATCGAATTCGAAAAGATGATGCACGACGCGCTGGATCGCCTTGATGCCCGGATGAAGGGTGAAACGTCCGCCAATGCGACCCCCACCGGTTACGACGATGTCGACAGGTTACTGGGTGGATTGCATAATTCGGAGCTGATCATTCTTGCTGCGCGGCCCAGTATGGGGAAGACAGCCTTTGCCCTGAATATCGCAGAAAATGTCTCGGTCGACTCGAAACTGCCGGTGCTCTTTGTCAGCCTGGAAATGTCGTCAGAAGAATTGGGCGATCGCATGCTCTGTTCAGCTGCCCGAGTCAACAGTCATAAACTGCGCAATGGCACGGTCACGCAAGAAGAGCGAAAACGCTTGCTGGGAAAAGCGGGAGAGATTAGCGTTGCACCGCTGTTCGTGGACGATTCACCGGCACGTAGCGTTGTCGAAATTGCTGCCGAAGCGCGGCGAATCAAGCGTCAACGCGGCTTGGGATTGGTGGTGATCGATTACCTTCAGCTCATCGAACCCGACAATCCGCGCCACCCTCGTCAGGAACAGGTAGCCAAAATCGCCAGGCGTCTGAAGGGGATGGCTCGCGAATTGAAAATTCCCGTGATGTGCCTGTCCCAGTTGAACCGGCAAACCGAGGCATCCAAAGACAACCGGCCGCGCCTGAGTCATTTACGCGAATCCGGTGCTATCGAGCAGGATGCCGACGTCGTGATGTTTGTGCACCGCGAGGAATATTACCATCGCGGTGAGGACCGTCAGGATCTGGCGGGTCGAGCTGAAATCATTGTCGCAAAACAGCGAAATGGCCCCGTCGACGACGTCGCGATGGTCTGGGAAGCCGACTTTACCCGCTTCAAGACGGCTACCAACAGAACCTACTCGGAAGCAGAGCAGTTTGGCGTCAATGACGATGATCCTTTCTAAGGTTGTTTGAAGCGTCGCCGTTGATGAAGTCTTTGATGTTTCATCTTCGTAAGTGCTGACACTGCTTGCTGGTTAGTCACCGCGGTTTGCCGGCGGTGCGTTCATCCGTGAACGCAAATGGACTCGATGACTCGTGCTTGCTGTCCAGTTTTGAAAAGCAATCTTGTTCCGTTGCTGGGCTTCTAGTATCTCTACCGGGCCAAATCGCCGTTCGATCAGTTCGAACGGGATTGATGGCCGGCTCATCGCGTTCCTTTTCGTAGCTATTTATGCAACCAAAACCATCCCGCAGCTGGGACCATTCTGTATTGATTGGGATGAACTGCGCGCTGTTGTTCTGTGTCGCCACGCTGGTTTGTTGCACAACCAGTGGACAGTCCGGAACGTCGAGTCCCTTCGGAGGGTCGCAAGGGTCCCTGGGACAGAATCCGCCGCCACCCCCGCGCATTCCGGTCATTGGGCCAGTCCAGCAGACGCCATTGCTGGAAGTCAATGTGCTGGGCAATGCCCAGGTGCCGGAAGCCAAGATACGCAGCATGCTGCAAACGAGGAGCGGGCGAATTTACGACCCGAATCAGGTGGAGAAGGACGTCCGTCGCTTGATCGGGTCCGGGCTTTTCCGTGATGTGAAAACCTACAAGAAGGAATCGCCTGACGGGGTGATCATTACTTTCGAACTGTTTGAACGACCTTTGATTCAGCATGTTCATTTCATTGGCAACGAGAAAGTCAAAGACAAAGCGTTGCGAGAAGCGGTCGGTATCAAAGAGGGTGGCCCGCTGAATCGTTACAGTGTCGAGGAAGGTCGGCGGCGACTCGAAAGTCTGTACCAGGAGCGCGGTTTCGGCGATGCACAGATTTCGGTGATTGACGATCCGAAGCAGACGGGTGTGGCATACCAGATCAACGAAGGCAAGATTGTGCGAATTCAGAAAACGAGCTTTGTCGGCAATACGATTGCCTCGTCGGCTCGGCTGAAGACGCAAATTGACTCGAAGCCAGGCATCCTCTATTTCATGGGCGGAAAACTGGACCGCAGCACGGTCGACCAGGACGTTGAGCGGTTAACCTCCTATTACCGAAGTCTCGGCTATTTTGGAGCTCGCGTGGGTCGTGAAGTTGATTTGAACGACGAAGGTACGTGGGCCAAGGTCAAGTTTGTGATTGACGAAGGGCCAAGATATCGCGTGAGGGAGATTCGCTTTATCGGCAACGAGCGATTCGAACAGGCGGCATTGAAGAACCGTCTGCAAATTGCGCCGGGCGACTTTTACAATGTCAGCGAATTGCGGCGTGATCTCAAGAACCTCCGAGACATTTATGGCAGCAAAGGGTACATCACTTCGGACATCGACGTGAAACCGGTTTTCCTGGAAGACCCTGGCCAGTTGGACCTTGTTTACAAAGTTGACGAGGGACAACAATTTCGCGTTGGTCGGATCATCGTGAACATTGACGGAGAGTATGCACACACGCGGCGCAGCGTGGTGTTGAATCGGCTCTCGATTCGCCCCGGTGACGTTGTCGACATTCGCGAGTTACGAGCGAGCGAGCGAAGGCTGCAGTCATCGCAGCTATTCCTTCATGATCCTGCTCAAGGTGTCACCCCCAAGATCGTGGTCAAGGCACCAGATGTCAATGAAACCAAAATGGCGGCCCAAACCTCGACGAGAATCCGTGGGCAATCGCCGTCGGGACATACCGCGTACCACCCGGTTGTCGACCTGGAAATTGAAGCCAGGATGATTCCCGCCCCGGCTGACTCCAATGCAGGGGCTCCCAAGTGACAAAGCACTCCTTGGCATTTTCACTTTCGCTCTGCACCTTGATACTCACGGGCTGTAGCACCTGGCAGCAACCGTTGCGCGATGCTGATCTGTCGAAACAGATACTGCGACAACCCTTGGCTGACGAACAGCAACTACCTTCGGCAAACCAGACGCCGTCCTCGACCGACGGAAAAGTCCTCCGTTATCAGTCGCCAGACCCCTGGGCTGGCTACGGTGCAGCTCAAACGCCAAATCAATATTCTGGGGCTTCTGACCATTGGCAACAGCCAATGCAAGTCTCTGGAGCGCCAGTTAATCGACCGACGGTGCCCCAATATCAATCGGTCCAACCCGTACAGTACAGCCAACCGCTGCCGCCACCTTCGGCGTCAGGACCCCCGGGCTACCAATCGACGGCACCGGTTTACGGACCATCAGGGCCCGTGGTTGGTGCGCCAACGTATCAAACCGCACCATGGGGATCGCCGCCGCCGCCGCCACCCGCCGCGACAGACCCCTGGTCACAGCCGTACGATCCCGAAGCGGCCTTTTCGCCAAACGCCGCCTATCAGGTTGCGCCGCAACAGAATCCGTTCGTCAATCCCGATCTCGGCGTGCCAACACCGATGGCCGACATCATCGTGAATCTCCAGGAAACCCAGACCGGACGCTTGATGGTCGGTGCAGCGGTCAACTCGGATGCTGGCGTGACCGGCCAGATCGTGATTGATGAGAAGAACTTCGATTGGCGAAGGGTTCCCAGGAGTTGGGATGACTGGGCGAATGGAACGGCCTTCCGTGGCGCTGGCCAGGGCTTTCGGCTGGAAGCGATGCCCGGCAACGACGTGCAACGGTACATGTTGCAGTTCACCGAGCCCTACCTGTTTGATACACGAATCAGTTTCAACCTCAGCGGTTTTCTGTTCACGCGAAACTTCTTTGATTGGAACGAAGAACGACTTGGTGGTCGAGTTGGGTTTGGCTATCGCATCACCCCCGACATGAGTATCAGTGCCAGCTTGCGGGCGGAGGAAGTCACGGTCAGCGATCCTCGCGTGCCGGGAGTTCCCCAGCTGGATGAGGCGTTGGGACGGAACGAAGTTTACGGGGCACGCTTCTCGCTGACTCAGGATACACGAGACATCCCGTTTGCCCCGACGCAGGGCTATTACTTCGAGGCGAGCTTTGAACAGGTTTTTGGCACGTATGACTATTCGCGGGGAACCATCGATTACCGGCGATACTTTCTCGTGACGGAACGTCCCGATGGTTCCGGCCGTCACGTCCTTGGTTTCTCGAATCGTTTGGGGATCACCGGCTCGCAGACTCCCATTTATGACACGTACTATGCTGGCGGCTATGCAACGCTACGTGGTTTTGACTTCCGCGGAGCGACTCCAAAGGTCTCAGGCGTTGCGGTCGGTGGCGATCTCAGCTTTCTCGGCTCAGTCGAGTATCTCTTCCCAATCACAGCCGACGACATGCTGAAGGGTGTCGCGTTTTGCGATTACGGTACCATCGAAGAAGATTTGCACATCGATGGTGATGATTATCGAGTGTCGTTGGGTGCCGGCTTGCGAATTTCCGTACCGGCCATGGGGCCCGCGCCGATCGCGTTGGATTTTGCCGTGCCGGTGGCCCGCGAAGATACCGACGACATCCGCCAATTCAGTTTCTTCATGGGTGTGAGCCGATAACGCTGCGGCGAGCTCATTCGCCGTTCCCAGTCCTGCGTTCCCATTCGTGGTTCATGACCCAGTGCGACGCGTCGCGCCGCTCGCAATGCTATCGCTACGTGAGACGCGCGGACTAGAGACGAAGTTTGCGTTTTGGTACCGTCCCCCGCGGGATCGCTGCCAGTGGTGGAGCGGTCATGTGTTTGTGCTTGGTCCGATTCGATCCAGGAAATTTCTTCCCATGCGGAATCAACGGAAAATTCAGAGAGCTTCGAAATACGGCGTATCCACGGTAGCCGCTTGTGTTGGTGCAACATGTTGTGTCCTCCTGACGATGGCGACTCCAGCACAGTCTCCGATTGCCCGCTTTGCGAAGTTTCGGCGCAGTCGAGGCGGATCCGAACGCCGTTTATGAGCTGGACGAATCGCATGGTCCATGGATGATCATGGCCGCATCCTTCGCCGGGGAAGGTTCGAGGGCCGAGGCCAATGCATTGGTGCAGGAACTACGCAAGCGATACAAGCTGCCGGCTTTCATTCTTAAGCAGGACTACGATTACACCGGGACGGTAACGGGAATCGGACTTGATCGATATGGCGAGCCCAGGCAGATGCGGTACCAGAAACCGGTTGCGTTTGATGAGTACGCCGTTCTTGTAGGCAACTTCCCAACGCACGACGATCCCAACGCGGCCAAAGCGCTGAAGGCCTTAAAACACGCCAAGCCGACTTCGCTCAACTTGGGAAAAGACAGTCGTTCTACGCTCCGGTTCGCCGGACTTCGCCACCTGCAGAAATATGTTAGTGGCAACGCCGAAAAGCAACAAAAAGGACCGCTGGGACACGCCTTTATCACGCGTAACCCAAAGTTGCCCAAGGAATATTTTGCACCCAGCGGAGTCGACTCGATGGTCGCCAGCATGAACAGCGGCGTCAAGCATGGGCTGTTGGATTGTCCGGGGAAATACACCGTCCAAGTAGCCACCTTTCGAGGCAAGGTACTGATTGACCAGAAGAAAATCAAAGAAGCGGTAGAACGAGGCGTTACCGTCAGCGATCGTTTGGCCGATGCCGCCGAGCAGGCTCACCAGTTGACCGAACTGTTGCGGAAACGTGGGGTCGAGGCGTACGAGTTTCATGACCGTAGTGAGAGCCTGGTGACCGTTGGCAGTTTCAACTCCGTGGGTACACCCCGCGAGGATGGTAAGACGGAAATCAACCCCGCCGTGCTGCGAATTATCAAATCGTATGGAGCTCAACAGAAACCCATTCCGGGTCCAGGTCCCCAAATGAATGGGTTGGTGCCGAGACAGCTGGGCGGTATCACGTTTGACGTCCAGCCCAAACCGGTCGAGGTCCCACGGCGGTCGGTGGCGACAGACTATGCGCGTCGCGGTAACGCTTTTGGATGGAATCGATAACCCGATTCGAAGGTCCGTTCAGATTTGCGAGTCTCGATGCTGTGATTTGACTGGTTCGAAAAAAGCTGCCGGGCGTTAGCATCGCCGCAGAAGCGACGGATCCGTTCGGCTTGCCCTCCGAGTACCAGTCTCCGGGACGTGGAACACTGCTTCAGTGGTCTCCATGGGGCGGAATTTCGACACCCTTTTCAATGCACGCTAGATTCCCGTCGGGCCCGCCAGCAATCCATCCGAGTAGGCTGCACCAGCTGTAACGCGGGTTAAATCGCCCAAGGTACATCGGGCCCTTTGCGGATCGATGCTTGCCGGGAAGTAGACTGGCAGGTATCGACAGGCCGTGCCCACCGCGGCGATATCTGGATCGTCCGGCTGACCTTCGATCAGGACTTGCAATGTTTTCCCTTGTAGCGACGCGACATATTTGGACCGTAGTCGCGCCTCAAGATCAGCCAATTGTTTCCCGCGTTCCACTTTCACCGGCTTGGATATCTGTTCATCCATATTGGCCGCCGGTGTGCCTTTTCTGGCGCTGAAGGGGAACATGTGAATCTTGGAAAACTGTGAAGCTTCACAGACTCGGCACGTATCGGCGAAATCTTCGTCCGTCTCGCCTGGAAAACCGATAATCACATCGGTCGTCAAGGCGGCGTCCGGCAATCTTTCTCGAATCAGCTGGCAGCGATCGACGAATCTCTTTGCACCCCAACGCCGTCGCATCCGCCGCAGCACTTTTTCTGAACCGCTTTGCAGGCATACGTGAAAATGGGGGCAGACCCGGTCTGCATGTTCGGCCATGACGTCCAGCAGTTCGCGAGTGATTTCCGTGGCTTCGATACTGGACAAGCGAATCCGAAAATCGCCCGGGATTTCGGCGAAGCTGCCGTCAAATCGGCCAGTCGGACCCACTGCTCTTTTTTCTTCAATCGATTTCGATCGACACCATAATGTCCCAGGTGAATACCCGTTAGCACCACCTCGCGGTAGCCGTTATCGGTCAGTCGCTTCACCTCGTCGACCACGTCCTGTAATGGACGACTGTGCATTTCCGGTCGAACGTGGGGAATGATGCAATAACTGCATCTGAGCAGGCAACCATCCTGGACTTTGACATAGGCCCTGTGACGGCGGCCGAAATGGCTGATTCCGTTGGGCAGATCGACGACACCAAAGCGGCCGAGCAGGTCGGGAATCTCGCGTTTGTCGGTGACGACTTCCGTGACGTTGGGCAAAGCTGCCAATTCGTCGGGGGATCGTGTCGCGTAGCAGCCCATCACGACAATGCTCGAATCGGGATTCTCTCGAGCCAATTTGCGAATCGCCTGGCGACTCTTCGCGTCCCCTTCGTTCGTCACCGTGCATGTGTTGACGACGCACAGATCGGCTGGATGCGCGGAGTGCTTCCTCGTACCCGACGCTTGCCAGCCCCTGACGTACGAGTTCGGTCTCGTATTGATTGACTTTGCAGCCCAGCGTGTGCGTTTTCAGAGTGGGCATGGTTAGTCAGCAGGAAGGTAGGTAGGCAAAGGCAACAGCGGACGAACCGCAGTATACTGACAGGTAACCGACTCGACTATTGCCGCATCGCCGTTATGCCCCCAACTGTTGCGCCTTCAAGCTGCCGTCGCAGCGACTATTCAATCGGCTCGATCGAGGCCGACATGGCGCCTTCGCAATTGCGGCTGTTGTAATCACGTCCAAAGGCGTGAATCTGGTCGCGTTTGAGTTCGGCGTGTTCCATCGTCGTCGTCAGACAGATTGCCCGCCCGCCGGCGTCGACTTGCTCGGCAATGCCCAACGCCTGAGTCATGTTGTATCCGAACAATCTTCGCATCATCCGGATCACGTAATCGTAGGTATGGTCGTCGTCGTCCCAAAGCACGACGTTGTAGCGTGGCTGCTTCTTACGTACGACGTTCTCAGCTTGTCTTGTGTCGGTCAAAGTATCCAGCTCGCCGAACGTGATCGATTCGTGGCCCAAAACACATCTCCTTGTCTGCGTCATGCGAACCCCGCCAACCAGCCGTGGTGGTGGGAACGTGTTACCGCCATTATATTTGGACGCCTGAATTGTACGAGGCCGCTTCCGGCGAATTGCTGTGGCAAGTGCCTGGAAATATCTGAAGGGTCTATCGTCGATCTTTCTAGTTGAACGCACCCGGAAAACCCAACGATGACCACGCCCCAACTGCAGAATATCGAAAAATTTCTCGAAGAGAACCGGGATCGGTTCGAGGAGGAATTGTGTGACCTGCTGAAAATCCCCAGTGTGAGCACTGACAGTAATCACACTGGCGACATGCGAACCACGGCGGAATGGTTGCGGTCACGATTTGCCGGAATGGGGCTGACGACGGAAATCGTGGAGACCGACGGACATCCCATTGTGTGGGCCGAGTCACCGGACGTCGAGGGACGACCGACTGTGTTGATTTATGGCCATTACGACGTCCAACCTCCGGATCCGCTGGCAGAGTGGAACAGTCCACCGTTCGAACCAACCCGAGTGGATGGCAACATTGTGGCTCGAGGGGCGACCGACGACAAAGGCCAGATGATGACGCATGTCATCAGCGCCGAAGCCTGGCAGGAAGTGGTTGGGAAGTTGCCGGTCAAACTCAAATTCCTGATCGAAGGCGAGGAAGAGGTTGGCAGCCCCAATCTGGATAAGTTTCTCGAGACCGAGCGGGAACGACTGGCGTGCGACGTCGCGGTGATCAGCGATTCGTCGCAATTCGATCGCGGCAAACCGGCAATCACGTACGGCCTGAAAGGGATTGGCTATTTTGAACTGAAGCTTCAAGGGCCCATCCAGGATTTGCACTCGGGTACATTTGGTGGAGCGGTTGCCAATCCCGCAAATGCGTTGACGCAGATGCTGGCAGCATTGATGGGGGAGAAGAACCGGGTACAAATTCCAGGCTTCTACGATGAAGTATTGCCGTTGTCGGATCGCGAACGGCAACAGTTTGCCGACCTGCCGTTCAACGAAGCTGCCTTCAAGAAACAAGTTGGCGTTGATGAATTGCGTGGGGAAGAGGGCTTTACCACGCTCGAACGTCGCTGGGCAAGGCCGACGTTTGATATCAATGGCTTGACGAGTGGCTATCAGGGCGAAGGGGCAAAAACGGTGCTGCCGGCTCGCGCCAGTGCAAAGTTCAGTTGCCGGCTGGTCCCAAATCAGGATCCGGAAACGGTGCGAACCAGCCTGCAAGAGATGCTGGAAGGGCTGTGCCCTCCCGGAATCAACATGGAACTGGACTATTTTCACGGTGCACCCGGGCGTCGTGGTCGATTTGGAGAGCCCGTATATGCATGCGGCAGCGAACGCCATCGAACATGGTTTTGGTCATTCGCCAGTCTTCATTCGCGCCGGCGGATCAATCCCCGTGGTTACAGCGTTCAAAGAGATTCTTGGGCGTCGATACGCTGCTCTTGGGGTGGGGACTGAACGATGACAATTTGCATGGTCCCAACGAGAAGTTTTCGCTGGCCGATTTTCATCGCGGGATTCGATCGAGCGCCACCTGTGGCACGAACTGAGTCGCCTTTCGAGTTAAGCTGGCAAGCGTCATGATGTGTAGTCCTTGCGTTATTCCGGTCTCGCGGTGGATGACCGCGGGGCCCTGATTTCCCAATGAAGTCCTTCTGAGACAAACCAAACATGCTCGATCGCAAGTACATCTTCGACAACGCCGATGCCGTTCAGGAAAATTGCAAGAGGCGTGGTGTTACGGCCGATGTGGCAGGATTGGTCGAACGGGAAATCAAACGCCGTGATCTCGACCAGGAAGCGCAGGAACTGAACCGCAAGGCCAACGAGTACTCGAAGCTCATCGGAAAGGCCAAGGACAACGAAGAACGCGAAGCCAAGAAAGAAGAAGCACGAAAGCTCCGCGAACAAAAGGACAACAAACAGCGTGAATCACGATGAACTCGACAAAGAGATTATCGAAATCCAGCGGATGATTCCCAACATGTCGCATCCGGATGCGCCGGTCGGAGTCGACGACAAAGCCAACCTGGAATTGCGCAAAGGCAAACACGAACCAAGGAAATTTGATTTCGAAGTCAGGACCACGTCGACCTGGGAGACTCGTTGGACCTGATCGACTTCGAAGGCGGGGCTCGTACCACCGGCCACGGTTTCTACTTCCTGAAGAACGAAGCGGTGTTGCTGGAATTGGCCTTGCAGCAGTACGCCATGCAAACGCTGATCGCCGAGGGCTTCACTCCAGCCATTACGCCCGACCTGGCGCTACAACGAATGCTCGAAGGGATTGGCTTCATTCCGCGCGGACCGGAGACGCAAATCTACAGCATCGACATACTCGACCTGAGTCTGGTCGCGACGGCCGAAATCACGCTGGGCGGACTGTACAGCCGGCCAACTGTCGACTCGGAGCAACTTGCCGCATGAAGCTGTGCGGCATCAGCCACTGCTTCCGCACCGAAGCCGGAGCCGCACGGGCGAGCGACCCGCGGACTCTATCGCGTCCACCAATTCACCAAGGTCGAGATGTTCGCCTTTACGCTGCCCGATCAGAGCGACGCGATGCTCGATCACTTCTGCGAGTTGGAGTGCCGCATCTTCGACTGGCTTGGGACTGCCCTACCGCGTCGTCGATACGGCGACCGGCGATCTGGGCGGACCCGCCTATCGGAAGTTCGACCTGGAAGCCTGGATGCCGGGACGCGGCGAGGCGGGCGAGTAGGGCGAAGTGACCAGCACCGTCAATTGCACCGACTACCAGGCACGACGATTGAATATCCGCTTACAAGACCAAGGGCGAAAAAGGGACGCATTTCGTCCACACGCTGAACGGCACGGCGATTGCCATCAGCCGAGCCATGATCGCGATCCTGGAAAACTACCAGCAGGCCGATGGTTCCGTTATCGTGCCCGAGGTGCTGCGTGATTTGGTTGGAAAACAACGTATTGGTTGAGGTAATTGTCGTCACCCCGCCACCTCTGAATCGCCGCCTCAACTGCTCCCGGCTTGGTGAAACCACTCCGCACAATTGATCCATCGCTGTGTTGGTCGCGCTGTTTTCCTGACATCGAAAACATGCGCATCTGAAATCAACCGGTTCTTCGCGACATGGCAACACCGACGAGGCAGCACAGCATCAGCACCTCGACCGGAGGTTCCGGAACGATCGAAAACTCGTGAAATATTGAGGTCAAGCGACTGCATTGGTCCGCCTCACCCAGGTACATGGCATACGTTGTCACAGCAAACTAAGCTGTTTTGACGCGACATATCGCCGTGCGTCAAGCTGCCATCTGGGCGAAACATCAGGTCCCCTGGGTCCGAATGGTATGCGAGCCTGCTCGCAGATCGATTCAGCCTCAGCGAGCGTATCTGCCTCTGCCACGAGTCGCACGATCGGTTCAGTGTTGCTGGCTCGAATCAACAGCCACTTGTCGGGCCAGTCCAGCCGAAGGCCATCGAGTCGATTGGACTCGGCGTTGTCAAAATGCTTCTCAAGTGCTTCGAGCGCATCTGGGATGGCGCTGGTTCTACAGTCACGGTGGTCTTGTGAATTGCATATTGGGGTAATTCGTCGACGAGTTCGCTGAGTGGTTGATCTCGCTCAGCCATCATTTCCAAAATCAGTGCCATGCCGACAAAACTATCGCGAACATAACCGACGCGTGGTTCAATCGGCCCGCCGTTGCCTTCACCCCCAAATACGGCTTTCTTCTCCTGCATCAAATCGGCAACGTTGGCCTCCCCTACTTTCGAACGGAAGAATGGCACGCCATGTCTTTCGGCGATCGTTTGAGCCATCCGACTCGTCGAGCAATTCGTCACGATGGGACCCTTGGTGTGCGACAAAATATGTTCGACGCATAACGCCAACGTGAACTCTTCACCGACATAGCGGCCGGTTTCGTCAATCAGCGCCAAACGATCAGCGTCAGGATCCTGGCAGAAGCCGATTGCGGCATTGGCGTTGATGATTGCCGCGCTGACGGATTCGAGGTTCTTGGCCGTCGGTTCCGGCAGGTGCGCAAACTGTCCGTCCGGCGTTCCACCCAGAATTGTGGTTCTACAGCCGAATGCTTCGAGGAGTTTTTGTCCCAGAACGCTGCCAGCACCGTGATTTGAATCGAGTAGTACCTTGAAGGCGCGGTCGAGTATTCGATTTGGCTCTACGATGGCCAAAACAGATTCCAAATGCGTGGAGGTCGTGTCCTCGACCCACGGTGGCAGCACCAATCTTGTCGTACGTGGCCCAGTTGGCGTGCAGGTCGTTGTATCGCTGCAGGATCGGTTCTCCCTTGACCGCCGAGAGAACACGTCCATCGCCGCCAAACAACTTCAACCCATTGTACTGTCGTGGGTTGTGACTTGCAGAAATCTGCACGCCGCCGGCCGCCTGCCTTTCGCGTACGAGAATTCCCGTAGTTGGCGTGGCAGCCACGTCGCCGTAAATCACATCACGCCCGGCAGCACACAACGTTGACCGCACGATTTCGGCCATCATTCGCCCCGTGGCGCGACCGTCTCGGGTCACGACAATCGGCCCAGCAGGAATCTCGGCTGCGAAGGCCGCGACGTATCGACTCGTGACTTCCGGCGTCAACGACTCGCCGATGACTCCACGCAATCCGGAAACGCTGATAATCGGTTCTGGCGATTTAGGATTTTCCATGATAGTTCCGTGGGCAATGGCTTTGGCGCTGGAAGCAGTATCTCCATCCATTGACCCTCTTGTCGAGCGGCCGCAGGAACCGGGACGTCAGTATAGGAAACGGCCGATTGTGCTCCAACCAAGCTTCCGGTCTGTTGTGAGCAGGCCAGTCACTTTCTAGAATCGAGCCCAGACCTGCGGCTCCAATGATCAAGTGCTGGAAAACACATCGTCCCCAACGAGACAAAGATGACTGAGAAAACGGTTACGCCCGACGTGGCGTCCGCCCTGAACGAAGTTTCCAACGCCGCGAAAGCGGGCAAGCTCTCACAGGGTGCTGTGGAGAACATTCGTTGCTGGCTGACCGAAGCACGCTATGGCGATTACGTCGAGCAGGTCCTGGCACACATCAACGCAGGCAAGTGGGCCGAATTGGATGAGGCTTTTTGGACGATTATCCCATTTGGCACCGGCGGCCGTCGCGGTCGGATGTATCCGATCGGTTCGAACGCGATCAATGAGCGAACGATTGGTGAAAGCGCCCAGGGACTGGCCGACTATGTGAAGGAGCACCTTGGCGGTGACGCAGAGCTCTCCTGTGCGATCGCTTTCGACACGCGTCACAAGTCAGTTGAGTTTGCCCGGTTGTGTGCCGAGGTCATGGTGGCGGCCGGCTACACCGTCTACTTTCTCGATGAGATTCGCAGCACGCCCGAATTGTCGTTTCTCGTGCGCTCAAAGGGTGCTCGTGTGGGATCATGGTCACCGCCAGCCATAACCCGCCCAGCGACAACGCCGTGAAGGCCTACTGGTCGACGGGAGGCCAAATCCTGCCGCCTCACGACAAGGACGATTATTGATCGGGTGATGAATGTCGAGTCGATCGCGCGGGCCGATTTTGACGAAGCGGTGGCGGCTGGCAAAATCGTGATGTGCAAAGAGGAGGTGGACGCGGCCTTCCTGGGTGAGTTGAAGGCCCAGTCCTTCGCCGGACCGCGTGAGTTGAAGGTCATCTACTCGCCACTGCATGGTGTTGGCAGCACCGCGGTCTTGCCCGCGCTGGAAGCTGCCGGGTTTGACGATGTCGAGCTGTTCGCCTTGCACGCAGAGCCGAATGGCGACTTTCCCAACGTGCCGGAGCATGTTTCCAATCCGGAAAACGCCGCGGTGTTCGACGTCATGATCGAGCGGGCCAAAGACGTCAACGCTGATATCGTGTTGGCTACCGATCCTGACTGCGACCGACTGGGATGCGCGGCTCCCGTGACAACCGACCCGCAAGGCGAGTGGAGAACGCTGAATGGTAACCAGATTGGCGTGTTGATCGGCGATTATGTGTTGGAGCAACGCAAGAAGGCCGGAACGTTGTCCGCGGATCACTATCTCGTCAAAACGCTTGTGACGACCGACATGATCAAGAGGCTGGGTGATTCGTACGGCGTGAAGACGATGGGAAATCTGCTGGTGGGGTTCAAATGGATCGGTGGGCAGATGGACGAATCGGGCCCCGACAAGTTCGTCTTTGGTAGCGAAGAGTCTCACGGATACCTGGTAGGGCAGTATGCCCGAGACAAGGACGCTGCTGTCGCGGCAATGTTGATGTGTGAATTGGCAGCGAGTTGCAAGGCGGCGGGACAATCGCTGCACGAGCGGTTGGAGTCGCTGTATTGGCAGCACGGTTACCACGCCGAACGACTGGTGACTCAGAAGATGGCCGGCTCGGAAGGCATGGAAAAAATGAAGACGCTGATGGCCAAATTCCGCAGCGAGCCACCCCGAGAGATCGGCGGCATGCAGGTCGTCGCGGTGCGCGACTACGGCAATGATCGCGTCGTGAAACCAGACGGCTCTACCGAACCGCTCGAAGGGTCCCCATAGGCGACATGGTGATTCTCGACCTGGCCGAGGAGGGGAACTACGTGGCGGTGCGGCCGTCCGGCACGGAGCCAAAAGTCAAGTTCTACATGTTTACCCATGTTCCGGCTGAGCAATTGGCCAGCTTGGAGCGGACGGCGGACCAGATGTCGGAACGGCTCGATGCGATGCAAAAGGACCTCGCGGCGTTCTCCGAGGCAATTTAGTCCAGTCGGCCAATTATATCCGCATGGCCGATGGACCGGCGAAATACCGCTACACCGAGAGCATAGACGCTCTAGACGTCAGCATTATTCCGTTGTAGAAACCGGCACGGGCGGGCTGGCAGTGCTTCGATGGGCACTTCCGGAGTCATTGAGCCATGATCTGCAGCAATGCAACCGCCCATTGATTGTCGGGATCCAGCGCGATAGCCCTCTCCAACGCCATTTGACTGGTTCCTAAGCGACCAACGTAAAGGTCGTGATATCCTCGGATCAGATGCACCGCAGCGTCGCTTGGTCGGCTGTCAGCGACTGTGGCGAGCCATCAAGCTGAGCACCGTAGTTCGCCTGTGGGTAAAAGGATTGAGCTTTCTGAACAATGAAGTTCCATTCGTCTGGCGGGAGCCGCTGAAACCCGCGGCCTAATGCTCCCGCCGCGGCGTCGTAGTCGCCCAAGGCAGTGTGCACATGGGACTCGAACAGAAACAACTTTCCGTTCTGAGGATCTTCCGCGATGGCGTGACGAACGGCCGGTAACGCAAGGTCGAATCGGCCAGATGAAAGGCGTGATCCGCTTTGGCCTGAAACGGGAAGGCACCTGGATTTGTTGGAATCATTGCGCCTGTTGGACTTTATTGCCAGCTACCCACGGAGGTGAGAACTGCTGTGGAATTCCGTATGGCAATTGCCGTTTTGATGTTCGATAGAGTTTGGGGATGTTGCCCCTGGATAGGCTACTTCAGGAGGCGGACAATGGTTGACCGTGCAGCGGTCCGATGCCGTAGCGTGCATTGGGGTAATAGGTGATGGGCGGCCGATTGCCATAAATCGGCGCTGCTTGCCAGGGTACACCGAACTCCACTCCGAAATGATTGCCGATTACGCCGACATTGAATCCGTTGGGACCAAAACTCACCAGAGTGCGTGGGCCGTGATGGCCGTGTCCACCGCCGTGTTTGGCGTTTCCATGCCCCTTTGATTTCCGTCCGGCAGCCGCAGGAGATGCAGCGAGCAGCGCTTGTAGCAGTAACAGAATGAGGCAGAGCGAGAATCTTGCGGACATTTCCAGTCTCCCGGGTGCTGTGCAACAGTTTCCGTTGCAGCAATTTTCGGGCCCGGCGGAATCACCTTGCGCAATTAGCAGCAAACCGCCGCCTCCACGCGGCTCCGGGATCAGAAGTGAGGCAACTTTCGATCATCGAAGGAATGATGATGCGTTTTTGCCTCACAGGCAGTTGAATCTCTGTGATCCAAGAACCCATACGGTCAACGGACGGCACTCTGCCTATAATCCGGCTATGCCCGACGATGTCCCTACGCCAGATGAACCGCCGATCCCCTGATGCCTGCGGAGAAAGTGAAACTCTTTCCACAGACACCGGGCGTTTACCTGATGAAAGACGCAGCCGGTCACGTCATCTACATCGGTAAAGCCAAGAACCTTCGTGCCCGCGCCAGCAGTTACTTTCTGAAGCAGGCCACTGCCGAATATCGCACCCGGGACTGGGTGCAGCGAAATTGCAGACCTGGATTTCATGGAATGCGAAAGCGAAGTCGACGCGTTGCTGGCGGAGTCGCGCCTGATCAAGGACATTCAGCCAAAACACAACAAGGAGCTGAAAGACGACAAGACGTTTCCCTACCTGATGATCACGACGCATGAAGATTTTCCCCGGGTCGAGGTGACGCGGGAACCGAAGATCTCGGGGCGAAACTCTATGGACCCTTCACCAGCGCCGGATCGTTGCGCGGGGCGTTGCAGGTGATGCAACGCATCTTCAAGTTTCGCACCTGCAGTCTGGACATCGAAGACGGCGACGAGCGCTGGCAGTGGTTTCGACCTTGCCTGCTGGCCAGCATCGATCAATGCACCGCTCCGTGTAACCTGCGAATTGGCAAAGAAGAGTACCGTCGCGATATCAGGCGACTGCAGATGTTCCTTGAGGGAAACAAGACGCGACTGTTGAAACAGATGCGCAACGAAATGCAGGAAGCATCGAGCCGACAGGATTTTGAAAAAGCGGCCAGGCTTGCGCGACGAAATCCATATGCTGGAGACGCTTGACCGACGCGGCGAGTTGGACACGCACGCGCAGCCGGAGGTTTTCCAAATTGACCCGAAAAGGGTCTGGCCGGATTGCGTAAGGTGTTGAAGCTGAATGAGACGCCCCGCACGATTGAAGGCATCGACATCGCCCATTTGGGGGGTGGTGAAACCGTGGCGAGTCTCGTGCAGTTCATTGACGGTCTGCCGTTCAAGCCTGGCTATCGACGATTCAAAATTCGAGAAGTTCAAGGCATTGATGACTTTCGCAGCATCCATGAAGTCGTCGCTCGGCGGTATCAACGACTGCATGACGAGGGTCAGGCTTTCCCTGACATCATTCTGATTGATGGTGGCAAGAGGGCAACTGAATTCCGCGCTTGAAGCGTTTTCGACTCTCGGCATTGACCGGCCATGCGTGATTTCTCTTGCAAAAAAGCACGAAGAAATTTATCAAGCTGGCGTGAAAGAACCGCTGCGATTGGGTCGTCACGCCTTTGCATTACGACTCTTGCAGTACATCCGTGATGAATCGCATCGCTTCGCGCAGCACTACCATCACATCCTGCGTCGTCAGTCGACGTTGGAACGTTGATCTTCTTGTCCTGCAATGGCGCCTTCCTCGTCGCATAAAAAATCGCGGTCGAGATTTCTCGAATTCTTCCTGGCGACTGTCTTGCAAACAGGATCGCGATCGCTATATTCGCAGATGTGGGAAATGAGCCCAATTAGTCGTTTCATATTCGCTATCAGTGGGAAGTTAGCCCAAAACTGCGGTGCTCACGGAGGGATTCGCTGGATGAACGTCGGTTTGAGGTTGCCAATCCATGAACGCCAACAACCCGCTGATCCTGGGCGAGTTTCGTCGTTCCTTGGACGATCGATTTCGACTTTCCGTTCCCGCCGAGTTGGTAGATCACTTTGGCGACAAGACCTGCATCCTGGCCAAGGAGCGTCCGGGTTCGCTTTCTTTGTGGCAGGCCGAAACCTGGAAAAACCGACTCGACAGCTCCGTAAGCCTGGTGCAAGCGAAGATACAAGCCGGCCGTTTATCGGGGCGGATCGACGATGTGCAAAGGTTGGGACGATTGTTGTCGACTCGACATCGCGACGTGCAATTGGCCAACAAGAGTCGGCTGTTGGTTCCAGAAGGATTTCGCGAGTTTCTGGGCGTAGATGCGGGTGGCGAAGTGTTGTTAGTGGGAGCGGCAATCTGCGTCGAAATTTGGCGTCCAGATGCATGGCTCGCCTATCTCAGCGACAGCATGCCCGAGTTTGGACAGTTGTTGAACGAGCTGTCGGAATAACGTCACTAAACAGATCAGTGGCCATAAGGTCAATCGAATCAAGTGTTTGGAATGCTTGTTGAAAACTCGCCGTGCCCAAGAGGTGGTTGTTCGTTACCTGACCCAACCGATTCACTCGGAGGGGATACAAGTCAATCAGGGATGGCCTTCTTGGCATGGAGGCCCACTTTCTTCGGGCACGGCAGTTTTTTTCTATCCGCAAGTGTTTTGAACGTTTCTGAACTTCTTCAAAACGGCCGAAAGTCTCCATTCCGTCGATCTAGTCGCGATGAGCAACGAGAATCGCGTTGGCTGAATGCAAAGATGGCGCAGCTCGGTACGCGCCCGCTGCGTATTCGCCAAGTCGACGTGTAGCCAAAGATTTGGCAACCAATGCGGCCGCGGAGTCGTTGGCCGAGTCAGGCGATCAACCTGGTCCACCTGTTTCAATGCGGTAACGCTGGAAACAATCTGCGTCGCGCCTGGAATCATCGCCGGGCCAAGTCGATTCGCGTTGGCATTCGCGGTAACGTTGATCGTAAAGGGATACAGGATTGACAGAACTTAAGCTCCCACCAGCGACGGCGACGTCTAAATGAGCGATGCTGTGCGCAATGAGTACGGCGTTGATCCGGTTGTCGACCTCCGTGGCTGTCGCTCCGGGCTGCATTCCAACCAAGGCCTTGATAGGCGGCTTGATAGGCGGCTTCGGTAAGCGTCTGCTTAAGGAAGATCATGTTTTAGGCTTCGATCGATCCCAGGATGATAATGACCAACACTGGCAGGCAGACCGCAAATTCCACCGTCGCGGATGCGCGACGCGATCGGCAGGGCTGCAAATCACGCTGATGGCGTTTTCTTGGTGCCCGGAGGCAGTTGAATGCAAACATGGATTGATCAACAAATTGTGATAATTTAGGGAATTGTCATCTAATTGATTAATCGGACGATCATGCAACATGGCCCTGTGACCTGAGCCGATGAATGCTGCAATGACGGTAGAAACGGAGCCTTGGTCAGCTCGTTGATTCGGTGCTGACGCAATGGCTGGGTGGCTTCCGCTGGCAGAATCATGCCATTTGAGAATTCAACTGCACGAACATCATCCGCAGTTGGTGGAGTGCATCTTCCAGCATTTCGGCTTCCTCGGCCGAGGCGTTCTCTTTCGTTTTTTCCTGCAACATGGCCAACATGTCCAGGTGATGCTTGGCGAACTTGAGACGGACTTCAGGCTTGCCCGTAATCGGATCAGGCAGCTGCCCCATCGCCGCCATCGCCTGGGCCGCCATGGTTGAAATCAGGAAGGCTAAGGACGCGGGAGGTAAATCGGGCTCGGGCATCTGCTGCGATTCGTCTGGCGTCTGTGCTGGTTGCTCGCCGGCGTCGCTTTCGGTCACGCCTCCAGCCAGCTCTTCTTTCTCACGCTCAACCTGGCTCTTCCAATCTTCGTCAATAATGATCTTCTTCTCGCCCGAATCCTGATCTTCGCTCATCGTCCCCTCACGCGTTATTCGATTCCAGTGTAGTTACTTTGGCGTCTCGCTGGACAACTCGTCGCCGGTTGTGTCTCGAGCTGCCCGATTCGATTTGTGACTATGGCGATCAATTGCCGCTCGCACGAAGCCGGCAAACAGCGGCTGAGCGGCGTGTTGGTTTCGATTTGAATTCGGGATGGAACTGCACCGCAACGAACCACGGGTGCGAAGGCAACTCGACGATTTCGACCAAGGCGCCATCAGGACTAAGTCCGGAAAAGAGCAATCCGTGTGCTGCAAATTGCTGGCGAAACGAGTTATTGAATTCGTACCGATGACGATGCCGTTCCTGAATCGCCTGAGTGCCGTACAGTTCGGCAGCGCGGCTTCCTTCCTCAAGGTGACACTCTTCGGCGCCCGAATCGCATGGTGCCGCCCTTTTGCGTGATATTCCGCTGTTCGTCCAGCAGGCAAATCACGGGATGGTCTGTATCCCGATCAAACTCGGTCGAATTGGCGTTTTCAAGCCCCGCGACGTTGCGGGCAAATTCGATCACGGCACACTGCATTCCCAGGCAAATGCCCAAGAACGGGATATTCCGCTCGCGTGCCCAGCGAATGGCTTCCACCTTGCCGTCGATACCACGTTCACCAAACCCGCCCGGAATCAACAGACCGTCATAGCCGGCGAGCAGCCGTTCAGGACCCTCGCGTTCCACATCCTCGCTGTGAATGCGGCCAACGCGAATCTGGGCTTCATGATGCATACCGGCGTGGTCGATGGCTTCGTAGATTGATTTGTAGGCGTCGCGGTGTTCGGCGTACTTGCCCACAACGGCAATACTAATTTCGTGCTTCGGATTTCGCAGGCGGTGCAGCAGGCTTCGCCATTCATCGAGATTTGGCGCGCCGGCCTGCAGCCTCAGTCGCTTGACAATCAGCTCGTCGAGTCCATTATCCACCAAGCTGAGTGGAACTTCGTAGATGGAAAAGTCCTTGTCTTTTTCCTCGATCACCGCCTCCAGCGGCACGTTGCAGAACAACGATATTTTTTCCCGATCCTCGTATTCGAGCGACCGTTCTGTACGACAGATCAAGATGTCGGGCTGGATTCCGATCTCGCGCAGCATGCCAACGGAATGTTGCGTTGGCTTGGTCTTCAACTCGGCGGCTGCCTTCAGGTAGGGCACCAATGTCAGGTGAATGAACAGCACATTGTCTCGACCTGCTTCCTGGCCGAATTGGCGGATCGCTTCCAGGAATGGTTGGCTTTCGATGTCGCCAACCGTCCCGCCGATCTCTGTGATCACGACATCGACCGTTTCGTCGTCACGGACGTTATCGGCTAGTCGCTTGATGCAGGCTTTAATCTCATTGGTGATGTGTGGAATCACCTGCACCGTCTTGCCCAGGAATACGCCCTGGCGTTCCTTTTCGATGACGCTCAAATAAATCTGGCCGGTCGTGTAATTCGAGTCCCGAGTAAGCGGACTGTGCGTGAACCGCTCGTAATGCCCGAGGTCGAGATCGGTCTCGCTGCCATCATCGAGAACATAGACTTCACCGTGCTGGTAAGGACTCATCGTGCCAGGATCGACGTTGATATACGGATCCAGCTTTTGCATGCGCACCTTGAGGCCTCGTTGTTCCAGCAGCATGCCGACCGATGCGCTGGTTAGGCCTTTACCGAGCGAACTGACGACGCCCCCGGTGACGAATATATGCTTTGCCATTCGAGTGCTCCCAGGCCGATTTTCCCGACGTCCCTGCTGCGGGCAGATTGCACGCTCCACAACTTCATTCTAACGGGCTCTCGGACGAAACGAAGGGCGGGTCAGGCAACCGCCTGCCTTTGGCGGAAGTTTGCCAGGAATCGGTCGTAATCTTCAGGCGTGTCGATACCGTGTGTCGCCTGTTCCAGTGTGCAGACTCGAATCGTGGCGCCCGTTTCCAACACAGTCAGTTGTTCAAGACACTCGATTTCGGCGAGTCGGCTGATGGGAAGCTGGTTGAAACCGAGCAGGAACTCGCGTCGATAGGCATAGACCCCGATGTGCTGCCAGTAGGCCGGCGGGTTGGCAAACATCTGCGGTCGAACGCCGCCTCTGGGGTAGGGGATCGGGCTGCGACTGAAGTAGATCGCTTGCCCCAAGTGGTCAGTGACAACCTTCACACAAGCCGGATCGTGGAGGTCGCGCGCGTGACGAATCGGAGCGGCCAACGTCGCCATTTGCGTCTCCGGGTTGTTCTCCAGTAAGCCAATCAGTTGGTCAATCGCAGCGCCGGCGATTTCTGGCTCGTCCCCCTGCACGTTGACGAAGATATCAACTTCTTCCATCGCAGCGGCAATTTCGGCCACCCGTGCCGTACCGCTGGTGAGTCCGGGTGAAGTCATCAAAACGTCACCACCGAATTGTTTTACCGCTTCGTAAATCTCCCCATCTTCCGTAGCAACGGATACCATGGCGGGTCGGTTGGCTGACTTTGCGGCTTCGTACGTATGTTGCAGCAAAGGTTTGCCTGTCGCTGAAAGCAACAGTTTCCCCGGCAGCCGAACTGACGCCAGCCGAGCGGGTATCACAACGACACTAACCGATTTACTTTTCGTCATCGATCCATTCTCTGAGGAAACTTTTGCACCACTTCCAGCCGCGCTCAAGTTTCGGCGTGTATGTTTTGGGGCCGCGATGCCCGAGGCAACAAAACATCTTCGGGCATCCTTTCACATTCAAAAATATTCGAGGGAGGTAGCTCGAGATGATTCGAAAGCTGACCATTTTGTCTTGTTGCTTTGTCGCCGCGTTGGCGGTGTCATTCGCAACACTGTCCGAAGCCGAAGCTCAATACCGACCAGGCCACTTCGTCGGCAATTCAACGCGTGCCATTACCAACACGACGCGCAACGTGATGCAACGCACGAATCAAGCCTTCAACGGCAACCGTTGGCGGTCCGGGTTCAACAACTATACATACCAGAATGGACCGCAAAACTACCAATACCAAAATCAGAACATGGCAACTCCTACCCCCGCGAAAGGTTCCACTGGAGCGACACAGAATTCCTTCTCTCCGCAGCAGAACACCACTGGTTCGACAACGGTAATCCCTTCCAAAACCTATACGCCAATGCCAAGAGCTAGCGAACCATATCAGAGGGGCAGGCCGTAGCAAAGAATGACGCTGCTGTCACCGGACGCGGTTGATGGCGAAAAAATTCGGCGACGAGTGGACCACGCCGGGGGCAAAATCGCCTCCGGCGTGGTTGTTTGGTTCCTGCCTGCGATCGTCTCACGCGATTTTTGCAGATTTTTGCTAAGCTGAGTTCAACTTCACGCTTTTGTGGCATACGGCAAACCCAGGAAGATTTGATCATGTGCGGAATCGTAGGTTATGTCGGACAGACGCAAGCCGTTGAATTTCTGCTGCAAGGACTGCGGCGGCTTGAATATCGAGGCTACGACAGCGCAGGCATCGTTACGATTCCCGAAACGGGCCGACTCGAAGTGACCAAGACCGCTGGGCGGATTGATTCGCTTGCGGATCGGCTGAACGAAAAACCTCTCGCCGGCACGATTGGGATCGGGCACACCCGTTGGGCAACTCACGGTCCCCCAACAGAGATAAATGCTCATCCACACTTCGGAGGCAATGAATCCCTGGCGATTGCCCATAATGGCGTGATCGAAAACTATGAATCGTTGAAACAGGAATTGATCGCGCAGGGATACGATTTTCAATCGGCGACCGATAGCGAAGTCGTCGCGCATTTAATTCACCATCACGTCGAAGCAGCCAGTGCCGAAGAACGTGACGATCAGCCCTACGCCCACTTGATCGTGGGCGTCAAAGCTGCTCTGCAACGACTGCAAGGCACTTATGGCCTGGTGATCTTGTTCAAGGATCATCCGGACATGATGATCGCTGCTCGTCTGGGCAGTCCGCTGGTCGTTGGAGTAGGCGATGGCGAACACTTCGTCGCCAGCGACGGATCGCCCCTGGCTGGATTCACCGAACGCATTGTCTATCTCTCCGACAACCAACTGGCAGTAGTCACCGCGACGTCTTTGAAGATCATTCATCGCGACGAAGGCCATATCACCCCCAGCGTCAAACGGTTGCTGATTGACGACACCGACCTGACCTTGCGCGACTATCCGCACTACATGCTGAAGGAAATTTTCGAACAGCCTGATTCGTTGCGCAATGCCATGCGTGGGCGTCTGAACGAAGATAATGCCACGGCCGTGTTTGGCGGCCTCAACTTGTCCGCTCAGCAGTTACGGCAGGTGAACCGAATCCTCCTGACCGGTTGTGGGACCAGTTGGCACTCGGCGCTTTATGGTGAGTATGCCATCGAAGAACTGTCGCGGATGCCGGTCGAAGTCGAGTACGCAAGTGAACTGCGCTATCGCAATCCACCCGTCGACCACAATACGTTGCTGTTCGCGATCACGCAGAGTGGTGAAACGGCAGATACGCTGGCCGCCTTGCGCGAAGCGAAACGCAAGGGGCATCCAACGCTGGCAATTTGTAATGTCGTGGGCAGCACGATTGCACAGGAAGCGGACGGCGGGATCTACCTGCATGCCGGTCCAGAGATCGGTGTGGCTTCAACGAAGGCCTACACGTCGCAGTTGATGGTCCTGACCATGTTGGCCTTGTACTTCGGTCGCCTTCGCCATTTGAGCTACGAAGCAGGGCGGCGGATTATTGATGCCATGCAGGCGTTGCCCGAACACATGGAGTCAGCGCTGCAAACGAACGAAGAAGTTCAACGTATCGCTGCCAAATACGGCCAAACGAACAACTTCCTCTATCTTGGGCGACAGTACAATTTCCCGACGGCGTTGGAAGGCGCCTTGAAACTGAAGGAAATCAGCTACATCCACGCGGAAGGCTACCCTGCCGCAGAGATGAAACACGGCCCGATCGCGCTGGTCGACGACCACACGCCCAGCGTTTTCGTTGTCACGAAGGATTTTGTGTACGACAAAGTCATGGCCAACATCGAAGAAATCAAAGCTCGCGGTGGTCCCGTGATTGCCGTGGTGGGCGAAGGAGATTCGCAAGTCGACAAAATCGCCGACGATGTGATCCATGTGCCCAACGTCGAGGGATTCTTGCAACCGTTTGTGACCATCGTGCCTCTACAGCTGCTGTCCTACCACATCGCTGTGCTGCGTGGTTGTGACGTGGACAAACCAAGAAATCTGGCCAAGAGTGTGACGGTTGAGTAGGCACCTTCTGATACAGAATACAAAAGGCCCGAGCTCATCGAGCTCGGGCCTATCCTGGTTCCTGTTTCAATTTTCTTCTCACCCCGCGCCGTTATGCCTGCCGGCGTCGCACCCGGAAGGCGAGACCTGCAGCAGCAAGCAGCAATCCCATTGCCGGTTCAGGGACCGCAGCAACGTCCGACGATTGGAATTTGTTGGCGTTCCAGGCGAGGAAGTCCTCCCCATCGACGAATCCGCTGGCATCAAAATCGCCACCGCACCATGCCGCCGTCGACGTGAACTTGTTGGCGTTCCAGGCGAGGAAGTCTTCCCCATCAACGAACCCGTTCAGCGTTGCGTCACCGACGAGATAGGACTGTCCCGGTCCCAGGTTTGCTTCACCCGCCTCTAACAACCAATCGGCCAGATCATTGCCGTCGACAATCCCATCTCCGGAAAGGTCGAAAGCCGAACCGTTCAGCCCGCCAGCAATTTCAGCGACCAAGCCGTCGACATCGTCGCAGTCGTAGTCGCCGTCGGAGTCAAAATCGCCATCGATCACGGTCATGTCTTCCATGACCGAGACCTGCAATTCGTAGAACTGCATCGAATCCGATCCGCCGGCGACACGAACGTAGTATTGCCCCGCCTGGGTCAGCGAAAAAGCCGAGATCATGTCGGTCTGCCCGGCGCCGCCCGAGTTATCGCTGGCCAAGACACTGGATTCGTCCGTACCGATCAACTGCAGCGAAAGGTTGTTATCGTCCGCCGTGTTGAACGAGGATTGCCCGCCGCCTTGCGGCCCTTGATTGTAGGTCGTTCCACGCGGCATCAGGGAGAGATCGACGGTGGCCGCCGCATCGATGGAAAACGAAAAATAGTCGGTGTCGCTGCTGCCGTCGATGCTGACGAAATCCATGTCGTCGGCTGCCACTGAGGTGCTGGACCCATCAGTACCCAGGATGGCGGTCTCTCCATCGTTGATGAGGCCCAAGGGTGTCGCCAGTGATGCCGAATCGTTGCCTTGCCCCGCATTGCTCTTTTCGAAAAAGTCGCCATAGCCTCGATGAGCGGCACGGATATCGTCCAGTTGTGGGCCATCAAACGACGTGGCCAGGAAGGGCTCCATCAGGAAGTTGGCATTGTTGGATTCAACATGTGAAATGCCGATGCCGTGGCCGTGCTCGTGCATCAGGATATTTCGCAAGACTCGGTAGTTGTTCGTTGAGTTTCCAAACAGATTGGTGTCGCCGGTGTCCAACGTCATGTCGCCGTTGTCGGGGAAAAAGTTGAATGCCAGGACGCCTGACTGGCCGTCCTGAAAACTACCCGCGATGCGAACGTCGCCGCGAACGCCGAGGATACCCGCATTACTGGTTAACGATGAGGTGACGCCGTCATCGTTGGGTTCGTAGGCATACGAGAGTCCGGAAACCTGCGCCCAACGGTCAAAGGCCTGGTCGAAGTAGGTGAACCATGGTCGCTGCGTCAGGTCACTGCCACCGGCGCTGGATCCAAAAATTGAATCGAAGGTTGCGATCAAGTTGCTGTTGCCTTCTGCATCGTTGGACGTCCCATCGGGAACGATACTCCAGGTGAGCATGGTTGGATCGCCCAATTGAAGTCCACTACCATTCGTTGCTGTTGAACTCCAGCGAGAATTCAGGATGTAGCCGTCTGCGGAATTGATCCAACAGCCCGCGCAGAGAATAATGCTTGCGAGCATAAAGAGAGTGTTACGAAGAAACGTCATTAGCCTTTCCCCCCCCAATTTGAAAACGTCCGCAGCCACAAGATTGCGGAAACTTCCGTTGTAAATTGGATCAACACCACGGTCAAACCTAAATAAATGCCGACTTCGAATTTGTCTGGAATTGCCCAGTTCGACTTCGCTGAAACGACGCAAAGCAAGAGCAGAACTCGATGAGCCCGGTTTTTCCTTGGTTGGCTGGAACTGGACGAATTCGTTCGCTGAATTATCCAGAGCTCTTGGCCCAGTCAGGTCTTGGGCTCTGCAGCAGCATCCCGTGGTCGGTGACTGGATGATCAAACTCCAGTCGCCAGGCGTGGAGACAAAGCGGTTGTTCGCCGATCGCCAAGGTTTGCTTTTGACCGATTACACGACCGCGGAGGTACATGCCATCGCCGCAGATCGGTATTCCAAGGTGCCATAGATGCAGCCGGATCTGGTTGGTGCGACCGGTGATGGGACGGACCAGTAGTAGGGCGGTGCCGTCGCTGCGACGTTCCAGCGTTTCAAACTCGGTCCTGGCCGACAGGCCGTCCGCGTCAATGGTGCGGGCGCCTGCCTCCATGGAATGGGTACTGATCGGGGCCTCGCAGACGAAATTCTCAGCCGCTGGATGACCTTGCGTTAAAGCCAGATAAGTCTTGTGGATGTTCCCAGCTTCGAAGTCAGGCTGAAGTTTTCGAGCAACTTCCTGCTTGAGGCTGAGGACCACCACGCCCGTTGTGTTGGCATCAAGGCGGTGTGCCGGCCGCAACTTGAGCGGGTGGTACACCTGCTCCAGAATACGCACCAGACTGTTGCGATTAAAGCGGCCGCAAGGGTGCATGGGCAGCGGAGCCGGTTTGTTGACCCCGATCAGCCATTCATCCTCGTATAAAAGTTCAATATCGCCGTTGATATCTGGTTCCGTCGTGTTCGGAAAATGATGTTCCAGCCGGTCGCCAGCTCGAATAATATCGTTGGCGACCATCGGGTGGTCGTGTCGAAGCAAGAGTCCCGCGTCAATCCGCTCGGCCCATTCGTGGCGCTCAGAAAACGGGAAGGACCGACTGAGGAAGTCCAGCAGCCTCGATTTGTCATCTTTAGCCGTTACGAAGATCGGTCGACGATTTGTATAGGGTTGGCTGCCAGGGAGCGGGGTGACCGCGGCGGTGATCTCGTGTCGTCGCTGTTCGATCAAAGCCTGCTGTTGTTCTTCCGGCTCCTGATAACAGTAGGGACAGCTGCTACCGGGTACATAATTCGGGTGCTGCTGTTCGGCCACGGTCAACGGCATCTGACAGCCATAACACTGAGTTGTTTCCGTCTCACGAAGGGCACTGTCGACGGACACCCGCTGGTCGAACACAAAACATTCGCCCTTGTAGTGATCATTCTGGCAGTCTTCGAAGTACTTCAAGATGCCGCCATCCAACTGATAAACGTCTCGAAAGCCCTGTTGCTCCATGAAGGGTCCGGCTTTCTCGCAGCGGATTCCCCCAGTACAAAACATTACGATCGGTTTCTGTCGCAAGTCAGCTGGCAGCTGCTGGACGGCATTCGGAAACTGCCGGAAATGCTCGATGTCGAGCGTGACCGCATCTTGAAAACTGCCCAGCCTGGTCTCATACGTATTGCGAACGTCCAGCAGGACCGGCGGATCATCGCTGGTTAGCCGATCGCGAAGTTCCACCGGTGTCATCTTCCTGGAGGTGTAGGCTGCAGGCTCAATTCCCTCGACCCCGAAGGCGATGATCTCTTTCTTGATTTTGATCAACATCCGATTGAACGGCTGATGGTCGCTCGGGCTTTCTTTCGTCGGTAGGTCGGCCAGTGCCGCGTCGCTACGCAGATGATCGACCAGGGCGTCAACCTGAGGCTTGGTACCAGCCACGAAGAGATTGATACCTTCGTTGCTGAGCAGGATCGTGCCTTTGAGTTTTAGTTCGGTGCAAAGGGAACGTAGGGACTCGCGCCTTTCGAGCAGGCGATCCAAAGGGACGAACTTGTACGCGGCGACGTTGACGATCGATTCGGGCATGGTGCCATTATCGGATTTTCCAGCGAGTTCGATAGGCGTTGTTTCGGCGTGGGGAAGACACGGCCAAGGCTGAGGGACGGGACTGCTCAGTAGAAAACCTCTTGGATGGGCTCCTACAAAGTCTCTAGCAAACTTCAAACCAAAGGGTCAGGACCATGTTTTCGGCCAAAGCTTTGAAGTCTTGTTAGTCGCGTTCGCCGAAAAATGTTCCAGACCCTCTGCTGCGCGACGTTTTCTACTGAGTACGCCTGAACGACCACTCGATTTTGCGCCGGCCTATGTTTGGAACAGGTTTCTACACCGCCAGTCTGGAACCTTCACTGGCGAACACAGTTGGTCTTTCACTGGAAGCCTGAAAAAGATCGCGGACGGGCCAGGAAACCGCATGATGCTGGGACCTCTCGGAACAATGAAAAAGGCCGCTGCGACATTCGTCACAGCGGCCTTGGGATTTCAATGAGTCAGCAGCGGTTTACAGGTCGCTGCCGAGGTTGGCGAAGACACTATCAATCGCCGATTCTTCGCTATCGTCATGATTCGAAACCGAATTGATCGATTCGACAACGCGTTGGCTGAGCACTGGCGTGGCAGCGAGTTGCGTTCGTGTCGATTGCGACTTCAGTTCGCTCGTGCCAGCTTCAGAAGCTGTCACTACAACGGCTGCCGGAGCAGCAATTGGGGTGCGAACGGTTTCGGTCGGTCGGACGATGTCCTCTTCCGTGAAGCGACCCATGGCTCGAGCCGTCAGCGACGCCCCACCCTTGTTGATTCGCGTCGAATTCGACGAAATCGTGTCGGAGGCCGAGGTAAACTTCTGACCGTTCCAGACCAGGAAGTCCTGACCATCGACGTTGCCGTCCAGGTTGAAGTCACCCACACAGATACCGTCGGCGTTCGCTGTGAACTTGAAGGTGTTCCAGACCAGGAAGTCCTGGCCGTCAACACCGCCGCTCAGATTGGCATCAGCTCGTTGGAAACCGGTCGTGGTAAAGCCATTGGCTGCACCACCTGCCGACAACCATCCCAGGCCAACGCCCGTGCCTTCGCCATCGGTGATATCGGCGTTCGTTACGACACCGTCACCGTTCATGTCATAAGCAGGATTGTTCGTCCCAGCAGCGATTTCGTTGGAAAGCTCTGTCAGGTCGACGCAATCGAACAGCCCATCGTTGTTGAAGTCACCCGTTACCGGGGGATTGATGACATTGTTGGATTCAACCGCACCAACGTCGGCTTGACCGTCATTGACTCGAGTCAAACCACCCTGGTCCGTGCCGCCAACAATGGCTGGATCGCCGTTGTTAAACGAGTTACCTCCAACGTTGGGTACGTGACCGAACGTGCCATTTTGCAACGCTGTCAATGCACCAATGTCCGCCGAAACGGGAGCTGCACTGGTACCGACCAACGCACCACCGGCCAAGCCTGGAATCGGTCCGCTACCACCTGGTAAACCGTTCTCGTCCGAGCCAATCAATGAGTTGGTTTCGGACATCGTGCCGCTCGTGTATCCCTGGTAAACGTCACTCACATCGACGCCACCGTTCTGGGTGTTACCCGAGACGATACTGCTGTTGAACGAAGTCGAGGTACCGTTGTAGCCGTAAACGCCACCGGCGTTATAACTGGCGTAGGCGCCGACGCCCGTTGCGTCGTTGTCCGTAACCGTGGCACGATTCAGGTAAGTGCCGCTACCGATCGCGGACTGCGTGCGAATACCACCGCCGAAACCAACAACCGAGTTGCCGGAAATCGTCGACTGGTAGACGGTCAACTGAGCTTCACGAACGTTGATACCGCCACCGGCGTAATCATCATCGGGAACCGTACCAGGATCGGCACCGAACGATTGATCAGCCGAATTGCCGGTGATCGACGAGTTGTTGACGTTCATCTCGATTGAGTAACCGTTGCCGTTCAAGTCGATACCGCCACCACTGATCGAAGCGGTGTTGCCCGAAATGTCGACGCTGTCAAGGTTGACAATGATCGGGAACGAACCGGCGAAATCGAGAGCATAGATACCACCACCGCGAGTGGCCGTACCACCGGTGATCGTGCTGTCCGAAATATCAACCAAACCACCCTGCTGAATCAGCATGTTACCGCCGAATGCCGAAACGTTATCGGAGATATCCGAGTCAGAGATGGTCGCGTTCAATCCGTTCGGGAATACCGGATAACCAGCACCAGGTCCGAAAGGAATCAACCACATACCACCAGCAGCGCCGCCGGTACCGGTCAGGCCAACCGTCGCACCATCGCCATTTCCGGAAACTGTGGAGCCGGTCATCGTGAAGTTCATGTAGTTTTGGTACGACGTGACCGCCATGCCGCTGCCATTGTCGTACGAGTAGTTACCCGTGAACGTCGAATCTTCGATCGTGACGTTGCTCAACAACGAAAGATACGCACCACCACCGCGAGCGTCCGGTGCAATCGTATCGCTGGGATCAGCGTCTGGGGTGAAGTTCGAGTTGTTCTCAATCGTGGATCGACGGATCGTTACATTCGATTGGTCTCCAGCGACACCGCCCGATGGGGCGATGTTCAGGTCGCGAATGGACATGCCGCCACCACCAGCGAACGAACCCAAAGGACCGGATTCGGCAATAACGCTGTTGTTGGAAATCGTCGAATCTTCGATCAGGATTTCCATGACGCCATCGACGCCATCGAAGATGTAGAAGCCACCGCCTTGAGCGCTTCCATTATCAAGCATCCCACCATTGGCAACTGTTTCGCCAGCTTTATTGCTGTCGATCGTGGAGCCCTGCATGGTGAGGTCACCATCGTTCATGGCGAAAGCTCCGCCGTCGTCATAGGCAAAGTTATTTTCGAGAGTCGAATTGATGAGTGTCAGAGAGGCACCCGCAACACGTAATCCACCGCCATCGGTACCGGCCGAGTTACCAGTCACCGTGGTGCCGTCCAGCGTCAGGTTGCTGTCGGTGTAAACCGCACCACCTGCACCCGTCACATCACCACCCGTCAGGGTCAGACTCTTCAGGGTTGCATCTGCCGTGAAGTTAAAGATACGAGCACCAGGAGCAGCCGTAACTGTGACGCCTGCGCCGCCGTCGATGGTGACACTCGCTGAACCCGCAATTTCACCGGAGGTCAGCGTGATCGACGTGACGGACGGATCAAACGTGACGCTTGCGTCACCCGAGGCAACGGCATCGCGGAGCGAACCGGGGCCGGCATCTGCTGCATTCATGACCACAGCCAAAACGCGGCGATCTTCCAAGGGCTCACAACCAAGGCGACGTTGGCGTCGCTGATCAGCTTTCTTCGTCTTATGGCCGATCCGGGAGACCCAATCACTTCTTAACATTCGTGACATACACAACCCCTCAAAATATACGTATCAGAGAACGACTGCCGCTAGCAGCAGAAATAAGTAGACGAGTGACCCCAGAACGGGGGCCGTCTTTCAATCGTAACTGCCGGTTTTAACGCCCGCAAGGATTTCGCAAAGTTTTATGGCAACCCGTTTGTCTTTGGCAGAATTTGGCGTTGACTTTGCGCAATCCGTGACCGGCACCGTCTTCGGTTCAAGCTAAAACCACGAGAAAAGTCTGGCGTTTCAGCGATCGCGAAGTTGGGAAGCGATTCGATCCGAGTGGATTTGGGGGGCGAGAAAGAGCACCTGGCTCAGCACGGGTGATGGGAGGAGCCGGTACAAGGCGTTGGGAATGCCATGCGAATTCCAAGCGGTGCTCGACTGGGAACCAACCGGGATTGCCCAGGAGAAAACCTGCGGGAACAACTCCTGCGTCTTACCGGTCGCTGCTTCAAGCAGAAGTGTGAGGCGCACGCTGCAGAAAACCAGCCAGTCCGATAACTGCGCGACGGTTACGGTCGTTCCATCCAAAAGGGTCAGGTACATGTTTTCGGCCGAAATCGAAAATGCTGGCAAAATCAACTCGCCGAAAAATGGACCAGACCCTCGCCTGCGCAGACGTCTTCTGCAACGCTGTCCCGAACCTCGATTGTGCGAAGCTTGCTACCAACAAACTTTTTGAACCTTCGCTGCAAGTGGGCGAGTTTTCTTGCCGGCGACGACTTGAGTCGATTACTCGGCTGCTGGAGCCGACTCAGAGGCGGCAGGTGCCTTGCTTTCGGCCGGGTTGAATTTTCGCAGTTCGGTCGGCACATCTTGCAGCGCGGCGTCAGGAAGAACAAAGGACGACGCGGTAAGTTCCGGGTCGGCATTCACCAAGTCCGGATAAATTGCTCCGCTCACGACCGAAACCGCAAAAATCTCCTGAACCGCGTCTTCAAATTTCAGGAAGCCCACCAATTGGCCACTGCGAATATCGACCACCCAGACGCCGCAGTTCCGTTCCGATTCCTTCAACTTCTCGGTAATCGCGATGCCGCTGAAGATCGCCGTCTCGCGAACCTGAGAGAGGCCAATAAATGCAAGATTCCCCACAAAGTCCAAGCCTCGGGTAAAGCCTTGCAGTTTAATGATGGGTTCGTAACGCCCCGTTTTCAGGTCGACGGTGCCGAAACTGCCCGTGCCGGATTCGAGCACCCACAGACGGTTGGCGTACCAGCGTGGCGAATGCGGCATCGACAGACCACGGCAGACGATCTCGTTCGACTCCATGTCCATGATGATGCCACCACTCTTCTTGTTCTCTCGCCAACCGCCCGGTGTGTCGGCAGTACCCAATGCGGTCAGCCATTTGGGTTTGCCGTTCATCAGCCCGAGTCCGTTGAGATGGCACCGGTCGCCAGGCGCCAAAGCGGAAATAAACTTGGGTCGCCAGCGGGGTACAAAGCTATGATCCGCGTCCATCGTGCAGAGGCAGGAAAATGCGGTGTTCACAAACCACAGCTCGTCTCCTTCAAAAACCATTTCGTGGATTTGAATGTCACCGGTGACGTGAACTCGCCGCGGAAGGAACACCGCGTCGACGCGCCCTTTCGGCTCGACTTTGGGTGCCACCGCGGGCACGTTGCGAAAATCCCAGATTTCCTGCGCCGTTCCCAGTGCCAGACGGTTCTTGCCGACCGCCATGCCCATCGGCTTTTTGAATGTGCGAAAGTGCGTATTGAGTGACTGTTCCTGATCCGGACGCACGATGACAAGTTTGCCAGCCTGGTAGGTGCTTACCAGCAGCGAACTGCGAATCTTTCGGAACATATCCGGTAGATTTGTCGTGTGCACGCTGCGCAGACGGTGATCGCCATCGCCTTCTGCACTTGGGTCCTGCCCTAACGCATCGGTCTTGTCGGGCTCGGATTCACTCTTGATTGGGGTCGCTTCGGATTCCATTTTGGACATCGAGACACCTGACGGGGGCCGGTTATGGTAGGGGCTGCTAAGTTCGACGGACGACGTCAGTCTATCAGAGCATTCCTGAAATCGCACCGCAGGCAGACATCGACCGCAGTGTGTCTGGCCCAATTCGGGTCTACTTCTGCAAGCTTTATTGATTGCGTAGGATTTAAGGCGTCGACGGTACTCGCTGTGGTAAGGCTTTGTTGCAGATTGCTGCCAGTCCCCGAAGGCCCGGGGCGATTCGGTCAGTTGACACTTCCAAGGCAAGTCATAAGATAATTCCCTTGACATGAGCTCGCCGTCGCTGGATGGCGTGTGTCCCTTTGGCTCAGTGAAGAGATTACGATGCCCGACTATCAGCAGATCGCCGTCAATGAGGTTGGGGCTGTGACGGTTGTCAGGTTTCTTAATAGCAAGATTCGTGATGAAGATGAGATTCAACAGCTGGGAGACGAATTATTCTCGTTAGTAGACAACGATAATAAGAGGTCGTTACTGCTGAACTTTCAGGACGTCGAGATCATGTCCAGCGCGGCGCTCGGCAAGTTGATTCGTCTCGACAAGAAAGTGAAGAAGTCCAAGGGCAAATTGAAGCTATGCAGCATTTGCCCGAACATCTACGAGGTGTTCACCATTACGCGGTTGCATCAGGTTTACGACATCCACGACAACCAGCCGGCTGCGTTAACAGCTTTTGGCTAGGAATTTTCAGAACAAGACAACAACGCACGTACAATTCCCCTGTAGCTCAGTTGGTAGAGCAGCGGACTGTTAATCCGCCTGTCGTAGGTTCAAGTCCTACCGGGGGAGCTTGAAATGACCCGCCCGAAATGGGCGGGTTTTTTCTGCGCTGAACCAGCATGGCTCGTGCTCTGCCAACACATTCCGCTGCTGTGGTGCGCGTTCCCGCGCACGGACCCTGCCGCTATTCGTCTTTCAGCGTAAGGCCGTGTAGCGCCAATACGGCGCCAACCGAAACCAACGCCCAGCCGGTCCAACGGGGATGCTTGATGGTCTTCTTGGCAATCGGGCCGGCCGCCATCAACGTCGATTGGTAATTGTAGGGGTTGGCCGTTCGAAAGCCGGACTTGTGGGCTCTTTCCTGAATGAACTGTGTCGCCTTTTGCGTCAGCACATACGAATCAACCATTCGCAGTTGGATGCCGAGAAAAAGCAATACGATTCCAACAATTAAAAAGCGGCGACCCATGACTGTCCTTCCTACCCCTATGCCGCAGAACGGCCTGAGGTCAACATATGGAGGTTCCCTCGCGACGAGCGCGCAGCCCGTCGTTAAGAACATCGCTTCCTGAAGCAACCTGGCTTGAGTTGCCATGCCAGCTGGATTGTTATGTCAGGCGTAACGATTCTGCCGGTCGTGAAGGGAGCTTGGCTCGCCCTCGCAGAAAAAGTAGAACACGAAAACTACTGATCTCCGGAGAGGATATCGCGCATTCCGTCGACAGCATTCTGAATGGGGGCGACAGCGGCTCCTTGCAGCAAATGGGTTTTTCCCGCTTGCCCAATCGCCAACGCCAAGCCGCGGTGTTCATTCCATTCTTCGTACCCGAAACTGCGAATGTCGACGTAAGTCTCGTTAAAAGTCGAGCTCATCTTGGGAACAAAGTGGACTCCATCGTTAGCCCGGACGACATGGTAATGCAACGAAGCGTAGACGGTGGCCCCTCCCAGCAAGAACCCAAGTATAAAAGTGCCAAAACGTCCCATGCTCGCAGCCTTTCACAAGTCAACTTCCAGGAATGGCAACTGTAACTTGCGACCGGCGCGACAGACAATATGAATTGCAGGGCCGTCGCCTTGCGGCGGTGATGGCTGGTATCGCAACCCTAAAGGTCGAAGCTTCCTCATGAGACTACGTTTGCCAAAGCGATTCGTTCGGTTCCTATTTCAGGTACTGTTTACCTGCTTTTATAGAATTCGCGTCTTCGGAGCCGAGAATTGGCCGGGAGCTGAGGGCGGCGTCATTGTTGCGAACCACATCTCCTGGTTGGACGGAGTGCTGTTGCACATTTGTGTTCCGCATCCCATTCGCGTGGTGGTTTTTGAGGGAAACTTCCCGGGCACGCTGGGACGCTGGTGGGCCGATGAATGGGGGGCTATTCGCGTCGGCACCGGTCCAAAGTCGATCGTGCGGGCTTTGAAAACCGCACGGGAAGCGGTGGCCAACGGCGAAGTGGTGTGCATTTTCCCGGAAGGGGGCATTACGCGGGCCGGCAATGTCCAGTCGTTTCGACCCGGTTTGATGCGGATTCTCAAGGGCTCATCAAAGCCCGTGGTTCCCGTCTACATTGACGAGTTGTGGGGGAGCATTTTTACTTTCTCCGGTGGACGGTTTTTCAAGAAACGTCCGGGCAGGTGGCGACACCCCATCACAATTCATGTAGGCAAGCCCCTACACGACGTGCAAAATGTCCATGTCGTCCGGCAAGCCGTTCAGGAATTGGGAGCCGAAGCTGTGCAAAAGCGACAGCGTCGAATGGACCTGAATCAATCCGCAATTCGAATGTGCAAGCGCCGTTTGCGCAGTCGCAAGATCGCCGACTCGAATGGCAATGAGGCCAGCGGAGGGAATATCCTGCTGCGCTCATTGATTCTGAGACGATTGTTGCGGCGCGAGGTGCTCGCGGAAAACGAAGAACGAATTGGCGTGCTGTTGCCACCATCTGTCGGAGGTGTGCTTGCCAACCTCGCGCTCGCCTTCGATCGGCGCGTGGCGGTCAATCTGAATTACAGCGGCACGTCAGAAGTCTTGAATCAGTGCATTGCCAAGGCGGGCATCCGGCACGTACTAACCAGTCGCCAGGTGATTAGCAAACTCGACTTGAAGTTGGATGCCGAAGTGGTCGAGTTGGAAGAGTTCAAAGACAAGGTCGGGACCAGCGACAAAATTGCCGGGGCACTTGGCGCTTTTGTGACTCCTGCCTGGCTGCTTTATCGTCAACTGGGCCTGCATCGAGTCAAGGGAAGCGACCCACTAACGGTGATATTTACTTCGGGATCGACCGGTACGCCCAAGGGGGTGGTGTTGACTCAAGACAACATCGCGCACAACGTGGAAGCAATCGATCAGGTCGTCCATCTGAATTCGTCGGATGTGATCCTGGGGATCCTGCCGTTCTTCCACTCATTCGGCTACACCGTCACCCTGTGGACGCCGATGGCTCTGGACCTGTCAGCCGTCTACCATTACACGCCGCTGGATGGAAAACGTATCGGGCGATTGGTGAAGAAATACAAGGCGACTGTATTGTTGGCCACGCCGACGTTTCTGCGCGGATACCTGAAACGATGTTCGGCCGAGCAATTTGCTTCGCTGGATGTCGTCGTCGCGGGTGCTGAAAAGCTGCCGTCTTCTTTGTCGGACGCTTTCGAAGAGAAATTCGGAGTCCGCCCCGTCGAGGGTTACGGTTGCACCGAGTTGGCTCCACTTGCGGCTGTCAACGTCCCGGGAAGTCGTTCCACGGACAACTTCCAGCCTGACTCGAAAGAAGGCACCGTGGGTCGATTGGTGCCCGGGGTCGCCGCAAAGATTGTCGATCCGGATACCGGTAACGAACTGGATGTCGACCAACCGGGCATGCTTCTGATTAAAGGTCCCAACGTCATGCAGGGGTACCTTGACGAGACAGAAATGACGGCGAAAGTGCTGAAAGATGGCTGGTACGTGACAGGCGATATTGCGCTGATCGATGAAGAAGGGTTCATTCAAATCACAGGTCGTCAAAGCCGATTTTCGAAGATTGGCGGCGAGATGATTCCGCATATCCAGATCGAAGAAGCGCTGTCCGCGCTGATCGGCGCCGATGAAGAAGAAGGTCTCAAAGCCGCGGTAACCGCCGTGCCCGATGAACGTAAGGGGGAGCGACTGATCGTGTTGCATACGCGAATCGACAAGTCGGTCGATGAGTTACGCGATGGGCTGTCGGCCGCTGGCTTGCCCAACCTGTACATCCCATCGGCCGATAGTTTCCACGAAATTGACACGATGCCCGTGCTCGGAACAGGCAAGCTGGATCTCAAAGGGCTCAAACAGAAGGCGATCGAGTTGTATGCGTAACGCGGCTTTGACTTGGTATCTCATCGCGAGTTGCATCAAGCTTCGGAAGGAAAAAGCGACGTGAGCGGCTCGAATTTGCAAACGAATACTGCGGCCGAGTCTGATTTTTTTGACGCCATCTGTCGCGGCCAAATGGATGAAGTTCGTCGACGCGTATCTGCCGACCGTTCGCTGCTGGACGCCTACAACTACAACGCGTATGGGGCCACTCCGTTAACGCAAATCGTCTTTCAGGATGATCGTGCCATGATCGACACCTTGATCGATTTCGGCGCCGATCTGAATCGGCGCAGCGATTGGTGGGCAGGACCATGGAGCCCTTTGCACTGCGCGATTTATGGCGCGAAGGACGAGTTGGCTGAATACCTGTTGGGCCGCGGTGCCGTGCTTGACGTGCACACCGCGGCCAGCCTGGGTCGCATGGATGATTTGGTGCGTTTGCTGGACGAATCGCCGGATCGAATTCGGGAAATGGGAGGCGATGGTTGCCAGCCTTTGCATTTTGCCGGCACCGAAGCGGCCGCTCAACTGCTGCTGGATCGCGGCGCCGATATCGAAGCGCGATGCGTCGACCACTTCAGCACACCGGTGCAATACCTTTCATTGCCGCGGCCAGAGATCGCTTGTTTCCTGTTTGGGAGGGGCGCGGTCCCGGACATTTTTTCTGCCGTCATGGCCGCTGCCGGACCGGTCGTTGAAACGCTGCTTGCAGCCGAAGCGAATGTGGTTCATGAGCGACTAAACCAGCAACGTTTTCCGCCAGGGAACGAACACGACGTGCACAACGTCATGACTTTCATGATAGGTAGCGACGCAACACCGCTGCACGCAGCAGCACAAACAAATCGCCCAGCGATAATTGGGCGTCTCGTGGAAGCGGGCCTCGACGTGAATGTGCGAGGCGGCTACGACTACGCATCGTCGCTGCACATAGCCGCCTGGGAGGATCATCTGGAAGCGGCGATCCAGTTGATTGCGAGCGGCGCGGATGTCAATGTTCGATCGGGAGAGATCCACAACAACAGTCCAGCAGGATGGGCGATTGTGGCGGGATCGTATCGTGTGTTTGACCTGCTAATGGACCAAGGAGCCGAAATATTGGACTGCTTCATGGAGGATGCTCTCGCCGCCGTTCAGGGCAAATTTCGGCCGAACAAGGTCGCTCCCAGGGAGAATCGCGATCGCGTCCTGCAGCGTTTGCAGGCCGAGCTGCAAAGCTGAAAACGGTGGATGAGAAAAGCGAACGTTCATTATTGGGACGAATGTCCTATGATCAACCGTGTCCCTACGTCGATAGTCGAGTTGGTTGAATGCTGCGTGAGATTGGAATCAGGGTCGTGCCGCTCTTCTTGGGACTGAGCCTCCTGCCACTTGAATCCGGCTTTGTAAGGCCATTGGCTGCTCAACAAGCGGCCGATGGTGACCCGAATACGACAACAAACGGCCTCTTGCCCACCGGGGCCCTGGTGCGGCTGCAAGCCGCTGCCGAGTCGGGTGCCGGGATTTACAAACTCCGATTCTCACCCGATGGAAAAACCCTGGCGACGCGTAACGCTTCCCAGGAAATTTCACTCTGGGATTGGCGGAATTCCAAAGTGCGGGTCAAGCTGACCGGACATCGGAATTACGTCCGAGATATCTGTTTCTCGAGGGACGGCGAAAAGTTGGCCAGCGTCACGAACAGACCAAGTGATGGCGGGCGTGTTTGGAATACCGAATCGGGTGTCCACGAGTATGATTTGCCGTCTGGCAGATTGACAATGGTCCTGGACGAGAGCACTTTTGGCGTTGTATCTCAACAACAACTGCATCGTGTGCACATTCCGCCCGACGGAAGGCAGGTTACGGACGTGATGTCGGTCGACACGCGATTGGAACCATTTCATGTAACCCGGGATGGCAAGCGGATACTGTTTTTCAACAATGACTCGAGCGGCATGCTCACCCGCAACGCAAGTTTCCGCGCGTACTATTACGACCTCACGACTGGAGAGATGGTAGGTACAAATGCGGGTGACGCAGGGCAACCACACGCCGCAGTCTTATTCCGCGGACCTGTTGGGGACCAAATTGTTGCCGTTCGGCGACGCGAAAAGAGCATTCTGTTGCTCTCCTTGGCGGGACTACGTCTGGAAAAAAACAATGCCCATGACGACATCATTTATGATGTCGCGGTTTCGCCGGACGGTCGCTGGCTGGCGACTGCAAGCTGGGACCGCACCGTAAAGATCTGGGAGTCGCACAGCTGCGAACTGCTTGTCACGCTCAAAGGCCATTTGGACCGGGTCAATTGCGTCCAGTTTTCGGAGGACGGGCAATACTTGGCGACAGGCGCGGCGTCTGCGGACAACAGTGTTCTCGTTTGGGGTCTGGAATCGATACTGTTCCGCGAACCGGTCGACAACGATGCGGGCGCCGCGCAGCACTGGTTGTCCATGAAATCGGCGTCCGCTGCCGAAGCTTACCAATCGATGGCCTGGTTTTTGGCTCACCGTGAAACGGCGATCTCGTGGCTCGAAACCAAAATTGGTCCAGATTTCAGCAGGGTTTCACGCGAGGAAGTTTCCACCTGGTTGGCGGAACTCGACAGTCCGCAATATGAGATTCGCGAAACGGCCCGTGCAAGGTTGTTGGAGCATCGCGTTGTTCTGAAGAGTCAACTCGAAGAGGCCTTGGCAGAATCCGACTCGTTTGAGCGGCAACTGCAATTGCGGCGAATTCTCAGTAACGCTCATACCGAGGCATCGCAGCTTTCCTACGAAGAACGCAACCAGCTCATTCGTTCGGTGTTTCTGCTCGAGTTGCTCCAAGGACCGCGTACCCAGCGATTGCTGGAATACCTTTCCAGTGAGTGTCCACACGAGTTCATTAAAGTGCACGCAGCAGATGTTTTGGCCCGGGTGCAGTTGCCAACGACCGGCACCTAGCGCATTAATCATAATTGCAGTGGCTTGTCGCCCATTGGAGACGGCGATACCAGCGCCGCACACGTTACACGTCCGTGCGACTTGCGCTGGCTGCGTTCCTGTTCGACCGGCAGTCCGATAGCTATAGTCTAGGACAAGCAAGTGATCCTCATGGGTAGCTGGCGACGGACTGCAAATTTCCCCTTGGAACTGAAGAAAATGCCGCGCAAGTTGATCCGCTGGTTCATTTGGATGATGGTTCCTGGACTGGCGATGTTGGACGCCGCCCCGGTCGTTTGGTGCCAAGAGGCAGCTGCACCTGCCAGTCCCTTGCCGTTGTCCGATTCAGCCGATACCAAAGCTGAGACGGCAGATGTCCTATCGGGGGAGTCGGCGGCTGACGATTACGAAATGATGCAAGCCCTCGTCGACGCGATCGACGAAGTAGAACGCAACTATGTGGCCCCCATCACGCGTCGAGAATTGATGGATGCCGCGATCAAGGGTGTGCTTTCGAAATTGGACAATTATTCGAACTATATCGCCCCTGAGGATATGTTCGAGTTCCAACGCGACGTGGAACAGGAATTTGGCGGCGTTGGCATTCAAATTCAGGAATCCAGCGAAGGCGATATCGTCATCGTCAGTCCACTTGCTGGAACTCCTGCCATTCGGGCCGGGCTGTTGGCTGGCGATGTCGTGACGCATATCGAGACCAAGCCAGTCAGGGGAATTGGCGTCGAAGAAGCCGTGCGCCGGATGAAGGGACCGATCGGGTCGCCGCTTCAATTGACAATTGCCCGGGCCGATGTGTCTTTTGACGTAGTGCTCAAACGTGACACAGTGCGAATGGAGACGGTACTCGGTGTCAAACGCATCGAGGGCGGCAAGTGGAGCTATTTACTGGACGAACCGTCCGCGATTGGATACGTGCGAATTTCCACGTTCGGTGCCCATACGGTTGACGATTTGCGCGGCGCGATGGAAGCGATCGTGGCGATTCCGATTCGAGCTTTGATTCTGGACCTGCGGAATAACCCCGGTGGACTGCTGACCGCCGCGATCGAGGTTTCAGACATGTTTGTGGATCGTGGCATGATCGTCTCGGCGGTTGGTCGCAACGTACCGAAAAAGGAGTGGGAAGCTACCGTCCCGGAATCATATACGGATTTCCCCATGGTTGTTCTGGTGAATCGATTAAGCGCCAGCGGAAGCGAAATCGTGGCTGCCTGCCTGCAGGATAACAAGCGAGCCACGATCGTTGGTCAACGAACGTGGGGTAAAGGCAGCGTACAGCGTCTGGTGATGCTGCAAGATGGGAAGAGTGCCTTGAAATTAACCACTTCGACCTATCAACGTCCCAGCGGGAAGAACATTCACCGTTCGCCTGGGTTGCAGGAATCGGATGAATGGGGCGTGCGTCCGGACCCTGACATGGACGTCCGTCTATCACGGCAACAGGCCCTGCGGGTATTAAACTACCAGCGTGACGCTTTTGCGATTCGTAGTGATGATGCCATGAAGAATGATCCACCTGCATTTGTTCTCGATGACCAGGTCAAGTTGGCGTTAGAAAATTTGCGGAATCAAATCAACTAAACAAGATGCACGTACTGCTTATCGAATCGACCTGCGACGAAACGGCAGCCGCAGTCGTAAATGACCGTCGAGAGGTGCTATCCGAAGTGGTCGCCTCGCAGGACGAATTGCACGAACAGTATCGCGGAGTCGTTCCCGAAATTGCGGCTCGAGCCCATGTTGAACGTATCCTGCCGGTGATCCATGAGGCGATGCAGCAATCGGGGCTGAACTTGAATCAGCTCGATGCGATTGCTGTCGCCAATACTCCGGGGCTGTCCGGCTCGTTGCTGGTGGGCGTGGTGGCGGCCAAGTCGTTAGCGTTGGCGTTGGATATTCCACTGATAGGAGTCAATCATCTGCATGCGCACGTGTATGCCTGCCAATTGATATCGGAGGCAAGTATCTTCCCGTGTGTTGGGTACGTCGTCAGTGGTGGCCACACCAGCCTGTTTGACTGCCGCAGTGCGACCGAGTTCTGCTCGTTGGGGGGCACCATCGATGATGCTGCCGGCGAGGCGTTCGACAAAGTGGCCAGCATGATGGGGCTACCGTATCCGGGTGGTCCGGCCATCTCGCGAGTTGCTGCAGCGGGAAATCGAAAGGCCCATTCGTTTCCACGTTCCTTTGTGAACGAACCTGATCGACTGCAGTTCAGCTTCAGCGGCTTGAAGACTGCCGTGCGATACCAGATCGCAGGTATCGGTTCGCACGACCCGCGTGAGGTAGAACTGAGCGAGCATGAGATCGCCGACATCGCTGCCAGCTTTGAGGAAGCGGTGGTCGATTGTCTACTTGTCAAAGCAGAACAGGCATTAACCAAAACGGGGTATTCGCGGCTCTGTGTCGGAGGCGGAGTTGCAGCCAACCGCCGATTTCGCGAACGGCTGGAAGAATCAGCGGCGAGGCATGGCTACGAATTGTTGATGGCGCCATTGCGTTTGTGCACTGATAACGCCGTGATGGGTGCGATTGCCCTGGAGCAGCTGGCGGCAGGCAAGTCTGATGGGCTGGAGCTGGACATCGCCCCGGGACTGGTTCGCTAAGTCAATGCCGCTGCAGCATGATTTGAATGCAAAGAGGGGCATAACACTGCAGGCAGCGTCTGTCGGGGTCGCCACGACGCATGCGGATTAACCCGCGCGCCACCCGGCGGTCGAGTGCATTTTCGATCGGTGCAGCGTTGGTGCGAATTGCTGCTAGAAGCCCCCGCCCCCGCCGCCGAAGCCCCCGCCGCCAGCTCCGCCGCCTCCGCCAATGCCACCGCCGAGCCCTCCGCCAGCTCCACCGCCTCCGCCAATGCCACCGCCAATGCCACCGCCGGCTCCACCTGTACCCGTCTGGTTGGTCGCCCCGGTAAAGCTGAAGGTATCGACTTCGGTGACCCCGGAGAATGTGGGCTGGGGCGAAACGCGAACGTCAGCGCCGATCGGCAGAAATCACAGCTGTCACGGAAACGTTGGTGCCCTGTGGAAGCACCGTAATCTCTGGTCGGTAACCGACTGCCGAACGCAGTCGCCGGACCAGTCCCCGGTCGCGTGCGAGTGCTAACGCGATCGCGTCGTCGGCATTCGAGACGCCGACCACCTGCCCCATTACGGCCTGGTCGATTGCATTCTGAGCTTTCGCAATAGTTGCCACCTGTGCCTCTTCAATCGCCTCCGTACGGCGTCCTTCGTCCAGCTCGAATCCGACCACCACGGGTTCGTCGCCAATCGCAATTTGTTTTCGCAATGCGCTGTACTTCTCGCTGCCGTGATGTCGTCCAACTTCGACGGTTACTTTGCCGCCATCAACTTTGCCGTAGATCGGACGGATCATCAGTTTGTACTTCCCGGCAAAACCTTGTGGGCAGACGTAGACTTCGCGAGCTTCAGGCTTGTCTTCGGTTGTGGCATCGTCGGCGAGCAGAACGCCGCCGCCGGTTGTGCGTTGCTGCTGTATCGAGCAAATCGTACCACTTGGTTCCTGCACGAGGATGTCAATGTCTGCGTCGCCCGACCACGTGACCGTGGCATAGATGTCGCGTTCCAGCGCCTTTTCGAATGCAAACTGCAGCCGACCGGCTTCGTCATATTTGCCGGCTTGAGCCAGTTCCTCCAGCGCAGCACGCGCGGCGAGGTCGGCCTCGCGGGCAATGTCTTCGGTACCCGCCGGCCACGCTTGTGAGAGCACACCTGCGGCAGCCCAACGGATCGCTTCAGGATCACCGATCCGTCGTGCGAGTCGCAAACCAAGTGCATAGGGTGCCGGATCCGATGGTTTGATTGCTGAGACGTCCTTCATCAGCTGGATGGCGCGTTTTTCGAGACCAATGCGCGACATGTAGGACGCAGCGTAATACAGTTCTTCAACCCGGCTGCTGAAATCCACGGCTGACATCAGTGCCCGTTCGATCTCCTTCTTGGGTGCCTGCTTCGCCTGCAGTGCCAAACCCATCGCTTCAAACATCCAGGGCTGTGGGTAGCCATTGGCCAACGCCCCCTGAATGATGTCAACGACCTCTGAATGCTTGCCTGCCAGCATGTAGTGTCGGACGCTAACGCGGACATCGCTGGTGCTGATCTGCTTTTCGGGCGGGAGCGAGGCCTGTTTGGCAAACATATTGTTCCAGGCATCTTTCGATGTTTCGCCCGCAGATGGGACGACTCGTAGTACGTTGCCTGCCGTTCCGGCCGCAACGATTCGACTGCCCTCCGGCCGAGCTGTCAGGGGAGTTCGCGCTTTGCCATCTGCCTTCACACCCAGTTTTAGTTCATCGTCGACTGCGAACTGCCCGCCGCCACCGAATCCGCCACCGCCACCGCCGCCGCCGAATCCGCCGCCACCGCCGCCGAATCCGCCGCCACCGCCGCCAATGCCGCCGCCAATGCCACCACCACCACCGCCGCCGATGCCAATGCCACTGGTGATGGGCAAAACAAGGTCACCTACCGGGTAAACCCTTGTAACGAGTTCCTGCTCGGCATCTTCGACCGATGTGATGACGAGTACTTCGTCGCGCACAACGAACGTCAAATCGTATTCGCGGAGAATTAACCGAAGAGCGGATCGCAGAGAAATTCCGCTGTAAGTCTTTGTAATCGGAATTCCAGAATCGACGCCCAGGTTGTCAAACTCGATTTGGTTCAATTCGATATTGAAATCGTGTTGTTCGGCCAATGCGTCCAGGGCATCGGCCAGTGGGGTTTCGAAGAAATCAACTTCCGTTGGACGATTGAGCTCCTCAAAGATATGCGCTTCCGATTCTTTCACCGTGGCCAGGTCGACCGACGCGTATTTCTTACGCCGTGCCGTAAGTGCCTCCCACTCCTCCGCCGGTGGATAAATCAGCGGTGGTTCGTCCGGGAACGGAATCGATGACTCAACGACTGTGGCCAAGGCGGCGTAAAAGCCTCTTCGTCTCAAGTCACTCAGCCGAGCTTGCTCCCGCGCATGTCCTCCATAACGAGCCGTCAGAACTGCAGCGACGGGTTCGACCCGTTCTGGAGCGATTTCTTCGGCTGCCAGGGCCGCATCTTCGGCGAGAATGTAACGCCGTTCGGCCATCAACGAGTTGAATCGATCCAGGATTTGCGACAATTGTTCTTCTTCCCGCAGCGTTGCATCGGCAATTTTTTGCCGCTCAAGGGCCCGAGCGCGGTTGGATGCCGATAACTGGTCCCGCCGATCTTTTTCAAATTGTCGAGCCATTCCGGCACGGATCGCGCCTTCGACCTGATTGCGAAGTTGCCGGCGAGCTTCCCCGCTGATGTCAGGGGCCCTTTTGACATTCTCCAGCAAGATCTTCAGGTCGCGAACCGCCAATTCCGGGTCGGTTGACATCTGATCGCGACCGGCCGTAATGCCATTACGAACTTCGGCTCGCAGCAGACCTTCGCGAGCACGCCGTTTTGCTTCAACACTATCGATCAGTCGACCATTTGCGTCTTCAAACTCGCGTGGCACATCGTCAATAATCAGCGGAGCTGAATAGATACCACGCATCTCGATGTTGCCACCGGATTGGATTTCGAACTCAAGCGGCTGCTCGAACGTCATTCCCCCATCAACCACTTCACCCTCAACCATCACGGGAGCGTACGGCACAGGTTCATCCATCGCCGGCTCGGGGACAATTTCCGTCGTCATGGGGCCGGGGTCATCAAGCAGAAATACTTCGGCGGACCCTTCGCCTTCGACTTCAAACTGAGTTCCCGAAACTTCGGCCTTATTTGATTTCCTCTGCACTGCATTTTGAATCATCCCGGCTTTCATATGGCTGGGATCGGTTTGCAACGCGGCTTTTGCGAGCGTGGCTGCACTTTTGTCGTCTCCCATGGCCAGTGCCCGACCGCTCATATTCGAAAGTGTATCGGCCCCACTAATGATCATTCGCCGAACTTCACGAAGCGCTCCGCTGCCGGCGGTCGGCAGGCTCAAACCGTCATCCCGTCGAGCCAACTCGACGAGTCGTGGCAGGTAGGCAAAGTCTTCCCCGGATGCTTCCGGCTGCAGCTTCCAAACCAGTGTTGTTGGGTCCTGCTGACCGATGCGGTCGCCTTCCATGGTCAGTTCCATGTTTGCCGCTCGATGCGTCACACCGATAAGGATCGAGTCCCGGTCGGCACGAAGCGGAGTTATGCTGCGCGGATACTGTTCTACGATCGCGTCGGGCAGAGTGACTTGAGTAGGCCAGAAGACTTCGGCTTTGGTGATGTTGGCCAACTCACGACCGACCTGGTCGGCCGAAGTTGTCTCGGTGTCGATGACGGTGTTACCGCCTGTGTGGTTTGCAATGGTTGACAACAATTGAATGTCACGCCGTGGTCCAATGGCAAAACTGGATACCGAAATGCGCTCGCCGGCTAATTGGTCGATGAGCAATTGAAACTCATCCAGCTGCAAAAGATTAGCCTTGCTGATGCCGTCGCCGATGTACATTACACGCTTGGCATGCGGAGTCGACTTCAAGGCGGCGACAGCGGTTCTTAGTCCTGCGACCATGTCGGTCGAGCCAAGCGGATGCGCGAACGCAGTCGTGCCATCCCAGACCTCATTTCGTCCGAATTGGCCTTCGCAAACTCAGAACCCATCGGCACTGCTTCGAGGTCCAACGCATACAGCCGGATATTCTGATTGTCGTTGAACTGCGCAAGCATCGATTCGAGACTGTTGAGGGCGTCCTCTCGGTACTGCGCCGTTTGGCTGGCCGACGTGTCAAACAGGAGGACGACGTCGGTGACACCGGTGTCGTCTTGCAATGGTGATTGCAAGCTCAGCGCAAAGTAGGTCTCGCCCTGGTGGTCATAAGTGGCCAATCGCGATTGCTCGGCAATACTCGTCGACGAGTGCAGGGCCGTGAAGAGCACGGCGAGAGCGATAGTAATCTGTTTCCACAGCGGATGCATGGACATGTCCGAACTCCGACCACGATGCAGTTATTGATGCGCGGCCTGAACCCTCTCTGTTCCGAAAGAGGCGCCACACATTAGGAATACATTCCAGTTCTCATTTTATTTACGTTACCCGGGATATGCCACAAAGATTCGGGAATTACGTGTTTTCGATAGCAACGATTCTGCCGATTGCGAGGAATTCGCACCGCAATTCAGGCCCCGGAGGCGGCTGACAGTTCCGCCAAAGCGTTGGCCAGCCCACACGTTGTACCACGGTTTGAGCCTGCCACGACAAAAGGCGCCGCTATCTGAGGGCGATTCTCGCGGGGCTTCGGTGGTTTCGCGGTCGATTGCCGACGCTGCGAATTCCCAGAGGACGTATGGAACCTAAGAGTCGCGGCTTTGCTCCCATTGAAGACTGCCATACCAGTGCTGCAAACGCCACACGCCCGTGCGACTCGCACCTAGTAGTAGCGACGTAGGCGACTCAGAACCGGGCGGGCGAAGCGGAATCGTTGGTCCGTCGCCTGGATTGGCATCGGTACTCGTACCGGGCTGAGCTTTGACGCTGCATCCGTCTGGCCCGGAGGAACTGTCAGGCGTATCTCGGTTCCATGACGATCCGCTCGCGAATTTTCATCCGCGGTCGAATACAGCACGATCGTGTTCGTCATTGCCTCTGCAGACGGTTCGAAGTCTTCGAGGATCGGCGCCCACTGCGACACGCCTGTTGCTTGCGGAAGACACGGCTCAGTTTCATCGACAATCGCCGCCGATTCGTTGCTGTGCGACCATCGCGTGGACAACGTGGCGATCAAGCGGTGCGTCGAATTCGTGACGAAATGGGTTGCGACCCGAGTCCATTGCAGTCCAGGGCCGGCAGTCGACAACTGCCGCTGAAACAAAGTCAGACGCTCGAGGAAGATGTTTGCAGATACTGACAATTCAAACTGCCCAAGACCGGGCTTTGCAGATGTTTCTTCTGTGATCACCTGTGCTGCGCTGCCTCCGTGGAGGCTGGCGTGATGGTTGCGCGGATTCTTCTGGAAACCGACCGAGGCGAGGGGCAGCCACAGGGCGGTGAGGAACAGCAGCAGTGTCTTCCAAGGAAGTTTCATGGAATAGCTATCGATAATCGAAGTCCGGCACGCTACCTGAAAGTCACGAACGTCCGGTCTACACGGGTATCGGAACAGCCTTACCGGTTGCCTAAACGAATCAGCTGCTCAAATTCGAATAGCGACCGGATCGCGACAAGTTATCGCGACCGGAAAAGTCGCAGGAGCCGTGACAGCAATCGGGGTAGTTCGGTTTGAGCCAATCCTGCAACAATCCGCGTTGACGACAATCAGTCGTGCAACGATATTCGGAGTTCCTCCACGATGAGCCGTGATCCCCAAGATGCGGGTCTTGGCTCGATTTTCCCAAAGGCAGCGTTGCATGATGAGTTGGCAGGTTTTCGTTGCTTTGGGCACCACGATCGCCGTGTTCGCGTTGCTGCAGCTGCGACGTCGTGTGCCAACCGATTTGCTATTCCTGGGTGGGTTGGTCGTCGTGACCTTGGCGGGTGTGATCACTCCCAGCCAGGCGCTCGAAGGGTTTTCCAGCAATGCCATTATCACCATCGGTGGATTGATGGTCTGTGCCGCAGGGCTCCGTCGCACCGGCGTGATCGACTGGTTGGGTGAGAATTTGCTCGGTACCGCCAAAGATGAACGATCGGCGTTACTGCGTTTGGCTGGGTCGCTGGTAGCCTCTTCTGCATTCCTGTTGAACACGGCGCTGGTCGTGATGACGATGCCATTCGTACTCGAATGGTGTCGAAAGCGTTCGGTCTCACCATCACGATTGCTGATTCCGATCAGTTACCTCACAATCCTCGGCGGTGTGCTGACGCTGGTTGGAACGAGTACGACTCTGGTGGTGAACGGCGAACTTCGTCGCGAGCATCTCGTACGGTTGGCCGAAGTTCAAAATCTGCAGGCTGCCGCTGAAGCAGATCCGGATTTGATAGAACGCAAGGCCGCGTTCACGGAACAGGTCCGGCCGATGAAGTTGTTTGAGCTTGGCAAAGTCGGATTGCCTTGCGCATTGATTGGATCAATCGTACTCATCGGATTAGCACCAATTCTCCTGCCGGACCGTCGCGAAATTGTTGGCCAGTTTGATGCGCTGCGGCGTGACTACCTTGTCGAAATGATGGTGCAGTCGAATTGTCCCTTGATCGGAAAAACCGTCGCCGCTGCCGGGTTGAGGAATCTACCCGGACTTTTCCTTGTTGAGATTGATCGCGGGTATGACCTGATCACACCGGTGAGTCCCACCAACGTAATTTACGACCGAGATCGGCTCATCTTTACGGGTGTTGTGGAAACGATTGTTGATCTGGAGAGGATTCCCGGCCTGGTGCCAACAGGAGACGAGGATTACGAGAACGAACCGGTCGAACGGGGCCAGCGGCATCTTGTTGAGGTGGTCATTTCAAGATCGTGCCCGCTCGTTGGAGTTACAATTCGCGAGGCGTCATTTCGCCAGCGTTACGGAGCAGCGGTCGTTGCCGTGCACCGGAACGGAGCCCGGGTTTCGACCAAGATTGGCGACATCGTGGTCGAACCGGGCGACACTTTGTTGCTGCAGGCACAGGGCGATTTTGTCAAAAAACATCGAAATAGTCGCGACTTCTACCTCGTCAGCGATGTGCAGGAATCCAATCCAAGGCGGCACGAACGCGCTGTTTGGGCCGGCGTGCTCGCGGTCGCACTGATCCTTTGGCTGAGTATGACGAACTTGTTCCGCGAACAGGAAATGTTGGCCGGTGCGAGCTCAACGGCGATCGCTGCGATCGCCATCGCCGGTTTGATGATTGGGCTACGCTGTTTGTCAGTTTCTGAAGCTCGCTCTGCCATCGAACTGCCCTTGCTACTGACGATCGCCGGAGCGCTGGGGATGGCCAAGGCGTTCTCCGTTTCCGGCGCCGCTGCGATCATCTCTGATCAAATCGTCGGTTTCGTGGGCGGCAATCCGTGGATGCTGCTGATCGCGATCTACATATTGACGGCGGTGTTTACCGAGTTGATTACGAACAATGCAGTGGCCGTCGCGATGTTTCCCATCGCGATCGAGGTCGCTGAGCGTGCGCAGTACAGTCCGCGACCGTTCATCATGGCGATCGCGTTGGCCGCGTCGCTGTCGTTTGTGACACCGGTAGGATACCAGACGAATCTTATGGTGATGGGACCGGGTGGTTATCGGCCATCCGATTATTTGCGACTGGGAGTGCCGCTCGCACTGACCGTGGCGGTCGTCGCACTTCTATTGATCCCAAGAATTTGGCCTTTCGCCATCTAGTGCGTGTCGCACATACGTGGAACGCGGGCGAAGGTATGGCAGTCCTGAATGGACGAAAAGACGCATCAACTTGTTCATGCGGTCTCATGTTTATTCGGCCAACGCTTCCTTGCAATGGATCAATGTCATGATTCCCATCGCCGTGCCGTAAGGGCGGTGGTAGGCATAAAGAGGGTAGTCCCACCAGCTGCCGTCTTTTTCCTGTTTGTCGCACAGCAAGCGACTCATCTGAATCGCGTGACGTTGTTGATCTACCGGTTCCAAAAACTGAAAACTGCGTGCCGCATACCAGTGACCGTAGTAGTAGAAATAGCCAGCCACGAGGAAGTGTGACTCGTGCGGAATCGGTCGCTTGCGCCCTATGTCCAACCACAGATTGCGAGAGAACAACCGATCCAACCAGGTATTCAGTACGCTGTTTGTAATTTCTTCGTCACCCCAGAGCCGAAGCGCCAGATTGCAGACTTGCGAACGGCCCAAACTGCCGCCGGGGCGATTGATCGATCTCATGGGCTTGTTCTTGGTCACACCGTTGAATGAATAGTAATAGCTAAAGTCAGGCTTTTGAGTCGTGCGAATGAGCGCCATGCCGTCCTTGACGATATCCCCCGGTACGTCGATACCCAGTTTATCTGCTTCGTATAAAGCCGCGAGAACTGTCGCCGTCGTAAAGCTCGTGGGACTGCCCGATGGCTGTTTCGCGTGCGCACGGAAGTCGTAGTAGCCCCAACCCCGATCGACCGATTCGAACCTCTGCAACAAACCGATCTGATCGCGGATCAGCTGTTTCCAGACTTCCGGTCGCTCGGAAGCGTCACCCGCATGGTGCTTGATCAGGTCGCAAAGTCCTTCGATCGCGTAGGCATGTCCCCACACGTTGTACATGGCGTCTGGTGTTGCCCGCTTGAGTCGAGGCAAGTGCTGCTCGAACCAGTCCGCAGCAGCCACGAGTGCCTCGTCGGCCGCCTCGCGATCGTCCGCCGACAGGTAGGGTTTCGCCTGGACGAGTGATGAAACGGCCAAGCCCGTAACTCCAGCGCGAAAAGCATGTATGCGCACCTGGAATTGGAGCATAGATATTCATGTCTTTCGTCTGCGTCGCGCTCCCCCAGCTGCCATTTCTGTTTTGGTTCTTCAGCAGGAAACTGACACCGCGTTCGAGCGATGTTTGCAGCTGTTCCGCCGAGGGTGGCTCCACAGGATTTGGACTCAGCGAAGTGGTGGTTGGCTCAGCCGCTTCCTGGGCCGACAGTGAGCCGCTGATCAAACAGGAAAGGACCACCATCAGGACGGCCAACAGACGGAGACCAGGAAACGAGCAATTAGTCCACGGGAACAGCATCAAATTCGCCTTGGTTCCTGAGTAGCTATGAGTACTGGGGTTCGCCAGCGTTTTGCGTCAATCTGCTGAAATTAAACAATGTCAGTCTTCCTTCGATTCGTCGTCGGCTTCGTTCGACGGTTCCCGTTCGAATTCAATTTTGCAGGTCATGCCAGGGACAAGTGCAAGGTCTTCGCCGTCCTCCAGTTCCAACGTGGCTGGGTACTTACTGCCGGACGGAACTTTGGCGACATCCACGACCGTTGCGGCAAACTCACGGTCCGGAAAGGCCGTAGGTTTAACGGTCCCCGTCGCGCCGATAGCAACGTCGGCCAGTTCTTTTTCTTCCATCCAGGCGGTGATGTGCAGCGGAGCCAACTTGACCACTGTTAGCAATGGTTGATTGGGCTTTGCGGTACCGCCCGGCTGGAGAATGGCGGCCATCGTCGAAGGATCGGACCATTTTCCCTGCTTTTCCTTGCCATAGTAGACGACGCCGCTGAGTGGCGCTTCCAATGTCATCAGCTCGCGATCCTCACGCAATCGCGACAATTGTTCTTTCTGTCGCTCCAGTTTCAGGTGTCGGCTCTGCATCTTGAGTTCTTCCGCTTCCAACTGAGCCGGCAACGTGACCCGTGCTTCTTCAAGTGCCAGCGTGGCTTCCTGCAAAGAGTTTTCCAGGTTCTCTTCAAGGCGCGGAAGATCAACGTTCAGTGATTCGTCGAAAGACTCCTTGGTGCGTACAAGCGAGTACTCCGCGTTTTCCACATCATGCCGAGTCCTCAGCAGGATGATCTCTTCCGTTTCTTCTGTCAGATCGTCGGCTTCATACATTTTCTGCAGCTGGTCCAGCTCTTCCTGCTGATACATCAACCAGTTTTCGGCGTTGGCCACACTCTTTTCCAGTGATCGCTTCCGAGAAGAACGTTTGATCGTAAGAAACCGTTTCAAATTTTCGCTGGCGATTCGCTCAGATCGTTCAGCTTTCGTAACCTTCAGCGGAGTCATTTTCTTTAGCACTTCCAGCTTATGCTCGGATTCCATCAGCGTTATTTTGCTTGCCGCCATTTCCGCTTCCAGATCGTCTATTGCTTCGTCAATCTTTCGCGTGTCGAATTTGACGAGTGGATCACCCTTGCGCACTTCCGTTCCGTGTGGCACGGCTTCCACGACGGTGAAACTGGTCCAACCTTGGGGCTTGAGGATAAGGAGTTTGTGCTTTTGAGGAGCAAAGTAGCCGGTCAAGGTCGTCTTCTTGTCTTTCTCGTCGTCGTCACTTTCTTCTTTGCTTTCGTCCTTGTTGTCCGTGTCGTCGCCATCACCATCGTTGTCGCCTTCGCTTTCGGAGTCGGTCTCTTCCGCATTGGCCTCGTCTTCCGCCTGGTCGTCATCGCGATCCTGTGACTTTTCGGCAGGCTCTTTCTGACCGTCAGTCGCTGCGGAGGACTTGGCGACTTCCTTGTTGCCTTGCGGGATTTCATCCGCTGGCACAGCCACTGGAGAAAGTACCAGCATGAAGAAGAACAGCAAACGAAAATTAGAGATTGCGGATTCCATCAGTTGCCTTTCGAACGATGAAAGAAGATTCAGGTTGGTAGGGAGTTCGACGCGATTTCCTCACGGCACTTCGCGACGGCAAAGGGAACCGATCGTGGAGCGGCGTGAAGGGCCGGATTTCCGGATTCCCGCGGCTAAGGCAGGCTAGCTCTCAGTCTACCGAGGGTCAAGGAAAAGCGGTCACTTTAATTGCGAAAGGTACTCAATCAGGTCCCGTAAGTCGAACGACGACAGCTGGTCAATGAGGTTCTCGGGCATCGATGACTTTCCTTGGCGCGAATCCTCGACTTCAGCGGTATCGACGGTTTCCAGCTCGCCAAGGCTGGTCAGCAGTGTGATCGAGTCCTTCGATTTCTTGGCCACGATTCCGGAGACCGTTTTGCCGGTTTCGAGATCGAGCACCAGGGTCTCATAGCCCTTCGCAATGGACGCGTTCGGGTCAACGATCGACTCGAGGATTTCCTCGCGGGTCATCGTCGCCGCGATGTTTGAAATGTCCGGACCGACTTTGCCACCATCGCCATTAACGACATGACATCGAACGCATTGGAGGGAAACACGTTCCCTGAAGAGCAACTCGCCACGCTCAGCGTCGCCACCTTCCAGGGCGTCTCGATAGGGGCCAGCAAATCGTCAGCGTCCCATTGAGCGAGATATTTTCCAAGTTGTTCCTGGATCAAAGGGTTCGCTTGCTCGCGTTTATGCGCGGCTTCCCGAATGTCCAAGCGAACTGCGGGGTAGATTTTCCCAGCGACCAGGGCCCGCATTGCCGACAGCAGGATCTTGTCGGCGGTGTCATTGCCGACCTTGGAGAGGGTGAAAATTGCAGATTGTTTTTCCAGTTGTGAGCCGTCGGTCAGCGCTTTCTTAAGTTCTGGCAATGCGGCCTCGTGCTGATTGTCGGTCATCACGATTCGGGCGGCGGCACGAATTCGTTCCTCAGGACATTCCAACGCCTGCTCTAGTGTCTGGTCAAATCCATCGGGCTGGATTTCGGCCAGGGCAAGCAGGGCTCCTGCTCGTTCTTTCCCCGATCCGCCTTCGTCCCACAATAGCTCGTTCAGCTTGCCAGTGGCTTCGGCCATTTTCAGTTTGCCCGCTAGTCTCGCTGCCCGAATTCGAATTTCGTGGTCGCATTCCAGCAACTTGTCGAGCTGTCCTCGCAGTGCCTTGTTAAGCGGTTCTTCGGTACGGTTTGTTTTCCCTTCGACGGGACGCCACATACCAACAATTCGGTCTCGCGAGGGGGGATCAATCCAGTTTTCCAGGACGCCCATGGCTTCGATTCGTGAAAGTGACGGCTTCGATTCATCCTGAGCCAGGTAAGCAGCGGCTTGGGCATGTGTATCGGTTCCCAGCCGCATACAGGCGTTAACAGCACGCGTCAGAACGCTATCTGAGGTACTATCGCTCAATACCATCTTTGCCAGTTCCGGGTAAGCGTCATAAATAGGCTCGTCGTAAATGGCGCGGCGCCGCCTCTTCGACAATGAGTGGCTTCGGGTCGTTGAGGAATTTGGCCACTCTCTCACTTCCAAGTCGACGCAACGCTACAACAGCAGCCAGTCGTGCTGCCGGAGATTTGTGATTCACCAACGCGACCAGGTCCAATTCACTGGCGCATCCAGCCAGTCCGATAATCCCCGCATGACGTAACGCCGGGTCACCATTGTCGTTCCGGGCAAGCATCGCCAGGAGCGGTTTGATTGCCCTGCGATCCGCAAGCTTTGCCAACGCGATGGCACAGTTTCTATTCACCGGAGCGCTGGGGTCGTTGAGCCCATCAATCAATCGTTGCAGTCCCTTCTGGTAGCCGACGTCGCCAATAATCGTGGCGACGGCGGCACGAACGTAGGGATCGGTATCGGTCGTCAACGAAACGGTTTCCGCCAAAGCTTGTTTGGAAGCAGGGTGGTCTGAACGGGCTATCTGGCCCAGGCCCCAGGTGCCGTGCAGCTTTGAAAACTCGATCTTGGACGTGTGGGCAACTTGAGCGAGCGTCTTCACGTCGTGCCGCCTGGCCAGTTCGAATTGAGCTCGCAGACGCAACCGCCGATCGGGATGAGCCAGAAGTCTGGCCAGGATTTCCGGCTTCAATTTGGTCAAGTCGGCCGCCATGAACTTCTTAACTTCCGCAACAACTTTTTCCTGCGAAGCCTCCGGGTGGTAAACCTGATAGATACGGCCTTTGCCCGTGCCGACCCAACCGTCAACCCAATCGGCAACGTATAACTTTCCGTCGTTGCCAAATTGGATGTCGGTCGCCAGGCATTTCCAGATGAAATTCTCAGGGTCAATCATTCGAAACGATGCACCGAGCGGCTTCATTTTGAAGGTGCGAACGCCGCTAAATTCAGCGGCTCCACGAAAGTCGCAGAGGAAAAAATTCCCGCGATAGGAAATCGGTAGACCGGTGCCGGGGTAATGGGCGATACCCGCCGGACCGTCCGAGAAATTTTCCACTGGTGGCATGAGGAACGCGGGTTGGTCGGGGTGGAAGGGCTCCCACATGCGTTCGCGATGCCAAGGCGAATTCTTTCCCATGTACTGGTACGCCATCCGCCAGCCGTACTCACCCCCGTCGAGCAGTTGCAGCCAGCGGGCTCGATCACCATTGTCAGAATTGTTGTCGCAGGTAAACAGGTTTCCGTAATCATCAAACGCGAGGTCTTGTGGATTGCGCAGGCCGGTCGCAAAAATCTCCAGGTTTGATCCACTCAATTCGCATCGCAAGACAGCACCCGTTTCGGTGCAACGCACATTCCCCTTATCTGTCTGTACGTTTAACCCGCGATCGCCAATCGTGAAGTAGAGTCGCCCATCGTTACCAACATTCAGGCCATGAAGATCGTGGCCTCGAAAGGCAACGCGTACCCCATATCCCTCGCTCAAGATGCCACGACGATCTGCCTTGCCGTCGTCGTCAGAATCGCTGAAGGCCCACAGCTTGGGAATGCAGGCGTAGTAGACAAAACCGTTATGTGCCAGGACACCCGCGCCGGTTCCTTCCAGCGGATCATCAAATCCGTCTACATAAATCGTTGAAATATCGGCACGCCCGTCGTCGTCGCGGTCTGCAAGTAACCGAATCCGATCCTGGTGCTTGGCGTAATCCTGGATCCCTTTTTTCAAGTGTTTCTTGTACAGCTCCAGCCGATCGTCGACCGTTTGCGATGCAAGATCGTCGTTAATCCACGCTTCATGGTCGCGATTGTCCTCTACCCCCTTCTCCTGGCGGTAGGTCTCACACACAAAGACACGGCCGTATTCGTCGATGGAGAACGCAACCGGATTCGCCAGCATCGGTTCCGCGGCAAACAGCGACGCCTTCATTCCAGGTGCCAGAACAAAATTCTGGATCCTGTCGACGGCTTCTTTAGGAATGGTCGCCCGCTCTTGCTGTGCCGCGAGGTTCGTAGAAAACCAAAGCGCCGACACGAGGAGCGGGATGATCGCGGGTAGTGAGCGGCATATTTTCATCAAGTTGCTTGTCTTCAAGAGAACCACTTCGCATTCGTAGACAGTCGGTCACAGTCACAAATTCAGTTCGACTCCATCAGCGCGATTTGTTTCAGGGCTCGGCTTGGATGGAAGCCGAATAGTCCCGAATCCATGCTTCCAGGTCATCCCAATTCACCGGATCGAGATCGGTCAAATCGGGTCGCAGACTGACGGCATCTTTCAGGTAGATGTGCTGTATTTCTGTTTGGGCTGTCGCAGTGTTCCAATGGAGGAGAATGCGAATACACTTTCCCAGCGAACCTGCGACCGGTATTTCTGTAACGCACAGTAGCGGCACATCCATCCAGCCAAACTGTCGGGCCGCCAAAGCGGGGAATTCAGCGTCGAGGTCGGCGGTCACACTGAACGTGGCGCTGGCGACGTCTTCCGCCTCGATAACGTTCGAACGGATCATCATCGCGAGCAACCGACGAGTTTCCAGCAAGATATCATCGCGGCAATTGGACTCGGCGGTAGCAGCGCCGCGCACACCACGGCAGACGATCTTTGGCTCCAAATCGCTCATCGACAGTAGTTTCCTGCTCGGTTTTCGCTGGCTGTTATTCGCCGCCGACTGCGACTAGTCGTCCTTGGAATGATGATGTGTGCCTTCCGGTCCGTCGAGGTCATGGTGTGCACGATGGTCATGCTCATGATCGTGGTCATCGTGGTCAGCACCGTGTTCGTCGTCTGCAGTGTGACCCAGGCGTCGGATTTTCATATTTCGAAACCAGACGTTGTCACCATGGTCCTGTAACGCCAGGTGCCCGTCCCGATTGGTGGCAAATTTTTTCCATCCGGAAAACTTCGACTCTGCCAACCGCTTCGACCAGTCATCACTTGCCATGTCGCAGTCGACCAGTTTCTGTCCGTTCAACCAGTGCTGGATCTTGGTGCCATCCAGGAGGATTCGCGAGCTGTTCCATTCGCCAACCGGCTTGGTCGCCGTTTTGTCGGTTTTGTACAAACCGTACAACGCACCCGCAGACGTCAACTCGTTGGATCCGTCGCGGTGTTTCTCGTTATCCAGAATCTGGAATTCCGGGCCGGTCATATACGGAGCCCCATCTCCTTCGCTGACCCGGTACATGACCCCGCTGTTCCCGCCTGCGCCGATTCTCCATTCAAAAACAAACTCGAAGTCGGCGAACTTGTCCTTGGTGATAATGTCGCCGCCGCCCGCTTTCCGGTACAGCGATCCGTCTTCGATGACCCATCCCGCCGGCAGCTCCTGTTTGTTGTAGCCTCGCCACGAATCGGTGTTCGTGCCGTCAAACAGCGTTTTCCAGTTTTCACTGTGCTCATGATCATCATGTCCAAAAACCTGGCATGAAAAAACGATCGTTAACAGGATTGCCGTTATAGATTTGAAATACATCATAACTTTCTTGCAGCATAGGTTGACCAAACAATTCAAGCCCACGGGCACAGTTCGTCACGCCTGTGACTGGACGAGGTGCCAGAATCCCCCAGAGGTATTCCCCATCTGGTCTTCCGCACCATTTCCATTGTCGAATTGCCGACAGCCAACGTCAAGCGACGCAAGAGTGCATTGATCGATTCCATAGCCAGGTGTGAGCCGGTTCGTGTTGACGTGATTTTTGCGTTGGCGATAGACTGCGCTTAGAGTTGTTCAGGAATACTCGAATTCAACTTGCGGGCAAGATAAGGAGTCACGGAATGACCACGTTTGCTGTTGTCGATACCGCTTGTCCTGCAATTGATCAAGCAGATTTCTATGTTGCCCATCGCCATGTGGGCGGGGAGTCGCTCGTCCGACGAGTTGTGAGACGGGTTTCTGACGCGGAGGGTCTTGATGGCGTCGCGGTCATCGCCACGACTGCTACGAAGGATCTGCTCTGTGAGATGATCCCCTCGGACGACGCAAATCGTCGTGACCGACGTGTTGAATCCGATCGCCCGACTCCTTGCTGCAACAAATGAACTCGAGGTTGAGTCCATTGTCCGGGTGGATCTTTGCAGCCCATTTATCGATCCCGACCTGATTGACGGGCTGATCATGTCGGCACGTCAGAATCCCACCTGTGACTTCATTGGTTACCGTCCTGGTTCCGATGCGACCGGTCTGACAGCCAGATTCAATTCGCTCGATCAGATGGGTCTTTTCGGCGAGTGGTGCAAGACATCCGCGTTACAGTCGATGCTCACGTTGGCGCAGCATTCCTCGGAGCGTGACCAGTTGCCCGAAACCGGCCTGCTACTTTCGCGTTGCCTGTTGTCCCAGCCGGATTCCCCGAAGCATTTGTGCCAGTTGCGTTTGATTCCAGTACCGCCAGAACTGGAGCGCGACGACCTTCGATTACGGCTAAGTCAGCAGGAAGATTGGGATGCAGCCGAAGAGATCATTGCGGCGCTCGATCCGGAGGAGTTGAGTTGGCACGGCGTGACGAGATTGCTGGATGGCGCTCCGGAAATCCTGACTCAAATGCGAAATCGCAATGCGCAGGCCTCCCGTCCGTAGACGCCACGCGTGAGGCAGCCTAAATTGCTGGAAGTCGCCGATGACTGGCGAGTTTTCTACAGCAATACGAAAGAACTCTGAATGCGTAAAACGGTCGCCTTTGTTCTTGGTGGTGGACGCGGCACACGATTGTTGCCGCTGACGGAGTATCGTTCGAAACCTGCCGTTCCGCTCGCCGGAAAATACCGGTTGATCGATATTCCGTTGTCGAATTGCATCAATAGCGGTGTGAATCGCATTTACGTCCTCACCCAATTTCTGTCGGTCAGCCTGCATCGACATATTCGCCAGACCTACCGATTTGACCCGTTCAATGGGGGCTTCGTCGAGATTCTGGCAGCCCAGCAGACGATGGATGCCGGCACCGACTGGTACCAAGGCACAGCGGACGCCGTTCGAAAGAACATGCGTTACCTCGAACAGGCTGACATCGAAAACGTGCTGATCCTCTCTGGTGATCAGTTGTATCGCATGGACTATGCCGAAATGCTGGAAACACATCGGTCTACAGGCGCCGACGTTACGATTGCAGCAATTCCTGTCGATCGGCAAGATGCTCGCAGTCTCGGTGTGATGCGACTGGACGATGATGGTCGAGTTTCCGGCTTCCTGGAGAAACCCCAGACCGATGAAGAGATTGACTCGGTGACGATGAGCACCGAGTGGATTGATGCCCAGGGAATCGAGAGCAAGGGACGTGAATGCCTTGCCAGCATGGGCATTTATCTGTTCAACAAGGACATCCTCCTGGATGTCTTGCGGAAGACGACCTACGAAGATTTTGGCAAAGAGATTTTCCCCGCATCAATCCGAACGCAGCATGTGCAGGTGCATTTGTTCGATGGCTACTGGGAAGACATCGGAACAATTCGCGCGTTTTACGCAGCGAATCTGGCGCTGGCCGGCGAGAACTCTCCATTCCCGCTGGATCACTATTCAATGCCGATCTACTCGCGTTCCCGATTCCTGCCGCCTTCCATTTTTCGAGGTTGCACGATCACCAACAGCATCATCGCCGACGGTTGTGCGATTGGCCGTGGTTCGGTCATCGAAAACAGCATTGTCGGACACCGTTGCAAGATCGGCGACAACGTTACCATACGTGATTCGGTACTGATGGGAGCGGACGAGTTCCCATCGCCTTCAGAACTTGAACGAGATCGGAAACTGCAACAACCTTCCAACGGTGTCGCAGCTGGAACGATCATTGAAGGAACGATCGTGGACAAGAATTGCCACATCGGTCGCGATGTGCGAATCCATCCGCTCGAGCAAAAAGAAGCCGACATCAACGGATGGTGTTTTATCCGGGATGGTGTTGTCGTTCTGGGCAAAGCGGCAATCGTCCCGGACGGTTGGCGGATCGACTCCCAGAAATAAAACATGGTTGTCGCCATTTGCCATGCTGACATGCTGTCTCTGGCACCCGGTTTCTTGCTGAGCTGTTGATTGACTCTCTTTTCCTCGACCATCCAGGGAATTCAAAACCGGCCAATATTACGGCGGCGGGTCGATTGACCGTTGAATTCCACCTATTTTCCGGGCAAAAGGAAGTGGGCTTCACGAACAGCCGCATTCGCTGTTACGTTGACCTTCCCACCAAACGGGTGTCGGTGCTGAGCGCCACGACACTCCATGACATCACGCTCGTCAGAGACGTGCGTGACCCGCCAATGATGAGAGCGAATCTTGCTTCTTCGAGGAAAGAAGTTCGGCGAGCTCTACCCACCCCTAGATGCAAAACCACCTTTGCGCGGCATTGCCGATTCGTGGAGTGCTGTTTTGCATTCACATGAAAGGATGCAGCATGTATCGAAGAGTATTTATCGGAAGTTTGTTTGCGGCTGTGTGGTCGGTTTCGGGATCAGCTCAGTGTATTCACTGTGCTAACACGACAGCCATAGAAACTTATGCCAGCCAGGAGACCGTGGTTGGTGAAGTTGTTCCAGCGGGAAGCGTGACAGTGGACGGCGTTGTGGAGCGCACGCCCATCGAAGGCACGGCCGTTGCGGCGGAGTCGATCGAAGGTGTGGTTACCTCTCAAAACCCCGTCGAAACTGTGTCGTACGAGACGGTAACTTACGAGGTTACTCCTCGCTACGGATCGGTGATGATGAACAACGTGTCCGATGCCTTGGCGATCGTGAACCGCAAACGTAGCCGCCGAGGATTGCCGGCTTTGCAGTACGATTCGGTTTTGACGAGCGTCGCTCAGCAGAAATCGGCGAACCGAGCCAGTCGACGCATCACCGGGCACGATAATCTGCCCAAGGGTGGAGCTCGAGTCGAAGGTGTTGGCTACGCTTATGGACGGCAGGATCTACCTTCGCAGTTCAACACGTGCTACCTGTACTCGACAGGATACCGCCGAGCCGGCGCTGCGATCTCGTACGACGGCAGCGGGCGGCATACTACACGCTGTTGTTGCGGTAGCGTCTTAGCAATTAATTGATCGGAGCTGGTGGGGCTCGATGAATAACAACAGGGCGGCCCTTCGGGCCGCCCTGCTCGTTTACGCACGGCAATAGTTTGAATGCATCAACCTGTCGCCTGGATGAAGTTACTGCGTCCTGCGTGTTCTCGAGTGACTGAGCGGGCTTCGCTGCCGCTGCTCCCGCGACACCAGGGAACTCAATTGCAGGCAGGTTGCAACCGGAATCCGAGGTTGATGCCGTACACTTGCGACGGCCGTTGGAGTCGCCGCCACGCTGTCCCCATTATTCAGTCACCGGTGATATCCTTTCCAAGGTGATTCGCGCGACGCAGCCGATATCCAAGTCTAGGGGGCAAGTAAGAGCCGCCCCGCGCTTGCAGGAATCCGATGACGTCGTTTAAGAAACGAGCCGCAGTAGCACCGTCAATGAGCCGGTGATCATACGACAGACTCATTGGCATCATCAATCGAATCTGCACTTCATCGTCAACGACAATCGGCATCTTTCGCGACCTGCCGACCAGCAGAATTGCTACTTCGGGGACGTTGATGATGGGGGTGGAATATTGCCCCCCGATCGCTCCCAGGTTACTGATTGTAAAGGTCCCGCCGCGGAGGTCCTCCAGACTGAAACTGTTGCTGCGCACCCGCTCGGCCATCGAAGCCAGTTCTTTTGCGGTTTCGGCGATGCTCAGACGATCGGTATTTCGTAACGCGGGTACCACCAATCCGCGATCGGTGTCCACGGCGATGCCGACGTTCACGTAGCGTTTGTAGATGATTTGATTGTCTGCGGCGTTGTAGGAAGCGTTGACGAGCGGATGATTCTTCAGTGCCATTGAGACCGATTTGATGATGAACGGCATTGATGTCAGCTTGATGCCGCTGGCCGCGTAGTCTGCCTTACTCGTTTGCCGCATCTTCTCCAGTTCGGTGACGTCGGCGTCGTCAAAGTTGGTGACTCGAGGTACTGTGGACCAGGATTCATACATCTTGGTGGCGATTGTCTGGCGAATGCGCGGCGCTTGCTCGATGCTGATTGGTCCCCAATCGTCTTTTGCGCCGGTCCCCGGCATGTCATCAACGGAGTTCTCCACGTTGCTGGCGACCTTGTTGGCATGCCTCACGACATCCAGGACGTCATCGCGAGTGATTCGACCGCCGGCTCCGCTGCCGGTGACCAATGCCAGGTCGACGCCGACTTCCCGGGCAAATCTGCGAATCGCCGGTCCCGCAGCGATGGGACGCGTTGATGTTGCCACGCGTGGTCGATTTGTAGTAGCAGGTGGGCTCGGGGCAGCCGCTGGAGTTGGTGGAGTTGGAGTCGCAGGAGATTCCGCTGCGGGTGCGACTGGAGGTGGCGTCGCGGCTGCAGGCGGAGATTCGGCAGCCGGAGCGGGCGGAGCCGGTGGCGCTGGGGGTTCTGCAGCCGCAGCGGGCGGCGCAGACGGTGTCTCGGCGGCTGCCACATCCGAAGTCTCCAGCGTGACCAATGGAGCTCCAACGCTGACGGTCTCGCCGGCAGCGACGTGAATCTGCGTCACCTTGCCCGCATTGGGACTCGGTACTTCGACCGTCGCCTTGTCCGTTTCGATTTCGACGACACTCTGGTCCTTTACGATTTCGTCGCCTTCCTTGACGAGTATTTCCAGGACATCGCCCGATTCGATTCCGTCTCCCAGGTCGGGGAGCTTTACCTCAATTCCCATAAGTGTTCTCGTTTTTCGACATATTCGTTGGACCAGGTCGCAAGCAGGAAACGACCGATTGTGGCTCGTCTCAACCCGGACCGGCTTGTCAGTTTATAGTTCAACTCGAATGGCTCTGCTGTCTCAAGCAAAGTAAGGATTGACCTTTTCCGGATCGACTCCCAGAGACTTGATGGCACCGTCTACGACTTTGTCGCTGACTTTGCCTTCCTGCATCAGTCGATACAACGCCGCGATGGTCACGCATTCTGCGTCGACTTCGAAATGTCGTCGCAGCGCTTCACGCGTTTCGCTCCGTCCCATACCGTCCGTTCCCAGGGTGAAAAGGCCGCCGGGAATCCAGGGATCGACTTGCTCTGATACCGCCTTGACATAGTCGGAGGCTGCAATGAAGGGACCCTTCTCGCCCTTCGAGCGTTTTTTCCAGATAGGATTTTTTTGGCTTTTTCGTCGGATGGAACATATTCCAGCGTTGAGCTTCCTCCGCGTCCCGGCGCAGTTGCGTATAGCTGGTGACGCTCCAGACATTGCTGGAAACATTGTATTCGTCCGCAAGGATTTGTTGGGCCTGCAGCACCGAACGCAGGATCGCTCCACTGCCAAACAGCTGCACCTTGAGATCACCCCCGGCTTTTACCGTTGAGATCTTGTAGATGCCCTTGATGATTCCTTCTTCAGCTCCTTCGGGCATCTCGGGCATCTCGTAGTTTTCGTTTTCGGCCGTGATGTAATAAATCGCCGTTTCACCTTCCTGATACAGCTTCTTCAAACCGTCCAGCATGATCACGGCCGTTTCGTAGACGTAGGCGGGGTCATATGCCCGAACCGTCGGGAAGGCGATGGCGTTCAGCAGGCTGTGCCCGTCCTGGTGCTGCAGCCCTTCGCCGTTCAGCGTTGTGCGGCCGGCGGTTCCACCGATCATGAATCCCTTGGCTCGCATGTCGGCCGCGGCCCATATCAAATCGCCGATTCGCTGGAAGCCGAACATCGAGTAGTAGATGAAAAACGGAATCATGTTGACGCCGTGTTGGCTATACGCGGTGCCCGCGGCATTGAACGAAGCCATCGAACCGGCTTCGGTAATTCCCTCTTCAAGGATTTGGCCGTTGACCGCCTCCTTGTAGTACAGCAATTGATCTGAATCGACCGGTTCGTAAAGTTGGCCCGCGTGGGCGTAGATACCTACCTGGCGGAACATGCCCTCCATGCCGAACGTACGAGATTCGTCGGGAACGATGGGCACGATGTACTTGCCGATCGACTTCTCTTTGCAGAGTTTGCTCAGCAGTCGCACCACGCCCATCGTGGTAGACATCTCCTTGCCTTTGCTGCCAGCGAGGAATTCCGGGTATTCGGCCAGCGTCGGTACTTCCATCGTGGGGACGGCGGTGGGGCGACTGGGGACCGAGCCGCCCAACGCTTCGCGACGCTCCAGCAAGTACTTCATTTCGGCGCTGTCAGCGGGCGGCTTGTAGAAGGGAGCCTCGGCAACATCTTCATCGGAAATCGGGATGCCGAAGCGGCTGCGGAACTCGCGCAGCTCTTCCTCGTTGGCCTTCTTCTTGTTGTGGGCAATGTTCCGGCCTTCGCCCACTTCACCCAGCCCGTAGCCCTTGATCGTCTTGGCCAGAATCACCGTCGGTCGTCCGTTCTTCAACTCTGTCGCCATTTTGTATGCCGCATAAACTTTCTCCGGATCGTGGCCACCGCGACGCATGCGGACCAGTTTCTCGTCAGAGAAATTTTTCACCATTTCAATCAGTTCGGGATACTTGCCAAAAAAGTGTTCGCGAATATACTCGCCGGGCATCGAGGTGTACTTCTGGTACTGCCCGTCAACGACTTCGCCCATCCGTTGGACGAGCAGCCCTGTTTCGTCGTCTTCCAGCAAATCGTCCCAATCGTGACCCCAAATGACCTTGATCACATTCCAGCCGGCGCCACGGAAAGCGCCCTCCAATTCCTGGATGATCTTGCCATTGCCGCGAACGGGTCCATCCAGACGCTGCAGATTGCAGTTAATACGAATGTCAGGTTGTCCAGTTGTTCGCGGGAGGCCAACGTGATGGCGCCCAGCGTTTCCGGTTCATCGCACTCACCGTCGCCGAGGAACGCCCACACCCGAGATTGGTCGGTATCCTTGATGCCACGGTCGAGCATGTAACGATTAAAGCGGGCTTGGTAGATCGCCATGATCGGTGCGAGTCCCATTGACACCGTAGGGAACTCCCAGAAGTCCGGCATCAACCAGGGATGCGGGTACGAGGACAGCCCTTGAACCTCGCGCAGCTCACGACGGAAACACGCCAGGTTGTCTTCATCCAGTCGTCCTTCGAGGAATGCTCGGGCGTAAATCCCAGGCGAGGCGTGTCCCTGAAAATAAATCTGGTCGCCGCTGTAGCCGTCTGCGCCGCGACCGCGGAAGAAATGGTTGAAACCGACTTCATACAACGTGGCGGCCGAGGCATACGTCGAAATGTGCCCACCGATACCGTCAAACTTCTTGTTCGCGCGGACAACCATGGCCATGGCATTCCAGCGAATGATGCTTTTGATCCGACGCTCGATTTCACGATTGCCGCCGTAGGCAGGCTGCTGATCCGCGGGAATCGTATTCATGTAGGGCGTGATCGTGCTGGGAGCCAGGCTGACGCCGGCTTGCTTGGCTCGGTTTCGCAGCGACTGAATCAAGAACGCAGCCCGTTCCGGGCCGCGGCTCTCCAACACATATTCCAGCGAATCCATCCATTCGGCGGTTTCGATCGGATCGACGTCAACGGATACGGGGCCTGAAATCTCAATCGATTGCGCTTCGCCATCGCCGATTACTTTGGCATTCGCCATGCTTTGCCTCACCTAAAAGAGAACGTGTCCGTTTCTGGTCCGTTATCTCGATCACCTCGACGCACGCCTGGGCGGACCATGCCTTGAATTGATTGGCCGGATTGTTGCGTCGCCAGTTTGGGTGGCCTGACTCTTACCCAAATGCTCGGACACCATTGTTTTCGACGAGTCAGAGTCGGTAAAGGTCACCGTGCGTCGGATCGGACCGATTGCCGATCATTCGACAGCTATTCGGCCGAAATAACGCACTTCCAGCGTACCAGACCAATAACTTTTTTCGGCAAACTTGTTTTTTCTTGGTCCAGACTGCAAATCCCGATCGAGCACATTGGTGTGCCTACGGTTGCCATAACGCAGAGAACCCGTCGGTCGAACCTCTTTCAGGCGATGTCGCTGCGTCAGTTGCCACTTGCGATGGAGCATCAACGATGGCGGAATTGAAAACCACGGGCGAACTGCGTCATCGGTGGTCGACGTCGCTGCTGTTGCTGGAGGAAAGGCGGTCAGGTTACGTGACGTCAATGGTGATGGTTTCAACTTGCCCGTTGACCATCACGTCGAGCGTGTAGCTTGGTGTCGTACTGGCGTTCAACAACGAGGCGTCCCGCACGCGGATCGCACCGGTGTAGCGATCAATTTTGAAAGGAGTGTCGATCGCATCGATTGCGTTTTGGAACATCTGGTTGACGGCCGGTTGTGAGATACCGGGATTCGATTCAACAAAGTCATTCAAGACAAGTGACGGTGTTCCCGTAAAGCCCAGCCCGCTGTTTGCCTCGGTACGGCCGTTGGCGACCAACTCGGCCAACGCGGGGTCGGCAAGGTCGGCCTCAAACTGCGTCATGTTCAAGCCCAATTCCTGTGCGAATTGTCGAAAGAAAGTATTGGGTGTGCCGGAAGCATCCCAACCGGTCGACGATCGTCGCGTGAAGAGCAAATCGGCCATCTCGTCGAACATGCCCTGCCGGCCGGCTGCTTCGGCAGCAACGGCTGCTGCTGGCGCATTGGGGTGGATTTCGGTCAACGGCAGGTGCCGCGTGACGACCGCAATTTCTCCTTCAAATGCCTGTAGTGCCTGCTGGAACAGAGGATGGTACAACCCGCAAATCGGACATGCAAAATCGACGTACTCAATCATCACCACGGGAGCATCCGCAGCGCCGTTGAGATGGTCCCCCGGTTTCAGCTGCAGGATGTCGCGAATGCTTGCCGGAATCGTATCGGACTTTGCGAACTCAAAAATCGAATCCGAGCTCGTCCCGCCGGACGGCATCACGTTGCCAATCAGGAAACCATCCGTAACGTTGTCGGAGATTGTAAACTTGTTGGGTTCGGTCGCGGGTCCCAGTTCGTTGATGACCAGCAACGCGTCGAGCGGAGCCACAACTCCATCGTTACGAACGTCAAGAAACGGAGCGTCTGCAGGCCGGCTATCTGGCAGTTTCCCGTCGACCGGACTTGAATAAACTCGGTCATTCAATTCGTTGACGACGAGCAATGCATCCAGCGGGCCCACTCCATTTTGATCGTTCACATCGAAGGGACTCGCGTCGTTATGCCATGCCGTGAGTACGCGACGTATTTCCAGTTGCTCAAAGCCTAGCTGGGGCGATGTTTGGCGAGACGAGTGACGACTGCGAGACGATTTGCGGCGCATAGGAGAACCTGTGGTTGAGGACCGGACCTAACCGTCACTATAAATCGAGCCGGCGTTTTTGGGCAACTTTGCGGGAAAAATCAATTGGAAAAATTCAAATCGCCATGGCCAGTTTTTCTGCTTTCGACGATTGTGCTGACCGTGAAAAGCGTTACGCATTCGAGTTTGGCGCAACAGCGTCCATGTATCGGCGAGTCGCTTCAGGCCCCGCCGAGATGGCGTCAATCGGGGGAAATACTCAAGCCTTAGCAGTGCGCTTCGGTTTGTAGATCTCTGTCGCCGTACCGAAAAAGACCTCGGCGGCGTTCATCATCGTTTCGGACAGCGTTGGGTGGGCATGGATGGTGCCAGTCAGGTCGTGCACTTCGCAAGCCATTTCAATGGCCAAGGCTGCTTCGGCAATCAGCTCACCGGCCCCAGCACCGACAATACCGCAGCCAATGACAATTTCGGTATCCGGGTCGATCAACCACTTTGTCAGGCCTTCGGTCCGGCCGATCGCTTGAGCTCGGCCGCTGGCCGCCCAGGGATAGACTGCCAATTCATAAGGCCGCCCTTCGCGTTTTGCTTCTTCTTCGGTTAGGCCAGCCCAGGCAATTTCGGGATCGGTGAAGACAACGGCCGGTATCGCAGCAGGCGTAAACTCGGCCGGTTCGCCAAGGAGGACTTCCACGGCGACTTTGGCTTCGTGAGAGGCTTTGTGAGCCAGCATGGGCTCACCGGCTACGTCGCCAATCGCGAAAATGTTTGGCTCCGCTGTGCGCTGCTGCGCGTCGCATTGAATGAACCCGCGATCGGTCAGCTGGACCTGTGTGTTTTCCAGCCCGATTCCCTGACTTGTCGGTCGCCGACCAATCGACACCAACACCCGGTCGTAATTCTCGACGCCAAATTTGTTGGGTCCTTCGAAGGCGACTTCGATCGAATCGCCGCGGTCACCCAGTGAGCCCACCCTGGTGTTGAGGAACAGGCGTCCATCGGTCATTTTCTCGACCGCCTTCTGCAAAGGCTTCACCAAATCTCGATCGGCACCCGGCAACAAACCATCCGTCAGCTCAACCACGCTGACCTGGCTTCCGAGCTTGGCATAGACGGTGCCCATTTCCAGACCGATGTAACCGCCGCCAACGACCAAGAGCGTTTTCGGAATCTCTTGCAGAGCCAATGCTCCGGTCGAGTCCATGACGCGATCCGTATCCAGGCGGAAAGCTGGCGGCACAGCCGGGGTGCTGCCCGTGGCGATAATCAGGTTGTCAAATGTCAGCTGGCCCCCCTCCGGGATCGACTCGTCGCTTCCCTCCAGCCGTAAGGTCGTCGAGTCTTCCAGCACGCCCCGGGCCTGGATGACCGTGACGCTGCGTCGCTTGGCAAGTTGCTTGAGTCCACCGGAGAGTGTTGCAATGACTTTTTCTTTTCGTTCTCGCAATTTGTCGACCGAGATCTCCGGTTCGGCATAGTCCACGCCCCAGTTCTCGCCGAGTTCCTCGACCTCGCTGATGACGCGAGCGACATGTAGCAATGCTTTGGACGGGATACAGCCTCGCAACAGGCAAGTGCCGCCAAGGCGGGATTCTGCTTCGACGAGAGTAACTTCGAGACCCTTGTCGGCGGCCAGAAACGCTGCGGCGTATCCGCCAGGTCCGCCGCCGAGAACTACGAGGGAAGAATGCATCAACAGAGTCCTTACCAGGGAGTGCCAAGCCTACCGGTGCAGAGGGACAAGCAAGTCGGCCAACAGGTGACCGATCTGTTGCGCCCTCCGCGGCTTCCGAATCTCAACCGTCGTTAACGCGACAGGAATTCGACGACGATATTAGCGTCCACCGGCAAGCTGATATCGCTTGCTCCGGGCATTCCATTCACCGTCGCCCGCAGGGTCTCTGCGTCGAACGAAACCCAGTCGATGGGGTCGGCTGAAACGAAATCGGCCAGTTCGCGGTAAACGTTTTGCAGGTTCTTCCTCGGTCGAACCGTGATGACGTCTCCGGGACGCAGCATGTAGGAAGGCTTGTCGACGGTGATGCCATTGACCTGGAAATGGCCGTGGGTGATTCCTTGACGAGCTTGTGGGCGAGTCTTCGTGAAGCCAGCACGACGAACGATATTGTCGAGTCGGCTCTCGCACGTTAGCAGCAAGTTCTGCCCTGTGTTGCCTTTTTGGCGTCCGGCCTTTTCGAAGTAACGACGCAATTGTCGTTCTCCCAAGCCGTAGAAATGTTTGATCTTCTGTTTCTCCATCAACGCGATGCCGTAGTTCGACGGACGTCGGCCGCGGATGTGCATTCCAGGTGGATGATCGCGTCGTTCCCACGCACGTGAGGCGCCGGCGTTCTCGTAGACGAGAGAGCTCAAGCGACGATTAATACGACCTTTGGGACCAGTGTACCGACCCATGAATGGTGACTCCTGCAGGTTTCCGAAGCGGTCCAGTGAAGGATTGGATACCGGCCGCGAATTCTTGGAACATCAAAACCGCTCAGTTTGACCGATGGAAGTCCGAGCGACAAGAGGGCGAAGCGGCCGCTACGGCGAATCGGAGCCGAAAAAGCTTCGCTGCTCGAGACGGGAGGACTTGTCCGAGATGCGATGTTGCCAAAGACGAACGCCAACAAACCCCACTGGGCCGCTATAGCGTTACGCAAATCGGCCTGCAGATTCGGCTTGCAAGTTCCAGCCGTAGCTATTGCCAGCTTGGAAGTGACTCAGCTCGCCACCATGCTCAAATAACTGCCATTTCGACCGAGGAAGATCACGCAGTGCATGGCGAACGGTTCGTTCCAGTTCCCCTGTTGGGTCGGGAAGTCTTCGAATGCAGATTTGAGCGATTTGGTGACCGTGTTTCAGCGCCACTTTTGCGTAAAGTTTGGCGTCTTTCTCGCCACCGTCTCCGATCAACACAAACTGCCGAAATGGGTACCATTTGAGCAGCGTACGTATCGCTTTCCGTTTACTGCGGGTGCCAGCCAGTTTCAATTGAAAGTTGTTTGGATCTCGCAATCGAAAGGTACGCAAGTGATACGAACCGGATGGAAATCCCTCCTCCTGGATAAACATGTCGAGCGGACGAAACAGCTGCCAGGGCGACGACGAAACGTAGTGGAATTCGCAACCCTCTTCGGCCCATTTCCGGTAGGTCTGTGCCATCCCTTCAACGGCGCGGTAGGTGTCGAGAAAAGCATTTCGGAACATTTGTCGGCGATCGAGAACTTCGGAGACTTTGATCGTGTCGTCGATGTCGGAGATCACGGTTGTGCCACATGGAGGAATCAGGCGAGCTGTGGTTGCCGATGAGTCGCCTTCGTTGTCACGGGCGGTCGTCATCACCAGGTTGCCGGCCTGGTCGCCGCCATGACGAGCCATCGCAAAGGGAACTCGAAGTGGCGACAAGAAGTGCCCGCTGCTGCGACTACGTTTGGGCAGGATATGTTCGGAACCGTCCAGCTGGATTTGAATTCGATGATTGCGGCAGGGCCTGATCCAGAAGTCGGCCAGTCGCTCTGACAGGATTGACGACTTCATCTCGTTTTCAGTGATTCGGACCGTACGACGCAATAACTGCATTACCAGGCGGCGCTGGATGTTGTCGGCCCACGGGCGCATTACCCGACCTTGCACGGCGACTTGCCACGCAGGCTCGCCGGGAAGACGCCGCCCGATCGTCGGATAGAGTTCAACCGATGCGGTCTTGCGTCGCACGTCGACTGCCGGGTTTAACTCTGTAGACATGACCTGCTCACTTCGGGAAATGACTGGCTCGCGGAATCGTAAATATCGGCCGTCATCTACGTCAAACTGGTGGATTGCTGTTCAGCTGCCGCGGTTTCGCCTGTAGGGACCGTACAGCCGGCCACAGTATTCAAATCGCCGTATTCGCATATTAGTGCGGATTGACAGTCGCCAAGCAAGCAGGGCTCGATTCTGATCGCCTTTTAGCGCCGTCATCCGGCAAAGGTTTAACCATTGTGACGATCGCTTTTTCTTCCGTGAATTTGGCCAATTTGTGCTGCTCGGTTTTCGTTCGAGGCTTGTTTCGCGTATTTTAGAGGCTGGCTTGATATGAAGTTCTATCGTGGAGTGCTCGATGAGCCGACGACCGAAATCTGCTTTTCAGAACCTGAGAATGGCCGCGGCCATCGGCTTGACCCTGCTCGCCGGCTGCGGACAGGGCGAGTATGAGAAGCTAATCAGCATTCGAGCCGAGCAACTGAAGAATCCACACCTGCATGGCATTCTCGTCTGGCAGGAATTCGAAAGCCCAGATTTTCGTTACGCGATCTTGATGCCGCGGGGTGAAGAGAATGTGACGACCGACGAGTCGTCGGAAGAGATTACAACGGAGACAAGGGATGTGACTTTTGGCTCAACCCGTTACCAGGTTGTTTGCACCCGATATGCAACGGACACCAAACCCGAACTGCTGGGTCAATCGGTCGAAGAGCAATACCGACGGGGTGGCTACGTCGATTTGCCCGAAGACGAATCCAAAGACCTGCTTTCGCCCAATCGTAGTATCAAGTCGCTCAACCTGACACACCCGGAGAACGGCCTCGCCCGCGTCGAAGTCGTCCCACTGAATGCTCGTGGAATCGTCACCATGGCAGTGCTCGGAGCCGAACTTGACGAACAGCAATGTGGAAAGTTCTTCAATTCGGCCAAGGCGTTAACTCCGAGCCGTCGCAACCGGCGTTGACGCAGAATTCGCAGGCTCCGTCCAATGTCGGACCTCAGCCGATGCTGGGAGCTGAGCCACTTCGGGGCCCAACGTTTACCCTACCCGCCAGACATGCTGGTGACTTTCCGTTTTTGCTTTGCCGCGACAACTTGACTTCGTTCCTTGGCAAACTCGGCGGCAGGCGACGAAGGTTCCAGTTGAATGACCAATTCGTAGCTCGCCAGAGCAGCATCACACATCTCGCGTCGCTCTTCCAGTCTGGCCCGAACGAGTCGCTTGTTTTGTAGGACTGCTGTCCGCGTCGAATCCAACGATTCGTAGTGCTGCAGTAATCGCTTCGTATTGGACCGTAATACCGGGGCCGAATCGGGGAGATTTACATACAACTCGGCGAGCCGATAGGCATTCGCGTGAACTGCTTCGCCGGCGGCAATTCTTGCATCCAGCTGCAACAACCAGTCGCTGATCAGCTGTTCCAATTCGGCACGAGTCGTTTGGGCCTGCAATACGACTTCTGCAAAACTGTCCAGCTCTGCGATGCGATGCATCACGGCCAACGCCGTGGCCAACTTGCCTGCTTCGGCTTGTTCCCTCGCACGTTGATACGCCAACTCGACCTTCTTCAGCCCGCTGGGTGTCAACACGTCGCCCGAACTTCTTACGCCTTGATCGAGTAGTATTTTCAATTGCGACTCACCCATGCCGCCGGATTGACCGTACATCACTGCGCCATCGGCGCGCACCATGTAGACCATGGGAACGCCGGAATAGTCACCGGGAAATCGCGACCGAAATTCCTCGAACTCGGCGGACCGATTGTCCATCTCCAGGTAAACAAATTTTGATAGTAGAGGCTGCAATTCTTCATTGCTGTGAATGATCGATTTCAGCGCCAAACATGGGCCACATGTCGGACTGGATGCGATTGCCAGCAAGGGACGCCCCGTCTTGCGCACGGTTTCCAACGCTTCCGCAGGCGTCATTCCCTGGGCCGCCACCGAAGCGGATAGCAAGCTTGAGGCGAGCGCAGCGAGGGCAAGAGAGTTTACGAACCGATTCGACGCTGCGAGCCAAGCTCGACCGTGCCTGAAGTGCATTTCAAATTTTCCTCTGTTCCTTGCCAACGTCGAGGCGGGAAAACTGCGAACGAGTGGTTGCCGCTCGAGTTTCATGAGGTCGGCCTACCTGAACTCTAGTCCAAATTATTAACAAACGCACGTGAATCGTCTGTATCGCCAGATACAGCTACGCCGTGCTCGATCGCTACCGCGGTAATGCGAGCCTCCAAGATATCCGGGCGATTGCGTGTGTCTAGGGATTATAAGAAGACTGGGGCGATTCGGCCGCTTGGTTGTACAGCGAAGGGGCTGAGCGGTGGGGAATACCACAAGTTTTCAGAGTTCGGGTTGTCTCGTACCGAGTCCGGTTTTACCATCACGATCACTGGAGGATTCCAGTTCCCACCCCAAATAGGCTGAACGATCGATCGATCGCAGCGGCCTCCCACCAAACTACAGCTCGCCTATTTCTTCACTCATGGCAGCTGGCATCCAAGGACACGGAATGCAAATTTCGATTCTAGCTGTTGCTCTGTCCACGCAAATCGCTGGCGCCATCGTCACGCACACCGAGGAAAGCCCGAGTTATATTGAGGCCTGCCGCATAGCCAACGTGGAGGGCAAAGCGCTGCTGGTCATTCTGGAGAAGCCGGAATTTCCGGCGGATACCAGCTTGATGCCTTTCAACAACGTTTCATCGAGGTTCCAGATTTGTCGAATTGACGCCACGACCGGATATGGGTCGCGTATTGCAAAATCGTTCGGAGCGAACGAATTCCCTTTTGCGGTCGTGGCGAACCAGGCTGGCGACATCGTTTATCGCGGACTGGCCACAGTGAAGTCGCCACCTCAACGGGTTACCGAAACACTTGCCGATCGATACGAAGAACCAGTCGCAGTCGCCGCTCGTCCAGGAATTCGTTCTCAGGAAGCCTGTTGTCGAGACGGCCTTTGTTGCCGCGGAGCTGGAGGATGCCCTGGAGACCGCTTCGCAGTCCAAACGAAACCTCGTTGCATTCCTGACAACGACGTCTTGCCACTACTGCATCAAGATGAAACGTGAAGCACTCACCGATCCCTACGTTCAAACTCTGGTCACTCGAGATTTTGTCTCTGCACAAATTGACGCGGAACAACACCCAAGCCTGGTTGAAGAGTATGGCGTCAGGCTGTTCCCTACGGTGCTGGTGCTCACTCCCCAGGGAAAGTTGATGGATCGCATCGAAGGGTACGTGACGGCAGGGCAACTGACGAACCGGCTGGAAAACTTGTCAGCAAGCTTCATCAGCCAACGCTAGTGCGAGTCACACACGCCTGGAGCGTGTGCGGCGCAGTTCAATGTGCGAAAACCGGAACCGCGAGTTCAGATGCGCGCCAGATGGAAGGGCTTCAACGCGAACGTATGACGCCCGATACCGTTGGTGCATCAACTTGCCTTACGCCGCGGGTTTCTTGACGAAGATTCCCGCTGGCGTCACCATTTTTACTGGTGTGAACTCGATCGATTCGAGTGTTTCCCAAACTCTCCTGGCAGAGACCTGCTGTCCGGCTGACGGCGTGATCAGCGCCACGTGGGATTTGACATTGGTTGCAACTGATCGGACGCCTTTTATCGTGTAAAGCTTACTGGCGATCTTCTTGCGCAGTGCTGGCAATGCATGTCCGAAACGTAGACCTGAATTGACGGTTCCGGTTGCTGTGGCTGCTGAGCGTAGGCTTTGGCGCCCATCCATACGGCAACAACGGTAAAAAGAACCCAAGCTCGGCGATTCATGTCTGGTCTCCAACGAAAATGGCACTCGCAATTGCAGGTGGGCCGGCGACTCCGCGGCGTCCTGTGTGCGCTGTCGGCAATTGCCCGGGCTGCGCTTGAGGCAGACCAGGTTTTTCGGCGGAGATTGTTCGGCTTCACCCAGACAACACACTTTGACGGGAAGGCATTTCCTGAACGGTGCCAGCCGATGTCACGGCCTGCGCATAAAAAAGCTTTGACCTATCGGTCAAAGCTTCTAGAGTCTGCGTTGTTGGTGCGCGTCGCAGGGAGCTGTAGCGGTGTGCCTATTTCAGGAGGTCAATTCGGCTGCTTGGCTGCGATCGTTCTTTGCCCCCCCTTTGCAGGCCGGCTCGTTCCAGCAATGACTTCTGCATAACGTCGGTTGGCAGGTTGGCAGACGGCGGTGGTCCGACAGCCCCGATTGCAATCGGTGAGTAATTCACCTGATACTGGTGTTTGGCCACTCGCAATTCGTCACCCGGTTTCAGCAGATTCTCTGAAATGCGGACATTGTTGACACGCGTGCCGTTCTTGCTATTCAAATCGCGTACATACCAATAGCCTTGGTGCAATTCCAACTGGCAATGCTGCGACGACACATTCGAGAAACGCAATACGATATCGCAGCTCTCGCGTCGGCCGACGAGTAAGGTTTCTTTTAATAAGGGGATGGTATCACCACCGCCCACGGGAACTAATTCACCCAACATGATGTTTGACTATTCTCCATGTTATGATGCCATGCCGAAAGGTGGCCCAAAGCACTCTTTGTACACATCTGGCCCAGCCACCCGCCGGCGATGGATAATCTGTCGCCGGCAACGAATAAAAAAATATAATTCCGACTTTTCAGTTTAGACACGACTGTAAATGGCGTCAACAAAACACGATACGAACCAAGCAGCTCCGTTGGACTGTGTGCCGCGGGGCTGCGGTACTTTTCCTACAATTGGTACTTACGTTCGATATTTGGACATCGAGTGCAGAAAGTTAGTATCGATGCGGGATTCACCTGCCCCAATGTAGATGGGTCGATCACCACAGGCGGTTGCACTTTTTGCGACAACCGTAGCTTCAGCCCCAGCCGCCGAATTCCGCGTGGATCGATACGGGCACAAATCGATGAGGGTATACGGCGGCTGAAGTTACGGTACGACTGCGACCATTTCATGGCCTATTTCCAGCCAGCGACGAACACGTACGCTGAGGTTGAGAAGTTACGGCAGGTATATGAAGCGTCGCTCGAGCATGACAAAGTCGTCGGCATGGCCATTGGGACACGGCCCGACTGCGTGCCAGACGATGTCCTGGAGCTATTGACCGAGATCGCCAGTCGCACGCACTTGTCGGTCGAGTATGGAATTCAGACGATACATGATCGTTCGCTGGAATGGATGAACCGCGGTCACAACTATGCCGTGTTCCCAGAAGCGGTTGAACGTAGCCGCGGTCGCGGTTTTGAGATTTGTGCTCACATCATCCTGGGGCTACCGGGCGAATCGCACGCCGACATGCTGGCCGCTGCCGACGAGATGGCCCGGCTGGAAGTCGACGCGATCAAGATTCACAATCTTTACGCGGTGAAAAATACACCCCTGGCTGATCAGGTCGCTGCGGGGGAGGTTGAGTTAATCGCACGCGATGATTACATCCAGACGGTTGTCGATTTCATAGAACGACTGTCACCGATGACCGTTGTCGAACGCATCAGCGGGGATGCTCCACCGGACTACTTTATCGGTCCGGAGTGGTGCCTGGACAAGGCAGCTGTATTGCTCGAGATACGTGCAGAATTTGAGCGGCGTGATACCTGGCAAGGGAAGTACAGGACGTCTTAGCCGATTCTCGTTGCTCGCTGACACATCTCCAGCTCAATCGCACCGTCGACGCCGCTTTCTGTTAAGCTGAAATCCGCATCGAGTGGGACGGATGGTCGCTGCCTGCTTCAGCAGGCAGAGGAAAGTCCGGGCTCCGCAGAGCAGGGTGGTCGGTAACGCCGACCGGCCGCGAGGCCAGGGAAAGTGCAACAGAGAGCAGACCGCCACGCCAGTTCGCTGGCGTGGTAAGGGTGAAACGGTGAGGTAAGAGCTCACCAGCGGGCGGGGTGACTCGTCCGGCTAGGTAAACCCCACCCGGAGCAAGGCTAAGCAGGAAGAAGTGCGGCTACGGTCGTCACCCGTCGGCTCGGTGGGTACCAACTTCCGGGTCAGCTGCTTGAAGTGATTGGCAACAGTCATTCCAGAGAAATGACCATCGATTCGCTGCGGCGATTCACAGAACCCGGCTTACAGTCCCACTCGGTGTTTTTTACTCAGAAATTGTCGAAATTGCGGGATATTCAACCGACCCGCAAAGGGGCTTGCCGTCCAACAAATCGCGGGCCGACGCTGGCTGGCCGATATTGATCCAGTAACGCGCCCGCAAGATACTCAATCGCTCAATAATTGGCCCGTTAGCCATGCACCCATGGTCATGGTCAAGAATCGATACATTGACTTCCATGCCCGTTTAGCAGAGGACAGACCCTACTTGAAACAGCGATTCCACGTTGTTGCACGTAGAAAAAGAGCTTGGCATTCAGCATGCCAAGCTCTTATCACAGTTTGCTTCGGTTCGAACCGATCAGTCGCTGGGGATTAGTTCGGTATCGATCATTTGCAGCAGCTTCGAAATGCAAAGTTTGTTCATGCTGGTGCGCTTTTCGTGCGCTTCGGTGCGCAGCGATTCGTGCAGGCTCTTCGGCAATCGCACCGTGATGACACGAGTTGGCTCGCTATCGTCCGACGGGGTTGCGCCTTGTTCGCGAAGCTTTGCCAGCATGTGCTGGATGTCGGTGTATTCCTGCGTCTGCTCCAACCGATTCATTTCGGGGGCAGTAGGGAACATTTGACGAACTACGCCATCAACACCAAGAATACGTCGGAAGAATGTCACCCAATCAGCCTGCTGACGGTACAGCTCGGAGGCAATGCGGTGAACTTCCTGGGTTTTCTCGCCGGTTTCCGGGCGGGTTGGGCTCGGCGAAGCAAAGGATTGAGTTGCGTCCATGACTTTCGGCTCCTTCCTACAATCTGGGGCTAACTGCGGTCCCCGCAGTCATTTCAAGCACGTGAATTAATGGAATGTCCGCTATCGCGTCAAGGTCAGCAGCGATATCGCTGCATTCAGCCGGTGATTCACGGGATTTAACCCACATGGCAAGTGCTAGCAGGCATTCTGAAGGAAATGGGTGCCTGTGGCAATCCAACTCTGGACTGATTCACCTCTGCTTCACATACCGCCCTACGACGTTACCGCATTGCGGAGTTTACCACCGGAGCTCTCGAATCGCGGCGTCAAGACGATCTTTGATTTGAAGTAGCGTGAAATCGTCACTTCACAATCGCTGCCGCAGCCCCATTATTGCAGGCCAGGACGATTGCTTGCACTGACAATCGATCCCACGAACCCTTGGAAGCAAGAACTTACGCGTTGGAGGGGAAGAGCTGTTCGTCCAATTGGTGAAGCGCCTGGAGAATCTCTGGCAACATCTCGGACGCGGCCGATCGGCCGTACTCGGCGATTTTGCGTGCTCGCTTGAAGTCGGTAAGCTCGACCTGGGAAACGTCCGGTTCAATGATAATGTCGGCAGCACTGCCACCGATGGACCGCAGGTTGCGGTCTTGTACTGTCCGCATTCGGACGACCGTTTCTGCGGTGCTGGGAATCGTCATTTTTTCTGTAGGAGTGTCAGGACGGTTGCCCGCGAACTCAAATCGAATCCGAGCCGAAACATCACTGGCGATCACAAAATTCGCGTCCTGCTCGACGAGAATGTCTGCCGGCATGACATTCAGAACGCCGCCGTCAACCAATGCCATGCCATCACGGCAAATTGGCCGCGACAGGCCCGGTAGATTAATGCTCTCCAGAATCGCGGTTGCGGCGTCGCCTGTTGTTCGAATCACCTGCTTGGCCCCGACAAGATCTGCGGACACTGCGCTGAAAGGGATCGCCAGCTGCTCCAGACGCCAATGCTGAAGGTATTTTCGCAACATGTCGTCCCAGAGGCCGCGTCGATATTTTCGCAGCATGTAAAGGCCGTCGCCGTAGGGCAGCCAGCGGTAGAACGATTCCGGTTCCAGATCGCGGGCGAAGGCGTCGATTTGAAAATCGGCTGTGTGTCCGGCGGCGTAGAGCACGCCGGTCAGCGCTCCTGCGCTGGTGCCTGACATGCGATCAATCACGATCCCGGCCTGTTCAATAACCTGCAAGACACCCAGGTGAGCCATCCCGCGGGCAGCCCCACCTCCCATCGCCAATCCAATGGAAACGCCGCGCAAATAATGAACGATCCGTTCGATTCCCGCTCGTCGACTGCAGGTGGGAGACTCAAGGTCACCATTCCAATGCAGTTTGAAATCTTGCTGACATAGTTTGTCGAGTTGAGGCGCCCATGACGCCGCTTGTTCGCTATCGGCCAACATCCGAATCACGAACAGTTTGTTTCTCCTGGCCGGTGAATTGCCAACAATCGCTTGCAGTAACGCCGTTAGGTGATCCACTGTTTCGTCCGAACAAATCCAAAACAGATTGTCGGCCGCGTCGGTCAATTGCTCGATGTGTGCCGCAACACGATCGATCGAACTTTCGACGACGATGCGATCAGCTGCTTGCCAGCGTGAGAGCCTCGCCCGAATGACTTCCATCGTATGAAGTTGCCCCAACTCATCAACGAGTGGTGTGTACTTCCAAACCTGCGTTTCGTCGGCCGGCGCCTGGTCACTTACCAGTCCGACTTTTTCTCCCAGCTGCGACATTCGTTTCAACAAGGCGGATGTCAGTTTGCGCGAATCCTCAGTCATATGAAACAACGCGATAACCCGGCGATTTGTGCGCTGTTTTTCTTTAAGGATGGAATCGATGAGTTGCGAGCCCACGCTTCGCATCATGTTGCGTCGCCATAGCGGCAGTTCGAGCACCAATCGGACCGCATCGTCCTTCTCGATCCGCAGCAGAGTCGTGTTGTGCGCGGCAGTCACCTGTATCGGAAACGGTTCTTCACACTCCAGCGTAAGCAAACCAAACTGATCATCGCGCCCGACCTGTCGGATGACCGTGATTGCGCCCCGTGCCGATATTGCCGACATCGTCAACCGGCCGGAGACGACGAGAAACAGTGCGTCCGTCGCCTCTTCCGCACGATGCACCATATCGCCCTCGTGACAGCTCACGACTTCGGCGTGATCTGCCAGCAATTGAATCTGCGTTTCATCCAATCCACGCGTTGAACGGTGGATGCGGAGCAAATCGAGCTTGTCGTCCATGTCGTTGTGCGCCTCGTGCGGCTCGCCCATTATCAATTCCTCGTGATGACCGACGACGTTGTCGCTCAACCGTGGCCGTCATGCAACGGGGCGGCAGCACGGATCGCTCCGAGGGCACTGTCTGTAAAGCGTTGGCTGACCAACGTGACATCGTGTCGGTCGAGGAGAATCGCGGGAGCGACTACTCAGCCAGAATCCGGCATTCGTGAACTCCTGCTACTCAATGAGCCTTGCCGCAGGTCCCGTTTCAACGTTGCCTGTGCGGCAGAACTGCCAACCGCGGGCAGAGGCTGCTCACTCCACGTCAGCCGACTGCCGTTCACCGTCGATTCGCTGCCGTCGCGATCATGGCTGTCGCACGGATCAAGCGGTCGGGCCGACGGCTCGATCTGTGATTTCCAGTCAGCGTCGGTCGCCGCTTCAAGCACGAAACCGTCACGTGCGTCCTGCCGCTGCGGCAAAATCATCGAGCACACGGCCAGCATGCTGTCGTGCATTCGTTTCTGTAGTTATTTCGGCGTCGGCTTAGTCCTTGATTTGGCTACGCAGCGCAAAGGCAAGCATCAACCAGGTCCAACCATTCAGAATCATCTCGACCCCAACCAATGTCCCAATCAGCCACAGAGCCGCTTCCGGAAAATGACGGTAAATGACGATGCCAAACAACAATGTCACGCAGCCGTTCAGAAGCGCCCAACCCCATTGTGGAAATTTGATGACGAGTGAGGCCACGATGCGAAACAGCCCTACCACAATCAAGAAAGCCGACAGCAACAACGTCAGCATCGCAGTCGACTGGATGGGTGCATCGGTGACTGCGATGCCCGCCACGATATACAGGATACCGACGAGAAGTTGCAGCAGAAATGCGCTCCAATTACCCGTCCAGAAAGAACTAACGACGGTTGCCAATCCGCCGATCATCATCATGGCGCCAAGTACGATCACGACACTTACCGACGACGCAAACGGATAGATGATCGCGACGGTGCCACAAAGTGCCAGTAGCAGTCCCAGGATCAAAAACCACCACCAACTGTGTTTCAGCTTTTCCAATTCGTGGGCATCCGGGCCACCCGATGGCGACATCTCATACTCTTGATTCTCGCTATTCATTTATTGCTCCGCTTTTGGATTTCTGGATCGCGTTCTGGGAATCGAACCGGCCTGCCAAGTTCAGTCGCTTGGGCCGCAACGCTCGGCAGAGCCCATTTCTAATATTGTATCTACACGGCAGCAGGGTTGGGCGCTACTTGTTTGCGAATTTCCGGCGAGATAGGAGATTGGGGACCGCGCAACAACTCGTCCGATGCCCCGCGAGTGTTGAATCCCGGTGTGGTGGTGTACAACTAAAACCGGATCGGCATTGCAGGAAGCGGCGGAGTAGAGTGCCGGCACTCTTTGCGTTAAAACGATTGGCCACCGGGCTGTCTGGTCCGAAAGAAGTCCCGACCCTGTCGCCTGAACCGCTGCCTTCATTTCCTGACCAGCCTGGCGATTGCAAAAGGTCTTCTACAGAGCCAATCAGAACCGGAAGAAACGCCATCCAATACTGAACATCAAGCATCAGGAGTTCCGATGTTTTCCACAATCGTGCATCCCACGGACCTGTCGGAAGAAAGCGTTCCGGCGTTAAAGACTGCACATGATCTGGCGAAATCGCTACGAGCCAGGCTAATTGTCTGCTATATGGCTCACCCGCCCTTGGTGGCCAGTGGCGACCGGGTGACTGATCCTACGACCAACGAGACTCGCAACGTCGCCTCCGAAGTAGAATCTCATCAACCGGGTGACCCAGCTGTTCAACGCGACGTTCGAATTGTCGTGACCGAGCCATCGACTCGCGTTAAGACGTTGCTCGGCTTTCTGGATGAAATGCAATCTGATCTGCTGGTCCTCGGAATGCACAAAAAGGCCGGCGTCGCTGGTTGGCTGGGGGCCACGATTACCGAAGAAGTCGTCCGTCGCGCTGAGTGCGCTGTCATGGTGGTTAAGCATCACGGTTCCGACAGTTGACCGCTTTGCAGCCAACCCTGAATCCAGTCCAACCGATCCCGGAAACGCATTATTATCATGAGCATCGAAGCGCTGCCGCAACTGATTCGGGATAGTAAACGCTTTCATCAGATTGTTTCCACCCTTGCCAAGTACGGCCTGGCGCCCTGGTTGAACAACGTCAACGCGGATTGGGTGCAAAAACACTTCCGGTCGGCCGACGGACAACAGATTGGTGAACTGACCCAGGGCGCCCAGCTGCGACTGGCGTTGACCGATCTGGGAACGACGTTCGTCAAGTTGGGACAGATCCTCAGCACTCGCCCTGATTTGGTGGGGCCCGAGATTACTGCCGAACTTGCAAAGCTGCAATCAGATGCTCCCGTCGACCCGCCGGAGGTCGTTCGCCAGACGATTACGGCTGAACTCGATGCATCGCCGGACGATTTGTTCCTGGAATTTGACGAGCATGCTGCGGCCTCCGCCTCCATCGGTCAGGTGCACTTTGCCAAACTGCCCGACGGCACGGCAGTCGTCGTCAAGGTGCAGCACCCGGGAATCGAGGGCAAGATTTGCAGCGACCTGGAAATCTTGAAAGGGTTGGCAGAATTGGCCGAACGTAGCTCGGAGGAGGCGCGACAATACCGGCCCATCGATACGATGGAGGAGTTCTCACGAGCGCTGCTGTCCGAATTGGACTTCGCCCGTGAGAAACGAAATCTGGAACGCTTCAACCGCAATTTCGAAGAAGAGCCAGACGTCCGCATCCCCAAACCATACCCGCAACTCTCGACGAGTCGTGTACTGACGATGGATCGACTGGATGGGATCAGTCTTGCTCATCGTGATCAGCTACTGTCAAGAGGTTACGATCTCAGCAAGCTGGCAAGACGCGGAGCGGACGTATTCCTGGAAATGATTTTCCGGGACGGTTTCTACCACGCGGATCCCCACCCAGGGAATATTTTTGCGCTGGAATACGAAGCGATTGGGCTGTTGGATTGTGGCATGGTGGGGCGGATTGATGACAAGTTGCGAGAACAGTTTGAAGATCTACTGCTGGCCGCTGCGGAACGCGATGCGACCACATTGTGCGACAGTATCTGTGACCTCGGCGCCGTTCCACGCGAACTTGAGATCAATAATCTGCGCAGCGAAATCGACGAGTTTCTCGCTGATTTCGCTTCACAGAACCTCGACGAGTTCGACCTGGGCGGTGCGCTGAACCGCATGATGGAGATCATTCGCAAGTTCAAAATTATTTTGCCGTCGCGCATCTCATTGTTGATCAAGGTCCTGGTAATGCTGGAAGGCACGGCGCGGGCTCTCAGTCCGAAATTCAATTTGGCGGAGGTTATTGAACCGTACCAAACGAAAATTGTTCAGCGCCGTATGGCGCCCGAGCGGCTGCTTCGAAAGGCCAGACGCAACTTCATGGATTGGAGTCGACTGGCCGAAATGGCACCTCGTGAACTGACCGAAATTTTGGCTCAAATCAAGACTGGAAAATTTGACGTCAATTTGGAGCATCGCAAACTGGACGTCGTTGTCAATCGACTTGTCCTCGGAATCCTCTCCGCGGCATTGTTTATTGGATCGTCACTGATGTTAAGTAACGCAGTTCCCCCTGTGATCCGCGGCGTTTCCGTCGTCGGTGCGTTGGGGTGCGCAGCGGGCGTGTTACTTGGGTTTCGCCTGGTCCACGCGATCCAGCGATCCGGTAGCATCATCTCGAAGTAAGGCGACGAGTCGCTGTCGCCAATTCGTGTGGTGTGGACGTTGTGAGCGGCAGGTGCCAATCCAGCGACATCGCAGCGAACCGAAATATCATCGACAACCTAAGCATGTTGCAGTCGCTCGAGCAACTTTTTGGTCGCCTTCACACCCTCGACTTCACCCATCTTGCCCCCTTCGTACTCGATGCCGACGTAGCCGTCGTATCCGTGGCTCAAGACGATGTTCATCATCTTGGAATAATCGGTGTGAATTTCGTTACCATCGTCATCGAAGTCGTGGCTCTTGGCGCTGACCGCTTTCGCGAACGGCATCAGTTCCTCCACGCCCTTGTAGCGATCGTATTGCTCTTCGTCGCTGACGCGGAAGTTGCCGAAATCGGGAAGCGTGCCGCAGTTGGACAAATCGACCATCCTGATAACGCCGGCAAGCCACTCGCCATTGGAAGATAGTCCACCATGATTCTCGACAATCACATTCAGGTCGTACTCCGCTCCTTTTTCTGCGAGTCGCCGTAAGCCATCCGCCGCACGTTCCATTTGTTCTTCGTAGTTGCCGGAAGAGGCCGCGTTAACCCGAATTGAATGGCAGCCGAGATGTTTGGCGGCAGAGAGCCAACGGAAGTGATTTTGAACGGCTTTTGTGCGAGCTGTTTCGTTGGCATCGCCGAGTTGCCCTTCACCATCGACCATGATCAGCAGCTGTTTGATACCGTGGTCCTCGCACCGCTGGTTCAAGTCATCGAGGTAAGCCGTGTCCTCGGCCTTGTCCTTGAAGAATTGATTTACATATTCCACCGCGTCGATGTCGAACGTCTTTTTGGTGAAGACGGGAAAGTTGAGGTTGTCTAGCTCACCTGCTTGCAGCATCTGGTGCAACGACCATTCTGCCAGTGAGATGGAAAACTTGGGTTTCACTTCATCACTCCAAACTCGGCTAAAAGAGGGAGCAGCCGCGGCGAGGCCAACTGCAGAAACGGAAGTCTTCAGGAATCGACGTCTGTGGAAACGATCTTGCATGTTGGGGCTTCTCCGGATTTGCAGGTTTTCGACAATCACTGCGGATTATAGCTCGTTGTAGCGCGACCGCGCAGCTGCCAGTTTTATTTCCCTGACGCCAATCCCGCGACCTGCCTGCAGGTTCCGTCCTCGATCTTGGTAATGGGCTGGCAATCCCCACCGGCTCGGAGGCGTTGCCCAGGACAAAAACGTTGGTTGCGCGAACGTACTCTCGAAAATATTGTCCTGTTCGATAACGTGCCGTTACAATAAAACGCAGGGCAGGTTTCTGCGACCCGCCATCCAACTCGTGAAAGAAAATACTCTAACGTGACTGAACGCGACCGCAATCAAAGTGTCGACAGCGAATCTTGTATTCTCGCGGGCGTGCTGCTGCCTCATCAGGAGCCGGAATTGGTCATGATGGGTGAGTTGGAGGGGCTGGCCGAATCGGCCGGGGCGCGGGTTGTCGGCAAGCTGATGCAACGTCGACCGAAGCCGGTCGTGGCCACCTACCTTGGTTCCGGTAAGGTCGAGGAGCTGGGGCATCTTGTCGAAGACCTGAAAGCCGATGTTGTTATCTTTGACAATGATCTGAATCCGGCTCAGGTCAGGAACCTGGAACAGGCCACGGGAGCCAAGGTGCTTGATCGCACCGAACTCATCCTCGACATCTTTGCGTCGCGAGCTCAGACGCACGAGTCAAGGCTTGCCGTGGAACTGGCTCAGCTGGAGTACTCATTACCACGCCTCAAACGCATGTGGACTCACCTCTCGCGATTGAAAATGGGAATCGGGATGCGCGGTCCCGGTGAAAAACAGTTGGAGGTCGACCGGCGACTGGTAGAGAAACGGATCAGCGACTTGCGCGCCGAACTAAAACAGATTGAAAATCGCAAGGAACGACAGGTCGCCGCCCGCAGCGATCATATGACCGTGTCGTTGATTGGCTACACGAATGCCGGTAAGAGCTCGTTGATGAATGTGCTGACGGATGCCGACGTCAAAGCGAAAGATCAATTGTTTGCGACGCTTGATACGCGTACGCGACGATGGCAATTGCCGCACTGGGGCCCCGTGTTGCTCAGCGACACCGTCGGTTTCATTCGCGACTTGCCTCACCATTTAATTGCCAGTTTCAAGGCGACGCTCGAAGAGGCTCGTCAAGCCGATCTGCTGTTGCACGTGGCCGATGCGTCGAATCCGGGTTTCTATCAACAGGTGTCGGCGGTGTTTGAAGTGTTGGCGGAACTGGATATCAGTGAGAAAGATACGATCCTCGTCGTCAACAAAATTGATGCTCTCGAGGACAAATCGGTTGTCCAGGCAATCATGAGGCGCTATCCGAACGCCGTCCCGGTCAGCGCCCATACTGGACAGGGCATTGAACAGTTGTCACTGGTGGTCAGCGACGCGTTGAGCAGCAGTTTCCGCGATGTGGAAGTCGAAACGGGAGTCGGAAATGGCAAGCTGATGGCGTACCTGGCGGCGCACGGCGAGGTGCTCTCCCGCAGTTACTCTGGCGAACGGGTGACGCTGCACTGTCGTCTCCCTCAGAAATATCTTGGTCGCATCCATGGCGACGACGTTGAAGTTCGCAAGGCCGGTCGTACTGCGGACGATGGGGTTTCATCGGATGGGGGCGAAGTCATGGACGGGGACATTCCTGGTGAATTCGTGGACCTGGCTGCGTCGCCTCCGCGAGCGGTTGCTGAGGCTGAGCCTGGTTCTCCCGATGCCGCTGGCCATCCGGGTGGCGAAGCCAGCGATATTGGATCGAACGGAACCGTCGAAGGCGCTGAACAAGTCGCTCCGCCAGCCTCGCCTGCATCAGAGCCCTAGGCCTCAGTTGTCATGGGCAAGAGAACTCTGACCAATAAGCGAGCCATTGTCACTGGGGCGTCCAGCGGCATCGGCATGGCGCTGGCCAAACGGTTGGCGGCAGCTGGTACGCACCTGATGCTGACTGCACGTCGCGAAGACAGGTTGCGTGAGCTCGCCCTTAGTCTTTCAGGCGGCAACTCCAAGGTTGAATACCTTGCAGGCGACATCACGAATGCGCAATTGCGTCGCGAGTTAGTCGATTCAACCTCCGCGCGTCTGGGTGGACTCGATCTACTGGTGAACAACGCAGGGATAGGCGCGATTGGTCCGTTCCTGAAAGCAGATGAAGTTCGGTTGCGTCGAGTGATGGAAGTGAATTTCTTTGCGCCGGCGGAACTGATTCGGGAGTGCAGCCCATTGCTATCTGCCGGCCATCAGCCGCTGATCGTCAACGTATCTTCCGTTTTGGGGCACCGCCGCCGTTCCCAACAAATCGGAGTACTGTGCGAGCAAATTTGCCCTCCACGGGTTTAGTGACGCGTTGCGAGCGGAGCTTGTGGCCGATGGAATTGACGTGCTGCTGGTCAGTCCAAGTACGACCGAGAGCGAATTCTTCAGTGAATTGAGCGGAGCGGAACCGAATTCTGGGAAACGGCGAGCAATGTCGGCTGAGTTGGTGGCGAAGTACACGCTGGCGCCATGGAGCAAGGCCGTCACGAAATCATTCTTTCGACCGGCGGAAAGCTGCTGGTCTGGCTCGATCGTTTGAGCCCTCCGTTGTTGAATCGGCTGTTGGCCCGGTTCCAATAGTTGGTCGGGGATATTGCGCGTTGGACATTCGATCGCGTCTTCAGCCTTCTCCACTTCATGCCGAGTGATACGTTGCCAACCGGATCGCGATACGGAATCGACAAATCGACAAATCGACGAGGAAGCCGATAAGCGTGACATCTTGTTGCCCTCGTGCTTCGGGCGACTGCGACAACACCGTGGCGTGGCAGCGATTCGACCGTAGTGGTCTGTCAATCGTCGGTTCCGAATGTCAATGCGAGATGAGCCGATATGAGTGCCGCATGGAAAATTTTTCTTGACCGTCTTTGAGCTTCGGGTGAGTTGGGCAAGGAGGCTAGGAAAGCGTGTGGCTTCTTGAAGCTTGCGTCCCCTTTGTAAATGGGGACTCTTGCGTTAGCTTGTTCTGAACCGAATTCAAGGAAGTCCGCCTGGAGGGCAATCGGATAGATGCTGAAAGCAACCAAGCCGCGCCTGTTCCCACTACACCTTGCGCCGATTGACGAATTTTTCTTGTTGGATGATCGCCCCGATTATCCCATGACTTTCGCCAGCCATATTTTCTTTTCAGGAGAAATATGTCCGGAGGAATTCGCCAACGCGTTGGTCGAAGCGCTGGAATTACACCCGTTGCTGTGCGCTTATGTGCGACCGGCGAAACGGGAAGAATTGTGCTTTGTTCAGCCCGAAGATGCATTTCCGGTTGTCGATTGGGGGAAGATTGGTCAACCGATTTCGTTCGCCGATCGTGAGGCCATCGACCTGTCGAAGGAAGTCGGGCTGAGGGTCTGGGTTCGCACAAATCACGAACGTTCTGAACTCGTCCTGCAATTCCACCATTGTTGCTGCGACGGGACAGGTGCCCACCGCTTCATTGGTGATTTGTTGGCGCTTTATGGGCGACGAACCGCGACGAGCGGAAAGCTTCCGCGCCCTGCATCGTATAACCCGCAACTCACCAAGCGACGCCGGTCCAAGCTTGCCGACGTCATGGAGACAGCTTCCGCGATGACGATCCTTCGTCGTGGTTTGGGTGAAGGTGTCGACGTGTTTGGACGCAGGATCACTCCGCTGTCACCGGGCAGGCAACCACTCGATTCGTCGGCCGAAGGAATTACTTTTCCTGGCGTCGTGTCCATTCGATTTGATCGAAATCAGCACCAGTCCTTGCGCGCTGCGGCGCGCAGGATGGGCGGCACGCTCAACGATTTGCTGATGGCGGAAATGTTTCAAACAATGAATTCCTGGAATGTCGGTTTGGGCGGGAAGGCGAAACAGCATCTACGCGTCATGATGCCGTCGGACATGCGTGACAAACAGGACTTCGAAATGCCGGCGGCGAATATGACGTCGTACAATTTCGTTACGCGTCATACCAGTCGTTGTAAGGATTCTGCTACGCTGGTCCGAGACCTGCACGAGGAGACCAACCGTATCAAGCACGAACACCGTGGGCGCCGGTTTATCGACAGCATCATGGGCGCCAGAAGATCCCGGGCTTACTGCCATTCCTGCTTTCGGCTCGCCGTTGCCTGTCAACGGTGACGCTTTCGAACATGGGCGATCCGACGCGCAGATTTCTGGCGACATTTCCCCGAGTAGGTGGCAAACTGATTGCCGGTAATCTGACCCTGGAGCACATGGTGGGCGTCTCGCCATTGCGACCCCAGACACGAGCCGCCGTATCTGTCGTGACCCTCTATCGCGAGTTGCACATCAACGTTCGGTGCGATCCACACATCATGTCAGTCGGCGACGCGAGGGCTTTTCTCGACCTCTACGGTTCGCGACTAAGTTGGCATATCGGACAGGAAGATGATTCGCCACCGCAGGGCGCTGATGCCACTGCCAAAGTCGCATTAGCCGCGGCACGTTAGTACGAGTCGCTCGGACGCGTAGCGTGTGCGGCGCTGGTTGATCATTCGCCCATGGGCGAGAGCCACTACGTTAGTTGCTAATGCGCTCCGGTATCTGCGGGTCGCGATCTCAGGTCGGCCGTTTTGGCACCTTCCTTGGCGGGAATATGCCGGAAGTAGACCGGTCGTCAGCTGCCGGATTCGTGTCCTCATTGGCCGACCCCTTGAGAAGTGAGTCTTGAACCTCGGGTGAAGAAATTTTCGGTCGGCCAAGTCGTGACTGGAAATCACGGGCTGATGCAACTCAGCGACAGATCGTCAACGGCTTCGAGTTTCTCATGACGATTCCACTGGCGGTAACGATAATTCCGAAGATCGGAAGTATGCCGGCGTGTCGTGGAAAATCGCATGCCAGTCGTAAGGGATGCCAATCGAAATTGATGCTTAAATCTCCGCGGTATGCACTACGGCAGGCTGATCGCTGCCTATCTTTAGATATCGCATTCCCGGCCACGTCCTCGGGCCATTGAAAGGGCAGCTATTTGGTTGGCCGATTCGGCCCGATGCATAAAGATGGAAGCAAGAGTACTCGGAATCTGTCAATGTCCAATACGAAAGACATAACGCAATTGAAGACACTGGCGGCAATTTTTGTCGAACAGGTGGATCATCGCGGCAATTTGCCGGCGTTGCATTTCGTGCACAACAACGAAACGGTCACCAAGTCCTGGCGCGAACTGGGACACGACGTTTACTGCTGCGTGTCGGCCTTGGCAAAGTCTGGCGTCGCCAAGGGGACTCACGTAGTCCATTGGTCTTCGAATCGTTGGGAATGGGTTGTCACAGATCTCGCGCTAAATTGCCTGGGTGCCGTTCACGTGCCTGTGCACGGTACGTTGTCTGGCCGCCAGGCGGCGGACCAATTGATTCACAGCGAAGCCACGGTTGCGATCATCGGCGATGCGGCGCTATTGGAGAATCTGGTGCCGTTGAGGAACGAGCTTCCGACCGAACTGCGGGTCGTGGCATACGATACGGTGTCCGACAACAAGTGTGCTGTGTTTAGCGACGTCCGTGATTTCCAAACGATGCTGCGTGAAGGCGACGCGTTGGAAGGCGAGAAACGAGCAAGAACAACCGCCACTTCGCTTGATCCCGACGGTCTGACAACGATCTTGTACACCTCCGGTACGACGGGCGTACCCAAGGGGATCATGCTTTCGCAACACAACCTCGTCAGTAATTCGGCAGCTCTGGTGAAGACATTCGAAGCTCAGCCACCAGGCTTGCGGCTGAACTTCCTGCCGCTGAGCCATATTTTTGCTCGTACCTGTGATCTTTACACATGGATTACACGTGGGGAAGAACTGGCGCTGACGCAAAACCGTGAGACGATTATCGACGATTGCAGACGGTTCAAGCCTACGGCGATCAATGGCGTACCCTTCTTCTTCGAACGTGTTCGTCAGAAGTTGGAAGAACAGGGGCAGGCCGAAGAGCGCGGCGTGTTACGCAAGTTGTTCGGCGGTAACCTAACTGGCTGCTTCAGCGGGGGCGGGGCACTGCTTGACCATACCTACGAATATTATGAATCGCAGGGCATCCCCTTGATGCAGGGTTACGGGATGACCGAAAGCTCCCCCGTGATTTCGTTCTCGACGTTGGAGAATCGCCGACTGGGTACTTCGGGTCCTCGAGTGGCCGGTGTGGAAATCAAGATTGCGAACGATGGCGAGATCCTGACACGCGGTCCGCACGTGATGCTGGGCTACTGGAAGAACGCGGAGGCGACAAAGGCCTCGTTGCAGGATGGCTGGCTGCATACGGGCGACCTGGGACGACTCGATACGGATGGTCACCTGACGATCACGGGCCGAAAAAAAGAAATGATTGTCACATCGACCGGGAAGAATGTATTCCCGGCACACATTGAAGATCTGCTGTGTCGAGATCCGCTTATCCTGCAAGCCGTCGTCTTTGGTGAAGGTCGCAAGTGCCTGTCGGCGCTTTTGGTGCCTGACCCCGAGGTGTTGAAAGCCGAGATCAAAAAGCAACACATCTGGGTCTTCTCTCGCAAAGGCGCGGTCAAGAACAGGCGTGTCCGTCAGTTGTACCGTGAACGAATCGACAAACAGTTATCACAGTTGGCTCATCACGAACAAGTGCGACTGTTTACCGTACTGGACCATGGTTTTACGATCGAGTCGGGTTACATGACTGCCAAGCTCAGCTTGCGGCGGAAAGCCATTGAACAGGACTATCAGCAACAGATCGAGGCAATGTACAGCTGAGAGGTGCCTGGTCAAAAGCAGGAAATAACTCAGCAATAACACTTGGGGACGACAAATTTACTTGCAACGGCTGGGTCCGAGGCAAGAATTGAATAGGCCGGGAGTTTTTTTGTGCGGCGGCAAGGCGGCACCAGCGGTGCAGCAGACACGGATTGGTGCGCAACGATGGGTGAGACTGTAAAGCCATTCGCACTCTGCGGATGAGCGAACAGCCTGCGGGCCAGTTTTCAATTGGAACGAGACCACGATGCGATTCCTAAACGACAAAGAACGTGAAGTCCTTCACGCATTCTGCGATACGATCCATCCACGCGGATTGAATGGCGAAAGCTCACCGTTTGCACTCAGTGTCAGCGATCTGGGCGTCATGGATTTGATCGAACGGTGCTCGCCGATAAGGACAAGGTTTCGCAGGACCGTTTACGGCTGCTGTTGAAAATGCTGCAGCGCAGGGTCGTCAACGGGATGCTGGCGGGGCACTGGGCTGCCATTCACGCAATTGACGGTGGATCAGCGAACCGATGTCCTGTTGGCCATGGCCAACAGCCCTTTCAACGAACTACGCGGTGCTTTTCAGGGAGTGAAGCAACTCGTCTCGTTCCTCGCTTATGCTCATGATGACGAGCAAGCGGGCACCAACCCTTTTTGGCAGGCGTTCAATTACCAGGGCCATGCGAACAGCGTCCCGAAAACTGAAAATGCGCTGCCGATTACTACAATTGATCGGTCTCAAACGCTCACCTGTGATGTGCTGGTGATCGGATCGGGTGCGGGTGGCGGCGTCGTCGCCGCTGAACTTGCGGCCGCCGGGCAAGACGTCATCGTCGCCGAAAAGGGTAAATATTACGCGAACAGTGAATTGCCCAATACTGAATTAAAGGGCATGCGTGACCTCTACGAACAACGCGGCGGCTTGCGTACCGCTGACCGCAGCATGGTCGTGTTGGCCGGAAGCACACTCGGTGGTGGTACGACGGTTAACTGGATGACCTGCCTGCGACCGCCCGAGCAGTTGTTGCGTCAATGGGCCCGGGAACATGGTTTCATTGCGGCGACGTCGAAAGAATTTGCCAAGAGCATTGATTACGTCAGTCAGCGGATTCATGTCACGTCGCAGGAAAGTGCGGCCAATGCGCAGAACGGAGCGATCGAACGTGGTTGTCAGGCACTCGATTACAGCTTTTCGGTCATTCCTCGGAACGTCAAGGACTGCGTCAAATGCGACTTCTGCAGTTTTGGCTGCCGCTACGGCGCAAAACAGGATACGCGCGGACGTTTCTACAGGATGCGGTACAAGGTGACACCCGGATTCTGGTTCGAGCTCATGTGGACCGCGTCACCCATGCGGGCGGCGAAGTGACAGGAGCTGCCTTGACGGTAATCGACCCGAGCGGGCGAGAGCAGATTGTGCATGTGAAGTGCCGTCGCGTCGTGGTCTGCGCCGGTTCAGTACATACTCCTGCGATTCTGAAACGATCGGGGCTTACCAATCCCAATATCGGCAACAACCTGTTCCTCCATCCAGTGGGAGCGGTTTTTGCCAGGTATCCCGATGCAGTGAATGCCTGGGAGGGAGCTCCACAAACACGGATTTGCGATCACTTCGCCAATCTTGATGGCGATGGATATGGAGTGCGGATGGAAGCAAGTCCGGCTCATCCCGGCCTCTGGCGCTGGGTTTGCCGTGGCAGGGCGGACAGAGCTTCTCGGAATTGATGCGGCAGGTTCCTTACCTGGCGAACACGATTGTGCTGACGCGTGACAAGTATTCCGGTCGAGTTGACGTCGATTCGCACGGAAAGCCGGTCTTGCACTACAGATTACATCCGTACGATGCAAATCACATGATGATTGGTCTGGAGCAGGCGATGCGGATCCATCGGGCCGCCGGCGCAGAAACCGTCTATGGCCCGCACAATGATTGCCTGAGTTTCGATTGCAGGTCGGACGACGATTTCGAAGCCTACCTCGAACGTGTCAAAGCGTGTGGCCACCGACCAAATCACCTGGGCCTGTTTTGTGCTCATCAAATGTCGTCCTGTCGCATCGGTGATTCGTCAAAGATCGGTGCCATCAGCCCCGAGGGTGAGAGCTACGAGATCAAAAACCTGTTCGTGGCAGACGGTAGTGTGCTGCCGACTTCGACCGGTGTGAATCCGATGCTCACGATATTCGCCGCCGCGCATCACATCGCGCAGCACATCAAAGCCCGTCTCGCATAGCGGGCAGGACGGCAGTCCTGATCCGTCACGTTGCGAGTGACTTATGGCCGCGACCCACGCCGCAGTCTCTGTTCGCCGTTACGGCGGCAGGAGTTCGCGACTCGGACTGCCAAGCCATTTTCCTGGCCAATGTTTCTCCGCCCGGCAGCTTCGGACGACCCTTGGTCGATTTTGAGCTCTTCCTTTCGTTTGGGACTTGCCAAGCGGTCCTGAAATCCATAATATGACGACATCCCAAAAAATGACGGAACGTCAAAATGTCGACTCTGACCCGAAAGCAGAAAGAAATTCAGGACCGCGAACAGCGGATCCTGGAAGTGGCTCAAGATCAACTGATTCATGACGGCTACCACGGATTGAGTATGGACAAGATTGCTCTGACGCTGGAATACGCCAAAGGGACAATCTACAACCACTTTTCCTGTAAAGAAGAGATTATGGTTGCGTTGGCGGTACGGATCCTTGAGCAACGCACCGAGATGTTCCGCCAAGCCGCGGTGTCACGCGGCACCAGTCGGCAGCGGATGGCAGCCATCGGCGCAGCGGCTGAGATATTCGTGAAGCGGTTCCCACATTTGTTTCAGCTGGAGCAGTTGGTCAATTCGGCCTCCATTTGGGAGAAAATCAGCGACAAGAGCCGAGCTCGCATGCAGGCCAGCGAAGCCCGCTGCATCGAGATCACTGCGGGAATCGTTCGCGATGGGTGAGCCGCCGCCGAACTAAAGCTCGCTCCCGAGCTCACTCCGGAACAAATCGTTTTCGGCCTTTGGTCGACAACGTCTGGTGCCTACTCCATCATCGCTCGCAACCGCGCCTTGCCCGAACTGGGCATACGGGCGCCGTACATTGCCGTTCGACAGTTCATCAACGTGACCCTGGATGGCATTGGTTGGCTGCCACTTTCGCACGAGTTTGACTATGTGGCTTTTACCGACCAATGTGCCCAAGACCTGTTTTCCGAAATCGCAGACTAGCGTTTCTCAGCCTTCCGTTTTGCTTTGGAATTGACGATGCGTCACTTATTGACAGTACGTTCCGCCGCAGCCTTGGCGCTGGCGATCATTGTCGCGATCGTCGTGTATCGACGTGGTGAGATGCCGGTGGCGTCCGCCGCGTCCGCCAAATTCGATCACGTCGATCACGGCAACCAGCCGCTGCCAGTCGAAGTGGTTCGAGCCCAACCGATCCGTTCGTTTGGCCAGACAACCACGCTCACCGGGATGGTCCAGCCTCAGCGAAAATCGGAACTTGGCTTCGAAATGAGCGGCAAATTGATCGCGGTTCAGGTGGATGAAGGTGAAAGAGTCCGGCAAGGTCAGGTGCTTGCCGAGATCGACACGCGGCGACTGGTGGCCCAACGGAAACGACTGGCGGCTCAGCGACGCGAAGCCGCGGTGCGCAAGCGGCAGCTCGATAATGGACCGCGGCAGGAACGCATCGACGCCGCAATGGCACGCGTGCGTCAACGCAACGCTCAATTTGAAGACGTTCGTCGAGCTGCCGAACGTAACGAGCAACTCGTTGAAAGTCGCTCGATTTCGGTTTCCGAATACGACACGTCCAGATTCGTTGCCGAATCGGCCGCCGCCACCCTGGAGGCTGCCAAGCAGGAGCTTGTTGAGTTGGCGGCGGGAGCCCGTCAGGAGGAAATTGACGCCCAGGCTGCAGTTCTTGCCTCCATCGATGCAGCGATCGAAGAGGTCGAAGTTCAAATCGATCAAGCCGTCCTGAAAGCTCCTTATGACGGCACTATCTCGTCCCGTTATGTTGACGAGGGGAGTGTATTGTCTGCCGGCGCACCAGTATTCAGGATGGTTGATTCACGCAATCTGGAAGCACACGTGGGACTACCTATCGACTTGGCCTCGCATGTCAGTCCTGGAACCATGCATCAACTTCTCGTCGAAGACGGCCGGGTGGCTGCTCGACTTCGCACCGTGTTGCCTGAAGTGTCGTCCGAAACTCAGACTCGCGTGGCGGTTCTCGACTTCGAGACGGACGTCTCTCGTGCCACGCCACCGGTCGGCGCCGTGGCCCGTTGGGAACTCAGCCGCCAAACGCAAACCGATGGTTTCTGGGTGCCCACGTCGTCGTTGGATCAGGGCAGTCGCGGGCTATGGATCGTCTGGAGCATCGAGAGCTCGACGAATCCGATCTGCGCCACGCAACGTGGAGATTGTGCACACCAAAGGTGACCAAACATTGATTCGCGGTGAGCTCTCCGCGGACGAACCGATCGTTGCCAGCGGCGTGCATCGATTGACGCCTGGGCAAGCTGTCGAGATTGTCCGTGAAAAGGTCGTCGTCGATGGTGATGCTGACGGGAGTCAACGATGAGCAGTCTCTTCTTTCGTAACCCACGACTGTTGTTGCTTACGGTCAGCCTGATCCTTGTGGCAGGGCTGTCGTCGCTGTTTATCTTGCCGCGGATGGAAGACCCGGTCCTCTCCCAGCGGGTCGCGTTGGTCAATACCGTCTTCCCGGGTGCCGATGCAGCCCGCGTCGAGGCGCTTGTCACCGACGAAATTGAACGCAGCTTGCGGGACATCGACGAAATCAAAGAGGTGCGTTCAAACAGTCGAGCCAGCATCTCAACAATCAACATCGAGCTGGCGGATGAAGTGTACGAAGTAGACGAAGTCTGGTCCCGGGTTCGCGACAAGATCGAAGAGGCCGAATTGGAGTTCCCGGCGGGGGTCTCCGAACCGGAGTTTCGTCGTCTCGACATGAAAGCGTATGCGCTGATCGTGGCGATTAAATGGCAAGGTGAAGGAGGTACCAACTACTCCTGCGCTCCACCGCTACGCCGAAGAACTGGAAGTGCTGCTCCTGGGTCTCAACGGAACCGAAAAGGTGCGCCTTTTGGCGACCCGGTAGAAGAATATGTTGCGGAACTCGATCCGGAGAAAGCCGCATCGCTGAATCTATCGGCCGACGATGTCGCAAATCACATTGGCAGCAGCGACGCCAAAGTTGCTGCCGGGCAGTTTCGTGGTGTCGAAGCCAACCTGTTGATGGAAGTGTCGGGCGAGTTCGATTCCATGAGCCGGATCGCCAATTCTCCAATTCGCATCGAGGAGAGTGGCCAGGTCATTCGCCTGAAGGATGTTGCTTTGCTGAAAAAAGGCATTGTTGAGCCGGCTTCCAGCCTGGCCATCGTGGATGGTCAGGACGCAATTCTTCTGGGGGTGCTCGTCCGTGAGGCGAAACGGATTGATCACTGGACCGCAGATGCCACCGTCGCGATTGATCAGTTTGCCAGCCGGTTGCCGCCGGCTGTCCAAGTGAAGACGGTAAGCGAACAAAACCTGTACGTAGCAGGTCGCTTACGCTCGTTGTCCGAGAACTTGATGCTGGGATGCCTGGGTATTTTGCTGGTTATTTTTGCACTCATGGGGTGGCGTAGTGCGCTGATCGTCAGCGTCGCCTTGCCGCTATCGTCACTGATGGTAATCGCCGGCTTGCGATTCATGGGCATCCCGATTCATCAAATGTCGGTGACCGGATTGATCATTGCCCTCGGGCTGCTGATCGACAACGCGATCGTGATGGTGGACGAGGTGTCGGGAAAGCTGGCCAAGGGCCAAAACCGGGCGCGATGCGGTTGCGGCCACGGTTCGCGAACTGGCGATTCCCCTGTTGGGGTCGACGATTACGACCGCCTTGGCATTTGCTCCTTTGGCTTTGATGCCGGGTCCGACCGGCGAGTTTGTCGGATCGATTGCGGTGAGCGTCATCCTGGCGATCTTCAGCTCGCTGTTCGTCTCGCTGGCGATTATCGCCACGCTCGGAGGCTGGTTCCTGGAATCGCATGCGCCGCAGTATGAGCGGAGCTTGCCACGCTGGCGGCGGTTCGTTCGTCGAGGATTTGTCAGTGAACGCCTGGCCGCCGTCTACGACCGGACGCTGAAGTCGATTTTCGCCCAGCCGATTCTTGGCATAGCGCTAGGTATCAGCCTGCCGCTCATTGGATTTTGGGCAGCAACGCAACTTTCAGAACAGTTCTTTCCACCTTCCGATCGCGATCAGTTCCAGATTGAGGTTGAACTGTCCAGTCAGGCCTCGTTGGCCCAAACGAAACGTATCGCCCGAGAGATCCGCGAAATCGTGCTCGAACGTACGGAAGTGAAATCGGTTGATTGGGTACTTGGAGAAAGCGTCCCAACGTTCTACTACAACGTGATTCCCCGCCGCGAAGGCACTCCCAACTACGCTCAGGCGATTGTGCAATCGAAGCTGGCGACGACCCCGGACTCACTTATCCGTGAGTTGCAGTTGACGCTCGACCGTGAATTCCCGCAGGCCCGGGTGCTCGTTCGTCTACTCGAACAGGGGCCGCCGTTTGACGCACCGATCGAAATTCGAATCGCAGGTCCTGACCGAGACGAGCTCAAGCAATTGGCGACGACGGTTCGAAATGAACTCGCGGCGATGCCGGGCGTATCGCACACCAGATCGGATGTGTCGGAGACGATTCCAAAAGTCCGACTGATTGTCGACGAGGAAGAAGCACGCCAGGTCGGACTGACACCCACCGACATTGCCGCTCAGCTGCAATCGACACTTGAGGGTGCCACTGGAGGGTCGCTGCTCGAAGCGACAGAAGAGCTGCAAGTCCGCGTGCGATTTGCAAACGACGACCGTTCGCAACTCGAGCGAATCAGCTCGATGAACCTGCAAACTGGCAGTCGGCTCGTGCCACTGACGGCGGTTGCCAAAGTAAGCCTGAAACCGGAACCCGCCGTCTTGACTCGCTTGAACGGTCAGCGGATCCACGAAGTGCAGGGCTATACCCAGGCCGGCGTGCTGCCCGGTCCGATTGTCCAGAAAATTTCCGGAACGCTTTCGAATTCGGCTCTGCCAGATGGTTACGAAATCACGTTCGGCGGTGAAGCCGAACAGCGCGATTCGGCCGTGGGCAAGCTGCTGGCCAACTTCGGTATTCTCGGCGTATTGATGGTGGCCACGTTGGTGTTGTCGTTTGGTTCGTTTCGCATGGCAGCGATCATCGGACTGGTCGCCGGCTTGTCGCTGGGGTTGGGGATGCTCGCCCTCTGGATTTTCGAATTTCCCTTCGGCTTCATGGCCATTATTGGCTCGATGGGCCTGATGGGCGTCGCCGTCAATGATGCCATTGTAGTGATGGCCGGAATTCAGGGCGATGAGTTGGCTCGAGCCGGTGATCGAGACGCAATCCGACATGTGGTGAATCATGCCACTCGTCACATCGTCGCAACCTCGCTCACCAGTGTTGCTGGCTTTGCGCCGTTGGCCATGGGCGGTGGTGAGTTTTGGCCACCCCTGGCGATCGCGATTTCAGGCGGGGTCGCCGGCGCGACTTTGTCTGGCGCTGTATTTCGTGCCGTCGATGTACCTGATCGTGATGTGCCCGGCCCAACGTGTTGGCGATCAATGTGCTTCGAACTTGCTGCCTGCCCTGGTACCGGCACGCTTGGCTCAAGAACGGGCGAAGTCCAGGGCGTCCTTCGCATCGGCTTGACGAGCGACATCCATGGTTTCGGGACGGGTGGAGCTTTCTGAGAGGCCTAGCCTCATCGTGGGCTGCTCTGAAGCGGAAAGTGAGATTCGCACGCTGTAGTACTATCGATCGAGGGTCCTTGGGTGTGCATCAGCGTCGGCCTCCAAGGATTGATCGCTGCGCTACAAAAAGACCAGCCGAATCGGCTGTTGAGTCACCGGTGGCCAGCTTCAAACGTAGGTCACAGCCACGTTTTTTCTCGACGCCGTAGGTCCGAGTCGCACAGACGTGTGGCGTTTGCGGCGCTGGCAAAGCAGTCATCAATCGGCGAAAAGCCGCTACACTGAGGGACAATGCGCGCTAGTACTTCAGACGATCAGGGCGAGATATGCCATGCTCCAATCAGTGTTGTGTCTTTCCATCGTGGCAGCATTCAGCATCGCGGGAGGTTTTTTCCGCCAGGCGAATGCACAGGATTGTACTTCGGTCGTCGTCGCAGCCTTCGAATCGATGCATAACGGCTGGAGTTCGGACGAAGTCGTATTGCAGGATGATCTGTACGCGGCATTCCTCGACTCCTGTCGCCGCCAATTGCCGGACACCAGTGACGAGACGTTTGCGTGGGCGTTGCTGAACGCTCGCAAGGCCGGCAAACTCGCAGAACTGGCCAGCTCGAAACGCCGTCGTATCGCGCCGGAAACGCCGCGACATGTGGCCGAGATGGCCGCCCGGTTCATGGAAGACAAACACAAGGTTTCGATGGACCGAATCGTTTGTTCACCAGTGCTGCGGGCCGAATTTGATGCCGTGGCGAAGAAAATGGCGCCGGGTTCCGATTCATACGACCTGCGCAAATCGGCGTTTGGACTTAGGAAAGCTCGGCGATTAAAACCAGAATTGGTACTGAGGATCGCTGATTGGCAGCGTGAGGTGATCACATTCTCATTACCCGAATTGCTGCTTGGAAAGACGAACGTGCCGGAGAAACCCGGTGTGTATTTGTTCCGCGATGGATCAGGTTACTTATACATCGGCGAGAGCCATGATCTGTCTGATCGCGTGGCGCAGCATCTGGACGCGAGTGAGGAGGCATCGCTCCTGAATCTCTTTCGGCAACATTCGCTCGACGAAAACGCGATTACCCTGGAGGTCCACGCTTTTGGGCGTGAGACGAAGGCGCGAGAGACTCGCGTGCGTCGGGCCTATGAATCCGAGCTGATCGCCAGTCGCAGCCCGCGATTCAACATCCGACCATAGTGCGAGTCGCACGGACGTGTCGCGTGTGCGGCGCTTGAAGAGCGGTATTCAATGGGCGAAAAGCGACTCTCCAGATGGTTGAAGCGCCCTAAGGTCGGGACACTGGGCTTGTCGACTGTGCGGCGTTGGTCGCGTGAGCCGAGGAGGTTTCTTTGTTGAATGGCAGGTAGCTCTCGATCAAGGTCTCCAGGTCAATGTCGTTGGGCACCGTCCCCTGGATTGTCTTGCCTCCCACGACCAGCGTTGGCAGTGTTTTGCCAATGTTATTCCAAACTTTGCTGTTCACTTCCATGCGTTGCGCAATCGCGGGGCTGTCGATTGTGTCGAGCAACGCTTGCGTTCCTACCAGTCTGCCGGCGAATCTCCATGCTTCGTCGTATCGGTTCAATTCACCTTCCAGCATCCAGCGATGGAATTCCATGAACGCCTCGCGGTTTAACATCCAGACCGCCATGGCGAGGCGAGCGTACTTGCAGGCGACTTCCTTGCGGTGACCAATATGTGTCACATACCTGTTGCACGATTTGTCGACTGCCACCGGGACAACGACAATTGCCAGTTGCTCCGGGTATTTCGCGAGGACCCGTTCCAGCGTCGGGTAGAGCGTCCGGCAGTGTTCGCAGGTGTAATCCAGGATTTCGACAATCGCGTGCTCGGCGCGACGGTTGCCGATTAACAACGCCTGGTCGAATCGACCCTTCGGTTCGGCTTCGACTTCGGCATCAGTGATGGGTGGAGCGGCAGCGGGATTCGGCGGTGGATTGTCCACCTTTGCGGGTGCAGGCTCATCACTTGGTACGACGGGCGGATCCTCGGCGACCATTTCCACGGCGTTGTTGTTGGTTGGAAACCCGGCTACGCCGGACAACGCATCCTCTTTGAGCTCGGTGACCTGATGTCCTGCAGGTGCGAAGAAGATTTGGACGCTGGCCATTACGGCGATCATTCCCACGCCGAGCCCGGCGCACTTGATGAAATTGAACAGACGGCGATGTTGTGCTTGTCGTAATGCGGATGGCATGCCGTCTTGAGCCAGCTCGATTCTTGCGGGTGCATCGTCGACCATCTCGGTGAGCCAGAATCGCACGGTAAGCAGTGTTGCAATGGCGATCCCGCAGCAGTGTACCGACATGCAGTACCAGCACAGTTTCTCGATGACAAAGAATTGAAGTGCCGCGAACCAGATGCCTGCTGCTGCGGCGGCGTAAGCGGCCGCAATCAGGACGCCGTTCACCACAAAGTGAGATCGCAGCGGCGCCGCAAACAATCGAATTCCCGCGCATGCAACGATGAAGACATAAGTAGCGACACCACCGTAAGCGACGGGAATTCCAAGCACCTGGGACCAGCGGCTGCCAAGCACTTTGTCACAAGAGAAGAGGTCGGCTTCGTTGCAGCCGATAAGTTGTCCTTTTGAGTTCGCGTGGATGGCGAGATAGGACGACAAGCTCAGGGCGATTAACGAAAAAAGGAACACGACCCAATCCAGTTTGCTTGCCCGACTGGATGGCTTTGGCGGCAGTGAATTCAGAGAGTTCGTTTGGGACATGGATTTTTTCTGAGGCCCGACTGCGACGAACGTGTCATCGGTGGGTTCCATTCTAATCTGTCTGCGTCGGCGAATGATGCAGAACAACGGTGACTGCTGCAAGACGAGGTCGACCAAGGTGGGTTACGGGCAGCAACAGGGTTCGTTTGCCGCCGTGCCCATGCAGATTCGGCTCCGGTTCGGGTGAAGTCGCAGGAGACGTCCTGTCCCAGTCGCTTACGAGTGCTGATGAACGCCAGTGAAATACGATGGTCCGTCGAGCTTGAATTGGGCAGCTTGATTTCCGGCAGGCCGCCAAAGCGTCAACAAGCGACGCCCTGCTGGGCCGAACCATCCGACGGAGCGGTGATTTCCAGACCGAAAGCGGCCGATTGAACGGCCCCCAGGGTCGCGTCATTCGGTTGGAAGTTTGGGCAATTCACAAAGGAAAATCGGCTCGTGCCTGAAACTTGGAAAAAACTTGGTATGAAAGCGAGCAAACCCCCTTTCGACGGTTGACACTCGTTCTGATGCGAGTAAGATTTCGAGTTCCCTGAGAGCGATTGGCTTCGGCCTATTGGTCTTGGGGATGTTCTTTGACAATTTGGTAGATGAACCTCTTTCGTTGTTTCTTTGGGAACAACTATTTAGCCAGCATGAGACTGTGCTTTCCAAGGTATTGCGGTGTGACCGTCCTGATGGCCTGTCGGTGAGACTATTGGCAAGCCTGTCGGGTTTGCGGAGCAACAAACCTTCAAATTTTAATGGCTAGTCATCGATGTGTCTGCGGCGGCTCTTCGGAGCGTGACCAAATGATGCAGTAAGCATTCAAATTGAAGGGTTTGATCCTGGCTCAGAATGAACGTTGGCGGCGTGGATTAGGCATGCAAGTCGTACGAGAAGCTTTTTTTGCTTGCATTAGGAGCGGACAGTGGCGAAAGGGAGAGTAACGCGTGGATACCTACCCCGGGATCTGGGATAGCTGCGGGAAACTGCAGGTAATACCGGATAATGTCTCCGGACCAAAGGTGTGATTCCGTCTTGGGATGGGTCCGCGTCCTATTAGCTTGTTGGTGGGGTAATGGCCTACCAAGGCAAAGATGGGTAGCGGGTGTGAGAGCATGGCCCGTCTCACTGGGACTGAGACACTGCCCAGACACCTACGGGTGGCTGCAGTCGAGAATCTTCCGCAATGGACGAAAGTCTGACGGAGCGACGCCGCGTGCGGGATGAAGGCCTTCGGGTTGTAAACCGCTGTCAGTTGGGAGGAAATGCATAGGGGTACTCTCCATAGTTTGACCGATCTTCAGAGGAAGTCCGGGCTAAGTTCGTGCCAGCAGCCGCGGTAAGACGAACCGGACGAACGTTATTCGGAATCACTGGGCTTAAAGAGTACGTAGGCGGCCTGGTAGGTTGGGTGTGAAATCCCACGGCTCAACTGTGGAACTGCGCTCAAAACCACCAGGCTTGAGGGAGACAGAGGTAAGCGGAACTGATGGTGGAGCGGTGAAATGCGTTGATATCATCAGGAACACCGGTGGCGAAGGCGGCTTACTGGGTCTTTTCTGACGCTGAGGTACGAAAGCTAGGGTAGCGAACGGGATTAGATACCCCGGTAGTCCTAGCTGTAAACGATGAGCACTTGGTCGAGGGGACCTCCACATCCTCTCGGCCGTAGCGAAAGTGTTAAGTGCTCCGCCTGGGGAGTATGGTCGCAAGGCTGAAACTCAAAGGAATTGACGGGGGCTCACACAAGCGGTGGAGGATGTGGCTTAATTCGAGGCTACGCGAAGAACCTTATCCTGGTCTTGACATGCTTAGGAATCTTCCTGAAAGGGAAGAGTGCCTTCGGGAGCCTTTGCACAGGTGCTGCATGGCTGTCGTCAGCTCGTGTCGTGAGATGTCGGGTTAAGTCCCTTAACGAGCGAAACCCTTGTCCCTAGTTGCCAGCGAGTCATGTCGGGGACTCTAGGGAGACTGCCGGTGTTAAACCGGAGGAAGGTGGGGATGACGTCAAGTCCTCATGGCCTTTATGATCAGGGCTGCACACGTCCTACAATGCCGCGTACAAAGGGAAGCGAACTCGCGAGAGCAAGCAAATCCCAAAAAGCGCGGCCCAGTTCGGATTGCAGGCTGCAACTCGCCTGCATGAAGCCGGAATCGCTAGTAATCGCGGGTCAGCATACCGCGGTGAATGTGTTCCTGAGCCTTGTACACACCGCCCGTCAAGCCACGAAAGTGGGGTGCGCCCGAAGTCGCTGTAGCAACTAGCAATAGAGCAAAGCGCCGAAGGTGAACTCCGCGATTGGGACTAAGTCGTAACAAGGTAGCCGTAGGGGAACCTGCGGCTGGATCACCTCCTTTCTAAGGATAATCAGTGATCGAGTGGTGACACGTGTCCGACTACATTGTGGACATAGTTCTCATGCAATTGGTAAGAGGTTCCGTGACTCGTTAATTCAGGTCACACTATCAAATAAGAGAAGACGATTCCCGTCCAGAGCTAGCCAGCCTGGGCGGGTTTTTTTATGCGCCATGTTGGTGTGCACCTTCTGGGTGTCCAGTTATGATCAAAGGTGCGGGCTGCCTATCGCTCAGGTCGTTAACGCACGGAAAGGCTTCTGCCATGCCACAGTCGCAGAATTGGACCTCAGGTTTCGCGTGGCGCTTCCTCTGCCTCCTGGCCATCATCGCAGCTTTGATCGGACGACCGGCGTGGTCAGCCCGCGCCGGCCGTATGTCGATGCAAGTCTCGGACATAACTTGCTGCTGTCTGACAACGACACCTTGTTAAGAGGCGTTAGCCTGTCTTTTGATGGGGGAGATCCTTACGGGAGCATACCGATTGTCGTTCCCTCTCAGGCGTCGCTCAATGCTTTAGCTACCGACTACGGATTGAATTCGGTCCATCTGTACCTTGAGGGGGATTCGTCAACGAACCCAAATGTGGCCGGTGACAATACGGCACTGGCGGATTTGATGGTGCAGCGTACCGCGGATGCCGGGCTCTATTTGATTATCACGGTCGGTTGCAACGGCGAAAACGGTTCGATTCACAGCATGGATTTCTCCCAGGATTTCTGGAATTTCTACGGTCCCCGTTACAAGGATGAGACCCATGTGATTTACGAGGCGCATAACGAGCCGGTCGCCTACACTCCAAATCAATGGACGCACTCCGACTGGGATGATCAGGTGACGCTGTACAATACGATACGAGCCAACGCGCCAGACACATTTGTCTTGCTGGGTTCCTTTATGGGGTTTGCCGGGGATCCACGATACGGATCGAATTACCTGTCGGCACGAGGTGTTGATTGGGCGAACGCCGGCTTTGCTCATCACGGCTACGAGAGTCTCGAGGGCATCGAAAGCGCCATCGAATTGATGGAATCCAGCCCAGCTTTCCCGGCATTGTTAGCCACCGAGTTCTGGCCAGGAGATACCGTGGGCCAGGGCTACAACAGCATGTATGAAAGAAACTTGAACGGCTGGATGCAGTTTCAGTGGCTGGGCGCGGATAATGAAGACTTGAACGACTTCAAATCCAAGATCAATGCTGCCGGTACGATTTGGACGCCGGATGATGCTAACGCAAATTGGCCAGCGCGAGGCACGCTGGAGATTCCATCGACCGGTTCCGTGGTAGGAATTTTCAGCCGCGACAACCAGAAGTTTCTCCGTACCGATCCGAGCAACAATCTGAGAGCCGATCTCAACGACTATACCGGGGAGCAAAACGATGCGTTTACCATTGAGCAAGTTGACGACCGTTTCGTTCGGCTCCGAGCCGCCAACGGCCGCTACCTCAGCACAAATGGTGAATTCGATTCGCTGTCGGCAGTTGCCGAGGTGCCAGGCAATACGGAAAGATTCGAATGGCTGCAATTGCCGAATGGAGACGTGGCGCTGCGGGCCTACGGCAGTGGCGGCAACTTGCTTCAGCAAAATGCCGGCAATGGCTTGATTTTTCCCAACGCCGACAATGGTCACGAAGCAGCAAATTTCGTCATCGTTCGAACGCCCGGCAGCACGCCTGACCCGCTGGTTGGGAATCCATATTACGGCACGCCGCTCTCCGTCCCAGGTATTATCCAGGCTGAGGACTTTGATTTGGGCGGTATTGGCGAAGCCTATAACGACACAACACAGGGCAACATTGGTGGCAGGTATCGGACGCAGGAAGATATCGATATCGAAGTCAGCAACGACTTCGGCGGTGGCTACAATGTGGGCTGGCTGGGCGAAGGGGAATGGATGGAATACACCATTGATGTCGCGTCCGCAGGCGAGTATATCATGTCAGCTCGTGTCGCCACACCAAACAACGGCGGCAGTTTCTACCTCGAGCTGAACGGAGCCGACCTGACGGGCACTGTTTCAGTTCCCAGGACGAACGGTTGGCAAAACTGGAGTGAAGTGTCACAGTCCGTTTCATTGGAGGCCGGCGTGCAGGTTCTACGGTTTAACCGTGTGGGGTCGGCCGAATTCAACCTGAACAGTTTTACATTCCAACTGGATTCGCTCAGTTGCGACTTCGATGTTGACGGCAATTGCGACGTCACGGACCTCGACCTCTTGCATTCACTGGGACCTCTGGCGATGGGCGTCTCGGCGAGCGGTTTTGAGCAACTTGATTTGACTGGTGACGGCATTATCAATCTTGATGACCGGGACGACTGGTTGGCCGTCGCCGCTGCTCAAAACGGTTTCGGATCGCCATACAAGCTGGGCGACGCGAATTTGGATGGCACGGTCGACGGCCTCGATTTTCTGGCGTGGAACGACGGTAAATTTTCATCCAGCCTTCTGTGGTCGACGGGAAACTTCAATGGAGACAGTACCGTCGATGGCCAAGACTTTCTGTATTGGAATACCAACAAGTTCAGCACGTCGGATATGCATGAAGTTCCCGAGTCGGGCACCGGGTGTTTGTATCTCTGCCTCCTGTGTGCCGTGGCTTTGTCAAATGTCAGAAAAGAGATTTGAACTGACTTTGAATGGTCTGAGCAACGGCAACGGTAACGGGGCGCCACTTACGAGGTGTGTCCGGCGCACAAAACTTGCCGAGCGTGGTTGACGTAATTGGCGGCGCCCGTTGAACTGTAGGGCTGAGAGTTTCGCGTTTCCGCCAACAACCCGACCATGCCAAAGCAAACCGAATTGTCCAGGCTGCTGCTTGAGGCGCTCCAATCGTACTGGGGTTACAGTTCTTTCCGCCCGCTTCAGGAAAGAGCGATGACGTCGGTGCTGAGGGGGCGCGACTCTCTGATAGTCTTTCCGACGGGCGGCGGCAAGTCGCTGTGTTTCCAGGCACCTGCCGTCTGCTGTGAAGGGCTGGCCGTTGTCGTCTCGCCGTTGATATCGTTGATGAAAGATCAGGTCGATTCGTTGATCTCGTGCGGTGTCAATGCGGCGTGCCTGAATAGCGCCGTAGACGTCGAGGACCGGAAACGAATCGAAGACGAAGCTGCCACGGGAAAACTGCGGCTGTTGTACCTGGCTCCGGAACGACTTGTCACCGAGCGGACCCGCAACTTGTTGTCTTCTTGCAAACTGGCCTTCTTTGCCATCGACGAGGCTCACTGCGTCAGTCAATGGGGGCATGACTTCCGCCCCGAGTATCGCGAACTGGCAATTCTACGGAAGCATTTTCCGGCAACGGCGATTCACGCTTATACGGCGACGGCTACCGAAACGGTGCGCGATGACATTGTGGCTCAATTGCGACTTGAAAAACCGGAGGTTCTTGTCAGCTCGTTCGATCGGCCGAATCTGATTTACACGGTGCAACGAAAAACGGGAGGGGTTGGGCAAATCGCCGACGTGATCAAGAAGCATGAGGGCGAGTCAGGGATCGTCTATTGCATCACACGCAAGTCGGTCGAATCGACGTGTGACGCGCTCAATGACATGGGCTTGTCGGCGTTGCCCTACCACGCCGGATTAGGCGATACGCAGCGGCGAAGGAATCAGGACGCCTTCATCAAAGACAAGGTCAACACCGTCGTGGCGACGGTCGCCTTCGGAATGGGTATCGACAAATCCAATGTGCGATATGTTGTCCATGCCGGCATGCCCAAGTCGCTGGAAGGCTATCAGCAAGAAAGCGGCCGAGCTGGCCGTGATGGTCTGGAAGCCGATTGCTGCTTGTTCTATTCCGGTCGTGATTACGGCTTATGGAAGCACATGATCGAACAATCGGAATCGCACGAGGGTGTCGAGGGAGCGGTGCAGTCGCTGAACGCAATCTACAGTTTTTGTGGTTCCGCCACTTGTCGGCATCAGTCGCTGGTTGAGTACTTCGGCGAAGCCTGGAAGAAGACCGAATGCGGCGCGTGCGATGTTTGCCTGGGGCAGCTCGAACTGGCCGACGGTCCTCTCGTGCTGGGCCAGAAGATCATCTCTTGTGTGGTGCGAATCGATCAGCGCTTCGGTGCCGATTACTTGTCGTTGGTATTGAGTGGGTCCAAAGATCAACGGATCCTGCAGAACGCGCACGACAAGCTCAGTACTTGGGGCATTCTTGCTGACGAAGACCGTCGCGCGATTCGTGACTGGATCGAGCAATTGGTTGGTCAGGGATTCCTTGACAAGGTAGGCGAATACAATGTGGTTCAGGTAACCGACCGGGGTTGGCAGTTGTTGCGAGGTGAATTGACTCCGCGATTAATGAAACCAGCCACCAAGGCACCGAAACAGCGTTCCAGGTCGGTCGCGGCCGAATCATGGGAAGGCGTCGATCGGGGCCTGTTCGAGCAATTGAGGGAGCTTCGCAAGGACAAGGCAACCGAGCGTCAAGTTCCGGCGTACGTCGTCTTTAACGATGCTGCTCTGCGGGATATGGCTCGCGTACGGCCTTCTCAAACAACCTCGTTTCACCGCGTGCATGGTGTGGGGGAGAAGAAGTTGGCCGAGTACGGTGAGGAATTCATGCGGCGGATTCGCGAATACTGCGAGTCGACCGATCTGGAAATGGACCTCGAATGAGTTTTTCCATTCCCGGTGACAGAGCCCGCAGTGATCATCCATCGATCTCTGCGGTCATCCGGTGGTAAACGGTCGGCGTGCGTACGTGCGATTGAATCGGTGCCGACCGATTAGTGCGAGTCACACGGACGTCATGCGTACGCTCCGCTTGTATGGCACTCTGGAACGGGAGAAAAGCCGCTCCACTTATGGTTGAAGCGACTTAGGAGATATCTTCCGGTGGATTGCCAGGATCGTTGGGCCCCGAATCACCTTCCTGCAACTTCTTCAGGTTGGCTTGTAGCGCCTTAAGCAGTGGCGGAATGTTGGGCGCTGACACGAATACGCGACTCGAGACCGTTGCCTGCGGGAAGAAGCGGGTGATAAAGTCGAAACAAAAATCGGCGGGTGAGTGGCGGATCATAACGGCTTCGGCAAACGTGCCGCTGTGCACGTCGTCAGCCAGCTTCATGTTGTTGTAGATTTCCTGCACGGATGGTTTCACCTGGTTTGGTTTCTGCGGCAGTGCCGAAGGTTTGCCAAAATTGTCGGAGTACATCTGCAGGTTCTGTTCGAGTGCCCCGACCAGTTGCCCAAGTACCGCCTGCGGCATCACGATACGAGCCACGAGTTGCGGCGGTGAGCCAAATTGCTGGATGAAGTCGAGCACGAAACAGTGCTGGCCCATCATGACGATAGCGCCCGTGCTAAAGAGCCCGCCACTGACCGATTCCGGAACACGAGCCGTCACACCGCCCATTTTTACCTGTTGATGATGCATTCCATCATCAGGTTGAGACTCGCCAGGTTGCTTATCAATCGGTTCATCGGGTGGTTGATTCATTTTCAGTCGACTCGCTCGTCCAGTGGCTCAGCAGAAAACAGATTCCAAACTTCCATCATCTTAGGTCATCTGGTACCGAAAGTCAGTGGGCGGTAGCGCTGCGCATCAAGATGCAGCAGACTCGACGCTCGAGAAGATTTGCCGGGCAACTTCTTCCGCGTCATCACCTGCGGTTCGCTCGAGGAAGCGACATTCGGAAAGTCCCCGAAACCAGGTGCCTTGGCGTTTGGAGAAGCGACGTGTGCGTGTTTTCACATCTTGAACAACCTTTTCCAGTGTGCTGTCACCCTGTAACATCGAAATGATCTCGCGGTAACCGACCGCTTGTGAAGCGGTTCGTCCAAGCTGAACATAGTGTTCCAGCAACTGCTGTACTTCTTCAACGAAGCCGCTCGCCATCATTTCGTCGACGCGTGCTTCGATTCGCCGGTGCAATTCGGCTCGGTCCCACTGCAATACGAACACCCGGCAGTCCTCGGCCGCTCGCCCTTCTTCGAATTGTAATTGGGAATGACTGATCGGCTGTCCCGTCGCCCGGTAGACTTCCAAGGCTCGTACGACGCGGCGCGTGTCACCCGCGGGCAGCTTGCTTGCCGTTAGCGGATCGATCAACCGCAACCGATCGTGCAATGCTTCAACGCCGACTCGCTCGACTTCTTCCTCAACATCACGGCGAAACTCCCAATCGGCGGGCGGCCCATCATCGACGCCACGAAGCAAGCACTTCAAATATAACGGTGTCCCGCCGACGAAGAGCACTTGTTTGCCACGGCTGTGGATCTCTTCAGCGCACCGGTGCGCCGCGCCGATGTACGATGCCAAGCTGTATTCTTCGTCCGGATTGACGACGTCGATCAGGTGATGAGGAACGGCTGCCAATTGCTCGCTGGTGGGCTTGGCTGTGCCGATGTCCATGCCGCGATACAGTGTCATCGAATCGAGTGCGACAATCTCGGCATTCAGATTTAGCGCGAGAGGCAACGCAGTTGTGGTCTTGCCACTGCAGGTGGCACCGGTGAGGAACCAACATTGGTGCAATGATTCATAAATCATGGAACTATCTGATATCCGAAGTCGAAGATTGCGGTTCGCTCGTTGCCAGTCGCTATCGTCCCAACTAAGATAGAACCGCATAAACCACGCTAATTTTAACTCCTGCCGCGGCCCTGCGACACCGTACAAAATTCGTCTTGGCGCTCATTATCAAACGATGCCTGGGTACAGGCGAGGCTCGAACATGACCACGGGATACCCGGCACTGGCATCACTGACGGCGACGATCGAGAGTCGCAAAATTGCCAGTGAGGACAACTCGTACACCAGTTCGCTCCTGCAAAAGGGCATGAAGGCGATTGGTGCCAAGGTGATGGAAGAGGCCCGGGAGTTCGTCACGGCGGCCCATGACTTGGAACCGCCTAGCGACCCTGCGAATCCTGAGCTTCGGGAACACCTCGTCTATGAAGCGGCCGACCTGCTGTACCACTCGATGGTCATGCTGGCACATTATGACCTGAGTCTTTCCGATGTTGAGGTTGAACTGAAGCGTCGTTTTGGTACTTCGGGACTTGAAGAGAAAGCGTCCAGGAAAAGAACGTGAGCGACCGAAATCTGAGGATTGGAATACCTAGCAAGGGTCGACTGGCGGAGCGGGCAACGGGACTGTTGCGGCAAGCAGGGCTCAACTTCCGCCGCCAGGAACGCAGCTTGTTTGCCCGCGTGAGCGAGGTTCCCGTCGATGTGACTTTCCTCCGCACGGATGATATTCCCGTGCTGTGTGCTGAGGGTGCCATCGATCTGGGTATTACGGGTATGGACCTGGTAGCCGAGTCAAAGGTGGATGTTTCCGAGCGTTTGAAGCTGGGGATCGGCCGCTGTCGATTGGCTTTTTGCGTCCCCGAATCCAGTCCCGTCGGTTCGGTCAGCGAACTAGTGCGCCCCCGCATCGCGACGACATTTCCGTGCGTCACGCAATCGTATCTGAAAAACCATGGCGTGGACGATGCCCATTTTGTTCAACTCTCCGGTTCGGTGGAGATCATGATTGCGCTGGGCGTCGCCGAAGCAATCGTTGACCTGGTCGAAACAGGAAGCACACTCGCCGCGAATGGTCTGCGTGTGCTGGACAATATTGGCCACTACGAGACCTCCCTGATTCAGGGTCCGCAATGCCAAGATCCCGAATTGGCCGATCGCATCGTCAGGCGGTTGGAAGGAGTCGTGATTGCCCGCAGTTACTCGTTGCTGGAATACAATATTCCGCGAGATCGACTGGCTGAAGCGGAAGTCGTTACTCCCGGTTTCAAATCGCCGACGGTTAGCGCTCTGGAGGACGGTGCCTGGTGCGCTGTGCGCGTAATGGTCAGGAAAAAAGAGCTGATCGAAGTAATGGAGTTGCTGGAATCGCTTGGCGCTTCAGCGATTTTGGAGACCGACATTCAAAATTGTCGTCTCTAGCTTGCCCGCAAATCGAATCAACGGCTCATTGTAATAACTCACTGGACTCTCCGCGAAGGCTACTCATGCAATCCTGCTTGAAAGTATTGCTTTGCCTGGTGGTTCTTTCCATTCCATGCGATGCCAGGGAAACACTCTTTGTCAATGTCAAAGTGTTTGACGGCGAGCATTTGTTGCCCTCAACGAACGTCCTGGTCCGCGATGGAAAAATTGTCGAAGTTGGCGACGCCGCCGCCAGCGACCTGGCGGATGTTGTTCCGGGCGACGGTAGCACGTTGTTGCCAGGGCTGATCGATTGTCATGTTCATGCCTTTTTTCCGGGGCACCTCGAACAGGCTGCCATTTTCGGCGTGACAACTCAGTTGGACATGATGGCAATTCCGCAAATGGCGTCGATGTTTCGACGGCAGCAGCAAGATGGGAAAGCGAACGATCGATCTGACTATTACTCGGCAGGAGCCGCGGTGACCGTGAAGGGCGGGCATGGCACGCAATTCGGGTTCAAAGTCCCGACGCTCGAGAAGGCGGAAGATGCTGATGCCTTCGTCGCTGCACGCATCGACGAAGGGTCGGACTATATCAAGATCATTTACGACGATGGCGGAGTTTATGGCTTCGGCAAGCCAACACTCACCAAAGAGATGATGGCCGCAGCGATCGAAGCCACGCATTCACGCGGCAAAATGGCCGTCGCGCATATTGGCAGCCGCGAAGGCGCTCGCTTGGCGATTTCGTTGGGAATTGATGGATTGGTTCATGGATTCGCCGACGAATCCATGGATGACGCGTTCGTCGATCTGGCAAAGGAAAAGGGTGTGTTTGTTGTGCCGACAGCCGCCGTCATCAAGTCAATGAAGTTGCCGAAAACTGCATACGACTTCCTGGCCAAAGACGCAAACCTCGGGCCCTTCATGACCCAAGCGAACACATCGGCGTTGCAGCTCCGATTTCCAGGTTCCGATCGCTTCAAGCTTGACTACGCCCACCTGAACAAGGCGATCGGCCAGCTCCATGCCGCAAACGTCCCCATTCTGGCGGGCACCGATGCTCAAAACCCCGGTACAACTTATGGCGTCAGCTTGCATCACGAGCTGGAATTGCTTGTGGATGCCGGTCTCACGCCTGCTTCTGCATTGGCGGCTGCCACCAGTTTGCCAGCCAAGCACTTCCAACTTGAGGATCGCGGTCGCGTCGCGCCCGGTTTGCGGGCGGATTCTGGTTCTTGTCGGAGGTGATCCAACAAGGGACATTCGAGCATCACGAGCGATCATCGGTGTTTGGAAAGCCGGGTTTCCCATCAACCGCGAAACTCGACGGCAGCAGGTTGCCGCTGAGAAGGCGACCAAGAACGGTGAGACCCAAGGGACACAATCGGCCACACTGTAGTCAACTTGGTGTGCGGCCTGCTTCAGGTCGTGTTGGCGTTGGGTGCGACTCGGACGAAAGCAGCCATCGATACGGGTCCTCACTTTCCGGTTCGTGCGCCAGCTGGATCATCGAGTAGTTCGCTCGATGGCCAATCGTCATTCCACGATCGAGCCCCATCGCCTGAGCGTTTGTGGCGGCTGCGAGCAGTAGCCTCGGTTCCGTGTCTGGAAAAGTACGAGCTGCATACTTGAGCTCTTCGAAAATCGAAAGGTCTGGATTGGAGGCCCGTGAATCGGTCCCCAACGCCAGATTCGCTCCAGCATCCAACGCTCGTTGCAACGGATAGCACTTGTGACCGAAAAAGGCATGCGTTCGTGGGCAATAGACCAGTGTCATAGTATCGCGATGTTTGCCGAGGAACTGTAGTTCTTCGTCGTCCAGGTAATTGCCATGGATGATCAGGCAGCGACGAGCTTGTGACAGCAGTTGCAGGTAATCCAACGGACGTGAACCTTTGGGAAAGGCGTTGGGATTCCACACGCCGCGTCCATCCAGAAGTTCCCGTAGGGGTCCGTCATGCCCTCGCAATAACCCCAGCTCTTCTTCGGACTCCGCCAGGTGCATGGCCAGAGGTACATTGAATTCGTTGGCGAGATCCACGGCGCGTTCGATCAGATCCAGTGAAGTCGTGTAGGGTGCATGCGGACTGAGACCCTTCCTCCATTGTTCGGGCGACGATTCGGAACTGAGATAATCGCGGGCCCCAACCAGCGCCGTTGCGGCCGATTCGTCACTTGTCGCGATCAATTCCAGGAATCGAGTGCCACCGTTCGCTGTCGTCGACAGGTCGACGGGTGGTATAGCCGCAGTGGCGATCTCGCCGACGTGTCGTGTGCCGCAGGCAGCGAGTTCCTCGATGCCGGCCGCAACGGATCGGTCAACAATCTCCAACAAATCTGTCCGCTGACGTATTACGGCGCGAATCCAGTCGGCGAACGGTTCGCCTTTTCCAACAGGATTGCGTAGCGAACTGAACTCGAGGTGCGTGTGGGCGTTGATAAGGCCGGGAATGACAGCCACGTGTCCCAGGTTCCGCGTGTCGGGCGTGGCCACGTCGTTGATCGAGCGTAGGCATCCATCAGCAATAACGATGACGCCGTTTTCGACAGGGGCGCCATCGTCTGGAAAGACCCATCGGGCCTGAATGGATAATCGAGTTGCGGCCATGTTGGCACTATAGTGCCTGCGAACTTGTCGCACAGCGGGATGCGGATTCGATGCACGTTGGTTCGCGTCTTCGCAGCAATTCCAGGTTTTTTCGCGTGATCTGCGCCGGGCCAGGAGTCGCCTGGTGTCATCGCCGATACGCTTTCAAGGCAACTGACAACGCCTTAGCTGGCGACCGTGGCACGCTGGTTTTTCAGCGCGTCACACAGGCGTTCCTCGTCCGTCTTGCGGTATGGCAGATTGCTAAACCAACGTAGGACAAATGCCGAGAGAAGGCAGGAAATCAGAATCACTCCAGGTCCGTACGCGTAGAGCGAAGGTTCAGCGCCATTCGCGTCCTGGATTTGCTCGAATAGCCATTCCATTTCCGGATGGCGATCGATGAAAACTGGAATGTATTGCGTTGCGACCAGTCCCAATGCATTGTGGGCCGCGTGAAATGCCATGCACGGAAAAATACTGTTCGTTTGAATCGCGATATAACCCAGGACCAGGCCGAAAATCGAAGCGACGATTGATTGCTGCAGAATGCCGTGAGTCATCCCGAAAAAGACGCTGGAGATCAAGATCGCCCGCCACTTGCTGCCGGTGTGCCGCAATCCGGAGAGTATGAAGCCGCGAAAGGCCAGTTCCTCGCAAACGGCGGGCAACAGTGCCATGAGCCCCAGCAAATACCAGATGTTGGGCGACGATTCGAAGACCTTCAGAAATGGTTCCAGCGCTGCAGTGTCGATCGGGTACAGCCTGCGGATAACGGTCATCAGCGCCAAGGCCAGTGGATGCAAACAAACGGCGAGCAATATTGCAGCAGGAATGCTCTGCCAGCTCTTGGGCTTGGCAATGAGCAGCGTATTGGCTGCCTGCGAGGTGAGTGCCTTGGCGAACAAGATCGCCGGGCCTGCAACCAGGAAGATCATTGTCAGCACAGTGACGAGCACGAAACCGTTCCAGGTGGTCGGCATCGCGCAGGTGAGGCCTGCAAAGAAGCGAATCAGTAATATCACGACGCCGCACAGGATGGCGGCTCCAGCGGTGGGTGTTGCCGCCGGTTCATGAAACAATCGTCGGAGCCACAGACCCAAGCTGAATCTCTCACTTTCGCGGAACAACACGTCTTCATTGTTGAATTGGTCTACCGCCCAGCGAATGGCAAAGAAGCAGCAGAGCGCTGTCGTTAGTAGAACAGGCCCGGCGTACAGCAAGGCTTCACTGAATTGACCTTCAATCAGAAGACGCAGCAGCAGGACGACGCCCGTTACCGGAATGATCGACATACCGAGATCCATTTCGACCGACGGCAATGTTGGCAGGATCATAAGCGGCATGAAGCCGAACAGCAAAGGCATCAAATAATACTGCCCCTCTTTGGTGCTCTTGGCCATCGTTGCCAGTGCGAGCGACAAAGCGCTGAACAGCGAGGAAATGGGCAGCAGGATCAGCAGGAGCCAAAAGAAGGTGGACAGTGGCGGTGGACCCATGGAAGCGGCGGCCGGGCCAAGGACACTTGACAACTGCATTACCAGAAACGATGAAGTTAACGCGACGCAGATCAGATTCAGAACCGCCGTTGTGATGCTGAACAGAATCACCGTTAGCAGCTTCCCACACACAATGTCGACGCGGCGAGCGGGACTGCAAAGCAGCGTTTCCAGCGTTCCCCGCTCTTTTTCCCCGGCGCAAATATCGACAGCCGGGTAGAACGCTCCCGTCAACGCCCAGACAAGAACCACAAACGGAAGGACTTTTGACCACAGGTGAGCGCGTTGGATGGTGGGTTGGGAGGTGTCTTGGACAGACAGTTCGAAGGGAGTCGCGGAGGCGGCGCTTGCTTCAACCGGCAGCTGTCGGTCGATCGAAAGTTTGCGGCGGTATTGTTCGAGTACGAAACTAACGCGTTCGAAAGCGATGTGTGAGTTGTCAAAGGCCGCGTTGTAATAGACGAGTGGCTGGTTGGAGGCGTAATTCGAGGCCAGCGGTGTAGCTGCCCCGGGATCACCCGCGTGGCACAGGTCGAAGATGCTGGAGACATGAGCGTCGGTGGTCGGTTTGTCGGATTCGTTACGCGATTGACGTTGGATTCGGTGGACATGTTCTGTGAAGTCGGGCGGGAAGCAAATGACAGCGTCAAATGTGCGGTCATTGATCATCGCCGTCGCTTGAGCAGCCGCCTTGGCAGGCGATGGAAATTCAGTTTCCAGGTACTCAATTTCCAGCAAGTCTGCCTCTGTTTGCCCCAACCAGGGTACCTTACCGTCGACGATCAGTTGTGGTTCGGACGGAAGCGGCGACTGCGAAACCACCAGTACCTTCGACGGATTCCGCTTCAGAAACTGCGTCACCTGCAGGAATGCCATGGCCATCAATGGATACAGCATGAGCGGCAAGATCGCAATCATGAACAGCGTTCGACGATCACGCAGCTGGTCACGCAGCTCGCGCCGAAAGATCAATCCGATGTTTGTAAATGGCATTGCAATCCCCGTAGTTTCCGTAGCAGTCTGCTTAGACCGATACGGCAACGTTGTTCCTCGTGTTGTGATCGGTAATGAGTCCGAAGAACAGCTCTTCCAAGTCTTCTTCGCCGTAGTGTCCTAGCAAGTCAGGGACCGTTCCTTCAGCAAGCACATGTCCGCGGTGCATGATGGCAATACGATCACAAAGTCTTTCGACTTCTCGCATGATGTGCGTCGAGAAAATGATGCATTTTCCCTGATCGCGAAGGTCGCTGATGATATCCAGCAGCGCCCGACCGACCAGCACGTCCAGTCCGACCGTGGCTTCGTCAAAAATGAGCACCGGTGGATCATGAATCAGGGATCGGGCAATCGAAACTTTCTGTTTCATTCCGGTCGACATCTTCGAGCCGAGCATGTCTCGAATGTCGTCCATCTTCAAACGCCCGAAGATGGTATCCATACGCTCGTAGAGAGTTGCATCGTCCAGCCCGTGCAGTCTGCCAAAGTACTCGACCATCTCGGCAGCCGTCATGCGATCGTAAACCGCTGTGTTGTTGGACACGAAACCGATTTGTCCACGGACCGCCGAGGGTTGCGTAACGACGTCATTGCCGTTGATCGTGGCGGTCCCACCACTTGGCCGAAGAACGGTACTCAGGATGCGAAGCAGGGTTGTCTTGCCGGCACCGTTCGGGCCCCAGCAGACCATAAATCTGACCTGGCACGGCGTCGAACGAAACGCCGGAAAGCGCAAAGAACTGCCCACGACGCAGGTCTGAATAGGATTTTGTCAGTTCGCGTACGTGAATCATGCAGTTGGCTGGTTCAAACAGGTATTGGATTTGGATGACGACTTGGGCGGTCAGAACGCCTAAGGCGGTTACCAGCGGCAACTCTTCTCTTCACTACTGCCTTGACGCGCAGTGTCAGCGCACACTGTGACTTCCTAGAGACCATACCTCACCAACGGAAGCTCGTTGCAAGAAGAGAGCCGTTAACATCTGCGCGGGTCGTGCTTGTGTTGGGGACGAGAGAGTCGTGTGGAGTATGCGGCTGATAACAAATGCAAGTTTCCTTTCTTCCGACGTGTCGATCAGGTGATTGTGCCGTCGACGCCGGTTGCACTGATTGAATGGGCTGCTGACGAGAGCCAATTTCAATGGAGGAGTGGCACTTCATGCGATTCGTTCTGAAAAATGCCTGACCCACGCGATTTCGCGCACTTCGCTGCCCGTAAAATGGTTGCTTCGCACCATGTGCCCAAATAAAATACACGCAGGGAGCCTTCACCCTTTGGTTGCCTCCAGCTTGGCCCAGATTGAAGCTGCTGCGTCGAACCCAACGAACTCCTCCCAGTGAAGGCACCATCATGGTCGAGCCATCGGCGTCTGACTCACCTCTATCGGCCTCGCCTTCAGCCAAGCGAGATGCATCGCAGTTCGTCGGCTTCCATCTCGACGATCAGCATTACGCTTTTCGGATTGAGCAGATCCAGGAAATTGTCATTCTCGATCGAGTCACTCCCGTGCCCCATGTCGCAGATTACGTGGAAGGCGTGAGCAATTTGCGGGGAGTGATCATTCCGATCATCAATCTGCGGAAACTTCTCGGACTTGACCCCAGGCCGACGGACGGCGACACACGAACGATCGTCGTCAGTGTAGGCCAACGCATCATGGGTTGTACTGTTGACATGGTCTCGCAAGTGATTCGGATTCCGGAAGAGAGCATCCAGCCCGCACCTGAAACCGTAGGCAGGGATGAAGCCAACTACGTCGCTGGCTTTGCCAACGTCGACGAGGGACTGGTGATTCTCTTGCATGTCGAAGAACTATTGAATCCCGACCGGCTCAGACAAATCAGCCCTGCGACCGACACTTAATGCTACCGACCGATTTGATCGTTAATCACCTGAGACTTGAATATGGCCAAACCATCGAAGAAACGAAACCGATCCACAGAAGAAGCAACGATTCAGTCATTGCGGCGTGAGCTGGAAGCGCTGGGCAAGTCACAGGCGATGGTCGTGTTCGAAATGGATGGCACGATCATTTCGGCGAACGAGAAATTTCTGACTCCCCTAGGTTACACGCAGGACGAAGTTCAAGGTCGACATCACAGCATATTCGTCGACTCGGTGTATGCCGCGAGTGCTGAATACAAAGAATTTTGGGACCGACTGAAACGCGGCGAGTATACGGCCGGAGAGTACAAACGAATTGGCAAGAATGGTAAGGAGATTTGGATCCAGGGTACCTACAACCCGATCGTCGACCAGAATGGAACGCCTTACAAACTGGTCAAGTACGCGACGGATATCACCGAACAGAAACTCGCAAATTCAGACTTTGCAAGCCAAATTGCCGCGATCCACAAGTCTCAAGCTGTCGCCGAATTTGACCTGGACGGGACCATCATCTCAGCCAACGATGTCTTTCTGGACGTGATGGGATACACGCTTGAGGAGATTCAAGGCCGGCATCACAAGATGTTTGTTGACGAGGACACTCGGGATAGCGCTGAGTACCGAGAATTCTGGGCGAAGTTGAATCGTGGTGAGTACTCTCAGGCCGAGTACAATCGAATTGGAAAAGGCGGTAAAGATGTTTGGATCCAGGGCTCGTATAATCCCATCCTTGACCTCAATGGTCGGCCGTACAAAGTGATCAAGTTTGCGACTGATATCACCGCAGAGGTCGAATCGCGAAGGAAAATCCGCCGGCTTTCTCGAGTTTTCGAAGATGCTGCCGACGCCATTATCATCGAGGACCTGGATGGAATCGTGGTTGCAGCCAATAAGGCGGTCGAACGACAGTACGGTTGGGCATGCCAAGAGCTGATCGGTAAACCGATCAAGGTTCTCGTGCCGGAAGATTGCCACAGGCAGGCTGACGAGCTGCTTCGTCGCTGCCGGATCGGGGAAGAAATTCGCGACGTGGAAGGGGTCCGGGTCACGCGACAGGGACGCCAGTTTCCAATCTTGTTGACATTGTCGTTGCTGACTGATGAGAAAGGAGCACCCGACGTCGTCGTCTCTTTTGCCAAAGAGATAACCGCACTGAAGCAGGCGGAAGAGGAATCGCAAAGAAGGATGGCCGACCTGCAAAACGTCGTCCTCCAGGTGGTAGACGCTGCGGCACAACAAACGGATGGGGCTCGAACCATTGCCGAGAGTAGCGCACTGTTGAGTGAAGGTGCTCAAACCCAAGCCGCTTCGGTCGAAGAAATGACCGCGGCTGTCAGTGAGCTGACCAATGCCATTCAAGTCATTACGAAGAGTACTGGAGACTGCAAGGGACAGGCTGAAGCGACCGTGGAGCTTGCCAAGCAAGGTGGAAACTCGGTCAACGAAGCCATTCGTGCCATTCGTTTGATCGAAAAGTCCAGCGAGCAGATTGACGAGATTATTCGCGTGATTAGTGAAATTGCCACTCAAACGAACTTGCTGGCCCTCAATGCAGCCATTGAAGCAGCGCGAGCCGGGGAGCATGGATTGGGCTTTGCCGTCGTGGCGGACGAAGTTCGTAAACTCGCGGAACGCGCCAGTGAAGCCGCCAAGGAAATTACCCAATTGATCAAGGAATCCTCTCGCCGAGTCGCCGAAGGCGCAGAGTATCCGAAAAAGTCGGTCATGCCCTATCATCTATTGTCGCTGCGGTTGACAAGACCGCAGCCGGGATCGCGAAAATTTCCGGCCAGACGGAATCGCAGTCTGCCAGCGCAGATGATGTACAAATCGCGATTCGGATCGTTTCGGAAACGACCGAATCCAACGCGGCAAGTGCTGAAGAGTTGGCTGCCAGCGCCGAGCAATTGGGAGCACAGGCACATAACCTGCAAGAATTGGTGGGCATGTTTAAGGCCTGAACATCTCGTGAAAATCGAACAACTGAACCCGCGAGAGTTTGAGCAGTTTCGTGGGTTTATCTACGACAAGAGCGGCATCAAGATCGGCGACCGAAAAGTCTCCCTGTTGAGTAACCGTATCCGGCGGCGCCTTCAGGCCTGCGGATTTTCCAACTTCAACACGTATTATCAGTACCTGACCTCGCCACAAGCCACCAACGAACTACAGCACTTCCTTGATGCCGTTACGACCAACGAGACTTTCTTCTTTCGCACGGAATCACACTTCCAATGGTTAGAATCTGCATTCATGCCAGAAGTACTTGCTGCATACCGCCGTGGCGAACGCTCCGCGGCACTGCGATTTTGGTCGGCGGCTTGCGCAAGCGGTGCTGAACCTTTTTCGATTGCCATTTGCCTGGCTCAGAACAGACTTCGATTTCGCGACTGGTCGATCGAGATTCTGGGTACCGACATCAGCGAACAAGAACTTGAGAAGGCGCGGGCAGCGGTTTTTGCGTCGCGTGCGGTTGAATCTTTGTCGGATGATCAACGCTGCCGTTACTTCCGGCCCGCCGAAAACGGTGCCTGGCAGGCTAAACCGATGATCAAGGAATCCGTGGAGTTTACCCGGCACAATCTGATGCAGCCGCTGAGGCGGCAGGCGTTTGATTGTATTTTTCTCTGCAATGTATTGATCTATTTTGATCACGATTCAAAGCGAACAGTGATCAATAATATCGCCGCCGCGCTGCGCGACGGTGGTTATCTGGTTGTCGGTCCATCGGAAGGTATCTACCACATGCTGGATTCCATGCAGAAAATCTCACCGCTTGTCTATCAGAAGGTCAGCGGCTCGGCCGCCAAGAAAGAACAAGCGTAACAATGATTGACCATCTCGACGACTCAGACGGCGCCCCACGGCGACATGGCAGAGTACCTGCAGACGTTTCTTGACGAAACCGAAGAGCAGTTGGACAGCCTGGTCGATACGATGTTAGCACTGGAAGCGCGATTCGACCAATCAGGATGACCTGAACGAAGCTTTTCGTTTGATCCATTCCATGAAAGGATCTGCCGGGATGATGGGCTTCGATAGCATTTCGACGTTGACGCATCACTTGGAAAGCCGTTTCGAGCAACTACGCTCGGGTAAGGAACAACTCGACGAGCGCACGACGAACCTCGTGCTGCGTTGTATTGACTTTCTGCGGCTATGTGTTGACCGGCTGCGTAATGGCCAGCAACTGGATGGCCCCGTCGAACTGCTCGATGAACTGAGAAAGATGGAAGAATCGGATGGGGCGGAAGCCAGCGAAACGACTCCTTCAATCGATCCGTCGCTTCAGGTGGCCACTGGTTCCATACCAGCGTCACCGCCGAAAGAGCTCGAAACCCAGGACTTCGGTGGCACGGTTCGATGCATCGTGGTGCGGTTTCGCCTCGGGTTACAGCTGATGGACCTGAAAGCCGAGCTTATCCTGGCTCGTCTATCTGGATTAGGGCGCGTCATATTGACTCGACCGAGTATGGATCAAGTTGTTGCGCTCGAGAATCTTGAGACGTTTGAAATTCACGTGGAGTCGGATGAAGAGGCAAAGGCTCTCGGCCGCGCGGCGGACGTAAGTGGCGTTGAATCGATCGAGTTGGACGGCGAACCAGTGGAGATGACCAGCGACGTGACAGTCGCCGTCGCGTCAGGTCAGACCGACGCGGTTGACACGCAAGCGGCTCCGGAAAGTGAAACTGGTCCCACCGCGAACGCTTTCCTGGAGGCCAATCCAGACCAACACAGCGACGCGACTGATGAAGTTACGACCGGAGCGGAACCAGCCGAATCGGTGACCGCGCCGCCGGAGCGGCAGTCCGATCCAACATCTCCTGACTCCGAGAGAGAGCCCCCCAAGATTGCCCAGACGATGCGCGTCGACATCGAGCGGCTGGATGACCTCATGAATCTAACCGGCGAATTGGTTTTGAATCGAGCCCGCATGGCCCAAATGGCGGCGGAGATCAGTCCGCAGCTACGCCAAACAAGTATGCTGAATCGGGTCCGTGAGTTCAGCGACGCATTGCGAGTTGCCATCGAGGACATGCAAAACGGGAACTTCGGCGGCACCGATACTTCTGTAAAGATTCTCCAATTAGAGGCAGGTCTGGAACTGGTGCAGGAACAATCAAAAATTTGGGACAACAGTCGCCATCAATTCAGCCAAATCTGCGAAGCGATCGATCAGCTTTCTCGTGTCTCTCATGGGCTGCAGCGTGGTGTGTTGGAAACACGAATGGTCTCCATTGGTCCGCTCTTCAATCGCTTCAAGCGAGTCGTTCGTGATCTGTCAAAAGTCGGCGGCAAGGAAGTCGCTTTGCAGATTCGTGGCGAAAATACGGAGTTGGATAAGCGGATGATCGACGAGCTGGGAGATCCCTTGGTGCACCTCGTGCGCAATTCGATCGATCACGGTCTGGAGGCTCCTGAAGTACGCACCAGTCGTGGCAAGACTGCAACCGGCACGATTGTTCTGGAAGCCAGCCACCAAGGCAACCACGTTTGTATTCAGGTTCGAGATGATGGCGGAGGACTCGACCTTGAAAAAATCAAATCCAAAGTGGTCGACAACCAAATCCTGTCCAGGGCAGCTCTGGAGGAACTAACAGAAAAACAGGTGCTGGATTACATCTGGCACCCAGGCTTCAGTACCGCTCAGAAAATAACCGACGTCTCGGGACGCGGAGTCGGCATGGATGTGGTGAAGACGAGGGTCGGCCAGTTACATGGGTCGATCGAAGTCGATTCAACGCCATTACAAGGAACCACTTTCACGCTCCGACTGCCGCTCACGTTGGCGATCATCGACAGCCTCTTGGTCAGACTGCGAAACGTGGTGTTCTCTCTGCCGATGGATGACGTACGCGAGATCGTATCGATCGCTGAGCGCGACATCATCACCGTGCTGGATAAACACACTTTTGAGGTGCGTGGCGAGTTCATTCCATTATTTGGCGCCCACGACATCTTCCGATGGCACAACGTCGATTACGGTTACAACTCATCAGCAACCGACTATACTCCGGAGCCAATCGTGGAAGTGGTTATCTTGCACGCTGCGGGAAAGACGATCGGGCTGCGAGTTAACGAATTCCTGGGCAGTCAGGACATCGTAATAAAATCGCTGTCTGATAACTTCATCAACATCCGTGGTTTGTCCGGTGCCAGCATTTTGGGTGATGGAAATGTCTGTTTGATGCTGGATGTAGGTGCTGTCATCGACATGGCCATGCGACCGTCTCGTACATTGGAATCTGGGGGAATTGCAAATTGACAGATCTGCAAGCCAAGCGGTTGGCAGCCGGTAAATTCGCGGTTCTTGAATCGGCATTCCATCGAGGATCGGTCGCGGCGTCTGAGGCATTGGCGAAATGGATCGGCAGGCCGTCCGTGGTCGAACTTCATTCGCTCGAACAGTGTTCGTTGGCCGAGGCGACAGGACTGTTGTCGGTTGGCGATGAACCGATTTGCTTTTGTGCGGCAGGATTCAGCGGTTGTTTGACGGGCGAGTTGATTCTGGCATTCGATGATCCCAGTGGACTGAATTTGGCGGAGATGCTGCTGAATCAACCCCTGGGAATGTCTCAGGTTTGGTCGGAGATGGCGACATCGGCAGTACTGGAAACGACAAACATACTCGGTTGCGCCTACTTGAACTCGTTGTCGAAAAGCCTTGCCGTTGGGGGCGAATCATCCGAGCTGTTGCCTTCACCACCGTCGTTCGATCGCGAATTTGCCGAAAGTCTGATGGAATTCGCCCTTATGGGACAAGCGGTCACCAGCGACAATGTTATTTTGACGCGGACAAGATTTGAAATCGATTCGACGCCCATAAATTGGACTTTACTGTTTGTCCCCGACGCTCAGTCCATGTCACGCTTGCCCGATTTGTTGCTGGATTCGAAACCGAATCCAGCGGAAGGTTGATCCTTGCAGAAGTCGAAGCTGTCTTCCAAACCATCGATTCGTATGGGCGAAATGTCTGTGGCATCGAACGGTGACGAATTGCGTACCTTGTTGGGTTCGTGTGTGGGCCTGGCCCTGCACGACCGGCGTCACAAGGTGGGCGGACTCGCGCACATCGTTTTACCCTGTGCGCATGGTAGAACAGATCGTCCCGGCAAGTTTGTCGACACGGCGATTCCCGCGTTAATCGCCAAAATGGAGAGGCTTGCCGGCCCGAGGTTGATCTTAGTGGCCAAGTTGGTGGGCGGTGCAAGCATGTTCTCGATGGCGTTGTCCGCTCAAATTGGCCAACAGAACACAGAATCCTGCGAACGGCTGCTGAATGCGTTGGGAATTCCCATCGTCGCCATGCATTGCGGCGGCCAACATGGGCGACGTATGTCGCTGAACACCGCAACCGGGAAAGTCCTGATTGAAATCGTGGGACAAGATCCAATCGAGCTGTAGGGAGCCGAAATGGCGATGTTGGCAAATCGTGTGTTGATCGTTGACGATGCACTGATCATACGGAAACGAATCAGGGAGATCGCGTTGGCGGCTGGTTGGCAAGTGACTGGCGAAGCGAAAGACGGTTCAGAAGCGGTGGCCTTGTACCAATCACAAGAGCCTGATTTGGTGACGCTGGATATTGTGATGCCCGAACTGGACGGCGTCTCGGCGCTGAAGCAAATCATCCAACATGACCCACAAGCACGCGTGGTCATGATCAGTGCTGTCAATCAGAGGGAAAAATTGGCGGAATGCATTCGAGCCGGTGCGATCGACTTTGTGATCAAACCCTTTGAAGCGTCCGCCCTAAGGAGCTTCTTTGAAAAGTACCTCGCCCATGACGCCTTAGACTAGGAAACGATCTGTTGAACGATGGCCCCACCAGAATCCTGGTCGTTGATGATTCCGCCCTCTACAGGCAGTCGATACAGAATGTGCTGCGCGATGTGGCGGGCGTATTGATCGTGGGGACGGCCAAGAACGGAGTGGAGGCACTAGCGAAAATTGAGCAACTGGATCCCGATCTGCTTACATTGGACGTGCAGATGCCCGACATGGACGGAATTCAGGTGCTGAATGAAATAAAATGTCGGAAGCTACGGACCAAAGCTATCGTGGTCAGCAGCCATACGTCCGACGGCGCTCAGGTGACGACGGATGCCCTGATGGAGGGCGCTTTCGATTTCATTTTGAAACCGTTCGGTAGCAACCCGACGATGAATCGCCAACAACTCAAAGAGGCGCTAGCAGCGAAGATTGGCGCTTTTCGAGAAGCTGTCAACCGTCGGCCAAGTCAGCCGCGCAGTAGGCTCACCACGCGTTCGGTCGCGGCCGACCGGTTGGTGGAGACGACGCCTGTTCCGACGGATGCCTGCCTGGCAGTGTTGATTGGAACGTCGACAGGCGGGCCAGTTGCGCTCAAATCGGTGTTGCCGAAGTTACCTGGCGAGCTTTCAGTACCAGTCCTCGTTGTTCAGCATATGCCCGCGCAGTACACCCGTTCACTCGCCGAGCGGCTGTGCGGATTGTGCAGCCTGAATGTCGTTGAAGCGTGCGACGAAATGGAAGCTGCCGCCGGTCAAGTCATCATTGCGTCGGGCGGCAAACAGATGAAGCTGGAACGTGACGGTACAAAGCTGCTGGTACGGGTCACCGACGATCCACCGGAACACGGTGTGCGGCCTTCTGTCGATTACCTGCTTCGTTCTGCCTCTGACGTGCTCCGAGGCAGGGCATTGGCCGTGATCATGACAGGTATGGGGCGGGATGGACTGGCTGGTTGCCGCCAATTGAAACATGCTGGAGGTTTTGTATTCGCCCAATGTCAGGATGATTGTGTCGTGTATGGCATGCCCAAAGCGGTAATTGAAGAAGACCTGGCCGACCGTATTCTGCCGCTGGGAAAGATCGCACCTGCGATCGTCCGGCATCTCAATCGAAGTCGTCGATCTTAGAGGATTACCTTGTGAATGAATCCAATCCATCTGCCAGGGCTTCCTTGCTGGTCGTCGAAGATAGCCGCGTCCAGACAGCAATTCTGAAAAACAAATTGCTCGCAGCGGGTTACGAAGTGCGGACGGCGGAAAACGGCCAGGTCGGACTCGAGTTAATCCGAGAAGAGCGACCGACCCTGGTAATTTCTGATATCGAAATGCCGACGATGACCGGTTACGAATTGTGCAGTGCAGTCAAGAATGACCCGGAACTTCGAACAATTCCAGTCATATTGCTTTCGACGTTGTCCGATGCGCAAGACATCATCAAAGGCTTGCACTGTGGCGCTGACAACTATGTTACCAAGCCTTACGACTCGGACTATCTGATTTCACGTGTGGCATCGTTGCTGGAAACACCGGTAGATGACGCTGAGGAAGAGCAACCGCTGGAGGTCACGCTGGGCGGAACGCAATACACGGTCAAAGCCGGACGTCAGCAGGTGTTGAATTTGCTGGTTTCAACGTTTGAAAACGCCGTTGAAAAGAACAATGAATTGATACGCACCAACGAAGATCTGAACCTTGCCAAGGATCAGCTGACACGTTGGAACAAGGAACTTGAAAACCTCAACGGGCAACTCGCGCTGGTAAACGGGCGGATGTCACGTGATCTCGAGGCTGCCGCCCGCGTGCAGCAGTCCTTGTTGCCAACGTCGGACGCGGACTCGCCACACGTTCATTTTTCCTGGAAATACCTGCCTTGCGACGAACTAGCGGGCGACTTCCTCAACTTCTTCCGATTGGACGACTCGCACATCGCTGCCTTTGTCGTGGATGTCAGCGGTCATGGGGTCGCTTCCTCATTGCTGGCGGTGGCGATCGGTCGCATGTTGACGCCGCAGGTCTCGGCGTCCTCGCTGTTGGTCGAAAAACTCCATGGATCGAACGAATATCGTGTCGTTCCACCCGCCAAAGTGGCGCAGGAGCTGAATCGCCGATTTCCGATGGACGAGCAAGATGGGCTGTATTTTACGATGGCGTACGGCGTGTTGAATTTGAATACGCTCGAGTTCCGTTTTGTCTCAGCGGGTCACGACCCAATCGTTCATGTGCCACGGAAAGGCACGCCAAGCATGGTGAAAATCCAAAGTTTTGCCATTGGCTGGTTCGAAGATGCCGAGTACGAAGATCACGTTATTCAGCTCGAACCGGGCGACCGCCTCTATCTCTATTCCGATGGTATACCGGAGGCTTTTGATAGTGCATCGAACCAGTTCACACTACAGCAAATGCTGGAGATCATCGAACTGTGCCGGTCGCAACCGCTCGACAAGAGTGTGGCTGTACTCCTGAATTCGGTTGAGCGCTGGTGTGCTGAAGACGGGCCCGCCGATGATGTGTCGATCCTGGGCTTGGAAGTGTCGATTGATCCTGAATAGTTGACTGGTACCCAGTCCTTCAAGAGCGGTCATTGTCTTGTGCCTCAATCGTCGCTCTGGCTTCGGTTGGGCGTGATGCCTTTTTCCCAGCTTGACTGTCGTTGAGTTCGTTCGGGACCGACGAACATTAGTCGCTCGATGGTGTCACGATGTCCAAGGCGGTGAGACCCGTTCCACGGAAGAGCGATCTTCTGGGAATGAGCTGGCTTAACGCGAAGGAGAACGATGCAGGGCGCAGAGTTGCGCGTTAGCGTATCTGAACCAGTTCTTTGGCCCTCGGCTGACGATTGGCCTCGATCGCTTGTAGTTCGTGGGCTTCGTCGATCAGATCGTAGAACACGTTTCTTTGCCGCGGCACATAACCCAAGCTCGAAATGGCGTAGCGGATTTGATCGAGCGTCAAATAATGGACAGTTCCCGCTTCGGCGACGACGTTTTCCTCAATCATCAGGCTGCCCATGTCGTTGGCTCCGAAGAGCAACGACAGTTGGCCAATACGCAGCCCCTGCGTCACCCAACTGGATTGGATGTTGGGAATGTTATCCAGGTAAAGTCGCGTGATAGCCTGAGTCTTGAGATACTCGAAGGGGCCGGACGCTGGAATGTGGTCCATTTCAGTATTGTCCGGTTGGAATGTCCATGAAATGAATGCTGTGAAGCCGCCTGTTTCGTCCTGCAATTGCCGTACGCGTTCCAGGTGTTCGACCCGTTCTGCGAGTGTTTCCACATGCCCAAACATCATTGTGGCACTGCTTTTCCCACCTAGCTCATGCCACACACGCATCACGTTCAGCCAGTCGTCCGACATGACTTTGCCACGCGTGAGCTCGTTTCGTACCCGGTCGACGAGAATTTCGGCTCCACCACCCGGCAAGCTGCCCAGCCCCGCCGCCTGCAGTCTTTCCAGAACCGTGCGCAACGGCAGGTTGTTGAGTTTTGTGAAGTGGTGGATTTCAGGCGGGCTGAAGCCGTGAATGTTGACCGACGGTTGACGCTGTTTAATATCGGACAACAGCTCCTCATACCAATCGAGCTTATACTTCGGGTGAAGGCCACCCTGCATCAAGATTTGCTCTCCACCAAGTTCGACTGTCTCGTCGACTTTTTTCAGCAGCTCCTCGCGCGGCAGCGTGTATCCCTCCTCGTGCCCCGGTTTACGGTAGAAAGCGCAGAAAGTGGCAAACGGCCGTACAAACATTGGTGTAGTTGATGTTTCGATCGATGTTGTAAGTACGATAAGGTTCCGGATGCATGCGGCGAGCTATCGCATCGGCCGCCGCACCGACGGCGGCCAGTTCATGAGACTCAAACAGTTGCAATGCATCGTCCGGGTTCAACCGTTTGCCCGCTACTGTTTTTTCAAGAATTCTAGCAATCATTGTTTCACGCCATGTGGTTCGTTTCACCGACGACGGCCGGCATCAGAAAGCCAAGTCGGGCAGCCTTCTTACGGAACAGTTCGAGTCCATCGGCCTGTGTTGCACCAAAATGGAAGTAAAGGTTGTCACGCAGGTAAGTCAGACAATCGGTTGACGGCATGCCGACGTTATCACATTCCTGCGCCGCGATTTCGGGCAGGTTGGCGATCCCGGAATCGCGAGCTGCCGACAGGACCGATTCCAGAGCGGTCACGTCAACGCCCGGGCGAGCTGTCCAGACGGCAAACACGAAAGGAGTTCCGTAGTCGTGGACCCAACGCTCTCCCATGTCCCATTCATGTGGAAATTGAGCCGAGTGACTACCAATCGCCCGATCTCCGATCAACAGAACCGCATCGGTTGTCGCATCACGTAGTCCGTCGCCAATCGCAAGTGGCGAAACTTCTGGCCGCACATCAAACTGGTCATCCAACCAAATCTGTACCATTGCGGCACTGGTTCGTGATCCTTCATCCAGTCCCAGCGTGGAAATATCGTGCGGAGCAACACGGCTGTAGAGTTTGACGCTCAGCACCGGTCCCACACAACCGATGCAGGCGTCCGATACCCGGCGGTAGGCTGGATTTTGCAGAAACTCAATCGATGGGATCAATGCAACGTCCAGCTGACCGACTGCCAGTTGATCGGCCAATCGACTGGGGAGGTCAAACACCAACTGCAGTCCAGGTGCCAGATCATCCAGGCGGTGGACGAGTGGTTTGGTGTTGAGATACGAGACCGCACCTACTCGAAGATCATGATTTTTCATCGTCCTGGTTCCGGTCCCACCGTCGGAAGCGAATCGAAGAGTATACCGGCATCGGCCGGTCTCCCCCACCTGTGGAGTCAACCGGGAAAACTGTCAACGAGCTAACTCTGGCGGGCTGGCAATCGGTTTGGCAGTCGTGCTGGAAGCCTTCAGGATTCGTCTCACGCCGTTTTTGCACCGCTTGGCACCGCATTCAGGGCCGCAGCCCCAAGCTGTGGTGGTAGGCAGCCGATTGTGCTTCCCGGCCAACGTCGTCGGTGATGGCATCCCATGCGTCGGCAGTTTCTTGCATTGCATTCGCCGGCCCGAGTTCTCCGTTGAGTGTTTGTTGGACCTTTTCTTCAAGTTCCCTCATGTACCTCGAATTTTGCAGTAAGCGAGGATCGCTAACAACGGACCGTGACGACAGTGCCCGTTGCATTGCGGTTGCATAGGTCGATGCGTCTCCCGATTTCCAACCGGCGCCCAGCCAGCGACCGGCCGTTGCAAATTGACTTCGTCGAAAGATTGAAGATTCGCGACCTGCACTGGCCACGGTGCTTCCCCATTCGCGTCCAGATAGCCTGACAAGTAACCCCCACGCAGCCCGCTGCCGGCGACTGCACTCGATGACCGATCCAAGGCGACCGACGCCGGGTAAATACGTGACACGTTGAGGTTGGCCCGTATCAGTTGGCGACCATTCATCGTTCGACATGCTGAATATTTGCTCGCTACCGGGTAACGTCGTGAAACGGATTTCTACGTCGTCGGCAGAAGTGCTGGTGGAGTTAATTTTCGCTGGCCAGCCAATGGCGAAGACACATTCGCCCTGACGCAATTGGTCGCACGTGTCCACTGGAGTCCACTGAAGCGCGGCGGGCGAGCCGAACTGCTGATCCATCAACATTTGCTCCAGCACCGCAATAAACGGCAGAGCTTGGACCCTTGCATTCATCGACCGCAAGTCGAACAACGTCGAGAAGCGAGCCGGGCTCTTGGCAGCTGGGGCGGCTCGCGCAAGCAGCGTCGCAGCGGCCCACTTTGAATTTAACGGTTGAGCCAGCGCATATCTCGGAGCGGCCACAGAATCCTTACCAAATTCGAATTCCGCAACGAGCTCGCATAGTTGACTCAACTCGTCCCACGTCGATGGTGGCTCCACCCCGAGTTGCTTCAATACGTCGGCGCGATACCCCAGTAACAGGACGGGTTGCCCAAAGGGTACGGCGTAGGCCGCTGTGCCCCACCTGGTCACAACATCGCGTACGACGGGCAGCAGATCATCAACGGCATAGTCGTCGTTGGCGAAATTCCCGCGGGCAACGTAGGGTGGCATCTCGGCGACCGTGCCGGTTTCGATCAAGGCGGTCATCAGGTCAGTAGGGTAGATGATTGCATCGGCATTCATCGGCTGCTTTGAGTCGATGGCCTGTACGGCCTGTTGCCGATCCCAGGCGATGATCTCCAACTCGGTCTCGTAGCGGGCTTGCCATTGTCGCCGAGCCGCTGCCGCCAGGTCCGGGTCCTCAACCACGATCAAACGCAGCGGTTTGGCTGGTTCACTTTGTGTTGCAGACACCGGCGCGACGATATTTGGATCAGGCGCCGTCCTTGGACAGCCCAAGCAGCAGATCGTCAAGGTCGCGATCAGGAAATGCGTCCCGCGAAATCGCGGGCCAACGGTGGCGGCGGCAATTCGATTGTCCATGGGAGTAAATTAACGACCACCTGGTTCCAAATGGTCATTCAAGTATCGCGTCATCAATTCGTACAGATGGACCCTCGTGTTTTTCCCCTTGCTGATCCCGTGAGCCCGGTTCGGGTACGACATCATGTCGAACGGCCGCCTGTGTTTGATGAGTTCGTTGATCACGACTTCGGCGTTTTGATAGTGCACGTTGTCGTCAGCGGTGCCATGGATCAGCAACAGATTGCCCAACAGATTGCCGGCGTGGGTCACGGCCGAGCCCTGTTCGTATCCTTCGACGTTATCGTCGGGGAGCCCCATGTAGCGCTCCTGGTAGATGGTATCGTAGAGCTTCATGTCGCCGATGGGTGCCACCGCGATGCCCGTTTGGTAAGTTTCCGGGTATTGAAACATTGCATTCAAGGTGGCCGAGCCCCCGCCGCTCCAACCCCAAACGCCGACACGATCGGCGTCCACGAAAGGTAGCCGTGTGATCAGCCTTGCTGCGGCTGCCTGGTCGGCAATGTTGACGATGCCTATTTTTCCATAGATCGCTTTACGCCAGGCTCGACCGCGGGGAGCTGGTGTGCCGCGGTTATCGGTGCTGGCGACAATGTAACCCTGTTGATTCAACAGCAGGTGCCACAGGTAACGGTCGCCGCCCCAGGTGTCCCGAGCGGTTTGCCCCCACGGTTCGGTGTACACATAGAAAACGATGGGATACTTCCTGGAACGATCGAAATCGGGGGGCAGCATCATCCAGCCGTCCACCTTGGTGGCTTCGCCATCAAGGTTGAGTGTCATGCGGAAGAGTTCGCAATCGCCGCGTCGCAATTGATCGACTTTTTCCTGAATTGCCTTGTTATCTTCCAACGTGCGAATCGATCGATGAGACGGCAACTCGACGAGATCGGTGACCGGTACGCGGCCGATTGCGGAGTACGTATGCGTCGCCCATTTCCCGTTGGGGGAAACGTTGTAACCATGAAATCCCGTTTGAGAATCGGGCGTCAAACGTTCCGGTGGGCCACCCGCCAGAGGAACCCGGTAGAGGTATTGACGAATAGCGCTTTCAGGCGAGGCGGTGAAGTAAAGCGAGCCACCATCCTGTTCGGATTCTTTTTCCAGGCCCACCAGGTCGATAACGTCGTATTCACCCGGAGTCAGCAATTCAATTTCGCCATCGGATAGCCGAACTCGATATGCATGTCGCCAGCCATCACGTTCGCTCAATACAAGCCGATGCGTATCCGATTCATACCAGTCAAACCTGGCTCGCATGTCGACCCAGGCTTCATCCTCGTCATGAAAAACCGATGTCGCTTCGCCTGAATTCTTGTCGGTCCGCCACAGGATGCGTTGGTTTTGCAGGCGATTTAATTGCTCCACCAACAGCCCCGAATTGTCAGCAAGCCAGTCCATCGTCGCGAGATAATTTTCACGTGTGTCCCCGGGGATCTTCATCCAGGTCGTCTCGCCGCCCGCCGCGGAAGCGATGCCAATGCGGCAGGCTGAGTTGGTGGTACCCACTTTGGGATAGGGTAAGGGAATCAATGTGGGGTAAAGTTCGTCCGTGTTGTTGATCATGTAATAGTCGTCGATGCCGTTGGAATCGAGTTGCCAATAGGCGATCGACTGACCATCGGGGCTCCAACGAAAACCGTCCCGCAGATCCAGCTCCTCTTCGTATACCCAATCGAAGGTGCCATTGATCAACTTGTCGGTGCCATCGCTGGTAATCGCGGTCGTCTCGCCCGAACCCAAATCTTCGATGTAAATGTTGTTTTTGCGGACGTAGGCTACCCGGTCGGCCGCGGGTGAAAATTTGGCGAACATCAACGTCGACGCATCTGCATCCGCTGCGACCTGCTGCAATGTGCCTTTGTTGAGGTCAAGAACCCAGTAGTCTCCCTTCGTGTTATAGCGCCAGACTTTCTTGGTATTGGTGAACAGCAACAGTTTGGATTTGTCATCCGACCATTCGTAGTTGTCTACGCTCAATTGAACGTCGGAATCACTGGATGTCAGTTGGTCGGCCGTCACGAGTACGGTGGATTCTCCACTACGGGTGTCATACCGGATTAACCGGGTTCGCGGTGCTGGCTCGTCTTCCTCGTCCTCCCCATTAGCAGGCGAAACGCTTTCGATTGTCGATTCATCGATGGGTTGCTCGGGTGGCATCTCCGGTTCATCCAATTCCTCCAATGAAGTGTAGGCATCGCCGTCATCGAGCCACTCGAACGGTCCAAAAGACTTGGTGCTGAAGTCTTTTTCCCCAAAAATGCGTTCCACCGACAGGATCGCCGGATCGCCGTACTCCGCAGCGTAGATTACCGCGGTGGAAAAAATTGGCAGCAGTATCAGACCGGATAGGAACTGGATCGCGATGCGAAGTGAGATCGCGTGTTTTCGAGTGGACGACATGAGGAACTCGCGGAAATGAGAGACGGTCTTTTCCCTGATCGTAACATCCGAACGTCCCCATCGTCAACGCGCGCCCGCGTGATTTTCCTCAATCCCATGGGCTTTGACGAGTTTCCAGGTCGGTGTCCAACGCGGCTTGCTCCTTCCACCAATTCTGCAGGGCGTCAGCAGCCAGGAACAGCCCCGCGATGAATGCACCGGCAAGGTAACCGAAGAACGGCCCCAGAATGGCCGCGACGAAGAACAGCGTGACGGCTTGGTGAGCAGGAATCGGATTTCGCCAAACGACGTAGGCGGCTATCGACATCGCGTATACGGTTCCGGCCAGGATCGAGGCGGAACGTGGCACGCGTTCGAGCATCCCCTGGAGCATGGCGACCACGGCAAGGAATCCAAGGATAAGCACCGTCATTATCTGGGGCATTCCTACGCTTTCGAACAAGCCAGCGAGCAATGCGATGCCCAGCGTCGCAAAACCGATTGTGAGCAAGCCAAATCTGCGAGGCACCTGGTATTGGCGATGTTCTCGGAGAAACTTTGGCATCGCTGCGGGTTCTTTTTCAACGCGAAAGTGCTCACGAATCGCATGATGCGAGACTCGATATAACACGAACGCGGTCAAGGTGATTGCAGCGAGAAAAAAATACTGAACAAAACGAGGCAGGCGCCATGCCGGACCGTATTCATACAACAGCAGTCCGAAGATTCCAAAGGCAAGAAGTTCGGTGAACTTTCGCAGGCGTATTTGCTGTTGTCTCGCGAATTGCATGCCAGTACTTTCGAGGATGATTCGACGCATTCGAATCTCGTCCGACTCAATTGAGTATACACCGACCCACAACTGCCGGCGAAGTTGAGCGACTGTTCAGCGAGATATCCTTCATTGGTTGTTACAGGATGTGGCCTTGGAGCAGGTCCGCAGCGTTGAGCCGGAGCTTCCAAGCGCACGGCGCCAACGTACGCATTCAGGACGTGATCGGCCACCGATCCGACGAATCTGACTCTTCGGGCGAAACCGAATCATTTGGAAGCGAGACGCTCTTCGATCTTCGAGAGGTGGTGTTTCATGTGCACCACATAGTCCCCCACGATCAAACCGAGCGTCATGGGTTCCAGGTTTCCAATGTGACAAACCGTGGTCAACTGTTCATCCGGGATTGCCCGGATCACGCGTGCCAGTTGCAGGTTGTACAGTCGCCACAGGTCGAGCAATTCGGTCCAGTTGCCGTCGTTGTATCGCTGGCATGCGACCCAATTGTTTTGTTCGTACCCCGGCAGCGTTAATGAATCGACGAATTGGGCCCGTACGAAACGCTGGTGATTATTGGCTGCTGAATCTACCAGGTGACCGATGACTTGCTGGACGGTCCATCGATCTGGTGCCGGACGGTGCAGCACCGTTGCCCGATCCAAGGTGCGGTATTCAGCGTGGAAACCCTCGACGATGGCAACAAGATCATCAGCGATCGCCATGATGATCCTAGTCCGCCGACATGTCGTGCAGCTTGTTGACCGTTTTCCAGTTACGGGTCGTCGCAGGTACCCCCAACCGGTCTTCCAGGAAATTGTTGGTCAATTTGGCTTTGCCGTATCCTTCCGGGCAATGGACGTAAACGGTCGCCCCATCGACTGCAAATTCTTCCTTGCCAAACTTCTCCTTCTTCAACGCCGCGACGTTCTTTTCATTGGGCGGCTCACGGAGAAAAGTGACGTGCAGTTTTGTTGCATCGACATTCTTTTTCTTCAGGTACGGATTGTTCTTTATGACCAATCCCATTTCTCGACTGGTCCGGCAAAGTACCTTGACTTCCAACTCAAGCTCCGACTCGATTCCCTTTTCGATCTTGCGCTGCAATGCGGCGTTGCTGATCTTGGAGGTCGAGCAAAGTACATTTCCACTTTGAAGATAAGTTCGAATATCATCGAATCCAAGGACATCGTACAGATCGACCAATTGGTCCATCTTCAACTTGTTCTTGCCGGATACGTTGACACCGCGAAGCAAAGTAACGATCGTTTGTGAACTGGGGGGCATATCTCTTCGGATCTCGGGGTTTCGACGAGTAAACGCGTGAAGTGCGCAACGGTGTTACTGACCAGGACAGTACTACTAACCGTGATTTTAGCGGTTTCGCTCTTTCTCGTCAGGCGACTTTTTGGTGTCTTTACTGAAAAGATTGGTCAGATCGAGGCCAAAATACGCAAGGCAGCTGAGTAACAGAGCCGTTGCGCTGGCTTCATCGAGATTTCCGATGAGCGGGAAGTTGTCTGGCACAATCTCAATGATACCAAGTCCGGCATTCATCAGGTACATGGTGCAAATCAAACCGCTGCAAAAGATGGCTAAGTTCTTCAAGGGCTTGCCTTTCCGATTATGCAAAATCGCGTTTTTGAAAACGCACAGGTATTTTCTGCGCCCGACCTGAGTCGGACCGCCCGTCAACAGAAAATGATCTCCTCGATTGCGAGTTCCCGGCGGTTTTTCTTGGTGTCTTCTTGCTGATTGGACTTCATGGCCAGCAGAATGGATTCCAGTCGCCGATTCGAGATGATCATACCCCTGCTTCCCCCGGTCCCTCTGCTGCACCAACACATTTCTGGTGGGGATTGTAGAGTCACATTGAAGTTGGCAAGTGAGCTCCCACTTCGTTCCGGCATTGCTCCGAAGCAGTGATAATTTGCGCTGATTGAAGGTCGACGGCATTCTCGGGCCCAAGATACGTCGCGCGTTGGAAGGCCGATTCGCAGCGAGCGATGCAGGTGGAATTTACTACGTGCTGCCGAGCGCGGCGGAGGGGCGTGCGTAAACCAAAGTTACGCGGCCCGTTTGTGTCCCGATTTGTCGGCGGCGATGGGTAGCGGACGGGCCACACTGGAGTCAATGCGTGCCAGGAAGTTATTCAGCATCAAAGAGAGTTGATCTCCACTCATCCGCGTTCGGTCATAATTGAAGACGATACTGAGCCTGCCAGCATACGTGTAAGGGCAGATCGTCAGCCCAACCTTCCGACGCATGGGCGGTACGAGGTCCCAGTTTTCCAGCGTAAGGTCACCAGCGATCAAATGACCGTCGCGAACGGTTAGTGGAGTACCGCGAAATAGAACTCCAAGGCTTGAAAAAATACAGGTCGCCCAACACTTGTTCGTTTTCAACCATCGTTTCAGCCCCCCAGGCAACTGCCTGCCGACCGCCAGGATGGTAATGAACGTCAACCGCAGGTCCTTCTTTTTTGTCGCATGCAATTCACGTTGAATTCCATGCATCAACGCATCCGGATCCTGCATTTCAGCATCACGACGATCGAGGAACAGCAAACTCAAGACGTTGGAAACCGGCAGGTCTCGATCATCCGACGTCCGTAAGTTAACGGGCACGCAGAATCGCAGCAGGTCGTCCTCTCGATTGACCCCCAAGGCTTCTCGCCATTCTTGCGTCGTCAGGAACAAGTCGCGAAGCAGGATGGAATTCACGGTGACCTGCAGCTCTTTCGATCGAGCCTTGATTCTCTGGGTTTGCTCCCTGTCGAATCGCAGAATTCTGACGCAGGGGCTGGCCGTCGCCTCCGGTTGCAAAAGCGATAACGTCGATGGCAACAGCTCACTCGATTTGCGGCGGACTATTTGTAAGAAATCTTTGACGCGGGCGTGCCATCGGTGGGCCATCAACGAGAACATCCAAGGGGGAATTGAGGGAGTACTTCGTCGATGAAACTGCTGCGAATTCACTTTTCGCAATTGAATCGATGAACCGCCTTCTTCTTTCTCAAAGAATCGCGTGTACGAAATCAGCAAGTCTTCCGTAAAACGGCACAATCCCAGAGCGTCGGCGCTACAATGATGGACTTGCACGACAACTTCGTCCCAACCATCACGGTGCACGACCCAGATTCGGGTGCCAGGTTCTTTACGCACGTCGATAAAACTGTACTCCGGCCAGCCGCCTTCATCGCAATCGGCCCCCCAGTGAACCTTCGGTTCCCAGCCAGGACACTCGACCCAAATTTTGTTCCCACCAGACTCGTCCACCACGGCCCGCAGCAAGGGGTGACGCCCAACGACATGGCACACCGCCAAATCGAACGATTCACGTTCCAGTCGGCCAGAGAACCGAAGTCGAATCGAAACGGTCATCGGAAATTCAGGGCAGTCCTCGACGAGAAAGTACTCTTCGATCGGAGTCATTCTGGCGGGCAACATGGTGAGCACGTCCTTGTGCTTGAGCTCTCGTCATTCTTTGGCCGAGACGCGTTGTGAGAGCTGATGGTTCTGGGAGTTCGGCTGGAGTGTACCCAAGCCGGCGTATCGCAACCACAGAACAAAACGATGGATGCGTGAGCGCAACGCCGTCGCAGCATGATGGCACGAGTTCGCTGGAATCTTGCCCCAAATGGCTACCCGCCCCCACATTTCGCGCCGATAAGTTAGGTGAAAGAAAGGCCATTATAATTAAATCTGATTAAGTGCTGCCAGTTCTTTCTGTTTTATTGACAAAATGGGGGTATTGCATTAACAAGTTTAATATGTCGAACCGGCTGCCGCAGACCAATGAATGTCCGTATTGCCGACTGGTGATGCGCCCCACCGAGTTTACCTGCGGCGCATGCAATGTTCGGATTCGAGCAGATTTTTCCACGATGCCACTGTCCAGCTTGCCAACTGAACACCAGAAATTTATCGAGATGTTCGTTTTGGCAAGTGGGAACTTGAAGGAGATTGCGACGCATGCCGGCGTTTCCTACCCCACGGTGCGCAGCAGGTTGGACAAGGTAATCGAGTCCTTGCGAGAAACAGTGAAACAGACCGAGCGATCCGCCAAGAAGCGAAAGGGCGCTGCAAACGCCCCAAGTGCCGCGGAAATCATCAAACGCATATGAGCCAATCGTTGAACGCAGTTTTCGGGGTGAGCCAAATGGTCTGCCGTTAGAAAGTGCCTTGAACTGGATGGCGATCACGGTCGAGCTCTTAACGGTGCGGGACAGGCAACGATGATGATGGGCGACTACGACACCGCGTCGGCGACGTTTGAGAAAATCTCCGGAGAAGTTCCGGCGGCGTTTTTTCCTTTGGCCAGGGTGCAGTTGCTACAGGGGGAATTCGACGGGCGAAGGAATCTCTGAAAGAGCTTAGCGCCAGGACACCAACGACTTCGATCGAGAGTTGCTCAAGGAGATGTTTGATGCGGCCCAAGCGAAGGACTTGTCGAATTCCTTGCGCGCTCGCCTGGCACCCTGGCGGAATGCCAAGCGTTCCGTCACAGAGAACGGCGATGCGAACGAGCTGAATGCCCAGGGCTGGCGACTGATTCATTCCGGAAAGAGCCGGGCTCCAGAATTGGCTTTCAAGGAAGCATTGCAGCAGAACTCCGAACATCTGGCTGCGGCCAACGGCTTGGGTAACGCCAACGCGAGTTGTCAGCGTCATGTTGGGGAACATCGAACCATTTACCTCGACTATAACTCGACAGCCCCCATTTCCGACGATGTCGTCGCATCGATGAACGAGTGCTTTGCAGCTGGATACCTGAACCCGGCTGAGCCCGCACCGCGAAGGGCGGCGGGCTCGCCAGCGATTGGTGGAATGGCTTTGTAAACGGTCTGCCTCGGTGTTACGAGTTGTCGGGTGACAGTGACAGGGCAATCGAATTATGGCAATCGGTTGACGGCGAAGATCAGCCGCCGAGCGCCTGTACCTGGGGCATTGCTCGAACATTGACCGATATGGAGCATTCAAAGAGGCACTTCCCTATGGGAATCGGATCCTGGCAGCTCAGCCGAACGGTCCGATGGTCAAGCAGATGATCAAGAGATGCGAGCAGTCAGGTTAACTCGCACTGGCACAACTCCTCGGGCCAACCTTGGCCGGTGCATGGCAAAGGTTAGCTCACCCGGTAAAGCCGTCCTCGTGGGGCGGCTTTATCCTGCGCCTGGGGCCCATTCGGTGCCGAGCCGTGCCGATTCCCGCCCCCAACCGTCTCGTTCCATTTCACTCGCACGAATCCACGGCTCGATAGCGTGCGACGACGAGCCCCAGCAGCAACAACAGCAGCGAGCCACTCGTCGGTTCTGGTACCAGCACCGAGGTGTCGACGACCCACAGCCCAGTTGTCCGATCCGAAATTAACACCTTGTCGGGTCCCAGCGCTGCGTTGACGCCAAAGGCTCCGGCAAAGTTCGAGTTGGTCTCGGCTCGATTCGTATCGAACGTGTCAATGATGATCGGGTTGGTCGGGTCAGAAACGTCGAAAACGACCAAGCCGGCCGTCGTCCAGCTCGTGTAGAGCCGATCTTCCACCAGGAACAAGTTGTGCACATTGGTCACTTCGCCTGTGCCCTGGGTTGCCTCGAGGTCCACATTGGAAATGGCGGCCACGAGCTCGACCGGCAGGCTGCTTTTGGGTTGCGTAAGTCCCGTGACGTCCCACACCTGCAAGTCGGTCCCATTCTCTTCGTGCGTCACGTATAGCACGTCTCGTTGCTGTCCTTGATTGTCCATATACGAATCTGGCCAGGTGCTGTGCGTAAAGCCGCCTGGGGTCATGAACTCGCCCATCGGTTGGACGACTCCATTGCTTACGTCGGACACGTCGTACAATGCCACGCGGTCGGAGCCAGAGACGTAGAGAACTCCATTCCGGGCAAAGACACCATGTGTGCGAATTCCTGTGATTTCCGCCAGCTTCGTAATGCCCTGACGAGCGTCGCTCACATCGTAAATCGTGACGCGGCCGTTTTGCACACTGTCGTTGACGTAGAGATAGGCTTCGCCGGGCGACACGACGTCCAATCCGATTTCATGGACCGCATTCAGGCCTCCGATATTTGGTTCATTCAGGTGCGCGATCTGAGTTGGGTTGACCGGGTTCGTCCGCAGGTCGAAGACAAACACGCCCCCGTTATTATCGGTTGGCCGATCACTGGAGAAGAAACCCAGCCCATCGTGAATCTCGGCATCGCGCACGAGGAACGAGCAGGAGTCACCACCGCACTCGGGCAGGAATGTGCCCCAGTACCCGGGATCACCGGCGGCGGTCACATCGAACGCGGCGATTCCTCCCTGATGATCGGCGGTGAAATTCCCACGACGTGAAAATCCACCCGTGGTGACGTAGGCATAGTCTCGACCGATGTACTGTGGGTCGGCGCCGTCGTAGGCGTAACCGGTTAAATCAGTCCAGTTGCGCGCGCTGACCCGCCACGGTCCGTTCGGATTGCTACGGCCGATAAAGGGAAAATTCGATTGGTCCAGCAGGTCGACCACGTGTTCGTTTTCGACCGTGTGACGTGGTAGTGCTCCAAAGTCGGTGACGTCGAGTTGAGCGTGCAGCTGTGAATCCAGGCAAGCGCCAACGACAGTGCGGAAACACTGAATGACCAAATGGCGTTGTTGGTGTAATACATTAAGACCCTCGCGTATTGGTTAGAGGTTGTTGTCGTAACTAGCGCGAAAAAACACGTTCGACGCAACGCTCGGATGAGCAAAACGTCCAACGTGCTTTAAAAACTAGCGCCTGTGCTTTCGTTTATCGATTCTCTTGGGGTACTCGACCGCCCGTAAAATAACCCACCAGAATCTCGTGTCAAGTTTCCGGGCATGGAAACGTCGAACCGGGGGTGAATTCTAACAACGATTTGCGAGTTGAATTACCTTTCGTGCGGGTTTTCCGGTGTATTTTGCCAACGGTCGGATGATCCGATTGTTGTCGAGCTGCTCGATGACGTGCGCCGACCAACCGGTGACGCGACTGACGACAAACAGCGGAGTGTATACGTGAACCGGTAATCCCATGTAGTAGTAAAGGCGAGCACTCGGCCAATCGACGTTCGCTGGCAAGCCCTTATTCTTCCCCACAATTTCTTCAATCGTGTCGGCCATCTGCTCCAGGTCCTGCCGGCCGACGTCGGCCGCCAATGCAGTACATATCGGTTTCAAATATTTGGCGCGTGGATCGCCGGTCTTATACACGCGGTGGCCGAATCCCATGATTTTGATCTTGTTGGCCAGTGCTTCTTGGACCCAAGCTTTGGCATTGCCGGCAGAGCCCACGTCGGCCAATACGTCCATTACCGCCTCGTTGGCTCCACCATGTAGCGGCCCCTTGAGGGCGCCGATCGCAGCCGTCACCGACGAGTGGATGTCCGACCGGGTTGAGCAAACGACGCGCGAGGCAAAAGCGGATGCATTCAATTCGTCCTCTGCGTAAATGACTAATGACGCATCCATGGCCCTCGTGATTTTTCGGCTCGGCTCTTCGCCATTGATGAGCCACAGCACATTCGCAGCAAACGAGAGATTTGGATTCCATTCGACCGGTTGTAGGCCCTCGCGAATGCGATGGGCGGCGCCCAGCACGATTGGCAATTGCGCGAGTAAACGTTCGGCCTTGCGGACGTTGGCGTTGTGCGAGTTGTCGCCTGCTTCGGGCTCCCAGTGAGCCAGGAGGCTCGATCCTGATCGCATGATGTCCATCATGGACACCGTCGCAGGGATCGATCGCAGCGTCGCCATGATGGCGTCATTGAGCTTCGCCGCGGCAGCAATACGCTCCTGAAAAGCGGCAAGGCGTTCCGTATCAGGTAATTCGCCATGCAAAAGAAGGTATGCGGTTTCGTCGAACGTCGCATTGTCCGCCAGGTCCTCGACGCCATATCCACGGTATCGCAGGCCATTCTCAATCGTGCTGATCGCCGTCTCTCCGGCAATCACGCCCTCCAAACCAGGTCGATAAAGTTGCTCGCTCATCCCGTTCTGACCAAATAAAATTCATCCTATTCAATCCCGGCAACAGCCTACTCGACTCTGGAGATTCTGCGAATGCGGCGTCACGAAAGGCGCGATTGGGCAAGATGAATTCTTCCCGCATCCGTTGTTGCTGCGAGCTGTTTATGCGACGTTGTTGGATTCAAACTGCAGCGTCTAATTTAATGTCCTGACCCTCGAATCGGCAGCCGGCGGTTTTCCGACGGTCTACAGCCAGCCGATAGAACCATGAAACGCACGGCGATCATTCTCGGCGAAATTCTGCTGATCGTCATGCTCTACCTGGTATACACGGCTAGTGATGCTCCAGCGATCAACGAAACGCACTACCTCACCAAGGCCAAGCACTATTGGAATCCCGACTGGTGTGCAAGGGACCTCTTCCTGGCCTCGTCGGACGCGCATTTGACCTTTTATTGGTCGGTTGGCTGGCTGACCAGTTTTTTTACACTGCGCGAATCGGCATGGTTGGCACGAATTGTCACCTGGTTCTTCCTTGCCTGTACGTGGTGGCGGCTGAACCAATGCTGGTTCGGTCGGCCCGGGTTCGCTCTGCTGACGGCAGCAGTCACGGTCGTATTGTGGGACGCGGCCGATGCTGCCGGTGAGTGGGTTGTAGGTGGCGTGGAAGGTAAGTCGCTGGCGTATGGATTCGTTTGGTTAGGACTGGCGTCGCTCATTCGCGGTCGCTGGGGTTGGGTCTGGACCTGGTTTGGTGCCGCGTCCGCCTTTCACGTGTTGGTCGGTGGTTGGTCGGTGGTGGCGGCGTTGGGAGTGTGGGCGTCGGAACCACCCGGAGGCCGTCCCGCAATTCGCCAGATGCTCCCGGGGCTTCTGTGTGGGGGAGCTCTGGCTCTCTTTGGCCTGTGGCCAGCTTTGACTCTCGAACGAGCGACCGATCCTGACATGGTGCGCCGATCGCACTCGATCTACGTCTATTTCCGCTTGGCACATCATTTGGTGTTTCACCAGATGCGCGTTTGGCGCATCGCCAGCCACTTGACTCTCATCGCTGCCTGGATCTGGTTATGGAGAAGCCAAGAGACAACACCAGCGCAAACGCGGCTTTATCGTTTCGCGCTGGCGACAGTAGCCATCGCCGCATGCGGCGTCGCGTTGGATGGCTATTCGTTCGTGTCCCCCAAACGAGCTGCCTCGCTGTTAAGGTTTTATTGGTTTCGGATGAGCGACATCATGGTCGCTGTCGCGGCGGCGTTTGCGGCGGGCCAGTGGTGGCTGCAGGCCCATGAATCGACAACGCCAGCAAGACGGCGACTCGCGACGAATGCGTTTTTGGGAACGTTGGCTATCGTAACGCTACTGCTGTCGATTCGTTCCGTCGTTCGGCTCCGAGATGGACGACCCATCGCGGACGCGCGGTCCCTGGTAATTCGACCCGCCTCCGTACAACGGGCAACAGACGAGTACAATGATTGGCGGTCGATGTGCGACTGGGTGAGACGGCATACACCCGAAGACGCGCTGTTCCTGACTCCAACGTACCGACAGACGTTTAAATGGCGTGCGCAGCGAGCCGAATTTGTTACGCGCAAGGACATTCCACAGAATGCCCAGTCGATCAGCGAATGGCGGGGGCGTATGGGAATCGTGGGCGGATTGGGAATCTATCGTGAAGCGATGATGCCGGGCGAGTCAGAGCTGAAATCGGTCACCGATCATTACGCCATCAATTATGTCGTGATAGAACGGCGCTACGGCCGGCCGAATTGGAAATTGCCCCTGGTTTTTCGCAACGAACACTTCGACGTCTTCCGCTGCATCGACGGCTTGAGTGTTTCCTCTGACGAATATGAATTTACCAATCGATCTTGATCAGAAAATCGCCAAGAGTTTGGAAGAAGGCTTGCCTCCCGGGCGTGCCGCGCTGGAGAAATTTGCGCCAGCATTATGTTACGGTCGGCACTTTGGCTACGCACCATGTGACGTCCGGCCGGCGGCCGTCATCATGGCGCTCTATCAAAAACAGGGCGATTGGTTCCTGCCCCTGACGAGGCGCCCCACAAACATGAAAGACCATGCTGGTCAGATCTGTCTGCCTGGTGGCGGTGTCGAAAAAGGCGAGTCTCCCGCCGACGCCTCGTTACGGGAACTGGAAGAGGAGCTGGGGATTCCTGCGACCGACGTTGAATTGCTGGGCAACATGCCCGGATTGAATCTGTATGTCAGCAATTTCTGGGTCACACCATTTGTTGCCGTCTTGCCGGCAGAGCCGAAGTTCGTGGCCAATCCGGACGAGGTTGCCGACGTCATCGAATCGCCGCTGGCCGCCTTGATCGATCCGGCCAACCATCGCCTCAAACAACGTCGCGTCGGCGGATCGGGTGAACCAGGTTGGTCTTATCGTGTGCCGTACATCGCAGTGGGTGACAAACGCATCTGGGGCGCCACGGCAGTGATCCTGGGCGGCTTGATTGAAATTGTGGACTCGATCCTGTCGAAATCAGAATGACAGCCCCAGGGAAGGTACGGACCAGCGGGACGACTGGGTGCCGTTGGCTCGGCCTGAGCATTGAGGGACGATCAAACCACGGCCTCGATTGGCGACGTCATCGGGCTGTGAACGCGACAGCTGCCTGAGTATCATTGGGTCGCTTCGTTGATCGACGGTCCCGATTTCTGACGTGCTGGTGACGACATGATTCGAGTTGGAATTCTTGGCGCGACCGGATATACCGCGCTCGAATTAACGAAGTTGTTGCTTCGCCACCCGGATGTTGAGCTGACCTGCATGAGCAGTCGGCAGGAGGGCAGACCGCATATCAGTACCGTGCATCCACAGTTGAGCGGCCGTGTCGATTTGCAGTTGGAGCCGTTCGAACCGGGCGAGGTCGCCGGTCGCGTCGATTGTGTTTTCAGCTGCCTGCCACACGCTGCGTCGGCATCGGCAATCGCCCCGATTCTCGACGGCGACGTCAAAGTCATCGATTTCAGCGCCGATTATCGCCTTTGGGATGGTGACGTGTACTCAAAGTGGTACGGCCAACCGCATCCGGACGTCGAACGCCTGGGCGATGTCGCTTATGGCCTGCCGGAACTGTACCGCGATCAAATCGCCGGGGCGTCGGTGGTTGCCAATCCGGGCTGCTACCCGACTTCGGCGATCCTGGCCCTCGCTCCGCTCCTGAAGAACAACCTGATCACTACCGACGATATCATCATTGATGCGAAGAGCGGCGTGAGTGGTGCTGGCCGGAATCCAAAGCTGTCAACTCACTTCCCGGAATGCAACGAGAGCATCTCGGCGTACGGGGTAGGCCAGCATCGACACACTCCAGAGATCGCTCAAATTCTGTCGCATGCAGGCGGTTCGACACTCGACGTACTGTTTACGCCGCACTTGATTCCCATGAATCGGGGCATCCTGATCACGGCGTACGCACGACCTGCGGGCGAAGTTTCTGAACGGCAATTGCTCGACGGACTGCAAGAATTCTACGAGAACGAACCTTTCGTTTGCGTCGTGAGTCACTTGCCAGGGACGAAGGATGTTGCAGGCACCAATTTGTGCCACGTGACAGCTCGCGTTGTCGGCGATCGAATTGTAGTGTTTAGTTGCATTGATAATCTGATCAAAGGAGCATCGGGTGCGGCCGTGCAGAACATGAACCTGATGTTTGAACTCGACGAAACAACCGCCTTGCTTTGATCCATTCTTGATGAGAAAAGACCCACGCGTATGACGCACTCGATTCCTGCCGGCTTTCAGATGGCTGGTGTTCACAGCGGCGTAAAACAAAATCTTGATGCCCGCGACCTGACCCTGATTGTCAGCGAACGGCCCTGCACAGCCGCCGGTGTTTATACCCGGAATCGAATCGTGGCTGCCCCGGTTGTGCTTAGTCGTGCTCGGACTCCCAGCGATTCTGCTCGAGCTATCGTGATCAACTCGGGAAACGCGAATGCCTGTACGGGCGAACAAGGCGACCGCGATGCGCAACGCATGCTTGAGCTCACCGCGACTGCCTGCAATTGCAACACAAACGACGTCTTATTGATGTCGACGGGCATCATCGGTCATCAACTTGAGATGGACAAAATCGCCGCCGGCATTTCGGCCGCCGCCGGGGAATTGGCCGCCGATGCGACGGCCCTGGAGAACGCGGCGGCCGGAATCCTGACGACCGATCTCGTCAAAAAAGTTGCTGCGCGGTCGGTCGAGATCGGCGGCAAGCAGGTGCAGTTGCTGGGGCTGGCTAAGGGTTCGGGGATGATTGGCCCGAACATGGCAACCATGCTGGGCGTCGTCCTGACCGACCTGGCGGTATCCACCGTCGTGGCCCAACCGATGTTGTCTGAAGTGGCCGCGGTAACGTTCAACTGCATCAGCGTTGATGGCCACACGAGCACAAATGACTCGCTCGTATTGTTGGCGAACGGAGCGGCCGAAAACGCCGAGTTGAGTTCCGCGGACGCCGCCGTTTTCCGTCAGGCGCTCGAAGGGATCTGTACCGACCTGGCGCGGGCCATCGTTGACGATGGGGAAGGTGCCACGCATCTGGTCGAAATTCGTGTTTCCGGAGCAAGCACCGACGATGAGGCGATTTGTTTAGCCCAAACGGTTGCCAACTCACCGCTGGTGAAGACCGCGATCGCAGGTAACGATCCCAATTGGGGGCGGATCGTTTCGGCGGCAGGTTACGCCGGCGTCGATTTTGATGCGAACGGCGTCCGGCTGCGACTGAACGGCGTGAAGCTGTTCGAGCACGGGACACCGGTCGCATTCGACGCGGCTGCCGTTTCGACAGCGATGAAAAAAAATCGGAACGTGGAGATCGAACTCGAGTTTTCCGAGGGCGAGGGCGAAGCGCGTTTTTGGACTTCTGACCTCACCAAGGAGTATGTGCGAATCAACGCCGACTACCACACCTGATCCGCACCGCACAGCTGTTCCGGAGGCGCGTTGACTTGATGCCAGGTGACCAGACACAAACAGGTCACGCCGGTCACTTAGCGAGGCGGCGTGGCTTCTTCATAAATCTGGTCCAGCCGAGCTATCCCGCGCATCCGGGCTTGTTTCGCCAGCTGCAGGGCTCGTAGCTTGCCATACTTGTTTTCCGAGAAACGGCGGCTCTTTCGCTTGCCGGACCCGTCGACCCATTGAGCTTGCCAGGTCTGGTCGTGCTTGTAGTACGTCAAGCCGGCTTCCCCCGATTTGCGCACAACATTGGCCGCCGGGAGTGGCGGCGGTGCCAGTTGGAGCAATGTGTCGCGATACCGAATTGCGGCCGCCAACGCATCTTCTTCGCTGTCGAAATGGCGAATAGGAAAGAACTTGCTGTGAGATTTCTTCTGGCGTTGCAGTCTGACCTGCCAACCGTCCGTCGTGTCGGTCCGAACTCTTGAGATGTGTTTGTGCTTCGTCATGGTGCCTGATGATCTTGGATTGGTATTCGCCACATCCCCATACGGTGAAGGTTTTCAAATTGTATTCCGAACCGACGTCGAATGCTCGTTTCATCTGCGGGTGACCAGGGTTGATTTTGACGATTGTGACGCCGTCGCTCAAGGCTTGGACCGACGTCCGAAGACACTCATTCGCTGGCTGGCAGGTGGCGTTTCCCTACGACCCTCACATCCTGAATCTCGACCCTGCCTATTTCCCGCCTGCGCAAGGAAATCCTTAACGGTGAAGTTTGACGATTGCCGTACGCCAACTAGGTTTAGATTAGCAACGGCAAGTTCGCTTGCTGGGTGCCTAAATTTGGCTTTCTCACCCCCGTGCGGGGCAGGGTTGGTTTCGACTGGCCTTGCCCTTTTTTTACGCGCTGAGCCAACCTCGAGTGGCTCGCTAGCCCGCATTTCTCGTGAGGCCGGGTATTTTTTTCGGTCAACACAGCGGCTACACCTTGGATTCGGCCCGAAATCATATGCCGGGCTGTTTCGCTGGAAGCGGATTTTGCGTCCCGCAAGAGGCAGAACGGCAAGTTTTCTACTCAGCTGGACTGACTCATTTGTGGAAGCAATTGGCGGATCGGATAAGCGTCATTCGGCAGGCGTTAGCTTCAGCACGGTTCACACGCTGTTGCCTGGTCAAGGGGCGGCGTATAGCGACCATCTGCCACGAGCCGCATTAGCCGTCGCTATTTTGCAGCTGCGCAGGCGGCCCAGCCTGAAACGGTGTTACATGATATTCGCCAGCGATGGACATCGGCCTCCGATGTCAACGAGGAGCTTGACCAAGTGTCCCGCATTCTCTTGCAAAGTATCATGCAACACCGATGCCCAATTGGCTAAAATCGAGACGACAGGGTGGGCCTTGCGTTAGATTTCCGATGATTTTAACTGGTCTGGTTTCCACTTGGTTGGCGGTCGATAAATCAGCTGGCAAGAATCCTGTTTGGAGGCAGCGGAAAAATTTATCCGCTGGACCAAGCGCGCTTGACAAACATAGTAAACGTGCCAAATTGACGAGATTCCTGCATGTAGCGGATCGTCAGTGTGTTTTTTGGAGTCTTGGGAATGACATTGTTGGGCATCAATAGCAGCGAAGTACGCTGGCAATCACCCGAGGAAGAACCCGCGTTGCAAACAAACGTCGTGGTTGTCAATTCCGATGGCGACGTGAAGGAAGAGACCGATTCCGAAAAGGATGACGAGACCGATCCGCCAGATGCGGATGAGGTCGTTCCAGTGGATGACGAGCCAGGTGAAGTTGGCGAACTGGACGATTTCAATGAAGACGATTTCGATGATGACTTTGATGATGACTTCGAAGAAGAAATCGAAGACGAAGAGTTTGAAGACGAAGACGAATTCGACCTGGGCATCGACATCAGTTGACGTTCTGTCACATCTATTCAGTCCATTCAATTAGCGGGCGCGTATGACTTCCCTGGACAATTTCTTCAATGAAGATCCGATGGACCTGTTGGTTTGCGATGCGCCGATCAGGATGCGTTCGACGAGGGTTTCTATGAGGCCATCCTGGAGCGGAATCCGAGCCACTTGTCGGTGATTCGTCGACTTGTCGAAGTTGTCGCACGGCAAGGAGGTCACGAGCGCGCACTGGAATTGAACCGCCGCATCCTTTCGATGCAACCGGAGGATTCCATTGCCCACTACAACATGGCCTGTTCCTACTCGATGCTGGGCGATGCGGAACGTGGGCTGCATGCATTGAGGTTGGCAATCATCAAGGGCTATTGCGATTTGGCTCACTTGGAAGCCGATTCCGATCTGGACCACCTGCGAACCGACCTGCGTTACTTTGACCTCATCGCGTTACTGCCTCAGTATGCCTAGGCCGCCGCTGCGCCGGCGGGCCTCACTTACCAGGCCCGACCCAGCTCCGCCACGGTACATGCTTGGCGAGCTGCTCAAAGCCCATGCAGCAAGTCCATGATCTCGGGAACTGGTGGGCGGTTGCCGGCGAGCTAAGGCGACGGGAAGCTCGTCCATGGGCTGCCAGTTCCCTCGGTCAGTTCCAGCTGCTGGTTGATGTCGAGGTCGTTCCATTTTTCACGCAGTCCCGACGGCCAAACGACGCCGACGGTTTGCACTTTTTCCGTCTCGCCAAGCCCGATCAGAAGGCGCCGGTCGCTGGCGCTAGATAGCTGCCATCTGTGTGGACGCGGCGCCAGAGCGGTGAATCTGCCGCAGTGAAAATGGCGACCCTGGCACCGAACGCATCACGATTCGACTTGGTGCCATTCAACAGTAATCGGATCCAACGACGTTCATTGCCGCGTTGATTGATCATCAATCGATGCGCGGCCGCAATTGTTCGTTACGACGAAATCGGTGTCCCCATCATTGTCGATGTCACCAAAGGCAACTCCACGACTGATTTCGCTCAACGTTGTTGCCGCCCCCGCTGCCGCTTTGACTTCCGTGAATTTGCCGTTGCCCTGATTGTGGTAAAGTTGATTGGGTTGATCGAATGGATAACTGGATTGACTGGCACGAATTTCTTCCAGCTTGACATCGCCATTGCCAATGTACAGGTCAAGCCAACCGTCGTTGTCGTAGTCAAACCAGGCCGAGCCAAACCCTGTCATACCCCGACTGCCAAAGCCCAGTCCGGCGCCGTCGGTAGCATCGTTGAATGCGCCGGTTCCGTCGTTGGCGTAAAGCGTGTTAGTTTCGTTGATCAGATGAGTCATGAACAGATCCTCATCACCATCTCCATCGTAATCTCCCGCTGTCACTCCCATACTCGCCTCGGGCGAGCCGTCTCGGTTGTAGGCGGTACCCGACATCAGCCCCGTTTCTTCGAAGCCAGTCGCCTTCCTGATTCATCCAGACATGGTTGGCCTCGCCATCATTTGCCACGAAAATGTCGGTCCATTCGTCTCCATTGAAGTCTGCGCAGGTAACGCCAAGACCGGGACCGCGTACGCTGGCGATATTCAATTCCTTACTGACATCGATGAAAGTACCGTCACCTTCGTTGCGGAGCAGATGATCCTGCAGGTTCTGATAATTTTGGGGGCCGCAGTAGTCACGGTTCCCGCTCGCGCTGGTACACCGCTGATCACCTTCCAGCGAATAGGCCACGTAGGCATGTGACGAACAGATCGAGGTCGCCGTCACTTGTCATAATCGACGAATGCAGCACTCGTTGACCAGGTATCGACGTTTGCCCCGGATTCGGAAGTGACGTCAGCAAACGTGCCGTCTCCATTGTTTCGCAGCATCAAGTTGTCTGCCAGATTCGTGACGTACAGATCCTCGTCGCCGTCATTATCGTAGTCGCCCACCGCCACGCCCATGCCGTAGCCCGTGCCAGCCACGCCGGCAGCGGCCGTCACGTCGACAAAACGCAGCGAGCCGGTTTCGCTTAGCTCGTTCCGGAACAGCCGATTTCCAGAGGGCTGATCGGCGGGTGGAGGAAACAGGCAGTCCCCCATCGTTTTTTCCGGATCGAGCATTCCGCCCTGGACCAAATAGACGTCGAGGTCGCCGTCGTTGTCGTAGTCGAAAAGCGCCACACCCGAACCCAGGATCTCGGCAAACAGGTAATCGCCCGTCGTACCGCTGAAATGATGATGAACGAGCCCGGTCTTATCCGATTCGTCCCGGAATAACGGATCGGAGACCTCAGCCTCAGCCTGCTCAGCGATCTCCGACATGGATGGCGGCGCCTCGTCAACCGACGTCGACGCACTGCAGCCGATCAAAACGGTCGCCCCAACCAACAGGAATACGTTTTTTGACATCATCTCAGGATTCATTATCCTTCTTGAACTTGGCATGACGAGCCCGGAAATTGGCAGCGAAATCGCCGACGTTCTTCTGGATGTTGGGATTTCCGCTCGTCCGAGCCTCGTCGATTGCCAGGTCCACAGCCGCAAATGCGGCATCCCATTCCTGCAGCTGGGCCCGTGCATTTGCCAGAGCGACATACATCAGTGCCTTCAGCGGATGATCGAGTTCGACAGCTTCTTCAAGGCACTGGGCGGCTTCCGAAGGATTCGACGATGTCAACAATTCCCCCAGCAGCCAATTGGCGAACTGGTGAGTTGGGTCAAGTTCAAGGGCGTTGCGGAGGTATTCTTCAACCGTCGCGTCGCTCGCGGAATTTCGCTTTCCGAGGACGGCCAGCTGTACATGCGTGTTGGGATCTTTGTCATCAAGGCTGAGTGATTTTTCGAAGGCTTCCGAAGCCTCAGCAAAACGTTGCTGAGTGATTCGTGCCATCCCAAGGTTGTAGTATATCTTGGCGTTCTTTGGATCGATCGAAACCGCTTTGGCAAAATGCTTGTCTACGGCCGCAAAGTCGCCCTTGGTGGCAGCCATGCTCATCAAGCTGGCGTGGGCCGGAACGCTTTCCGGATTTCGTTCAAGGGCCAGTTCAATGTACTTCTCCGCCTCTGCAAGGCGTCCGTTCTCGGCGAGAACCTTGGCGCGATTGACAAAAGGCTGATCGCTCATGTTCAGAGTTAGCAATTCGTTCAAGACTGTATCGCTGCCGTCAGCCGCATATCCTTGATGTATCTTGGAAAGCCTAAAGTGACGTTCTGCCAGCTCCGCTTCGCCCTTGCTTCGATATGCCATGCCTAGTTGGTAGTGAGCAGGGCCAAAGTCGCCGCTCATCTTGATCGCTTTCTTGATGCTTTCGATCGCGGCGTCAGGTCTTCCCTGACCCAACAGAAATTGGCCATGGCTGAACAACGCCTCCGAAATTGGGGGCTGGACGGCCATTACCTCGCCGTACAACGCTTGGGCCTGATCGGTCTCACCACGCGATGCGTGGAGTTCGGCGAGCCGAAGCTTCGCCAAAGGGTAATCGCTGTTGAGGATGACGGCGCGTTGATACGCCGCGATTGCCGCATCAGGTTTACCGAGCCCTTTAAGGACGACTCCGTGCAAGTAGGGCCATTTGAAGGATGTTGGGTCCAGTTCCCTGACTCGTCGATACATGACTTCGGCGGCTTGGAACTGTTTGTACGCTTGTAGCATCATGGCAAGTTGCCCATTCAGCTTTTTGTCTCCCGGACGCTGCCGAACCGAGGCAAACGTCTCCTCCAACTGAGACTTGACTCCCGGCAGGAAAGTATCTGTTGATACGTCTGGAATCGGTGGAAGCGTGTCAAGATCGACACGAGAACAGCCAGAAAGAGGTAGCGAGAAAAAAATTCCCAAGGCGAGCGAAACTAGCCTGCGACCAGCAGTTGTTAAACGGAGTTTTGGTAGATCGGTCATGAGTCAGTTGGGAGCGCAAGAAGAGAATCGCCTAGACTCTCATCCTAACAAGAAAACCCCGCCAAAGATGGCGGGGTTTTCTGAGTGAGTCACATTTCAATTCTAAATCGACAAATACTACTTGCGGCGTCGGGCCATGCAGAGCAGCACACCAGCAAAACCGACCAAACCGAGCAGGTCAGCCGAAGGAGCCGGAACGATCGAGAAATTGCCAGGTCCTGTCCAAGTTTGGTCGTAAGGACCAGTCGGTTGGCCAAAACTATTAGCAACGTTCGTGAATGACGTTTGCGTCATCGTGTAGGTTGTACCAGCGGTCAGTGCGGCTTCAAAAGCCGAACAGTTGGAGCCGACGCACGCGCCGTCGAAAGCAGCAAGAGCAGCAATTCCACCCGCAGAATAATCATCGTCAGTGCCGACATTCCCACTACTGAAGCCATCGTCACTTAGGATTAGGTAACCATCCATGTTCTCGTCTGCGGCAGTATCGCCGGGATAGACACCCAAGAATGCATACGTGCCGTCTGCATCAACAGTAAAACTGACGGCGTCGTAAAACGTATCACCAGCTTGACTATTCGCGGCAAAGTTGAAAGCTGGGTCGGTATCTTCGATGACGCCGCTGTTCGTAACGGTGTCAGCTTGCGCGAGTCCGCAGAGCGAGAGAAGCAAGAGAGTCGTGGTAAAACGTCGAAACATTAGGTCGTCCTCCAAAAAGAAAATTGAGCCAGGCCCAGGCTTGGTCTGTAACTAAACAAAAACAGAATTCTCGCAAAGTCCACGTCGGACTTCATGAGAATTTCGTCTTGAAATGTGAGTTCAGCGGCTTGCTCGCTATGGAGTTGTTTCGAGCACCTATTAAAACACGGCAAATCTCACGGTCAAGCCAATTTTCCCAATTCGTCTGGATTTTGCGGGGGCGCGATTGTTTTGATCAATCAGTTGCTGTCGTCGCTCGAGACGGGGGCAATTGAACGGCAGTGGACGAATTCGGCTCGCAAACGGCGCGACGGGCGTTCACGTATGTCCCTCGACAATTTCTTGAACGAAGACGCGATGGACCTGTTGGCTTGCGATGCCCTCAATCAAGCTGCGTTCGACGAGGAGATCCTGGGAAGAAATCCAAACGACTTGTCGGTGATCCGACGAGTGGTCGAAGTTGTCGCGTGTCAAGGCAGTTCCCAGCGTGCATTGCAATTGAATCGCCGGGTTCTCTTGATGCAACCTCTAGTCTGGTGCAATCACCTTCTCGCCGGGTTGTATTGCGATCGGCTCTTGCCCTTCAACCAGATGATAATGGGCATCGGCGGGCAGCCCGGACAAAGACTGTTCGCCACCACCCGGCCAGCGAATCGTTAATTCGTCAATTTGGTTGGCTGCTCCGAGTCCGAAATGGACTCGGTGGTCGCAAGCCGAGAGGTAGCTGCTGGCGCCCATAACTTCGCGCGTGATTCGACGTTTACCGATGCTCGCCGAGACGACGGCACCAATGGCTGAGCGATTGCCACTCGTTCCTTCCAGCCAGAGCGATACGAAATGGCCTGGTTCGTTGGTTACATTTACTGCGATCTCGGCAGCTGTATTGGTGTTCACAACAATAAAATCAATGTCACCGTCGTTATCGAGGTCACCCGTGGCAAGGCCACGACTCGGTTGAGCCGTTTCCAGCGCTGGGCCCGCGGCAGAAGTCACGTCGACCAGTTGACCCTCGCGGTGTTCGTAAATTGTGTTCAGCTGTCCAAAGCCGACTCCCGACTGATATCTGTCGACGTCGGTATCTACATGACCGTTGACAACCAACAGATCTTCGTCCCCGTCATTGTCTGCGTCGAAAAAATCAAGCCCAAAGCTCAATCGGAGTCGGGCGGTCGCTCCGACGCCCAGTCCATCTGAACGTTCAATGAAGTAACCTGTCGGCTGCTGTAAGTAGATACTGGTCGTTTCGCCATGGAAATTTGTACAAGCGATGTCCAACAAGCCGTTTTGATCGATGTCCGAGAAATCGACGCCCATGCCGGCTTCTTCATTCCCGAAACTGCTGTAGCCGACCCCGAGCAGACCGGCTTTTTCTTCGAACTTTCCCTGGCCGTCATTGATGAGTAAGTAATTAGCCGTCGTATCGTTGGCAACATAAACATCCGCATCACCATCGCGGTCGACATCGCCAATTGCCAAGGCGAGACCTTTCCCGCCTGTTGGAACGCCCGCGGATTCGCTGACGTCGGTAAAAGTGCCGTTTCCGTTGTTTCGGAACAGTCGATCGGGTAACGCGTCAAACATCACGGGTTTGCAGTAGATGAGGAATCCATTGGCATAACAGGGAATCGCAGATGCCAGGGGATAATCGACATATTTCACGACATAAAGATCAAGGTCGCCGTCATTGTCCATGTCGAAGAATCCGGCGCTGGCGCTCCAGCCGGTTTCGCCTGAGAGCCCCGCATCATCAGTGACGTCGACAAAAGAGCTCCCGGTGTTGCGGAGTAGTCGGTCATTGCCGTCAAACGTTGTGAGATAAAGGTCGGTCCAGCCGTCGTTATCAAAATCCCCGACGGTGCCGCCCATCCCATAGCCGAGACTTTCAAGTCCCCAGGTGGTCGTGAATTCGATGAACTTTCCTCTCGCCTGATAAAGGAATAACCGGTGCGGAGACGAGTCGCTTCGGCTGGCCCCAGCGAATCGTCCCGAGTTGACGAATAAGACGTCTGGCGCTGCGTCGCGGTTGAAATCCGCAATAAGGACACCCCCGCCCATGGTCTCGGGTAAGAACTTCTCAGGTGACCTTCCCGAGACGTGCGTAAATTCAAGGCCGCAATCGACCGCTGGCTCGAAACGCAAATTTGTTACGATTTCCGAATCGCTGTCCGGATTCTGTTACGTTATCTTGGCTCTCATCATGATTTTCATCTCTTGCAACGATTTGAATGTCCGGGGACACGCTGGCGCGATCGTCCTGAGCCGTTTCGTTGGTGCACGAGAGTGTAAAAGATAATGCGACAAGGAAGGCGAAAGTGGCTAGTCTCGACATTTGTCGGCTCATGGTTGCATGCCTTCGGACAGTTGTTTCGCCTTTTCAAACGCCTCCATTGCTTCCTGCTGGCGCCCTTGTGCGGCACGTAATGCGGCGAGTTGTTGATACAGTTGACTCTGTTGTTGTGTATTTGCTTCGGCGAGCATCCCGGTGATGAACCGCTCGCAGGCATCAAAGTCCTTTCGCTCCCAGGCCGCGCGAAGCGATTGCGACATGGCCGACAGTCGTAGCCCCTGTTGTTCCTTACGCGTCAGCTGATCGCGCAACTCTGTTGCTCGTTCCATATACTGCCGTCCACCGTCGACATCACCGGACGCCACAAGGACTCGGCCCAGAGCATGGTTCGCCTGGATTCGCGAAGGGTCCTTTTCCAAGAGGGTCCTCAGCAAGGCCTCGGCTTCGGGCAACTCACCTTCCTGGAAGTGAATCAACGCGCGAATCACGTAGGCGTTTAACCGCCCGTTCTCGATCAAGCGTGCGAAATTCGCGTCGAAGATCGCGGCAGCCTGCGATGGATTCCCCGCATGGAATGCTGAATACGCGGCGACCCAGGCGGATTCGACTTCGGTCGGCGGATCGGCCATCTGCATGACTTGACTGGACAAATCGAACGCCTCGCGGAATCGCTGCGCTTTGACCAGGACCTTGGCCAGCTGAAGTTGCTCTTTCGTGGTTTGATTGCCGGAGGGGTTTGTTTGCAGCAGGTCTGCCAGGGCGTTCCAGTCTTCGAGCTTGACATAGGCTGACGTCAATAAGTCCAACGTTGGCCGATGCTGCGGTGCTTCGCTTCGCAGTCGCTGAAGTGAATCGACGATTTCTGGCGTGAATTTCTTTGTGACGGCAAGTCGCTGCTTGACTGCGGCTAATTTCTCGTCAGCCAGTTTTCGTCGATCCGCTGGACGCTCAAGGTGTTCGTGTGCACGCGTTGATCGGGCCGAGTCGGATGCAGCTGTTTCTGCCTTCGCCGACAGGTTCTTGCTGAGATCGGTTTGCTTCGATCGATCGCACCCAGTCGGCAATAACGTGGCGACGAATAGCGATGCGATGATAATTCGAAATGGCGGCATGGCGGCGGACATCTGGCACGTGCAGGTTGTTCTGATTCTAGTTTGCTGCCGTTTCTTTGGCGAACAAGAACGTCACGCGATACTCATGCGTTACCAACGTCGGTTCAATCCTTGTCAAACAACCTCGCAGCACGCGGTACGGTGGACTTAAGCGATCGCCGACGCCGCGCGTAATCGTGTATGGCGTAGATCGATGATTATGCCGGATGTCAGGCAGGAGGCGAAACTAGCGGCAGAACTTGCGGCGACAATCGAACCGGTGCGCAGTCGGCCCCAAGAGTCGCTGTTGCTGCATGATTAAGGGATCGCCATTTTTATACAAGGCATGCGGGATGAAATTTCGTCGCGTCAACGACTGCTTAATCCCATGAACGAAAAAAGGGCCGCCCAATCCGGGCGGCCCTACATCTCTTTTGTTTACGGTACGATGAGCCTAGCGACGACGACGAATGAGCAACGTCGAAAGGCCGCATAGCGCGAACAGGCTCAAGCTGGACGGTTCCGGCACGACGTTTTCGAAGTGCAACGACCAATTCAACAGGGTGCCAAGATCACCACCAGCATTGTCGGAGACGGTCAATGTCCAATCACCGAATTTGTCCATGCCGTCGAAGGCCGAAAGAGCGCTCAGCCCATTTGCTCCGTACGGCAGCCAATTGCCCGTCACATTGTCAAATCCCGGATCCGCGACGTTTCCGATTCCGTTGGGGCTCGCTGAATCGTACGGGTCCATTGCCTCGTCATCAAGGATGAACTTCTCACCGTTCAGAGGATCTCCATAGTTATCCGCCGAAAAACCAAATCCGCCGCTCTGGCTGTCGCCAGCTCGATACAGCAGCGGAACGGTTACACCGTTGTGAGAGATATCGACGATCAGGTCGCCTTGCCAAGTGTGTTCGATCAGCAAGTCAACATCAACGTCGACAATTTCGCCCGAATCGGGCACCGACTGGGTGTTGGATACTCCAGCTGGGTCAGCGTCGGGAATTGGTTCGAAGACCTGAAACTTGTACTCTTTGAATTCTGTGTCTTGAGCAGACGCGATTGTTACCGCGAAGAAGGCCACCAAAAGGGCCCCGAGAACTGTGCGAGTCTTCATCATTAAGTCTCTCCAAGAAATTGACCTTGAGTGAGAAAACCAGACGGTCATTCCCACTCGAAAAAGCGTGCCCGCTAAACATGCGTAAACGAACAGAAGAAAACCAAATTCTCATGAAGTCCGATCCGGACTGCATGAGAATTTAGTTTTGAGATGTGAGCTCAGTGGCCTGCTCGCATTGGGGGCGTTTCGAGCCTCTATTAGAACACGGCAAATCGCCGGGGCAATCCAATGCCTCCAATTTATCTGGATTTTACGGAGGGGAGCCGCGATTGTGTTTGAACGGTCGTCGTGGTTTACTCAAGCCCTTTCCAGAGGCAAGTGAACCGGAATGGCTCGATTTGGCTCATTCCTGCTAGTTCTAACCCGATTTTTTGGCCGCTTTAGAAGCTGTAAGCATGTTCTCCGAGATTCCCAAACAGGTCAGTTTTCCCCAGCAAGAAGCCGAAATCCTCCAGTTTTGGAAACAGCGGGGGATCTACGAAAAGTCGCTTGCTGCCCGGGCTGATGCGCCGAAGTTTGTTTTCTTTGAAGGTCCCCCGACGGCGAACGGAATGCCACATCCGGGCCATTGCCTGACCCGAGCCATCAAGGACCTCTTTCCCCGCTACCGAACGATGCGAGGGCACAGGTGCGAGCGCAAAGCGGGCTGGGATACGCACGGACTGCCGGTTGAGGTTGAGGTCTGCAAAGAGCTGGGGATTCACTCCAAGGAGGAGATCGAGAACTACGGCGTCGAACCGTTCATCCAGCTTTGCCAACGCAGCGTCTGGCGATACATGCAGGAATGGGAACGACTGACCGAGCGGCTGGGATTCTGGGTCAACCTCGAGGAAGCCTATGTCACGTACCATCAGAGCTACGTGGAAAGTGTCTGGTGGTCGCTGAAAAATCTGTTTGATCGCGATCTGCTTTACCAGGGACACAAAATCGTCTGGTGGTGGGCTCAGGGCGGTACGGCGCTGAGCGCGGGCGAAGTGGGGCAGGGCTACCGCGAGGTTGCCGATCCGAGTGTGTTCGTCCGCTTTCCGCTGGTTGACGATCCCGAGACATCCTTTTTGGTTTGGACCACGACGCCCTGGACTCTTCCCAGCAATCAATTCGCGGCGGTGAACCCGGCGCTCGATTACGCGACCGTTGTCGATTCCGAAACCGGACAAAAACTGATCATGGCTTCGGCGCTAGTCGAGGCGATTTCGGCGAAAGTGAAGCGCGAACTGACCGTTGAGTCGACGTGCCCAGGCAGCGAACTGATCGGCAAGCGATACGTGCCGCCGTTCGATTTTTACTACAAGTCGTTCGGCGACCAACAAGGAAAGTTGTCCAGCGGTGGGTCGGAACCCGTCGCCTGGAAGGTCGTCGCGGCCGGTTTTGTGACGACTGAAAGTGGTACCGGGCTGGTCCATCAGGCGCCGGCGTTCGGTGAAGTCGACTACGACGTGCTGATCGCCGAGCAAGGCCGATTCGCGGAAGGGTCGGGGCCCGAGCTCATCTGCGCTGTCGGCCCCGATGGTAAATTCACCAGCGAAGCGGGCGAATTCGCCGGCCGCTGGGTAAAGGAAGCGGACAAGGACATCAACCGGGATCTGAAGGCTCGTGAACTGCTGTACCACCAGGAACAGTACCTGCATGATTACCCGTTTTGCTGGCGAGCCGACGAGGATCCTCTGATCCAGTACCCGCGGCGCAGCTGGTTCATTCGTACAACGCAGTTCAAAGACGAGATGCTGGCGAATAATCAGGCTATCAATTGGCTGCCCGAGCACATCAAAGAGGGCCGATTCGGGAACTTTCTGGAATCGAACGTCGACTGGGCCTTGTCACGAGAACGGTACTGGGGGACTCCGCTGCCGGTTTGGGTATGCGAAGAGACGGGCCACCAGGAAGCGGTCGACAGCTACGCCGAGCTGCTCGCCAAGCCTGGCGTCACCGGGATGGAAGTCTGGCAGGCAGCCAAACAGGCGAATCCCGAGATGGCGGAAGATCTCAAAGTTCACAAGCCCTACATCGACGCCATCACCTACGATTCGCCCAAGGCTCCGGGCAAACGGATGCGCCGCGTCACCGAAGTGATTGACTGCTGGTACGATTCCGGCGCCATGCCGTTCGCCCAATGGGGCTGGCCGCATCAAAATCAGGAACAGTTCGCCGAGCAATTTCCTGCCGACTTTATCAGCGAAGCGATCGATCAAACGCGAGGCTGGTTCTACAGCCAGCTGGCGATCAGCACGCTGTTGGCAGGTGACAAAGAAAGTCATTATCCGGTCAGTTCCTATCCACACCCGTTCCGCAACTGCATCGTGCTGGGCCTGATGCTGGGTGAAGATGGCCAGAAGATGTCGAAGAGCAAGCGAAACTACCGCGAGCCGAATGAGATCTTCGAAAAGTATGGCGCCGACGCACTGCGTTGGTACTTCTTCGCCAACCAGGCGCCGTGGACGTCGATCCGCTACAGCGAGCGTGCGATCAAGGACAGTATCCCCGAGTTCCTCTTGAGGTTGTGGAACGTCTACTCGTTCTTCGTCATCTACGCCAACATTGACGAATTCAACCCGGCGGCGGCTGTCGGAGATGCTTCCGGTATCGGGCAGGTGACGGCCGAGACTTTGGCCGGTGCTGCCGGTTATCGCCCTGCGGCGGAACGCAGCGAGTTGGATCGCTGGGTGCTGAGCGAGTTGCAGCGAACCGTGCGGTCGGTGACCGAAAAAATGGACGCTTACGACAACTTTACCGCCTGTGCGGCGCTCAACGACTTCGTCGATGGGCTTTCGAACTGGTTCGTCCGTCGCAGCCGCAGTCGTTTCTGGAGCCCCAACAAGGCCGATCCGGACAAGTTGGATGCGTATTGGACGCTGTACGAATGCCTGATCACGACGACCAAGCTGGTCGCTCCCTTTACTCCGTTTCTCGCCGAAACGCTGTGGCAGAATTTAACCGGAATCTTCGGCGAAGCTCCGCCGGAAAGCATCCATCTCTGCGATTACCCCATCGCCGACGAATCGGTTATTGACGACGTCTTGTCCGAGCAGATGAACCTGGCTCGCGAGATTTCCTCATTGGGTCGGTCGGCCCGGATGAACGCGAAGTTGAAGGTGCGCCAACCGCTGGCCAAAGTGGAAGTGATCCTCGCTGACGATCGGTATCAGGATTGGCTGGAATCGCACGCCTCGCTGATCGAAGAAGAACTGAACGTCAAGCAAGTCGAGTTGACCGGGGACGCCGATCAATACATCACCTATGAGGTGAAACCGAATTTCAAACTGCTGGGCAAGTTGCTCGGCAAGAACATGCCGGCCGTAAAGAAATTGCTGGGTCAGGCCGACGGTGGTCAACTGTTGAGGGAACTCGAATCCAATGGCGAAATCGGGTTAACGCTCGACTGCGGAGACGCGGTCAAGCTGTCTCGCGAACAGATCGAAATCGGCATCAAGGCCAAAGCGGGCTGGGCGGCAGCTCAGGGCAAACAGTGCGTGGTGGTGCTGGCTACCGAATTGACTGACGAACTGGTCCGCGAGGGCTGGGCTCGCGACATCGTGCGTGTCGTGCAGGAGCGTCGCAAAGAGCTCGACCTGAACTACACCGATCGCATCGAAGTCGCCGTCGTGACGACCGACGCGGAACTGCAGAAGTCCTTGTCCGAGAATGCAGCCTATATCAAGGACGAGACCCTGGCGGTAGCTTTAAGCTACGAACCGCTGACCGATACCGAATCGAACGAGATCCACGTCGGTGATCACCAGGCGTTGCTGTTCGTGACGCCTGTGCTTGAAAGCCAGGCGACTTGAGTCGAGGTGGCGTGCATGTCCGAATTCCCGCTTCGCGTCGCCATCCTGATTTCTGGCGGTGGTACCACACTGAAGAACCTGATCGAGCTGGTGCAGGAAGGCGAGCTGAACATCGAGATTTGTGTGGTGATCAGCAGTAGCCCGAAGGCGGGTGGAATTGCGTTTTCAAAGGAAGCGGGCATTCCGACTCACGTGGTCCAGCGGAAGTCGTGCGCAGTCGCCCGAGGCGTTTCGAGACGCCATCTTCAGCGTGTGCCGGGCGTCCAAAGCGCAGCTCGTCGTGATGGGCGGCTTCCTGAAACATTTGTTGATTCCTCCGGATTTCGAAGGACGCGTGTTGAATATTCATCCATCACTGATTCCAGCTTTTTGCGGGCGCGGGTTCTATGGTCGACGCGTGCATGAAGCCGTGTTGGAGGCCGGCGTCGCACAGTCTGGCTGCACTGTCCACGTCGTGGATAACGAATACGATCACGGGCCGATTATTTTGCAACGAACGGTTCCCGTGCGTTCGGACGACACCCCGGACTCGTTGGCCGCACGGATATTTCAGGAAGAATGCCAAGCCTTGCCGGCAGCAATCCGTCGATTTGCAGCCCAGCAGAGTAGTACCAGCGAAAGTTCCTAAGTCGACTGTCGCTGGCCGTTTTCGTGCCCTCCGCCGGCAAAAGTCAGTGGTTTCCTGCTGAAAGTACTCACCATCATTGACAATTCTTTGATACCATGGACGAGGCCATCAGCGGGTGCGCCAGGCTCGGCACGTTTGTGGGGGGATGATCTTGTTGCGATTGCTAATAATTTGCGTGCTCCTGGCTGGTTGTTCGAAGCCGTCTGCCTGGGATCGCGTTGCGTTGCAAGGTTCAGTGACAGTCGATGGTCAACCGTTCGACGGTTCGATCGCACTGAAACCCCACCAGGGAAATCGCGGGCCGTCTGCCACCACCAAGGTCTCGAAAGGCGAATTCAAGTTTTCGAAACATGATGGTCCGGTGGCGGGCGCTAACCAGGCGATCCTGATGTTTGCCAGTGGGCCAGACCAGCCCGAGCAATCCTACGCTCAGTCAACCACCGTGCCCGATTCCGCCCCATTCAGAATCGAGTTTGCGTTTGCTACACCGGAAGCAGAGGCGGACGAGTCCGGCCCTTCGGGTACAGCGGTTGCTCCCGTAACCAAATGATGACACCAAGGACCTTATTGTTGCGCAGGTGAAGGTTATTGCCATGAACAAGAAGTTGAAAGCGTTTACTCTGGTCGAGCTGCTCGTGGTGATCGCCATCATCGCCATCCTGGTGTCGCTGCTGCTGCCCGCCGTTAATTCGGCCCGCGATTCGGCGCGTCGGATCCAGTGTGTGAACCAGATGCGGCAACTTGGACTTGCAATTCACAATTTTCACGACGCAAACAACCAGCTACCGACGATTGAACACGATTGGGACATTGATCCGCCAGCCAATCCGTTGAACGACTACAGTTGGCGAATCTCCATCATGCCCTTCATGGAATTGACGGCGTTGCATGATGACTTTGATTTCAACGAGTATTACTACGATTTCATGGCGAGTAGCGGCATTGGCAATCAGCTCGTGCCGGATTTTTCCTGTCCCTCAGACCAGACGGCAGCGACGACCTACTATTTCGACAACCGTGGGTATAGCACTCCGTTGACGAACTACTTCGCGGTAACCGGTACGTACCTGCCGTCGGCGCGTTTGCGAAAACGTGCCAAGTGGGATGGTTTCTTTGTGACGAATGGAAAATCCCACTCTTCCAACCGGAATTATCAAACCGGGGCCAGGGGCCGCACGGATATCTCCTTTAAGCACGTCAGCGACGGCTTGTCGAAGGTCGTTGCGTTAGGTGAACGCGGTTTGGCCACCGATCCGTATTGGGGGTGGACGCATGGTCCGGTGCTGCAAAGAGATGCGTACCTTGACGGTCGTTTCGGACTCTTGCCAGGCAAACCGGATCGGGAGCACGAAGAACACTTTTGGAGTTTTCATACGGGCGGGGCGAATTTCCTGTACGGTGACTGCCGCGTTGAGATGCTCTCGTACGAAATGGATACCACCGAATTCGATTTCTTGCTATCGCGGGACAATGGAACTGTGGACCCTCGCGAGATGTAATCGGGTCACGTGATTGTATAGCCCATCGATTGGTAGAACCTGGCCGCCGGTTCCCAAGTCGATAATGTCTCGCATCGAACCACTCGGTTACCGGCTTGCCACGCACTTCTTTCCGCAAATTGGAGCAACTTCGCACCAATTCCTTGGCGGCGTTTATCGGCCGATACCATCAGCCAGTGAATCGTGGCATTTCCCATCTGAGGATCGAGTTCCAGGGTAACGCAACCAGCGAACGTCACATCGTCGGGATTTATCGATTCCGCGACCCACATTTGTTGTGGAGCAAACCACCGCTTCCTCGTGAATTCTCGATAAAAGTCGGTTTCGCCCCAGTCTCGTCCCCGGGCCGCCCGGGTTGCAAAAACCAGATTTCGCAAATCCAGCCATGGTTTGACATCGCGAGCCGGTTCAAAGTTTCGCAGGCGAAAGTTGATCGGTGCCGTGATCAACGGTTCGGACGTCAGCTGCTTTCGATATCGAACGACCTTCATCGGGCTACCGTCCACTTACGATTCGCTAGTGGCCATTTCATAATACCGCCTGTCACCGTTCGAGTCTCCGCGTCGACCAACCTGACTTTCCCAGATGTTACCTGACCTGAATCAATTGAAGCAGCAGCTTTGCGACATCGGTCGTCGGCTGTATGACCGTGGATTCGTAGCGGCGAACGATGGCAATATTTCCGTGCGTTTGAACGATCAGGAAATACTCTGTACGCCAACTTTGATTTCCAAAGGATTCATGAAACCGGCAGATTTGTGCACGGTCAACATGGAAGGTGAACAAACGGGTGGCCGGCGGAAGCGTTCCAGCGAAGTGCTTCTCCATCTGGAAGTTTACCGTCAAAGGCCGGACGTGCAGTGCGTGTTGCATTGCCATCCGCCCCATGTAAACGCATTCGCGATCACGGGCGAGCCGATCCCGGTCGGTGTGATGCCGGAGGTGGAGTTGTTCCTGGGCGAGGTCCCCACGGCACCATACGCATTGACGGGTACGCAGGCTCTCGCCGATTCCATCAAGCCGTTCATTGATCGAACCAACATCATCGTGCTGGCCAATCACGGAACCGTAAGTTTTGGTGACACGGTGGAACGAGCCTGTTGGTGGACCGAAATCCTCGATGCGTACTGCCGAACGCTGATTCTCAGTCGCAGCCTTGGACCAGTGCGATCGCTGACCAACGACCAGGTGAGAGATTTGCTCGAGGTCAAAAAACGCTGGGGGATGACCGATGCACGCAGCGATGAGCAGTTTGCAAACGTCGACTTACGGAAGCGGCCGTTGTTTGGTCCGGGCGAAGGCTAGCGTGCATCAATCCTAAGGGTAGCCGCTTTACGCCCATGGAAGACTGTTGTGTCGGCACCCGACCATTGACTTGGTGTAACGAAAAACGCCCGATCGCATTCGATCGGGCGTTCCCTGTTCTTCAAGCATGCTGCGACACGTCGTCGCGAAAACGATCAGCTCTCGGTGGTAACGGTTTCTTCTTCCGTCACGATCTCAGTTTCAGTTGCTGGAGCCTCAACTTGAGCTAAGGCCTGCAATGCTGCGACATACTTGGCTTTCGCCAGTTTGACGCGAGCATCAATGTTGCAGCAGGTCTCTTCGCCACCGATGACATAGTGCTCGTGCGTACCAGCTTCCTTGGCCAACGCGGCAGCCTTGGTAGGACAACTGCACGATTCGTCGCCAACCTTGTAAGTCATGGCTACGGTTTTCATCGCGTCCTGGATCTTTTCCGCCATCATACCGGCAGTCTTGCTGCACTTCATGGATTGACCGGCAACCGTTGTCGTTCCACTGACTTCGCAGGTGTGCGGGCTGGCAAATTCATTGACGAATTGCTCCGCCACTTCCGCCAGGGCGGTCATCGCTTCGGCTTTGTCTTCGTAGACCTTTTCGGCAACGACGAACTTCATCGTTTCGCCATCGTGGTCGGTAACCAGTTTGGCAGCCGCATCCGAACAGCAAGTTTCATGCTCAGCAACTCGGTAAGTCATTTTCGGAAACTTCGCGAGCGATTCTTCGCAGCATGAGCTCGCGCACTTGGCGTCGCTGCATTCCGTGTCATCAGCCCACATGGTTGACGACATCATGGCTGCGACAGCCAGTGCCGCGATTAACTTGATTGTTTTCATCTCTTCCATTCTCCTGATCCAAAATTAGGATGGTTGACAGTATTCAACTCTGCATTGACGGTAGCAAATCAGCAGGTCTGGGGCAACTGAAGGCTGAGCACCGGTGGCCAACAGCCCCGATTTTGGTATGCGAGCTCACTTTCGATCACCGAGTCTCATAATCCAAGTGACCAGTTTGGGTAGTTTCGGCCGGGAATTGGTCGACGTCCGCAGTAGCTAATCGCCGCACATTCGCGAAAGTTCACGCAAGTAGTCGAGCGCTTCATCGACGTCTGACGACTGCACTCCGACCCGTCTTCCTCGCCGGTCACAGTCACCAAGCAGCAGCAGCTCTTCGTAGCTTTCATGCTCCGCCAGTCGGCGATGTGCCCGGTAGCCGATCGTGCCGTCGTTTATCTGGTGTACCGCCATGTGGTGCAAGATGAGCCAATCGGTGCGCGGGCTGATGAACGAGTCAAGTGCCTCCCTGCCAGCGGTGACGTGGCTGTCCGGATCGATCGCCTTGCCGACGTCGTGCAAGAGGGCAGCCAGCAGAAAATCTTCATCGTAGGGCAGATGGTCGCGAGCGAGGTCAAATACCTGCAGACTGTGGTACAGCGCATCGCCTTCAGGATGATATTTCCGTCGCTGTTTGACGTTTTCCAGTGGCAAAAGTAACGACTCGAAAACCTGAAAACGATCCACACATGTTTCCAGTCTTGTCATCTGTTCCAGTAGGTCGTCGTGTGGATATTCACGCTGCAAAAGTGTTTCCAGTTCGGCAATGCTGGCTCGTTCAATCGCCTTCCCCGTGATCGAACTCTTGAAAACGTAGTGCGCCCTGTTGGCTGGATAGATCGTCAGTTCGATCGGAAACCTATCGACCACATGGATATGTATGAAGAGTTGCACCTCGCCGTGTTTGCGAATGTGTTTACGCTCTACATCGAACGTCATGCCGGCCAATTCCAGGGCTGCCGCGACTGATTCCGTGCTGTCGGAAAATACATGCAAATCGATGTCGGAACCACGCCTGACGTGTCCGGTCATAACGCTGCCAATCAATCGCGGCTTGAAATGTGCGAGGATGCGCATCACGCGCAACGCTTCATGCCGCATCTGCTTCAAATTGGCGTCGCGCGTCGATCCTTCGTGCGTTCGGGCGAACATCTGGACCTGATCGCGAATCTCGGCATTGCTGGGTAGATCGGCTGGCTTCACCCAGCCTTTGCAGATCCTGCGAGCAGCTTTCATTTTGGCCCGGTAGTACTCACACTCATCGCGCAGGTACATCAACTGCGCAGCTTCAAAAGCAATTTGCCGGCGAAGTCTGGATGGGTTCATAACGCATCGGGCAGGTTGAACTGGAATGGGACCAAGACCGCTTGATGCAGATCGGATCCACACGGATGGATTTGCAACTCCAACGGAGCGATTTCAGGTGGGGTTTATACCTACTGATTGCCGGGTTAACCCGATGATATTTCCGGGAAGCTTCTAACACGATAGTTGATAAGTGATCGCGTTGGAGACTGGATTGGAAATTCAAGACTTGCATGGACTCGTCTCGCAGCATCTGTAAAGCTGGTCGAAGTTTATGAACAGTTTATTCATTTTTGGTACACTAGATGCGAGAGAATTCACGACGTCGGCATTTTTAACGTTACACGGGTGGGGTAGAAATCCGATGGAAACCCGATGATACCACCCAAGCGAGTGGGATCGGTTATCATACCGAAAGGCAGGTCGATAGGAGCTGATTTGTGGAGGAAGAGTTCGTTTTCCATTGGTAGGAGGCACGGGGCGATGGACGTTAAGTACAGTCAAGACCATGCCGCAGGCGGATTACGTGCCGCGGCCGACGACCGGGCCGCCCCTGGTGCGATGAACAGCGTAAAACGCGTCTATATTATCGATGACGACCAAAATTTTCGCACCGTCATGCGTCGGCTGATTGAAACGTTTGGATACGAAGTCCAGGAATTCGCGTCAGCCAGTGCCTTCTTGATGCATCATCGCGACAAGTATTCCGTCTTGTGCGATTGTGGACTACCGCATGGACGGCATGTCGGGCATCGAATTGCAGTCGGAACTTGCCTCTCGTGGAGATCATCTCCCCATCATTTTCCTTACCGGTTTTGCCGACGTGGAGATCACCGTCGAGGCCATGCGGAAGGGAGCGGTAACCCTGTTGCAAAAACCTGTCCGGAGCGACCCACTGCATCAGGCGATTTGCGAGGCGTTTACTTCAGCGGAGAAGCCATTCAATCGAGTCGATGTTCGTCATGCCAATATTTCCGCCGAGCACGCTCAGTTGGTGGGCCAATTGTCGCCACGTGAAAGAGAAGTTGCGGACTTGGTCGCGAACGGCTATTCGAACAAACGCATCGCCAGCAAACTTGGGTTGAGCGAGAAAACGATCGAAAAGCACCGCTCGAATTGCGTGCGGAAGCTGCGGGTTGGCAGTTCGGCAGAAATGGTGCGGGCGATCGTCACTGCAGAAATGCTGGATCTCTAAATCCTGCAATTGTATTCCAGCTATCACTGGGCCTGGTTCGGGTAATTCCCGTGGGCTACCGTTCTGCAGCGCATCCCCTGTCGTTTTCTGTTACCAAATGCTAGGCTCGCCGACAGGAGACATTTTTACAGGAAAGGAACCTTATGCGAAATTTCAGAGCCGTTGTCAGCGGCGTTTTGACTTGTTGTTGCATCTGCCTTGGGTCGTGCGAGACGACGTGGGCTCAGTCAGGAAAAAAAGACGGACCGGACAGGAATATGAGTGACAAGCCGTTTCAAAGTACTGCTTCTGGTCTCAAATACCGTATCCTGCGACAAGGCGATGGCACGACCAAAGCCAATAATGCCAGCTCGGTAACTGTGCACTACAAAGGTTGGCTGCCGGAAGGTGCCGACGGTTCCCAAGGAAAGGAATTCGATAGTTCCTACAAACGAGGCGAACCGATTTCGTTCCCGCTCAGTGGCGTGATCAAGGGCTGGACGGAAGGCATGCAGCTGGTGAGCAAGGGTGGGATGATCGAATTGGAAATCCCGCCCGATCTGGGATACGGAGCGCGCGGGGCAGGCGGATCGATTCCGCCCAATGCGACGCTGCGATTCATTGTGGAACTACTTGAAGTCAAGTAATTCAGCTTAGCATCCTGAAATCGGCAACCAGGCCATCGTCGGCTCACGACGGTGGCCTGTTTCCTTGCGCCGGTACCCACCGCAACTCGCAGCGATTCCAGGTGGCTCAGACGTTCCGCCTTGCGACGCCGGCATGGCATTTTCCAAGGGGACGAAAAACTGCGCCTTTGGCCCGGGCGGCGACTTCGCGCTACCATACCGGCCAGAACCGTCCCTTGCGCTCGATCAGTTCCGGGACAGGAGAACCGTATGCGGAGGCGATCGCCTCTGGTGTCACGACGGTGTCCGTTTTGCCCTGCACGGCGATTTCCCCTCGCTGCATGATCAGCGTCGAGTTGACGCCTGGCAGGATTTCTTCCACATGGTGCGTTACCAGCAGCAGCGTCGGGCCGTTCGGATTGATCAACTGCCGATCGAGCAGCGAAAGGAAGTCTTCCCGCGCTGCCGGGTCAAGTCCAGCACAAGGTTCGTCGAGCACGATCAACAAAGGTTCGGCCATTAATGCACGAGCCAACAACACTTTCTGCTGTTCGCCTTGAGATAAGGTGACGAATCGGCGTTCGGCAAATGAGTCGAGTTGCAAGTAGCCCAGAAGTTGGCGCGAAAGCGAAGTTCATCGTCGCTGGCTTCCGTGGCGATTGGTGGTCGCAAGCCGAGTTCGGCGACACGACCTGATGCAACCAGCTTGATGACTCTTTCCCGCGCGGGAATACGGCGAGCCAATTCGTGGGAAACCCATCCAATGCTGCGATGCAGTGCTCGCAAGTCCTGCAATTGGCTACCCAATCGAGTCACCGTACCACCCGCGTTTGGCCATTCCAGTCCGGCAACGATGCGCAAACAGCGACGTTTTACCGCAACCATTTGGACCGAGAATGGCCCAATGTTGACCTGGCTCGATACGCCAGCAGACGTCGTTCAGGATTGGCTGTCCGCCTTGTTGGTAGGAGACGTTCTTCAGTTCAACAATTGGATGATTCATCAGGCGAGGACTCGGAATTCGTGAATTGACTACGTTTTAACGCGTTGTTCCTGCGGTTCATTGCTGATGCGGCGACGAAAGAATGCTTCCAGCGACAAGGTCCGCCCCATGTTTTCGGGCGACGCTGCAAAATATGGCCAGCCGTAGTCGCCGAGGAATGTGCCAGGCACCGTTCCTGCGTTACGTTTTCTACACAGCATTCCTGTTTCTTTTTTTTGCGTGCGACGCTTGAATTCCTTTTCGGCTCTTCAGAATTCCACCGATCGCAAAATGGCCTTGGTGACCGTCTGCTTGACCTGCGGCATGTCGGCCCATGGGTCAGCCGATTCATTGACCAGCCGCCGTTGCAGGTTGACCACCGTGAACGCGTCAGCACCGCTGATCGTCGAGAGCTCCCCCCACCCAATTGGCGTAGCGATCGAGGCGGTTGGTCGGGCCCGCGTAGAATATGGTGCGATCGCGGTCGCTCCGAACTTGTTTCGCAAGAAGTCAACGTAGACCTTTCCACGACGAGCCGCCTTGGAAACGCTAGTCGTGAACCGACCGGGTGAGTGACTGGCAAGGTGTTTGCCGATGTTTAACGCAAACTGGCTTGCTTCGTCCCAAGTCAGGGTCCGCTTGATGGGTACCACGACATGCAGCCCTTTTCCGCCCGTGGTTTTCACAAACGTCTCCAATTCCAGCTCGCCCAACAGTTCTTTCAGGGTCAATGCGGCCGAGACGACGCGGGCGAAAGGCAGAGCGTCGTCCGGGTCCAGATCGAAAATGATCTGGTCCGGTCGATCGGGTCGATCGATACGGCAGCACCAGCTGTGAACCTCCAACGCACTGAACTGTACGAGGCTGATGACTCCGGCCAGGTCGCGAACCACAATCGCCGGCTGCGGATTCCTACCCGGGATGGTCACCTGCAGTTCCGCGACAGCGTCAGGCATTCCTTTCGTCCGGCTTTTTTGAAAGAAACACTTTTCGCCTTGACCCTTTGGACAACGCACGAGGGCCAGCGGCCGATCAACGATATGCGGCAGCAATCTGGCTGCGACTTGAGCGTAATGCGTGGCGACGCCCAGCTTCGTGACGCCGACCTCGGGATACATGATCCGGTCCGGGTTTGTCATGTGAATCTGCGACAGGTCGCCGGTCGGTATTTCTGGAGATGGCGTGGTCGTCGATCGGCTGGTCGTGGTGCTTCCTTCAGGAATTGTTTCTGTAGGCGCCGATCGCGGACCGGTTTGCTGTGACTGCCGATCGGCCAGCTGAATATCCGTGATCTCGATGTCGTCGCGGGTTCCTCGGTAGGAGGGGTGGCGGAGCATGTTCTCGCGAGTCAGTTGGGTGTACTCGACTTCAACCGCGAGCATGGGTCGAATCCAATGCGCCGGTCGGTCAGGCTTGATGTCTTTCCAGTTCGCAAACTGCGGCTGGTCGATTTCCAGCGCTGCCATCTGTTCGGCGAGCGCCGCCATTGAGCTGGCGTTGAATCCCGTGCCCACGCGGCCAACGTAGACCAGATCTCCCGCCTCGTCGTAGGCTCCGACAATCAGGGAACCAAACGGTTGAGCTGCCGTGGACTCGGTGTAGCCGCCTAACACAAATTCCGCAGACGCCAACGCTTTGGTTTTTAACCAGTCACGGGTGCGCCCTTCGAAGTATTTGCTCGTCGCAATTTTTGAAACGATTCCTTCTGTACCCAACCGACTCGCCTGTTGAAAGACGATCGGTCCGTCGCCATCGATGTGGTCGCTGTAAAGAATTGACGGTAGTCGTTGATGGGGAACGATCGTAGCAAGCGCTGCTTTTCGGTCGCGCAACTGGCAGCGGGCCAAGTCGCAGCCGTTAAGGTAGAGTAGGTCGAAAGCGTAGAAACTCAACTGCGCGTCGCGTCCATTGCGGATAGTGTTTTGTAGCGACTGGAAATTGGTGGTGCCATCAGTTGTGACGAAAACGACTTCGCCGTCGATGATTGCCTGTGCCACCGGCAGCTGTTTCAATTCCTGCGACAGTTTCGGTAGCTTGTCCGTCCAATCGTTGCCGTTTCGTGACAGGAAACGTACCGACCCCTCCGATACGTGGGCCAGCATGCGGTAACCATCGTGTTTGATTTCGTGAATCCATTGGTCACCAGTCGGCGCTTTGCGCGTTGATGTTGGCAGCATCGGTTTCGGTTTCGCCGGCATCGCTTTTTTGCGACTGCCAGTGATCTTCGTGGCATCGGCAACACGCGACTGTTTGGCTGCCTTTTTTGTCCGGCTTTCGCTTACGGATTGCGCACTTGACCTTTGGGTGTCTATTGTCGACCGGGTTGCATCGGCCTCTGCGGCAACCTCTTCCAGCGTGCGTCCGGTGAGCACGCTCGAGGGGTACTCGGCCAGTACATCAAATTCGGTGGCCGAGCGTATCGACGGATCGTGTTCCTTGAACAGCAGCCATTCCCTGGTGCCTTTTCGTTTGCCGGTATGAACCAGCATCCATCGCCCTTGAAGTTTTTCTCCGTCCAATTCGAATTTGAAATCGCCCGATTCGTAGCCACCATCATTGACTGGCGTCCAGGTGCCCGTATCCCATACAAGAACGGTGCCACCACCGTATTGGCCTTGCGGAATCACTCCTTCAAAGTGCAAGTATTCGATGGGATGGTCCTCGACGTGAATCGCCAATCGTTTTTGGGCCGGGTCGAGGCTGGGGCCTTTAGGGACGGCCCAACTGAGCAGGACTCCCTGGTACTCCAGTCGCAGGTCGTAATGCAGGTTCCGCGCAGCGTGTTTTTGAATCACGAAACGAGACTGTGCGTGTTCATCCATCGGCGAAGAGCCGACGGGCTCTGGCGTCCTGGAAAACTGGCGTTTTTTTTGATATTCGCTAAGGCCCATGACATTAACTGCAGCAGATCGGCTCGAGCAGCGATGCCGAGAACACATGAAGGGATCAGGCGACAAAACGCCTAACCGGTTTTTTTCTTTGGTTTCGGAGCGGTTTTCTTTTTCGCGGGCTTCGCCTTCTTCTTTGCCGGTGAGGACAACTTGTCGGCGAGTGATCGAGTGGCCACGTTGGCAGCAGCCTTGGCCGACTTCTTCGTCGTTCTGGCAGTTGCCTTTCCGCGTTTGGCGACTTGTTGTTGGAGCGGCGTTCGTTTGCGGCCTCTTGGTGGATCGTCGCCAGGGCCAGCCACTTTCATTTGCTTGACGCTCGCTTTTAACGCTTCCATCAGGTTGACGACGGGCGAATACTCAACGTCCGGTGCGGCCACGATTTCTTTGCCTTCCACTTTTGCGGCAATCAAAGCTGTTAACCGCTCGTGGTATTTGTCCGCGTACTCGCCCATTTCAAACTCATCGACTGTCGTCTCGTCGATCAACGTCTCTGCCAGTTTGTACTCGTCAACGCTCACGCTCGTTTCCACGACTTCGTCCGTGAAGAGATCGGGAGATTTCAACTCGCTCTTGTAACGCAGAACGGTCATCGCGAGCAGGTTCTCGACAGGGCGGACCATCACGAGTTGGTCCTTGTTGTGTAGCACCACATGAGCGATGCAGGCCAGGTATTTTTTCTCCAGCGCCTCACGCAACAATGCGAACGGTTTTTGTCCGGGAGCTCCGTCTGGTACAAGAAAATAGGTCGTCTCGCTCATGTATCGCGGGTCGACCTGCTCCGGGTTGATGAACTTGTCGATGCGAATCGCCTTGTTCTCGTCCTTTGCCCGCAGCTTTTCCAGCTCATCCAGATCGATGACGACGAATTGGTCCTTGGCGTATTCGTAGCCCTTGACCAGATCGCTGCGCGAAATGTCGCCACACTTGGGGCACGAGACTTTGTAGTTGATACGACTGTTGCACTCCTGGTGCAATTGATTCAGTCGGATGCTGCCACCGGAGTCGTTCGCCGAATACGCTTTGACGGGAACAGAAACGAGGCTGAGGTTCAAAAACCCCTTCCAACTTGCGCGTGGAGCCATGGGAGCCAATCAAACTAAACAGCGAACGGAGATTCCGATCCGTCGACAATAACACTCCCTGAATAATCCCATGGTAGCCCAAGAGACGCCTGCCGGATTGGTGGACAAATGGCCAGTTTGGTGAGTTTCACGCCTGGGAGAATCAAGTGCGGTCCCAAGCGCAGGCTTGATCGCCACGCGAATCATTTGATCAACCGGGCATTTTTCGGCATTTTCTTTTTGGCGTGCTGGAGCTCGACATATCGCTTATTCGAGCGTGGCTGATCTAATAGCATGAACACTCGTTCGTTTCACGCGTCAGGAATCTGGGTCTACGATGAAAACTGCGATTCAACTGTTGGGTGTGACCAAACGGTTTCGGAACAACACGGCGGTTGCCGACCTGGATTTGACCGTTCCAGAGGGAGCCATTTACGGATTTATCGGTCCCAACGGGTCGGGAAAAACGACCACGATTCGAATGATCCTCAGGATATTCCAACCGGACGAAGGTTCGGTCGAAGTTCTGGGGGAGCTGCACGGCAAAACGGCTGACGATCGTCTGGGATACTTGCCGGAAGAGCGTGGGCTCTACAAACGGATGAAGGTCCGCGACCTGCTGACCTACTACGCGAGGCTGAAAGGATTCTACGACTGCCAACGAGAAATTGACTTGTGGTTGGAGCGTCTGGGAGCAACCGGTTGGGATCGGAAACGGATTGATTCTCTGTCCAAAGGGATGGCTCAGAAAGTTCAGTTCATCTCGGCAGTGGTGGCTCGACCACAACTCGTCATCCTCGACGAACCATTTACCGGACTCGACCCGGTCAACATGGAATCGTTAAAAGAATCGGTTCTTTGGTTGCGAGATCAGGGTACGACAGTACTTTTCTCAACGCATGACATGAGCATGGCCGAGCGGTTGTGTGACACCATCTGCATGATTCACAAGGGTCGAAAAGTACTCGATGGGACGCTGGCGCGGATCCGCGATGAGTATCCGACCGATCGGGTTCGAGTTCGCCTGCCGGACCCGTTTGTTGAACTAACGAAATTGCCGGGTATGGCGGATATCGAACGGCACGGGGAGTTTTACGAGTTTCGTCTGACCGACCCGGAAGATTCTGGTGGGGTTTTGCAACGTCTGGCAGCGGCGACTCCACTTGAGCACTTTGAAGTCATTCGCCCCTCGCTGCATGACATTTTTGTTCGAATCGCCAAGCCGGAAGCCGGCGAACCGGAACCCAACGAATACGTCACCAACTAGAGCCTGCCGATCATGCGTAAGATTTTGACAATAGCTGTCCGTGAATTCAAAGCCATTGTGGGTACCAAGGCTTTTCTGCTGTCGATCGCCATGATGCCGATCCTGATGTTTGGCAGTTTTGTAGCGATGGAAGTCCTGCAAAAGTCGGGAAAGGTGGAGGACAAACGCGTCGCTATCATCGATCCGGATGGCAACGTCTTTGAATCGCTGAAAACGTCTGCCGGCTTGCGCAACGCGGCGCTCGACGCAAAACTGGCAGCCGAAAATGCGACTCCACAGACGCCGAAGAAGATGACGACGATGGTCCCAGCATGTCGTTTTCGAAGGGATCACGTTTCCTGGTGGAGCGTATTGAGCAGGAATTGAACGACGAGTTGCGGTTGGAACTCTCGGAGAAGATCCGGAATCGTGAGTTGAATTCGTTTGTCGAGGTGCCGCCGCGTGTCGACCAGCTGACTGCTGCGGGTGAGCTGCCGGAAGTGATTTTCTACTCGGAAGAGTCTGGTTTATCGGACACGAAGCGGTGGGTTCGACAGACGATTAATGAAACTGTCAAGGCAAAACGACTCGCCCGGATGGGGATCGATTCCATCGTTGTGCAGCAGGCGAGCACCCCGGTCGAGGTTCGGGGCGTTGGGCTGCTGGAACGCAGCGCGGAGGGCATCGTTGAACCGGCAACAGAAAAAGATGAATTGACTTCGCTGTTTCTGCCATTCGGCGTGATGATGCTGATGTTCATGATCGTGCTGATGTCTTCACAGCCGGTTTTGGAAAGTGTACTGGAGGAAAAGTCGCAACGGATCGCCGAAGTGTTGCTGGGCAGCGCGAATCCTACGCAGCTGATGGCAGGCAAATTGCTGGGAACAGTTGCCGGGTCGTTGACCGTGTTCTCGATCTATGCCGTCGGTAGTTACTTCGTAGCCGCGAAGCAAGGTTACGCCGATATGGTCCCACTCGGTATCCTGCCCTGGTTCGTTGCTTTTCAAGTCCTGGCGGTGATGTTCTTCGCGGCGATTTTCATGTCGGTTGCTTCTGCCGTTTCGCAATTGAAGGAAGCCCAGTCGGTGTTATTGCCAGTGTGGATGATGTTGATGTGTCCGCTGTTCATCTGGATTTTTATCGTGACTGAACCCAATAGTGCTATCGCCACCGGCTTGTCGTTCTTTCCACCCGTGACGCCGACGATGATGATGCTTCGAATGGCAACTGGCGCGACGATCCCTATCTGGCAGCCGATTCTGGGGCTGGTACTGATGATCGCCGCGACGATCGTTTGCGTTTACATTGCCGGCCGAATATTTCGGGTCGGTATCCTGTGGCAGGGGAAGACACCCAAACTGAGCGAGGTTTTGCGCTGGGCAGTAAACGGATAAAGCCTAGAATTGACGTGTCTCAATGTCACAACACCACAACGTGGAGAGCCGGTCGGATTCCGGGTCGCGAATCAGGGATAGACGGTCGACGGAACAGCGAAATTGCCTGACCGATTCGCACTAATCAGGGGATTTCACTTTGATTTTACCCGATGCAAAATTCCCATCAATGTTGTGGACACGATCACCTCGGTTAGGTGACAATGACAGGCTTTGATCAAGCACTCTTGCGGCGTAACGCGTTGCTATTACTCAGAGGAACCTCTATGGCTATTTCCAGTATCCGCGGTCTTTCGACTTGGGTCGGCTTGCTCCTGCTTTCCGTTTTCGTGATCAACGTGGCACATGCGTTACCTGACGGTATTACGAAAGTGACCACGGTCGAAGGCATCACCGAGTACTCAATGCCGAACGGTCTGCAAGTTCTGCTCTTCCCAGATCAATCACAACCAACAATCACCGTCAACGTCACATATCGAGTTGGTTCGCGGCACGAAGGGCGCGGCGAAGCTGGGATGGCTCACCTGCTCGAACACATGGTTTTCAAAGGCACACCCATTTATCCAAACATTTGGGGGTGCTCGAGGATCACGGCGCTTCGTTTAACGGAACGACCTGGCTCGATCGAACCAACTACTACGAAACGCTGCCTGCGACGGACGACAATCTTGACTTCGCTTTGAAAATGGAAGCGGATCGGATGGTCAATAGCTACATTGCTGGCGAAGAACTTGCAAAAGAAATGACGGTCGTGCGTAACGAGTTCGAACGGGGCGAAAACAGCCCGTCTGCGGTCTTGTCGGAGCGCATGATGTCTGCAGCGTTTCTGTGGCACAACTATGGCAAGTCCACCATCGGTAATCGCAGTGATATTGAACGCGTGCCGGTCGACAACCTGCGAGCGTTTTATAAGAAGTATTACCAGCCGGATAACGCCACGCTGTTGGTTGTCGGTCAGTTCGACGAGGAAAAAACGCTGGAGCTTATCGCAAAATATTTCGGCGTTCTGCCAAAACCCGAGCGTGAGCTGGAGGGGACCTACACCGAGGAACCACCGCAAGATGGAGCTCGGTTGGTAACGCTCAAGCGAGCCGGCGACGTGGCGGCTGTCGGGTTGGTATATCACATCCCTTCCGGCACCCATGAGGAATTCCCGGCGGTGCAGATCATGGAAGACATCCTTACCAGTCAGCCCTCGGGTCGACTCTATCGTCGACTGGTGGTGCCCGGATTGGCAGCCAGCGTTTCCGGTTCTGCCTACGCCTTGGCGGAACCCGGCATCGTCGAGTTTAGCGCGTCGGTAAGTGAAGGCCAGGAACCGGAAGCGGTACTCGACTATATGGTTGAAACCGTCGAGTCGATGAAGTCGATCACCGAGACGGAAGTCGAGCGTTCCAAGGCAAAAATGCTGAAGATGATCAAGATGGGCATGACCAATAGCGGTCGTATTGGGATTCGCTTGAGTGAATCCATGGCCCAGGGTGACTGGCGTTTGTTTTTCATTCACCGCGATCGCCTGAAGGACGTAACCGTCGAGCAGGTGCAGGCAGCAGCTGACAAGTACCTGATTGAAACGAACCGGACGGCGGGGGTTTTCAAGCCGACAAAGGAGATTCAACGAGTCACCGTGCCGGGAGCTCCCGATGTGGCCGAGCTGGTCAACAACTACAGCGGCACACAGGAAATTGCTGAGGGCGAAACATTGGCGCCGGATATCGAAGCGATCGAAGGACGCATTGAACGCACGACACTGCCTTCTGGTATCAAGATTGCATTGTTGCCCCTGGAGACCCGTGGCGACTCCGTGCGACTGTCGGCAAAACTGCATTACGGTACCGAGCAGGCCTTGACCGGCCGCACGACCGAAGCAGGTTTGGTTGGCGCCATGATGATGCGTGGCACAAAGGACCGATCGTACCAGGAACTGCGGGATGAAATTGACCGCTTGCAGTCCAGAATCAACGTTGGGGGAGGTGGACGAGGTGCTGGCGGGGGCGCCGGGGCACTGACGGCCTCGATTCAATCGGATCGCGCAAACCTGTTGGCGGCAATTTCTCTGCTGAGCGAAATCCTGCAGCAACCTGCGTTTGACGAAAGCGAGTTTGAAACAATCATCAACACTCGCAAGTCGATGGTTCAACAAATGATGTCCGAGCCCCAGGCGTTGGGGATCATGGAAATGCGACGCAAAATGTCCCCGTGGCCGGAAGAGAGTATTCACTACCTGCCTACGATGGAGGAATCGCTCGAACGTATCGAAAACGTAACGCTCAATGGCGTCAAGGACCTTTACACCAGCCACCTTGGTGCCAGCGAAATGGAAGTTGCTGTCGTTGGCGATTTTGACCCGGCCGAGGTCAAAGCGGCCATCGAGAAGGAGTTCGGTACCTGGAAGTCTCCATCGAAGTACGAACGCGTCGAGCGGCCATTTTTGGCCAACGAGGCCGAAAGCCTGGTGATCAACACGCCTGACAAGGCGATGGCGATTGTTGGCATGGGAACGTCGATCGAGGCGAAGGACGACGCGCCAGAGCACGCGGCGTTGACACTGGCGAGTTACGTCCTCGGTGAAAGCGCCAAGTCACGCTTGATGACCCGGCTGCGTCACGAGGGTGGGTTGTCGTACGGTGCCGGCACATCTTACTCGGCCGGTAGCCAGGATCCCGTGGGCTCACTGTTCGGATATGCCATTTGTGCTCCGCAGAATGCTGACCAGGCCTTGAGTGGCATGCAGGAGGAGATTGCGGACTGGATTGCCAAAGGGATCACTGAAGAAGAACTCCAGGAGGCGAAAAAGAGCTACACCTTGAAGTTTGAACGGTCCATCGCCAACGAAGGTACACTGGTGAGGCGGTTGTTAAGTGGGTTGGAACTTGACCGAACGTTGAAGTTTCAAGGTGATCAACTCGCAAAGATCCAGCAGTTGACGGTCGAAGAGATTCAGCAGGCGCTTCAGAAAGTTTTCGCTCCCGCTCCGATGATCGATATGAAGGCCGGTTCTTTGGAGGGAGTGGTGGAAAGCACCGGCAGCGACTCGGCGCCGCCGGTCGAGAAGGCGGCGGAGGCTGGTCAAGCCGCCGCGATACCTCCGATGCTGTTGAGCTTAGACGCCGATAAGGATGGTAAAATTCAGAAGAGCGAAGCCCCGCAACGCATGCAGGAATCCTTCGCCCGCATCGACAAGAATGGCGATGGTTCGCTTGATGCGGAGGAATTGCGCGTCATGCGTCGAGGGAGACTGCCGCGGGCCGCACAACCGGCAGAGTCCCCTGCGTCCAATCGCAGTAGTTGAACACGATATCTGGCGAGGTCATTGAATTGCGCCCGGCACTGCGTAAAAATGTGGTGCTGGGCCAATTTTTTTGGCGGGATGGAAGTGGATACGTCTGCCCGTGGCAACTCGACGTCACTATGCAGGCCTGACGGTTAATAATCTTCGTGTTGGCGCGATTGCATACATATTCGCTCGTTGGTATCGACGCCGTCTCGGTCGAAGTCGAGGTCGATGCTTCTCCAACTTCGACGCCCAAGATTGTGCTGGTCGGATTACCAGAGGCTGCGGTCAGAGAGAGTACGCACCGCGTCGAGAGGGCGATCGTCAATTCAGGGTTCTTGCGACCCCAGGATCGTGTCGTCATCAATCTTGCGCCGGCCGATCTTCCCAAGCAGGCGGCCTCGTTCGATTTGCCGATTGCGATCGGAATTCTGGTTGCCAGCGGGCAAATCGAATCGGATTTTTTGAATCAGTATGCGATCGTTGGCGAATTGGCGTTGGACGGCAGCACGCGAGCAATTCGAGGCGGGCTGTCGATGGCTTTGACTGCTGCGAAGCAAGTTGGCTTAAAGGGCATTCTCGTACCCAGCGTCAGCGCCAGCGAAGCTGCCGTCGTGGAGCAGGTCGAGATCATCCCCGTCGACAGTTTGACGCAGGCGATCGGCTACCTGACAGGACAGTTGGAAGTGTTGCCCGCACCCTCGCGACTTGAAGAGTTGTTTGAGCAACATTCGCATTACGAGGTCGATTTCGCCGACGTCCGAGGTCAGGAAGTGGCCAAGCGTGCCCTTACCATTGCAGCTGCTGGAATGCACAACCTGTTGATGATCGGTCCGCCAGGCAGTGGCAAGACCATGTTGGCCAAGCGACTGCCTTCGATACTTCCTTCATTGACGGCGGCTGAGTCGATCGAAACAACAAGAGTTTACAGCGCCATGGGATTATTGGACCGGCAGCCGTTGATGGCGAAGCGTCCATTCCGGTCGCCCCACCATACGATCAGCAATGCAGGACTTGTCGGTGGCGGAAGCCCGCCGTCACCTGGCGAAATAAGTCTGTCGCACAATGGTGTGTTGTTTCTCGATGAGTTGCCCGAGTTCGACCGCAAAACGCTCGAAGTCATGCGTCAGCCTTTGGAGGACGGTAGTGTCACGATTTCCCGGGCGCTGAACGTCGACGACCTTCCCTTCGGACTTCATGCTCGTCGCTGCCTTAAATCCTTGCCCCTGTGGTTATCGCAACGATCCCCGACGCGAGTGTCATTGTTCGGTACCACAAGTCGAACGATATATGGCCAAGATCAGCGGCCCACTGCTCGACCGGATCGACATCCACATCGAAGTACCTGCAGTGCCATTCAAGGAGTTGTCAGATACCAGCGATGGGACCAGCAGCGCTGCCATGATGACCCAAGTCATGCTGGCCCGGGCAATCCAGGCCGAGCGATTCGTGGGTACGCGCAGCACGCGCAATAATGCGCAGATGAGCTCACCACATTTGAGGCAATTCTGCCGACTAAAGGGCGAATGCCTGGCAGTGCTCAAAGATAGCATGAACGATATGGGGCTCTCGGCTCGAGCCCATGACAAGATCCTGCGGGTCGCCCGGACCATTGCAGATTTGGCAGAAAGCCCAGCGATCGAGTTGGCTCACCTGAACGAAGCCATCAATTATCGGATGTTGGACCGCCAGATTTGGACCTGATGGCGGACCGGGCATGGGAATTCGATCCATTGCAAGTTGCCCCTGGCTTCGCCAAGTCAGTAGTTTTCCAAAATGGGCACAAGAACTCCTTTTTGCCGGCAAGTCTTGCCTTGGAAGGCGTCTACTTGATTGAGTCAATGCGGTTGGATAAAAGTCCCAAGTCTTCGGTAGAGTGCTTAGGTTTTCCCTGTTGCGCAAGCAGCCAACGACCGGTGGTTGGCAAGATGGGCAAAGGCACGCTCAGCACAGTTGACGCTTGCTGTTGGCTTAGTAGAATCCTTGTCCAAGTTTCCAAGTCGCTGCATCCTAGTTAAACGTTAAACCTGCCCCGGTTCTTCTATTGCGAGTCGCACAGCCGAATAGCGTGTGCCGTTCTGGAATAGCAGTCGTTAACGGTCGAAAAGTCGCTGCTCTTAAGGGTAAAAGCGCTCGAATGCTCGTTTGCAGCTCCAAACAACGGAATTTAATGAGCCAATGTTGGTTCAATGTGGTTGAGTTTTTTCAGGAGATTTTGACATGCAACGAATTTTGATGCTGCTCGCTGCGTTTGTACTCTGTGCTTGCATGACGACGGATGCGGACGCCGGATGCTGCCGTCGCCGAGTGGTCTGTTGTCCCCCGCCAGCACCTGTTTGCTGCCCAGCTCCACGTCCGGTTTGCTGCCCAGCCCCAGATCCGTGTTGCGATCCATGTGCACGACCTCGTCGCCGGGTCGTGCGTCGCCGCAGCTGTTGCTGCTAGTTTCGAGCCCCAACGAAGAATTTCAGAGGCAAAACCAGAAAGCCAGAAAGGCCGACGCTGGAGCGTCGGCCTTTTTTTGTTCCGTTGCCTTGCTGTCAGCAGGTGGGCATACCCTCGCGAGTGAATCGGTATTTGCGTCGCTGCAAGCTATCCAGCTTGCATCTTCAATCTTGGATTGTTGTCGCTGGCTAGAATCCGCGACAGCCGAAACGCCTCGACGCAGGGAATCAGCAACAGCAAGGGTGCAATCGCCATGGCCATCGCCAACGTCGGTTCATTTCCCAACGGAACAAACATCGTCATGGCGCCGATGGCGACGAGTGCGATCGCCCACCCCGATAGCTTCTGTCCCCAGAAGCGATAGATGTTCTGGGCGAGTTGATTTGCGTTATCGGCGTAGCGACGGAATGGCCGTTTCTGCCCGTTTCTTGCGAACAAGAATGGCGCCGCAAGGACAATGGCGAGAACGCCAGTGGCAAGATTGGCGAAGGCGATTTCCAGATTTAACGGATTCATCGGGGGTTCCTCTGAGCAGGTGAAATGAGCGAGTGTTAGCGGTATTTCGCCACCCTCGTTGGATTCTTGGCAAAAAATCGCCAGAAACTTGCCCTCGTCGGCCGCAACATGCAAGCACCCTGGCAGCTTGCATTCCGGGGAGATACTTTGCCGATCGGCGCAAGTGCTTAACGACAACCGATCAATTCTGCCAGACGCCGCGAGATGTCGCCACGCGTCGTGACGTGATCACATCCAGCTCCACGTGCACTTTTCAAGCGGTCGGTGTGAACGTGTTGCGCGTATGCAATGATAGTTCCTGGTTGAATGTCGATCGCTTTCAGCTTGGCCAACAAATCTTCAAGCTGATTTGCCGCAGGGTGCGCCAAATCGATGATGACCGCGACCAACGGCTGAATTCGCGCGACCTCGAGCAGCCGTTCGGTTGTTTGCGAGTATTGCAGGCCGATTTGAGCGCGAGAGGCTGCGCCCTCCAGCTGCGAAGAGAAAAACAGATCATTGGTAAGTATCGCAGCTTGCTTTTGCATCACATTGTCCGTTCAGAGAGCTTCCGAGCCCTGTCTCCCCGAAGCAATGTCGATGGCATTTTCCATCGGCAATGCGAATATCTTTCCATCCCCGATGCAGCCATTCTGGCCGGTGCGTGCGGCATTGGTGATCGATTGCACCGTAGCTTCAAAATCACGATTGCTGATGGCTAACGCCAAGTACGACTTTCGCAGAAACTGAATATCGTATTCGTTGCCTCGAAAAGTCGGCATTCGGCCCCGCTGCCTACCTACACCGACGGCGTCGAAAACCGTCATCCGCAGGACACTCAGCTTCGAGAGCGCGGAAACAATCGCCTGATAGCGTGGAGGTTGATGAATGGCAACTAACAATTTCATGGTCGGGCTCTTTTCCATTGACTGTTCCTGGTCACGCGGTCCAGATGCGTAATGATACGAACAGTCGATACCTCGAATCAAGTTGACGAAGGCAGCTTCTGGGCGGCGACCAAAGATTTCAATGCCATGTGCTACCATGGCACGCGTCCGCTCCGAGGACCCGCGACATGCAAAACCACCGTGATCTTCCCTGGACCGAACTGTCCACTGCCTTTCAAATCCATCAAAAGCCGATCGCCGTGCGGCGTTTTGCGACGAATGGGTTCAGCGGTACTCGGCATTGGCAGATCAAGCTTCCCGATGCATCCCGATTCATGATTCGTCAACTGCCGCAGGGGGCGATGATGGAACGGCTCGATCAAACTCGACAAATATTGAAACACGTCGTTTGCCAAGGATGTGACTTTGTGCCATTGCCGCTCGAAACATCTGCAGGAAATGCTGCGATTTGTCTGTCGGATCGTTGTTGGCAGTTGGAACCGTTTTTTCCTGGCGTTGCCAATTTCCGGCAACGCCCAACGCCCGCCCGCATGAAGAATGCCATGCAGACCCTGGCCCGCTGGCATCGCGCGGCCGCAACGATCGGAGGTGTTGAAAGCCGCAGCAGTAAGCTTGTCATGCAAGGGAATACCGCACCTGGAATTGCCAGCAGGCTGACTCGATGCATTGCAGTCGGACGACCGGGCGGTGTGATCGATCAAATTCATCGGCTTGCCTCTGGCGGCAGATTACGATCGCCTATCGAAGTCGCAAGTTCACCGTTCATCGCAGCTTTTCAGAAAGGGGCAGCAGAACTGAGGAATCGACTCGAGCGAGCCTCGCAATTGCAGGTACCCATTCAATACTGCATCCGCGACATTCACCACGAACACCTTCTGTTTGCAGACGCTTCTTCCGATGAAATCTCGGGAGTCGTTGATTACGATGCGGTCCGAATGGACTCGGTCGCGGCCGATTTGAGTCGATTGCTGCGCAGCATGTTGGACGGGGGACCAGCGTCCTGGATGCAGGCAATTTCCGATTACGAGCACATCAGGCCACTGGCTGATTCCGAGCGGGAATTGCTGGCAGCATTTGACGAATCGAATCGACTGCTATCGGGTGTCCAGTGGTTGGAGTGGATCGTGCTTGAACAACGCCAGTTTGACTGGGAACGCGTGAATCACCGGCTTCAGGAGATCCTTGCGTGGCTGTGAGTCGGCGGAATTCCATCGAACTGTTCCCCAGGATACAAGGGCAATTCGAAGCCGATGATTCCACTGCGTATGATAAAGCTGCCGATCAAGAAGGGGTGAAAGCCTCGTCTGCGACTTCGTTTGCCTCCGGGTGGCAAATCTGACTAAAATCCCCGATCTTCTATTCGTACCTGATGCTGTGAAATTATGAAGAATACCAAGTCACTGCTGCTTTGTTTCGCCTTGATTGGATTCCTTGGTCCGGCGCCGTTGAGTCATGCTCAGTCGCAGCCCGGCGCTCCGGCAAAGCGACCCATTTCGCCAATCAAAGGGCTCGAAGGACTTCGGGGCTTGAGCCAGCGAGCCACACCGCGCGTAGAGGTTCGCGCTTCTCATTTTACCGATGCAGCAACGCAACAAGCGATCCTTGAGATCACGTGCGATGTGGGTGACCATTGCCATATCTATTCTCTTACGCAGCAGCCCAAGGGACCGGTGCGCAGCAAGATTCTGCTGCAGCCCAACGACCAGTTCAAGTTGGCGGGACCGTTTGAACCTTTGAAGCCCCCCAAGATCACTCCGCCGGATCTTTTCCCGGTGCCCGTCGAAGAACATACCGGCAGCGTAACCTGGCGAGCCCCTATTCAGTTTTCCCCCGGGGTGGATCCGGGTTCGGTCACGATCGCGGGTGAAATCGACGGGCAAGTTTGCACGGACGACGGTTCCTGCATGTTCTTGCGTCAGTTTGATACGACGTTCAAGGCAGTCTACGGCGGGATCAAGGAGTTAGCTGTACCGGCCGGGAGCGCAACTTCGGCGCCGAGTCAACAGTCTTCCGCTGGCTCTGGCGCTGCGAACGTAGGCACCGCAGTCGCAGTGCCGACATCGTCAGGTGGCAATCTACTGAAGTTCTTGGTGTTTGGTTTTTTCGGCGGGATGATCTTGAACTTGATGCCATGCGTGTTGCCGGTAATTGGGCTGAAGATCATGTCGTTCGCTCAGCAAGCCGGTGAGAGCTCATCGCGTGTGCTGTGGTTGAACTTGTGTTTTGTCGCTGGACTGGTGACCGTCTTCATGGGGCTTGCCGCTTTGGCTGCATTCGCGGGTTGGGGTTGGGGGGCTCAGTTTCAACGTCCCGAATTCGCGATCGCGTTGGCACTAATTGTGTTTGTGTTTGCTCTAAGCTTCCTTGGTATTTGGGAAATTCCAATTCCCGGCTTTGTGGGATCGGGAAAAGCGGCGGCGGCAGCTCAAAAAGAGGGGGCGGCTGGTGCTTACGCCAAGGGTGTGCTGACGACACTGTTGGCGACTCCCTGTAGTGGTCCCTTGATCGGGGTGACTTTGGCTTGGGCCGTGGTCCAACCAAAGCCGGTCATATTCGCGGTTTTCCTGTCGATGGGCTTGGGGATGGGGTCGCCATTCCTGCTGCTGGGCATGTCGCCCGGTCTGTTGAAGTTCATCCCCAAACCCGGTGCCTGGATGGACACGTTCAAGCAAGTCATGGGTTTTGTCTTGTTGGCAACGGTTGTTTGGGTCTTCACATTCCTGAATGAAGACTATTTTGTGCCGACGCTGGCGTTGTTATTTGCTTCCTGGGCTGCGTGCTGGTGGATTGGCCGAATTCCGTTGACTGCCGACCTGGGTGACAAGATACGCGGCTATCTCGTCGGCGTAGTGTTTGCCGGGGTCATGGGATTCATCGCTTTTAGCGTTTTGGGCCCCAGTAGCGAAGAACCGCATTGGCGAGAGTTTTCCCCTGCAACTTTGGCCGAACTGCGTGACAACGGCACGACCGTTTTGGTTGATTTTACGGCCGATTGGTGACTGAGCTGTAAAACCAACGAGGCAGTTGCCTTGAAAACAGAACGTACCCGAGACTTTCTCAACTCGAACGGCATCGCAATGTTAGTTGCCGACAAGACCGAGTCCGCGCCGGAAATTGACCGGCTGTTGGAAGAGCTCGGGAACCGCGCAAAAGCGATCCCGTTCTACGCGATCTATCCAGGTGATGGTCGCCCGCCAATTGTTTTCAACGATGTACCGTTGTTGCAAGAGTCGCTGATCGAACGGCTTGAATCGGCAGGCACGGCTCCCAGCAATGTTGCCGTGCACGAAGAGTTGAATTCCAACCCGTCGATGTGACGGTTGGCCGGCGGACGCTCATTCCCATTCGGCCGTGCCGTTGCCGACGACGATGTTGCCAATGGTTACACACTCGTACCCATGGCCGTGAAAGATCTGGCTGATATGGTTGGCGTAGTAGGGGCTGACCACCACTACCAGGCCCAGGCCCATGTTAAAGACTCGGTGCATCTCTGCCGATTCCACTTCCCCCAATTCTTGCAGCCAGTTGAAGACGGCTGGCACATTCCAGGAGCCTTCCGCGATCCGTGCTGTTACGGTTGCCGGAAGAATTCGGGCCAGATTCTCCAACAATCCGCCGCCGGTGATGTGAGCGATTCCGTGAACGACGTTTTTCACCTTGTAATGGTGCAGGACTTCGCGAATTGCTCGAGCGTAGATCTCCGTGGGGGTCATTAAAGTCTCACCGACAGTCGCGTCGAGCTGAGCAACATGATCATTGATGCCGAGCCCGGCCAGATCGAACACGATTTTGCGCGCCAGGCTGTATCCGTTGGAATGCAAACCTGACGAGCTGACTCCCAGGATCACATCACCGGTTGCGATCGTTGTCCCGAGAATCGCAGCTTTCTTTTCCACGACGCCGACGCAAAAACCGGCCAGGTCGTAGTCGCCCTCTTGGTACAGATCGGGCATAATCGCCGTTTCACCACCGATTAATGCGCAATCGGCGAGCAGGCAGCCATCGCTGATCCCCGCAACGATGGCTTCCAGTAGTTCGGGATCATCCTTGGCCATCGCCACATAGTCAAGAAAAAACAATGGTTCGGCCCCGCAACAAATCGCGTCATTGACGCTCATCGCCACCAGGTCGATACCGACCGTGTCATGACGACCGGTAAGCTGGGCTACCTTGAGCTTCGTGCCAACTCCGTCGGTTGCCGAGACGAGCACCGGTTCTTCGTACTTTCGAGCGAACAGAGGATTAGCGAAGTCGAGTTGGAACATGCCGGCAAAGCCACGAGCCTGAGGAAGCACTCGCGGCGAAAAAGTACGGTGCATCAAGCGGGGCAGCTTGGCCATCGACTGTTCGTAAATGTCCAGATCGACGCCGGCACTCTTGTAGGTCACTTTCGCCATGGATGAGCCTGGAAAGTCCTGTTTCTTCTTCGGGATCAGTTCGTCAGAATACTGCCGCTGGAATTCGAGCATCGGTGCCAGAGCGGAACCTGGCGAGTTTTCGAATGTCCATCGGATCAACGGACTGGTCGAGAACCCTCGAATTCTAGTGGGTGTGGCTGAAACGTGTAGCGGTCGAGCCATTTTCGGACTTCGCCAAGACAGGTTTCTGTAATAAACCAGCTGTGCCGGTTGCGCTGTACCGACCGGCTGGCCGCAAAGTCTACCTGAGGCAATTGTCTTCCTGATACGATGCAGGCTACACGGCGACTTTCCAATTATTGATTTTCGCGACGGTCGGTTACGACCGCGCAGGGAAAAGGGTGATATTGTTGCGAGCACGAAACGTCAGAACCGTCCGCTCCTCATCGGAAATTACCATGTTGATGGCCCATCCCCACCCAGAGTTACAGTTTGCCCATTTGCTGCCATACGGCGCATTAATTCATGATCACGGCGTACAGTTTGTCACGTTTAGCCGTTCTGCAGCCGCCATGCGATTGCTGCTTTACAATGACGTTAACGACCTCGAACCGAGCGAGATCCTTTCGTTCGACCCGGAACAGCATCGCTGGGGCGACATTTGGAGCCTGTTTGTACCGGGGCTGGCGCATGGTCAGCTGTATCATCTTCAGGCGGATGGCCCGAATGATCCGCGTCGCGGGTTGCTGTTCGATGGACGAGCCCGGCTGATCGACCCCTATGCCAAGGCGCTTGCCGGTACGTTTCAAAAGAGCACCGACGGGATCGTGCGTCCTCCCAAGTGCGTCGTCATCGATGACTATTTTGAATGGGAAGGCGATCGACACTTGAAGCGTGATATTTCGGAAAGCGTCATCTACGAAATGCACGTTCGTGGTTTTACCAACAGCCCGACCAGCGGAGTTGAACATCCGGGTACCTACCTGGGCGTGATCGAAAAGATCCCGTACTTGAAATCGCTCGGCGTAACAGCCGTAGAATTGATGCCGGTGCACGAGTTTCCAATCAAGGATGTGCATGGCAACGAGCCGGAACGACCAAACTACTGGGGCTACGATTCGATGGCCTTCTTCAGTCCCCACCGCGGGTATGCGGCGGGCGAGGAACCTGGCAGCCAGGTTTACGAGTTCAAGGAGATGGTCAAGGAATTGCATCGAAATGGCATCGAAGTGATTCTCGATGTTGTCTTCAACCACACCTGTGAGGGAAATCACCTTGGACCTACGCTCAGCTTCAAGGGGCTTGAAAACAACGTCTACTACATGCTCGATGACAACGATCGCAGTCGGTATAAGAACTTTTCCGGTTGCGGAAATACCGTCAACGGAAATCACCCGGTCGTTCGCGAGATGATCTTCCATTGCCTCCGGCATTGGGTGCACAACTATCACATCGATGGCTTTCGTTTTGACCTGGCTTCGATCTTAAGCCGGGACAGGGATGGCCATCTGGTTCCGAACCCGCCGCTCGTGGAAGCAATTTCCGAAGATCCGTTATTGGCTGATACAAAAATCATCGCTGAGGCTTGGGATGCCGCCGGCGCGTACCAGGTCGGTTCGTTCGCTCATGTGCGATGGGCTGAGTGGAACGGCAGGTACCGCGATGACATGCGTCGATTCTGGAGAGGTGATCCCGGGCTCCTGGGGAGTTTCACGACTCGTCTCGCCGGATCAAGTGATCTCTATCAGCCTGGGGGGCGGCGACCTTATCACAGTATCAACTTCATCACGTCCCATGATGGCTTCACGCTCAATGACCTGCACAGCTATCTGGACAAGCACAATGAGGCCAATGGTGAGGGGAATCGCGATGGCGACAACCACAATTTGAGCTGCAACTATGGCGTCGAAGGTCCTACTGACGATGCGGACATCGACAAAATTCGAGTGCGGCAAATCAAAAACAACCTGGCCACCTTGCTCTTAAGCCAGGGAGTTCCAATGATTTTGTCCGGTGACGAGTGTAGGCGGACGCAGCATGGTAACAACAATGCCTACTGTCAAAACAACGAGATATCCTGGTTCGATTGGTCGAAAGTCGAAGCGAACGCCGATCTGTTGCGGTTTTTTCGCAGCCTGACCGCCTTCCGTCGCCGCCAGCCTTCCATTCGGCGAAAATACTTTCTGTCGGGAGAACCGGTTAACGGTCGCGAATTGCCGGACGTCAACTGGTTCAGCCCTGGGTACGGCAGTCGATTGGGCTGGCAATGATCGCGCGCTGACATGCCTGCTGATGGCTCCCGGGCTGGCCCAGGACCCCGAACAGGTCGGTCGAAACATGCTCATGATGTTTAACGCAGCACCCGAGCGTCGGGCCTTCATCATTCCTCCCATGGCCAAAGGGACGAATTGGCGAATGTTGCTGGACACCGCTGCCGTTTCCCCCGAGGACATCTACCCGGATGCCAATGGGCCTTCGTTGCCATTAAGTGGGAAAATCATGCTGCCCGATCGATCGCTGCGTTGTTATGTCGAGCACCTCGATGCGAAGCTCAATTGATTATCGTTATCAGATCGTGAAGGTAATGGGCACGGGAACTGCTGGAAGCTGGGACTCTGACCTTCCAATCAGGCAGGCGAACCCCGGTACAGGATCCTGCAATTGGCCCGCTTGGAATTCAGGATCAGCCATTACTTTTCCGAATCTAACGGTTATTCGGCGCCCATAAGCTTTGACCCTTCCAAACGTTCCGGCGTTTCCAGCCATCTTGGCTCTCCCAGGCTCGCGCTTGTCGATGAGAAATCTTGCGGTGGTAGTCTTTTGCTACCGGCAGGAACAATGGTCCGGGACGGCTCGACTATGTAGCGTCAGTCCCCGATCGCCTTTAACTCCCACGTCGGCCTCAATTCCGACCGGGGAAGGAGCGGGTGATGCAAATTCAACGGTTCAGTGTTCTCTTGTCAGTAACCGTTGTTTTCTCCATTTGCTCATCAAGCTGTTTGCAAGCTCAATACCAGGAGTACTCCGAAGGGCAAGTGATCGAGTCCTATCCTCACATTGAACATGTGATCGTCGATCCCAACGACGTGCCGGCGGAATCCTATGTGGTTGTTGAGCCGGAAGAAGTCGAGTGGATTCAAGACTATGAAGCCGCTCGTGAGATGGCGGTGCAGACATCACGGCCTGTCCTGCTGTTCATCACTTCGGACGGCTGCCACTACTGTGAAATGATGCGTCGCGAGGTGTTTCGTGATTCGACCATCGTCGCAAAACTGAAATCTTCGTTTGTGGCAGCCAAGGTGAAGATTGATCCGGAGGGCGAGTTGGCAAAGCAGTTGAAGATCACATTGTACCCGACGACGGTGATCATTGACGCCGATGGCACTGTCTTGAATTATGCACGGGGCTACCGCAAAGTGAGCGATATGCAAAGCCGTATCGCCGACGTCATTTCGCAGCAAATTCGCGTCGCTCGCAACTAGCTGAGCAGCCTGCCTGGAACTTTCGCGCCACGAATTCTGCCTCTTGGGCTGTTCCTCGACACACCCTGTGAGCGTTCGCCGGCGAGGCCCGATTTTTGGTGCCTCAGCACCATTCTCGATACTTCACGATTCGAGTTCCCTGCACCGGGCACGGCCGGAAGTTCCCGTTCGTCAACTTCTTCGTCCTGCCGTTCGAAAACCGCTGAATTTGACCGATTCGGCTCTTTCTTCAGACTCCATGGCGTACCCGCTGTTCGGCCATCGCTTAGATCATGTACGCTAGTTGACCAGGTTCAACCGTGATTCTGGGCATGTGGCCGGGCCACGACTCCTTCCCACGACTCCTTCCATAACGGATTGCGCTGGCGAAAGCGGTATCTATCAAAATTTTCAGGCGTCTTCGCCGGCACTCAAGGTGACATCATGCAAACTCAAATCAGGATCGTATTGAAGTTCCTCCTCGCGCTATTCTTGGTTGCTTGGTCTCAGATAGGCATCGCCGCAGGCCAGGAGTCGTCGGTGGCTATCGCTGAGCAAGCTTCACCGCCCCAGCGCGATACTGAAGAACTGGAGGCCGATGTTCGCTCATTTGACCAGGTTTGGGAAACGATCCGCGACCGCAATTGGGATGCGGATTTTGATATGGAGTCATGGGAGGCGGCGCGTGACACGTATCGTCCCCGAGTTGAATCTTCAGCCAGCATTCACGACACGAGGAAGATCATGGGTGAGATGATCAGCTCGTTAAACAAGTCCCACTACGGAATCATTCCGAGCCACCTCTACGACAAGATCAAATCGGCCAAAGAAGAGAAAGACGAAAAAGCCCGGGAAAAGGGAGATGACGACGAAGACGAGGAGGAATCCGAGTTGGGCGAGTCCGGATTGTCGATTCGATTTGTCGATGGCGAAGCCCTGGTCACCGACATCGAAATCGGCAGCGCTGCCGAAGAAGCCGGCGTCCAGGTTGGCTGGCTGCTCCGTAAATACAGGCAGCAGGTCGTCGCCGAACTCTATGATGAAATCAAGTCGGAGATCCCGGAGACGTCGCCGGTCCGGATTGATACGTTGTCCGCAATGGCGCTGGAAGGAAAAATCAAAGGAGATGTAGGTGACTCCGTCGATCTGGTGTTTCTGGATGCAAATGATACGGCGCAGGAAATGTCGCTGACTTTCAAAGCGACCACCGGGAACCGAATTCAGTTTGGCCATCTTCCGGAAATGGTCGTCAAATCCGAATCGAAAGTCATCGATGGTGACATTGGTTACGTTTGGTTCAATATTTTCTTCGATCCCGTCAACGTCATGAAGGAAATTTCGAAAGCCGTGAGAACAGCTGAAACCGGCAAAGGAATTATCCTGGATCTCCGTGGAAATCATGGTGGTCTGGGCGGCATGACCATGGGAGTTGGTAACCATTTTGTCTCGGACAAGACGTCGTTTCTCGGCACGCTCAAGATGAAAGAGAACAAATTGAAGTTCTTCCTTAGTCCGCGAGCGAGGCCATACAAAGGCCCCGTCGCAGTGCTGGTTGATGAGTGTTCCATCTCTTCGGCCGAGATCCTGGCCGGCGGACTGCAAGCGATCAACCGTGGCCGCGTATTCGGGGTCCAAACCGCCGGGGCCGCACTTCCGTCGACTGTAGAAATGCTGCCCAACAAAGATCGCTTTCAGTTTGCGATTGCCGGCTACACCGACAGTGACGGCAGAAATATTGAAGGCACAGGGGTCACCCCCGACGTGCCCATTCGACCTTCGCGTGAGGCTCTGCTCGATGGCAGTGACCCGATAATGGACGCCGCCGTGGCCTGGATCAACGAACAGGCAGCTGCAGCGACCCCAGAATAGCAACCCCTGAACACAGATTACTTTTCGGAGAAAACCATGAAAACTAGAACATTTCTTTGTACCAGCTTCGCGTTAGCGATGGCTTGTTGCTCGACCTCTTCACTGCTTGCTCAAGATGCTACCGAATTGACGGGAAAAGAAATTCTCGCCAAACACGTCGAAGCCGTTGGTGGGGCGGATCGCCTGAAGCAAACGAAATCGACGGTGACTGAAGGCCACTTTGAAATGGTCGAGGCCGGAATCAAAGCGCCGCTCAAGATCACGTTTGCCGAACCTCAGAAAGCCCTTTTTGAAATCGAGTTCCCGGGCATGGGTACCATTCTCAAGGGGACCGATGGCGACATTACGTGGGAAGAGAATGCGATGTCAGGCCCGCGGATTATTGAGGGTGTGGAACGCGAACAGTTCCTGCGTGAAGCAGACCCACTGGCCGATTTGACGCCGGATAAGTACTTCAAATCAATCGAAAACCTCGGCATCAAGAAGATCGCGGACCGTGATTGCTACGAGGTGAAGTTCACGTCAAAGAGCGACAACATTGAAACGCGCTACTACGACGCGGAGTCGTTCCTGCTCGCTCAAGTGGAACAGGTCCAGGAAACACCCATGGGGCAAGTGAACGTCACGTCAACACCTTCAGATTATCGAGACGTTGACGGAATGAAGGTTCCGTTCGAGGTCGAGATCAGCATGATGAACCAGAAACAATCGCTACGCTTCGAGTCTGTGAAATTCAATGCAGATGTTCCAGAGGGTACGTTTGATCTGCCAGAGTCTATCAAGGAACTGCAGACGGCTGCGGCAGAAGTGCCAGCCGAGTAGGCTGACTGCGACTTGAAAATGAAAGCCGCGGCTGGTGGGCATGTCCAGCCGCGGCTGTTCCTTCCAAACCATCGTTGCGTTCAAGAAGCAACGAATTCATTGATGCGGGTCAGTCTGCTAACACCGCGTCAATGTCTTCAAAGCCCTCCGAAATGATCGTCGGGGGATCAATGATCTCGGCAGGCTTCCTGGCCAGCTGGAAATTGTCCTTCTGCGTCATCGCTTTGGCAATTGCCCGCAACTGCGAAGGTCCCAGGTTGTGCAGGTCGCTGGCCTCGGTCAGCGCAGTTGAAAGTCGTCTGAGCTCGCTCCAGTAACGATTCCGAAGCGACGATTTCAATCATCCAGTTGCGCATTTGTTCAAACGCCTGCACCGCTTCCTCGAACTGGTTCGACAGGTCGGTTGTCAATTCCAGTGTTTCGATCGCATCTGCCAAGTCGATTGAATCGGTCAGGATCGTATCCTTGAGCGCAACAAAACTCTCCATGTTCAGCATCGTCTGCTCAAGCTCCGGCGCCTGGTGGTCAATCAGCTCGCGAATGTCAATCAACTGCTCCAAGGCGACCCGTGCCTGTCGAACGTCGTGACCCTGATTGATGATCCCATCACTCAAAGCAATAAGATCATCGCCGGCAAGCAACGCGGCCTGGGTTCGATCCGCGACAGCCGCCAGCCGATTGCAGACCATCTCGGACGTTGCCACAACATCGGCGGCGGCCAGGGCATCTTCCGAATTGGCAATCACCAGTTCCTTCAATTCGACCAGCTCGCTCAGCGCTGACGTGGCCACGGAAACCTGTTTGGCTTCGCGGGCGATTTGAAGATTCAAATCGCGCATCGCAGCAAGGGTCTCCTTGGCTGCTGCCAGTTGTGTACGTTGCCCCGCGAGAACCGAGATCAGCTCAGCTCCTTCGCTGGCGGTCCCCTGGTGACCGGCAACTTCCCATACACTTTGCTCTAGCGTCGTCAATTGTCGCCGCATCAACGAGAGCTCCATGGACGCGGGTCGAGCAATCCCAACGTAGACGAGCAAATAGGTGATGATGCCGCCAAGAACAAATGAGCACCACGCGGGAAGCCGTGCTTCATGTTCCTGGTTGATTGACTCACCTGTGGAGCTCATTTGGAAATCATTGTGCGTATCCAACGGACCAGCCTCCTGAAACCTTCGGTAATTGATGAACTTTGAGCGATCGATAGTCTCCGCCTGACTTACCGTATCGGACGAGTTTGCCGGGGCATTCGAAAGTTTCCCATTTTGTACCCTTGCTTCCGGATGGGTAAACTTTGCGGGCCCGCCAGGGCACTTCTTGAGGATTTCGCATGATAAGAATTCCGGCCGCCACCTCGCCGGTGGCAATGCTGGCAGTGGAATATCCCGGTCGATTTGGTCCGCTCCAGCAATGCTGGCGAGAACGAAAGTGGGAAAAACAGAAATTACGCTTGACTGGTTTTGCGCCGTTTCGCTACAAGCCCGGTCTCTTCTTTCTTACTTATCAATGCGAGAGCTCATCACGTGCACACAATAACCATGCACATTCGAAGCAGAAATTTGATTCTCTTGGGAATGGTAGCCATTGGCCTTTCGGTCTCCGCTTTCGGACAGTCGGGTGAAACGCTCAAGCTGAATGGCCCGACGTTGACGAATCAGGCTGTGGCTGCGCCAGTGATGGATTCGAACGAGGAATTCTTCGCAGTTGGTACGCTGCAGCGGGTAAGACGAACTGACACGGGCTCTGTTCGAATGGCATTGCTGGATGATTCCAAACAGATTCAGGCATTTATTGCTCCCACCGCCCGGTTGCCGTTGGGTGATTATGTCGGGCAGGAAGTCGGTATTTCGGCTCGTACTTTCAGTCAGCAGGACGACATTGCACCTTACGTGATGGTTGAAGAAATCGTACCCATCGCTGGAGCCAACGCCATATCGCCATCGTTATTGACTCGCTTGGAGCAAGCACCAAAGTTGCAACGGACCCCTTCCGGCAAGGGCCCGGCGGTTGCCGAAACCGGCAGTGGCGTGCAGCAGGCAAGTGCGGTCGAGTCGGCGACGGTCAATTCATGGTCGATTGAAGACGAACACACCGTGATGCCGGCAACGGCTCATTTGGCCGCTGCCTGTGATGATCCAAGCTGCGACACCTGCGGGGCCGGGAACCCCTCTTCGCTGGAGCCCTATGCCTACACGCCCGGGCCGTACCTTGGCTGTTCAGGAACGGGCTGCACCGGCTGTGCGAGTTGCACAAACTACGATTCGTGCACGTCGTGTGGGACGAGCAATTGCTGCTGTGGCCCTCCAGGATGGCTCTGGGTTCGCGGCGAGTATCTGCTGTGGTGGGCGGACGGCATGCGTATTCCAGCCCTTGTTACGGGTAGCACCGACGGAACTGCGGCGGCAGATGCCGGCGTGTTGGGTGTTGGCTCGACGCAGGTCCTGTACGGAAACGAGGAAGTTCTCGAGGGAGGGCGATCTGGTTTTCGCATTCGATTTGGCGGCTGGTTTGGTGATTGCCGTAAGTTGGGTTGGGAAGCAGATTATTTCGATCTGGGTGACACCGATGAACTGTTCGAGGCAGGTGGCGATACTCTCGGTAACCCAATCATTGCGCGTCCGTTTTTTAACATCAACGAAGGCATGGAGGACTCCGAACTCGTTTCCTACCCGGGTATTGTTGCGGGAAGTGTTGACGTGGCATCCTACAGTCAATTCAACGGGGCCAGCGCTCGGTTCCGATGGAATCTCTGTTGTACGAATTCGAACTCTGGGTGCGGCAGTTTCAGCAACTGCCTGGGGTATGGTCATCGCTGTGGCTATCCGCCGTACTGCAAAGTTGATTTTTCACTGGGTTACAAACACCTCGGATTGAATGAAGGGTTGTCCGTCCAGGAGAATCTGGTGACGCTGATTGATCCTACGACCAACTTTGTGCTGACCGATACTTTTGAAACTCGCAATGATTTCAACGGTGGTGAAATCGGTACGATCTGGGAAGCCGGCTGGAATCGCTGGTCGCTGGAAATGGCTTCCAAAATGGCGATTGGAAGCACGCGGCACGAAGTCACGATTAACGGAAGTACCCGGACGTTGCCCGGCGATGATGCGACAGGCGGCCTGCTGGCCCAGACAAGCAACATCGGGACGTACAGCCAAGACGACCTGTCCGTCATTCCCGAACTGTCCACCACTCTGGGCTTCTACTTGACGCCACGACTACGATTCACGGTAGGTTACACCATGGTCTATTGGAGTAACGTAGTACGGCCTGGTGGGCAGATCGACCTGGATCTGGATCCTGATCTGATTCCGCCGCAAAATGCCGGAGAGGTCGCTCAACGACCTGATTTCAATTTCAGTACGACCGACTTTTGGGCACAAGGGTTGAACGTCGGGCTCGACCTGCATTGGTAAGACTCCTGATATCAGTGCTGTCGGTCATACACTCTGTACAGAGTCGCTAATCTGTACATCCTTTTCGCAGCTGCCCTACAAACGGGCAAATTGAAAGCTGACCGGAAAGTCACCCCATTCCCGTTCCGATAACGTCCGTATGGCCAGTTGGCGGTACGGATCCCGCTTCGGCCAAAGGGCCGACTCTGCGCCAATGAAGGTGCAGCCAAAGGGCTCGGCCAAATTGACCCAGGGAAGGGGAGTGCAGATGTTTTCGCGACTTCTAAGCGCAAATCAGGAACAAGCAAACGAACGAACGGTAGAACCAGCCTCAAATTCGAGGCTCTGGAAGATCGGCGTGTGCTGGCTGCCACCAACCTGGGTGTTATTGAGGGAACGGTCTTTATCGATAGCGATGGCAGTGGAGATCTCACCGCGGGCGAAGAAGTACCGAACGCACTGATTCAGCTGTACGAAGATACGAATAACGACAACAGCCTAGACCCTGGCACTGACATGTTGGTGGATTCACAAACCACGGACGTCAATGGCGAATATGTCTTCAATAACCTGTTGACCGGCAATTACTTCGTGTTGCAGCCAAACCAGACTCCGGCAGGTGGTGTTGCCCTGCCGCAGCAGGTGAGCCCACGCAAAACGATTGAAGGTACCGGAAATGCCACCACGCTGATCGATGATTTTTCCGGCAATAGTGGACCGACGGTCGATGAGTTCCCATCGGGTACTCCAGCGACAGAGGATTTCGCTGCTGGAGGTGCCATTGGGGGCAATCGTGAGTTTACCGCAGAGTTCCTGAGCGGCCCCTCGGGTGAAGAAGTCTCCATTCGCACCGATACGAATGCGCTTCTCGTCAATCCGGACGTCCAGTCGATTGGGCAGTATTCGGTCGTCTGGGATGGAGCTGCCGGGGGATTCGATCCGACGGGATTGGGCGGCATTGATCTGACTAACAACGATGGAAACGGCTTTTGTCTGGAACAGCTGTTTGTCGATCAGGCGGGTGGTTCTGTCACGGTGCGAGTCTACACCGATGCAACCAATTTCTCGGAAGCCGTCATCAATTCGGTGACACCGTTGGCAGCTCAAAACTACTACGTTCCATTTAGCGGTTCCACGGGAGACGGAATGTTCGTGGTCGCTGGTGGTACGGGTGCCGATTTCACCAACGTTGGTGCCATCGAACTCGTTCTGACTGCAAGCCAAATCGCAATGGATGGCAGCATCGCAAATTTGGGTGTGTTTGGAACCGACACGGTAATATGCGATTTCTTGAACGAATCACCGGCGCCGCAGATTGATGTCGAGAAACTGACCAACGGCAACCAGGCCGATGCGCCGGGCGATGCCGATGTGCCCATTGTGGCGCCAGGCAGCACAGTGACCTGGACCTACCAGGTCACCAATACAGGGTCGGTTGACATTGTGACGATCGACCTGGAAGACGACCAGATCGGTCCCATTACGGTCGCTGATCGTGTCAGCGGCGACACCAACAACGACAACATCCTGAATCCGGGGGAAGTCTGGACGTACGAGCGCACAGGAATTGCCGTCACTGGCTTCTACAACAATCAGGCACGAGTGGAAGGTTTTGCAGGCTCTGGATTGAGTGACGTCGATACCGATTCCAGCAATTACCGTGGTGCCACAGCCTCGATCGACATCGAGAAGTTTACCAACGGGAATCAGGCGGATCTGCCTACCGACGCAGACGTGCCAAACATTACGGTGGGCAGCAACGTGACCTGGACTTATCAGGTGACGAATACCGGTAGCATCGAACTGACCAATATCCAGCTGGTGGACAGCGTCGAAGGTACGATCACCACGATCACCGACATGGGCAATGGGGACACGACCCTCGACGTTGGTGAAGTCTGGACCTATGCGCAAACAGGAACAGCATTGGCTGGGGCTTATGAGAATTCGGGTACCGTTTCCGGCCTTGCCGAAGGACTCGACCCAGTGGCCCGCAACACGACCGTTACAGCCACCGACCTGAGTCACTATTTCGGGGTGCAGTCACAGATCAATATCGAGAAAGCAACCAACGGGATCGACGCCGACGCAGTTGACACGGGACCAACGGTGAATGTCGGCAGCACGGTCACATTTACGTACGTTGTGACCAACAACGGAAACACCGCGTTAACGAATGTCGTTGTGGTCGACGACGCAGGCACGCCCGGCAATATTGCAGATGACTTCAGCCCGACGTTTATCGGTGGCGATACCAATACCAATAACCAGCTCGATACGACCGAAACATGGAACTACCAGGCCACGCGAGTGGCCACCTTGGGCGCGTATCAGAACATCGCGGCTGTTACGGGGCAAGATCCCACTGGGGCATCGGCGGATGCGTCCGATCCGAGTAACCACCGTGGCGTAATACCGGCAACTCCGCTCTCCAAGCGGGACTTGTTCGCTTCCGCTTTCCGAATCTCCTGAGTCGCAACACAATAAATGCGTCTGCTTCCGCGTCGCTGTGCTTGCTGCATGGTCGAATGCTTGCGGGCCAGGTTTGGATCTTGTCAGCAGGAGCTGGTGTCGCCCGGCTGTTCATGGCGACGGCTCATGGAAGACGCCCTGGTGGCAGATCTAGAAGTTCAGCAGTTGGTGAATGCCGAAGGCGACTGCAGCGATACCGGCAGCCAGCGAAAGAGTCTGCACAAGTTTGGGGGGCCGATGAAGAACGGGACTGCTGGCTTCCGTTTGGAGTCCCATCGCCTGCATCAGGTTTTGATAACCATCTCGGTGTACGAAACTGCAGCCAACGAAGAAACCATCACCAGTCGATTTTGTCCAACAAGTTCGGCCAACCGATTTGAAATCGGTTTTCAAATCATTGAAACAGGTCAGGACGATCCGCTCGCCCGCATTGACCGCACGCGGTAGCCACAGCTTGAATCCACCGTGCGAAATGTCGACGAGACGTGCTCCTTGTTGATCTTCACGCAATTCCAGCTTGACCTGGACATCTGTGTTGATTGTACGGCGGTCTTCACTGCGACGATCGATAATCCCTGCGCTCGCCAGTCGTTCCAAAGCAACCGGTTGGACCGCTTTTTGAAATGAGCAACCGACCCACCAGCCGTCGCTGCGGTTGGGATGCTTCCAGTGAATCGTGCCCGGTATTTCGACTTCCCAGTTGACCTTCTCGCACTTGAGTCGCAACAAGGCGCTGTCATCCGATGGGAGCGTACCATCAAACTCGAACTTCGCTCCGCGACGCGAAATATCGACGACTCGCCCCGGAATGCGACTTTCTGATGCGTTACTGACAAGCAACTCTGCATCGATCGATTCATTGCGTTGCATGGAGAAGCGTGGGTCGCGCCTTTGTTCGGCGTTCATAGGCTTGGCTCGAATCTGTGTTCCGGCTGGAATTCGATCGGTCGCTGGTGATTACGTGCTGACATCGTACTACGTGCGTTGCAAGCCGTATCAACAATTCGAAAGCCGTTCCACCAGACTTGAATCGGCTTTACTGAAATATAGGGAACAAATGAGCGTCACGTGCCCAAAACTGCCTTGGATCACACCAGGCGGTGAGGTTGTCGCAGTTATGACGAAAGCTGGCGGTGAGAATCAGACGTGTTGAAATTTGGCAACACACTGCCACCGGACCCTGATCGGTGTTTGTATTGAAGAGGGCTGCGTGAAATCTAGCGTCGGATCGTCTCGCGAAGAGGCGAGCCCTGGTCAATCAACCCGTCTGTCTCTCCCACTCGAGTGGCTACATGATCGACGACGTGACGAATCGCACCGTTCGCTGCCTCGATGGACTCCAGGAGTGCTGCGTATTGAGCCGTCAATGATGCTTCGATCTTGGCGATTCGGCCCAGGGAGTCCTGCTGAACGGACTTCAGCCGAATCTCATTCCGAGCCACCAGCTGCCGCCTCAGACTGTCCTGGAGGTTGTCAGCGAGTTCATGTCCCAGATTTGAACGAAGGGACCACCGGGGATTGTCCAGTGAACCGCTCAATTGAATGGAAGTGTTGATTGCCGCGATGCGACCAGAGGCTTCTGAAACGAGGCCAGCGACTGGTGTTGCCTGTAACGATTGGCCCATGATGGGCTGTAGACTTGCACCCTCCTGCTTGATCAACATTTCCCCGGATAGGCTTTCACCATGAACATTGATTTGTGCCCAGTAATGGGCCCTGGCCGGCGAAACTTTTAATGCCAGTTGTCCTGAATCCCCCAGGATGCGCTCTGGCAGCTCAAAGTTGGGACAGTTGACGATAATCGTGTCGCGGGCCTTGGGACCGGTTCCCTGGAACGAAGCTTGAATCAGTAATTGTATTGCCCCGGTGGTTTGAATGACGACTTCCGTTGGAGTTGTTGAACTGGCGGGAGCAGACGAAAGACCGGCGATGCGTCCTTCCAGATGAAGATTCGAATCGCCGACGATCGCTTCTCCGTTAACCACGATCGTGTCCAGCAGGATCGCAGGTTTCGCCGCGATGCCCGGTAATTGGACGTCTGTTCCACGCCCGGTCAAGCCGGGCGACGGTGAGTGAATTGCCGGAAAGAAGTCGCGTCCCCAACGAACCCACTTCGCAAGCGATGTGACCCGATGTGCCACCTCCGGGCCCAGCAGGTATTCCGTCAGGTGTTCCTTATGCAACGCGTCCACTGCGAGGTCGTCGTGAATGGACTCCAGGTTGATTGCCTGCGCTTCGACGATTGATTCGCGATCTATCAGCAATTGTTGGTGTAACTGGTCCGCGCTGCGACGCACTTCATCAAGTTCACGACCCAGCGATTCCAGTTCGGAGATCGCCTGTTGGTACGAGCCAGCGTTTCGCAATGGATTTTTGCCGGCTCCAGCGAGCAACCCGTCGAGGTCGGCAATGCGGTCGGTAATTGTTTCTGTCTTCCGTTCCAACGATTCGTATTGGCCAGGCCATCGGTTCAGGACCTCCTGAACCGCTTCTACCGTTGAAGAGACGCCGTTCATTCGGCGTTCCAATTCCTCTCCTGCCGTTTCCAGCCACTGCCCGCCGTCGTCGACGAATCGCTCGGCCAGTTGAGCCGAGTAGGAACCGTCGACATTGCGTTCGAGAATCGGTGGAATCCGTCGATTGCTCTCGACTCTCACCCCGGTGACCTGGGCCCGTTGAATATGAGCCCGGCGATGGATCAGCTCAGCGGGAACCAGTTCCAGGTTCATCAATTCCGCCGTGAAGATGGCTCGCGTGGGGTTCTGCGGGTCAACGGCTCGAATGCCGCGCAGCTGGATCGTATCTTCGTTCCACTCCGTACGAATGGATTCGACGCTGAAGCTTGCTCCCGTGACGGCGTTCCCTGAACGAATCACCGCCCAATGAACCAGCGGGTCGACTGCCAGTAGCAGAAAGGTGGTGAACAGCACCAGGAGGATGAGTCGCGGTGCAATGCGTTTCCAAAGGAACATCTAGATTCTCCATCCCGTTGAAGCTTCCGCGCGCGTCTTCTTCAAGAGCCAAGGCTTGTCCGGCTGCTCGAACCGGTTCCGAAAGAACAATTGCGACGCGCGATACGTGGGGATGATCTGTAGCAGGCCAATTACGGTTGCCCCAACCACTACCGTATTGTTGATGGATGTCCACGCGCCCAAGGGAAGTCTGTAAACGCTCACAAACAGCGGACTCAGCAGCTCGGACGACAACAGGAAATCGCCCAATCGGTGCAGATACGGGTCCAATGCGACGCTCGCCATACTGGCAGCGCCGGCGGAAATGAGCCCTACCAGCAGATTGACACGTAACATGAACAGCAGCAAGAGCCAGACGACAGCGATCAGGTTTAACTTGGGAACCAAGCCTAACGCGGCGCCCAAGGCGATAGCCAGTGCCAGTTGATGCGGATTTCGTTCTGCAAATACGGGTCGAAAGAAAGAGCTCAGTGTTTGCAACATCCGTTCGCTCACCTTCCAATGGCTGTTCCAACACGCGTTTTCAGGCGCAATCCAATTGCTGCGCGGTCGTACTATCCGTCACAACTAAATCGACCCATGCAATCGTCCAACTTAAGGAACGGTACTTGTTAGCAGTGCTGGCTTAGATGGCACCGGGCAGCATTCAAGAACCCAAGTACAAAAAGAGTGCCTGCCGAGCATTGTCAGCAGGCGAGTATGGTGATCCTGCGGCATTGGCTTCCCCGCCCATGCCAAACAACGGTTTGCATGATCACACAAACGCCCGGCTTCCACATCACAGTCCAAGCGTTCAGGCCGGCACGCGTTCGCCGTCGTATAGCGGCAACTGCTAACCAATCAGAAGGAAGAGCTGCCTGAGTTGGCCATCGTGCAGGATGGTGACCTTCAGCGGATGTTGTCGGGCGATCGAAAAGGTTGTGGACTCCGTCGAACTTCATTCGTTGCTTCGTGAGTAGCGTCTTCGGAGAGAGCCAATACGAAAAAATTGACATGATGCGCCGAACTTGGAATCCGCTGGCAGCGTAGGTTACGTATTTTCCGCGAATAATTACCACGGTTTCAGCTTCGTACATGGCGCAATATATCGAGCCGGGCTGTAGACCTCGCGCCGTGGATACTACCCATGAATAAACGGCCCAACTGCTCGGCATAGTGCCGAGCCAGTTGGGCCGCCGTAGTGCAGCTAACGTGGTATTCTGAATAATGGTCCTCGCGTTCGGCGATGAACCATTAGCCGAGTCCAAATCTCTAATTCTGATTGATTACCGTAAGACATTTGAAGTGCGATGATTTACGGTAACAACGTCGCCGGCTCTCGTTTCACGAAAATCACCTCGCTGAAAATCGTGTATGATCGGGTTCTACAGATCGGTGACGTGGTCACCAAATACGACTCTTCGGTCGTAGAAACCGTGTAAGACAATCGCACCGATTACCGATGAACCACTCACAACAACCTGCGCGTCGCAACACACCGGGAGACTCGCGTGATGTCGGCACCAAGGTCGGCATTAAGTGTCCAATATCCACGGAGTCCATCAAGTTCGACGAACTGACCGCCAATTTGGGCGTTAGCTTAGAGGACGCCGGTTGTCCTGTGTCCACAGCGGTGCTGGGACGGCTCCGCTTTGAGACGCTCTTGACGGAACTTTCGGCAAAGTTCGTGAACGTGCCCGCAAACAGGGTGGATTCGCAGATCGAGTCCGGGCTAGCGACTGCTCGTGGAGTTACTGGGCCTGGATCGGGTCGGCCTGGGCGAAGTATCGGCCGACGGCAAACAATTCGTGGTCACACATTCGTACCAATTGCCGGGCGTACCTCCATCAGCGAATCTAATGTTGCATTCGCAATTCCCGACCTACGCAACGATGCTTCGGCAGGGGAGGGTGATACGATTGCCGGATGATTTGCCGCCCGAAGCCGCGCAGGAGCGAGATTATTGTCTCCGCACGGGGCTGAAGTCCAACCTCACGATCCCTCTGACCATGAACGGGACCGTGGTTGGGGGAATTGGTTTTTCATCGTTATCGTTCGAACCGTAGGCTTGTCTGATGAGTTGATCCCTCGGCTGCGGTTGGTGGGTGACATCTTTACCAATGCCTTGGCGCGCAAGCGGGCGGACGAGGCCCTCTGTATGAAGGAACAGTCCCTTCGCCAGAGTCGGGAAAGTCTCCGCCAGACTTGCCGGTAAACTGCTGCATGCCCAAGAAGAGGAACGCCGTCGAATTGCCCGAGAAATGCATGATGATTGGACGCAGCGTTTGGCGATTCTGGGCATCGACACCGCGAAGCTGGAGAAGCACCTTGGCGAGCTCGGAAAAAGCATTGCCGCTGGTCAGCGCCATCCGCGAACAACTGGTCAGCCTTTCGGAGGACGTGCATGCCCTGTCACGTCAGCTCCACCCTTCCATCCTGGACGATCTGGGCCTGGTTGAAGCCCTTCGCTCGGAGTGCGCAAGTTTTTCTCGGCGCGAAGAAATTGCCATCGCATTACCTGCCCCGACGACCTGCCGGAGAATGTGCCGTCCGGACGTTGCCCTGTGTCATCTATCGAGTTGCTCAGGAGAGTCTTGCGCAATGTCGCCAGACATGCCGCCGTGAAGGAAGCGTCCGTCGACACTTGTCGTCGTCGGCCCGGAATTGTACTCCAGGTCCGCGATCAAGGTGTCAGGTTTCGATCCGGAATCGGCACGTGCTGAGCCGGGGCTCGGGCTTGTCCGGCATGGAAGAGCGGGTCCGCCTTGTTCAAGGCCAGCTTTCGATCATCTCGGCCCCAGGACAAGGTACAACGGTCGAGGTGCGAGTCACTTTGCCCGAAAGTAACCACCGCATGAGCAAACCACGTAGTCTCATTGCCGACGACCACCAAATTCTCGCCGAAGGAGTACGCGGCCTGCTCGAACCCGAATACGACGTCGTGGGGGTCGTGACCGATGGCCGGGAACTCGTGGCCGCTGCAAAGAAACATCGGCCGGATGTCATCGTGGCGGACATCACCATGCCTTCACTCAATGGCATTGAGGCGGCCATCCAATTGCGAGACGCCGGTATCGCCACCAAGGTCGTCTTCTTGACCCAGCATCGTGACGTCGCCTACGCCCGCCGAGCGATGGAGGCAGGGGCGGCGGGCTTTGTGCTCAAACACTCCGTTTCGCCTCGGAACTGGTCACGGCCATCCGGGAAGCACTCCAGGGGCGAACGTATATCACGCCCATGATCGCCGGTGAACTGCTGGGTTCGTACCGCGAAGGTCATTCCGCGTCGGGCGACTCACTGTCCCAGCTCACCTCGCGTCAACGAGAAGTCCTGCAGCTGATTGCCGAAGGCCGCTCGGCCAAGGAAATCGCGGCCTTGCTCAAGATCTCGCCCCGGACGGCGGAGGCCCATAAGGCCCATATCCTGGAGGCCCTGGGACTGCAGAGCACGGCCGAATTGGTCCAATACGCCATCCGCAACGGCATCATTTCTGTGTGACCGATTCGCCAGACCTACTTGAATCCATGCGACCCGGCAGTTGCGCATTGCGCACTGGGTCTAGCCGTAGTTTTGCGAATGGTGTCCATCCTGTGCCATTCGCCATGATTGGACTGAGGTCGTTCGGATTTGTCTCCCGCAGACTGGCTCGAATGCGGCAGGAGCACCGCGCGCATGTGCGCCGCCGGGACTCGCGAGATCATGGCTCTTTTCGATGAAAGAGGTGAGTCCGATGAAATACGGACGCGTCCTGCTCGCGGATAGTCACTTGAATATGCTGGCCGGAGTCCACAGCCTGCTGGAAGCAGACATTCAATCTCGGTCGTCATGGTTTCTGACGAGAACTCCTTGCTCGAAGCGATCGCGAACTGCCATCCTGATTTGGTGGTTGCCGACTTGTCGCTTCCGGGCCCGAGTGAAAACCGCTAACGAGAACCTGGCAAGTCGCCTGAAAAAGCGGTATCCCGATCTGCGGCTCGATCATTCTCAGTGTTCACGACGATCCCACCGTTGCCGCGGAAATCCAAGCGGCGGGCGCTGCCGGTTTCGTGCTGAAACGATCCGCCGCAACAGACCTGATACCGGCCGTGCGTGAGGTGCTCGCGGGCGGCGATTATTTGTCACCCGCCGTTCAACCGCTCAATCCAACGCGGAGGTGAATCGATGAAACGTCGCAGCTTTGATCATGAAATTCTGCTCTTCCAAGGAGGCGGCGCGCTGGGTGCGTATCAGGCCGGCGTTTACGAAGGACTGGCCGAGGCGGGAATGACGCCCAACTGGTTTGTCGGCATCTCGATTGGCGCCGTGAACTCGCGCGATTCTGGCCGGAAATCCGCCCGAGCGGCGCGTGGAACGTCTGCGGGAATTCTGGGACCGCGTTTCGGCTTACGCGCCACTGACGCCGCCCGCCGCTGCTCGACCCATTCCGGCCGTTTCTCGATCGCTTAAGTGTCTGGAGCGTGGCCACGTTTGGCATCCCAGGGTTCTTTGTCCCTCGCATGCCGCCGCCACTCTTGGCTCCGGCTGCATCTCCCGAAGCGTTGAGTTTCTACGATACGTCGCCGCTCAAGAAGACCCTCGAAGAACTCGTCGATTTTGACTTGATCAACCAAGGCGAGTCGCGACTGTCGCTCGGCGCCGTGAACGTGCGAACAGGCCGATTCGGTCTACTTCGATAACCGACAAGACTCGCATCGAACCGGACCACGTGCTGGCCAGCGGTGCACTGCCGCCGGGATTTCCCGCCGTGCAGATCGACGGTGAGGATTACTGGGACGGCGGCCTCGTGTCCAACACGCCGCTGCACTACGTCTGGGACGAAAAACCGCTCAACACCGCGCTGATCGTGCAGGTCAATCTCTTTCCCGGTCATGGTGAATTGCCGAAGAGACCTGGACCAGGTGATGGAGCGAGCCAAGGACATTCAGTTCGCGAGCAAGCAACGATTCAATACCGAACATGTCCGAATGCTCGGCGAGCTTCGTGCGGCGATGGGCCGCGTGCTGGCCAAGCTTCCGCCTGAATTCCAAGGCGATCCCGATGTGCAACTCATCGCCCCGCATTGTGATGCCAGAGAGTGGACGATCGCCTACCTGACCAATTCGCACCGGTCGCACGCAGGACAGATGAAGGATGCCGAGTTCTCTCGCGCGACGGTGAACGAGCGCTGGGCCGAGGGGCTGGAGGACATCCGCCGCTCGATCGCCAACTTCGAATGGACGCAACCCACGATCGACGTACCGGGCGTTCGCGTTTACAACCTCCCGCCGGCAACGCCGGCGGGCAAGTAAGGAGCTGCAGTTTCATGACCGAAGACGAAGTGAGAGAGCGGGCCTTTGCGATGCCGCTCACGAGCCCCGCCTATCCCCGCGGACCCTATCGTTTCTATAACCGCGAGTACTTCATCATCACCTACCGGACGGATCCTGATGCGTTGCGGGCCGTCATTCCGGGGCCGCTGGAGTTCACCGAGCCGACCGTCAAATACGAGTTCATCCGCATGCCCGACTCGACGGGCTTTGGAGATTACACGGAAAGCGGCCAGGTGATTCCCGTTAGCTTCCGTGGCGAGGCGGGCGGCTATGTCCATGCGATGTACCTCGATTGTGACCCGCCGATCGCCGCTGGCCGCGAAATCTGGGGTTTTCCGAAGAAGCTGGCGCGCACCAAGTCTGCAGGTGGAAAAAGACACACTCGTCGGTGTCCTGCGGTTCGGCCCGGTGGCCGTGGCCGTGGCGACCATGGGCTACAAGCATCGGGCCATCGACCTCGACAAGACCCGCGACTCGTTGTCCGCCCCCAGTTACCTGCTGAAGATCATTCCGCACGTGGACGGCACGCCGCGGATCTGCGAGTTGGTCCGCTACGTGTGCGCCGACGTCACCGTCAAAGGGGCCTGGCAGGGACCTGCGGCGCTGGAGTTGTTTCATCACGCGCTCGCACCGGTCGCCGCCCTACCGGTGCTGGAAGTGCTTTCGGGCGTCCACATTGTCTCGGACCTGACCCTTAACCTGGGAACGGTCGTTCACGATTATCTCGCTTCCTGATCGGAGGTTGCCATGAGACTCAAAGACAAATCAGCGATCATCACCGGGGCCGCCAGTGGCATCGGCAAGGACATCGCCTTTCGCTTCGCCCGCGAAGGGGCGAAGGTCGCGATTGCCGACCTCAAGCCAGAGGCCGCGGAGGCCACGGCCGCGGAAATCCGCGCAGCCGGCGGCATCGCCATGGGCGTGGCCATGGACGTCGCCGACGAGCAGGCGGTCAATCAAGGGGTGGCAGCGGTGGTCGCCGAGTTCGGCGGCGTGGACGTGCTGGTCAGCAACGCCGGTATCCAGATCGTTCACCCGATCGACGAGTTCCCGTTCGCCGAGTGGAAGAAAATGCTGGCCATCCATCTCGACGGCGCCTTCCTGACGACCAAAGCCTGCCTTGCTCACATGTACAAGTCGGGACGAGGCGGCAGCATCATCTACATCGGTTCGGTCCACTCGAAGGAGGCCTCGCTATTGAAGGCCCCTTACGTGACCGCCAAGCATGGCCTGATCGGGCTCTGCAAAGTCGTCGCCAAGGAAGGGGCCGAACATGGAGTCCGCGCCAACGTGGTTTGCCCCGGCTTCGTCCGCACTCCCCTGGTCGACAAACAGATTCCCGAGCAGGCGCAAGGAGTTGGGCATCTCCGAGGAGGAGGTGATCAAGAACGTCATGCTCAAGGAGACCGTCGACGGCGAATTCACCACGTTGGAGGACGTCACCGAGGCCACCTTGTTTTGTGCCGCGTTTCCCTCCAATGCCATGACGGGGCAGTCATTTATCGTCAGTCACGGCTGGTACATGCAGTAGCGCACGGGTACGACCACCGGTCGATCGCGCAATTACTGAAACGCAATCGGAACAAACAAGGAACATGACGAAATGAAAGTCATCATCGTGGGTGGAGTGGCCGGCGGAGCATCGTGTGCGGCACGCTTGCGCCGGCTGGACGAAACAGCCGAAATCCTCATGGTCGAGCGAGGACCCTATGTTTCCTACGCGAACTGCGGTCTGCCCTACCATGTCGGCGGCGCGATTGAAAAGGAGTCGAGCCTGCTGGTGGCGACCGAACAGACGTTTCGCGAACAGTTCGCGATCGACTGCCGAACGCGCTGCGAGGTCGTCGGCATCTCGTCGGCAGACAAAACCGTGGAGCTAAAGAACCACGTTACGGGTGAAGTCACGACCGAGCACTACGACAAGCTGGTGCTCTCGCCCGGGGCGGCTCCCATCCGTCCACCGCTTGCCCGGCATTGACCTTCCGGGAATCTTCTCGGTCAGAACCGTACCGGATGCCCGGCACATGCGCGAATGGCTGGATCGAGAGCCGACGGTGCCGACCGGCATGGATAAGTACACGGGTTACCAGACGGTGACCAAACCGCAGCGGGCGGTGGTCGTGGGCGGCGGGTTCATCGGCCTGGAGATGGTCGAAAACTTGGTCCATCGCGGACTCGAAGTGACACTGATCGAGAAGCTCAATCAGGTCATGCCTCCGCTGGACCCCGAAATGGCGAACCTCGTTCAGCGCTACATGAAGAAGCATGGCGTTCGGCTGGAACTCAATGATGGCGTGGCCGGATTCGAGCAAGCGGACGACGGGTCGTTGGAAGTCCAAACGGAAGTCCGGAAAATCCCATCCGGCGGACATCGTGGTCCTGGCGATTGGCGTGCGCCCGGAAACGGCGCTGGCCAAGATGGCCGGGATCGAGATTGGCCAGCGCGGCGGAATCCGCGTCGACGAGCAGATGCGCACCAGCAACCCAGACATCTTCGCGGTCGGCGATGCTGTTGAGGTCAAGGATTTCGTGACGGGCCAATGGACGCTGATCCCACTGGCCGGCCCGGCCAACCGTCAGGGCCGGATCGCGGCTGATGTGATTGCCGGACGTGATTCGCGGTACCGCGGCACACAAGGCACGTCGATCTGTCAGATCTTTGAAGCCGCGATCGCTCAGACCGGCGCCAGTGAGAAGACGCTTGAATCAGCTAGGCGATGACCGATTTCGAGAAGATCTACCTCTACCCAAACTCGCACGCGGGCTACTATCCGGGCGCCAAGATGCTGGCCATCAAAGTCCTGTTCCGCAAATCCGATGGACGACTGCTTGGGCGCCCAGGTGCTCGGCGAGGACTGGCGTGCCCAAACGAATCGACTCGTTTGCGATGGCCATCCAGATGGGTTGCACGATCTACGACCTGGAAGAGTCCGAACTCTGCTATGCGCCCCGTTCGGCAGCGCGAAGGATCCGGTCAACTTCGCAGGAATGGTCGCCGCGGATATCCTGCGGGGCGACATGCCACACTGCCACTGGAATTCGGTGAACACGGTTTCCTGCTCGACGTGCGGAATCCGCCGGAACTGGCCGTCGAGTCCATACCGGCGCGATGAATATCCCTTTGCCGGAGCTCCGCACACGGCTGGACGAACTGCCTCGTGACCGCGAGATTCTCGTTTTCTGTCGCTCCGGCCAACGGGCCTACTACGCGACGCGCATCCTTGCCGCAAAACGGCTTTCGCTGCCGCAACATTGCCGGGGGCATGTTGTCTCGCTCGCACACCGCGTCGACCTGTTGAAGGAACGTGAACCCTTGCTCAAGTAAAACTAACTATGGATTCAATCCTGGAGGCGATATCGCGCGGGGTGGAGCAACTCCTTGGACGGGCGAGCGGCCCGCTGCACTTGCGGTTGGTGATAATGCCGACCGTTGTGACCATCCTCGCCATCCGAGCTGGGTTGAAGGACGCGCGAAGGGCAGCCGCCCTTTTTGTGGGGAATCCTTGCATTCCCGGCTGAGCGGCGAGCGCGACTCTTATCAGCGTGTAACGACCTCACCAGGATCTTCATCGTGGCGTGTTTGCTGGACTCCGTCTATCAACTCGTGTTCCTGCGGGCGTTCTCCGTCGTGCAACTTTTGATCGTAGCCGTCGGTTGCGCCATCTTACCGTACGTTCTGTTCCGTGGACCAACCAGCCGTCTCGCACGGTTATTTTCTGGCAAACAGCCCGGGCAGAGTGAAGAAGTGGCTGCCAACACAAAGACGAAGGTCGAAGACCGCCCGGACAACCAAAACCATGTGGAGGGATGAAGTGCTGCGAACTCCTATTCGTGATCCGACCATGCCCTCTACGTTGGCTCGACCGCGGTAGTGCGCAAATCGCAGATTCAGGCATCGTAGTTTTACGAATAGCACTCACTGCTCGCACGTCCTATTTTGAACGCTGACTTCACCGGATCCAGGTTGCTGACTCCGGACCGGCATCGACATAAAGGAAACACAAAATGACGACTGACACGGCTACTCGGAAAGCAACTACAGCACGGGTCACGGCAGATAAGGCTCGGATCGATCGGCTTAAAGAGCGCAACAGAAGTACACCTCAGGAGCTTGATTTCGAGCGGATCAGGATCATGAAAGAGGTGTATGAAGCGACGCCCGGTGACGTACAGATCCTGCGGCGTGCCAAGTTCCTGGCGGCTCTGTTGGAACGCAAAAAGCTTTTCATTGATGACAACCTCTTCGTGGGTGCCATGGCAGGAAGCTACAAGGCTATCTACCCCAATCCCGAGTGGAACGTCCTGTGGATGAAGGAAGAGAAAACCGTTGAAAAATCGAAAACCAAGGAAGACAAGGAAGCCAATGCATGGGCGCTCGAGTACTGGGACGAGCGTGGGCTGAAGAGCCGGACGGAATCCATATTCCAACAGCGCTATGGTTTCGATCCGGCCCCGTGCTACGAATCTGGTCTCGTTGTTCCGTTCCATGACTGGCCGGGTGGCGGCGGCAATCTCAACTACCCGATGGTTTACCAGCAGGGTCTTGCCAGTGTCATCAAGGATGTCGAAGAGCGGATGATGTCCCTGGAAATGCGTCTGGAGAACACAGACAAACTTTACTTCTACCAGGCCAGTCTCATTGTGATGAAAGCGATGATCCGCTGGGCGAACCGTTATGCCGAGTTGGCTCGCGAAATGGCTGCTAAGGAGAAAGACGAAGTCCGCAAAGCGGAGTTGGTCTCCCTCGCGGAGACCTGCGAGCGTGTGCCCGAGCACCCGGCCCGCAACCTGCGGGAGGTCATGCAGTGCCATTTCTTCTGTCACCTGGCCGCAGAACTTGAGCAGGTCGGCTGCGGATATTCAGAGGCCTACCTGGGCCAGAACCTGCAGCCCTACTACCAAGCCGACAAGGATGCCGGGCTGATTGACTATGACGACGCCGTCTTTATGTTCCAGAACCTCGTTGTCAGGTTGAATGAGATTAACTACTACTACGGCGAGAAAGTTGCCCTGCAGAACTCTGCCGACCTGGGTCAAAGTATTACCCTTGCGGGCTATAACGAAGAGGGGGGAGATGCCACGGCGGAGATGGACTATGTGATCCTCGATGCGTGCACCTATCTGTCTTTCCCCCAGCCACCATTGTCCTGTGCACTCACCCCTAAAACGCCGGGCAAATTCCTCGAAAAAGTGCTCGATTGTATCGGTACCGGGGTCGGCATGCCCCAGTTCGTTAATGCCGACGTGATGGTAGAGCGGGCACTGTACCTGTGGGGGAACACGGAGAGAAATGGCGCTCTTCCCCTAGGTAAGGCCAGGCGGACCTGTGTCGGGGCGTGCGTGGGGAGTTACATCCCCTATGAAACAGGTCATCCGGTGGAGGGACAGCCTAATCTCGGCAAGGTGCTCGAGCTAACCCTGAACAACGGCTTCGATCCTCGCACCAAAACGCAGGTCGGGCCCAAGACAGGCGATCCAGAGACCTTCAAGGACTTTGAGGAGCTGTATGCGGCATTTGAAGGGCAGCTTCAATTCGCTGAAGATGTTCTCCGCCGGGGAGCCTGGATTGCGAGCATGCTGAATGCCGACTTCCTGCCCTGTACCTGGCGATCCATCCTGACCAAGGGCTGCATTGAAACCGGCCTCGAAACCTGGAAAGGCGGCGCCAACTATTACACGGTCGCCCAGATCTCTGTCGGAGCAGTGGATGCGGGGAATGGACTGATGGCCATCAAGGATCTCGTATTCGACAAGAAGAAGCTGACCATGGCTGAACTCAAGAAAGCCCTGGCGGCCAATTTCGAAGGGGAATACGAAAAGGTCCATAAGATGTGCTACGAGGATGTACCCAAATACGGCAACGATATCGATGAAGTGGACTTCATGGTTCGCAGGGTGAATGACAGCGTATTGCGTGCATTTGAAAGTGTAGACGGCGGTGGCAACTACATCAGCAAGGACATCAAGACCTCGATGGACCAGTACACCAAGAGCGTGCACAACCTGATGGGCTTGGTGACCGGCGCATTGCCCACCGGCAAGAGAGCCGGTGTGGCGCTCACCGATGGAAGTTTGTCTGCCATGCCGGGGACCGACACCCACGGCGCTACCGCGCTGATAATGTCTGCAACCAAGGGTAACGATCCCGTCAAGTGGTGTGCAACGCATATGAACCTGAAGCTCCCGCCAGATCAATTGAAGACGCGCAAAGGCCGGGACAGCGTGCTGAACCTGGTCAGAACCTTGTTCCAAAACGGTGGCTATCACGCTCAGTTCAATGTGCTGGATACGGAGATGCTGAGAGATGCACAGAAACATCCGGAAAACTATCGTGACCTCGTGGTTCGTGTTGCAGGATTCAGCGCGTTTTTTACCCAACTCCATGTGGGCGTGCAGAACGAAGTGATCGAACGCACTTTGCAGCGTTGCTAGTGACGTTTAACGGGACTGGTACGGCGTGTCGCTACGCCACGCCGTACCGCCAACTCGTGGCAATAACCAAACACCGAGGGTTCTTTGACTTTTTGAACACCGATCAAGGCAACGAATATGGATAAAACCAAAAGACGAATTGCGATCAACGTGGGGGCTGGCTTCGTGCCGGGACTGAACGCGGTGATCAAGGGCGCGGCGCTGGCGGCAACGAGACTGGGGTGGGAGCTTGTCGGAATCCGCGACGGGTTTAGCGGAGTCTTGAACCCGGATCAATACGACGAGGGTGGGCTACTGCCTCTGAGTCCGGCTCTGATCGACAACCTCGATCCCTCCGGAAGCCGCCTGCTGGGCATGTCCCGCCGCGTCGATCCATTTCAAGTGAGGTGCGAAGATGAACACGGCATGCTGGAGGAACGCGACATGTCGGATCAACTGCTGGCCACGCTCAAGCAGGAAGGCATCGATGCAGTGATTTCAGTCGTGGGAATGCAGGGGCTGAGCATCCTTTACAAGCTGAATCAGAAAGGCCTGAATACGATCTGCGTGCCGCGATCGATCGAGAACGACATTGCATCGACATTGGTTTCCTTTGGATTCAACAGCACGCTGAGCTTCACCATCGAAATGCTCGATCGTGCACGACAGGCGGCACAAGCATCGCAACAGGTCTTTGTTGTGGAAGTGCTCGGCGAGCAAGCCGGCTGGCTCGCGTTGCAGTCCGGTATCGCCGCCGGTGCCGATGCAGTGGTGATTCCCGAAATTCCGTGCAAGCTCGATGAACTGGCAGCCGAACTGCAATCACGCGTCAACGTCCAGCGTCCCTTCGGTCTGGTTGTAGTCGCCCAGGGGGCCCGGTTCGTGGAGGACGCGAAAACGGCCGACTCCGAACCGGCCGTCAATTCACTGAAGGCATCTCTGTCACCCATGGCCACCGAACCGAGTGGAGCGCACGCCATCAACCGCTCAGGATTTGCGGCAGAGACCGTTGCCAATGGACTTCAACAGCGCACGGCTTTGGCTGCCAAGCCAATGGTCCTTGGCCCTTGGGTCCGTGGAGGTACTTCGACCGCCGTGGACCGTCAGTTGGGCTTGGCGTATGGCGCCGCAGCAGTCAACGCCCTCGAGGCCGGTAAGGATGGTGCGATGGTCGCCTTTGTTCCGCCTGACATCAAGTACGTACCGCTGGAGGACGCGATCAACAAAGTCAGAACGGTGACTGAGAACAACGAATTCATTCAGATTGCCCGTTCCCTTGGCATCTATTTTGGAGGGAAACAATCATGAGCCCAACGACCAAAAACGCCGCTCTAACTGGCCGAGTCCTGAACATCCAGCGTTACTGCAGCCATGACGGCCCAGGCACTCGCACGAACGTTTTCCTCAAAGGCTGCTCGCTACGATGCAAGTGGTGCAGCAACCCGGAAAGCATTCGCCCCAAGCCTGAACTTGGCTATGACCCCAAACTATGCGTTGGCAAAAAGGAATGCGGTGCGTGTCTGAAGGATCCTTTCCCTAGGGGTGCTTTCTACACGCTCGATGGGCCGGATGACAAAGTGCATGTGAACTGGGATCTGGCCAGTGGCTGCACGGCGGAACACACGGCGCTGTGTCCAACGAACGCCTTGTACATGTTCGGCGAAGAGATGACTGTCGACCAAGTATTAAACGAAGTGGAGAAAGACGCCTCCTTCTACCACAACACCGGCGGGGGCATGACGCTCAGCGGCGGGGAATGCATGTTGCAACCCGATTTCAGTGCCGCGTTACTGAAAGAAGCCCACAGTCGTGGCATCAACACGGCGATCGAAACGGCATGCAATGTTCCCTGGGAGTTCGTCGAGAAGGTGCTGCCCCACGTCGACACGATGCTTGCATGACCTCAAGCTGATGAACCCCGAGCGGCACAAGAAGTGGACCGGCGTGGATAACGAGCGGATCCTGGCCAACTTCAAGCGAGCCTACGAGACCTTCCCCGATATCGACTTCATCGCCAGGACACCGCTGATTCCTGGTGTGAACGCTGATGAAGAGAACATTC
>CAWGCE010000017.1:0-441900 GCA_963821085.1 uncultured Planctomycetales bacterium | reverse complement strand
TAGTCGGTGCCGACATCATTCCCGAAGCGAAAGATGCCTGTTACCGCGATCGTCCTGGGATATACGATGAATATTACGTGGCGGATTTCACGAACTTGAAATCTGAGTTGGTCGAAGAGATTTCAGATTGGTCGATCGACTGTCTTACCTCGGTGGCAGCCTTAGGGTTCGGTGACATCCCGCCAAAGGCATTCTTCCAATCGCTTCAGTTTGTTGCCGATGGCGGATGGGTCGCCTTTAATATCAAGGAGACGTTTCTTGACAAGACTGACTATCCGGGTTCTCTCGCTTCATTCGAGAATTGATTTTCTCTGAATACTTGGACATCCATCACATAGAACGATACCGACATCGTTTGTCTATGGAGGGTACACCGTTGTACTACTTCGCCTTGGTTGCTCAAAAGACAGCGGACATTCCCCCGACTTTCTCCAGGCCAACGAAATCGAGGCATAACAATGGCATGAACGCGGAGCCGCCGATCGCGAGTTTTCAAGTCGTGCATCAACCGCGGCGGCCCGGTTATGCCAAACGTTATGCCTCATAAAACAAAACTTTCACGGAGCGCTAAATGCCAATTCGCCTTGTCATTGCCATCCTCTTGCTAGTCGCTCCCTGCTTGCCAGCGCAGACGCTACTTGCGCAGGAAACATACGACCTTGTCATCTCTTCAGGACGTGTCATTGATCCGGAAACGAACCTTGATGCGGTTCGCAACATCGGAATCAATGGGGGAACGATCGTATCCGTTTCGGAAGAACCACTTACCGGGAGAGCGGTGCTTGATGCCAAGGGCGCGATCGTCGCACCCGGATTCATTGACTTTCACGCACACGGGCAAAATATCCCGGCTGATCGGATGCAGGCCTTTGACGGAGTAACCACAGCTCTAGAGCTGGAATCCGGAATCCTCCCGGTTGGACCTTGGTACGACATTCAGAAACAAACAGGACGCGTGATCAACTATGGTGTCGCGGCGGCTTGGACGTACGCACGCGTTTCCGCGCTGGAAGGACTCAAGCCAGAGCCGAATTTGAAATGGTTTCAGGACGCCTACGCATTAACCAGATGGGTGAACGACGTCGCCACGGAAGAGCAGACGAAAGAGATTCTCGATCTGGTTGAACAAGGGATCAATGAAGGCAGCATTGGCATTGGGCTGAATTCTGGCTATGCGCCGGGTTACGGATACAAGGAAGTTCTCGCGGTGCATCAATTGGCGGCGAGTCGCAAAGTACCGACGTTTACGCACATCCGTAATCTCAGCCGTGTTGATCCAAATAGCTCGATTCAGGCTTATGGTGAGCTGATCTCGTTTGCCACCGGTGCTGGTTCGCATGTTCACATTTGCCATTTGAACAGTACCAGCTTGACTGATATATCGCTTGCGGTTCGGATCATCCGGGATGCTCAGGAACGCGGAGCAAACATCACTGTCGAGGGGTATCCCTACGGTGCGGGCAGCGGCGCTGTCAACGCAGCCATGTTTCAGCCCGCAAATATGAAACGGATGAACGCTAGGGCCGAAGATATTGAATATCTCGGTAAACCGCTGACTGAGGAAGAACTGCGACAGATGCAGAAAGACTCTCCTGGGGAAATCATCGTTTGGCATTACTACCGCCTGCCGAGAGACCAACACCTGCTCGATCTGGCTGTTCTGTATCCCGGCGGTATCATCGCTTCTGATGCGATGCCGTGGATCGACAAGACGAACGGAAAAATCATTGACGCAGATGTGTGGCCCTTACCAAAAAATGCCTTTGCCCACCCTCGTACCGCGGCCACCTTTGTGAAGTTCCTCACTGACTACGTCCGCGATCGACAAGCTGAGACTTTGATCCAGGCTGTTGCACGTTGCTCATTCCGCCCGGCTCAAATCCTCGGAGAATATGTCTCACAGATGAAGAAAAAGGGACGCATACAAGTGGGGATGGACGCCGATATTATTGTCTTTGACATGGACAAACTCGAAGTGCGGGCCACCTATACTGATCCGAACCAACACACCCAAGGAATGCGTCACGTCATTGTCAACGGCACGCCACTAATCAAAGACGGTGTTCTCGACACAAAAGCGTTTCCCGGACAAGCCGTTAGGAGACCCGTTCGATAATTGGCATAACAATTGCATGAACGCGGAGCCGCCGACAGCGCGTTTTCAAATGGAGCATCAACCGCGGCGGCCCGGTTATGCCGGTCGTTACGCCGCAAACTCCGGTGCGATCTCTAAGGCCCTCGATGTTGGACATCCCCCAAAACCATCTTCTGCTGCTGCCTGACACGGGGAATTCCCGTGCTTTACGAATGTGGGCAAACCCAGACAAATTGAATACAATAGGGGTATGGACGCATCAGAACTGACGAACCTGCCCGTTTCCGAGAAGCTCAAGATCGTTACCAAACTATGGAACGAAATCGCAGAGTCTGGCGAGGCAATCGTTCTGCCAGCTGAAGTGATGGTGGAGATGCAACGGCGCAGCGAAGAGATCAAGGCTGATCCTTCCATATGCATTGACAATAACGAAATGTGGCGGCGCGTGAATGGGTAGCACTTATCGCTTCCACCCGAATTTCGCATCTGATTTGAAAGCGGCAACTGACCACTACGACAACATCTCTGTCGACTTGGGCAATCGCTTCAGGTCATCTGTCCGTGATCGCTTGGCCTTAGTCGTCGAATCACCAGAGCTATTCGGAAGTGTTGGTTGTGATTTCCGTGGTGTGCTGATCAAGAAGTTCCCTTATGTTGTGATCTATGAGGTGCATCCGAACATGACCGTGTTCGTAGGCATCCAGCACGCCGCTTCTGACCGGAAGGGTTGGTTTCAACACGCTGTTTGACAACTATCGCGGCGTAACAATGAAATGCAGCGGAGCCGTAAATGCCGTGACGGCTCAGTGCGCTCGGAAACACTTAATCACGGCCCGCTGATTTCAACCGACTATGAAGTCCGAGGTTGGTCAAGGATGTTCGTCGATAATTGGCGTTAGAACATTTGAAGTCCCTTTGAGTTGCCTTCGTCGGAGCCGCTGTCGTTAATCGCCCTGTCCGTTGACGAGAGCGGCGTAGACGTAGGCAACGATGCCTGCCTTTGTTGGTGAGCTTCGAGTAATGCTGTCCGATTGGTCACGGCCAAACGATTCGACTCATACGACTATTCGAGTTATCGACGCGTCGATTTCAGCTGCGTCGTCTCATCATTCCTTGCGGTGGAACCGTTGTGGACGGTTCTGGGAGCTGCTGGGCACATTCGTTATGGCGACATTCCATGGATGCCTGTTCTTGATGGGTGCTCTCAACAGCATTGTCTGGCGGCTGGTCGTGCTTCCTCGTTCGTGCTCCTCGAAGTCTCAGATGTTAATCATGCCGCTGTCACGCATTCGTTATGACGACGTCCGAACGTCCGTTAAGGAGACGCTTTAACACCGGCGTCCGTTTGAAATACGCGTTGACAGCGGTTAGGTCGTGACCGGCGGAGCCGGTTTGACAATTCCCATCCGTTCAGGATCCCAGTCGGTTTCATGTTTCAACATGGACCAGGCGACCACGGCGATCTTTCTAGCCAGAGCGACCGCCGCTTTCTTCTTGCGAGTCCGCGCGCCACCGTGAATGCGGTCGTAGGTGGCACGAGCCCACGAATTGTAACGCAAGCTCACCCAGGCACATTCCAGCAGCATCGTCCGCAGTAGCCGTGAGCCTCGCTTGGTAATCCGACCGTTGCGGTCCATCTGTCCCGATTGATACTGCTTGGGAACCATCCCAATGTAGGCCGATACCTGGCGGCCATTCTTGAAACGATGCACGTCGTCGAGCGCCGTGACTAACACTTCGGCCGTCTTGCGGCCTACGCCGGGGATGGTCATGACGCGCTGGATACGATCATCTTCTTGGGCAATCGTTTCCAGTCTTCGCTCCACTTCTTTCAGCTGAGTCGTCAACGCATCCAGTTGAGTCAGCTCTTCGTGCAATTGACCCTGCCATAATTCATTCATCGAACATTCGGCCAGCGGTTTACCGTACGAGTCGATTAGTTCGCGACCGGTACACCACGCTCGCTTGCCCTGAGCGATCACGATGCCGCGGTTGGCGAACAGCGAGCGGACCGAGTTCTTGATCTGGTTGATTCTTCGGTCCACCGTCTTGCGATACTTGACAAGCGTGCGATGCTCACGCACTTCGTGCGTGGGCACGTGCACCGATGTCAATTGCTGCATCATGGCCAGTCGAGCCAGCTTCAACGCATCATCTTTGTCGGTCTTCCGTTTGACGTTCTTCCAGCGCCAGGCTTCTTCGTTGGTGCTACAGACCAGCGTTGGCAGGCCCAGCTCTTGGCACAGATCGTTGATCCAGCCGCTGGGGCCACAGGCTTCCATTACGACCAGGTCCACTTTGCGCCACTGCAGCAGCTTCGTGAGGTAGGGCCGAGTCGTTTCAGCGTTCCAAAACTCGTAGTTCTGGCCCGCGGTCTCGAAGAAACAGCACATCGAGTTGTATTTGCCTAAGTCAATTGCAAGAATGTTCATCAGTTGCTCCGCAGGTTGGGGTGACAATTGTGACGTGCGCAATCACGATCACGTGGCCTGAGTCTCCAACAAAAAGACTCCGCCCCAACCTCGGACTTACATGGATTCTTTATGCCACTCGACTAACCCGCTTCGGCATTCATGACCAACACAGACGAAACATCTGGCCAGGCTGATCCGAAGCAGTTCACGACGCGCTACTTGTTTTCGCTAACCGCCGCCGTCGCCGTTGCTCTCGTACCAATTGCCGCTTGGCGCTTCTATGGCGTGCCAATGGCGCTGTGGCTGCTGATAGTCGGCGTGTCCATCATCAACAGACGTTTCCAGGTCGCAGCTTGGACCTTCGCATTTGGCCTTTTTGTCACGCTGATGGTTATTCCAGCAGTCAGCAGCGCCCGACCGGCCGCCCGGCGATCCGCCTGCATGAATAACATCCCCCAAATATCTCTGGCTTTGATCAACTACGAATCCGCAAACGGCCACTTTCCTCCGCCATACACCACTGATGACGATGGAAACCCGCTGCATAGCTGGCGTGTTCTAATCTTACCGTTCCTGGAAGAAAACGAACTCTATGGACAAATCAACCTCAACAGGGGATGACCGGGTGGCCCAGGGCGGTTGCCCGCCCCAAGCTCCCACAGACCCGTACGGGCACGCATTAGTGCATACGGTTCCTCAAATCAGGGATTCGCTACGTGAATCGGTGGACGATACGAGGTGCGGGCAGCGGATAACGTTTGACCAATGCACTGAACAGTTCCCATGAAAGTTCGCGTTGACGATTCCGGCGATTAAGCCACTTGAACCATCTTCGATACACCTCGTGATGAAACCGATGCAGCGCGGCATAGTTTCCGTTGATCCCGTAGTACGCGTAGTGTCCGTGGAGTTTCTGACGCAACTTGAAATGTTGCTCGCTGACAGGCCGGTGTCGATTGAGTCGACACCATTGTGCAATGCTCTGCACTGCACGCCCGAAGCGGCTCGATGCGGTCTTGCGTTTGATTGCCCAGTTCCCTTTGCGAGTCTTCCCCCAATAATGAGTGAAGCCCAGCAGGGTGAACGTTTCCGGACGTGTGCTTGAGCTTCCCGCCTTGTCACTTGGGAGTGACGGAGACCGAAAACAAATCAAGCGAGTTTTGTCCGGGTGGACAGTCAGGCCATACTTGGCAAAACGTTTTGGGATGACTTCCATAATGCGGTGGGCGTCTCGCTCGCTGCGAACCCCAATCGCGAAGTCATCCGCAAAGCGAATCAGAAAAGCTGGGCCCGCAAGGCGTGGTTTCACTTCTTCTTCGAACCATAAATCAAGCACGTAGTGCAGGAAGACGTTCGAAAGGATGGGCGACACCACTCCGCCCTGGGGCGATCCGGCGTCGGGGTAACTCACGTTACCGACTTCCATCACACCCGCTTGGAGCCACTTGTAAATCAGCTTTTGTAAAACTCCGTCATGTACCCGACGATGGAGAAACTCTCGCAAGTGTTTGTGACTCAGATGGTCAAAAAACTTTCGGATATCGACTTCCAGAATCCAGCCGCCTCCAGCAGTCATCGCCTGTTTTCTGAGCGTTCCCAAAGCCATGTGTGCTGATCGTCCAGGACGAAAGCCATATGAACAGTCCAAAAAGTCCTGCTCATAGATCGGCTCCAGCAACATGACAATGGCACGTTGGAGGATTCTTGTCTTCCAGCGTTGGAATTCCAATCGGGCGGACCTCGGTCGAGGAACTTCCTTTTGGAATGTAGACTCGCCGAACCGGCGGTGCTCGATAGCTGCCCGACTTGGCTCGATCAAGAAGCCGTCGAAGATTGCCTTCGAGGTCTTGCTCGTATTCCGCTGCCGTGACACCATCGACCCCAACCGCTCCGCTTTTGCGAGTTTTCCGGTACGCTTCAAAAAGCCAGTCAATGTCCATGAAGTAAGCCAAAGACGTGAAGCCCATTTCCGGCGATTGTCTCGCCAATTCAGCTATCCGTTTCTGTTTCGTAGACACAGTTTTCGAATTTCGATGCATTCGATGTGTTTCCCAAATACGGTTCCATGATTCGATGCCTCGCTTCCCTCCGTCGGGTCCGACTGGGCGCCGTTCCCCGAGTTCGTCGGTACTATCAAGGCACTATGATTTCCTGCCGCTCGTCCCGCGTCACTTCGTTGCCTTCGATCAGCGGTACCACAACGTTGCACTCGTACGTTCGCTCTCACACGACAAGTGCCATCATGTGAGCCTGGAGTTGGTAACCCGGTATCTCCAGCCGGGAATTACTTGTGGAAACGACAGGACCTCCCAAGTTCCTGGGCGACCCCAATGTCCGTTTGCGCGTGCTCTACGACTCCGACGAGTCGGCTGATCCAGACCCAGTGACGCTCGAAGCGCCGCTTTCAGAACAACCGCGTGGTCCCTGCTATGGGAACGACAAAGACACTCGTAAGAAACAACCTTTCGAAGCTCATTTACACGGCTTCCGGACTAGCTGTCTACGCTTCGTCACATTCGTTACCTCGTGCAACGCAAGACTCGCTTCCGGCCGCTGGTCAGGCGTTACCGGACGGGCTTTCCACCCGCAGGGTCACTATCAAAGGTTTCAGATTCACATCATGTCAATCTTCCTCCTTCGCCAAGCTTCTTGCGCAATCCCATTGGTTGTTGAAACTCTGATGGCCTCACAAGTACAGGTTAGTGGTTAGTCAGGCGGCAAGCGAGCCCTTTCAAAGCTCGCGTTAAGCCGCCGGGGTGTGAGTGTCGTTCTCCATTTCGTTAGATTCTCCCTCTGGTAGTCCCGTAGGGATTTTTTCGCGTGGCGAGTTTTCTTGTTTTTCTAACGCCGCCATCAGCTTTGGCAAGTCAGCGTAGCCAGAGATGCGACGGAAGCCTTTCTCGGCCTCGGTGAGAGCGAACGCCAGCCAACGTGTGGCTTGATCCGTCTCCGCTCGAAACCGTGTGACGCGACCGAGCTTCCTGCGAGTATTGCGAAAGGAATTTTCGATCGCATTCGTACTCAACAGATTGCGATGCAACGTGTTGGGAACGTTCAACGATTGCAATGCGATGAGATCATCGCTCGCTTCAAGCAGGCTCGTCAAAGCCTCCGCGTTCTTCGGCTCAAGGAACGCAACAAGCTCCGCGACAACTTCCTGTGCTGAAGCTTGGCCCTGAACGCTACGCAGACGCTTGAACAACCTCGCCAATTCGCCCCAGTGCCTCTTCGAGAGCTTGCCGCGGATATTTCGTTCCTTGTGAACCAGGCAACGCTGCACGATCGCGTCCGGATAGTACTCCACCAGCGCCGTTCGTAGGGCCTGGCTCCCGTCTAACACCGCAAACAATCGTCGCGTGCAGCGGAAACCTCGCTGCCCGAGCCGATGCAGTAAACCGCGGCAAACTTCCGTGTTCTCGCTGCTCCCAAGCTCAAAGTCCAGGACATGCTTTTCGCCGGTTGCGGTGATCGCCATGGCAACCACCGCCGTCTGTTCGTGCTCAGCCGAATACCATCAATCATCATCACAACCCAGTCGTGCGCGGAGAGATCCTTCCCCCGAAGCGAATCGACAAACTTGTGACCCACATCCTGCCAGAGCCGGGAAACGCTTGAACGGCCAACGCCTGGCGACTTCGGATGTGTCTGCCGTACCTCGCGCGTGCTGACACCCGCAATCAACGCGTTCACGATCGAACCGCGAAGCTCGTCTGGGTTATTCGCCGATTCATAGCTCGCCAGCGGGACTTCCGTGGTCGAGCCGTCGGGATGTGTTCGACGCACGCAAGGACGAACGACCTCCTCACGCTGCCCCTGGTGAAGTATCCGGCCCGGACTGGTGCCCGCTCGAAAACAATCACTGTCACTCGGCGCGGCTTCCAACCGCAAAGCTCCGTCACCTCTGCCGACATCACGTCGATCAGCATCTGACGCACGCACCCACGCAGGTGCTCACGAAATACGACGCCTGCTTCTGACGAAGAAGCTTGTCCTAGCTCAAGCAAGAGTCTAGATTCATCCATGGGTGGTCTCCCGGTCGGTTCTGCCGACGCTTAAGGTTTCATCGCCGGGCATTTTAGCCCAACGGGAGACCGCCTTTCATTTCAACATTTTTTGGGACGCTTCCCGCGAACAACGTGAATTCAGGAAACCCTCGACTCGGCGACTCCGGTGCATTCGATTGTTATCCGTCCTGTTTGGTTGCTACAACCATGTAACGTTGAGTCCGAGTTGAGGGTAATGCATTTGTGTGTTCCATCATTCCTACATAGTTGATGCGGAAACCAGATTGTTCGAGCAAGTACGGTACGGTTGCGGTTGTTCGGCAGGCAGAAAGTGGAAGTGTGTCGACCATGCCATCCCACCTACCAGTCCAGGCGTCGCGATCAAACAGTCCGTCCATCACCACAACAGTACCACCTTCTCGGAGCCACAAATGCCAGTTGCGAAATGCGGCAAGTGGATCGTATAGACAGTTCACCAGTAGTCTCGAAACGACAAGGTTGAATGCTCCAGCGTTGAAATGGGCTTGGTCATCCGGGTGGTCACAGAAGCCGCGAACGGATGACACGCGTTTCAATTCAGGTTTCGATTGAAGCAAGTCGTCCATCGCAACAGCAGGTTCCAACGCTGTGATGCGCAGGCCGGGCAAGCGAATCAGCGCCAAACACAGAGCACCTGTACCACTGCCGGCGTCAAGCACCGGCATTTCATCAGAAAACGTGACACGTTGTTTCAAGTCAGAAACACACGCGTCGTGATCGGCAGGCGTCATTGCACAAACCCACGCGTCGTACTTTAACGCCTCCTCTGAATCGTAGGTTGAAAGATACCGCAATCGGGATTCCTGTTGGGTGCAGCGATAGGGCATAGGCGGTCTCGGTACGGATAACGTCTGAAATAACCGGGCCGTGATTCAACGATGATAGCGAAGCGTACCAGCCCAGCATGTACGGCTCCGATTCATTTCTTTGTTATATCGCACACTCCGCGCTAGAGTGGTGGTTCAGCTGTGGAGGTCGACTGTTCTGGCCGGAGCATGCCCGACGCCACCATTAGCAGCATCGCAAATACGGCCCACGGTATCAATCCAAGGAATCTGCCGATAACGAAGCCTCGTTCAGAAGCTTCTGAAGCCAGTGTTGGCGTCGGAGTGTTGAGGAATTGAATTCCGAGAAGAGAGATGAGACAGACAACAAAAAAAGCGGGCACAATGAAGAGTGATCGACTTGAATTAGTTGATGCGATGAACCAAACAAGTAGTACCAGCGAAGAAAGGCCGCCTAGAAAGGCGAGTGCCGTGCTGGTCCATGCGAAACCAATGACCCAGTCAAGGTCGCCATTCTGTGTATACAGAGGGCGAGCTGAGGTTAATTGCCGATACCGATGAACGGAAAGCAGTGTTGCGGCTATACCCCCAATAGAATGACCGGCAAAGTCAACTTGTCGGATTCCCTGAATCGGCTTGGAATTGCGTCCACGGTCTGCTCGTCGGAAGTTAGGAGTCGGTCAGCGGTGCGATATAACGACCAAGTTGACCGAGCCGACGGAAAAGCTTGTAGTACGATTGATTCAAGGACCCAACGCAGAGTTTTACCGGCTTCGGTCCAACGTTTTGTTAGACGGCGCACGGTTACCATTCAGTTCGGTGGCCGTCGAATTCCCTGGATCGGAACGCCTTCCCAGTGGACGGGGCGGGATGATCGGACCCACGGTCGACGAAGCGGCGGTGGTAGTCGATGACGGCCCGTACGCGGCAACCATGACCGGCACATGACGAGGAGTCAAAAACAGTCCGCTGGAGAACGGATGCCAAGGCTCCCAATGGAAAACCGATCGTGCAGAAAACGCTGGTTACCCAGGACAACGCTGACGAACGAGTGCTCGTTCTGTCGATGCCGGCTCAACAGAACGATGATTTCACGAAATTCATGCAAATCAGATTCGTAAAGCGGAAGTAGGGACACACTCGGTCACGTTGCTGAACTTCAGCGGCCGTCGACGAACCCTAATCTCCAGAGGATGAATTTGCTGCCACGTCGCAAATGTTAAACGGCAACGGCGAATTGCAGACTTTCAAAACAGGTGTGATGAAGCGGAAGAAAGCGGACGGTTAATTCGTCCCATGTGACGTAGAGTAGCAACGCAAACCTGAGTCGATGCATAACAAGCGGATAATGTTATCCGGACTTCACCGCGGTCCGCCAATCGAGGAATTGCCCTACGATTCACGTCGGGCATCATTCGATACATTCGTAGCTGGTTCGCTTTACCCGTCAACGTGGAGCCACAACTCAGGGTATCATGGAATTCATGGAGCCATACGGTCCTCCACCCAAGCGGCAGAGGGAAACAATAGCATGGACGAAGGTACACCTCAAATCGATGCATTGTCAGAGAGTTGGTCTGCGCAGCCGCGGGCGTTTCGCGATATTCTCATTGTCGGCAGCCCAATCATAGTTTTTGGCATAGTGGGCAACCTGGTCGGGCTCAGCACGTTGCTCGGCGGCGCGATTATCAATTTGGGTTATGTACTCATGCTCGTTCTTGGCGGAATCCTCCTTAAGCGCCAGGGCAGCAGCTGGAGAGAATTAGGACTGCGAACACCAAAGAGTATTCCCAAGACGTTCCTGTTTGGCGTCGTGGCTTTTGTTGTGGCCGTACTGGTATTCATAATCGTCCAGAACATCGCGGTATACCTTCTCATCGCATTGAGGCTTGCGCCAAGTGAAATTGATCAGAGCCGCTTCAACGACCTGGAAGGCAACCTGCCGTTCTTCACCCTCGCGATTGTTCTGGCATGGACAACCATTGCATTCGGTGAGGAGATGTTCTACCGATCGTTCCTCATTACTCGCATGATTGACTTCACTACGATCACGCCTAGGTTTTCGGTCCCGATCGCCGGTGTCGTTTTTGGCGCCGCTCATTTTGCCGAGGGACCGCTTGGCATACTCAGCAACGGTGCCTTTGGCGTACTTTTTGGCTGGATTTACCTGCGCAGCGGTCGCAATTTGTGGATTACCATTATTGGCCACGGTTTGCTGAATAGCCTGCGCTTTATCCTGATCTATTTAGCGCGGCGTAGGTCCGCCACGCTCGCCGTTTCACCGTTGAAGGACAACCATCCAGAAACGCGTGAAGGTTCGGGTTGGCGCCAATTCACGAGGACACACATGACAACGTGGATCGGACTCTTTCGCGGTATCAACGTCGGCGGACACAACATTTTGCCGATGGCCGAACTCAAGCGAGACCTCGATTCGCTCACACTTCGGAATGTTCGAACTTATAACCAGAGTGGAAATGTCGTATTTGACTCATCAGCCAAGAATGCCTCCTCACTCACCAAACAAATCGTGCGGCGGATTGACGAACAACACGGATTTCGACCGCATCTCTTCATCCTGAAGCCGAGAGACTTGCTGACCGCGATTGAATCAAATCCATTCCCCAGGGCGGTGCCCCATCCAAAAACGCTCCATTTCTTTTTTCTCGCCGAGCCTGTTACCGATCCGGACACGAAGGCACTGACAATTGCCAAATCGCCAACCGAGAACTACAAGCTTACGGCTCATGTCTTCTACCTTCATGCCCCAGATGGAATCGGCCGCTCCAAGCTCGCCGCTAACGCCGAAAAGCACCTTGGTGTGGTGACGACCGCGCGGAACTACCGCACTGTCGATAAACTCTACTCGATGGTATCGCCAAGTGATTCCTGAGGATTCAGGACAACCGTGCAACGCATCCGGGCCGCAAAACCGTTCATTCAAATGGACAAGCACTCGTTGCCGCCCGGTGACCACGGGAACTATACTCGGGCATCATGGACAGTCTACATTTCTGATTGGCCACTGCATCTGACGCGGTCACAATTACTGAGATAGCAGTCGCATCCAAGAGTCATTGGGGATACGCCGATGGCCTGATTGAAATCTGGAAGCCGCAACTCCACTTCACTCCAGAAAATATTGCATCACGGACTGTTACCGTGGCAGAACTTGATAATACCCCTGTCGGGGTCTCTTGTCTCAACCTCGCTTCGGGCAACTGTGAGATCGACGCGTCTTAGCTTCATCCACAGCGCATCGGGATTGGTCTGGGGGTCAGCTTTTCACTCACACGCTGGCGTTGGCACTCTTCGCTGGTCTACCTTTTCACCCTCGACAGGGGATCGAGTTCACGATCATGGGCCTTGGAACGGCTGCGATCATTGGTCTCTTAACGTACATCGGCACGAAAGGGAGCTACGGTCGACTAGCCTCGGCAATCATCGCGTTATTGACTTCCATTCCTACAGCGATCGCATCCTACGCGATATTTCGATCGTGATCAGCAACTTCAGGATAAAAGCAGACGGGGTGTAAGCAATCGGTGATACTTTGGACGTGTTCCAGACACAATCATGTGGATGGCAGTCCGGGAGACGCTGTTCGACCGACCTGCTGCTTGAGCCCCAAGTCGACGTTCGTTAAAACTGAGCGGCAGTCGACGTCCACCCAACCCAGAAAATTCCGCCATGAACCAGTCTGAGGAGAAACTGCCCGATCGTTCGCGTGATGGAAATTGGAAACTTCGGTTTGGCATCTTGTGTGCCATGCTATTGCTGGCCCTGGTGGGCATGGGACTGAGTCAGGCCACGGAGACAGGTGCTTGGTGGTACTGGTTATTTGTTGTCGTCGTGTATGCCGCCCTTGGTCTGTGGCGCAGTACTCGCAAGGCAAAACAACACAATCGACCTGTCCGATCTCTCATCGGACGCGAGTTGAGCCATTGGGCGATCCTGTTGGCATTCTTGAGCATTGTGTTTTTGCTTGAACGCCGGGAAATTATCAGTCGCGAAGCCTCGTCAGATATCGCGTTGTTATTACTGGCGATCAGTTGTTGCCAGGCGGGGGTGCACTTTGATTGGCTGTTGATGACGTTGGGCATCGTGCTGACGATCATGGTCGTCGCGATGGCCTCGCTGGAGCAGTACACGGTAGTACTGTGGATTGTCATGATCCTTGTAGCATCAGGCGCCGCCGGCATCTTCTACCTGAATTCAAAACGGATGAGTCGTTAGTCGCGTCTCTCGAGTCGGTCCCGCGGTGCTGCCCTGTTTAGACGCCGATTCGAAATGACGTGGACACGCGGAATTGCGTCGAGCCGCCCTACGGATTGGCTACGTGCAAAACACCTGCAGCTTGTGGTTGTGAGATCGTCTGTACGCGGAGCAACGTTGACCGTGTGGAGGCAGCGTACGTCATGCGGAATGGATGCCGCTACGGTATTCGATTTCGCTCGGCTGCGGTCTTGAGAAATCCAAATCGAATAAACTGCAACGCCATCTCTTTGGCTTCGGCGCGATCGATCAGATAGGTGTGAACTGATGGAATGACGGCGAAGTCGGCTGCGCCAGAAAGTCTGGTCTCATTGACTCGCACGATCAGATCGTCATCTCCGCTGAGTAGCGGGTTGAATCCCTTTCCGTCTTCCTTGCCACCTGCGATGATCGCAAACTCCGACTTTGGAGTGACGAGACGCTCGCTCAACGCGTCCCACTCGGCGCCGAGTTCTTGCCCACTGGAGCCGGCGATCAGGCGGAACGCATTACTCTTTTTCAGCAGATTCGCCATCGCACTGCCATGGTTTGGTGGACCCAGCATGACGACGCGGCCCAATCGCCAGGGCGACTCCTTTTGGTCCACGTGCCCCTGCTCCAGCTCGCCAAGCAATTTTCGCACGAGAATATTCCCGAGGCTGTGAGCAATGATGTGAAACTCGATGCCACGTTGTTGGTCAGCGACGGACGCAACTTTCGCGTCCTGTTCATTTTTTAATGCGGCAAGTTCGTTCAACACGTGGAGAAGAGCTCGCGAGTTGTCGGCTATCCCGCTTCGTGTGCTCGCGTAGCCGAAATTGATCCAACCATGACCGCCACGCTCCGAGACAAACTTGCCGATGCTCGACATCGAATTCCGTGTTCTGCCGAGCCCGTGCACGCAGACCACGATTGTCGATGGAATCTCGGGGAAATCGGGGCGCCGGCGCAACTCGTCGAATGCCTGACGGCACTCGTCATAGCCGCCCTCCAGCGCAACCCGATTCGTTGGCTTGAGCAATCGAAACTGCTTGAACTTAACATGGTGTTGGATGCGCCAATCGTGACACACGAAGTGATCCGTCCAGTATTGCAGGCCCCCCAGCGTCGCGCGGCCCATCTGCTCCTGATGCAGCTTCGGATCGGGTGTTTCTTCGACTTGGCCGCACATGAATACCAGCACAATTGTAGAGAAACGGAGGCCATTCAACATGAAGTGTCCATTTTCTGACCGACAGGAATGTCCGGTCGACTGTTATCGCCAGCAACTGATTGTAGGATGGCGTGTCAGAATATCCAATCGCCGGAATGGAACGATGGAACCGCTCATCCTAATTATCGAGCATGCCCCGACATGGGATAAATCACAGACCTCCCGCCACTTGTTGCTATCGGCTGGTGGAAAGACACGGACGCTTCCTGGTCCACTTGCACTCGCTATCTCGCCCTGCCCCTTCCCGCATCGACACGAACAGTTTCACGCCCACACAAAGTGCACGCTGATAAGAGTCAATTAGGCCACAAGGTACGAATACTGCTACCAGTCAACTTTCAGTGCACCCCAACTCAACAACAACCAGCCTGGTTTTACTGCTGTTCACTTAAGTCACTTCGGGACATTCACAATGACCAATGCGAATGACAAGATTAATTACGTTGAACTTGCATTATCGAACGTCGATAGTACAACGCAATTCTATTCAGTCGTATTCGGCTGGGAGTTTCAGGAGTGGGGACCGGGATACCTGAGTTTTTCCGGTAGCGGCGTTGACGGAGGATTCAGCGGCGAACGCAAGCCAAGTGAAGTGGGGACCGGCCCACTGGTGGTTCTGTACGCAGATGATATTGAGGCGAAGTTGCAGGCGATACGAGTCACCGGCTGCCATATTTGTACTGAAACGTTCGACTTCCCAGGCGGACGCCGTTTTCATTTTACCGATCCGAACGGGAATGAAATCGCGGTGTGGACAAAAGCGGATCCGCAGTAAGGCGTCGCCACCCTGCGTTGCATGAGGCTTCGATTACTCTTTGACCGAACCCAGCGTCATCCCGCTGACAAGATAGCGGCTGAGCAGGATAAACACGACGACAACAGGAAGGCTGACCAGCACCGATGAGGCGGCATACAAGCCCCAATCGGTCGACATGCTGGCCTGAAAACTCTTCAGGCCAAGAGGCAAGGTAAACATATCGCGTTCCTGTAAAACCTGCGCGGCAACGATGTATTCCGACCACGCAGTCATAAAGCTGAACAACGCCGTGATCACGAGTCCGGGAACCGCAAGCGGTAATGTGACTCGATAGAATGTCGACCAACGAGTGCAGCCGTCGATACAGGCAGCCTCTTCGAGCGATACGGGAATCGTATCGTAGAAGCCTTTCATTTGCCATAAACAGAATGGCAACGCCGTTGCCGTATAGAAAACCATCAATCCGGTAAACGTGTTAATCAGGTGTAGTCGGGCAATCAGGATGTAAAGCGGTAGCAACAGCATGGTAGCCGGGAACATCTGTGTCGTCAGGATCGCCAACAGACTGGCCTTCTTGCCCACGAACTGAAAACGACTGAAGGCGTAACCGCCCAGCGCTGCGAGTGTCACGCCCGTCAGCGTCACCAGCCCGGCAACCAGCAGTGAATTCCTCATCCAAAGCAGAAACGGTTGTTCCGTGAATAGCTGCAGATACGACTGGAACGACCAGTTTTCCGGGATCAACGCCAAGCTCGTTGTCCGTAGCTGATCACCGGGGCGTAACGAGATGGTGAAGACATTCAATGCCGGGTAAACGGCGATTGCTGCCGCGAAAAGCAGGATCAAGTGCCGACCTGCCGTGATGATTCCTGGCTCTTTCACCGCATCACACTCCCTCTGCCGCATTGGTACGTTGCAGGAAGACGATCGAGAATATCAACAGCATGAAAAAGATTACCATCGAAAGTGCGGCACCATATCCGTATTGATACAAATTGAATACCGCACGATAGACGTAGGAAACGAGGATGTGAGTTTTGTCCCCAGGTTCACCACCGTTCGAAACCAGCCAGATCACGTTGAGATTATTAAACGTCCATATCGTTCCCAGGGTGATTGCCGGCACCATGACTGGCTTGAGCATCGGTACCGTAATATTCCAGAACTGTTGCCACCGCGAGGCGCGGTCGATGCTGGCCGCTTCGTACAGCGACTGCGGAATTCCCTGCATACCGCCGAGTGCGATCACCATCATGAACGGCACGCCGAGCCAGATATTCGTCAAAATGCAGGCGCCAAACATGGCCCATTCATCGTTTAACCAATTGATAACGGGGAGGCCCAACTGGGCTGCAATCAGGTTGACCGCTCCATAGGTGTAGTCGAACATGCCACGCCAGGTGAGCGCCGTGATGTAGGCTGGCACCGCCCATGGAATAATCAACAGCACACGGTAAACACTCTTGCCGACGACGGGGCCGTTCAAGACGACTGCCAATAGCAATCCCAGCGACACGTGAAAAAACACGTTGACCGACGTCCACAGTACCGTCTTTAGAAACACCACAACAAACGTGGTGCTTGTGAAGACGTCCACGTAATTCTGAAAGCCGATGATTTGCCATTCGCGGAAGTTCTTCAACGACATGTTGGAGAATGAGAGTGCTACGTTGTAGACGAACGGAAAGACAATCGTCAGGAAAATCACGAGCAGCGACGGAACGATGAACAGGTACGCCAGCCGATTCTTCGGCAGGTCGCGCAGCAGTTCGAAAAAACTCCCCCGCTGCCAAATTACCAATGCGGCCAACAACAGGTATCCCGCCCATTTGATCGCGTTGGCGGCGGCCCCTGGCGCAACATCGGCATTGATGAGTCGCACGTTGTCGAGTGTCGTTTCCTGCATCGTCACGGCGGCCTGTTCAGCGGTCAGGTTCCCGCCCAGCAGCATCTGGTAGGCCGGCCGCATGCCGTCCCATACAGCACGCAACTCGGAAACAACTGGCATCGGCTTGCCGTTTTTCATTTGGGTAGCCGAGGCAGCCAGCGTGGGGTCCGAGGTCAGTAACGGATCTTTGAGCAGAGCTTTGAGCGCGGGCAAGGTCTTCAGCTGCACCATGGCGCGGCGTTGGACGGCTTCGGAGGTCATGAACTTGACGAACTCCATCGCCATGTCTGCTTCAGCACCTGCTGCGACCGAACTGAGCGAATAGCCCTTCGTCGCGACCATGGGACCCATTGGAATTCCCGTTGAGGAGACGGTCGGGAGTGGAGCCACGGCTGCGTCAATATTCTCGAGTTCAAGGTACCCGCTCCAACTCCAATCACCGTTAATAATCATTGCCGCATTGCCGCTCTTGAAAAGCGAGTCGGCCATTTCATAGTCGCAGTTGGGCGGGATGACGCGGTACTCATCGCGCAGCGCCAGAATGAATTTGAAGGCGTCGACCGCTTCAGGCGTATCCAGATTCGGCCGCTTGGAACCGAGCTCATCGAAAACCCACGAACCGTAACCAGTCAGGAACGGCACGGCGAAAAAGGGCTCGGTAAAGTTCCATACCAAGCCGTAAGTTTCCGGGACCCCGTCGCCGTTCTTATCCTTCGTCGCCGCTTTGGCGATTTGAACCATCGCATCCGTGTCTTTGGGCGGCGCATCAATCAAATTCCGATTGTAAACGAGAGCCAGATGGTTGCCGATGCGGTCGCCCACCTGAAGCAACTCGACATCGCTCAACTCTTTGCCAGCGGGCGAGAGTTTGGGGAGTCGTATCAGGGCCTCATCCAGGAAGGTCAGCTGCGCTGCATCGGAAAACCACGGCGACATGTCGCGGATGATTCCCATGCGCTGGTAGGGACCGATAACATCGGATGGGCCGAATACCAGTTCCGGTCCAACACCCGCGAGGACCGCCGCCTGAAAACCGTTGCGAAGTTCTTCGGTTTCCTTATAGAGTGCGTGCACCTCTACATCCGGGTGCACCGCTTCAAACTCTTCAATCGCTTCGGCAAGCAGAACTCGGCCGGGCTGCATCATCTGGTGCCATAGCGTGACCTGCATCTTCGATTCGTCTGCTTGTTGGCAGCCAGAACTTGCAAGGGTAATCAGCAGCAGTGACCAGTTCACGCACCGAGTTACTCGTCGGCGAGAGGGCAGCGGCCGATCAACTTCTTCCTCCATCGCTGCTTTCTTCATCGAACGTGCGCCTACGAGTTATGATAGAAGCCGGGTTGTTCCATCCTATTCAATCGACCACGTCCAGCAACTCGCCGACAACCGCGGCAGCGTAATAGCAACGTGCTGAAACTCAGAGCTAATCTGGGGAGGCTGTTGCTGATCGGTGGTAAACAAGGTTGCCGTCTCGGGAGGGGCTGGAAAATCGACGGCCGGAAGTCGGATGGATTGTTCCTCTTCTGACCGGTTAATAGCCACCAAGGCCCACTGGCACCCTTCCTGCCTGAGCATCGCCACGCACTTGGACGTATCGAAGCCGGTCATGGCGAGAACTTTGCCGCGACGTAGCGCGTCGCTGCCGGCACGCATCTGCACCATCTGCCGGTGAAAATCGTAGAGTTCTTCGTCGAATTTGACCTCGTCGACTGGACGCTGCCGGCCGCGTGGATCCTGTTGTTCGGCGTCGTAGGCCAAATCGGCCCAGACCATGGGCTTCCGATCGCACGGATCGTCGCCGCCCCACATGCCGGCTTCCGAGCCATAATAGAGCATCGGTGCACCGACGTAGCTCATCTGGAACAGCGTCGCCAGCTTCTGAATTCGACGCTCGTCGGCGTTCGGTTTACGCACTTCGTATTCGTCCCAGTGTCGCAGTGAAGCTCGTTCCTGAATGTCATAATCGTAACGGTCAGGCTTGAGATAAGATCGACGCTTGGGAGCATTTACGATCATCGATGCGACTCGTTCGGTGTCGTGCGAATCGAATAGGTTTTGCATGCCCAGCTGGACTCGCCACGGATGCTCCGTACGACGTGATTGGACATCGGACACGAATCTGTTTGCATTCGACCGTCCATCGATCAGGAATCCTTTGGTGACGAAAGCAAAGGCGTGGTAATTCATCGACGCCGAAAAACCACAACGCCGCAGGTAATCAGAGGCTCCCTCCCAAATCTCTGAAACGGTGTACGCTTCCGGATTCAATTCACGTACGAGTTGATTCCAGTCGACCCAGAAATCGTCGGGGACTTCGTTCGCGACGTCCAATCGCCAACCGTCGATTCCATCTGCCGGGTCACCGTCACCGTTCGGGTCCATCCATCGTCGAGTCGCATCAAAAATATACTCCTTCGGGCCCTTGTGAAGATCGGAGCCATCTTCGTTGTTGGCGAATTCGGGCAACGTATCGACGCCCCACCAGCATTGATATTTGAACTCGTTCGCTTCGGTCTCAGGGTCGTCAAACTCATGAACGACATACCAGTCGACGTAGGGTGACTTCTGTTTGTTCTTCACGAGGTCGTCGAAGGCGAAGAAATCGCGACCTGTATGGTTGAAAACGCCGTCGACAATCAAGCGAATGCCGCGCTGGTGAGCCTGTTTGACCACTTCAAGAAACAGCAAGTCGGCCTTCGTCCAGTTCCAGGTTGCCGGGTCGCTGGTTTCCTTTTCCATCAGTGCAAAATCGCCTGCGGGATCTGGCCCGAAATGGGGATCAACATGATGGTAGGAATTGCCATCGTATTTGTGCAGCGATCGCGCGTAGAACACGGGGTTGAGGTATATGGTGTTAATTCCGAGCTGCTTCAGATAGTCAAGCTTATCCAGAACGCCCTGCAAGTCGCCTCCATAACGCCGATGAAACACGGCCGGCTCGAAGAAATCGTCACCCATCTCTTTCTCCCAGTCTGCACGGGCATACCAGTCCGACGTCCAGGGGGTAATTTCCCAATTGGCGGGCATGATATCGGGAAACTCGAGGGACTCGATCGTGGGATCATTGTCGGGGTCTCCATTGCGGAAGCGTTCTGGAAAAATCTGGTAAAACACTGCGTCGGCGGCCCATTCGGGCATGCGTCGCTCGATGGAGGCCTGGTCTTCCGCAGCTTCCTGCTTCTTGGCATGACCGGCGCGAGACGAAGTTGTAGCAGTGACCGGGCCGGCCGTGGTATCGGCCGGCACCGCATCAGCCATCGTGAGGCAAGTCAAAGTACCGAACCGGCTGGTGTTATTCCACGATTCGTTGTCAGCGGCAGCCCATTTCGTGATCCCAGCGCGTGATCCGCCGTCACGATTGTCGTTCACCTGACATTCAAAACCGAGTTTTGTGCCATCGGTCAGTTTCCGCGTCCTGATCTTCAAAGCGCACTCGATACGATAACCCGTTGATGTCTTGCGGGTTGCGGAGCGAAAAGATGCTGGATCGTAGTTCTGGCCCCCCGTAACGGTACCTTCAAAGTTGATTCGATAATGTGAGTCATCCGGCTGAAACGAAGTCGAGCGAGCATAGCTTTCGTCCAGGAATAGCTCGACCGAATCCTGTTGCCAAGGATCAGGCGAATTGCCGTATGCGGCGACGTCGGTGACTTCAACCAAAGCGTAGAGATGCTCGTCATCCCATTGCAGGCGGACCGTGGCGTGCGCCAAATCATCGGCCTCAGAAGCTGCCATATTTGGAACGGGTTTGTTGACTTGAATCATTGGAGCAGCCTGCCAACTCAAATCGACTTCGCCATCAACGACCGGAGTTCCACGGACGGCTACCGCCGTTGCTGTATCCAGGGGATCGTCATTCGCTGGCACCGTCGAAGTGACCACAACAATCGCACTCGCCGACACGAAGCAGATGGCGTACCGGCAACAGAAGTTTCGAATCATATCTACCCGCCCGTTTACTCATGTGTTTTCAGAAAGCCGAGAAGTTCGTTAGGATACAAGTCACTAATCTAGAGCACCATGCGGGCGGACGAAATGGACCTTCTCATCCAGACCAGTAAACTCTTTTTAATCGTCACCTCGCTGGCCTGCTGGACGGCGCCGACACGTTGCGTGGCTCAATCCGAAGCGAATGCAGCAATCTCGTCAACTGGCACGGCCAACGCACGGAAGACGCTGGCTCTCAGCGCCGAAATCGCAGACGCCTTGCAGGCCGAATCGCGGGCTGCGTCCAACGCCGAGCGACTGGTCACGGTCAAACGACTGGCTGCGTTGTATACGGAGCTGCAATCTCACAAGCGTATTGCAAAAAGCGAACTTTTGCAGCGAAAACGTCGTCGAATCCTCTTGCGATTGGTTTCTATTTTTGAAGAAGTCACTTCGGCCGTGGTACCGCGTGTCGTCGCCAAGGGCAGCGATCCTTCGATGAAAACGAGCGATCGTCATGTCGCAGCTATTGTCCCAGGCGATCTTGCACTGCTGCAAGCTGTGGGGGGCGGTGTGCAGGCAGCTGCAGGTGGTGTTGGCCCAGTCGCAGCCACGGGCATGTCGGGGCGGTCGGACTATAGAGAACAGCTGATCGACGTCATCACGCGAACCATTGTTCCCGACACGTGGGAGACGGTGGGAGGCCCTTCATCCATCGTTTATTACGAGCAAGGCCTGGCGTTGGTCGTGCGTGCGCCACAGGCGATCCATGACAAGATGGCCAACTTGATGGCAAATCTGCGCAGCTGGACCGTAATTGAATCGAACGCAATCGTCGAATAGCCGTTCACTTTTGCCCTACTCTGCCCCGATACCTTGCTCACCGGCTTCGATCCGGTCTCGTGCGGTTCCCCTCTAATTCGTTTTTGCAGGTGTCCGTTGGCAACCTGGCACGGGCTATCGCCAATCCGGATGATATGCCACTGACGTATCGCGACGTTTCCAACTAGGCTAATAGTAGTACCTAAACGATACTTTGCGGACGTACATACGGTGCCCCCTGAATTTGATCGCCAACTGATTGCTGAAGACCTTCGCGGGCTGATTGCGGGCGAGGTGCACGTCAGTCCTGTGTTTGTGCAGATGTACGCCAGTGATGCGAGCATCTACGAAATCGAACCGTTGGGAATCGTCCGACCTCGAGGCTTGTCCGACGTAGTCGCTTGCATCAAGTACGCGTCTGCCAATGGGATCTCCGTTCACGCTCGGGGATCGGGAACCGGCCTGGCCGGTGGATGTTTGGGAAACGGGCTGGTGCTCGATTTTTCCCAGGCCATGCGCCGAGTTGTGCGGATCGAGAATGACGAATGCACGGTTCAACCGGGCGTGGTATTGGCGCATTTGAATCAGCAACTAGCCAAGCGCGATCGCGTTTTTGGTCCAGACCCCTCCAGCGCTGCCGTGACAACGATGGGCAGTGTACTGGCTGCGAATCGAACGGGAAGTCACTGGTTGCAATACGGTGATCCGCGGCAGAAGGTCCGCTCCTTGCAGGTTGTGTTGGACGACGGGGTAGTTATTCGCGCCGGGCAGCACGAGTGGAAACCGGGAACGGTTCCGGAAACGCGGCGTGACTCGATCATCTCGCAGCTAGTCCAGCTCATTGACGAGAATCGAGAGCTGATCGAATCCTCTCGCTCGGCATCACTGGTCAACACCAGCGGATATCATCTGCATGATGTCTGGAAGGATGGCGTGTTTGATCTCGCACGATTACTCGTCGGTTCAGAAGGTACCCTCGGCATCATTACCGAGGCCACACTCGCGACTTCCAGCGTTCCTCGTCACCGAGGCGTGCTCCTGCTGTTCTTCGACCGGCTCGACAAGGCGGCGCAAGCCGTACAAGAGCTCCGCCGCCATGAGATCACCTCCTGCGACATGATGGACCGCCGCTTGTTGCGGCTGGCCAGAGAATCGGATGTGCAGTACGACGTGCTGCTTCCCGACGCAGCGGAAGCCATGTTGCTCGTCGAGTGTTGTGATGACCAGATCAGCGATGTTGGACAACGACTGGCCAAATTGGGTCAACTGATCTGCCGCAAGAAGAAGTTGGCTTTTGAATCACGTACCGCATTGGATGCTCCAGACGTGCAGTTGTTCTGGCGTCTGATTGAACACACGATCCCGACACTTTACCGACTGAGTGGTTCCGAACGTCCGTTACCTTTTGTGGAAGACATCGCGGTGCCGCCAGATGCGTTGCCTGAATTCCTGAAGGCCGCGCAGACGATCTTTCAACGTCATGAAGTCACCGCTTCCTTTTTCGGTCATGCCGGCCATGGACAGTTACACCTGAGGCCCTTCCTCGACCTGTCATCCGGAGATGATGTGGCCAAGATGCAGCGGTTATCGGAAGAACTTTACGCGGAAGTCACCCAGGTGAACGGGACGATTTCCGGCGAGCACGGCGACGGTTTGTCTCGCAGTTGGTACGTACGAAAACAGACAGGACCGTTGTTTAGCGTCTTGCGCGAAGTGAAGCGCATTTTCGATCCGAATAGTGTCCTGAACCCCGGGAAAATCGCCGACTCGCAACTACATTCACCACTCTCGTCGTTGCGGCATGTGACTCCACCTCGCACTGCGGTCACGGCAACCGCGGGCAACACACCAGCCAATGGGAAACCAGGCACAACGCCAAGCGACGCACAGGCATCAGATTCCGGAGAGCGGCCGGTCGCCGTGACGGCCCCGATTGAGTTACTGTTGAACTGGTCCGAGGCTGACATCGTGCAGACGGCTCGTTCCTGCAACGGTTGCGGTACTTGTCGCACGCAGGCCGATGCGGTGAGGATGTGCCCGATTTTCCGCTTCGCTCCGGCGGAAGAATCCAGCCCGCGGGCCAAAGCCAACCTGTTGCGTGGGCTGTTGACGAACGACCTTTCACCGGACGACCTGGTCAGTGACGAGTTGAAGGCGGTAGCCGACCTTTGTGTGCATTGTTATCAGTGTCGCGATGAATGCCCGGCCGGTGTCGACATCCCGAAGTTGATGCTTGAGGCGAAAGCACAGTACGTCGCTACGAATGGGCTCAGTTTTGGAGATTGGCTGATTACCCGACTCGATATTGTTGCAGCCTGGGCGTTGAACTTCCGCACAATTGTAAACTACCTGATTGCCAGTCGACGAACGCGCTGGGTTATCGAGAAAACGATCGGGATCGCACAGAACCGCAAGCTTCCGCTAATTGCGCCACGGAACTTCATGTCGATTGCCGCGAAACAGAAATTGACTCGGCCCTCACGGACCGCCAGCCACAAAGTCCTGTATTTCACCGACATCTATGCGAACTGGTTCGACACGCAGTTGGCGGAAGCCCTGGTTGCCACGTTTCAACACAATGGCATTTCGGTTTACGTGCATCCCAAACAAGTTCAATCGGGCATGCCACTGGTCACGATGGGCGCCGTTGAGAAAGCGCAGCAATTAGCTCGTCGCAATATCAACATTCTGGCCGAAGCAGTACGCCAGGGCTTTCAGATTGTCACAGCCGAACCAACTGCAGCACTATGCCTGAAGTACGAGTACCCCAACCTGATCAATGACGACCAGGCCGCCATCGTGGCAGAGAATACGCACGATGCGTGCTCTTACTTGTGGAAAATGCATCAACGCGGCCAGTTGGAACTGGACCTGAAACCGATTAACGTCACGGTCGGTTACCATCTGCCTTGCCACCTGCGGCGCGTTAGGAGTCGGGTCACCGGGCGAGAATCTGTTGCGGTTGATTCCGGGTATGAACGTACGTCGATTGGAATCCAGCTGTTCGGGCATGGCCGGCACCTATGGCCTGAAGGCGGCCAACTACCGAAACAGTCTACGCGCCGGTTGGCCACTGGTTTCTGCCATGCGCGATCCCGCGATCACAATCGGCACCACTGAATGCAGCCCGTGTAAGATTCAGATGGAGCAGGGAACCAACAAGCCTACGATCCATCCGCTGAAGTTGTTGGGGCTGGCTTACGGTATCATGCCGGAAGTCGCAGACTTGCTCACGGCGCGCGGCACAGACCTGGTGGTAACATGATCGTCGAAGTCAAAATGTTTGCCGCAGCTCGGCAGGCGGTGAACGCCGAGTCGGTGCAACTCACGTTGACCTGCCCGATTCGCGTCCACGAGTTACGGGAACAGCTCGCCGAGCAGTATCCAAATCTGAAACCTTTGCTGGAACGATCGCTGATTGCCGTTGACGAACAGTACGCCGGAGACGATACGATGATCGCTGCGGGTGCAGACGTCGCGGTGATACCGCCCGTGAGTGGCGGCTGATAGATACCAACGTGGCGTGATTTAACGAATTGGAGCCGCGTTCGCAGAGACCAACGATGATTGAACTAACCGAACATCCAATTGATACGGCGGCCGTGCTGGCCTCGGTTTCCAGCAAACAGGCAGGCGCAAACCTGATGTTCGTAGGTACCACACGCGAGTTCACCGGTGAGCGGCAAACCGTGCAGTTGAATTACGACGCGTACGGTTCGATGGCATTGAAGCAGATGAAGTCATTGGCCGAACAGGCTCGAGCCCAATGGCCGTTGCTGGAATGCTCGATTGTACATCGACTCGGCACGGTTGGTTTGGGCGAAGCGAGCGTGGCGATCGCCGTAAGTGCGGCTCATCGCGAAACAGCATTCGCAGCGGGCAGGTGGCTGATTGACGAACTCAAGATCGCAGTTCCCATCTGGAAGCAGGAGAATTGGGCAGACGGAAACACCGAGTGGATTCACCCGAATCAGGAAGTGACGTGTCCGGGCAATGATGATCAGGCAGAGACAACGAGCGACGTTGAATGAAGAGTATCGGGGCTACGCCATGCAACTAACAATTGGAATATGTCCAGTTTTTGTCAAATTCGCTTCCGAGGCAGTCTCGCTGCATCCCGCTCCTGAATTGTTGGCCGCAAGTGGGTAGAATGTCGACTGTCATGACACTTCGACTTGTAGATCAGTTCGGACGCGTGCACACCAGCCTGAGGCTAAGTGTCACCGACCGCTGCAATATTCGATGTTTCTATTGCATGCCGCTTACCGAAGTTGCGTTTCGTCCGCGGAAAGAGTTGCTTTCATTCGAAGAGATCGCGCGGTTCACCAGAGTCGCCGTTGCGTGCGGAATAACTTCGGTTCGCCTGACCGGTGGGGAACCTCTCGTGCGAGCCGACTTGGCGACCCTAGTGGGCATGCTGAAGTCGATTGAGGGCCTTTCGGACCTGGCCATGACGACAAATGGGATCCTGTTGACAGAACAGGCAGCAGGCTTACGTGCGGCTGGGTTGGACCGGCTGAATGTCAGCCTCGACACGTTGCAGGAAAGCACATTTCAGGAAATCGCACGGCGTGAGGGACTCGACCGCGTGCTCAACGGGATCGCCGCAGCCCAAGCGGCGGGCTTTGACGATATCCGCCTGAATGCGCTGGCGATTCGTGGCGTGACCGAGCACGAGATCCTGGACCTCGTCCGCTTTGCCCGGGACCGCAACATGGAGATGCGTTTCATTGAATTCATGCCGCTGGATGCGGAAAAGGAATGGAACCGGGAATCGGTTTTGTCGGGCGCCGACGTTCGTTCGCGGATCGAATCTGTAATGGGCCCGCTCGTACCGGCGGAGCGTGAAGATCCGGCTCAACCGGCAGTCGACTATACGTTTGCTGATGGTCCCGGCAGGGTGGGTTTTATTAACCCGGTTACCGCGCCGTTCTGCGGCAATTGTGATCGTCTGCGATTAACGGCCGAAGGGCAAATCCGAAATTGCCTGTTTTCGATCGAAGAGTGGGATGCACGAAAGTTGTTGCGAACTGGAGCCACCGACGCCGACGTGCAGCGACTGCTGATCGACGCGGTTGCTGCAAAAAAGGCAGGACATGGTATCGATTCCAATGAATTTCTTCGACCGGCTCGCGCGATGTACCAAATTGGCGGCTAGTGCGAAATGAACGAAGCGCGACGCATTTACCTGGACAATGCCGCGACGACTTGGCCCAAACCGGAATCGGTTTATGCTGCCGTCGATGAGTATCAACGGCGGCTGGGTGCCCCGGCGGGACGGGGTGGCTATGACGCCGCGATCGCAGCAACACGGATCGTACAGCAGCTACGTCAGAAGCTGCTGAAATTCGTCAACGCGCCAGCCGACATGCACGTTGCTTTTGGCTGCAACGGCACCGATGTGCTGAATTCGGCAATCCACGGCGTCTTACGGGCAAACGACCATGTCATTGCATCATCCGTCGATCATAATTCGGTCCTGCGGCCGCTGGAAACGCTCGCCGATCGCGGCATGGTCAAGATTTCGTACCTCGGAACGGATGAAGCGGGGTTACTGCGCGTCGATGATTTGCGACAGGCGTTACGACCGAACACACGATTGGTTGTACTGCCTCACGCTTCCAACGTGACGGGCGCGATCCAACCGGTTGATGATGTTTCCGCAACCCTAAAAGATCACTCGACCTTGCTGCTTATTGATGCAGCGCAGACCCTGGGGCACCTGCCGCTCGACCTGCAGCAAACACGCGTCGACTTGTTGGCATCTTCCGGCCACAAAGGTCTGCTTGGGCCGTATGGGACGGGCGTGTTGTTCGTGACCAACGAAATCGCAGAGTCGATGCAGAGCCTGAAACAGGGAGGAACAGGCGTCGACAGTGAATCACGCACTCAACCCGAAACGATGCCTGACAAGCTCGAAGCGGGCAGTCTGAATATGGTCGGTTTGGCAGGACTGTTGGCAGGCGTTGAGTACTTGCTCGAATACCAGTCGGCGATACGGGAACGGGAAGAGCAATTGACTTATGAGCTGATTGCAGGGTTGAGTTGCATCGAGCAGGTTCGCGTGCTGGGGCCTCACGATGCCAGCAAGCAGGTGGGAGTCGTCAGTTTTACGGTGGCGGGGATCAATCTGCAGGAGTTGGCAACCGTTCTGGATTGTGTACACGGTATCCAGGTTCGAGCCGGTCTTCAGTGTGCGCCACGAATGCATCAACAATTGGGCACTTATGCTGATGGTGGGACGATTCGCGCCAGCTTCGGTCCATTTAACAAGTCGTCGGACGTCGCTGCATTGGTCAAGGCGGTCCACGAGTACGTACAACTGAACGCCCAAACCGGCACTTAGGCGATTCGAGGTTGGCTCCGGTCGAGCATTTGGTACAACGGAAACGAAATCAGAACGGGCAGTGGAGCAACGAGGTGGCGAAAGAACCCTGGTACAAGGACGGTTTGCAATTCAAATGTACGGGCTGCGGCGATTGTTGCACGGGAGCGCCCGGGTACGTCTGGGTTACGAACCAGGAAATCGCGGACCTGGCTGGCGGAATCAGCGTCGAAGTCGAGTTCTTCGAAAAGAACTACGTGCGGCGTATCGGAATTCGCAAAAGCCTTGTCGAATTCCCAAATGGCGATTGTGTCTTTTTCGACAACAAGTCGCGAAAGTGCCAAGTGTACGAAAACCGACCGCGGCAATGCCGAACGTGGCCGTTTTGGGACTCGAATCTGCGGTCGCCCGAAACGTGGGCCGCAACCTGCGAAGCTTGCCCAGGCAGCGGCACCGGACCGCTTTACCAATTGGACCACATCGAACAGACACGCAAGGTCGTCAAGGTCTAGAAGGCGCCCAGCACTTCCTCTCGCTGTTGATTCGTAGCTGAGGCCGATATTCCTTTGCCGCGAACTCTAGAAGAATAGGACACCGAGCCGAACGGCACGGCCGTCTTGGTCGTCGTCACTCTCGAAGCATCATGTTGGCTACGATGTCTCCCAAGATTGAGGCAAGTGGCGGAAAGTCGCAGTTGATGGTTCACGACCGAACGTCCGCCATGCCTGTTACCGTGAAGCAGCGGCCGCAGCATGCCAGCATTGAATGAGTTGTGAAAATGATCGGGTTAGCTAAAGCTTACCGATTAGACTGCCGATCCTGAGAAGCAGTGAGCGGTCTGTCGATGCCGGCCAGATGTTGCTTAACTGTTGTCAGCGAAGGACTTACGAAGAGGCCTGGAATTGTCGGAGCATAAAACTCCACAAATCGTTGGATATCAACAGCTTACGGCGAATGGAGGCGATCGTGAAAATCGGCTTCACGATACTGCGACACGACGCGAAACTTGACACTAGTACTTACGCCATTTACACTTGGGGCTATCGACGGGGTGGAGATTGGGCCGCTTTTGGACTGATTTCGGCTGCCCCCTCTCCTCGACTTGGAGATCTCGATTGTGACCAAGAAAGAAATTGTTAAAACGATTTCTGAAGAAATTGGCTTGACACAGCTTAAGACGAAAGAGATCGTCCAGAAGACGTTCGACGCCATTGTCGAGACGTTGGTCGAAGAAGGTCGCATTGAACTGCGGAATTTTGGCGTTTTCGAGGTCAAGAAACGGGCTGCTCGAAAGGCCAGAAACCCGCGAACGGGTGACAAGGTGTTTGTACCGGAAAAGTATGTGGTCACTTTTAAACCGGGAAAAGAAATGGAAGAGCGTGTTCGGCAATTGGAAGCCAAGAATAACGCCGCCGCTGAGAGCAGTTTTGCAAATCCGGCTCCTGGCATACATCCCGCAGCTTCGCTGAACGCTTCAGCACCGACTGCGGACCACAACCGTGGGCCGGGTTAGCCCGAACGAACGAATCACCGCGTGTGAAACTCATGGAGGAGTTATCTCGATGCGACGCTTACGATGTTTCATTTTGGGCCTTGTTCTGCTCAGCACGACGGCCGGTTGTTTTGTTCCCATTTACTCGGGTGACCCGCTCCGTCGCACAAAACAGTTGCTGATTACCTCAGAGAATCTGCGATTACTGCTGGATGAGTGGGAGCGATTCTGGTTTCTGGATCAACCCGATCATATGACTCCGTTTCGCACCAGTGGCGGCGTGCTATAGAGCGCATTTACATTATCTGTAACGTCTTTTCGCTGAGTTGGTACTGCTATGTAAGCGCCGCTAACGCTACACGTATGTGCGACACGCACTAGTCTTGTGGGGACGTTTCGCTGACGACTTCGGTCCTTGCAGGCCAGGTTACGGAAACAGGTTCTCAAGAAAAGTCGCGAACCACGTTGCTGGCACTGCCGAATCCGGCAGCTTGGGCAGGTCTGCAGAACAGTTGAAGTCTCGCGGATCAGGGTACAAATCGGGGTACAAACAACGGCGGTCCAAAGGCTGGCAGTACCATGGCGGACCAGCCCTCCATTTTTCGTCTGCGTACGTACTTGGCTCACCACAAGGCCCGCCGGTCCGGCAGCAGGCGTTGGTGCACATGCGATCGAGCGTACGTTAAGATGTCGGGCATGTCGCCGCAGCAAGCAACCATCGATCTTTCAGTCCAGCTCGGACGACTGAAGTTGGCCAATCCAATCATGGTTGCCTCGGGAACCTTCGGCTACGCCCGGGAAATGGCTGGACTTGTCGATTTGTCGCGTCTTGGCGCGATCGTGCCGAAGACCGTGACGCCCTCACCGCGCCAAGGGAATGTTCCCTGGCGGACCATAGAAACTCCCTCCGGCCTACTCAACTCGATCGGCCTCGACAACGACGGCGTCGACGCCTTCCTGGAACATCACTTGCCGTATCTCGACAGCACGGGCAGCCCTGCTGTGGTCAGTATCGCAGCGCCAACGACCAATGAATTTGCTCAAATGGCCGCAAAAATTGATACCGCCGGCGGTGCCGCCGCCATCGAACTTAACATCTCCTGCCCGAATGTTTCCGGTGGAGTCGACTTTGGTACCGATCCTGCCAAATGTGAAGAGGTTGTGCGAGCAGTGCGAAATGCCAGCTCGCTACCGGTTTTGGCCAAGCTGACACCAAACGTGACGGATATCCGGGCGTTGGCTCAGGCAGCCGAACAGGGAGGAGCGGACGCGTTATCCGTCACGAATACCTTGTTGGGGATGGCGGTCGACTGGCGCAGGCAGAAGCCGATGCTGGGCAATGTGATGGGCGGTTTGAGCGGACCAGCGATCAAGCCGGTGGCACTGCGTTGCGTTTATCAGGTGAGTCGAGCTGTAAAGATCCCTGTCATTGGGATTGGTGGTATCGCGAAGCTGCACGATGTGATGGAGTTTCTTGTCGCGGGGGCCTCCGCCGTGCAAATCGGAACCGCAAATTTTTACGATCCGACCGTCTCCATTAAGTTGCTGGAGCAGCTTCCGACGGCTTTGTTGGAACTAAACGCCACTTGCGTCGCTGACGTGGTGGGCTCTTTGAAAACAGAACTTTAACCTTAAATCATATGACCGATTCGCCAGTCGACCCGACAAACAACACCGTACTCTCTTGCATTCAGCCAACCGGGGATATGCACCTGGGCAATTATTTTGGAGCCGTGAAGAACTGGGTAACTTTGCAGGATTCAGGAAAGTACAAAACGGTTTACGGTGTCGTTGATTTGCACGCGATGACGATGCCTTACGATCCAAGGCAATTGAAAACGAATACGGAAAACCTCGTGATCGACCTGTTGGCGGCTGGCCTGCAACCAGGCAAGAGCACCGTGTTCGTCCAGTCCCTAGTACCGGAGCATACAGAACTCTATTGGATCTTCAGTTGCATCACGCCATACGGCGACCTGACACGTCAAACGCAGTTCAAAGACAAAAGCGAACAGGTCAGCGAACGTTCCGACGACTTCATATCCGCCGGGCTGTTCACCTACCCTACGCTGCAGGCTGCCGACATCCTGGTTTACCGCGCTGGCTATGTTCCGGTTGGCCGGGATCAGGAACAGCATCTTGAACTCTCGCGAGATATCGCTCGACGCTTCAACCAGACGTTTGGCGAGGAACTGTTTCCGGAGCCCAAAGTGCTTTCGACCGAAACGCCAAAGCTTCGTTCGCTGGCGTCGCCGGACAAGAAAATGAGCAAGAGCCTGGGGCCGAAGCATTACATCGGCTTGTTTGAAGAGGAGGTCAGCGTCCGCAAGAAGATTCGCAGCGCGGTCACCGATTCCGGCAACATCCCGGAGGGACAGTTGAGTCCCGGGGTCGAAAACCTGATCACGCTGGTGCGTGCATGTGGTGACGCGGGGATCGCCGACGAATTGACGGCAACCTATCTCGGCGGTGAGAAAATGTACGCTCCTCTCAAAGAGGCCACCGCCGACGTCGTGGTGAAGCTGACGAATGAAATGCGAGCCAGACGGGAAGCAATCGCAGCAGATAGCAAGGCTGTGATCAAGTGTGTTCATGAGATGAGCGATGACGCACGCGACATGGCAAGTCAAACGCTGAAGGAAGTGCGCCGTTTGACCGGACTGCCCAAGCAGTTCATGTTTTGCCAGTATCCGCATCGAAAGAAGTTGCGTGAATCGCGATGAACGAATTGACGAATGTTGCTGGAGTGGGCACCGAGATCGTCGAGTGCTTGCGAATCGCACACCTGATTGAAGGGCACGGCGAGGCCTTCCTGCGACGCGCTTTCACCACCGAAGAAATTCGCTTCTGCAGTGCTCGAGCAAGATCGGCCCAACAGTACGCAGCCTATTGGGCCGCCAAAGAGGCTGTCTTGAAGGCCTTGGGAATAAAGCTGAGAGCGGGCATTTCCATGCGTGACATCGAATTGCGGACGACGCTGGAGGACAATGAGACAAAGGTTTGCCTGGGCGGAAAAGTACGCGATGCGGCGGCACAGAAGTCCATCTGTGATATAAGACTGAGTACTTCCTTCTGCCGGAACTACGCAACCGCTTTTGCCGTAACGCTTACCGAGTAAATCACGGGCTCGGCTCTTATCAACCATCCTCCCTGTCCCAAAGAGTCACACCGATGACCGATAACGACATCACGTTACATGCACAGGGTTCGCCAACCCCGAACGAAGGCCCCACCCTGGCCGAGCGGGCTCGTACGCTGGTCGCTCTGGGTGGCGAGAGCTCGCTGTCGACCTTGTCGAAGAAGCACCCCGGTTTTCCTTTCGGCTCAATGATGCCGTATGCGAGTGCCGCTGACGGGAGGCCCTTGTTCTTGATCAGTTCGATGGCGGTCCACACCAGGAATCTCAAGGAAGAACCTCGCTGCTCGTTGTTCATCACTCGGTCGGAACAGGGAGGACCAAAGCTCGGCTCCGCCCGGATTTCCCTGATCGGCACCGCCGAAATCTTGCCGGACGACGAACGCGAAGCGTTACAGGACGTCTACCTGGCACGACATCCCGATTCGAAGCAATGGGTCAGCTTTGGTGATTTTGCGATTTATCGAATGAACATTGTTGACGTCTACTACGTCGGCGGCTTTGGTGTCATGGGCTGGGTGACGGCGGAAGAATACGCCAAGGCCCTGCCCGATCCGTTGGCTCAATTCGCCGAAGACATCATGCAACACGTCAACAAGGACCACGCGAGGGACGTCCTGGCAATCGCCAAATGGCAATGGGGGCTGCAGGCAACTCACGCAATCATGACGTCGATCGACCAACTGGGCTTCGACGCCAAACTGCTGACCGAACAAGGCGCCAAGGGGATTCGCGTCCAATTTCCCCAGCCAGCCAATTCGCCAGAAGAAGTCCGCAAGATCATGACGGAAATGGTGCGAGAGGCAACACGCACGTGATCTCAATTCTCGGCTATCAGAATTTCGCGGTTCTAGAAAGGTGCCTCATCTGAATCGGCGATGTTCCGCTCCGCTGTTGGTATCGGTGCATCCGTTTCCTTCTTTTTTGCCGCCCGCTTCTTCTTCGACGGTCTTTTGGCGGCTCGTTCCGCCAACATGGTCAATGCTTCATCAAACTCCAACTCTTGCGGTTCACGCGCCTTGGGCACCGACACGTTGGTCGTGCCATCGGTGATGTACGGGCCGTATTTGCCGTCCAAAATTTGCAGTGTATTGCCAGTGACAGGCGACGGTTTGCCGAAGTCTTTAATGGGTGGCCTGGAACCGCCTTTCCCCCCTTTTTTCGGTTGCGCCAACAGCAGCAGAGCCTGACCGAGTTCCACTTCGATTGGCGAGATATCGGATGGGAGCGATCGCGTCTCTGACCCACATTTGATGTAGGGTCCGTAGCGACCGTTATGCGCGGTCACCGGCTGCTTCGCGTCCGGATGCTCGCCAAGCTCTCGCGGCAACGCAAGCAATTTCAGCGCAGTTTCCAACGTTACGTCTGACGGATTCATTGATGGAAGAAGCGAAGCATTCTTGGGGCGACTGCCATCGTCCAAAACCAACTGGACGTACGGGCCAAAGCGGCCCTCTTTGACAAATACCGTGCCGCCTGTCGCATCGTCGACGCCGAGCGACTCTTCGTCAGCTTCTTCGTGTTCCGTATGCTCCATCGAGTTCATTCGAATCCTGCTTGGTTCGGCTGGTGCTTGAGATCGCGGCGAGTTTCGTACGAGGAAACGCAAACAATCGATGCGACCGTGTCCTGGAAGGTCGCGGTGCGGTGCTTTTCTAAAACAGAACGCACAAGAACCAGTGTAGCGGTTTCTTGCACCTACGTGAGAGGGCAATAAGAACGCGGACGTGACATTCCGTGCGTGCGAACCGGACTAGTACGGCAAGTCATCCTTCTCTTGCGATGTATCTGCATCCGGAACATCGTTCGCGGGAATCTTCCGTTTCTTTGCCGTCTTCTTTTTGGCGGCAGGCTTCTTCTTGGCCACCGATTTCTTCTTCTTGGGTGCACGATCGACGGACACGTCTTCTGTTTCGAGACGACCAACGTCGTTTGACTCCTTCGCACTTTTCTTCGGCGATTTTTTCTTGGCCGCCTTCTTTCGGGGCGCAAACTCAAAGCCCAGCTTCCCGGTGACTTTGTCGAGCGTCAAATGAGCCGAAAACTTCCGACCCTTTTTCGAAATAAAACCGGGCATCAATTCGGTTTTGCCGTCAACAAACAGCTTCACTGCCTGTTCGGTGGGAATTTCCTTCTTCAAGATTGTCTTCGCGATTCGCACGCCCCGTTCACTGGCTGCCTTCGCCATTGCGGGCGCAGGAATGCCCGGCCGGTCTCATACACCTTCACCATTTCGTCCGAGTCATCCAGGATTCTGGCTTCGCAGATCACCTGCTCTTCCTGCAGGTTGTTGATCTCTTTCTCGTGCTCTTCTTCCCCTTCAAATTTGAAGCTGACCTTCCAGGTGCGTTTCTCTTTCCCCAGCAACAGTTCTGCCGCGAAGGGCTGCCCGAAGCGACTCTTGAACGAATCGATGGGCCCTACTTTTTTCGTTTCGATCAATTGACGTGCTTCGTCTTCGCTCAATTCATGACTGGCGATGTGTTTCTTAAGGCGAAACACACACTTCCTGTCTTTTTCAATCTCGTCAATGTTGTAGCACTCAAATACGCCGTCGGTCTGTCGATGTTTTGGAGCCCCGCATTCTGGGCACTCGACTTCCAAATCGGCAAACGTCCGCTTCGAGTTGTCGTTAAACCCTCGGTCTGATCCACGATCTGTTTGGTGAAGTCGACTAATCTCCTTCATGAAGCCTCACGATTGAGACTGCCGTTCTCCATCAATTTCAGTTTGTGTTCCCACTCGCCGGTCATCTCGGGTGAACCGATCGTTGTGATGCCAATTTCTTCCAACAAGTCGACCAACGCGAGTCCCTTGTTGGAGACGACGAGATCGCTCTTACGCACCTCGTCACGAAACAGGTACTTGCTGCCGATGAGGCTCTCGATGATATTCGCTCGCGTAGCCGGAGTCCCCAAGCCCCTCTCGCTCATCGCTTCACGCAACGCTTCGTCATCCACGCGCTTGCCAGCGGTTTCCATCGCTGACAGCAACGTGTTGTCGTTGTAACGGGCCGGCGGCTTCGTCTGCAACTCTTTGGCTTCAACGTTGACCGTCTCTGGGTGCGGATCATCCACGGCGGCGCACCAGTTCATCCTTGTCGCCCGCGACGCCTGCCTTGCGGCCATAGACTTCCAAGATCCCGGAACGACCAGCACTTTGCCGGTGGTCAGAAACTGTCTTGCTGATATCCGTGAAGGCGACGCGTAATTTCATACTCGGCGGAGGAAAGAACACCGCCAAGAAACGCCTCAGGACGAGGTGATACAGTTTCAGAGCTGCGTCATCCAGCTTAGCTGTTGGGAACTTCCCGGTAGGAATGATCGCAAAGTGATCGCTCACTTTGGCAGTATTGAAGATTCGCTTGGAAGGGACAATGCGATCATTGTCGATGATCCACTTTGAGCATTTCACGAGATCGCTCGTCAACACGTCCGATGCTTTGCTGGTGCTGAATGCCTTGACCGTTTGCTGCACGGTATCGATATAGTCTTCCGGCAAGCACTTCGAATCAGTACGCGGATAGGTCAGCAACTTGTAGCGGTCGTACAACGCTTGAGCCAGCTGGAGTGTCCGTTTGGCTGAAAACCGTGCTTGCTCGACCCCTCTCGTTGCAACGATGTCAGATCGAACAGTTGGGTGGAGCTGCCTTTGATGGTTTCTTCGTTTCCTCAATGGTCGCCAATTGGCCTTGGCAGGCGACCACCACAGCATTGGCCTCTCGCCGCCGTCCATATCCGCTCGGCTTTCAACTGGTTATCGTTCTCGTCCTTCTCAAAAGCCTCCTGGAACCAGCGTCCCGCGTACATTCCGCCGGCCACCTTGAACTCGCCATGAACCTCAAAGTAGGTACGCGAGATAAAGTTCCGATATCAATCGTTCGCGTTCGGCCAGTATTGCCAACGTCGGGGTTTGGACTCGACCGGCCTAGTGACGTTGAATCCACCGTGACGTGAATTGAAAGCAGTCAGCGCGCGAGTTCCGTTCAAGCCAATCAACCAATCGCTCTCGGATCGGCACTTTGCGGCATCGGCAAGGTCTTGCATCTCGCCGTCGCTGCGAAGATTGTTCCATGCTTCCACAATGGCATTGTCGGTCATTGACTGGAACCACATGCGTTTGATGTCAGGTGCTTGCCAAGGTTAGCCAGATCAAGCAAGTAGCGAAAAATCAGTTCGCCTTCCCGTCCGGCATCGCAAGCGTTGATGACCGTATCCACGTCCTTCTTATTCAGCAGTCGCAGCAGCAACTTGTAACGCGACTCGCTGCGTTCAATAGGCTGCAATTCGAACTGTTCGGGAATTGCTGGCAAATACTTCATGCTCCAGGGCAGTTTTTTGCCTCTCCTGAGTCAATGGCATTTTGAGCTCGACGAGGTGACCGATCGCCGAAGAGATGTAGGCGTTGTCGCTTTCGAAGTAATCTTTCTTCTTTGTGAATTTTCCCAGTTCCGGCACTTTCGACAGAACCCGCGCCAAGTCCGTCGCAACGCTCGGTTTTTCCGCGATGATCAGTGTCTTGCCAGATTTTTTTGCCATGGTCGGCGTTGCTACTCCGCACTCTATCGTGCCTAAAATCGTGGCCTGAGCGACTCGAACGCCCGTGGCTGGTTCAAAATGTCAGGTTCTTGCCGACTCTTATCTATCAGCGATCTTAGGCGGATATCGTGAATCGGCCGTTTCGGCCCGACAGGACCCGCATCATCCGCGTCATAGACTTCGGCATTTCGCAGCCAAAACGGCCGTTTTTTATCTATTTATCCCAACTTACTCGCAAACGGGTCCGGCGGAATTCGCCGCGCCAACACCGGCCTAACCGGTTTGTTCCCTTTGTGTTAATCGTTACCATCTAGAGCTTGGTTTGCCCGGATTGTTGCAGTTCCACGTGACTTGGCATTGCTCGAATTGGCGCTCCGCATAGAATCAGCACCCAATCGGCTCAGCGCATCGTCTTAATCCGAGAAGAATTTCCCTGTCAAGCCGGGCATTTGCCTAATTTAACTTTTTGTCCCTGCTAGAAAGTACTTGGATATCCCATGGCCAGTCCGCTTCGTTGGTTCCGCAAAAACGAAAAAATGCTGCTCGGTATCTTCGGAGTCGCGATCATGTTCGTCTTTACGCTGTCGATCGGCAGCGGTATCGATCCGATCATCGATTTCCTTTCCGGCGGCGGAGTCCAGACTGCCAGCAGCCAACGGGGACCGGTCGTCGCCAAGTGGAAAGGTGGCACCCTCACCGAATCCGATTTCTTCAACTTGCGTCAAAACCGCAATCTGGTGATTCAATATTTAATGGGCATTCAGCAAACCGCCAGCATGCGAGGGCGAGCTCCTCAAGCCGAAGTTCTCCCGCGAACCAACAGCGAAGAATCCTTGCTCGAGCTGGCGTTGTTAGAACGTGAAGCAAAGCAACAAGGCATCGTTATCACCGACGAAGCGATCCTGAATTACTTGACGCAATTGTCCGGCGGTTCCATGCAACCCGCCGAACTGCTGGAGTTGTGGCAAATGCTCACTCAGGGTCGCGGCAGCGAGCGTCAGTTAATGTCGTTAATGCGAGGCGAGTTGCTGGCAGCACGGCTGCGAGGGCTGGTCTGGAGCGGCACACGGGCTGCTTCGCCCATTGCATTCTGGGATTTCTTCAATTGCGCGGAGAAGCGATTGGATGCCGAGCTGATGGCCATTGAAGCGGCCGATTTCATCGAGCAAATCCCCGAACCCACGGAACGAGAACTCAAGCAGTTTTTTGACCTTTATGCATCCAAACATGGCGATCCCAACAGCGCCGAGCCCGGATTCCGACAGCGACGCCGCTTGGCTTTTGAAGCAGTGAAATTTGATTACCAGGATTTCCTGGACGTGGAAAAGAAGCTGTTTCCGAGGAAGAGATTGCAAAATACTATGATGAAAACAAAGCCGATTTTATCAAGACGCTGCCCGAAGACGATTTGAACGTGCCGCCGGACGAACCGGACGACGCGGCCGATCCAGAGAATGCGGCCACGGGCAACGCCAGTGACGAGGCATCGGCGGAAATAACGCCGGCCGACGAATCGAACGACGTAGCGATGGATTCCGCTGATTCCGCTGAAGTTGATTCGGCAGAAGAAACGCCGAAGGATGAGGCCGAGTCTGTTGAGGAATCGGCCGCCGCGTCATCCGAGCCGTGCGCCAACGCCCACGCCAATGCCCCAGGAAGAGACTGCCAGTGAACAGGAACAGGCAATCGCCGAGGCGACTGAGGAAGCAGCAGCCACGATGGACGAAGCGGCAGGCGAGGCCTCTGCAGCTGCTGAGGTCGTTGCCGAAGCGACGGACGAAGCAGCTTTCGAATCCGAAAACGAACCTACGGTGCAGTCGGACGACGTGGAAGCTAAGCCTGAGGAATTCAAGCCACTCGAAGAAGTCCAGGACGAAATCCGCCGCTCGATTGCAGCTCCCCGAGCTCAAGAAAAGATGCTTGAAGCCATGAAGTCGGTCCGCTCGCGAATGAGCAAGTACTACAAGCAGTACGTAATGTACGAGGTGCGCAACAGAAAGATGATGCGATCGAACCACCCGAAATACCGACATTCGATGACATCAGCGTAGATCCGCCCATCACCGTTTCCTCCATTCCGCTTTCCGATCGCTACGAAGTCGGACAGTTTGATCTGGGGCAGGCATTTGAGTTCGAATTCATGCAAGAACGGATTCTCCGGATTCCGTTCTCGGACATCGTTTACGAAGAGAAGACGATTCCGATGTACCAACCACGCAAGTTCCCGTCGGCAGACGTCTCGCCGCAATTCATCTATTGGTTGGTTGGCCAGGAAGAGGCAATGACACCGAAACTGGCAGACGTCCGCGATGCGGTGATTGACGCCTGGAAATTGAGCAGGCGGGCGAATTGGCACTGCAAGCGGCGAAGGAACAAGCAAGTTTGGCTCGCAAAGCGGGCAAGAACTCGTTGAGTCACTGGACTATTCGAAGGGAACGATCTTTCAGTCGGGTGAAATCTCCTGGCTGACCGGCGGGAACCTCCCCGTCGGTGGTTCGAACATGCCGCGTTTCTCCGACATTCCTGGCGTTACCCGCGGCCGGCGAGGAAATGTTCAACCGCATGTTCCGCCTGCAACCTGGTGAAGTGGATGTCGCCATGAACGGGCCGAAGACGACGGCCTACGTCATTCGCTCGTCGACGCCGACATCCAGCACCCTCGAACGAGGTGAGCTGTTTGTTGCCACAGGCATCAACAACCCGGTGCTGTATCCAATCCTGCGTCGAGAGAGTCAGGTGATGTTTGGGAGGCTGGTAGAACGAACGAAAAACAAGTACGACCTGACCTGGATTCGCGAACCACAAGGCGACCAGCGGATGAGCATGTAGTCGATTCCTTCGAAGAACCGCTCTCGTGCCCGGATGGCCAAAGGCTGACCGTCTCACGTGCTTATCCCAGGGGTCCCAAGCCCACATGATCGGAAGGGGTTTCTTGCCTTCAGCTCTGTCGCGAACTGATCCCCGGCGCTATTCCGGCTTGAAGATAACCATCGCCAGCGGTGGCAAATTGACGGCGATTGAATCGGGTCGCCCCTGGGCTGAGATTTCTCGGACTGCCGTCCGCCACTATTGCCGAAATTGCCGCCGCCGTACAACGCCGCATCGCTGTTCAGCAGTTCGTGATACCAACCGGCCCGAGGGACGCCCACACGATAGTCAGGTCTTGGAACCGGAGTAAAATTGGCGCAGACGAGGAGGAAGTCATCGGGATTGTCAGCGCGCGCTGATAGGCCAGCAAGCTGTCTTCGCTGCTCATGCAGTCGATCCATTCGAAACCGGCCGATCGAAGTCAACCTCATGAGTGCCGGCTCCGACTGTAGAGCTTGTTCAGGTCGGCAACCAATTTTGAAGCCCTGGTGCGATTCCCATTGGAGCAGATCCCATTGCAGATTCTCGACGTCGCAATTCCATTCGTTCCACTGGCCCCATTCGCCGCCCATGAACAGCAGCTTCTTACCGGGATGCGTCCACATGTAGCGAGTACAAAAGTCGCAGGTTCGCGAACTTCTGCCACATATCCCCCGGCATTTGATCAAGCAACGAGCCTTTTCCGTGAACCACTTCGTCATGGGAAAACGGCAGCATGAAGTTCTCGGTGAACGCATAGATCAGGCTGAAAGTCAGTTCGTCGTGGTGGTACTTGCGATGAATCGGATCTTTCTGGAAATACTCGCAACGTGTCGTTCATCCAGCCCATATTCCACTTCAGGCTGAAGCCCAAGCCGCCGCAGTAGGTCGGACGGGAAACACCACCCCAAGCGGTCGATTCTTCGGCGATCGTCAACACGCCGGGAAATTCCTCGTGGACCTTTTCGTTCAATTGCTTTGAAAAATCAAATTGCTCCCAGGTTCTCGCGACCGCCGTATTTGTTGGGAATCCATTCGCCCTCTTCGCGGCTGTAATCGAGATACAGCATCGAAGCCACCGCGTCGACGCGCAAACCATCGATATGATACTTGTCCAGCCAGAACAAGGCGTTGGAAATGCAGGAAATTTCGAACCTCGTTTCGATCGTAGTTGAAAATCAGCGTACCCCAGTCAGGATGTTCGCCCTGCCGCGGATCGGCATGTTCGTACAAAGCCGTGCCGTCAAATTTCGCAAGCCGTGATCGTCTTTCGGGAAATGGGCCGGCACCCAGTCGATGATCACGCCGATTTCGTTCTGGTGGCAGTAGTCGACGAAGTACATGAAGTCTTCAGGAGAACCATATCGGCTGGTCGCTGCAAAATAACCGACCGTTTGATATCCCCAGCTACCTGTGAAGGGATGTTCGGTGATCGGCATCAGTTCGAGGTGCGTGTAATCCCATCTCCTTGCAGTATTCGACCATCTGATGGGCCAGTTCTCGATAGCCGTACCAATCGGTTGGCCCGTTGGCAAATCGCTGCCAGCTACCCAGATGAACCTCATAGATCGAAACCGGTTGCTTCAGTGGATTCGATTGACTCGGCGATCCATCCAGGCATCATCATTCCAGTTGTGCTGCGACAGATTCGTGACAATCGATGCGGTGCGTGGCGGCAATTCGGCGGCGAAACCGCAAGGGTCACTCTTGTCAATTGAACCGCCGTTGCGAAAGACCCGATACTTGTATCGCTCCCCCGGTTTTAGACCCGGAACGAACAGTTCCCAGACGCCCGACGGTACGTGCTTATGCATCGGTAACGTGCGGCCATCCCATGCATTAAAGTCCCCGACAACGCTGACCCCACTGGCGTTTGGAGCCCACACTGCGAAATTGACACCGGTAACGCCGTCAACAGTTCTTAGCTGAGCTCCAAATCGTTCATACGAAGTCAGGTGCTGGCCTTCCCCAATCAGGTGCAGGTCAAAATCCGAGAACATGGTCGGGAAGGCGTATGGATCGTGCATTTCGGTAAATTGTCCCCGCTGGTCTTTCACCCGCAATTGATAATCACTGGAGCTGGTTACATCCGGGGGACAAACCGCCTCAAACAGGCCGTCCGGGTGAATGCGCGTCATCGGTTGGGCTTGCCTTTCCGCTCCGTGAACGATCCAGGCCTGATCCGTGTAAGGCAAAAATTGCGCGGACCCTGGTTTCTCCCGGACCGACTGCGTGGGGTCCGAGGACACTCAACGGTGATTCGTGGCGGCCTTCGGCGAGCGCTTTGACGCCGAACTTGTCGATTGGTTTCATGACCAGTTGCTCGTACACTTCGAATTTATCCTCTGTTTTATCGCCGTGAGTCCGCCTAACTCAAGGCACCGTTTGTGATCGTAAGAGTGCTGGAGCACCGCGAAAAGCAAGAAACTCCCCAAAAGCTGCCAAAAGCCGCAGTAAATCAACCTGCCGCCAAACCTTGCGGCTCGAGTTCAGGCTGCTCTTCCGTGGCGACTTCCGGTCCACCCAAGCCGTCTACCGTCGCTTCACTGAGGACTCGCATCGAAGCCCGACGACATCGCACCTGGTGGTACGATAAGGCTCGGTCGATGCGTTCCCACAAATCAGCGTTCTTGATGGGGACCATACGACCAAACCGTTCCCAACACCAAGAGGATTCGCGCAAGCGTCCAAGCCATGGCGTAAGCCACGAACAACGTACCGGCTCGGCGTGAGCAGGACGACTTCTGAAGGTTGATCCAGTGACTCGAGTGCTCGCACGACGGCCAGTAGCTCCAAGCGCTCACCATCGGTGCCCGGTTCCACATCCGAGGCTTCGACGGAGAGCGAGCCACTCAAAGATTCCAGGACGAAACGCCATCCGTAAACACCTGTGTTCGTCATTTGCAAATCGGCGTAGAGAAGAAACTGCGTCGGTCGGGAAGTTTTCTTGGGGTTGATCTTCATGGCGAGGTGCTCCACTTCGATAATGACGTTACTGGAAATATCGGCAATCATTGCGTGAGCTCTTAACCTTCACTAACCCGACAGGTCGTTTCGCTTCAGCGCAAAACCGCAATATCGCTCCGCACGCTACAACCGTCGCCTACCCGGGCTTTGCCCTGGGTCTTGGGAGCAATGACGACGCGATCAGGTACATCCGATACTGCCGGGTTTTTTGATTGGCCGGCACCCACTCGTACCTGCACCACTCACAAAGGTGTCCGTCAGGACCTGTCAAATGACTTGGCCGAGTCAACTGGGACGCAGGAAAATCTGGTACACGACACTGCCTTCGTTCGACTAGAATTAGTTGTTCCGCACTGAATCCAAGCGAATGCCGCCGATGCCTGAACTTCCCGATGTCATTGTCTATTGCGAATCACTTGAGCGGCAATTCGGTGGACGCGTCCTGGAACGTGTTGACATCAAGAGTCCGTTTATTTTGCGGAATGTTTGACCCCCCAATTACCGACGTTGCCGGGATTCGCGTCAGACGATTCGCTCGCATGGGAAAGCGAATCATCTGGGAATTGGATGACGAACTGTTTCTTGTCATCCACCTGATGATCGCCGGACGATTCTACATTCGCCGGCAGGGCTCGCTTCCGAAAGGGAAATCCGAAGTGGCAGCGTTTCAGTTTGATGAAGCGACGTTAATGCTGACGGAAGCAAGTTCCAAAAAACGGGCTTCATTGCATCTCGTCAAAGGCCGTGAGTCGCTGGAGCCGTTCCGTCGCGACGGGCTGGACGCACTGTCCTGCTCCGCCGAAGCATTCAAAGATCGGTTGCTGAGCGAAAATCACACCGTCAAACGGGCTTTGACCGACCCGCGGCTGTTCGATGGCATCGGAAACGCCTACAGCGACGAGATTCTCCATCGCGCGCAGCTCTCGCCTGTCAAATGGACAACTCGACTCGATGATCACGAGCATGCTGCTCTTTTTGAATCGATGCGCCACACAATGATCCACTGGATCGGACTGTTGCGCGATGAGGCTGCCAAGAAAGGGTTTCCGGAAAAAGTAACCGCCTTTCGCAGCGGCATGGCGGTTCACGGGAGATTTGGCATGCCCTGCCCCGTCTGCCACACGGCCATCCAGCGCATCCGATACGCCGAGAACGAAACCAACTATTGTCCACTTTGCCAGAATCATGGCAAACTGCTGGCGGATCGTTCACTGTCGAGGTTATTGCGGGGAGACTGGCCACGCACGGCGGAAGAGCTTGAACAATCGTAGAGCCGCGACAAGGTCGCTCGGCGCGTTGCACAGCGATCATTCGGACGCTATCGAAGCAGCTGCAGAGCTTTCTCGGACGGTCGATTTGTTATGCTTGTGGTATCGGTCCTATCACGAATCAGAATTAATCGTGGAATCAACGCATGTCGTCATCGAGAACGATCCTGATGCTGGTCGGGGATTATGTGGAGGACTATGAATGCATGGTACCTCTACAGATGCTGCAAATGGTCGGCCATCATGTGGACGTCGTCTGCCCGGGCAAGTCGGCTGGCGATACCGTCGTTACCGCCATCCACGATTTTGAAGGCGAGCAGACATACAGCGAGAAACGCGGACACAACTTCGCGATCACGAAGGCATTCGACGGAATCGACGAGTCAAAGTACGACGCCCTTGTCATACCTGGCGGCCGAGCGCCAGAATACCTTCGACTGAACGCACGCGTGCTGGAGATTACTCGGCATTTTTTCGAGAAGAACAAGCCGGTGGCCGCCATTTGCCACGGACCACAGATCCTGATCTCCGCCGGCGTGCTGGATGGACGCTCGTGTTGCGCCTATCCGGCAGTCAGCCCTGACCTGGCGACTCAGAATTGTGAATCGATTCCTCACAATGAAACGTTTGACAACGTGCATGTGGATGGCAACCTGGTGACCGCACCGGCTTGGCCTGCTCACCCGGCCTGGATGCGAGCATTCCTCGAAATCCTGGGCAATCCGTACGCGACCGTCCAATAATTGGTCATCAGAATCTGGCGGCGACCGTCATCCGTTATTGCAATAGTAGCCTGCCAACCTGGCTCCCAAGATGACAAACAGCGACGATTCACGGTCATCCCGTTGGACGCTCACGTCGATGGCATCGCCCGATTGGTAACTGTTGGTCGTTTCGAGAAACTGAGTCAGTCCGCGGATGGCAGTACCGTTGACTTTCGTAGTTACATCGTCGATTTGAAAACCGGCGTGTGTCGCGGCGGTGCGTTACGCGCACTTCTAGCCCCTAAACAAGCGAGCATGCGCTAAGTTCGTTCGGTTTTTTCGAGCGCAGCGTGGGGCGGATCGCGTAGCGATTGGAAAGGGCTCGGTTTCTGGTTTTGGCATTCGGTGAACTTTCTTGCCAGTTTTCGGCGTTAGGCGTTAGGCGTTAGGCGTTGCAACGGACCAAAGCATCCGAACTTTGGCTTCGTGTTACGTGGGTTAGCAGTGGAGCGGTTTGTTCAATTGATCAATCAGGCGGAAGAAGGGCTCCTGCCATTGATTCCACGATAACATTCGGTAAATGATTTTTCGTCCACTGCGAATAATCTGCGCGGGAACTTGGATCATCGTGTTTTGAAACGTTCGGAAGCCCATGTTCAACAGTCGGCGTTTTCTGGCTTCATTCTTTTCTTTCCATCGTCCGCCTGCGGGAAGCAGTAACGCGGACCAGGCCTTCAGACTCCAAGCCAGTGAAGCAATCACCATATAGGCCCAATTGCTGTTCAAGTTGTCCAGCGGAGCCGTCAACGACCGCACCCCATTCTTTTGCTGTTCGATTAGATTCTCCTGATGGCACCTGCGGTTGGCGTGGAACACAACTTCTTCCGCCGATAAATCCCAGTCGTTAGTGATATAGAAGAAGCACTTGGTGTCGCCGAACAGCTTCTGCTGACCACGATGGCGTTCCAGGTCTTTCCAGATTACGACCAACCGGTAAGTCTTCTTGCACCATGTTGGTGAGTATTCGAATTCGGAAACGTATTCCTCCACCAGTTGGATATCTTCCATTTCACGTTTCTTGACGATCCGTTGCTTCGTGTTGATGGGCCGTCGTCGCGTAGCCGTTTTGATTTCGCGAGAATGACGCTCCAGCGTCTCCCACTCGCTTTCCTCGATATTTTCAGCTCTTTCGTGCAACGTTGGACAAGAGTTGATGCCAAAGACGAAACGCACGCCATCGTCATCCCACCGATCCAGTTCCTTCGTCTGCGTGAAGTCGGTGTCTCCACGAAGGAGGATGCGGCGGAAGCCCGCGTCGCGACAAAGCTTCACCGACTTATCAAGATACCTGGTGGCACGCTCGTGGCTGGGACGATTGCCGCTGCGATTGACGATAAACAGCGGCTCCTGAGTATTGGCCAGCGAAACGAGCAGCGGATGGTATCCCCACTGACCTTTGAAATTGATGTCGATGCCTTTCTTGCATTCACCGGTTGTCTCGACCATCGTTCCATCGGCGTCGATGATGGCCTCGTCAAAGAACTCGTCCGGCTGTTGTTGCCACACTTTCTTTCTTGTCTGATTGAAAACGTCCATCAACCGATGAACTGCCCCGCTGTTAAAGCGACGACAGAAGTCACCAGCGGTCGTGGGGTCAGGGAGACGTTGGGCCCCCAAAGCGTTCAGATAGTTCTCGTCGTTACGCCTGAGTTCCAGATGTTCCAGGCAAGTTCCACCTGCCAACAGGTTGTAAGCAATATTGAGGACGTGATCGGATTCCGAATACGGGAGATAGAGTTTGAACAGTTGCAATTGCTCATTGATGGTGTTGTCGAGCCCAAGTCGCTTTACAAGAAGCTGAATCATACCGATACCACCGGCAGCAATGGCGTGCGTCTTGTCTGCGATCTCATAATGAACGTTGCTGGCCGCTATCACCGGACACTCGTCGCCGAATCGCGTCTTGTCCAACCGTTTTTTGATCCTACGCTTGCATAACTTCAGCTGCCTTCGTATCTTGTCGTTCACTCGAAAACCCTCCCTGCAAGTCGTGTTGGTTCCATGTCACTATGACCAATACACTGTTCACACAGGTGGTTTTCGAGTTTTTTGCTGCGCAGCGCAACCCCCATTCGTTCGGCTTTGCTTGTTTAGGGTCTAGGGCGCATTTAATTTATCTGTAGCGTCTTTTCGCTGAGTTGGTACTGCTAGGTAAGCGCCGCTAACGCCACACGTATGTGCGACACGCACTAATACCTTGGCCGAGGCGCATGCCGCCAACGATGCCAAGATAAGCTAGTGCAGCGTCAACGTTAGGAATTGGGGTTGGCTGGGATTTGAAATTCGAAGACCCTTGATGAAGATCAAGGAGGATTCGATGAACAAGAAGTATATCGTTCGACTTTCCAGGAAGGAATGTCAAGAGCTCAATGAAACGGTCAAGTCACTCAAGGGCTCATCTCAAAAAGCCCGTCGCGCCAGAATATTATTAAAGGCAGATGTCAACGGTCCAAGTTGGACGGACGCGCGAATCTCCGAGGCGTTTTCTTGTCGCGTTCAGACAGTTGAGAACCTTCGTAAACGATTGGTCATTGAAGGGTTTGAGATTGCTCTTCACGGCAAGCCACGTGAAAAACCTCCGGTCGCCAAGAAGCTCGATGGAAAACGGGAAGCTAAAGTCATCGCCTTGCGACTGGGCAAACCGCCCAAGGGCTTCTCGAACTGGTCGCTTCGTCTGCTTGCCGAGCGTGTGGTAGAACTTGGCCTGACTGAAAGCATCAGCCACGAGACCATTCGTAAGACGCTTAAAAAAACGGCATGACCAACCGCAAGATTCAGTACTGGGTGATTCCTCCGGACGCCGACAGCGAATTCGTTGCTTGCATGGAAGAAGTGCTCGATACTTACGAAGAACCCTACAATCCCAAGCGTCCAGTGATCTGCATGGACGAACAACCCGTTCAACTTCACAAAGAAATTCGAACGCCGATCGCAGCAACCGCCAAGCGTCCACGGCGAGTGGACTACGAATACGAGCGCTGCGGGACAGCTTGCATTTTCATGTTCACCGAACCGTTGGCCGGGTGGCGTCATGTTAGCGTGCGTGAAAGACGGACGAAAGTCGACTGGGCACTGGAAATGGAGTCGCTGCTCAACGGCCGATACCAGGACGCCGAAAAGATGACTTTGATTTGCGACAACCTCAACACTCACACCAAGGGCGCTTTCTACGAAGCCTTCAAGCCTGAGAAGGCACAGGTCGTTGGTCAAGAGAATCGAGTTCCGATTCACGCCCAAGCACGGAAGTTGGCTCAACGCCGCCGAGAACGAGTTAAGTTCATTGACTCGCCAATGCGTTGCCGGCCGTCGTTTTGCGACGGCCCACAAACTAAGGGCCGAAACAAACGCCTGGTGTCAGCACTCAAACAAAAAACAACGCGGCGTCGATTGGCAATTTCAAATCGACGACGCAAGGGTGAAACTCAACTCGCTCTACCCCAAGATCAAATCTTGACACGGCACTAGACGCAGTTGCTTCGTGTTGGATTCCAGCAACGAGATTCGAGGCTCACCAGCCGACGCCACTGCCGGCCCAGAATAGGAATCCGGCAGTTCAGTGACTTGCTGGGCGGCCTCCGTCGTCGGTTCGTTCTCTGCCGTCCCAAGTGAAGGTTCAACTGGCTGATACAAATCCCGACGAGTAGCCTCGGAGAATTCATTCAGGGCTCGCCGCAATTCTTCCACCGTGGGAGAGTTCGTGTTGGCCGCCGAGTCGAGTGCTGGCGACGCGACGCCGCCAGCACTCGCTTTTTGTCGTGATTCTGCTGCTGGTGGGGCTTGGGGCGAGAACGATGCACCCGTTGAAATCAGCACCCGAACCAAACCAAGCCGCAAGACCGTCTTGTTCTTTTCGCCCGGGTGAAATTCATCGTGCGTCTCCATGGGCATTCACCGAAGGGGCCATTCGAATCGACCCACGACCGATCAGGCTGTAACACGAATCGCTACCGCCCTGAACCAAACGATTGCCCCCAAAAAACGCCCCGTATGCACGGGGCGTTTTCCGGTTGCCTGCGTGTTTCGGACCGATCAGGCAACTAATCGCGATGCGCTGCCTTTTATCTTCGAAACAAACTCTTCCAGGATGCGGACATCCAGGGCCGAAGCCGAATCGGCTTCCGGATGGAACTGCGTGCCCATGGCCATCCAATCATCGTTGGTGCTTTCGATGGCTTCGACAATACCATCGGGACAACGTGCAGTCACTGTAAAACCGGGAGCCACTTCGTCAATTGCCATGTGGTGGCGGCTGTTGACACGAATTTCACCATCGCCGTATACCCGTTCCATGAGTGAACCTGGAGTGACCACGAGGCCATGCCGATGTGCTGGATCTTGCGGATCGCGGTGCGGCAATGCGGTCGGCATGTCTTCCGGAATGTGCAGGAACAGGTTGCCTCCCTGGGAGACATTTAACAACTGCATCCCGGCGCCAATGCCAAAGGTTGGAATCTGACGTTTGGCCAATTGATCAACCAGTTGTCGATCGAAATCTTCGCGACGGGGATGCATTGTCTTTACGGTTGGATGCAGCATGAACCCGTCACGACGTGGATCGAGGTCTGCTCCGCCAATGAGCACAAACCCATCGACTCGTTCGAGTACCCGACCGATGTCGGCCGTGGCTTCGATCGGCGGCAGGACCACCGGGATCCCTCCCGCGGCTACCACACACTCATAATATCCGGACATGATGAAGGAGAAACTTGATTCTCCACCACGAAAATCAGCATTGATGCCAATCACTGGCTTAAAGGCCATCTGAACACTCCTTTTCAGATTGCGCGTATGCCCGCTTCTGGGAAGCAGACGGGTGGACTTGGACCTAACACGGATAGAACAACCGCATGTGCAACATCATCTGGCATATGGAAAGCCAGCCGACCAATAGGTAACTCAATTGGTATTGGCTGTGGAAGAAGTGCTGCCTGACAAACAAGTCGTCAGCATTCCGTCATCCGTGACGTTTCCAACTAGATGGCGTCAGCAGTTCATGCATTCTCAAATTCCAGAGCACCAGCCACTGATTTCGCCAACCTTTGGCGGAAGCCAGAGCCAGTCCACTATCCGAATCAAACGACACTAAAACTGCTTACACGCTCCTTTCTTTGCCCGGTCCACCGGGAAGAGATACAAGTCGCCCGCGAGTCTAACGGACAGAAGGGCGCTGACAACCCACCCGCTACATCTTGAGGTATCAATTAAATCAATACCGCAACTTGTGACTGCAGTGCTGAGCAACCCCCCTGATATTGGGAGCGGTCTGGGTTCATCAATCAACATGGTTAAGCTCTTACCTAGTCCTTAGAAATCACCAAATCATCGAGAAAACAAGCATTTTCTGCCACGAGAACCCATAGCCGGGAAGTACGACGAACTCTATCATGTCTTGTTCCAACGCGTCCGACGTCGACTTTGGCAAGCGTCGTCAAGCGAAAAAATGCTGGTTCCTGCGGTGTACTCGCGATTTCCGCGAGTCTTCATGACCGGCCGCCTGATGCCCTACGTAGAGAATTCGTGATGCGCTACAAGAACGTCTGTATCGAATCTTTGGGCTACACGTTGCCGCGGCAAAGGGTGACGAGTGCTGAGATCGAGGAGCGTCTGACACCGTTGTATCGACGCTTACGGCTGCCCGAGGGACGACTGGAGCTGATCTCTGGAATCTCAGAACGCCGGTTCTGGGAGCCGCACACGCTGCCCAGCGAGGTTAGTTCACAGAGCTGCCAGCGAGCCATCACAGCGGCTGGATTTGATCTTCATCGTGTGGGAGCCTTGATTCACGGGTCGGTCTGCCGCGACCGACTCGAGCCGGCGACGGCCTGCCGGGTTCACCACCTGGTTGGTCTGCCTGCCGATTGTATTGTCTACGATGTCTCCAATGCCTGCTTGGGCATTCTCAACGGCGCACTGCAGATCGCCAACATGATCGAACTGGGACAAATTGAGGCCGGACTTGTGGTCGGCACCGAGAGCGCTCGCCAATTGGTAGAAACCACGATCGATACCCTTAATGCGGACCATTCGTTGACGCGGAAGGACATCAAGTCGGCAATCGCGTCGCTGACGATCGGATCGGCCAGCTGTGCCATGCTGCTGACCCACAAATCGATCAGTAAGTCGGGCAACCGGCTCGAAGCGACTGCTGTCCGAGCGGAAACCGAACACCACGAGCTGTGCCAGAGCGGTCACGATGAGGCGGTCGGATCAGGAATGCAACCGTTAATGCAAACCGATTCGGAACAACTGATGCATGCCGGCATCGACGTTGGGCGACGAACATTTGCGACCTTGTTGGAGGATTCCGGCTGGAACGCAGAAGATTTCCAACGCACCGTCTGTCATCAGGTGGGGGCGACGCACCGCAAGCTGATGCTGGAGTCGCTGCAGCTGCCCTTGGCGACCGATTTTGCCACCTTCAAATGGCTGGGCAACACCGGATCGGCCGCCCTGCCGACAACGCTCGCTGCGGCCGCCAAGCAGCGGTTCTTCAAGTCGGGCGACGGTATCGGCTTGCTGGGTATCGGGTCGGGACTGAATTGCGTCATGGCCAACGTGCGTTGGCAAGAGTCACTCATCCTGGGTGACGAACTGCCGGATGAAGTCGCAGATCCCGATGCCGCCAACGTCGCGTAAATGCCGCTTGAGCATCGTGGTGCGGTGCCGCTGCCGCGAATCGATCGGCGTCCACCAGGCCGCTCAATCTGGTCGACCTGACAACGACTGCCGGACGACATCGTTATCGAAGTAGTTGATGGACATCCCGGCATCGACGACGATCGTCTGTGCATTGATACCGCTCGAACGCGGGCTCAACAGAAACACAGCGACACTTGCCGCTTCTGCGGTCTGCACCGCCTTGTGACGCGGTATTACTTTCTCAGCGAAGAGGTAGGATTCGACATAGCCTGGAATTCCGGCCGATGCGGAGGTCTTCAGCAGCCCAGGCCCGACGGCGTTGAACCGCACGTTGGAGAAATTACTGAATGACTTCGCGAGGAAGGCCAGCGACGAATCGAGTGCCGCTTTGATCGGCGCCATGAAACCGTAATTTTCGCTCGCCATCCGCGTGGTCGAAATGGAAATCGTGACAACGGATGCATCGGCAGCCAGCAGGTCCCGGAATGCATTCGACAGGGCAACGAGCGAGTAGCAGGATACATCTACGGCGCGGAGGAACTGCCGTTTGCCCGTCTCATGGAACGGCTTCATGCCGCCCTCATAGTCCGCAAATGCAATCGCGTGCACCAGGCCGTCAATCCGCTGGTGATTCGCGGCGATCGTCTCCCGCAATGCCAGGATTGCGTCCTCCTGCTCAACATCACAAACGTGGACTTCACGCCCGGGCAACAGTTTCGCCAACTGCTCGCGCCGCTCTTCACTACGCACCGAATAGACAACCTGGGCGCCCACCGCCTCGAGCTGCATCGCGATGTGATAGGCGACACTCTTTTTGTTGGCCACACCCAAGACAAGTATTGTCTTGCCGCTCAACATCAGAAAATCCGCAGAATCACTCATGCAACTTACTCCACCACCGCCATTGTGCAGGCGAATTCAAAACGAGCCGCCACTTTGCCTTCGCAACTGACCTTGGCCTTCAGAAAGAATGCTCCACCAATTTTCTCGAACAGTTCGACCTCAATGTCCACCGTATCGCCCGGGCGAATCACTTTCTTGAATTTGACATCTTTCATCCGGGTCGCGACTGGGACTTTCGCCGAGTCGGGCTCGACCAGCGACGATAACAGCACGGCACCTGTCTGCATGCCGCATTCGCAGAGAATGACGCCGGGCACGATCTTGTTTCCCGGGTAATGCCCCTGCACAAAGTGTTCGTCCGCATGAAACGTCTTGCGACAGTGGATGGTTGAATCGGTTCGGTCAACCAACTCGTCAACCAGTAGCATCGGCGGTCGATGCGGGATGGCGTCTAAAATTTCAGCAGCGATGGCATTCATCTTGTACCTCAAGATACGGATTGCGAGCCGCGGGATGAGTTCAGGAATTGACGGTTTGGTTGTTGTGTCGCTGCAACAGGTAGGCATCCACATCATTGGCCACAATGACTCCATAATTGATCGCGCCCAGCCAGCCGGACATGATGATGCCCACGCTACCTGCGTGGTAGAGTCCTGGCAGCTGTTCGGGCAAACTGCGGCTGACCGGCAGCCCCTCGAACTTTGTGCCGAAACTGGCCCCTTGGAGGTGCTGTGTATAGTGCTGAAACGTGCGCGGGGTCGAAGCTTCCACGTGATCGAGGCGCTCACGAATATTTGGAACGTAGGCCTCAACGGCGTCGAGCGTGGTCTCGACAAGGTCATGTTTGCCCGCTTCGTACTCTTCCTCACTCAACTTGGCCCAGTCGTCGTAATGTGCGTTCGTCGACGAGACAATCAGGTAACGTGGCCGTCCCTGCGGTCGGGTTCGCGGATAGTAGAAGGAATAGGTCCGGCTGGTGATATCTCGACTGAGCAGCAATTCGGTGCGAAATTCTTCGGCGGTCGAGCTGAATAACAGGTCGCCGGTTGATTCTTCAATGCGTTCTTCCGGCTTTAGTGCCATGTAGACTTGCGTGCTGGAGTTGTTCAGTCTGACCTCTTTTGCGTCGTCGACGAACTTCCTGTCAAAATAGCCTTCGCCCACAAGGTGCAGAATCGTTGACTTGACGTTGGCATTCGAGACAACGGCATCCGCCGAAATCGTTCGGCCGTTGACTTCGACGCCAGACACGCGACCGTTCTCCACCTTGATGCCGGTGACGTTGCACTTGATGCGCACGTCAACATCATTTCGCATCATCTCTTCATGCATCTGGGTTACCAGTTGATCGGTCCCGCCCTGATACGTGAAGACGCCCTTCGACATGAAATTCGAGAACACGATGCCATAGGTAATCGCCGGATCCTCGAGCGTCGAACCATTGGCATAGACGATCGGCTCCATCAACAAGCGAATCACGTCCTGCCGGCCGGGAAAGAACTTCTCAAACAACTCGCCGGTGGTCATCGTCTGATCGTCGTAGAAATTCATCTTCCGCAGCGTGTCGAAAAATTCGTTCACTGTCGCCGCCGGCACGCCAAAATCGGTCGAGAGGATGCGCGTGAAATCTGTGCGATCGTAGCGGGTGGTCAATGAAAACATCGGGTTGTCAAACCGCATGTTCTCGAGGGGAACGATGTCATCCGCGATTTGCTGAGTCCAATAGCGTCGACAGCTCTTCACCATCCCGTGCGGAAAGCCATGCAATGAAACATCAAAAATGTGTCCGCCCGGTCGCTTGAACCAGGTCGCCATCCCACCCAGCTTGTAGTGCTGTTCCAGCAGCAACACTTTTCGCCCGGCTCGACCCAACACATTGGCCGCCGTCATTCCACCGAGCCCACTGCCTATGACGATCACGTCATAGTGACTCTGTCGCACCCTTCAAAAAATCCTTCGGCATTCAATTCTTCCCGACAAGCGTGACTTCATTCCTGTGCAGCTGCTGTTTTTCATGAGGAATGCGGAAAGTGTGGAGCCGAATCAAATCGAATCCCTGCGGCATTCGCGTGTTCCTCATCGAACATTCTTCCCCAACTTCGTTGTCCATTGACTTCTGCGTCACACTTCCTCACGCTTCGCGCAGTACATGCTGATTCGCCATCGAAATCCCGCTGACGATCGCTCCCACGATTCCGACGAATCCCTGGTCGGTGCCGCAAATGAATAGGTTGTCCAGGTGAGTTGTACCGTCCAGTCGCTTGTAAGGAGCACCGTAAATTGCTCCGTTGTCGTGAAACGTAAATCGCTTGATTGTGTTCGGCGTGAAAAAATCGGTGTCTATCACATGGCCACGGAAATCTGGCATGTACCTGATCGCCGCCTGTGCAGACCGATCATACCACCTCATTTTCTCGATCCTGTACTTGTCCTCTGGAAGAGCGGACCATTTCTCATGGTTGGCAATGGAGGTAATGCGGACGACACCGTCTGGCAGTTTTGCCTCTTCATCTACGCTCTCGTAGAGATAGTTATTCGGGGAACAGATCACGCCCGTTCGCAGATCGCACAGTTCATCGGACGGTCGCCAGTCGAACTTGTTCGAATCATTGAAGAACACGATCGTCTCATCAAAACCGATCGCCTTCGGCTTACAGTCAAGAATCGATACCGACTCGGTAAACGACATCTTCCCGGCCTGACTGGTGTCGACGTTGTGAATGTCGTCGCACATCCGCATCGTCTCTACCCAACCGGCGGAAGAGAGGATCTTGCCGACACTCCAGTTGCTCGCCGTTGTCCAGAACAACGCCGGTTGCGTGCTCGCCCTCCACATTGATCCGTTCGACTCCGGTTCGCAGCTTCAGTTCGCCGCCCAATTCTCGAAATCGTCGCACGAGATTTTTCAGGATCAGGCGAACTCCCGCCAGCGGTCTCGCAAATCCCTCCATGAAGATACTGCGAAACATGATGCAGAACTGGCCCCAATCCATATCGTGCTCTCGTGCATTGCCGTACCACATCAAGGGGCACAACAACATCTCGATCAACACGGGATCGCTGATCAGCTCTTCGACGATTACTCGCGTCGACACCTCAAACGCTTCCTGTTCGAGGTCGTCGTAGTCCACAATTTTGGCGAGCAACTGTTGGAAACCATCCATCTGATCGGGGAATTCACGCTCGATCTCCGAAGTTAACAGTTCGAGGCCATTCCCGAACTTGAGTTCGTGTTCCGGGAACCGGATTGCTGATCCGCATTGCGGAGCGAGAGCAAAATCGTCCCAGCGAAACCGCAACTGTTTCAACAGACGAGCCAAGGGGCCTCGGCGAGTTCCCTTGGGCGTGAAGTTGGTGACCGCGTGCAGTCCGACGTCGTAGTCACGCCCGTTCAGTCGATAAAACGAGTTCAGGCCACCAATGGTGTAGTGGCGTTCGAGAATGCAAACGCGCTGATCAAAATAGGCCAAGCGGATCCCGGCGGCCAAACCCGACATGCCAGCGCCGATAATGATCGCGTCGTACATTCCGCTGACGGCCAACCGTCCATTGAAGGAACAGGGAAAATGTTGAAGCGATCCGTGCCGACTATCGTGCCATGCAGTCCGGGTTACAGCGGAGGCTGAACTAACCGACCTTTTCCAGGTCTTTCATGTGCGGTATCAGGTACGCGCAGGTACTGCCCATACTGTTCAATTCCGGATAATCTTCTTCCGGAATTTGAACGCGATAACGCTTCCGCAATTCCATTACAATGTCCAGGAAATCCATGCTGTCGAGCTCCAACTGCTCGCGAAATGCGATATCGTCCTTCAAATCGGTGAGGTCTTCGTCGGGGGCAATATCTGAAAGGATGTCGAGCACGACATCGCGAATTTCCTCAGGGCTCATACGTCTCTCCGTTCAATTCCGTTTCCAACTGTGTTTTCTATCGCGGGACTTGCGCCGAGGGAAACCGTCAGCGTCAAACTTTCTTCACGATGACGACCGAGTTAATTCCCAACATGCCGAACGAATTGTTCAGCACATAATTGACTCCACCTGCCTCTCTCGGCTCGTTCAAAACCAACCCCGGGATTTCACACTCCGGGTCAAGGTCATCGACGTTTATCGTAGGGTGGACGATTCCATCGTCAAATGAACCGAGGTTTCCAGCCAGTTCCAACGCGCCGGCAGCACCCATCGCATGTCCAATGTAGCTCTTGGTGTTGTTGAAATAGGTCGACGTGCAATCACCAAAGACACTTTTGAGGGCCAGGCATTCCTGTGAATCGCCGCTGGGAGTGGCAGTCGCATGCGTGCTGACAATGTCAACCTGGTCAGCATTAATGCCAGCTCGGCGCAGGGCCATTTGTACGCACTGAGCCTGCCTCTCCGGATTCGGCATCACGAAATCGGTCGCATCCGTGTTCATCGCGTAACCAACAATTTCTCCATAGATATCGGCACCACGCGCAACGGCATCCTCCCAACGCTCGAGGATGTACAGGCCACCTCCTTCAGCAACAACGATGCCGTTCCGGTTGACATCGAACGGACGGGAAGCTTTCGCCGGATCATCATGGGTTGCCAAAGCTCCCTGACTGTTGAAGCTTGCAAAAATACCAAACGTGTGAATGCTCTCCGAGACGCCACCGGCAATCGCCACGTCGCATTCGCCCAGGGTCAACATTTGCACACCCTGAATCAGGCCGGCGTTACCTGCGGCACAGGCGGCTCCCAGCGTGTAGTGTGGCCCCGTGATGCTCATGTTCAGAGCAATCTCCCCCGCCGGATTGTTGGCAACCGTCCGCGGATTGTGGTGGTGCGACCAGAAGGACGTGTCGTAATCGTACCCTTTGATCTCGTGGATCTCGTTTTCAGTCTCCACATTGCCATGCTCGGTAACGCCAACGTAAACGCCGACGCGCGTCCTATCTGTGTTTTCCCAGTCAAGTCCCGAGTCAATGACCGCTTCGTGTGCGCAGTAGACCCCGATCGAACCAGCACGCGTTCCCCGTCGAACATCTCGGCGTGCTTGATACTTCTTTGGGTCAAAGTCGCAGATGCCGGCAAGGGTCTCGCCAAAATATCGAATCTCATACGGACTCACGCCGCTGCGACATTCCAGCAGGGCGGCGCGAAAGTCGGTCAAATTGTTTCCGAGCGGCGCAGTCAGGCCGATCCCGGTGATCGCGATTCGCGAATGCATCCGTGGCTTTGCAATGGAAGGCTGTGGGTCCGAGCCTGCGATCATATCAGTTAGCTACCGGCGGTTGACTCAAAGCCTTTAAGCGTATCGCTTTCGGGCATCGATCGCAAGGACCGAAGCCGCCCCTTCCTTCCGTTATGAGCCTATAGAAACCGGCAAAATCAAGGTCTTCAGCAGCGACTTTGCCGCTTGGGAAAACGGTGCCGTCAAGCTCTCGGAAGCGGAACCGCTTCGCCGTCCTGAGCGCTATTAACTCCGCCAGCGTTAAGCAACCGCAGCTCAACCAACAAAACGGCTCGACCCGATCATCACGAGTTCAACCACTCACCCAACCGTCGCATCCCCTCTGTCGTAGAAACAACGGGCGAATAGCCCAGGTCATTCCTTGCCGCCGAGATGTCGAAATAGTGTGACGTTGATAGTTGAGCTGCCAGGAACCGTGTCATTCTTGGTTCCGATTCAAGCCCCAATACTCCGTAAATCGCTTCCATCAACGCCCCCACACGACGTGCCGCGGAATGAGAAATTGACTTGTTCAGTGGCGCAATACCACCCAGCGCAAGGATCTCGTCGATCCAATCCCAGCAATTCACCGGCTCACCCTGGCTGACAAAATAGGCCTTTCCAGCCACCTGTTCCGGAGTGGCAACCAAGGCATCGGCCGCCAACAAATGGGCTGCCGCTGCATTCTCAACGTAAATCATGTCCACCAAATTGGAACCATCCCCGATGCGTCGCAACTTGCCCGACTTGGCGCGGTCGATCAACCTGGGAACCAAGTGCCCATCTCGCGGGCCCCAAATCAGGTGCGGCCGCAAGGCGCAGGTAACGAGACCGTCCTTACTCTCATCGAGAACGAATTGTTCCGCCAATGCCTTGGTATGCGGGTAGTGACATAGCCAGCGATCTGGATACGGTGCCGATTCGTCCACGCCACATTGGTCATTTCCATCGAACGTTACACTGGGACTACTGGAGAACACCAACCGCCCGACGCGATGTTGCCGACAAGCGCGGATCACATTTTGCGTCCCGATGGTGTTGGTCTGGCAATAAGACTTCCAGGAGCCCCAAATCCCCGCCTTGGCGGCTGTGTGGATGACGCAATCGATCTCGCTGCAGGCGGCCGCAACCGCCAATTCGTCCGACACATCGCCCCGCTTTGTCTCCACCCCCAGTTCGCGCAGTTCGGGATAGTCGCCGCGGGCAAACGCTCGAACTTCATCTCCGCGGGCAACCAGCTGCTCGACGATATACCGACCCAGGAATCCGCCGGCGCCGTGACCAATACCCTCATTATTCGGTCGCCTTTTGCCCGACAATTGGTTCTTCGTCATTGGTGGGAAAAGATTTTGAATCAACTTCGTCCAGCGATAATTGTTCGATCCACACCGCAACCACTTCCGCAGGTTTCTTGGTCATCACATCGATTTGTTGTCGCGCCACGAGGACGACCGGCTCACCGGGTTCCCAGACGGCTCGTTGCCCCGGTGCTATCGAAAACCCTCTGAAATCACAAGACTGCGAAGCGAGTTCCCAGGGGAGCAACTTCCTGAAATTATGGCCCGGCATGGAAAACTCCAGACTCCAGGTACCGTCATTCGAAAGGTAGCTGATTTCGGCCTCAACTTCTGTCTCGCCGGCGAACTGCAACGGTGACATGATTGGCGACTTGGGATACGGCCCTCGCAGGTCATCGCCAGTCGACGGTCCAACGTAACTGTGAACCTGATATGTGCCGCTTGGAAAATACATCCGCCAACCCGATCGAGGCAGTCCAACAGCGTGCACTTTCGAGTGGTCAACGACTTCCAGTCGCGCCAGTTGCGCTTGGTAGAGTTCTTTTTCACGTTTCAAGACCATCGAACGCGCCGCGGCAATCTGCGCCTTTCGTTGTGCAGCGATCCAGCCAGCTGCACAAACCACAGTTGTCATGAGTAAGAACAAATTGGCCAGCGAGAAGCGATTGCGTCGGGAGGGTACTGGCAGTTTGGGCGAGTCGGTCATATCGACCATTAGCTTTGCAAAACAACGATTTGTCCAGGGCGAGATACTGCTCAACTGAACTTGAACACTCCTGCCAGCAGCAACGCCGCCCGGCGGAAGCAACTAAGGCAGGCAAACAACCTTGGCCCACTTTGCTAATTGCTCGCGGAAGATTTTCGCATTGTGTCGAATATCGACAGGTAGCGAGGCTTCAGCAGCACATGGCATCGTTCGATCTGGCTCGTCAATGGATGCGCCCGTAGTCGTTCATGCAGTTCTGTGAGCAATGCTTCGCGTCGAATCGCGTTTTCCGGCCATGAATCGGGGTGTGGTTCGCAGATCATCACAGGCGTCTGGAATTCGCTGGGACCGATACCGACGAGTGCGGAACGGAATATTGACGGGTGCGCGTTGGCAATTGCCTCACAGGGAATGGTAAACATGGTTTCGAGGCCGATCTTAACCCGATGAGCGCGTCGGCCGCAGAACCAGAACCGCTCGTTTTCATCAAAGTACCCCACGTCGCCGATCCGGTGCCAGAAGCTGTCGCCATCGGCAATCTTGTGTAACGCATTTTGATCCACTCGCGTCACATAGCGACTGGTCACCTGCGGACCGCGAACGATCAGCTCGCCAATCTCACCTCGAGGTACAGGCTCCGCCTCGTCAATCGAAGCAATTGGCCCGTCATTGATCCCGATGACTTTCCAATCGATTCCTTCAAATCGCCTGCCGACGCAGGTTCCGGCGCCTTCCTCCGAGGCGACGGCCGTTTCATCGAGTACATCCGAACCGCAAATGGAGGCGACTGGCAAGGACTCGGTTGCTCCATATGGTGTGAAGACATCGCCGCACAGGTGGATCGAACGGCGCAAGCGACGTATCACATGAGCGGGAACCGGCGCTCCGGCGGAAAGCACTCGCTTCAACGTCGGCAATTCAATATCGTGATGATCACAATAGCGGCCCACCACATTCCATACCGCTGGTGAAGCGAATGACTGCGTGCACGACTGGCTACGAATTGCGTGAATAATGTTCTGCGGGTTTACGCTGGCGGGCCGCGAAGCGTCCATCACTGGAATCACCGTCGTCGTACCCATGGCGCCATTAAACAGCCCAAACAGGGGGAATCCAGCCAGGTCGACGCCACCAGGTTCGATCTGATAACGAGCCTGAATCTGATCAACCTGCGCCTGGAAATTTCCGTGCGTATACAACACGCCCTTGGGCGGTCCGGTGCTGCCGGTGGTAAAAATGATGGCCGCCGGATCATCAACTTGCGTCTGATGCGGTTCGGCTGTCATGGGCGCGTATCGACGCATCTCCCGCAGCGTGGCTCCACCCCAACCCCATCGCTTGCCAACCGTCACGTTGCGCGTCGCATGAGGAAATCGACTTCGATGAGCAATTCGAGCGGCCTGCGCTAATGGAATTGCCACAAAGCCATCCGGATCGACAGCTTCCAGGCAATCCAGCAAGTGATCTTTTCCCATACCCGGATCAATCAGGACGGTTACCGCGCCGCTCGGAATAAAGCGAAGGTCAGGGCCACGAAATCGGCGCTGGGCTTCACCATCAAGACAATGCGTTTGCCAGGCGTGATGCCGATTTCGTGCAGGCCACGCGTCAGGCGTTGCACGTCATTGGCCATCTCGGCGAAGGAAAGTGACGTGTACTCGAAGGTACCCCTACGCGTACGGTGTTGCTCGACTACTGCTGCCTGCGACGGTATCGTCGCTGCCGTTTGCATCAGACGGGCGGCAATGTTGACGGGTCGCGCAACCTCCACCTCTTGCGCAGACCGCGACTCTTCGGCAATGGACATCGTGAAGTGCCAGCTCCTATCCGGTCAAAACGTAGCGTCGTGCATTATCTCAAGCTCTCCGCTCGAGTCGCCTCCGTGCTGGCAGGCTGGTCAGCATATCACTCGAGGGTCGATCGCGACAATAAGTCGAGATGATTCAAAACCAATTCCGCTACGTCGATACCCGTAATTTCGGCCAAAGCCCTCCAACCGGGCACCGAATTTACTTCCAAAGCCATGATTCGCCCGTCTTTCGCGGGCAAGAGATCGATTGCACATACCTCGGCCCCCACAGCACCGGCCGCCCGCATCCCCATTTCGCCCAACTCTGACGTGATTTTCAGGGGGACCCCTGTGGCTCCCAAGCTGATATTCGTGCGCCAGTCGCCATCTGCGACACGTTGCATACCAATTACTCGATCGCCGACGACAAACAATCGGATATCGCGTCCATCGTGCGGAATAAACCGCTGCAAGTAGAGAATCTGCCCATCTCGCACGATTTCGTGCAGAACTTCTGCGTCGTCTTTCCAGCAAATTTTCCGAATACCGCGACCTTCACCGCCAAACACCGGTTTTACGACAACTTCATCGCCCCCGAACTGGTGGATTGCCAGCTGCATATCACGGAAATCCTGACAAACGATCGTCATCGGCACCTCGAAGCCGACTGACTGAAGTCGAGACAGAGTCAAGAATTTGTCGATCGAAACCTCCAGCGATTTTGCCGAGTTGACCACCACTCCTCCCTGAGCTTCATGGATGGCGAGGACGTCCATGCGAAAGACAACTTGCTCGAGTGAGCCCGCGGGCATCGCGCGAACGTAGGTGGCATCGAAATCACTGAGCGGGCCTTCCCTCGACGCGACGATGCTGGCGTTTTCCCGAACGATCGCATGCAGTCGCGTGAACGGAATCGGATCGACGATATGCAGGTCACCCGCGGCCCGTTGCAGGTCGTGCAAGTGCCAGTTACTTGAAGAGCCAAGGACGCTCAGTCTCATAGTGATCTCCGTGCACGTTGCGCGCCCTACCTTGACCGATCTTACCGAGGTGCGATCTTGCGTTGGCACAGAATTCTGTTCAACGACTTGGGGCAGTTCTAGTCGGCAAACGATTTGCGGAGCACATCCGGTTCGAGTCGCCCCGCTTCAAAGCACTTCCCGGTCGACAGGTTGTTGATTCGGATCCAGGCCGGGCTGAAGAGATTGGGATCGATGGCGTAAAAATCGCCACCCTTCTCCTGAAACAGCTCGGCAAATGGCCTTCCATGTTCGGGCGAGGCACAACTGGGGATCATTGGCAGCAGGCCCTCGAGCTCCGCATCATCGGCGGTGACCCACAGAGTCACTCTTCCACCATAAAGGATGGCGTCGTTCGTCCGACCGATCGCAGCGAGGTCGGTACCGGCTACGGGCGGAAGTGGTGCAATGCCATAACCACTGTGTACCTGAGCCAAATCGAAGCCGAGCTCGTACAGCTTGTGCATGGCAGTTTCGACCGAGCGAGAAACGACTTGCATGGTGCCCACAAGGCTGGCTGTCGGTGCCAACAGTAGCGTCAGTTTGCGGCGTTCCACATCGCACGCCCGGGCCAGGTTTTCGCCGACCGCAGGAGGCGGGAACTTCCGCGTCTCCAATAACCCGACCGCCACGGTGGGATTTTCCGTGTAACCAATTTTTCGAAACAGTTCTTCTTTGCCAGCCGCCGCACGCATGGGCCCTGAACCCATCGCGTAGAAATCATCGTGAAGCACCTGCCAACCGGCGTACTGTGCCGCCATGCAACCAGCCACCGGATGATCGGTCCACACCGATATCGCAGGACCAGCGCCGATGAATTCGGTCATTGGAACAATTTCAATTCGGCCCTGCCCCGCCATGCAAATCTCGGAGACGATCAGACCGGCCGCGAGACTCCCCGGTACGTTGATACCACAGTCGATCAGCGGCACGTTGATGCCGTCGTCGTGGACGGTGACCCCCAAGTCGCGTGTGCGGCGAATCATTTCATCACACAACTTTGCCGCTGAATCGTTCAGTTTAAGTGTAGGAGCTTCCATGACCTCAGTGTGCTGAAAGTTGGGCAATGTGACAAGCGATGTCCAACTTCCACCGCCTTCGTCAGACGTTGCTTGCCGGATTCTTCGATTCTGGCCAAATCAACTGGACGCCGACTCTTCGCAGTAGTTTAAACACGATGACAACAATCGCCAGCTGCGACAAGTTGATGGCGAAGATCATCAGGCAATCTTCCAAGTCGGGAATCCCGGATTGTGTCGTTAGCAACGCGACTTCAACAACGATTACGGCGATCAACGCAACCGCACTCTGGCCGACTCGGAATCGCGACGAAAACACAATCCACATTCCAAGTGCCAGAATCAATGAGGCGGTCAAGGTCATCGTCCCAATGATTCGCAACTCCCGGTAACCAAGATCGAAGAATCGCACGATTCGTGTACCAGGCAGAACTAACTGCGAGATGGCGAAGGCAACCGTATGATTGCCATGGCCAGGAGAACATCTCGCAGGTTGAACGACTGCGAACGAGGCTGTCCCGAAATCACGAGTCGCAGGCCAGTAATTTGGCTGGCGACCCAAAACGTCAATAGCCCAGAAAAACAACCAATGAACAGCACCGCCCCCAGCGTGACAAGATCGCGAGCACCCAAAAATCGCCCGGCAAGATCATTACCGACGGCCACAGTCATCCAAACGACTACGCACAGTAAAGAGGCCATGGGCAACCGAACGACCATTGGCCCCTCTGCAGCGACGCATAAATGCCAATCAGACTCAGTTGTGCCACCACGGTGCCGATGACGATGCCACCGATCACTTGGGACCCAAGACGATTGGCAGAGAATTCGACCGTACAACCGATCAACAAGTTGAAACTCAACAAGACCAACACTACGACTGTTGCAGAAACGAATTCCCGACGTATTCCAAACAGGCAAGAATTCGGAACGGATGGCATCTTCACCCCATTTCGTGGAGGATCATGATCTTCTGCCAAATTTTTCGGCTGAGTCCCGTGCATAGTTCTTCCACTTCGTTGACGGAAACGATCGTCACTGGATCGTCGAAACTCTGAATGTACAGTGCCGCGATTTTGCCCGTCAGGGAAAGTAACTCACTGCAATAGTCCAGGTACCGCTGTAACTCGGACTTCGTCAACGTGCGACTTCGGCGAATGCGAAGTCATGGGCAAGCCACTTATCAATGCCTCGGGATCCTTGGTTAGCTGATGCATATCGATGATGTGGGCTACTGAGCGCAACTCATGGATGGCTTCGAGCGCCTTGGCTCGCTTGAAGCGGCGTTCCAGCGAGATGAAGAAGTAGACTAACGCTCCAATCAGCACCACGATATTCATCGCCGGTTCCAGCAACTCCACCGCCTCAACCCAATCCAGCCGTTCGCGATGAGGACTGAACAACCAGGGAATGTCCAGGCAAACCCCGATCATCAGCGATATGACCGCAATGGAGAGGAACCGCAGCCAATAAACGGGGCGATTCATCAACCGGGATCGCTCGGCGGCATGTCGCGAAATGTCCAGCAGTCGCCGGCCGACGCTGCTGAGGCCCGATTCGGGAAATCGCTCGCTGATACGCTGCCAAAGCGCATCAATCGTCGTTTCGATCTCGGAAGAGTTGAGGATGGAATAGTCTTCAGGCCCTGTCATATCCAGAGTAGAAGGTCGATTCGGCCTACGGGTCAACCTGCCCATTGCCCGACGGGCGGAGAACACGTAAAAAACGTGATTGGACACAGACTGTTCCGGCGTGGCCCTCGCGAAGGGGAACCGTGAACCGGGTCAGGCCTTAACCGGAGCAGCCCTAAGCGGGGTACTCTTGTGCGGGGGCCTCTCTCGGCAGCAGTCAACTTGCTAAGGTTGCCGTTGCAGCCGCCACGAGAGGGATTGAATGAGTGCCGACGGCCACAGGCTCCGACGACATGGCGGACGACTATGTCGTCGTCGCTCGGCGCTATCGGCCTCAGAACTTTGATGACCTGGTGGGGCAGCAGCAAGTCACTCAAGCATTGCAGAATGCCATCGAGACCAATCGCGTCGGCCACGCCTACCTCTTTACAGGTGCTCGCGGGGTCGGCAAAACGTCGGCTGCCAGAATTCTCTCCAAGGCCTGAACTGTGTCCAAAGGGCCTGCCGCGATTCCCTGCGACGAATGTGACATCTGCCAGGCGATCACCGCTGGCGAGTGACGTCGATGTGCTGGAAATCGACGGCGCCAGCAATCGCGGAATCGACGAAATTCGTCAACTGCGTTCGAATGTCGATATCCGACCCAGTCGGTCTCGCTTCAAGATCTACATCATCGATGAAGTCCACATGCTGACGAAGGAGGCGTTCAACGCGTTGCTGAAGACGTTGGAAGAGCCGCCTGAACACGTCAAATTTATCTTCTGCACGACCGACCCCGAGAAGATTCCCATTACGGTACTTTCGCGTTGCCAGCGATTCGATTTTGCTCCGATCGCCAGCGAGTCCATTGTGGCCCGATTGCAGGAAATCGTGACGGCCGAAGGCGCCACCGCCGATCCAGAAGCTTTAGAACTACTGGCACGGCGAGCTGGCGGATCGATGCGTGACAGCCAGTCGATGCTGGAACAGGTTATCTCGTTCAGTGGTGATCACATCACGCTCGACACGCTGCACGGAATGCTGGGCACAGCGAGGTCTCACCGCCTTGTGGCCATCGTTGACGCACTGCACGACCAGAATCCGGCCACTGCTTTGGCGGAACTCGATGCGGCTGTCCAGGAAGGCGTCGACATTGGGCAGTTAGCGGAACAATTGCTGGGTTTCTTCCGTGACGTGATGTCAGCCGGCGTCGGCTGCGAGGCGCAGCTGATGCGCCGTTCAAACCCTGCCGACTTTGCGCACATCCAGCAGTTGGGCGAATCGTGGGGTGTGGCGACGGTGCTCGCAGCAGCGCAGATCATGGACCAATCGATCGCGCATGCGTCAGAGTCTTCAACGTCGAACGTTGGTCGAAGTAGCGTTGGTACGTATCAGTCAGCTGGCTCACCTTGAAGACCTCGCGACGATCATTCAACAACTCCAGAGCGGCTCCGTCAGCCTGTCTGCTCCGGCGACCCCCACCGCCATCAGCCACAAAAAAAAAGTTAAGTCGCTCGAAACCGCGTCGGTACGTCCAGCAGCTGCTACGGCCGCCAATCCGAGGACACTGGCAGCAGAATCGCCGAATCTTCCCGCCGCAGGGGCAGCTCCAACACGCGACACGGTGTCCGCCACCGCCGCGTCCCCGGCATCGACTGCAATCGAACTGACCGAAGAGAATGCAGTGCGGGTCTGGGAGCAGAGCATCGAACAACTCGACGGGCTCGCCGCCGACGCAGCCCGCGAGTATGAATCGGTACGCTTGGATGGCGATCACCACCTGACCGTAACGCTGAAAACCCAGTACCACGCCAACCGCTGCAAACGACCGGACCACAAGGAGGTTCTCGAAGCGGCTTTGGCCAATATCGTGGGCCAATCGGTGACATTGTCGGTCGACGTCAAGGCGGCACAGAAGTCGAATACGCCTCAAGTCGCTCAGCGATCGCAAGCTGAGTTGATTCGAGAGAGCTACGAACATCCTTTGGTCAAGCAAGCGATGGAGCTCTTTGGTGCCGATGTGACCAGCGTGCAGGATAAGAAAAAGTGACCTTTAGTATCAGGGACCGAACGTGAATCTTTTCAAGAATCTGGGCAACCTCGGATCGATGCTCGGCCAAGCTCAACAAATGTCGGGCAAGATGGAGGCGATCAAGGAAGAACTTCGCAAGGAACGGGTGACTGGCAATGCGGGCGGGGGTTTGGTGACCATTGAAATGAATGGGACTGGTGACGTACTCAGTGTCAAGCTTGATGCGAAGTTGGTCGAGCGAAACGAACTGGAAATGCTGGAGGATTTGATTCCAGCTGCCGTCAATTCGGCCATTCAGAAAGCCAAGGAGCTGCACGCTCGCAAGTTGCACTCGCTGGCCGGTGAAATCAACTTGCCCATCCCAGGCATCCAGGAAGCGATTGCAAAATTGTCCGGCGCAGATTTTCTTGATTTCGACGATGAAGATCGCCCTCAGGGCACCTAGATCACTTCGTAGCTGAGATGTAATCGAGCCGCGATTTGAGACAAAGGTCTACATGCCAACTGAAGCTGCCAAGCGAGACCTGTCCTTTACTACCATCGACGAAATGGTTCGCGATATCGATATCCTATTGAGTCGTGGGTACGACAAGAAAGGAGACTGGAACCTGGCTCAAGCGTGTTGCCATGTCTCCGACTGGATGCGGTTCCCCATGGATGGGTTTCCACGGCCGCCCCTTCCTATGCGCTGGCTGCTGTGGGTCATGAAGCATACGGTTGCACCCGGAATGCGACGGAAGATTTTGAACGAAGGCTTCAAGACGGGAATGATGACCGACCCCACAACGGTGCCCGCTCCTGACTTCATGACGGACGAAGAGGCTGCCAGGCTGTTGCGGGAAACCGCGTTACGACTGGCGAATTTCGAAGGTGCATTACACGAGTCGCCACTGTTTGGTGCCATGGATCGCGAATTGGCTTTGAAAGCAGGTCTTCTGCACGCCGCCCATCACCTGGCGTTGCTGCATCCGAAGTAGTCGAGGTCGTACCGAGTCGCGGGCTGCAAGTGGGCCCCGCGGCCATCCGGCGAGGGTCGCAAAATGGCACATGGCAAGCCATCTTCCGTAGATTATTCGAATTTTCTCAAGCATTAATATGGCTTGGACTTCCGTCATCTCATTCGCCTTTCCACGATTCTCAAGGTAGAATTGCAAATCGGAATGGCACGGAACATGCTGTGAGCATGGCGGCCGATTTGATTTTCTGCATTTAAAAGGCACACACGCACGATGCGACTCTCTTTCGGGCTCGAACAGCGACAAACCCAGAAGCAGATTCTTGCGCCGCGGATGATCCAATCGATGGAAATCCTGCAGCTGCCGATTCAGGCCCTGGAAGCTCGCATCGACACCGAATTGAGCGAAAACCCGCTGTTGGAACGCATCGAGGATGACCTGATGCCTTCGGAAACCGAGGTCGAACGTGAAAATCCGGACGCTCCCACGGCAACCGGCGAAAAAGAACTCATTGTCGACGACAAGAGCGGCAAAGATGACTTCGAGCGATTACTGGACCTGCACCGAGAGATCCCGGACCATTTTGACGGTCCGAGGCCGTCATCAAACCGAATTCAGCAGGCTTCTGACCGCCAACACGACCAGATTGCAAATCTTGCTGCGAGACCTGTAACGCTCCGCGACACCCTGGACCTTCAACTGCACGAGCTCGACTTGCCTGACGACCTGCGAGTCATGGCGGAACGTATTGTCAGCAGCCTGGATTCCAACGGCTACCTGCAATCGAGCCTGTCCGATTTGCTCTCGCCGAATGCTACCGACCAGGAATTGGCGTTGGCAGAAAATGCGTTGGAAGTCGTGCAGTCGCTGGAGCCTGCTGGCGTGGGAGACGCGCAATCTGCGCGAATGCCTGTTATTGCAGCTGATGCCCGAAAATCCCTTCATCGAAGAACTGCATGTCCTTATCTCCAATCACCTGGAAGACCTGCAAGCAAACCGTCTGCCGTTGATCGAAAAGAAAACGGGGATGTCGATCGATGACATTCAGGAGATTTGGGAAGAGCTCAAGAAGCTGAATCCAAAACCCGGGTCACAATTCCAGAATGTCCATGTCCAAACCGTGATTCCCGATGTATTCCTGGACGTGAACGAAGATGGCAGCTATCGCGTTTGGATGGAAGAAGGCCGCACACCGCAATTGCGGATCAGCAATTACTACCGGCAACGCCTGTCCAGCAGCGACGCGACCCCGGAGGAGAAGGAGTACATAAAACGCAAAGTGAACGCGGCAGGCTGGCTGATCGATTCGATCCAACAACGTCGAGATACTCTGACCCGGGTCGCCCAGGCAATCGTAGACCACCAAACGAAATTCATAGAGGACGGTCCCGAGGCAATTGAGCCTCTCAAGATGCAGCAAATTGCCGACAAGGTAGGGGTCCACGTGACAACCGTCAGTCGGGCCGTCGATGACAAGTGGATTCAAACACCTCGCGGTGTCTACGCACTGCGCAACTTTTTTGTTGGTGGCACGACGAGTGCAGATGGAGAAGAGATCGCGTGGGATGCAATTCGTAACAAGCTTCAGGAGGTAATTGACGAAGAAGACAAGAGCAAGCCCTACAGCGACGATCAGCTGGTCGAGCAACTTTCAAAACACGGGCTGAAAGTCGCTCGGCGGACTGTCACCAAGTACCGTAAGAAAATGGACATTCCCAGCAGTCGTCAACGGCGTGATTGGACGAAAAAACCCGTTGCGTAGCTCGTCGACGGACACCGCCAGCGTTACGCTTCCCGCATTCCGGCAATTGCCGCCTGCAATACGCTTTCGGCTGCCGCCTGTTCTTCAACGCTCGTACCCTCCCGCTGGAGAATCTCGAGACTCTCTGCTGCGCAAAGCTTCGCTTTACTGTGCGCGTTCAACTGATTCAGGCAGTATCCCAGCGAGCTTAATCGCTTGGCCAACTGCATTTTCGAGTGTTTGATTCTGTTCTTCAATAGGCGTTGGCGGTCGATTGCTATTTGATAGGCAGTCGCCGCGGCCGACCAGTCATTAACGGCCGCCAAACTCTCTGCCAGCAGAGTCTGCATTTCGAGGGTACGGAAGTGATTCAGCCCCAAGTCACGTTCGAGAATCTCCAATTGGCGTTCGGCGATTTGACGAGCCCTTTCCGCGTCGCCCAGTCCAATCAATGCCTCCACTTGAATTGCCGCAAGCTGTGAGGCTGGAACCACTTGTCCATCCTCGATGCTAAGCTGCAACGTCTCATTGATGGTCGCTTCCGCCTCCTGCCAGGCTTCGGCCGCCAAGAACGATTCGGACAGGAGCAGACGCCCTTTTTTCGTCACCTCGTGGCGATCACCATACCGCTGGCTGCAAAGCCCGATCGCCTCGCGGTGCAATGCAATGCCGGCCGCCATGTCGCCACGTCTGCAGAGATTTGCCGCCAGGAAATGCATGACGTCCATGGTTTTCGGATTATCGGCACCCAGCAGGGTTCGCGACAATTCAAGGCCCGGCTCCAACAGTTTCTGTGCTTCCCCCGGCCGGTTGCTGACAGAATAGCAGTTGGCCAATTCGACAGTCGTGCGCAACGTCTCATAGTGCTTGTCGCCGACCCGTTTCTTCAAAGTGACCAATTGGGGCTCCAATAACTCGATCGCCAATGCGGCTTGACTTGCGCAGTTGGTAGCACACAGCAAGATTCGTTCGCACATTGATCGAAACCGGATGGTCTTTGCCGACATCGGTCTCCGCCTCCTTTAGCAGCACCTGAAACCGGGGAATTGCGTCTTCGTAATCACCCAGGTCAGCAGCGATTGAAGCCAGGTTGGAACGGCAACCAAAAGTCAACATATCCCTGGGGCCCAGGAGTTTTTCCGCCTTGTCATGGGTTACTCGTAACAGATCGATGGCCTGCTGAGACTTACCGTTCTTAAACAGCACATTTGCCAGCTCGACGGCGGACTGAATCGACGGTCGATCCAATTCACCGGTTTCGTCCTGTAGTTCCAATACGGTTCGAAATTGCGTGGCTGCCTTTTCGAATTCGCCCATCATCCGCCAAGTGGCGCCGAACGCATTACGTGCGCAGTGCTTCGACGTGGGGGCGACCACGAAACTGTGTTCCAATGTCGGGTTCGATGGCAACCAACGCTTCGCGAAGCGTCACGTCCTTCCCGAGGCCATTGCCCTGCCCGACCGGACGGCAAGCGGCCAGAACACGGTTCTCCAGAAAGTTCGCAAACACCGAAGAGTCGTCCTTTGCAGCCAAGGCTTCTCTACGAGCCGCATCGGCCTGTTGCGTTTGATCGACCGCCTTTCGCCACTGCCACGTTGTTCCTGCAAGCCCAAGCGACACGGCGAGCAGCGTCGCGAACACGGCGCCTGCCAGCCTGGGATTCCGGCGTTGCCAGGCCAGCAGCTTTTCTGCTGGCGTCGCGGTCCTGGCCATGATTGTCTCACCGTTCAGCCACCGCACCAAATCGGCCGAGAGTTCATGGGCCGAGTTATAGCGTTCCTGGGGCAGCTTCCTGAGGCATTTGAGACAGATCGCTTCGAGGTCCTTGGCCAGATCGGGTTTCACTTTGCGCGGTGGGGTTGGGTCGGTCTCCTCGATCGCGCAAGGTCGCCAACTGAGTTTTTGCCTGGAACGGTCGAATGCCGGTCAGCAGTTCGTAAAGCATTGTACCGAGTGAGAAAATATCACTGGCTCGATCCGGTTTGGCGGCACCTCGCGCTTGCTCTGGGGACATATAGGCCGGTGTGCCTACGACCGCTCCTTCGATCGTTAACGACTCGTTAACGTCAAATTCCATCCGTGCCAATCCGAAATCGGCGATGCGGACGCGTTCGGCCATTAGTTCGGCCGATTCGTCCTCAACGCTGATCGGAATGTCCTCTTCAAATTCAACCAAGACGTTTCCGGGTTTCAAGTCGCGATGCACGATACCCCGCTGATGGGCGTACCCGACCGCCTCAGCCAGTTTTGCAATGATCGCGGCGGCGGTGCGTACCGGGCAATTTCCATTTAGCGATTGGAACCATTGCCCCAACGTCAGACCCGGGCAATAACCAAAAGCGATGTATGAAATCGGACCGACGGAGCCAGTCTCAAAAATCGGGATAATTGCTGGGTGGCTCAGCACCGCTGCTGCCTTCGCCTCGCGTTCAAATCGCTTCCGCGACGAGTCGTCAGTCAGCGTTTGAGGGAGCGGTATCTTTAGCGCTACGCGCCGGTCTAGTTCGGGATCACGAGCGAGGAACACTCGAGAAAAACCGCCCTGCCCCAACACGTCCAGAATCTCAAACCGTCCAATACGCGTCGGCGTGTCCGATTCTGTTAACGGCATGGCTCCTGGCGAAAACGTCGCATCACGGGCCAGGTTCGGTGTGGCAGGTGCATCTGAAGGGCTTGCCGCGTGGAGATTTCGTCGAAGGTTGTTAAGAAATCCCAACGCGTCACTGGCCCGTTTGAGCTCGGCCAACTGCTCGTCCGAGAGCTCTCCCGCCAGGCTCGCATCCAAAGATTCGGGAGCAAGATCCTCCTTCAATAGGTCGTCGAGGCGTAACGCCAGTTCCACCAGCCGATCATCGCTCTCTTCGCTCGATTGCTTGCTCATGCAACGTCCCGTTCTGACCCGCTACGCAGCGGCTTAAGGAAGCCGCATAATTTGTGAAAGAAAGATCGGAGTCCATAATTCCAACAGATACCACGTCGACACTTATTGGCCGCGTCAGGCGGGGATAATACAAGAATATACGTGGACCCAGCCCGTTTGCTACCGATGGCCGGCAATAACGCAGTCCCAGCCTCTAAAGGACGTGAACCGATGACCCAGATTATTCTGCGACCGATGGAAGCTGCCAACTGGACTTCCGTGGCTGATTTGATCTATGACTCGACCAACGCCTGGTACACGGCAAATGGCAAGGGCCCCATATTCACCGGACCTAGAAGTTCCGCGCAGCTGTTTTGCCAGGTGTACGAGCAGCTGGACCCCGGATGCTGCCTCCTTGCTGTTGATCGAGCCAATCAGCAGATTGCCGGTTCGTGCTTCTATCATCCGCGGACAACTCATGTTTCGCTGGGCATCATGAACGTTCACCCCGACTACTTCGGACAAGGAATTGCCAGCCGTTTGCTTCGTTTCATCACGGACTTCGCCGACCATCACCAACTGCCACTGCGGCTGGTATCCAGCGCCTTGAATCTGGACTCTTATTCGTTGTATAGCCGTGCCGGATTCGTTCCGCGATCGATCTATCAGGACATGACGCTGCAAGTACCCCAGGACGGACTCTCCGATCCACTCATCGACACCTCGTCCATTCGCGTCGCGACGCTTGACGACATTCCGGCGATGGTGCAGTTGGAACGCGAGTTGAATCACATCGAACGCGAACGTGACATGCGGTACTTCCTCGAGAATCAGAACGGGCGTTGGCATTCGCTGGTCCACGTAACGGACGGCCAGATTGATGGTTTCATGGTGTCGGTACTTGATCCGGGGAGCCACATGCTTGGCCCGGGGGTGTGCCGCACCGAAGACGTAGCGATGGCTCTGATTTTGCGGCAGTTAAACCACTACCCCGGCCGGCAGCCAGTTTGGCTGGTGCCGGCTCATGAACGAAGTATCATCGGCAAGATGTATGAATGGGGCGCAAGGAACTGCGAGCTTCATTTCGCACAATGCCGTGGCGAATGGCGCGAACCACGTGGCATTGTCATGCCAACCTTCATGCCCGAGACCGGATAGAGCCCGTTTACGAATCGCATTACGGATTTCCATCGAGGGGCGTAGCCGGGTCTGCGATTCACTCGCAACAAACAGGCGCGACTCGCACCCGGCACGTCAACTAAATCGCTTCTACATGCAATCCGTGCTGCAGTCGCTCCTTGCGGCGAGCACTCTCCAAAGTGTGGAAGACTTCATCAACATTGTCGATACCGTACATGATCAGATCGTGGTGAGATGCGTCCGATGAATCAATCATGATCCGCCCCACGCCTAACATCCGCTCGAAGATTCCCTGTTCATAACGGAGGTCGTCGATGTCGATGACTTCGATCCGATGCGTGCGGCGATAGAGGATTCCGTGTTGGTGCAACAGCCGCTGATTTGTAACGATGTAACTCGCGTCCAACTTGCGGTAGGCCAGCAGCGCGAGCAGCAGAAACCAAAGTCCAAGGATTGCCGGGAACACTAACCCTGCAATTCGTGGATCGGCGAGGGTCGACCGCAGTGCGAGGAAACCAACCGTCAACACGAAGACCAAAGCCACTTCGCGAAACATCGCCTTCGTAGAAAAATTGCCTTGCCATAACTCCACTTCCTCATCGTCCGATCGTCCTGCAGCCCAGGCAGCATCCCGCACATGATCCATCATCGACAACGTTGGATTTCCAGTCGGCGGCGAATCTGAGACTTTCTCAGAATCCGGACTTCGAGCCCCGCAGCGACGACAGTACTCGTCGTCTGGCTTGATGCGAACTCCACAGGCAACGCAACGTAACGGCATTCTGATCGCTCCTCCGATTTCCAGCACGCCGGATTATACGAACCGTAGTCGGCATAGCCGACCCGAGTTTGCTCGGTCGAATCACGAATTCCCGGTGATTGGCGAGTGCCTTGCCGGGCTTCAGCGTTGCTGTTGTAATACAGTACCGCTTTCACCTCCCGCTGCCATCGTTGGATTCGGACCATGCGTTGTCCATTCTGCCACCGTGACAATGACAAGGTCATCGATTCACGGGCCAGCGGGGACGGCTACGCCATCCGCCGTCGACGGGAATGCTTGAACTGCCAGCGGCGATATACGACTTATGAAAGGCTCGAAGAACAGACGATCTGCGTCGTCAAGAAAGATGGTGTGCGGGAACCGTTCGACGGAGACAAGTTACGAACGGGGATTAGCAAAGCATGCTGGAAGCGTCCCGTCAGCGAAGACGAGATTGATGGGGTCATCGCAGAAATTCAAAGCGAGATATATTCCAGCCTCGAGAAGGAGGTTGGTACGGAACGCTTGGGCGATATGGTGATGGAAAAGCTGAGGCTGGTCGACCAAGTCGCGTACGTTCGATTCGCCAGCGTTTACCGCGAATTCAAGGACCTTCAGGATTTCGTTGAAGAGATGGAACCGATGTTACGGGACATCCCGGAAAAGTAGCCTGTGCGATGGGATATTTGCAACTCCCGCGAATCGTTGATCATCGTTTGTGCATTAGCCAATAGCGATCCTGCCGGGAGCCGACGTTTTCTTGACCCTTCTGGTAACGCTCCTGCTGACATGCTGAGTGATCTTCCTTGGCAAGTCGCTATTCAAGCTTGGCATTCAGATTGTTTTAGTTATTGCGTGACAACACAAACCAGGCCATCGAAGTCAGGGCTCGCTTGGCGGCCGAATCGGGTACGCAATGCAGTCGGTCGACCGCTTGTTGAATCAACTGCGTGGCTTTCGCCCGGGCATACTCGAAGCTGCCAGCGTTCCGCATCGCGGTTTGGACCGCACTTAACGTTTCCGATGCTGCCGGAGCAGCTGCAATACGCCGGGTCAGAGCAAGTCGCTCGTCGGCCTCAAGTTGAGCCAGCGCATGAATTACTGGCAGCGTCATCTTTTGGTTGCACAGATCGGTGCCGATCGACTTGCCCGTCTCGTCTTCTGCTCCATGCAGATCCAGCATATCGTCCGCGATCTGGAACGCGGTACCGACTTCCTTGCCGAACCACTTGAATTCCTCAACGACGGCTGCCGAGGCGCCGGAGTAGCCAGCTCCCAATTCACAGCAGCAGGCACACAACTCGGCTGTTTTGCCGCGAATGATCTCGAAGTACTCCTCTTCCGTAAGATGCAAATTACCACGTTGGCCGACTTGCTTCATTTCGCCAGCACACACAGTATTTGTCGACTTCCCAATAATCTGACAGGCCTCCGTACCAATCGTGCTGGCCAGAAAAAATGCATGCGTGAACAGGTAATCGCCTAGCAAGACGGCCTCTTGATTTCCCCAGCGACTGTTGACCGTTTCGCGATGTCGTCGACTATCGGCTCCATCCAGAATATCGTCGTGGACCAAAGTTGCGGTATGAATCATTTCGATCACCGCAGCCAGAGTCTTGTGTTCCTCGCGGACGTCACCGGCCGCCATCGCAGTCAGCAACAGGAGGCAGGGACGCATTCGTTTCCCACCCAAAGCTGCTACATATTCGAGCAATTCGCCAACAAACGGCGTTTCGTTTTTCAGCTCGACGTGCAGAGATCTTTTCGACCGCTCCGAGCGGTTCGGCGATCAGCAACAGCACATCCCGCATCAGGGTGGCCTGGTCGATGGTCGGAGGCACCAGCGTGGCGGGAATCGTCGCTCCGTCGGACGCGAGCTGGCCGGTAGTCATCTTGTCTACGGTTGCCATGGGTGTTTCTTTCTACGAGCGCAGGTAATGCCCGCTCTTTCCGCCAGACTTTTCATCCAGTTGAATGCTCTCGATGACCATTCCCCGGTCGATCGACTTGCACATGTCGTAAATCGTCAGGACCGCGGTAGAGACTGCCACGAGCGCTTCCATCTCAACTCCCGTCTTCGCTGCGACTCGTGCTTCGGCAGAGACGCGAACGCGGTCGTTTTCCGATAAATCAAACTTCAATTCGATGCCATCCAGGCTCAGCGAGTGACAAAGCGGAATCAATTCTCCAGTTTTCTTGGCAGCCAAGATGCCGGCCACACGAGCTACCCCCAGCACGTCACCCTTTTCCGCTCTCGAATCTCGGATGATTGCCAACGTCTCGGGCCGCATCCGGATGCATCCGCTGGCCTTGGCATATCGCTTGGTGACGGACTTCGCGGCGATATCGACCATGCGTCCCCCACCCTCCTCGTCGAAATGCGTAAAATCACCCATTCGCTTAGACCTCGTCCGTCAAATTCTAGGGCGTAGCTGCTTCCCGTCGAGTGTATGACCATCTCACGTCTACAGGTCAACCGCAGCAGGGAGGAGCCGCGTAACTTCCCCTGGAAGCGTGGCAGTCAATCCGGTGATTTAGCGTGTTTTTGCCGCCTGACGTTGCCTAACGGCATCATCGCCAGGTGCCAATCGGAATATGCAGCTGCTCTGTGGCAAGGAAACGTGAGCTCAACCCTGAAGATGTGGTCGGAGCAGGGAGCCGGCATTGAAATTGCAGTGAACTCTCCCATCACTTCGAGTCACCTCCAGGAAACCAACGCATGCATGCTCAGCAGCTGATTCAACTGGCTCATTTGACGGCGCAGAAGTCTTCAACTCTTTCTGTCATCGACGAAGACCAATTGGATGGAACGCTGGGGCAATACTGGGCAACGGCCAAATGTCGAATCCAACGTTGGCAAGACGAGTTGGCGTTGTTGGAACGACGAATCCGCAGAGGCGATTCTGATGAGCATCCGGCATTCTGGGCTCGAGCGGCTCCGTTCATCAGCGAACTGATCTTCGCCAATGTTTTGACCTCAGTGGCGACGGCAACCGTTTTGACGGTATCTGAATCCGCAGATGACCTCGCCCCGATTGTGGTTGGCGTTTCCGAATCGGAACGCGATTCGCGGCAACGCGCCTTGACGATGCTGGAATTGGCTTGCGACCGAAATCTTCGCCAGCGTCGACCCATACCGCAATTGTCAAACCTGGTCACGGCCTGCGAGCAAAGTGCTGCCTGGACCGACCTGTTCCTGGGTTACATTGACGGTTCGAGCAAAGCGGCACGGTGCGGTTTTGTTGTCGAGCGGGTCAAGAACAACTACAGCAACTGCCTTGCCCTCAGACAATCAGGCAGTATTGCCAAGTTCCAACGACGCGTGTCAGCCGACATTGAACAATTCTTCGACAACTATCCGATCAAACCGAGCGCGCTTGGCCACTTGAATTCCAAGATTGCTCATACGCTAGAGTTGGCGTTTGGTTTACGCCGGCAGCCAGCCTTCATTGGCGAATAGCGACATTATAAAGACCACCGCGGCAGGAGCCACGGTGGTCATGTACATTTCAAAGTGCTTGTGAGAAGCTGAGCGGCGAAGCAGCTGAACTACACGAGCTCTTTCTTGGCACCGATGAGCGTTCGAAGTCGTTCGGCCAGCAGGGCTGCGTCGAAAGGCTTCTTGAACGTTTCATTGATGCTTGAACGATCGAAACTGATCGGGCTGCCATCATCTGGCAACAAGGCGATCAAAATCGTATCGGCGAAGTCGTTGTTACGTCGCAGATTCTGGCAAATTTGAAGTGCTTCAACTTTACCGATTGAAAAATCAACGATAATGCAATCGGGGTTGAAGCTCTCAGCCTGTATGCCGGCTTCGAATCCGCTGGCAGCAACGCCAACTTTGAATGACTTCTCGGGCGGAAGTTCACGCTTGAGATTCTCAATCAAGACCTGATCTTGAGCAACAATAAGCACCTTGGCCATGACCTCTTCTTCGAGATCGCCAAGGGGCATACCGTGTTCTTTCAGGAATCTGATCAAATATTCACGCGGAATCCGTCGGTCCTGAGAACCAGGGATACGGTATCCCTTCAGGCGCCCTGAATCGAACCATTTGCTCACGGTCCGCGGGGCCACCTTACAGATCTTGGCGACCTGTCCAGTGGTAAAGACCTTCATCACGGGTTCTCCGTATACGCTCTTTTTTGCTCGCGTCGTTCGTGTTGCCACGAGGACGACTGTGTGCCCCCGTCCAAAGTAGGACGTCTGGGTCGGGGCTTTACGCTCGTAAACTTTCGCAGTTATGCAGAACTGACTTATCGAAAACGACACGTGCCTGAATTTTCATTCCGTCGTTCTCTGCTTTCGCTTCCATTCACAACACGAACTGCAATCGCACGTGAACAGACAAGTCAGATAAATCCGCTTTAGGGCGAAACATATTTGCGGAGAGTAATCAGAAGCAGACACCGGGCAGCACATCGCTGTCCGTTGGCCACGCGAAATCCGATGATCTCGATTCGAATTACCCCCCTATGGTCGAGTCGGGCTCTCAACGCGATTGTTGAATGCACTCCTCTTCCGAACATAACTTCGAGTTGCGCGGGGGTATGACTTTAGAAAGTTTCGCAACTCGTAGCGGCGGGAACGGTTTCAACATCCCTGACGCACTATCCGAACAGCCTGACAGCAACGCCCGCGACGACGTAAACGGTTATGACACTGCGGTTTAATGGCTGCAGCAGTCCTAGCTGCTGGCACTTCGACGGTGCTGCCGATACGCCGGTCTGGACCGAATAAATTTTGTTAGGGAATTATCTGACGACGTTGTCAGGCCCATCGTTCGGATGGATCGGCAAAGTTTGCGGGTCGAAGAACGAATTCGACTCAACCGAAACTCATCAAGCCTGGGCGGTTTGCGGGCGTGAAGTTGAGCGGTCAATTCTCACAACTCAGGTCTGAGATTGGCGATCTGAGCAGTTTTCGACGTAGCTCACGAGTCATCGCCAGTCGTTCAAGCGGCGCGTTCATCGTCGTCGCCACCCGGTGATTGTTCTTCCGAACGCTTTACTGCCGCTTCGCTGATCTCACCGCGTTCATTCACGTCGTCAAAGCGAACAGAGACTCGCTTCGATACTCCCGATTCCTGCATCGTCACACCATATAGCGTGTTCGCGCAAGTCATGGTTCGCTTTGAATGCGTGACGACTACGAATTTCGTCCATTGCAGGAAATCCTGCAGCGTTGAGACGAATCGGCCAATGTTCGCTTCGTCTAACGGTCCGTCGACTTCATCCAGCACACAAAATGGACTGGGACGATACTCGAAAATCGCCATCAATAACGCCACGGCCGTCAACGCTCGTTCGCCACCGCTGAGCAATGACAATCCTAGCGATTGCTTGCCTGGAGGGGTCGCGATGATGTCGATTCCGCTTTCGAGAATGTCGGACTCCTCATCCAGCACGATATCCGCGTGGCCTCCACCAAACAGTTTGCGAAACAGTCCCTGAAAGCTGGTGCGGATTGCATCCAGCGTCTCGGTAAACAACCGCCGACTGTCGGCATTGATTTTGTGGATGATCTTTTCAAGATTTTCCTTCGCTTCGACAAGATCACGATACTGATCACCCAAAGTGGTATGGCGCGATTCGAGCTCATTCAGTTCCTCCAACGCGTCCATATTCACCGCACCCAAATTGGTGATCTTGCGACGTAACTCAGCGAATCTCTGCGTCGACTTGCTCGCGTTCGGCCAATTCCTCAGTCGATGGAGACTGTTCCAGTAGCGTGGTGGTGATTCCGTAGTCTTCTTCCAGCCGGTCAGCCAGAACACTGCGTTCATGTCGAATCTTCTCAGCCGACAGTTCGCTGGCATGCTGCTGCTGTTCAATGCTGCGTAGGCGATTTCGGATTCCATCGAGCGTCGCGTTGGCAGTCGTTCGCTGCCTGCGCAGTTCAAGTGCATTGTCTGCAACCGCCGTTCGAGCCAGCTGAAACCGTTCATTGTCAACGTATTGCCGAGCAACCTCGGCCGTCGCGTTGAGGATTCGCAGCTCGGCAGCCGCTTTGCGATGCAAGAATCGGCTGGTTTGTTCCTGGGCGTGGGTCAGGGCCTGTTGGCGTTCGTCCTGATCCCGGATTAGCTGGTCACATTGCGATGTCAGCGCTTCGAGTCGTTGTTCCGATTTCGCGACGGCGACCTCCCATTCGGTCGTCGCCTTCTGGTATTCCCCGGAAGCCGTCTCCAGCGTCTGCAGGTCGGCGCGATGGCTGGAAACAGCAGCTTCGAGTGATCTGACCAGCGATTCCAGGTGAACCAGCTGCTCTTTCTGAGCTGTCAGTTGCCCAACCAACTCGGCATTGTTATCGAGAGTTTGTTCTTCTTCGCCTCGAGTAACGTCAAGTTGCTGCCGCAGTTCGGCGACCCGTTCATTCGCCGCCTCACTCTTGAGGCGGCAGGCAGCCGCGGATTCTCTCAATTCGGATCGGCGGGCCACCAACTGCTTGACTTCCGCTTCTTCCTGTTCGGTAGCCTGCACAAGCTCGAGGATTTCTGTATCGCGCTGAGCGATATTGGCCTCGAGTTCCGAGAAATCGAAATGCAGATCACGCAATTCAGTCCGGCGCGATAGCAAGCCGGCCGCCGACTTCGCTTCGCCCACCACCAATCGCCCATCCTGATCGACCGATTCTCCATTCCGCGTCACGAGACGAATTGGCGACTTGATAGAACGTCGGAACTGCAATGCGTCGGTAAGCGTCTCCACGAACCAGACGTCGCGCAGCAACCACTGGACAAGATGCCGATATTCGCCTGCCGAAGTCACAAAATCCTCGGCGCGACCCGAGAACCCCCGATTGGCCCTCCAGGTCGACCGCCGGCCCGGTCCGCGGCGGTGGCGTCGAATGCAATCGCATGAAGCCGACGCGGCCGTTGAAGGTTGCCTGATTGGTTTCCATCGCTTCAAAAAGCTGTGTTCCGGCCACGACCAAATCCTGCGAACGGTCACCCAACGCAATTTCGACCATGTCAGCCATTTGGCGATCGTCGACCTGGATCAGGTCGGCAACCATGCCTCTAATGCCAGCATAGAGCCCATGTGGCTCGGCTTTCGCCAACTCCAAGAGTTCTTTAACGCCCGATCCGATCCCCTCCATCCGTTGTTCGATCTCTTCAAGCACGCTCATTCGTTCTCGTATCGCAGCTCGGCGTTGCTTCCAGTCCACCTGCTCCTGCTGCAGAGTATCCCGCTCTTCCTGCCTGACGGACAAAGCGGTTTCGCGCTCGGACAGTTCCGAAATGGTGAAATTCAACAGCTCGTCTGCCCGATCCTGCTGCACCGCAAGATCGGCGCTCTTCGCATCCGCTTTTTCCAGCTGGAAAGTGAGCCTCGAAAGCTCCTTCTTGACGGTTGCGGCTCGAACCTCATTCGCTTCGAGCATCGATTGCTGAGCCATAATCTGGTTGCCGAGGTCGGCTGCGTTTCTTACGTTGGCCACGTAATCGTTACGCTTTGCCTCGGCTGCAGCCTTGGCCGCCTGGAGTTCCTCATTGGCGTCAGCCAACTTTTCGCGACACGCTTTCAAGTGTTCGAGGTTCGCGTCGTGATCGGTTTCGGCTGCCTGCAGCTGTTCGGTCGCGTCGTGCAGCTGCGTCTTCAGATCGCCCGCGCCGACTACTGAGGCCAAGCATCTGGCTACGCTGCCGAACGAGCTGGTCACTCAATTCGGCCAACGTCGACCGTTCGTGTGCAATTAACGACTCGTTACCGGCGAGCAGTTCACGATTCCGGGAGGCGTCCGCTTCGATCGATCGCAGCGATGCCTCAACCTGATCAAGCTCGCCGTCGAACGATTCAAGTCGCGATTGTTCACTCGTGAGGTCGTCGCTGACTTCCATCATTTCGGTCTGGTACGAAAATATCTGCGATTCGACTGCCACCAAGGACGCCGTCAATTGCTGCCAGTCGACGCGTCCCACTTGAGTCCGCAGGCTCTGCAATCGCTCCGAATGCTCCTGGAACCGCCGCGCTTTGCCCGCCTGCGACTTCAGCCTCCGCAATCGGCTGTCGACTTCATCAACGATATCGGAGAGGCGCAGCAGGTTATGATCGACCCGCTCCAGGCGTCGCTGGGCTTCAACTTTCTTGGCTTTGAAACGGCTGATCCCGGCCGCCTCTTCGAAGATCGCTCGGCGGTCTTTGGCCGAAGCCTGCAGCAAGCTGTCAACCTTTCCCTGCTCGATCAGGCTGTAGGCATCGGTACCGACCCCCGTACCGCGGAACATGTCTTTTACATCACGGAGCCGGCAAGCCTGCCCGTTGATCAAGTACTCGCCCTCGCCACTGCGATAAACTCGACGCGTGACATGCACTTCATCCGAATCGAAATCAAACCGCCGGTCCGCGTTATCGAAGATGATTGTGGCTTCCGCCGAGCTGGCCGGTTTGCGCCGCGAACCGGTACCCTTGAAGATCACGTCCGACATGGCGGAGCCACGGAGACTCTTCGCGCTTTGCTCGCCCAGTACCCATTTGATCGCGTCGACGATGTTCGACTTTCCCGAGCCGTTGGGACCGACGACCACGGTTATTCCAGCAGGGAATTCAAACCGCGTTTTATCGCAGAAGCTTTTGAATCCGTGGAGTTCGAGGGCTTTCAGCATGGGGATCAGCACAGGTCTCGGGACGCGCTCGACCGGGACCAACCGCCTGGCAGCGGTGCATGTTCAGCGCAGAACGCCAAATCTGGCAGTTGGAATCGAGTGAAACCGCCCGCGACGTGGTTTACCGGCCGTCGTGAACAAGCTCCATGGCAATAATATAGCAAAGTGGCGGCTCCACGTTGCGACCACTTCCAGCCGTAGCTTACGTGAAACCACGACAATCGGGACCCTATCTTCGGCGGTCCGCCGGGTCTGCCAATTCGGAAAACTCGCTGCCGCTGGGATCGTCCATTTCCTGGTCACCTTGCGGCGACTCGAAACGGATGCCGTCCGGCGGATCGTGGCTCTGCCGTCGGAGTGATCGGGCCACCTCGTCGGCGGTTGAGGTGCGTGAGAGGCTGCTGGCCTGTCCGTCGGTCACAATAAAATCGGGATCTGGGTCGGCGTCCAGGAAGTCCATCGGCGGCAATGTGTCTTCAGTCAGCCCATCAAAATTGTCGTCCATCAACAAATTCTCATTTGCTTCTGCGCCATTGATTCCCTCGTTTTCAGGTTCCAAAGACAGGTCGCGACCTGGGCCCAAGCCCGGCTCCAGCGACGCGGAACCTTCCTCCGAACGGTGATAAACCCGTCCGGTCTCGGCAAGTGCCGAGAATTCCAGGCGACTCACGAGGGCACCAGTACTTTTGGCCTCGCTGAGCGCATCGACAACTTCCGGGTACCCACCACCCAACTCGACGATTCCGCGAATCATCTGCGTTAAGTCGGAGGAAACCTGTATTTCGCGGTCTTCCTCGCCGGCCGATAACCTGCGCAAGCGTATTCCGCCGGCGGGCTCGCTGCGAATTACAATCTCGCCGCCGGCAAACACAACCACCGGTTCACGCAATTCGTGGCCGCTGCCAAAGAGGACAATTTCCGGTCGTTCGTGCTTGGACACATGGACCAACGGTGGGCCGGTCCCATCGACAATGTGGAGCCAGAACTTTTCGCCGAGAGCTTCGCCGCGAATGACCGGATCATCGGGTGTCAGTTTCCGGAGGATGCGAAAAGCTCCGTAACGAGTCTCGGCACTGTCTGTATTCAACAGGCTGATCAGGGCCTCATGAGCGGCAATATCGTCCATTGCGCCGAGTGCAGCCAAGGCTCGCCATCGGAATGCGGGCTCGTCTCGTACCGCTTCGATGAGTGATTCAGCGGCCGATGGCTGATCGAGGTAGGCCAGTGCTTCGGCTGCGTAAAATCGTATTTCCGGATTACTCGATTGCAACACGTCTTCCAACACGCTGATGGATGCTTCGCCGATCGATTCCAACTGCACTGCGGCCAGCGAAGCCGTGGTGGGATTGCCCATCTGTGAACGCAGCAGTTCCAGACGAGAGGTTAGCTCTGCGGGCGATTCACGCACCGCGATATTCTGGATAACCCGGACGTAGCGAACGATGTTGTCACGGTAGCGTGGGTGAACCCGTAGCTCAACGAAGTTATCCCGCTTCGGCGTGGCGACGCCTTCCTTGTTCCCTCGATGGAACATGTGAAATCGTCTGTTGATTGCTCGCCCAACCTGCGCCGACGCTTTCACGCTGGTGAATTCGTCACGCATCACGAGTCCCAGATTCCGGGTCGTTCCGATGACGCCGCCACCGAGAACTCGACCCCTTGTCTGGAACACCGGGTCACCATCGCCTTCCAGCAGGTCGTCCGTCAGCACATCGCCCGTGGCCTGACCAAGGACGTGACCGCCGGAAAGCCGATTATTCAAGCGAGCGTACTCACGCATTCGCGTCTGCATCAACCAACCGCTATGCAAACTGGTAGTCTCACTTCCTGACGGAACACGCACTTCCAGGTCAAAACGATCACCTTTACGTGCTCCTGGCGGGATCGTCCCTCGCACCATCGCAATCGCGGTGCTGGGTGATGCCAAAACCTCGCTGGGGGGCTCGACATTTCGAGTTTGCATGTCCGACAGCAGCATGGACCGCTCTGCCGTCGGGCCTGGATCACTGCCGGTGCCGTTCAACCCAACAATCAAAGCCACACCCTGTACTTCCTGATTCGTCAGTCCCCAGGGGCGGGTCAAATCGTTGACAAATTGGACCGCGTTCGGATCGACAGCAGGAATCGCAGGCTTCGAAAGCGATTCCTCTTCGCGCAACATGGCCGAGTTGCACCCGACAAGCAGGACGAGCAACGCCAGCAAACAGATCATTGGTCGTGGTGATTGAGTCTGCATATTCCATTCCGCGAGTAGCCACATTGAACGCCGCCCCACGCGACGAGAATTTCCGCGTGCGGGAGAGTACGAAACGAGCATGCGCGAGGTCAAGCAGAGCGGCGACTGGCAACTTGACATCGCAATTGCTCGCGCCGATTGCGTCGCGTGGCCATATCGCATGCTGAGCTCCTGCCTGCCGCACGCAGGATTCCGTGGTTGCGTCGTCGCAACTCCAGCGTCGGCAGCTGCCCGGAACATCGATCAGCGAACTGGTTCACACGATGCCTACAGAAGCTCGGCAACACACAACATCAACCTCGGATTCGATTGCACCGGGTAATTCGATCGGCGGGCAGCCCGGACGGATAAAACCACCTAAGGAACGTCGTGCCCACCCGGGTGCCAGGGGTGACAGCGGGTAATCCGGAGCATTCCTTTCGACGTACCGCGAAACACACCATGCTTTCGGACCGCGAGGATAAAATACTCACTGCACGTCGGCGTGAATCGGCAGTGAGCCCCCAGGAATGGGCTGATGCATCGCTGGTAGACGCGAACCATGCCAACCAGCATCGAGACCAGAATGTCACGAATGCGGATCATGACTGCTTCCTTGAAACTCGATCTGCAAGTTTCGTCAGCGAGTGCTTGATTTCGCCCAGCGACGGCGACGATCTGTGGCGTGGCAGAACGACGTAGTCCATGCCTGTCGGCAGCTGGTGCCGTTGACTTCGAAACGCTTCCCGGACCAATCGTTTCCAATAATTCCGTTCGTGAGCAGCGCCAAACTTACGTGACACAGTCAATCCCAATCGCGACCATTCCAGCCCGTTCTTTCGTCCATAGACGATGAGCAATTGATCCGACGCACTGTGCTTGGCGTCGTAGACAGGGCGGAATTGATTTCCCACCAACCGCAGTTTGGCTGGGAACTTCTCGCACCCAACATCCCGATCGCCAGAACGATTCAAGTCGACGCCTACCATTTCAAATCGGATCGCGGACTCGATGGACCCAAATTCAATTCTCGGACGCGGTCCGCAACTTCGTCAGGAATTTCCTCAGGCACCATGATCAACACTTCTGCATAAAGGTCTCCAGCACCGTCCTTTGCGGCCACACCGAATCCCTTGACTCGCAACTTCTTTCCGCTGGATGTACCTGGCGGTACTTTAAGGGAAATCGTGCCCTGCGGAGTAGGCACGTCGATGGTCGCTCCGTTGACTGCTTCGGAAAGGGTAATGGGCACGCGGATTTCCAGGTTCCTGCCACGGCGCTGAAACCAGGGATGAGCTGCAGTGCGAACGGTGATCAAGATGTCGCCCGGTTCGCCGCCGTTCGGTGAAGGTTCCCCCTGACCTCGCAGCCGGATCTTCCTGCCGTCCTCGATGCCCGCTGGAATGCGCACGTCAATCGTTTCCAGCTTGCCACCTTGTCGCTGAACGTTGATGCGAGCTTCGCCGCCGAGCACAGCTGTCTGAAATGGCACCTCGAGCTGGTGCCTCAGATTCTTGCCATTTACTTTGCGTGTGTTGGTTCGCGTACCGGCCCCGCGACCGAATTGGCGAAACAAATCGGAGAATCCGCCACTTCCGCCATCGGCTCCACCGCCAAAGCCTTGCCGCAGCAGTTCTTCCAGGTTGATGTCACCAGCGGCCCCACCTGAAAATCCGCCACCTGGAAACCCGCCACCGGCGGGCCCTCCGCCACTCCCTCCCATGGAATCAAACTTGCTGCCGTAGCGATTATAAAGCTCACGTTTCTCCGAATCATTCAGGACCTCGTAGGCTCGCTGCACCGCCTGGAATTTTTCCTTTGCCTTGGCGTCATCCGGATTCAGGTCGGGGTGATACTTGCGCGCCATTTCCCGATAGGCGCGTTGAACTTCAGCGTCCGTCGCATTGCGTTTGATACCCAGCACCTTGTAGTAATCTTCCGACATGTTCCGTCCGTTTCCATAAAAGTCGATTGCCCGACAATTCTAGGACCTCAACGTTCCCTCGTTCAAGGGACGCGGGGGACATTGCGGGCGAAAGCGCACAAATTCCGTCAAGGCATCTCGCACGCTTTCCCTCGAAGGAGCAGCCAGAACAACTTTGAAGGATCGTCAGGATTGCCGAGCGAAGCCAAGCTGCCGTATCATGCCGCCGCTCGCGTCGTACTGTCACATTTCGTTGTCATCCACGGTTTTCCATGAACAATCGCCAGATCGTCCGCCTCGTTCAAATGCTGACCCGAAAAAACCGCAGCATGAACTCAAAACTGATCGTCACGGCGATCGTGTTGCTGGTGTGCTACTCCCTGTTGCAACCTGTGTTGGAAAAGCGATTTGGCATCTCGCTGCCAAGCCTCCCGAAAAACTCGGAAACGCGCCGGAGCAGCCATGTCCAAAGCGGTACTTCAACCCATGCCACATCCGCAGGCGAACAGGCGATTCTCGACGCTTACCATAACCGCCAATCGGACGTCATGGTTCAGGTTGCAGCCGTAGTCAAAAAGAATCTTCCCGATGACACGGTCGACTCGCGACATCAGAAAATGATCTTGTTGCTGCCGTCAGGTCACACTTTGCTGTTGGCCCACAATATTGACCTGGCCGATCGCGTGCCTGCGGATGAAGGCGACACGGTAGAAGTAAAAGGAGAATACGAGTTCAGCGAGCAGGGAGGCGTTTTGCATTGGACACATCACGATCCACGCCGCCGACGCGACGACGGCTGGATCAAACACAACGGCGTCACCTACAAGTAAATCGACCGATGCTTGCATCAAGAACTGCTTAAGTCTTGCGCACAGCGAGCTGGCCAACGCGTAATGCCGGCCAGAATTCAAAGCGGAGCTACATGCGAAGCCAGCACCGTCTGTTGATCCGCGGCAATACGCCAGCTGGCAACCTGATGATCCATTTCGTAGAGCAATGTCGGTTGGAAACCCGCCGACTCCAAGAGCCGCTCCGCGACTCCTGTTTGAACCGAAGCAACCCGGCTGGCCAGGAGTTTCTCGATCTGCCGCGCCAGCACAGCCGCAATCTTCTCCTGCACTCGTATGCGATCAACCATTCCAGCTGTGACCAGAACATTTCCGCTGGCCATCGTATATGCGACTGCGTTTTCAGAATCGTCCAACACGTCGAAACGTACAGGCAACTGACTCAGACCATTTGCGACCATGAGCCTTTGTCCAACCGAGCGCACAACAGTCGCTCGACTGTCGTCGAGTGCCCCACCGTGCTTTTCAACCAGCAGACGCAAAGCGGCCGCTGCATCGGTGGAGACCGGCCTGCGAAGCTGCGAACTTACGGAAACCGACAGCGGGTCAGCCGTGGAGGCGGGGTAAGCGCCGGTCGAATTGTAGGCCGTCGATGGCTCAACAATTTGCGTCTGGGAAGGCATGGAACCGGTTCGATTCGTCAATTGGTTCGCCATCGGGTACGCTCGAACGTCCGGTTGACTGAACGGACCGTCTGGGGCAATCAGACCCAGCAGAATCAGGAACCCGGTGATGAACAACAGCACCGATCTGCCGCGACCAAAGACTGAACCGCAGCCAAATGAATGTCTTCGTGTGTACGGCGTCGGATACGGTCGTGTGTCACCGCTGAGCATGGCGAACCTCAGTTTCATGGTTGGAGCTCGAATTCGTCGGGGGAGGCTAGGTAACGACGGCCAAGGTGTCCAGCTTGGTTTAGCTGAAACGACTTCCTTCGGGTGGTTCGTTCGGGCGTCAAGGCGAGAATTTCGACTTCTTCAAAGTGAATGCGTCCATCGACGCTACCAAGTTCTTGTCAGGCTCGTCGTTTATCCGATACTCCGGTCAGTCGACAGCAGACCGTCGACGCGAGCAGAGGCAGATTTGAGTACCGCTGACTGCTTCGAAACGAAGTCCATTTCAGGCACCCCGGTCTGGGACAATTTCGACCGGTTAACCAAGACGGAGATTGATAGTGTCAGACATAATTGAATTGCTCGGCCAACAACTGGGTGGCGATGCACTGAAGGAACTTAGCGGCGCCATCGGAGCTGATGAGGCAGCGACTGAAAAAGGGTTGGCCGCAGTATTACCGATGTTGCTTGGCGGTTTGGCCAAGAATGCAGACAATGACCAAGGTGCGGAACAACTGCATGCGGCCATCGAACGTGATCACGATGGTGGATTGTTAGATAATCTCGGCGACCTGCTTCGTGGACAACAGCAACCGGTCATGGAGCAAGAGCGCCGGCATCCTGAAACACATTCTCGGTGGAAAACAGGATCGCGTTGCTCAGGGAGTGAGTCGTTCGAGCGGCCTGTCGAACGATGCGACGGCCCAGCTGATGAAGTTACTCGCTCCGGTACTGATGGGTGCCGTCGGCAAGCAGCAACGGCAACAAGGATTGAGCTCCGGTGGCCTCGGCAAATGGCTCGGACAGGAGCGCGAACGATTCGAGCAAAAGGCACCGCAAAGCGGCGGAGTGCTCAGTGCCTGCTCGACACCGACGGCGACGGCGATCTGGACATGTCCGATCTGCTCGCGCATGGCAGCCGTTTCCTGTCCAAAAAGTCGTAAACGACCAGCGAACGCCCGGCGGGAATCGAAGCTTCCCGCCGGGTCATCTTCTTCTGGCGGCTACAAACTTCGCCTGCGCAAACCCGCCAACAGGATTCCCCAGCCAATCCATGCCAGGCCAGCAGGTTCGGGAACCCCGAAGGTGACGCCAACCCAGTCTACGGCCGCTTCGTGAACCAACTCATCAACGCCGGCAGCCAAGACGAAATAAACGGGCTCGGACGTCGCATAGGAATCAGATGTGAGCTCCAATCCGAACAGGTAGACGCCGTTGGCCGGTGGAGTTGCTCCGAGACAATCGATGTCTTGATGAACACCGCCTTCTGAGTCGGCGACCCCCACCAGGAAGCCGCTCTGGCCTCCCGAGTCGGCGGATGTGAGCGTCATCGAAGCATTGGTTATGGGGTGCTGCAGCGTGAGTTCGTGTGGCGAACTTTCAAACGTGACCGATGCGACGTCGCTCCCGCTCCAGTACCAGAGACTACTGCCCAACAAATCAACGGTGTCGAACTCCAGCGTTGCCCCTGGGACCATGGTTCCATCTTCCGCGTCAAAGCCTGGCTCGTCGGCCACGTTCGCAGGGTTCGGCGCTTCGCCAAACTCTCCCTCGACGACGCGGTTCTCGATCGTCAGCGTGCCTTCGTTAACATCAACTTCAACGTCACTGTGCTGAGCGACCGCCAGGGCGGCGAAACAAGTCCCCAGAATTAGTGACGCTGAAGATCGTATCCACATCATTTCATCATCTCCCAAATCAAGATTCTACTTACGACGCAATCGTCGCATGAACAAATAAAGAATCAGCAACGCGCCACGACCGACGAATGGCTCGGGTACAACCACGACATCATCGGCCGATTGAAACTTGAACTCATTCCATAACAGAAAGTCCGCACCGTCGGTGGTGCCGTCAGCGTTAAAGTCACCCTGCCCCCACGCGCCGGAGGGTGAGAATTTGTTGTCGTTCCAAAGCAGAAAGTCCGCACCGTCAACAGCGCCATCCAGGTTGGCATCACCAAGCTGCACGGGCTCGAGACGAATTAAGGACTGTTCCGGCGATGGCGCCGCCATTCATCAACGTCAGACCGATCAACTTGTCCATCTAGCGTCAGATCAAATTCCAGATCAGTCGAGATCGACACCACTGCCCCGACGAGCGGCATCGATGTCGTCGAGCTCATAGCGCCCGTTGTTGTCAAAGTCACCCACCATTCGAATGGTATCGACCTGGCTTTCGAGCCAAGCTGTCACACCCGATTTAACCGACGACGGTAGACTGGGAGTCGTCAGTGCCACAAATGCCAATTTCGAATCATCAAGCCCAGCCATGCTCAAGTGCCAACCCATCAGGTAAACACCGGACACGGGTGTGCCGCCGCCATTCTCAACGGCGAACGTCATGTGCTCGTGGAGACCACCAGTTCCATCTGTTACCCCTGCAATCAATCCGTCGAATCGCTCCAAGTCGCCAGCGAGTAAAACTTCCGTCGACGCTGCGTCCTCGAGATAGAAATCGTGGCCAAGAGGTAGCGTTACGAATTCAGGCTCGGCAGAAACGCTATCCCAAAACGCCACGTTGCCAATGGCTTGGCCTGGAATGTGAATTGGTACAACTTCCACGGACAATTGGGTGCTACCAGGGAGGGCCGCATATCCGGCCGGAGCACTCGTACCAGACATCTGTAATCCGGGGTCATCTCCGGCAAAGATGTTGAACGGAGGACCCCAAAAGTCAAAATCGTTACGGAAGACCTGAGTTTCATTCTGCGCCGGGGACGAACCGTTGTGCAGCGTGATCTGCGTGTTCTGCTGATAAACCGCGATATCAACGTGCTGTGCTGATGAAATCTGGACCAATAAGATAGCGACCAGTACCAGCGCACCAACCTGTGTCGCTGCGCGGACCAACATCGGTTTTACAATTTTCATCGTGTTCGTCCTAGCTTTGCGGTTTTGCAAAGTTGAAACCGCTGCGACACCATTCGTCGATTTGGCTCGACGGAATCGTTTCGACATGGGCATCGAGAAACAAATAATTGGCGGCACCCGCATGACGCTCGACCGCAACTTCTTGAGCCACGTTGTCAAACGCGTGCGTTGGATCGGCGCTGAACCAATCGTATGAGTGAACGTGGTCAAAGATCGTTGGGACTTCTGCCGCTTCAAACATCGACATCGTCTTGGATGTCGCTTTGACCTTGTTGATACTTCGCACTGCACCGTAAATGTTCTTCACCTGGGTGTTGCCGACATCAATGTTTTGGACAACTGCCAGATAGCCATTCATCACGTAGCTCGTCCCCTGCGATGTAATCCTCGCACTTGCCAATCGATCGTCTGGACAAATGCGTATCGAATCAACGCTCTCCATGAACGGAGAAAGCGTGAATATCCATGAGTGGTCTTCTTCATCCTCATCTCCGTCGCCGTGGTCATCATGGTGACCATCCACTTCGGGAAACCGACCCCGGTGGGTGTCGGTGTAGTTGAGAAGAGCCAATCCTAGTTGACGTTTATTGTTGACACATTGGATGCGTCGAGCGGCCGCACGAGCGGCGTTAACGGCAGGCAGCAACAGACTTACGAGCACACCGATGATCGCGATGACCACCAATAGCTCGACAAGCGTGAATGCCCGACGTGACCTATTTTTCGCGGGTTTCATTTATCTGTCCCATCGACTTTTGCACTGTACGAACAGCGCAGCTAGTTGCGAATCTACAGAATCAGTCGGGACACAGCTTGGCGGTGGAATACCACCTTCCGTTGCTGCCGACCAAATCAGACGACTGCTGTGGCCGGTGGGCCGCGAGCCCAAACAGATGAAGGAATCGTATTGATGTCGAGCGGGACAAGCGCCGCGGATGACCGCGTGGGTAACAAATCCAGCGTAAGGATCGGCATTACCGGTTGAGCAGCCGGTTTGGCTGTGGCGAGATAATCGCAGAGCAAACAGACGCCATCCGCAGCAATCTGCTCGTTAGACTCCTCCGGGGAAGTCGCATCTTCAGACGGCGAAGTACAGCAGCTGCAACTTGCCACAGCCGTTTGTTCGCCGACGCACGCCGTTTCGAGTCGATGCAAAGCGACGCCCAGCGATGCCGGGGTTCCGACAACGAGCAACAAGACGAGCGATACTGCCTTGCGGAAAGACTTCATAGCCCTTTTAGGGTACGCAATACCAATGCGGGCGTCAACGATTGATGCTGGTTGCCACATTTTATCGAGCGATTGTTCATAATTTCTGTATTCGAAACCACACTTGCACGGATAGCAGACCGTTCGAGCCCTTTTGAGCCGTTGACGACGAGATTGCGGCGTTCGGACTCGAGCTACGGAAACACATCCATGGGCAGAATAAACGTTGCCCGCGGAGTCGCTCTGTGGTTCTGGCATCCTCTTGCCGTCCCAGCCCAATCTCGCAGAGTCAGTTGGCCTGGCAATCTCGCGGCATGTGTGATCTCCCCTCGAAGGATCACTGCCATGGCCGTTCCATCGTGAGAGAAGCTGGAACGTTCGATATCTTCGTGACGTCTCTGCCTGACAACGCCGTGCGCGACTATGACAACTTCGGCTGTAAGTCGCGGCGACGATCTTACAGCGTGAACGTCACGAAGCTCTTCTAGTTGCTAAATTACGCTGCCGTTTGCGGTGAATTCCCCAGGCTCCAGAACCACAAGTCGTGGGCCTCACCGTCGTGTGCAATAGCCAGCCATTGGCGGACGAAGCAATCGTGTTCGCCGCCATCGTGGCAGTTAGCACCGCGAGATTTTCCGGGCTTTTGTTCGCAACGCCAAGGTCGATCCTGCCCAAACTGCAATCCATTCGTTAGATTGGCAGAAATATTCAACTCGAATTCTTGAACGGATTTGACAATCGGAAATACCAACGGCCACAGCCGCGGCGAGCAGGCAAACGGTCACGAGTGGCGCGCAGCCTTCCCCTACGACGCGAAGTACGTCGAGGTGGGTCATGCGCGGATGCATTACGTCGATGAGGGGGACGGCGATCCGATTCTTGCCATCCACGGCAATCCGACCTGGTCGTTTTATTGGCGCAACATTATTCGTGGCTTTTCGCCGACCTATCGAGTGATCGCACCGGATCACATCGGAATGGGGCTTAGCGAAAAGCCGGCTGGATACGACTATTCGATGCAGCAGCATTCGACCAACCTGATTGACCTGATCGACCAACTGGACCTGTCGAATATTACTCTGCTTGGGCACGATTGGGGTGGCGCTATCGGGCTAAATGCCATGACGCAACGCCCAGACCGTTTCAAACAATTCGTGATGTTCAATACCGGTGCCTTCCCGCCGCCTGCGGTACCAAGGCGGATCGCCGTCTGCCGCGCGCCCTTATTAGGGCGTCTCGCCGTACAGGGACTTAATCTGTTTGCCCGCGCCGCCGTCAAGATGGCGACGACGCAAAGAGGCGGCCTGCCGCCGGACGTTCGCGACGGCATGCTGGCCCCTTATCACTCGTGGAATGATCGTGTCGGCATATATAACTTCGTGGCTGACATACCGTTTAACGACAAACACAAGACGTGGCTGGTTTTGGAGCATCTGGAAAAGCAACTTCCCGAGTTTTCGCACCTCCCTTCGATGTTGATTTGGGGCATGAAGGACTGGTGTTTTGACGCCGATTGCCTGCGGCGGTTTGAGCACCTTCTGCCAAACACGACCGTACATCGCCTGATGAACGCGGGGCATTGGGTCGTCGAGGACGCCGCTGATGAGGTGGAAAAGCTGCTGAAAGAATTTCTTGTTGGTGGAGTCAATCGTCCGGCGTTTACCAGCAGCCCTCCGACTCCAGCAGATTGATGACCAGCTCGCTTTCCATAGGCACCTGCGCAACTTGGGCCATCGTCCTGGAGGCCACGGCGCATAAGCCCGGCAACGTCCACCGGGGCGCCGACTTCGAGGACATGACATTCATTGACATCATCGCGGGAGCCGTCGCGATCGGACCGATACTCGAGCAGGCCGATTTGCTGGGTGTCGGCGCAACAATCCACCGAGCAGTAGGTGCCGACGCGCCGGATGACGAACAGGAACACGAATCTGGGAACGCTCATCCTGTTGGCTCCACTCGCAATCGCAGCCAAACAGGATCTATCCGAATTGCAGCAGTGCACTGCGACGGCGTTAGAGCAATTGACAGCCAAAGACGCGCACGACACCTATGCCGCAATCCGGCTGGCGTGCCCAGGCGGTCTTGGAACAGTGCAGGACTCGGACATCCAGTCGGAACCGCCCAATAGCCTGATCACTGCCATGCGACTGGCCGAAGATCGCGACCTCGTCGCGAGACAATTCGTGAACGGTTATCACGAAGTATTCAATGTCGCTTTGCCATCCATCGCAGGCAGCGTGTCGGACGGGGCGAACCTGTTCGATGCGATTGTCTTGACGCAAGTGAAGCTGCTGGCCAATTATCCTGACAGCTTGATCGCCCGGAAGTGCGGCGCGGTAATTGCTCAAGAGGCGTCGGACCGTGCTGCCGCGGTATTGTCGGCGGGGCCTGCAGACAGTGAAGCGTACTATCGGGCGCTTAACGATCTGGATTTTTGGTTGCGTTCTGACGGGAATCGCCGTAACCCAGGGACGATCGCCGACTTGATCGCCGCCGCCCTGTTTGTTGGCCTGGTGAACGGGACCATCGATTACCAGAGTTCGCGACCCACTTGACCAAGGCAAAACCATCCATGACCGAAAACTACTTCGTCCGCGTTACCAAAGACTACCTAGTCTTCAGCGCGGCGCATTTCATCACGTTCAATGGGAACACTTGCGAACGCCTGCACGGCCACAACTATCATGTCGAAGCGGAAGTTCACGGGCGGCTGGACCAAAATCATTACGTGATCGACTTCATCGTTTTACGTGACGAGTTGAAATTGATTGTCGACTCGATGGACCATCGCATGCTGCTGCCCACGGAACACGAAACGATACGCGTGGCGGCAAGCGAAATTGAAGTCACGGTGACGTTTGAAGACAAACGGTGGCTATTTCCACGCGAGGATTGCCTGTTGTTGCCCATGGCCAATACTACGACCGAGTTGTTGGCTCGCCATATTGGACTGAGCCTGCTCGAACGCTTGAAGGTTCGCGGTTTGGAGATGCCGGCAACACTTCGAATTGGTGTCGACGAGAACAATGGACAATGGGGGTTCTGGACGAAGTCGTAAGGTTTCGGGTACCGGTGCGTCCACCCTCTCCACGCTTTTTCCTGCCCAAGGCTCCTGTCAACCGACTTCACTGAAGTGCAATCCAGCGTCGGGTCGATCAATCCAACTGATGACTGACCATGCACAATCGAAGCCGTTCACGTTGCTCAGCTTGCCTGCCCGAAGGCGATATGGCCGCATTGCTGCAGCGATTGACCGCCAATCAGATCAAACTGATGGCTGACCGAGCATCCGGAGCACTCGCTGTCGAGCATTCTGCACCGGACGAGTTGGCGACGGAGCTTGCCCGCGAGCGGGCTAACGCAATTCCCAGTCATGCCGACATTTCGCCCATCGAGAGTCGCGAACTGATCGCTAAGGCCGACCCCGTGGCATTGGCTGGGCTGCTCGATAACGAACTGCCGCAGACCGTTGCGACTGTTTTGAATCAATTGCCCGCAGCAAGGGCGTCGGCAGTGTTGGGACGCCTCGGTACCGAGCTGCAGTTGGCAGTGACGCAAAGACTGGCCAGCTGTCACGACCCACTTCCCGAGGTACTGTTGGATGTCTGCTCGGCGATCGCCAATCGCACGCAAGCTCAGGGCACACGCCCGCTTGGCTCGCGTGGCGGCCCGGTCATGATTGCGCGGATGTTGGAAAGGATGGACGGGCCAACCCGGCGAGCTCTTATCGAAAACCTTGCACAACAGGACCCAATCCTGCTCGAACGAGTCGGCGATGTGCAAAGGTTATTGCGAGCTTGCCGGCTCGCGCGGTTTGTTGAACGGCGGCCGGAATCACAGGCGGCGTGAATCGCCGCAACTCGCACTTGGACGCTCGCCAACATTCTTTATCGCCGAATCCATGGAATCTTGCGTCGGGGTCCATGTACATCGACAATGGGAGACTTCCTTTTTTCCTGGGTGCAATTGCATGATCAACGTTGGTATCGCCGGAATCGGCTTCATGGGCATGATTCACTACCTGACCTACCAGAAGGTGCGTGGGATCAAAGTCGTCGCCATGTGCGAATTGGATAAGAAGCGACGGGAAGGCGACTGGCGCGAAATTCAGGGCAACTTTGGACCGCCGGGGGAAGTCATGGATTTGTCCGGCATCGATACCTACCAACACGTTGATGACATGCTGGCGAATCCGGAAATTGATCTGGTCGATGTGACGCTGCCACCGGGTCTTCACAGTGACATCACGCGGCGAGCCCTGAAGGCCGGCAAGCATGTGTTTTGCGAGAAACCAATGTCATTAACAGCGGTCGAGTGTGGCAAAATGGTCACGGCGGCGAAAAAGGCGAAACGACAATTGATGGTCGGACATGTACTGCCGTTTCTTCCTGAATACGCATGGGCATACAAAGTCATCCAAAGCGGAAAATATGGTGCGTTGCGAGGAGGATCGTTTCGGCGAGTCATCTCGGACCCGGCGTGGTTGACTCACTATTGGGATGCTGAGCGAATCGGCGGACCAATGCTCGATTTGCACGTACACGATGCTCATTTCATCCGTCTGCTGTTCGGCATGCCAGTTTCGTTGACAACTCACGGTCGGCTGCATGGCGATTGTGCCGAGTATTGGAACACCGACTTCCGATTCAAGAACGAGGATCTGGTTGTGCAGGCGACGAGTGGCACCATCGATCAGCAGGGTCGTCCGTTTGATCATGGTTTTGAAATTCACCTGGAACGAGCCACGCTGCTGTTTGAATTTGCAGTGCTCGGCACGGACGCGAGATACCTCTGCCCTCCAACGATCCTGGATCACAGAGGCAAAGCAAAGCAGGTCAAGATGCCAACCGGAGATCCGATGTTGAATGCGTTCGCCAGCGAGATCCGTGAAGTTGCCGCCGTGCTCAAATCGGGCACGCCTTCCGCAATCCTTGATGCGCCGTTGGCTCGTGACGCGATCATCTTGTGCAATAAGCAAACGGCATCATTGCACAGCGGGAAATCTGTATCGGTTGGGTGAGCAGGGAGGCGTGAGGGGCACCAGATGGTAGTGAGGTGCAAGTTCTGTCGTCACAATATTGCAAAGGATTTCGAGCTTGGCGTTCTGTTGCCCGTTGCCTCATACCTGTTGCCTCCACCGGCCTTTTGCTACCATCAATCACATGGCCACGTCCCCGATGATGCAGCAGTATGAAGCGGCAAAAAAACTGAGTGGCGATGCGCTGTTGCTGTTTCGGATGGGCGATTTCTACGAACTGTTCCACGAAGACGCGGTAACTGCGGGGTCTGCCGTGGGGCTCACCGTCACCAGTCGAGACAAGGGCGAAAACCCGATTCCCATGGCCGGGTTTCCGCACCACCAGTTGGACAGTTACCTGGCACAGTTGATTCAATGCGGCTTTAAAGTTGCCATCTGCGATCAAGTAGAGGATGCCCGCAAAGCCAAGGGGCTTGTGAAGCGTGCAGTGACACGAGTTGTCACACCCGGCACGCTCACCGACGACGCGTTGCTCGACCCGCGGTCGAACAACTACCTGGCCGCTATCGCCCGCCCACCGGGCCGGAAGCGGAAGGATTCCCCTTTCGGCATTGCCTGGGTCGATCTGTCGACGGGCCACTTCTACGTCTGCAGCGCCGAACAGGAACAGTTGCAGGATCACCTGGCAAGGATTGCACCCTCCGAGTGCCTCGTCGCTGACGATGATGAGTCGTTACTGGCGACTCTCACGGGCGAATTCTCGATTACCAAGCGAGCCGACTGGATATTCACGGCGGAAACCGCACGGGAACGAATCCATACGCATTTCGCGACACAAACGTTGGCCGGATTCGGAATCGATGACGATGACGCGGCGATCGTCTCGGCCACTGGAGCCATCCTCGACTATCTCAACGAAACCCAGAAAGCGTCACTCGACCATATCGATCGCCTGATTCCCTTCCGTCAAGAAACAACCATGGAGATCGATCAGGCAACTCGACGAAGTTTGGAGCTCACAGGTTCGATTCGTGATGGGGGCAGAACCGGGTCGCTGCTGGGCGTGATTGACAAAACCGTCACCGCCATGGGCTCCCGACTGTTGGCTCATTGGCTGAACGCGCCATTGACCTGCGTCGCGGAAATCAACCATCGACAGGATGCCATTGCCGAATGTGTTGACGATCGGAGTCTCAGCGACGACGTTCGTCGTGACTTACGTGAGGTCTACGACATGCATCGCCTGCTGTCGCGGATAACGACCGGTCGAGCCAGCCCGCGTGACCTGCAGTACGTTGGCAGGACGCTGCAGAAACTGCCCCATGTCAAGGCTCGTCTGGCCGAACGTAAGTGCACGTTGTTGACCCAATTGGAAGCGGCAATTGATCTTTGCCCGGAACTGCGTTCGCAGCTGGAAGCGGGGCTCGTCAACGATTGTCCTCCGACGATTCGTGACGGTGGAGTCATCCGGGATGGCTATGATGCGAACCTCGACGAACTGCGAAAACTGGCCAGCGGTGGCAAGCAATGGCTGACGGAATATCAAACGCAGCAGCAGGAGTCGTGCGGCATCCCCAGTTTGAAGCTGGGATTCAATCGTGTCTTCGGTTTCTATATCGAGGTCACAAATACCCACAAAGACAAGATTCCCGCCCATTTCATCCGCAAGCAGACACTCAAGAATGCGGAGCGCTACATCACGCCGGAGCTGAAGGAGTACGAAGAAAAAGTGCTCTCCGCCGAGGAGCAAGCAAAAGAAGTTGAATACGAGCTGTTTGATACGCTGCGCAATCTGGTACGCGCGGCAACAAGCCAGCTGCGAGCCAACGCCGATGCACTAGCTCACTTGGACGTCCTTTGTGGCCTTGCCGAGCTGGCTCGGACACGCAATTACTGTCGCCCCAAGATCGTCGAAGAGGTCATTCTCGATGTTCGCGGTGGCAGACATCCGGTGTTGGACATCCTCGAACCCAACGGCACGTTCGTCCCTAACGACACGACGACCAACGGTGACGATCGACGCATCCTGCTAATTACCGGTCCGAACATGGCCGGCAAGAGCACGTACATTCGGCAAACGGCGTTGATCACGATCATGGCCCAACTGGGCAGCTTCGTTCCGGCCGAATCGGCGACGGTTGGAGTAGCGGATAGGGTATTTGCTCGGGTCGGCGCCAGCGACGAGTTGGCCAAAGGGCAAAGTACTTTTATGGTCGAGATGACCGAGACTGCACGTATCCTCAATACGGCAACGAACCGAAGCCTGGTCATCCTTGACGAAATTGGTCGGGGAACAAGCACCTACGACGGCATCTCGTTGGCATGGGCAATTGTCGAGCACCTGCACGACAACATCGGTTGTCGGACTCTGTTCGCGACGCATTACCACGAATTGACAGATCTCGAATCGCTGCATGAGGGCGTTGTCAACTTGCAAGTGTCGGTCAAAGAATGGAATGAAGAAATTGTCTTCCTGCATCGAATTGTTGCAGGGGCGGCCGACAAGAGTTACGGAATTCACGTGGCGCGACTCGCAGGAGTGCCCCGCGCCGTGAATCGACGGGCGAAACAGATCATGGCTCGACTCGAAGCCATGCACGATGGGGAGGATGTGCAGTCTGTCGATCGCCAACGAACGCGGTTGGCGGCCGAGCGTCCCGCAGAGTTTCAACTCTCACTATTTGGCACCGAAGAACACCCTGTTGTCGACGAATTGCGTACGTTTGATCTGAACGAATCGTCGCCGTTGGAAGCGTTGAAACAGATCCAAGCCTGGCAGGAACAACTGCTGGACAATTCCCAGGTAAAGCCTCGCTGACCTGCCACTGGAACAGAACCATGCCTCTCGACAAACGAGCGCTAGTTATCCTGGAACGTACCGCAAGAAGCACATTTGGCGTGCCAGTAGGGATTCATCGTTCCGCACTTCTTGCACGGACGCTTGCTGTGTTTGATAGCGCTACCGCTTAACAGGCTGCTGCTGCTCGATCCGCCCGGATGCGATGCAGCGTCGAGAACGTTGGAAGAGAATGACGAGACGGTCGTCGGCACGTGGACCACGACCTTGCCGTCGCAATGGGGGCACACTCCTTTTTTGCCAGCGTACTTGTCTTTGACCTTAAAGACGTGCCCGTTTGGACATTCAACACGAATTCCCATCCCGCCACTCCTAGCAAATGCTCTGAAGCCTGTCGCCGATGCAACCTGTCAGTTGGCACGTAACACGCTCATCCAACTCGACTGCTTTGCTGATCAGCACCAATGGAAGCTCGCCTCTCTCTACCTCTTTTATACCCTGCGACGTCAATTCGTCCCAATTTTTTTCCGGTCCGGTCGCGCAAAGCGCCTAAACAGCGGGCAACAGTTGCCGTTTGGTTGGATTGGGTAACAGCTCACCTGGAATCGCCCGCTATCTATGGACGTCCGTGGTTGACGGTACGTATTCACTGCCATGCTGGTGTAACGCACCGAACCGATCACTTACAATGTCTGAATGACTGCTGAAAAAAGCGAAAAGGCATTTCGCATCGAACGGATCACGACCGATTCCAGCTCGTCGATCAACGATCGTCTTGCGGTCGAAGAACCCATGGAGATTCGTGTCGTATTCGGCTCGGTGGAGGATCGCGTCATGCGCAGTCTCTCGATCACCATGCGAACTCCGGGGTATGATGAAGAGTTGGCCGTTGGCTTTCTGTTTACCGAGTCAATTCTCGGCTCAGTGAATCAGATCGAAGCCGTCCGGAACCGTGGCGTAACCGAGGATGGCGAAGCAACCGGAAACATCATCCGCGTCGATTTGAAACCTGAAGTTGAACTGGATGTGAGTCGCTTGCAGCGCCATTTTTTTACGACGAGTAGCTGCGGGGTATGTGGCAAGGCATCGCTTGAAGCCTTGGCCATCCAGGGACTACGTCGGTTGTCGGACGAGTTTCAGTGCCGTGCCGAGGTAATTCGAAGCCTGCCGGGCACCCTGCGGGGCAGCCAGCCCACGTTCGCGAACACGGGTGGCCTGCACGCCGCTGGCCTGTTCGATGCTTCGGGCAAGCTGCTCTCCTTGCGAGAAGACGTCGGGCGGCATAATGCGGTCGATAAGCTGCTTGGCGAGGTGCTGCTGGGAAACAGGATGCCTCTCGACAATCACATTATGATGCTCAGCGGCCGCGCCAGTTTCGAAATCATGCAGAAGGCCCTGGTCGCAAAAGTGCCGATGGTCGTCGCCGTGGGAGCTCCTTCAAGCTTGGCTGTCGAGCTGGCCCAACAGTACAATATGACGCTCATCGGATTCGCTTCAGAACAGCGTTTCAATGTCTATTCCGGTATTCACCGCGTTCTTCATTAGAGAACAGATTCATGCACAAGCACGGCGCAAACCGCGAGGAGATTTTTGAGCTGCTTGAGCACGAAGGCGGCGTTAGCGAGGAAGCCGTCCGCAAGGTCTCGCTCCAATCCGGGATTCCCGAGGCCGATATCTGGGGTGCCGGCCTGTTCTACACGCTGATTAACCGACCCGGTCGACGCTTACGTGTCTGTGACGGATTGACGTGTCAAATGCTGGGCGGCGATGACCTGGCCGACGATTTCGCCGCCAACGGCAAGGAAATTGAGCGTGTCAGCTGCCTGGGGCAGTGCGACCGGGCACCCGCGACGCTCACCGAAGAAATGGAATTGACCACCTATGGGACACGTCCCCGATCCATCACGCCGGACGACCCTGAGCTACCACTTAACCTGGCAGGCAAATCCGATCGTAGTTTCTCTCAATTGAAGGCCGCGCGTGAAATGGGCGCCGAGTCAGTTATTGCCGAACTCAAGGCGGCAGGTCTTCAGGGACGTGGTGGCGCAGGTTTCCCTGCCCATTTCAAATGGACGACGGTGCGTCAACAACGGGAAACCGAGCGGTACGTCGTCTGCAACGCCGACGAGAGCGAACCGGGGACGTTCAAAGATCGTGAAATCATCCTGCGCCAGTGCCACAAGATGCTGGAAGGACTAGCCATTGCTGCGTACGCGACCGAAGCAAAAGACATCTTCATTTACATCCGAGGCGAGTACGTCAATGAGATTCGCGTATTGGAGGAGGCCATCGCCACAGCTCAGCCGCAGTTGAGCGAGTTCGTGTTTCATATCGCGAAAGGGCATGGCGCCTACATTTGCGGCGAAGAGACCGCCTTGATTGAATCGCTCGAAGGCAAACGCGGCATGCCACGGCTCAAGCCGCCCTTCCCCACGGAATCAGGATTCCGCAACAAGCCGACGCTGATGCACAATGTCGAGACGATTGCGCTGGTCCCCGCGATCATTGATCGAGGCGGCGCTTGGTTCACGAATCAGGGCCGGACCGAACCTGGGACGAAACTGTACTGCGTATCAGGGCACGTAAACCAGCCTGGCGTTTATGAGATGCCTTTGGGCGTCACGCTCGACGAGTTGGTTAGCGAAGCCGGCGGCTACGATGGTGAGCCGCTGGCGTTCAGCCCCGGTGGCGCCTCTTCCGGGTTCCTGCCAATGAAATATCGCGACCTGCCGCTTGACTATAGACACCTCAATGATGTCGGTTCGATGCTGGGCAGCGCGGGGCTGGTCGTTTTGAATGAGACGGTCGATATGGCCCAGGCTGCGGCTTGGCAAACAGAATTTTTCGAGCGCGAAAGCTGCGGCCAGTGCGCACCTTGCCGCATCGGCAGCCAATACCTGCGCCGACAAGTCCATAGTTTCCTGGACACAGGTAACTCGGAAGTCCTGACGCTCGCAGGAGATGTCAGCTGGGAAATGGAAGAAGGGTCAATCTGCGGCTTGGGCATGGTCGCCTTTAAACCGCTGGAAAGCGCCCGGCAACATTTTCCCGATGCGTTTCTGACTCGCCGTGAGACACGAGATACAGAAGATTGAGTAAATTGCTTGCATGAGGAAAGCAGGAAGTCAGGATTGACGTGGGTAACGGCCTCCTCACGCCCTACCCTTTCTTCAACAGACGAATGTGGACGAGCTGGATGGACACCATGATCAACGGCGTCAAGACCTTCGAAGTCGAATTGAACGGCCAGACCTATGCGGCACGCGAAGGCGAGACCGTTTTAGACGTGGCCAATCGCGTCGGCATTGTCATTCCAACGTTGTGCCACGATCCCCGACTGGAACCTGTTGGCGCTTGCCGCGTTTGCCTGGTAGAAGTCGAAGGCCAGCGACGGATGCAGCCCGGATGTGCCTGGCGAGTTACGCCCGGCATGCAGGTCACCACCGAATCGGACCGTATCGAACGTCATCGCCGCGTCCTCTACGGATTGTATCTTGCCGACCACGAATTGGATGACGATGGCTTGCCGATCGAAACCGCCAATGCCAATCAACTGCGAGCGTTGGCTGAGAAGACTCCTCCACTGAAGCTGCAACCGGTTGAGGCTCCTCGTCGCGGCCGCGACAGCGACGTAAACCCCTACATCAAGTTTGATCCAGCCCTCTGCATACTCTGTGCCCGCTGCACGCGGTATTGCGACGAAGTGGAAGCGGTAAATGCCATCACGCTGGCTTTTCGCGGGGGCGAGACCACGATTTCGACGGCAGGCGATCGAGGATTGCTCGACACGTCTTGCGAACTGTGTGGAGGATGCATTGACACATGCCCCACCGGTGCCCTCGTTGAAAAGAAATCGCCTGCTGTCTTGCCACCGGCAACGAAAACCACACGTACGACGTGTAATTTTTGCGGTGTCGGCTGCCAGCTGAACCTTCATACGCTCGACAACACGGTCCTGAAGATTTCTGGCCCACCGCCTGGGGAGACGCTGAATGATGGCAATCTGTGCGTGAAGGGACGATTCGCCTACGACTTCATTCATCACGAAGAGCGAATCACCGAGCCGTTAATCCGAGGTGAGGACGGCGAGTTGCACCCGGCAAGCTGGGAAACAGCGCTTGACGTCGCCGCCAAAGGGCTGCTCGCTGTGAAAGCTAAACACGGTGCCGACTCTTTGGGGTTCATCTCATCCAGCCGATGCACAGGAGAAGAAAACTACCTGATGCAAAAGCTCTCACGAGCGGTTTTCGGGACGAACAACATTCACCAGTGTGCCGCCACGTGACACGCTCCTACGGTCGCCGGTCTGGTGACAATGTTTGGAGCAGGGGCCATGACGAACTCGATCGATGAGATTCGTGATACGGACATGATGTTCGTAATTGGATCGAACACGTCCGAGGCACATCCGATCATTGCGATGGAGATGAAGCGAGCCGTCCAGCGGGGTTCACGATTGGTCGTGGCCGATCCCCGCTCGATCTGGATGTCGGAGATTGCAGAAAAACACCTGCAACTGCGGCCTGGAACCGATGTTTGGCTGCTAAACGCAATGGCACACGTCATCATCGCCGAAGACCTTGTTGATCAAGCCTTTATCAACAAGCACACTTTGGGCTTCGAACAGGTCGTCGAAGCGGTCGCCACATACTCACCGGAAAAAGCCACGCAAATCACCGGGGTACCGGCCGCCGACATTCGCGACGTAGCCCGACTGTATGCCACGACGCGGAAAGCAGGCATCTATTACACCTTGGGAATTACGGAACACACGCACGGCACCGATAATGTCTACGCGCTGGCGAACCTGGTATTGATGACCGGGCATCTCGGCGTTCGATCCGCAGGCATGAATCCACTACGGGGACAAAACAACGTCCAGGGCGCAAACGACGCGGGAGCAACGCCGGTCTTCTACCCCGGCTATCAACCGGTCACGGACGACGCTACACGGAAAAAGTTCGCAGCGGCTTGGAATTGCGAGTTGTCACCTCACAACGGGCTCAACTTGAACGTCATGATGAAGGCGCTGCAGCAGGGCCAGATTCGGGGGTTGTATGTCATGGGCGAGGACATCGTGATATCCGAACCCAACGTGGCGAAGGTGGAACAGGGGCTGAACGAGCATTGCGACTTCCTGGTTTGTCAGGAAATTTTCCACAACGTAACAACGAGTTTCGCCGACGTGGTTTTTCCTGGAGCCTGTTTCGCCGAGAAGGATGGTGTCTTCACCAACAGCGACAGGCGCGTCCAGCGGGTACGCAAGGCGGTCAATCCACCGGGACAAGCACGCGCCGACTGGGAAATTATCTGCGAATTCGCACGCGTCGCTGGCTACCCGATGCCACGTTACCGTGGCGCGGACGAAGTCTACGACGAGATGGCATCGCTGACTCCGAAGGTCGCCGGCATCTCGCACAAGCGACTGGAGGAACGGCCGATGGGTTTGCAGTGGCCCTGCACTGGCAACGAACATGAAGGCACGCCCACGCTGCACGTCGATGGTCCGATCATTGGAAAGGCACTGTTCCAACCTGTGGCCTATCGCCCAAGCGCTGAACTACCCGACACCGAATTCCCACTCGTCCTTTCCACCGGTCGAACGCTGTATCATTACAACTCTGGGACGCAAACCCGGCGCGATCCCGGGCCGGTGGCGAAACAGCGGTGCAACTTCATCGAAGTTCATCGCCATGATGCGCGAAAGCTCGGAATTGAGCATGGTGAGTTGGTCAAGGTTTTATCTCGGCGTGGGGCGGTAAAGGCCGAAGCCTGGGTATCGCCGCGAGTTCGGCCAGGCTGTACGTGGATGCCGATGCACTTTTCGGAATCGCGGGCCAACCTGTTGACCAATGACGCCGGCGACCCGGTGACCCAGACAGGCGAATACAAAGTCTGCGCCGTCAGAATCGAGCGACTCGACTGCAATGAAGCCAACTCGAATGGACTTTGATTCCCAGCACAACCCTTTTGCGGCGCCTGAAACTCAGCAGTTGCCCGAGGTGGTTCCTGCTGCGACGATCAACCTGCCGGAAATCGCCTCTGCTCAGCGAAACCTGGTGCTGGCCATCTTGATTTCACTTTCGCCGTTCGTGATCAGAGCCTTCTCCTCCACCCGGCTGGGCCAATTGGTTTTTATGCTCGTCTGGTTCATACCCATTTTGTTGGTCCTTGCCTTCTTCCTGCGCATCCATGCCGTCGTGCGACTGTCGCGGGCGGTCGGTTACGGAATCGGCTGGCGAATCGCATTCATGATCCTCATGATTTCTACAATCGGGACCAAGGGGCTGCTGGGCCTGTTGGCGTTGGGCGTCATGCTTCGAATCAACAGCCGCGCCACTACCATTCTCAATTCGCATGGTATCCCCGTTGGCCTTTTTGGCGTCGCCAGGGATGACCTGTCGCTTGTAAAAATGGCTCAAACGAGAATTGGAATTGTGAAAGACTAAGACACACGTGATCGCACGCACTTCATTGCACGTACGATCTGCCAGCACATTGCCAGAAGATGTGCTGCCACCTTTTTGACCGACGACTCATACGTCTTGCGAGTTTTTTCCGATGCACGAAAGATCCACGATTCTTGTCATCTCGCTTGTTTACTGCCTCGTTTTGTTTTCCGCCATCGGCATCGCGGACGAAGCTCGGCTTACGACTGACGCGATCTACGCGCGGGACCATATCGTCGAAATTAAGATCGACCTGTCGCCTGAAGACTGGAACTCCGTGCGAAAACAGTCTCGTTCTCTCGGGGAATCGCTCGAAAGGAACGCGGTGCCACAATCCCCTTTCACCTACGTCAAAGGCAACGTAACGATCGACGGCGTGTTGATCCGCGACGTTGGTATTCGCAAAAAGGGTTTCCTGGGCTCTCTCGATAATGAGCGACCTTCGTTGAAAATCAAGTTTGCCAAATACGTGGACCAGGCGCCGGTAGCAGGTACCGATCGGCTCACGCTGAACAACAACAAGCAGGATGCGGCCGGCCTGAGTCATTTCCTTGGCTTCCATTTCTTTCGCAATACCGGGACGGCTGCGCCTCGTTGCAACTACGCCACTGTTTGCGTCAATGGAACCAGTCTGGGTATCTATTCCAATGTCGAATCGATTCGGCAGCCGTTGTTGGAACGTGAATTTGGCGACGGCACGGGTGCTCTGTTTGAAGGAACCGTCGCCGATTTCTACGAATCGTCACTCGGTCGATTCGAGAAAAAGAACGGGGCCGCCAGTGACGAATTGCTCGAACGACTTGCAAGGATCTTGGCGAAAGACGAACTGCAACTCGACGACCTGCAACAGATTGTCGACCTGGACGCCTTTATCAGATTCTGGGCAACGGAAAGCCTGATTGGTTTCTGGGATGGTTATACGAATGACCAGAACAATTTCTTCGTGTATCAGAACCCGACTAACAGGAAACTGTACTTTCTTCCCTGGGGACTTGACTGTGCTTATGCCGAAAAGATGCCCCTTCCGCCCTTCGTAATTAAACCCCAGTTCGTCTACTGCCGTTCACTATTGGCCAACCGGCTATATCGAGATACCTCGACGCGTGAGCAGTATCAAGCGACGCTCCAGTCGCTGTTGGACGAACACTGGGACGAAGAATTGCTGGTCGATGAAATCGCTCGCACCGAGGCGAGAATCCGTCCATTGATCCTGGATACAAATCGGGGATTTGACGACTCGATCGTGCGGATTCGCGACTTCATTAACAATCGACGCAACTTGCTCACCCGTGAGATGAAGCAAGAATTCATGCTCGACATGCCTGCCAAACAGCTGCCTTACTCCAGGGTCGCCGGCTTCTTCAAAGCAACTTTTGACACTCATTGGTATGACACGACGCCGGAAGACGGCAAGATCGTGGGCGCAACAAATGCCGTGTTGGAGTTGGACAATGAGAAGGTTGCGTTTCGTGAATTGGGAGTATTTGCAGAACGCAGCAAATGGCCGCCGCTTCCACCGGGTGTACCCAAGCCGCCTGCGCTAATTTACTACGGGTCGCGCAAGGCTAACGACAGAAACCTCATCCTTGGATTCGGGATACAGATCGACGACTTTGGTCCGACCGACAAACCGATCAAGGTCGACGGGTTGCTGATCGATGGTCCACTCGGAGCTACTGACACGAAATACAAGATGATGACCGGCACGATAACGCTCGAACAAGCCGACATGAAAGAGGCGCACCCGTTAAGGGTTCGCTCCAAGTTTCTGCCATCGAAATCATGGATGGAACGGAGGACGACACTGGCGATTAAACTCATCTTTGGCAACGAACGGATTACTTCTCCTCCACCACGGACCATTCACCTCGGGTCCGCACGCCTGGCCCCCTTAGGTGCTGCAGTTTGTCGCCCAAGTCCCGACGAGCCGCATCGGCTAGTTGCTGCAGCCGAGTCACGACCTCAGGATGCTCGGCGGCGACATTCGTCGATTCGCCCACATCTGTCTTGAGGTTAAACAGCTCCAAGCCAATCTGATCCGAGTCGTAGGGTACTGGGCTGCCGCCTTGTCCTCCATTTCGCCCATTCAATGTCCGATACCTGTGCGGAAAATGCAACTTCCATTCTCGATCCCGCACAGCATGCAGTTCGCCCCCGTTGTAGTAGTGCACAAATTTCTGGTGCGGCGAGGTGGCAGCTTCTTTCTCAAATAATAAGGGGCAGATATCTTTCCCATCAATCTTGTGATTGGGCAACGAAGCCCCGGTCAATGCGGCAACCGTTGGCAGCAGATCCATCGTGGTTGCCAATTCGTCGCAATTGCTACCCGCCCGAATCCTGCCAGGCCACCAGGCGATTGTGGGAACCCGGCAACCGCCCTCAAACATGGTGCCCTTACCCTCTCGCAATGGCTGTGCTGATCCCGCATGAGTGCCGTAACTCAACCATGGCCCGTTGTCCGTCGTAAACACGACGAGCGTGCGATCTTGGATTTCATTCTTCTTGATCGCTTCCACGATCTGCCCGACGCTCCAATCAACTTCCATCACCACGTCGGCAAACAGCCCAACTCCACTCTTCCCCTCGAACTTCTCCGAAACGTAGAGCGGAACGTGCACCATGGAATGCGGCACATACAACAGGAATGGCCGATTGGCATTTCGATTGATGAAATCGACGGCGCGTACTGTGTAATCGGTAGTCAACTGCGCCTGATCCCGGCCATCGACTTCTGCATCGACAATTTGGTTGTTTTCAAACAATGGCAGGTCTGGGTAGCCACGTTTGCGTTTTTCCGCGTCTGGCGGCAAGTCCACATGGTCCGGGTGAAACGGCCACATGTCATTCGAATAGGGCAAGCCGTAGTATTCGTCAAAGCCATGTTGCAACGGCAGGAACGGTCTCAGATGCCCCAAATGCCACTTACCGAAGCATGCGGTCGCGTAACCTCTTTGCTGCACCAGTTCCGCGATCGTCATCTCACGTTCGTGGATGCCATGCCTGGCGTGAGGCCCCAAAGCACCATGAATCCCGACTCGTACGTGGTAACAACCGGTCAAAAGTGCAGCCCGTGACGCCGAACACACTGCCGACGAAACCTGAAAATCTGTCAGTCGCATCCCATCTGCGGCGAGTTGATCCAGATAGGGCGTTTGGTAATCGCTGGCTCCGAATGGACCAATATCGGCGTAACCCATGTCGTCAATGAGCACGATCACGATGTTCGGTAGCGGATCTTGAGCGGAAACATGGCTCATCAAGAATGCACTAAGCATGACGATTCGATGGAACATTGCCACCTCGATGTACCGTGAACGCGATCTGCAGTTTAACCGCTCGCACTGGCTTTCGTTGGCGACCGGTTAGTTCATTGCCATCGTTACAGTTTTCGTTTCGAGATAGGGCTCGATACCGGCAAACCCCATTTCACGACCCATGCCGGACATTTTGTATCCACCAAACGGTGCTGCCGCGTCAAACACGTCGTAACAATTCACCCACACGGTACCAGCCTGCAATTCGGCAGCGACGCGATGTGCTTTCTTGACGTCATTGGTCCACACCGCCGCAGCCAGTCCGAAACAAGTGTCGTTACCGCGGGCGATGACTTCGTCAATATCGCTGAACTTCAAGATCGACATTACGGGACCGAAGATTTCCTGTCGGGCAATCGCCATCTCGTCGGTGACTTCATCAAACACGGTTGGCTCAATGAAGTAGCCTTGATCACCAAATCGATTTCCACCGCTTACGCACTTGGCTCCTTCCGCACTCCCCTGTTCGATGAAGCCCATGATTTTGTCGAATTGAGCCTGATCTACCTGGGGCCCCTGTTGCGTCTTCGGATCGAACGGATCGCCGAGAACCCGATGCTTATTCATCTCGACGAGCCGTTCGACGAATTCTGCATGCACGGAATCTTCGACAAACACGCGACTGCCGGCGCAGCAACATTGGCCCTGATTGAAGAACAGCCCAAAGTGGGATCCCTTGATCGCCGCACCCATGTCAGCATCGGCGAACACGATATTGGGGCTTTTCCCTCCCAACTCAAATGTCAGACGCTTCAACGTCTTCGCGGCGTTCGCCATGATCGTTTGGGCGGTGATGTGCTCGCCAGTAAACGCCACCTTGTCGATTCCCGGATGTTCGACGATCGCTCCACCAGCCGTCGGACCATAACCGGGAATTACGTTAATCACACCATCGGGAATTCCTGCCTCCTGAGCCAAGCTCGCCAAACGCAAGCAAGTCAACGGCGTCTGCTCAGCGGGCTTCATTACGATCGTGCAACCGGCGGCCAACGCCGGTCCCCATTTCCACGCCGTCATCAGAATTGGGAAATTCCAGGGGATGATTTGACCGACTACCCCGACCGGTTCGCGTCGCGTGTAACAAAAATAGGGACCGTTCACTGGAATCGTGTCGCCCTGAATCTTGTCGGCGAGTCCGCCGTAATACCTCAGGCAATCGATAGCTAAGGGCACATCGGCGGCTCGCGCATCGCGGATCGGCTTTCCGTTGTCCAAAGTCTCCAGCGCCGCGAGTTCCGAAAGATTGCTCTTCCATCACCTGGGCCAGTTTCATCATCAGCGTGCCACGCTGACGAGCGCCCATGCGTGCCCCAGGGTCCATTCATGGCCTTGCGAGCTGCTTCGGCGGCCCGACCAACATCGGCCGCGTCTCCCTCGGCAACTTCGGTGATGACTTCTTCCGTCGCAGGATTGATCGTTGCAAATGTCTTCCCGCTGGCCGCGTCCAACCATTCCCCGCCAATAAAGCACTGCGTTTGTTTGATTTTTGGCCGATCGGCCATTACCGTTGCCATCGGGAATCTCCTTTTTGCCTGTCGAGTTGAGAGGTCGGTATTTTAGAGGCAACAGGCAACAGGCAACAGGCAACAGGCAAAAAGACGAAGGGCGACCGACGGCGGCAGGCATCGGACAACAGGGTCAAGCGGTGTCCTTTCGGCCCGATGAAAGACGGCGTCGCCTTGGACTCGAATGGTGTCCCAGCCTAAGATTTAAAGCGGGCGCGATTTTCACGGCCAGACGACCGTTCGATCCATCCTGAGCTTGCGACAGCGTTGGCAGACATCGGACAAAGAGCATCCCGTCGGCGAATTCGAACGACAGCTGCGACCGACACCTGGCCAGTATGCCAGTCGCCTTGTCTTTGCTTGCCTCTTGCCGTCCCAGGCTTCAGGCATTCCCTTCGGCTTCGAGCAGCCGCTTCGCCTCGTCATCGCTTAAGGACTCGATTTCCAAAAGCAACTTCTCCAGATCCTTGTCGACGGCTGGCGTCCGTTCGACGGCTTCGGTCTCTTCGACGCCAGCAGCTTGACGCGCCAGTGCGCCGAAAGAGCGGCGGGTGTGGGGTAATTCCAGGCAACTGTCGGCACGACTTCAACGCCGACCCAGTCTTCCAGTTCATGGCTCAATTCGACGGCGGTCAATGAATCAAGGCCAAATTCGGCGAATGGCTTTTCGCGATTCACTTCTTCTTCGGGAATCGCCGCACGCTCGATCAGCCAATCGAGCAACCATTTTTCGATCTCGTCGGCGAAACGCGAAACCTCTTCGGCCGACATCGGCTCATCGGGGCGTGTAAACCGGGCAGGCGAATCCGTCTTCTGTCGCTGCCACCTTGTTGGCAGCAAGTTCGCGCGTCCAGATTTGGTGCGATTTGAGCTCACCCGATTCAAATTGTTGCTTGCAGAGATGGCGCTGTGCTTTCCCGCTTGTCGTTCGAGGGAGGCTCATATGGCGGATCAATGCCACACCGTAAACGTCGATCTCGTGTGCCGTCGATACAGCGTGCCGCACGCTCAGCACGACCGCATCAAAATCAGCCTTACGATAGTTGCGGTCAATCTCATGAACCACAACCACTTGTTCCTGTCCATCGCGGTCGACCGTGAACACGGCTCCCGAATCAGGTCGAATTGCCTCGTGGGCATCGGTGACTGTTTTCTCAATGTCCTGCGGATAGTGGTTGCGGCCACGAATGATAATGACATCCTTAACTCGACCCGTAACGACCAGTTTGTTGTCGATCAGAAAGCCCAGGTCGCCTGTGCGCAGAAATGGTCCTTCTTCGGTATCGGCAATGAAGGCATTGAATGTCTCCTCGGATTCTTCTGCGCGATTCCAGTATCCCTGGGCAACGCTCGGTCCCTTGACCCAGACTTCGCCCACGCCGTCGCGATCGACCCGACGGAACGTCTGTGGGTCAACAATTTCGATTTCGTGATCCAGCAGCGCACCGCCGCAGGTGATTAGTCTTTGGGCATCGGGCGAGGTTGCGTCGTCGACAAGTTTGACCTGATGCTGCTCCAGAGCTGATCGACTGATCAAGTGAACGTCCAGCGGCTGCGGCCCTTCGGTTCCCGACGCCAGGAGCGTGCATTCGGCCAAGCCGAAACACGGATAGAACGCATCATTGCCAAATCCACAGCGGGAAAACGAATTGGCAAAATACTCGAGCGTCTCCGGTCGAATGGGCTCGGCACCGCAAAACGCCACCTTCCAATTCGACAGATCAAGCTGATCTCTCTGTTCGTCTGTGGTGCGGTTTACGACCAACTCGTAGGCGAAGTTGGGCGCTCCACTGATTGTCGCTTTGTATTCCGACATCTTCTCCAACCATGCCGTTGGCCTTTGCAGGAATGCGGCCGGAGACATCAGGACACTGTGCCCGCCGACGTAGAGTGATTCGAGCAATCCGCCAATCAAGCCCATGTCGTGATAGGCCGGTAGCCAAAACACTCCGGTGTCCGATCTGCCGTTGGGCGAGAACGGCTTCAGTCCGAAGCCATGGCGAATCATCTCAAGGTTGTGCAGTAAATTGCCGTGCGAGACCATTACACCTTTGGGTTCGCTCGTCGAACCCGACGTGTATTGCAAAAAAGCAACTTCGTCACTACCGATCGACAATGGGGTGAAATTCGCAGATGATTTCGCCAAGCTGACATCGACCCAATCAATTTCGGGCAAGTTGGAAGCGGCGATCGAGTCGCCAATCGTGGACAACGTCTCGCCATCGGTAAGAGCCAGTTGAGGCTCGCAATCTTGGACAATCGAAGCCATCCGTGGCATCGGACGGCGTGGCTTAGGGTAGGTCGTTGGGACAGCTCGAATGCCCGCGTACAGGCAACCGAAGAAGGCGGCAATGAAATCCAGCCCGGCCGGAAAGACCAACATGGCTCGCTGGCCTGGCTCGCAGCGATCCTGCAGCATCGCCGCGATCGAGCGCGCTCGCTCGTTCAATTCGGCAAACGTGATAGGGTAGTCTTGATCGGTGCCAATAAAGGTATAGGCCTTTCGATCACCTGCACCGTCGGCTCGCGCTGCCAAAACATCGTGAAGTGTTGTTGGAGTACTCAAGGATGTACTACGCCCCGTCCGCTCAATCGTCGCCATAGACCGCGCCCAGATAAAGTGTGCCAATCTCGTGATTCGTCGCCATGCCCGGGGCCGTGCAAATAACGGCACGCTCTTGCTCGGAACTTCAACCGCCGCAGTATGAGATATCGATACTACCTTGCGGTTGATGCATGCAGCAGATGCAATGCGACAATCGTCTACCTATTCTGGATCGAAATCGGCAGTTGGTTGCCAAAAATGCATACGAACGACACATTCAGGCCAGTTGCAGCATTATAGCCGCCGTGATGGCCGCCGAACAACAGCCCATTTGACGCGACTTACCCAGACCTCGCTGGTGTGCTACTGTTGCTCGCACGTAAGCACGTTCCAACTGAAGTTGTTCGATTTCGCCGAGATAAATCACTGGCGACACTTAACTGGTTCTTGTGAAGGCAATGTTCATGTCCGCATCCAACGCGAACGCATGGCTCCCGTCCAACGCCCACACTACCGGGCGTCTGCGGTTACTTTGCTTTCCTCACGCTGGTGGAGGGTCGGCCATGTTTCATCGCTGGGCCAGACGCCTACCCGAATCGATCCACGTGGTTCCAATCAAACTGCCCGGACGCGAAGACCGTTCGCGCGAAGCGGCAATCGACAATACCCATGACTTGGTCAATGAACTCACAACAAATCTCCTCGATTTCGCTGCTGCCGGTCCGATCGCGTTATTTGGCCACAGCATGGGCGGACTGATCAGCTATGAGTGGGCGCAGCAGTTGCGATCGAGTGGACTGACGATTGAACACCTGTTTGTCTCCTCGTGCCGGCCCCCCAGTCAATTTCGCATGCCGGAGAACCCACTGCACAAGATGCCCGACCGCGAAATGATAGAAAACCTCAATGGCAAATACGGAACAGGAGCGGCGACGTCACGTGAGGAAATGGAATTGATGATGTACATGGCATCAACGATTCGGGCAGACTTACAGTTGCTCGAAACCTACAAACTTGGCCGTCACGAGCCGCTTGACTTCCCACTTACAGTTTTGGGCGGAGCCGACGACGAGCAAATCACGCGAGTGGTGCTGCAGGAGTGGGAAACTTTTACCACGGGCCAATTCAGGCTTCGTATCTTTCCGGGCCATCATTTCTATATCCGTTCGCAGGACGCCGCAGTGACCCGATTCATCAGTAATCAGCTCGCCAGCAGATAGTCCGAGTCGCACGGATGTGTAGCGTGTGCGGCGTGGGTATAGCAATCTCCAATGGGCGAAAAGCCAATACCGTTATTGTGAATGCGCTCTAGCCCCAAGCCGTATTGGTGCGATAATTGGCAGCACCGCCAGTTCCAAAATCCGATTCCTGACCCGGCGGCGATTTGTTATTATGCGCGTATAGAGTCTCGCTTCATTGACAGGAGTTCTTGGCATGCGTTTTCTCGGTCTGCTCACGTTACTACTTCTCACCGCAGTAAGCGATGGACAGGAGGCGTCATCGCCTTCGAACGATACGGAATCTCTCGCCGGAGTCTACGAGATGATTTCCGCCGGCGAAGCGGTGTTGATCGATGTCCGCTCGGACAAGGAGTGGAAAGCATCGCATCTGGACGGTGCACAACATGTTCCATTGAGGAGAATGACGTCCAAGAAAATGGACCCTGATGCGTTGGATCGCCTCGATAAACAAAAGACCGTTTATGTCCATTGTGCAAAGGGCAAGCGCGCCTGCGTCGCGGCCGAGTACCTGAAAGAACTGGGTTTCAACGTCATTGCGTTGGACACCGATTATGAATCGATTCGGGCGGCGGGATTCGACGAAGTGAAAGACGAGACGGTCGATTAGTCAGACGAGTCGTCACTCGCAGCGGCGACTTCTCCTACATACCTTTGCACGCTTCCAATTGCCTGGCATTGGGCGCACCCCGGAATCGTCATTCGTAATTCTTTCACGCATTCCTGGCCGTCCGCGGCTACGACCGAAGAATGCGATCGCGAGGGCATAATTTCAGACCTGCCTGCAGGATCATCGTGAACCTTCTCGCGTCGATGATTTCTTCCAACCACCCGAGTTTCCAGCAGGTCCGGGTGCATTGCAGTTCGCGCCGCGGGTGCCGGCACCGCGGCTTTCCTTTTCAAAAAAAACGAAACCCTGCCCAATCCTCGGTGTTTGACCGCATGTGGGGCGAGCTTATCGCGATTCGCAGTAGAATCGTGGCATCAACTGGAACAAACGTACCAACGTGGACGTCTTCCTCAACCACAACGGAGTGACGACGATGCCCAGATTTCGAGTTGACCGACGAAGATTCGCGCAGCGAGTAGGCTACAGTTCCGTCTTCTTTGCTACCCCCGGACTGTTCGCCGACCTGATTGCGACTCCGAGCCAAACTGAAGGTCCGTTCTATCCCGATCGCCTGCCCCTGGACACCGACAACGACCTGATCATTGTGAACGATCACCTCACACCGGCTGTTGGCGAAGTTACGCATTTAACCGGAACCGTCGTCGGGGCAAACGGTTCACCCATCCGCAATGCTTTGGTCGAAATCTGGCAAGTTGATCACCAGGGCGTGTACTTGCATTCACGAAGCCCGAACCGTGAGAAATACGACACCAATTTCCAAGGCTACGGTCGTTTCTTAACCAACAGGAAGGGCGAATATTACTTCCGAACGATCAAGCCCTCCCCATACTCCGGTCGGACGCCGCATATCCACTTCGCGGTTAGCACATTTGGCAAACGCGTACTGACGACTCAATGCTACATCAACGGAAATCCACAAAACGACCGAGACGGCCTCGTGCGACGAATACGCGATCCGTTGGCTTTGGAGACCGTAATGGTCGACTTCAAACCGATGGCGGGATCGAACGTCGGTGAATTGGCTGCGAATTTTGATATCGTCCTGGGACTGACTCCCGAGGACCCACATCTCGACCACTAGTTTTGCCGGAACGCCGGCAGTTTTTGAACGGAGAAGCGCAATGTTATTCAACAACCAAAGACAATCGAATCGACTCTGCAGGCATTCCCTGACGGCGATGGCAGCTGTGACCTTGAGCCTTGCAGCTTGGGCATGCATGGCACAACCGCCTGGCGGCCCGGGAGGCCCCGGCGGTCGCGCGGGAGGCCCCGGCGGTCCGTCAAGCGATCGAGGCGGCCGTCCGGAATTTCCGCTGATCAAGGCGTTAGACGCGGATGGCGATCACGTCATCTCGGCAAGTGAAATCGAAGCCTCCGTTATTGCACTGAAGTCGCTCGACAAGAATGGCGACGGCAAGTTGACTGATGACGAATTTCAACCTCAGTTTGGTCGCCGCGGACCGGGACGCGAACGAGGCGGACCGGGTGGCCCGGGAGGGAAACCTGGCGAGGAAGGTCGCCGCGGTCGCCAAGGTGGGCCTCAAGGAGCGGAATTCGAAAATCGAAGGTCGCCCGAACAAATGGTCGAACGCATAATGGGCTTCGATGAAAATGGTGATGGTGAACTAAGTCAGGACGAATTACCTGAACGACTACAATCGATGCTATCCCGCGCAGACGCCGATGAGAGCAACTCGCTTTCGAAATCTGAAATCGAGGCAATGGCGAACCGATTCGCCGAGGGAGGTCCAGGTGGAGGCCGCGGTCGTGAGCGAGGCCAACGAGCCGGCAAGAGCCGACCCAAGCGTCCACCAGTAGAATAGTCTGCGAACAGTATTGTAGAGCGGCTGCCGGCGGTACTACCGTCGGCAGCTTGAAGCCTTCGCCCACGAACATTCACTTCGTGTTGTGACCTGCAGCTGGATCACCCACGGACACCGAGTTGACTCGCGACGCGGGTTCGTCCACCGGATCAGGAATTCGAACAGGAAGAATTGCTATCCGAAAACAGTTCTTCGTTTCGCATCGGGATCAGTGCCAACTCAACGGCATGTTCATAGAGTTGCTGCCTCGATATGGCACCGTCGGTCAACAATCCGACGGCTCCGCCATGCTGTTTCGAGTTCTTGGTTGAGAACACTTCGTCGTTCGCATGGCCCAGTTCTTTGCCCGCCTGAACCAATTGGCAAACACGCGGCGGCAACTGAAACGTACCACTGCGACTTCGGCCAGAACGACCGTGCTTTAAGACAACCACCCAAGCGAATGCCAGCATCTGTCCATCATTGATTTCAATTCCACCCTCGATGCCTACTGCGAAATCCGACTCGGGGAACATTTGAAGTACATTCTGCGCCCGCTGTTCAGCTCCTCGTCGGGTCTCTTCATCGCTCATTGGCTGGTCACTGACTCCTGCATCGGTTGCTGCCCCAACCGCCTCGACGTCCTCACCCAGAAAACGCTCGATGGCGGTCTTGGCCGCGGCCACTTTTACTGGATTTTGCGAACCAACGACCACGCGTCTCATGGCATCCCTTCTGAACTGCAAATTGGAATCTCTGGTGTTTCGCCTCCGTCGCGGCGAAGCTTATTGATGGCACCCCCTACCAACCTGCATCAACAGGGTTGCTCAGGCTGCCAGTGAACGCAATGTAGGCCACTGTCACCAGCAAGACAATTGCTGTGACCAGTAGCGGCAACACTTCGATCCGTCGTTCCACTTCGTCGTCTTGTTCGGTTGGGATAGTAACCTTCCCTGCTGAAATCAGGCCGATAATTGGCGCAAGTGGCAAGACAGACATGGGAAGGAGCGGAGGCTGCGGTTCGATAAACGCGCACCACGCGACGCCTGTCGCCATCACGAAGAACGCTGGCAATACGCCAGCAATATTCAATGCGTCGTGCTCCCTGGACAACTTCCACGCGGTTGCTGCCCAGGCAACGGCCGCAACAACTCCCATTTGTCCGTAAGTGATGCTGATCTCCACTGAAACGATGATCGAAATCGCGACAATCGTCATCAGTGAGATCACAAACAGCGTGGTCGGTTTGACCCGTGGGCTCCAGCGGAGTAACGCTCCAGTGCCGCAGAACAGGTAACCCGCAAGTCCCAGTGCGCAAACTGTTCGAGGTGGTGAAAGCGATTCCCACGTAGGCACCAGCAGCCAGGCAATTGCAGTGCTTACAAACAGACCGGCCATCAGGCGGAGCGTCAAACGAAAGCTGGACGTCCATACTGCGACGACGGAAGCGGCCAAAGTCGTGTACGGCACCCATTGCCAATGCCGATGCGGAAGCAAAACGGCCATGTCTTGCAGCAGACACCCGACAAAGAAGCCGGCAACGAAACAAATTGTGGACACGAAGCGACTGGATGGATTGTTGGCTGACACAAGTCGGCCGGAAAGCCCGATGACCGCCGCAACGACGAGGGGTAGATAATTCACACCTTTCGCCTTCGATGTACCGACACAAAGATAGCGACCAGCCACAGCGAATTAAGCGTTAGTGGTTCCGGAACTGCGTTATCGGAAGAAGTAAACTTGTTTTGGTTCCAGAGTACGAAGTCACCGCCATCAATGTTTCCATCCGCATTGAAATCGCCGCTGCACCAAGCCGGAGTTTGGGAAAACTTGTTTTGATTCCAGATCACAAAATCCGTACCATCTACGCCGCCACTTAGATCAGCGTCACCCGGGAGGTAGGGAGCGAACGAATCGTTCTCGAAATTACCGGCCTCGGCGAGCCAGACGCTGAGATCCTGGGTGTCGACCAGGCCGTCGTCCGTCAAGTCATAGATTGCATCATGCTGAGCCGACACGATCGCCACAACGAGCGCGTCAACGTCATCGCACGCATAATCGCCGTCGCGGTCGAAATCACCTGGCATGAATGGCAGCAAATTACCGGGACCGACGATCGTTGTTTCAAACTCCTGGCCCGGGAAGGTCCGTTCGAACTGCGAGGTAACGTAGTAGTACGTTTCACCCGCGAGCAATAACGCCTCGATCAGCGACGTACCTTGTGGCGTTCCATTAGCGCCGAATCCATTGCCCAGTCCATAATCCAGCAAGTTGTCGAGTGGCAAATCAGCGTCGAATCCACCGCGATAAAGGAAATTGAAATTGTTCCTGGTTGCGACCTCGGATTCAAAAGAGTATCCACCAGACTCGGATACCGTGAACGGCAATACATCGTACACTACCGGGCCCAATCCGGAGATGCCCTCGATGAAGAAGGGGCGGTCCCATAACGGTCCACTTTCCACGGAACCATCGTACTCGGTAACGACATCGAGGACTTCTTCCATCGCGTAGACAGTTGCATTCCGAACTCCGGACACATAAGGGCCTGGAACACCGGGTGTGCTGAATTCGATCGAGTACAATCCGGATGGCTGCGGCACTGAATAACGGTCAGGACTGTAATCGGCCAACGGGTAATCAGCGACGGTAACATCGCCGCCAATGGGGTCCCAGATGAGTCCAGCGCCAATCGGTGAAGTACCGGTGAGTCGCAAGTCCAAAGCCCAAGGATTCAGCGAACCATCGCTTACCACCGCCGTCCAGTCCGCCATCAAACCAAACCCGGAAACTGATTTGGCTGCCGAAAAATCGACGTCAAAAGATACGTTTGATGTGTTCTCCACGTCAAAGTCGCCGAGAAATACGGAATCAACAATCCGTGTTGCACCCGATAACGGCTGTACTAAACACAGCGCCAACAGCAACCAGGCACTTCCCCTGAACATGAATTCGCTCCAATAGCCGTGAGCCAGCGTCGATCGTCACTTCTGCAACCTAATCAACGGCGAGTGCAAGTCAATGGACATCACTCAACACTTGGAGCTTCGGCCTGCCAATAAGAGTTCCCGCTCCCGAGGGTACTTGGCTGCCTCAGTTCCTGTTATCCGCCGTGATCAGCTCGGGGCAATTTGCTCGCCCTGCCAATTGCAACCTTCAGCATGACCTCTTTGTTGACCTTCTCTGTCATTTTCGACATGCCGAATTCCGTTCTATCCAGGACGATTTCGCCCGAAAGCGTGACGCCTTCGTCCGTGACCTCGATTTCAGCCGGGAAGCTAACGTCCCTCGTTTCGCCCATCAGTGTCAACTGGCCATTGACCAGATGTGTACCGTGCTCATAGGGCCCGATATCGCTGCTCACAAAACTCGCGCTGGGGAACTCCCGCGTGTCAAAGAAGTCAGGCGTCTTCAAATGGTTGGTCAAATTTCCAATCGGAGTCTTCAGCGATCCGGTGACAATTTCAACACGGATTTCTGACACCGCGCCATCCACGACTATTGCCGATCCGTTAAATTTCTGGAACACGCCTACGCGTGGATTCGGTTCGCTACCCGCATGCGTGCCGACGAACTGAATCATCGTGTTTCGTGGGTTCAGTTTGGCGGCGCCTGCATTGACCGCTACCGGCTTCAAGGACGGGGCAATCGCCGTTTGAGCCTGCAGTGGCATGTTCATCATCAGGAGTCCGAGAATTGCACACAGGAAAATGGCGCAGTTGTTTGGTTCGTTGCATCAATGATTCCTTTGAAACTGTTAAGTTACCGATGCGGCAGCCATACCGCGGCTAGTATCGCCGAATGCCAAGTATACGAAACATTCCGTCGTCAGTTCGCCGATCCGAGCACCCGACGTACCCGCTGCGCTTTGTTTACCATATCGTCAAATGCCAGAATGGCCACAACGCTCTGCCTCGTCATCAGAAATCACGGTCAAATGGCGTCGCCGCTCTGACAACGACGGAACAGCCATTGAAGCAGGCCGAGGATTCACCCAATTTTTTTCGCAGGGGGCATGAGACAAAACCACCGGCCGGGGACTTGCCTGAAATCGAGCCAGGCAACGGCCATTCGAAAACAACGCTTTACGAATCGGTTGAAAGCTGCATGGACGAGAGCGCATCCGTGTTGATTGAGACTTCTCCCCATTCTGCGGAAAGATCAATTATGGCGGGAACAAGTTGCGCAATCAACGAGTCACCATCCCGCAACTGAACCGCTGCTTTGCCGGACCGACTGTTGTCCAATTTCAGCGACTTGATCTTGTAAACAGGAATCTCCACTTTCGTGTCCGCGATGACCATCGTAATGGCGGCTTTGTCACCCAGATAACCGTTGAATTCCTGCCCCTGCTGCAGACGGATGGTGAATCGATCGGCGGCTGGCTGAGTTTCCATTGCCTGCGTTGGCAGCGGTTCTGGTGCTCCACTTTCCTGAGCCGACCCAGGAATGCAAATGGCCACGACCACGAATAGAAAGCAAAGTGGCTGAACCAATTTTCGAACCCCCATCATAAATCCTCTCAAAATAAAGACAGACGGATTGAGACGGTAGTCTAGTTTTCTGCCCAATCAGGCGTCCATGCCGCACTCGACTCGACCGACTCGGACGATTCTTCACCAGATTGCCCCATTGCCGTCTTTCCACCGTACAGTGCGAGTCTGTCGACAACATGGCAGAGAGTTTTCTCGAGCTTCGGCTGCCGCAAGACCGGGAAATCAGGTCAGGAAATGAGGTTTGCAGCGGTCATGCCGGAGGACACAGAAATGCGAGTCGATCTCGCGAATATCGCGTTGCAAAAATGCAACCTTCCGACCGCGGAGTAGAACAAATCGACACATTCCAACGCCACTGATGGTGTCCCGACGTACGCTTAAGAACGCCAAAGTCAACAATGATTGCTTGCAACCGTGATTTCCAACTGCCACTGAATGAAACCGTCCACTCACGAGTACCGTCAACTGCTCGTCCAGGATCGACTTGAACAGGTCGGGCCCTTCCTCGCGATTCTGCGCCATTTCATTTTCATTCTTCGCGTTCTTCAATATGGCACGGGGTCATATGATCTCGGCCTACATCTGTGCCATCGGGTCCATTACCGGTGTCGTGGGCATCGCGTTCTCAGCGCGTTGGCCGGACCTGCGATCGGTAACAGCTCAGGCCTACATGGCCATCGGCTGCGGCTCCCTGTTTGCTGTCAGCATGATCAGCGGCCAACATGAGTCTTACACGCCAGTATTTTTCTGTTGCGCAGGGCTTTTGGCAGGCCATCTCCTGGGAATTCGCGCCGCAGCAATCTGGACAATTGTCGCGTTGGGATGCATTTTATTGATCAATTTCGGATTCGCCGCTGACGCCGTCCGTTGTCTTGAAAAACAGGACACCACGGACTATCTGCTCAACACGATGGGGCTGACTTCCGTGATCTTTTTCATGGCACAACAGTCGGAAGCGTTCTTCGACAAACACGCAACTCGCCTGGTCGGGTTGATGGAAGAATTGCAGGAACAAACCCGACTCCTCAGTATGGCCGAAGAAGTTGCAGAAGTTGGACATTGGCGTCTGGACATGAAGAGTGGTCGCATCACTTACTCGCCAGTCGCCTGCACCATCTGCGAGCTGAAACTCGAATCCAGCGAACCCCAACCGCTTGCCACGTTCCTGGCTCCGTTCCCCAAAAACCAGGCAAGGCAACTGCAGGAGGCGATCAGCCTCGTACGGGCAGATGCGGACACGAACTTCTCACTGGAACTTTCCTTTCTCAAGGACGACCGTCATCGATTTATCAGGATTAAGGGTTTTAGCGAATTCGATAGCAACGGGCACCCTGAAGCCATCTTTGGGATTATCAAAGATGAGACCGCCACCAAGTTGGCGGCCGCGCAGCTGAACGAGAAAGCAGCAGCCTTACAGAAACTTGCAGCCTTTGACGTTTTGACGGGGCTGGCAAATCGCTACCGTTTCCAGAGTGAACTCCAGGAAGCAATCCAGCAATCGAAGGCCAACAACACGCAATCTGCCCTGCTTCTGATTGACATGGATAGTTTTAAGGATGTTAACGACACGCTGGGACACTCAACAGGCGACGAAATCCTGCGCATGATTGCAAACCGCCTGATCGGTTGCGCGGACGAAGACGACACGGTGGCCCGCCTGGGGGGCGATGAGTTCACCCTGATCCTCAATAACATTTCCGACGTGGATGACGTCTTCCGGCAGGCATTTCACATCTCGGATGTTATCACTCAACCGTACTTCCTTTCCGGCAAAGAGATTCACCTGGACGCCAGTATCGGTGCTGCCCTTTGTCCCTCGCATAGCGAATTCATGGATGAATTGCTCGCCTTCGCAGATACCGCAATGTACGAAGCCAAGGCGAGTAAACAACGCCTGGCGGTTTATGATCCAAGAATGACCGACGGCCTGGTGCATCGGAGAAAAATGGAAGCTGCCCTGGCCCAAGCGTTGGCTCGCAATGAATTTCATCTCCTCTACCAGCCTCAGTTTCGAATTGATGGCAAGTCGATCGTGGGCTTCGAAGCGTTGTTACGATGGGAACACCAGGGTCGAGTCGTTTCACCCGTGGAATTCGTGCCCTTATTGGAACAATCCGGCGCAATTCTTCCTGTCGGCGAATGGATCCTGCACGAGGCTTGCCGTCAGGCACAGGAATGGATCTGCCTTGGGCACAATTTGACGATTTCGGTGAACATCAGCCCGGTACAATTTCACGAGCGAGACTTTGTGGAAACGGTCGTGGCAGCACTCGATGCAACCGGGCTCGATCCACGCCGACTGGACCTGGAAGTCACCGAAAGCGTTTTCATCGATGACGTTGCGATAACCGCGGAGAAACTATTCCAGGTGAAGGATCATGGAGTTTCGATCAGCATCGACGACTTTGGTACCGGGTACTCTTCCCTCTCGTACCTGAAGCACTTCCCGATTGATCGCCTCAAGATTGATCGAGCATTTGTCAAGGATTTCCCCAGTCGGGATGACGGAACCATCGCCTCGTCTATCGTCGGATTGGGGCACAATCTGGAGATGCGAGTTCTCGCCGAAGGCGTTGAAACATTAGACCAACTCAGTTTCCTGAGCGACGAAAATTGCGATGAAATCCAGGGTTTTCTATTCAGCAAACCCATTACTCCGGAAGAAGGCACGGCACTGCTGCACCAGTGCGCCAATAACCAATTTCAAGCGGCGTGGGAAAGCTAAGGGGAATTATTGCCATGTCAAGCCTGCTCGTTCTTGCTGTGGTCGCCACCGTGCCGCGGTACTCTATTGCTATTACGCCGACAAAAAACGCACGGAACAACTCTCCCTTTTCGCTTCCGAGATGGGGCTACTCTTCTTCCCTTCCGTCGCCCGGTCATCCATCGCGGCCGTAAACCATTTCCGCTTGCTGCACGTTGGTCGGGCGCACCAATTCCTGAACATCGTTCAGGCGAAAACCGAAGAAGTGACGATGACACGTTTCGATTTCCGCTACACGAGCGGCCGAGGAAAAAATAAACGTACCCGCACCCATTCCGTTTCACTCATTACATCGCCCAACCTGTTTCTGCCGGACTTTACGCTCGAACCTGAGTCAATTCTTCATACGTTTGATTTTCAAGACATCGATGCACCCACTCTTCTCGAGGAAGTTCTTGCTGCGTGGTGGACAGCAGGACAAGAATCGTCATTTTTTTTGATCACGACCTGCTGGATCGCAACGCACAACTTCCGGGTCTGACCACGCAAACTCTGCGTGATCGGGCGATCTTCTGTAATCGGTCGTAGAATTATCGACCTTCGGAACTACGTAACGAATTTGCCAAGGCGTTCGAACTGTATTCTGCCTTCGCTAAACGATCGCACTGCGACGGACCAGCTGAGCTATGCCTGATAACAGATGTCGCGTCGCGGCCATCTCGAACGACCTGAGGAACGCCGTTCATTGCACGTTACGTCACGGTGAATTCCCGATATTTCACTGCCACTTCGACCGCGGCGACGCTCTCCAACGTGCCGGCGGCTTGAAGATTAGCGGCCGCTGAACCACACTGATGTAAGGACGGCACCCTACCCTTGGTGTTGAACACCATGCGAGTCAGGCATCGTCAAACACCGTTAACATGGCAAGCGGCAAATGGTCGCGCAGCATCTGCAAGGAGTCACTCATGGCCGGTCGTGCAACTCGCGAAATCTATCTCGACGCCAACGCCACGACACCGGTCCTGCCAATCGCAGCCAAGCAGGCTCAAGATGCCATGGAGGAGCTCTACGGAAACCCCAGCAGTTCGCACATTACCGGTTTGCGTGCTCGCTTCATCCTGGAATCGCGCGCACCCGTCGCACGCAGTGTCCTCGGAGCACCTACGGGAAGAATTGTATTCACGAGCGGAGCCACTGAAGCGATTCAAACCGGGATATTTTCCGCCTTGTGCGAAATCAAGAAGCAACGAGAAATCAAACCGGTTGACCGAGGCAGTCGCGTGCTGCTTTATGGAGCTACCGAGCACAAAGCTGTTCCGCAAGCGCTGCAGCATTGGAATGAGATGCTCAGCATCCACGATCGTGTATTGGCAATCCCCGTCGATGAGCAAGGTCGGCTGGACCTGGATTTCGTGCGGAAGCACATCGATGCGGCCGACATGATCTGCACGATGGCGGTAAATAATGAAACAGGAGTTATCCAGGACCTCAAGCAGGTCGAAGCGGCGATCAAGCAGTCCGGTCGACACGTACCTTGGCTGGTCGATTACGTTCAGGCGGTGGCAAAAATTGACCTTTGCCTATCCGACCTGTTAATCGACTACGCGCCACTGAGCGGACATAAACTGTACGCCCCCAAAGGTATTGGCATCCTCTACGTACGCGATGGCGTCCCCGTGACGCCACTGTTGGCTGGTGGCGGCCAGGAAGGTGGAGCCCGCGGAGGCACGGAGAATCTGCCGGGGGTCGCTGCCATCGCGGCGGTCCTTGGGGAGCTTGAATCGAACGCACTTCGTATTTTCCGCGACAAGGCAACTCTCGAAGGGTTCCGTGACCAACTGGTCAACTCGCTCAAGAAAGCATTTCCACGAATCGTCTTTAATACACCGTTTGAACATTCCGTTCCCACAACCATCAACTTCGCTGTGCCCGGAATCACAAGCAAAGAAATCCTTGATTTGTTCGATGCAGCGAGCATTCGGGTCAGCTCGGGTTCGGCCTGTGGCTCAGCGATTCAAGGCTCGTATGTGCTGGAAGCAATGGGCCTGCCGCAATGGCGCAGTGAAGGCGCCATCCGGATCTCGTTCGGGCCAGCATCGACGGTTGGGGAAATCCAGGCAGCCTGTAAACGCATCGAAGAAGCGGGACACGCCATGTGCGACTCGTGCCTGATCGTCTCTCATGATGTGGACACGACGACGGGAGCGACTCTTGACGGGCTGATTCAACTCAAGAAGGGATCGATGTGTAGCTGGATGTTCATGGATAGTGCCAGCCGGAATTGTGTCATCATCGATCCATTCGAGGAACTGGTTGATCGCATTGAAAGCATCGTACGCTGTCAGGGGAGCCGCGTGCTGGGCGTGCTCGACACGCACCAGCACGTCGACCATGCATCTCCGCGAGCACTGATGGTCAAGGCGTTGGGTGCCAACATGGTTTCGCCCGATCAACCGACCGATATACTGGGCTGGCCCGCAACCACCGACGGGATCGTCACGCTGGGGGACGGCACAACGGCTCCTTACATCCAGCTTTCGCAAGAATCGATTCTTGCGAAAACCGACCTGCCGGGACACACGGTCGACGGTCAGGTCTTCTTGCTGGGATCGATGAGTCAAGAAAGTCGACTGGCTCCCGAACAGGTCGGCTTCGCATTTACTGGCGATACATTGCTGATCGGCGGAATCGGCCGCACCGACTTTGAGACCAGTGCCCCTGAAGCCATGTACTCGTCGTTGCGAAGATTGCCTTCGATTATCGACGACGATACGATCCTTTGCCCGACGCACGACTATGCAAACGGTTTCTGCACCACCTTCGGTACCGAACGTCGGCACAACGAATTCCTGGCTCGCATCGTCGACCCGGTTGTCCAGTTGCCGTTGACAAATTACCTGGATGAAAAAGTCGTTGTCGATGGCGAGATCACGGACGCCACCAATTGCGAGCTGGTATGCGGTCGCATCTCGACGTTCGTTGACGATAAGTCCTCAATCGACATTCGACCGAGCGAGCTGCGAAACTTTTTCCAGCAACATGCAGGCTCGCGTATCATCGACGTTCGCGAACCTCATGAGTTTGCTTTTGCCCAGGATTGGGATTCACTGGGGCTCAAGGAACCGCCGAAGAATGTGCCACTCACACGATTGAGTCACTTTTTTCAGTCACTGGCCATGGCGACGGAGCCCGATGATTCAGACATGATTTTCATCTGCCGCAGCGGAAACCGCAGCAGCAAGGCGGCCGAGGCAGCTCGGCGATTGGGATACGACAACGCTTGGCACATTGCCGGCGGCATCGCTCTCGGCACCTCCCGGTCGGTCAACGGGATTCCATCGCCGGACGAAATGGAATATTCGATTTAGGGGAGCGCGGACATCCGAGCCAGCCCGTTACGTTGCGTTCTTGTCCGACTTGTGTTGTAGAGCCAGCGCGATCCTTTCGCGAAATTCGGCTCCCGCATAATTCCGTGCCTGCTCCGCAGCTTCACGTTCGAGCGAGACCTGTAGAAGTTCCGGCGACGGACGCAGCGTGGCCAGCAAGCCCGCGATCGCGTCCCGTCCGCCAGCAAGGAACGAGTCGGCGAGTTGGCGGGACCGTTCGACAACTTGCGCCGGTTCGACAACGTCGTTGGCGAGTCCTAACCGCCCTGCCTCTGTTGCATCGAACACGCGTCCCGAAATCAACAATTCGTTCGCCGCGGCCGCTCCCGCCAGCCGTGGCAGAAATAGCGTCGCGCCCATGCCGGGGTGCAAGCCGATCTGGGTGAAAGTGAGGCCCAACTTGGCGGTTGCGGCGACGATGCGCGCTTCGCAAGCCAAGGCCAGACACAGACCGGCGCCAATCGCATGTCCGTTAACGGCAGCGATGACCGGGACGGGCAATTCCAGCAGACACAAGAAGGACTGATAGAATTCCAACATCAGCCGCCGGTTGGTAGCTTCATCCAAGGCAGTTTTTTTTTGCAGCATGAGCAGGTCGCCTCCCGCCGCAAAGGCAGTGCCGGCTCCCGTAATAATAACAGCGCGCAATTCCGCTCGCTGCTTCAACTTGCCGATCGCTGTTTGAAACTCGGCCGCCATCTCCAGCCCCATCGCGTTACGACACTGAGGCGCATTGAGCTTCAGCGTGCAAACGCCACGTTCCAGTTTGCTAAGGATGACCAGCGCCATGAATCGTCTTCGTTTTCGAATCGCCAGGATCGGGCCGTACGCTTCAAACTAGGGTGCCACAGCCTGCCTCATTAAACCACAGAGCCAGACTGCATAAGTACCCGACCGCGTACCCGAGCACCGCCAGCAAGACTCCGACCGGAGGGAGCTACGGATGGAAGGCGGCCGCCGCGACCGGTGCGCTGGCCGCTCCGGCAATATTGGCTTTGCTGCTGGTCATATGCAACACCAATCGCCAATGAATGTTCTACATCTTCGAGGCGGCTTCCATCATTAAAGCACACCACCAAGCTCCATAAGTTCCTCAGCGCATATCCTAGCACCGCCAAGAGCACGCCTACGGGCGCAGCGCCGGATGAAACTGCGCCGGCCACGACCGGAGCGCTCGCTGCGCCCGCCAATATTTGCCTTCGATCCCACGGCAAGGAAGAAATACGGAGCCCGGATGATGCGGCCAACCGTGAGCAGTAGCAAAACGTGGATCGCCATCCAGATTCCCCCGACGACGAAAATGCCCGGGTTCTCAAAGACCGCCAAGATATCCATTTTCATTCCAATCGTGGCGACCAAGATGTAAATGAACACCGTTCCGATCTTACTCGCTCCCGCTCCTTCGAGATTTCGCGCCTTGGTGAACGACAGAATAATGCCGATCGTCGTTGCCAGGACGATCAGCCAAAAAAAGGAGCTGGTCAGGCTGAACTTGTCCGCTCCATCGATTTGTTTGAAGACTCCTGCCAAGACCGATCCTAACCAATGCGACAGCCCCGTGGCGCCAAACGCGAAGCCGAGTAACACCATCAGTTCAACAAACGTCGGGGCGTGTGCAACGCGTTGGCCGAATTCTTCCATGCGATCCTTGAGTCGTGTGATGCTAGAACTGTCAGCTTTGAACCAAGCGTCGATTTGATCGGACTTGCCGACGCCGAGTAGTAAAAAGAACATCCATAATTCGGCGATGACGATATCGACGGCGATCATCTGCGAATAGAGTTTGCCGCTCGGTTCAAACAAAACTTCCATTGCCGCTTGGTTCGCTCCACCTCCAATCCAGCTGCCCGCAACTGTTGCCATGCCTTTCCAGACCGCATCTGGACCAACGCCGCCCACCACGTCAGGTGCGACGAATGCAGCTAAGCAAAATCGCCAGCGGGCCGCCAATGATCACTCCGAATGTTCCCGTAAGAAACATGATCAGCGCCTTGGGGCCGAGCTGAAACACTTCACGTAGGTCAATGCACAGCGTCAGCAATACAAGGCACGCAGGCAGCAGATAGCGCGACGCGACGTAGTACAGTTGCGACTCGTGAATGTACGGTCTGAGAGCGTCCTTCGAAATGTTGGCGTCAAGAATGTGTTCCTTCAGCGCAGCAAGCGTGGTCGGTGTTTCCAGTTCAATGCCCGCATCCGTGAGCATCGGAAGTCGCCGTTTCGAGATCGAACCAGGCCGGACAGATAAAGCCAAGCGTGGTGAAGATCGCTGGAATGAAGTAGCACAGCAACAGCGCCGGGATGTAGCGAAACAACGGCTTGCACAGGTTCGTCGTAGTCGCGTAGAAGATCAACGCGAGGATGGCCATCAAGATGCCAAAAGTCACCGTGTCCTCGGCAAAAAGCGGAGCGCCGATGCGAACAACACTTTCCATAAATTCTCGCCTTTGATACAGCCGCAAATCGATACGACTATTCTAGCGGATCCACGACGCGAAACGCCGTCAGCAACGATCGCAGGAAGTAACACATCAACAACATCGGCGCCCATTTATAGAGCGTTTTCCAGCCCGCGTGACTCTGGCTCGAGCTCCAAAAGACAAACCCAAGCATGGCCATCAGGATTCCGGCAATCACCGCATCGTTGGTAATCCAGGGAGTGTACTTCGCGGTCGCGTCGGTAGAGCCGAAAAGAATCAGGAAGCTGGTCATAAGTGGCAATGTAATGCATGCTTGCAGATGTTGAATACCGATCGAATCGTGAGTCAATGGACACATAACGAAAAAAGGCAGGCCACGGTGGCCTGCCTTTTCGTATTTCAAGTTAAATACCGATTTAACCTAGGCGATCGCTGCGCAAGCTTGGTTCAAAATCTCATCCAGTTGACCCGAGAATTCCAGCTGACGACGAAGGAAGTTCTTGCCCGCCTCGGTCCAGACACCAATCGATCGATTTTGAGCGGTGAAGTCGACTCGCACGGGAGTGATCGCGGGAGCCGAGCTATCCACCTGCGTATCGATGTGCAGGTGGATTGTGCGGTTGTTCTCTTCGTCCTCCCAACGGGTACTCATTTGCATAGTTTCACTCCTAAAATAGTTGGTTAAGGGTGGCCAGCTGCCAAACCAGGACAACGGTTTGCGACTCGGGCGCACTTAGATAATTTCGACCAGGCTGACTTTGTTGTTTAGTCTGATTCCCCGATCGAATGGGAACCTTGAAGGATACTCATGTACGACCCGGAAAACCAGTCCAATTCGTTCATTTTCGCCGAATTCGTCGGACCGGACCTGATTATCCAAGGCGTCCGTCGCCCACTGGTTTCTGGCGACACGCCGATATTATCACGGATTTTACGCCTTCATCGGACCAACCCTATGCCAGACCCCGCGTCAGACCGATCCGACGCGAAGCCAATGCGACCCAAGGTCGGATTCAAATCACAGCTAATCGTCTCGAGTCTGTTGCGTCCAACTCGAGGCCCCACCGCTACTGATTGCAGGCCCTTCGAGCCCGCTGCGTCTGTTGGTAAAACCGCCTCCCACGACCGTGTTCATTTTCAGCTCATCGCTGCAGCCGCCAATTACGTTGTCGAAGTCACCAATGTCCAAATTCAGGACCAGTGCGGTATCGCAACCGCCACTGGCAATGGCTCGAGCTCTGTTCGACGCGGTGTACTTGATGCCGAGTGAATCATTACCGCCACTGTCATTTTCGGCGCGGAAAATCAGTGCAAGGCTGCTATAAGCTGCAGAACTCATGACCGGCAGCATGCCATTACTACTCATCGACGAGATACGAATCTAGCCGCCGACTGTTTAGATCGTGAAACGATCAAGTCACTACAGGCTGGCTGCTCCACTTGCAGACAGCAGATTGCAATCATGTGGTAGTCAACGCTAATCAATCCAGACTATGGCTCTTCGCCGTCCAGAATCACGATCGATTCGATCGTGGCTTGTGTGCCACTAATGGGATGCGGTTGCTGACTCAAACGCCAGGCTCCAATGGAAACAGCAAACACGGTTTCGGATGAAGGCACATTAAGGTCGCCGTCGACAAGGCAGATGCCGACCAATCCGCCACGTTCGCGATCGTATGCCAGTCCGCCGTGCTGAGAGCGGCGAGTCAGGCAACGACCCACCTTGAATAGATTAATTCTTGACGGGCTACCTTGGGCCGCTTGAGGAAGTCGCTCTGCAGCAATCTTCTCAACGACAGGCAGGAGCTCCTGGACGATTTGCCGGAATTGCTTTCCGTCTTCTTCCAACCTGTCAACAACAGGGGGCTCTTCCTGAGCTGAACACAAGTCGAACATGCAGAGCCCCGTCGCAGATGCGACGAGGAAGACACTCTCAAAGTAACGAGCCCGCGACATGACGCCACCCAAGACGGTTATCTCACGCTGTACTGGATACAGTATGACACTGTTATCGCATCGTTGCCAGTGACCAAGTTTCCAACAGAACAACTGGCAGCAGTTGCCCGGTTGCCAGCCCCCCTTTAGGCGGAAAGCGGGCTCATCGGGCTCGCATCCCGCGAAACACGACGGAGTGTGCTGCGGACTCCGTCAGCGAATCCAGGAAAGCCGTCAATTCATCGCGACGAACCTGTAGCAGGCGTTGTCTTAGTTCTTCGTCCGGCCATAATTGACCGAAGCCAACCAGTCTCGCGGCTGCTTCGGCGGTAAAATCTCCCGGGCTGGGATCGTGCATGTCGAATTCACCGCGAATTGTATCGGTAACGAACTCAAACCAAGCTGACGAACGCAACTCATCGCTGCGGAGTACGTCCCAAAAAGTTTCCAGTACACGTCGCGGTTCAGCACAGTTCGTTTGCGCTTCCAGTCCCCAGTAGCCACCGTCTGTGCATACCGACGAAATGAATCCAGGCGAATAGGCCAACTGTGAATCTTCCCGGACGATGCGGTTCAGCGGCGACCCAAGGTCGCCGGCCGTAATCAGGTATTCAACAACGGTCCACAGCAAGTGCGCATCGGATACGGCAGCTCGAGGAGGGACAGGAAAGAGCAGATAGACAGCCGAATCCTCGTGCCGTGTATCGAGGACCGACGCCATCCCTGATTGCCAGGCTGGAAGAGCACCATACGATGCAGGAATGCGGCGTGGCTGGCCGGAACCGGGCGACAGGTTACGAGACGTTTCGTTTACGGTCTGGCATACCTCTTCCGGCTTGAGATCACCCGATATGAACAACACGCAATTCGAACTTGTGTAACCCGACTCGTGGGCTCTACGAAGCAGTTCAGGGTTCATCGACGCCAGTGACTCGGCCGACCCCAACTGGTCATGCCCCATGGGGTGGCCCGCCCAGAGTAGTCCGGGAAGACGACACAAGGATTCGCCGTAAGGTGAGGAATGCCACTCGTCGATTTCCTGCTTGATGATTTCGCGTTCCGCCTCGATGTCTTCCGGGCGCAGCAATGGCTGAGCCAGCATGTCGGTCAGGATGTCCAAGGCCATGGGCCAAACGCTTTTGGGAACGTCTGCATAATAGGCGGTATGGCTGTAACCGGTCTCGGCTCCGGCGCTACCGCCATGCCGCACCAATCGAGCTTCGGTGTCGCGATAACCGCCCGGGTACTTTTTCGTCCCTCTCGACGGGATGTGCTCAAACCAATGATAGACCCCGTGATTGCCGATCGTCTCGTCGTCAGCGCTGCCGACGAAAACCAACCAATAGACGGAAACGGAATTGACCGGCAATCTCTGAAAATAAACAGGAAATCCGTAGCTCTCATCGATGAGTTGAAAATCGATCACGTTGCATCTTCGCCCCGCTCCGAAGGGCGCAGCAAAATACGGTGAGCGAAATTGTGGCGCTCAGAATTCCACATGACAGCGGGATCGGCGTAACAGGATGTTGCATTGAAACGGCGATCCACAGGAAAAGAAAAACGGCGACCCAAGGGTCGCCGTCTTTTCGAGTTGGTCGCTTTGAGCTCCAACGCACAGATAATCGGCAACAGCCGACTCCCGCTGAGTCCAGACGGACCCAACACCCAATCACTGTGCGTCGATCCGACGATCGTCAACTGCTATGCAGTACTTTCTTATTATACCGACGACGAATACCGGCTTTGACATTCGTTTTCTTCGCATTGAATCGACGACGGCCATTACTCGACGAGGAATGCGATCGAGCCGGCATCGTTCGATTACGACTAGCCTGAATCCTGGAGAACGACGCCTCGTTCTCAAATTCGTCGAACGCTGTGTCCAATTCAGCTAACGCTTCTAACGGTTTGATCATTGACTTTCTCCTTACCCGTGTGTTGTTTGAAAACTGAGCTACTACCTGGAAAGCACCTCAGCGTCACACCTGTTCGAGGCCGAACCCGCAGTGTCGAGACCCAAAAACTCTTGCAACCACTCCGTCGTAACGTCGCCACAGACGTAGTACGCACCCGCCATGTAAGCGGATAATTCAGACTGTGGTTCGTACGCTTCATGCACCAAGACCATTCGGTGCCCAAGACGACTGGCTGCCAGTTGCAAGGCAATTGACCTGGAGAGGGAGCTTGAACCGTCCAGCAACCACCCACTTACCAACTCGTCACGTGCCATACGCAGAACGACAACTTGGTTGTCACATACATGGAAAACACATTGGTCCTGCATTTGTTCCTGCATCCCACCGAATCGGGCGGCATCGTCGGTGACGAGTACAACCAGCGGTAGTTCAGATTTCGAGTTGGTAGCAATCAATGGCGTTCATTCCTTTCAAAAGGGTCCGACCGGAGCAATCGCAAACGACATGCCGGAACTAGAGGGATGAGCCGCAATGGGGGCTCACACGCTTGAATAGCAGCTCTAACATTTCAGATACAATTTCAGCGAAAGTTGGTCCAAAGTCGGGTGTCCGAATTCGGACAGGACGGCGCCCGCTGCCGAACAATACCTGTTCGCGAGCGGTCGACGGGCGCCCGCAGGCGGACAATCGCCTGCCCGCAAACGGACAACCGATGTCCAAAAACGAGCGCAAACCGTAGGCGCACAAAGGTTTGCGTGGTATGCTGAGGAACCGGTTGGGAGAAAGACGAGGTTCATTTCAGTTTTCGTTTGACCATGACCTGTATTCTGATCCTTGGACCAAGATGCACAACAGAGGTTCGATTTGCCCAGTCTTGAGCAACTTTGACATGTCCCGAGAAATTGTCGGATCATCACGCTGGGTATCTACGCTGCGCGAGCACATCAGCAGCATCGCGGCGCGGCCTTCAACCGTCCTGATCACCGGCCCCAGCGGTACCGGCAAGGAACTCATTGCTCGGGCGATCCACAATCAAAGCGATCGGAAGAAGCAACCTTTCATCCCGATCGACTGCGCGTCGGTCACGGGAACCCTTTTTGCCAGCCATATGTTCGGCCACGTCAAGGGAGCATTCACTGGTGCTGTCAGTGATACGCTTGGCTGCTTTCGGGCCGCTGCTGGCGGCACGGTCTTTCTGGATGAGATCGGTGACATGGAGCTCAACCTGCAGGCGAAGCTGTTGCGGGTCTTGCAGGAACGTGTCGTTGTCCCACTGGGTTCGCACAACGAACTGCCGGTGGACATCCGTCTAATCGCTGCCACGAATGCCAATCTGGAGAAAGCCGTTCAAGAAGGCCGCTTTCGGCGAGACCTGTATTATCGGCTGGCTGTAGTTCCCATCCAAACGTTACCTCTCGCGGAAAGACCTGAAGACATCCCGACAATTGCCGATCATTTTCTAGAACGACTTTCGGCTCGTCAGGGAGTGCCGCGAAAATCGCTTTCTCCACAGGCAATGGCACTATTGCTTTCGCATAGTTGGCCGGGCAACGTTCGCGAGCTGGAAAACGTGCTGGAAAATGCCGTCTATGCTTCCGAGTCGTGCGTTATGACCCGGGAAGACCTCTCGGTGCATACTGCATTTCTGCCAATTTCCGCCTACCAAACCGCACGACCAGCGCCCGTGCCCGAACCTTCTTCCGTTGGCCCCGGCAATCACAGTCCATCAGGTTCCGACCCAACAGCTATTGCTCACCCAAATTCAACTCCTGCAGGATCGCCTACACGGGTGCCATATCCGGACAGTTCGGACGTGAACCAATCTTGGCTGACTTTGAACGCCTTGGAGCGTCAACACATTCAGGCATCGTTGGAAAAAACAAACTTCAACCAATCAGCCGCTGCACGATTGCTCGGCGTTCCACGCAGCGTCTTGTATCGTCGTATCTCCAAACACGGAATCGTGATTCCTGGACGCAGTTCAAGGCCAGATAACGACGCAAATTGAGCTTTGCGATTGCAATGCCGTCACTATCTTGAATGCGCTTGCAGAAAGTACTGTGGCTTAGTTGAGGCGGATCAGAGCGCACGCACGCCCGTCCTAGGCAACCGGTGCCTGGATATATCGGTGCAAGAAACGCACCATCGCGACCGCGTTGGCCAATCGCTCGCCTGCCCTCCCTCGATGTTTTGACGGCGCGGCGGAAATGCCTCTGGTACGTAACCATGAATCCAGTTGACGCGTCGGCAGTCCCACAGCATCATCCAACCGTATTGACTTGAGAATCAGATGCGGATCGCATCTGGCACCCACGTTTCTCAGCAAATCAATAGAACTCTGACGGAATACGACAATCGTGTCTTCCGGATGTACAAATTGGTCCCAAGCTTGGCAAAATTCCGTTGTTGAACAGGCGTTCGAGAAGTCTTCCTTCTTGAGTTGAAAATGTTCCAGCAATCCTGGCTCAAGCGGCTCGCCAATCAGCCGCGCAAATCGTTCACCTTGGAAAATCCGCTCTGCTACCCAATAGACGGGCACTCGATGCTCAGCATGACCATGAGGGACCGACTCTCCATAGGCGACGATCAGATGCCGAAGATCGTTGACCACGCGACGCGGGATGTTTCCTGTCCCGGCCCTCCTTTTCTTGTTAACACGCCAATGCCGGCGCATGTGAGGGTTAGCCAGCTGTCGATCTACCATGGCCGCAAATGCGTCCATGAGTTCGCTGATGCGCTCCGTCGTCGGTTCCAACACTTGCAGAGCCGCCACGACGGCTTCCAGGGTTGAAAGCGCCGTCGTATTGGGCTCGCGACGAATTCGAAATTGCCCAGGCTGCTTCGGGGCAAGCCGGTAGCGCGGCAGTGTTCGAAGCGCCGGAACATCCCGGACAAATGTTTTGGCATGGTGCCACGTACCGTCGATCAACACAATTTGCGAAGGCAAATCGTTGGCAGGCAATTCATCGAGCAACTGTGATTCTTTTCCCGGATACAGCAGTCCGGCGTTAGGTCGTAACGGCAACTGGCTGTCTGCTATCTCCCTCGGGTATCCAACGATGACTCGTGAATTCGATAGCGCTCGTTCGACGATCCGCGAAGAATTGAATGCATGCCGTCTTTCACGGGTATGCTGGACAATCAACACGGGAATCTGATTCTGGATGCTTGGAATACGATCGCAGAAACAGACATTCAACGGACGAAAACAACCGTAGCATCGCTTCGAAACAGCGCCTTCACTCGGCATGCAACGCTCAATTCAACATCATTCTCGGAGACCTGTGAACGACAACGGGCCTCAGCATACACTGAATCGCAGCCGCCGCGGCCAGTCAGGAGAATCGGCCGACTTTTCCCGCCAGACTGCATTCGCCGGGCGCAGTTGTCAAACGCGAGATAAACCGCCCGTCCAACTTTACGGCCGAAAATGGCAACGCGTCCAACATACTTAGCGACGAATAGCCGGAGCCAATGTCATCCAGGATAATCTCCACGCCCATCTCCCGCAGTTCACTGCATTGAGATTGTGTATTTGCCATGTTCTGCATCATGACCGTTTCGGTCAGTTCGAGCTTGATCGTTTCGCCAGTCAAGTCATTTCCCAGGCGTGCGGCACGTATCTTTTGGACCAGTCGATTCTGGGTGAATTGCCTCTGGAAATCGTTAATGGTGAACGGAATATGCCCACCAAAGGGCATGCTCAACCGAAATTGGCTGGCAAAGTCGCAGGCTTTGTCGATGACCCCATCTCCGATGTCGGCCACGAGCCCACTTTACTCCACAGCGGGAATGAACTTGTCCGCAGTCAAGACTCCTCGTGTCGGATGATTCCAACGAACGAGTGCCTCCAATGCGACAAACTCTTGCGACTCAAGATCAACGACCGGCTGGTAAACAACAACCAGTTCATCCTGATTCACTGCCCCACGCAGCTGAGTTTCAATCAGCATTCGTCCTTGAAGCCCGACACACATGCCGGGCTTAAATAACTTGATTTCTCCCTTGCCTGCGCTCTTCGCTCGTTCCAGGGCAATGTCGGCGTCCCGCAGCAGGTCATGAGGTTGGGCATGGTCGCTCGCGACCATGGCAACGCCCATACTCCCATATGGAATGTAACCACGTTGTTCAGTTCAACTGGTTGCGAAATCGACTTTTGAATCTGTTCAGCAAGGCGAGTCAACCCTTCATCGTTCTTCACATCGTCCACGAGCACGACCAACTCGTCCCCGCCAACGTGCGCGATCAAATCAAGTTTCGACGGATTGCTTACGCGTTTTTGCTCGACGGTCAATGCCACCCCCTGGGCAATACGTTTCATAACTTCGTCGCCGGCAACATGCCCCAAGCTTTCATTTACCGCCTTGAAGTTGTCCAGGTCGATTGACAATATCGCAAATTGATGATCGCTGCCGTTCTTCGATCGCCAGAGGCACGCATCGATCTGCGTCATTAAGCGGTCCCGATTCGAGAGTCCGGTCAGCGCATCGTGATATGCCATCTGGCTGATCGTCAGGTTTGCGTCTCGACGAGCCGACGCCTCATTGGATAATTGGACCGAGGACTGCTCAAGGCTCGAGTCGGCCTCCTGCAACTTTGGACTGAGATGGTGTTGCGACGGTATCGAATCGGTTCGGCAATTCGCCGGAAAGGTTCTCCTTCATATCTGTTTCACTTACCGCGGCGGTGCTCAGGCCGCAGAGGCAAAGCGTACCGTTACCGATGTTCGAAGAACCCTACGACACGCCCAAAACTGAATCCACAGAAAATGCCACCCAGCCGCGGGGATCCCCACCTGAGCATATTTCCCCAGTTGGCCGCATTTCAGGAATAGCCCATAAGAGCCGACCACCAATTCCAGTCCGTCGAACGCCCGTCCCTCTTGCGCTCGCCCTCAGGGTTTGGACCTGCGATTTTTTTCAGATGGACTCAATCGACCGTTTGCGCTTACCATTCCCATCGCAGCGGAACGTGGCAGCCTCGGTGAATGGTGGACCAACGGCATGGAGAGAACCAGATGAAAATGGATTGCTTGTTTTTGGCATCGTTAATTGCGTTGATCGGTGCAAGCATTTCAAACGCACAATCGGGGCCTCCCATGGAAGTCACGGTGCGAAAGGCGCTGGGGGAAAGGGAACCGTTGTGGGATTTGACATGGAAAAGAATCTGGTTAACGTTGCCGTGACTCTGCCGAATGGGCACTCGACAACTATTAACGCGTCACAACAACACCTCGCGAACGGTGCGTGGCAGAAAATCAAGAGACTCGCTACGTCTTTTCCGACTTCGGCGCAACCGGCCACCCAGCAGTCAGGACCGATCATGGTCAAAACGAGGCTGGGCGATGAGGGTCAACTGATCTCATACGACCTTGATACGGATTCGGTCAACCTAGACTTCGCCGGGCGACATGGCCGACCGATTCCCGTAGGGCAGCTTGATTCGAAATCCTGGCGCAACGTCCAACGCGAACTTGCCCGCCAGCTCGTAGCGAAGCCATCCACAGCGCCGACATCGAATGACAAGCCCTGAACTGCAGCGCACGACCGCTGGATGATGGAAATTGCTCAGAGATCGAGGTGTCAGCGTGCTAATCTGAAATGTTACCGAGGCGAACCAATGCCAGCACCGGGAAGTGATCGCTGGGGTACTGTTTGCCCCGGCTATAGTCAACCACCCACGTCGACGATGTCGAAACACGGCCGCGTGCCAAAATCCAGTCAATTCTCTTCTGGTGTGCCACGTCGTCCCCGTAACCGTGGTATGTCGGCAGTAGTGGCCCTCGCTGCTTCGCGTCAGTCCATGTGTCAGTGAAGCCAGATTTGATAAACATCTGGTAGACCGAACTGGTCGTGTCGTCTGCATTAAAGTCACCAACGAGAAGCAGCGGAATTTCGGCGTCCAAGCCAAGCGATCGTTCCACAATCAACTCCGCACTCTTCTGACGAGACTTCTGCGATTGATGATCAAGATGTGTATTGGCGAAATAAAAAGAACTCCCGGTCTGGCGGTCGCAGAATCGAACCCAGGTCACCATCCGCTTGCAGGTATTTCCCCATGACTTCGACGCGACAACATCGGGCGTATCAGATAGCCAATAGTGCCCCGAGTCTTCGCGCTCCAAACGCGAGGTTCGATAGAAGACAGCCATTGTCTCGCCTTTGTTGTTTCCGTCGCGTCCGGTGCCAATCCATCGAAAGCCTGGCAGGTCGCCGGCAAAGTCGCGCACTTGCTGTGGCAATGCCTCCTGCATTCCAATAACGTCCGGCTTCAAGTCGGCCAGCATGGATTTCGCCACCGGGCGCCGATCGACCCAACTGTTTGGCGACTGATCCGAGGCGAAACGCACGTTGTAGGTCAACACGCGCAACACCGTGGCGTCGGTTTCCAGTATCGACTCTTCGGCACGCAATCCCGGCGCCGGGAAGCTCGACACGAGGGCGAGAATGAGCAACGAGGGGGTAACACGACTCATGGCTGTTTCCCAAACGGTGCGTGGGCACAAATATTCACAGCCACATCATACCGCCCGGAGACGTGTCTCAAGCCCATCATCGGCGAGCTCCAGAGGAACAATGTCACTCGCGGTCCGTCAGATCTAAATCAATACCGTCCACCTCGAGGCCGCTGATCTTCGCTCCGAAGGCACTCAACATGACCCATTCCAGACGGGTGCAGCGTGTCGGTGCCGGTTGCGCCGTTGATCCGCAGATTCTTCAGCGTTGTCGAAATCCCCAATCCGGCTGCCTCCGGTTCCAGCACCTCGATCCACTGATCAATCGAGTCCACTTCGAAGAATTCGATTACATCGTCGATGGTGTCGTCACCAAATGGTCTGCCGTAACGGGTCAGCGCCACGTTGTCACCGCCGGATCCCAAATTGAACGATATCCTCGGCGGAGCGTCGAGCAGAGCCAACGCTTCCTCTTCAGTACGAAGAGCTGCTGAAGCGGAAGTTGCCAGTTTCTGGTTGTGGATCTTTTCAAGGCGTGCCACACTGGATGTGGTAGGGAATTTGCCACCGACTACATGGTCAGCGCCGGGCAAGCTCGATAACGAGCTGACGCAATTCGCAGCTGACATCAGGAAACTGGCTCAAGCCTCTTTCGATGCCGGCATCCTTGCCCTGCAACGCGGCAAATTTACGGCAGCCTCCAAACGGCGAGTCAGCAAAGCCGGCCGTGATGCTCCAGCCGGCTCCGCCCGACTTGATTTCACCTGGCGATGCCGCCTCCAAACTCAAGCACAGGTCGTGCAACCGGCTCGGTCCTGACAATCCGGCATTCAACGATGTGGCCAACACCGATTCACCGGTGGCTAACGACTTTCGAGCATGCGTGAGATTCAAACACTTGAGAAATGCTTTCGGTGTGATACCAGCCCACTCTGAGAAAAGTCGATGCAAGTGGAACCGACTTAGCTTGGCAACCGCGGCCAGAGTTGCCAAGTCAGGCTGTTCTGAGCGATGCTCATCCAGATATCGAATGATTGCTTCAATGCGTTGGTAATCGCTTGTCATGAATTCACTATACGACGACCAAAACTGCGCAAGCCACCCGTTTCTTGCTACAACGTCGACGCCACTACGGCACGCGTCAATGATCGAGCAGTTTTCCCACGATCATCTCGGAAAAATCGGCATCCGCGAATCGATTGGCATCGTACAATCCACCAGTACTGAACACATTGAGTTCGATGATCTGATCGCCGACGAGATCAACTCCGGCAAGCCGTATCCCGTGTTCAAACAGTCGTTTTGCGGCGTGCCTGGCAGCGGTACGTTCCGACGAATTCAGTGAAACTGGGCAAGCCGACCCGCCCGCATGCAAGTTGCCTCGAAAATCGCCTGCGGCCGGGTGGCGTTCGATGCCGGCGATGTGGCCTTCGCGTTCGAGGATCTCACCATCCCATACAACAATCCGTCGATCTCCAGGATGGTTCGCAACGACGAAATGCTGTGCGATTACGAGTGTCTGGCCAAACGTCGCTTTCAGGCGATCTGACAGTCCTCGTTCGTTTCCGTTGACGCGGAGCACATTTTGCCCGCGTGATCCGACCAATGGCTTGACCACGATTTCACCGGGAGCATTTCCGGCAAATTCGCACACCGCGTCGATCTGAGCCGACACAAGCATGTCAGGGCGGTACTGTCGATCGATTATTGCCAGGGATGCCTTGTCCGCGAAAAAAGACAAATGCCCCGGCGAATTGATAACTCGAATCCCGTGCCCTTCGATCATCGATGCCAAATGCAGAAAGGAATGATGCAAAGCGATGCGGTGGGTATCACGACCAGGGTTTGTACGAATCATCAGCAAGTCTTCCGCAGCGACTGACTGGCTTGTTGTTTCTGCTGCCGCTTGCGAAAGATATTTTGCGACGTCTTTGGGTGCAACACAGCTTGCCGGCAACCGGCTACCCGTGACCGTACAGGAAAAGCCGTCCTCGTTCGATTTCATGGAAAGGCAGTCGACCGCGGCGACAACAACCTGGCATTTGTGCCGAACCAGGGATGCGATCAACAACGAAGTCGTCTGACGATAACCAACTTCTTGAAGATCGTTGACAATGACAAACGCACGCATCACAGAGACTTCAGAGACGGGATTTCCTGCTTGCCAGGTCGCTGCGACGCAACGCCCTCCAACGAACAGTGGCTCACGAATTCGAACTTCTTCTTTTCTTCTTCCGTCATCAGAATTCCCAGATGAATGATTCTCTCTCCCGTCTGACCGATCGGGTTGACGGCATGGCCAATGACGATGCCATCTTCTGGTGCATCATATTGTCTGATCAGGTCGCCGAAGATATTGACCTGCGTAGCCACCGGCTCACCTTTCTTCACATACTGCGCAACCTTGGGGATCACATTGATCATGCCGCCCCGTTCCGCCAAGACCCAGTACGATCGACTGCAGAGGATGGGTGGCATTGGGATCTTGGCGACCGACTGTCGCGCTGGCGTCATTTCCACATGGTTCAGGATTCGTCGAATTCCCTGAAGTGTGCGCCGGATCGGATCACGTTGGAATCGTAGCGGATCACAGATTTCCACAGTGATGGCAGGCTTTCCTTCTTCCGCAGCGACCCCCCTCAGCGTGTAGTCGGACGGCGGGTTATGGACAATGATTTGTGGTCGTAGCAGGTAAGCCATTTGCCCGGTAATCGACTGCTTCAAGTCGGCTCGCACGTACAGCGAATTCACCCGTCCGCCACTCGCCGTGTGCAGGTCGATCAGGTAATCGAAATGGCTTGTAATCCGGTCGACCAATTCATGGGCATAAACCTGGGACAATTTGCCGTGCGGTTTGCCGGGCATAATGTGGTTCAGATCGACGCCATCGCTGAATTCGCGTTGGTGGTTCAACAGCCCAGGAACATTGGCAGCAATCACACAGACAATCGTGCCGCGCAGCGTCTTCAAATTGATTCGCTGCAACAATTGGTGAATCACCGGAATTCCGTTCAACTCGTTACCGTGCAGCGCGGACGTGATCCCCATGATCGGACCAGGCTTCTTTCCCCGCGCCACGACAACGGGAACCTGAATAGAACGACCGATCCCGTTTTCTACTAGTTCGATGAATAGCCGGGAAAAAGCACCTGAGGGCAACGACTCGATCTCGAGGTTGTCTACACGCTTCACACTCTTGACATTTTCGTATCCGTTCGTGGACGGAAGATTCATACCGCTATCTGTCAAAGCGTTCCTCCTCAAGGGCCGACCTTGGTACCCAACCGGACAATCTCTTGCGCCAATGTCTCATCGGGATTCATCGACAGGAAAAGTTTGCGGCGGAATCGGCCTTTTGAATTAATGAGTTCCTGAGCCATCTGATCTATCGCGCTGATGGACATCACGGTTTGGACATAGCTATCAATGAGATCATCCATCCCGATTCCAAGCCGATTAAAATCCCGGCTATCGACTAACAGCAACCGGGACGGTTCGGTCGTGAATGAGCCGTCTGACTGTTTTATCGACAGATTTGTACCCAACATTCCCCAGGACGATTCACCGGCTTCTACCGTCTGTTTTAACGGTTGGCGTGCTCGGCGTGAGTAAATTGCTACGGGAAAATAGCCGTCCGAGTTGGCGGCGACCATGAATCGTAAATCGGCCACGTAGAGATTCAGTTTCTTGTCCGGCATCGTACCCACGTGAAACAGTCGGCCATCGCGCCCTTGTGAGCTCCAACCAGCGTTTCCAATCAACGCCTGGACAATAAACTTATCGTACGGATGATCGAGGGCCATGAACGCCTCCAACTCATCGGGATTCACGATGGTGTAAACACCTTGGCCCGCGTTGGAATAGGGAACTTTGATCACGGCAACGCCACCCATCCGTTCCACCCAAATCGGAACTTCCTCACGTGACACGTCCCAGATCGTCTCGGGGGTCTGAATCCTGAGCCCCTCGTTCTGCAACCGCGCATTGTAGAAATCGTAGGCCTTGGCGGCCATCATCTTGTTACGTCCACCAGCGAGGCAAACGAGGGTCGGGTTGTATATCAGCGTGCGCGTGACCGGAGGAATCCGATTCCAGGGCTTTTGCGTCACATAGCGGAAGGCGCCACGTATCGGCACCCATTCTCCATTCGTTTCGACTTCAAGAATGCGTTCGTGGTTGAATCGGACCCAGGGCGTATCCCTGTCAGTCGGAAATGGCACAAGATGGACATGCTCGTTCGCGAGCGTCGCGAGCGTGGCGGCGTAACCGGAATTCTCCATGTGGTTCTTGTCGTAGATGACCGCAAGCTCGCCCTTGGGCCCCTTCTTTCGTTTCCGCAACGCGGGAAGGAACGACTTCTCCAGGACTGTCTGAAAGCCGGCCTCCTCTTGCGACTCGCTAATTCGCGGCATCGACTTCTGACCGGATGGGCAAGAATTTGTCTCAATAATGACCACCCGCCGTATGCCCTCCTCGGTCGTCACGTGGATCAAGTCAGAACCACCCCAACGAAAATAACGAGGACACGTCCCAAGTACGTGCCTCAATGCTGTCTCGTCGGCCTCGGGATGCAAATGACAATAGCGACAGATGATTCGTTCGTTGCCCATCTCCAACAGATGACGTACAAGCGGATGGAGATGCGCATTCAGCACACGAGGATAGAAATGCTCAATCTCGTTGAAACTCCCCGGAGCAACCGCTATCGGTTCAGGCAGAATTGACACGTCCCGAAACCTCATAATTCCCTGGTGACTGGCGTCGCCTTCGACTGTCTGGTTTGTGACTTTTCGCAGCAGGCAACACGTCGCGAGCTTCGCAGTTTGTCACCGATTTCGCAATCGCTCTTCTTCGGTTGCGACACACTCTTGACAATTGGTACTGCCCGCTCGTGATGAAACTCAATCCTTCGTCTTTCGTGGTTCGAATCGTAAGCGTTTCCAGAGGTGCCGTTGGGTTCGACCGGGACCAGATGGGCGAAACTGTCGCAACCCCCTTTGCGATCCAGGCGCCCAATGGATTGGACTCCCACCTTCGAATTCGGCAACCGGACGGTGAGCATGACAGGACGCCTTACGGGGGACCGAATTCAGGGAGTTCGCAGCTTATTACTTGCTATTTGGGCATTGTCGCGACCGATTAAATTGAATACGATTGATTTACTGAGATTCATTCTCAATTCATTGGGCGGCACAAATGCACCTGTATTCTCTTGATTGCCTCAAATCCGAGACTGGCGTCGTCGAACGACTCGACTTGGTGGAAGCCGATGCAAATCGACTGAAAGCCATGGGCATTTTCGCCGGCCAACGGATCGAATTGGCCAGGCGCGGCAATCCGATGATCGTCAAAGCCGCCGGTGGACGAGTCGCCATTGCAGGCCCGATCGCGGCGAAAATTCTTGTGCGAGCTGCCGTGGCATGAGCCGACTTGCTGCGGCAGACGACCCTTCGTCCAAGGCCGGCGAGCTGACCGTGGCGCTCGTTGGCAATCCCAACGTCGGGAAAACATCGGTCTTCAATCGACTGACCAAACACCGCGCCAAGACGTCAAACTATTCCGGGACGACGGTGGAGCTGAAAAAAGGCACTCTCCATGCTCCGAGTCATGAACAGAGAGTGCGACTTATCGACCTGCCGGGATTGTTTTCCCTCGACACCGATTCGCCTGAAGAGCAAGTTGCGAAATCAGTTCTCGGCGGCGAACACCGAGCCCAGCCTGACGCGATCTTGATTATTGTCGACGGCACCAACCTGACACGAAGCCTGTTCTTGGCTCGACAGGTTCTGAAACTCCGCCGGCCTTCAATTGTCGCGGTGAACATGGTCGAGTTGGCTCGTGCCCAAGGGATCGAGATTGACTTTCCGAAGCTGTCGGAAAAACTCGGCTGCCCCGTTGTTCCCATCTCCGCGCGAACTGGAGAGGGATTTGATGAACTTGTTTCGGCATTGCTTTCCTGGAATACAGCACCAGTCCTGGAGGTAATTGCTCCAACGCCTTGCACATCCTGTAACACATGCCCCTACGCCGAAGGTCATACGTGGGCATCAGAAGTTGCCGGTGACGCATCGCGTATGATTCGAACATCCACCAGCGGAAAAACAGACGTCGTCGACCGTTTCCTGACGCACCCCGTTGTCGGACCGCTGGTCTTCGGGCTGACGATGTCTCTCGTTTTCGCTTTGGTTTTCTGGTTGGCAACGATTCCGATGGATTGGCTGGAACAGCTGTTCGGCTCGGCGGCAAGCGTGCTTTCCAGCTGGCTGCCCCCAGCGCTTTGAGCAGTCTGCTTACCAACGGCGTGCTTGGCGGAGTTGGCGGAGTCGTCGTGTTCTTGCCGCAGATTTGCATTCTCTTTTTTGCACTCTCACTCTTGGAAGATTCAGGCTACCTATCTCGCGCGGTCATTGTGGTCGATCGCTGGATGCGTCGAGTTGGCCTGCCGGGTCAGGCATTCGTTCCACTACTGGCGGCCCATGCCTGTGCCATCCCCGCCATCATGGCCACCAAAGTGATCGCCAACCGGCGCGACCGACTCGTCGCCATCCTGGTGATCCCGCTGATGACTTGCTCAGCCCGGTTGCCGGTGTACACCATGGTTGCAGCAATGTTGTTCCCGGAAAACGCACTGTTCGCGGCGTTGGTTTTCATCGGCGCCTACACGCTTGGTATCGTCACCGCGTTTGCCGTCGCCGGGATCCTGCGGATGACGATCCTGCCAGGGGATCCGGGCCTGCTCATCCTCGACCTACCGGCCTACCGCATGCCCTCGTTGAAGACGGCGGCAACGCACGCATACGCACGCGGGATGGTGTTTATTCGCGATGCGGGCACGGTCATTCTCACGATTTCGATCATTATTTGGTTCCTTTCGAACTATCCAAAGCTCTCCAACGAACATTTCGTGGTCAACGCGACGGCAGCAGGATTTGACATGTCGACCATTTCGTCTGAGGAACTCGAACCACTACGGATGCGACTTGCACAGGAACACTCGTTGATCGGACGAGCTGGTAAGACCATTGAGCCAATCTTTAGGCCGCTCGGCTTCGATTGGCAAACGAGTGTTGGCGTACTTGCATCTTTTGCAGCAAGGGAAGTCGTTGTCTCGACGCTCAGCGTGCTTTACGGTGCCGGCGAAGAGACGGACAATGTCGCATCGCTCCGAGATCGACTTAAATTGGCAACACGGGACGATGGTTCCCCTGTATTCACTCCAGCTACCTGCACTAGTTTGCTCGTTTTCTTCGTCTTGGCAATGCAGTGCTTGCCAACTCAGGCCGTGACCAAGAAGGAAACAGGATCGTGGAAGTGGGCCGCTTTTCAGTTGGCCTACATGACCTTCCTGGCTTACTCAATGGCATTCCTGGCTTATCGCCTCGTCGATTGGTTGCAGCATGCTGTCGGCTGATCCGTCACCGCAGTCGCCTGTTTGCCGTGTTCCATTATGGCAAGCACACCACAATGCGGTTTCAGCACGCTAATCCATTGACAATTGGTTGTTGCGGTTTCTTCAACTCCCGTGGAGAGCATCGGAGCGACTCACTCGTGAAGCGATGCAAAAAGAATCTTCTGCCCACTACTGACTCGGTCGGAGCTTCCGTCCGATTGCTGCCGCGCCAACATGTCAGTTCTCCGCATCAATGCTCGCATGGCAATCTGAGCAGCTCGATCGGCTCGCGCCTGTTCCGCTCGCGTCCTTCTACTGGCAATCATGGCAGTGCGACGTTGAAGCTCTCGTTGTTGTTGCTGTTGCTGCTGCATGACGAGCAGTTGTTGTCGCAACAGAGCTTGCTGGAGCGCCAGTGAGTCGCTCTGCGCCGTAGCCTGAGAGGAGAAGGCCGCAGTCAATGGGCTGGAAACCGCCGAGAACGTCGTGCCGTTCGCCGAAGTGGTGGCACCGCCGCCACCTCCACCTCGTGAACACTGCCCCTGAGTCTCATTGGCCGCGACCATCAGTGCGACCATCATCGACGGCATAATCCACTTTTTTCGTAACGTCATCGTTCTGCTCCGTCTGTTCGAGAATTCTGCCTGTTGCCCAAGATCCGACAAGAAGCGGTTGCTGCTCTATGACTTAGACTGCCAAGTCATTCTGGGAATCGACGTCAGAAAGCAGATTTTCTTGATGCCCCGGGATGCGGCAACTTGATCTCGTTTAGCAGGCCCGGCCTAGGGTCGCTTGCTGGCCGGCACGACATTGCAAGTCTTTTCGCCGTCATCGTAGTGCAGTTCCACGACGCCAGCGGCAAGCTGCTCGAGGACCACTTCGGCACGTCGTTCGACCTCCGAATGATCTGTTCCATCGCGAGTTACAAACTCTTCGACGATTGCCTGCAGTGTCTTTGACGCGAGTGTCCCGTGGGGGATAAGCATGAGCCCAGCGTAGCGAAAGTCCCAGCAATGGCCAGCTAATCAACGTATATTGTGCGACGAACGTAACCGATTTGCAGGTATTTAGTCTGAATTCCCGATTTGCCCTTGGCGTGATTCGGGGCGCACGTACCTTAAGACTGACGGTCGAACCGCCTTGAGGAGTTTCAACTGTTGATTTGATTGGCCAAAACGAGAAGCGCAGCATCTTTCGCAGCGTATGGCTGATCGACGGGAATAGTGCTGAGCTTGGATTCTCAGTTCTCGCCAGGCGATTTTTTTCGCCGTCTGCTGCTAACCACCGGTCGTGTCGACCGCTCTGGAAAGCTGCTCGCGTCCCACGGACGCAATTGAATTCTGTGACTTTCTTGTTCGTCCAGAATCCGGGTGACCTCGTTCGCTGGCAAATTTCCCAGTCGCAACGATGCTCCCCACAAACCAACCTGCGATGAGAAACAGCGTTTTACCTCAGCTGTTCGATCGTAACCCTACAAACCTGCGACCCTGCCGAAGCAGATCGCGAACCATTTGCCCACCTCGTCGAGCCCCGCGCATCACTTTGAACATCGCGCGACGGCCTCCGGGGAACGACAGGCATCTCACAACTTGAAGATTGAAAGTAGACAATTGAAGAACTTCGAATCCATGGACCTGTTCGCGCCAATTAAACTCGCCCTGGCGGAACAGAAATACACCCAACCGACGCCTATCCAGGCGCAGACCATACCGCCTGCGATCGATGGACAGGACATCCTCGGCTGCGCCCAAACGGGTACCGGGAAAACGGCCGCGTTTGCCTTGCCGATTCTCGATTACCTTGGGCACGAACAAATCAATTCCAAGCCAAATCGACCCGTCGCTTTGGTTCTGGCTCCGACGCGCGAGTTGGCCATTCAGATATCGGACAGCTTTCGTGTTTACGGGAAACACATGAAATTCCGACAGGCTCTCGTTTACGGTGGCGTTGGGCAGGATCGACAGGTGAAGGCGTTGCGAGGCGGAGCAGACGTCTTGATCGCCACGCCCGGCCGACTACTCGACCTGATGGAACAACGGCACATCGATTTGCGAGATGTGCAAATTTTCGTGCTGGACGAAGCCGATCGGATGCTCGACATGGGATTCCTACCCGCGCTCAAACAGATCATTGCCAAGCTTCCCCGGGAGCGGCAGTCGCTTTTCTTTTCTGCAACCATGCCGCCCAAGATCCGAGAACTCTCAAGAGACCTCTTGTACGAACCGGTTTCGGTCGACGTGACTCCCAAGACAACCAGCGTCAAGAAAATCAAGCAGTCCGTGAGAATGGTCGAACGCACAAATCGGGTAGGCTTGCTGCGTGAGATACTCGGCGGCGGCAACGTCGATCGAGCCATCGTGTTCACCCGAACGAAACACGGTGCGAATGGGCTGTCCATCAAATTGCAAAAGCTGGGATTCGCGTCGGCCGCGATCCACGGGAACAAATCCCAGAACGCCCGACAGAAGGCGTTGGAGGGTTTTCGGCGAAATGAGGTAAAGGTCCTCGTCGCCACCGACGTCGCCGCTCGAGGGATTGATATTGATGGCGTGACTCATGTAATCAACTTTGACATGCCGGTCGAAGCAGAAAGCTACGTCCATCGAATTGGCCGCACAGGTCGAGCTGGGGCGGCCGGTATTGCAATTTCGTTTTGCACATCGGAAGAACGCGAAGAACTACGCGCGATAGAAAAGTTGATCGGACAACGTCTGGAGATTGAAGGCAAGTCCGAATTCGATCCGAACGGCCCCCTGGTCAAGCGGCCAGCCAGTTCCCGAGGCCCGAATCGAGTTGGCAAGTTGCGCACGCGCCCGTCGAACCGGGGCAACGGCGGACCAGCTCGCAACTCACGGAAGAAACCGCGTCGAAAATCTGCTGACGCCGTGCGTCGAACTGCCGTGGTTTCTTGACAACTTCGCCGTTGGGCGACCGGAAGCTGATCGCAGCCAAGTCCGCCCATAACTTGCCGTATTATCTCAGAATTCATGCACTTTATTTCAAGGACCGATACCATCGCCAAGAATCAAAACACGTTTGCCAAAAAACAGCGCGAAATGGACAAGAAGCGCAAGCAGGAAGAAAAACGGAATCGTCGCATCGAAAGGAAAACGGCAGAAGCAACACCAGCGCCCGAGGAAATGCCGTTGGAGGAAACCAGCGAGAGTGAGTAGGAAACGCGTGCCGAATGTCTCAAGGTGACGCCGCGGGACGTCCAGCACACGGATGTTGGCGTTGGATTTAGCCTGAGCATCCCGCTAAGCCCCAATCCTCACTTCCGATTTTTCACCGGTCTCACTTGCGAAATCGGTAGTTTCGGTAGATTATAGGCTGGGACTCATATGGAGGATTGGCATGCGGCGATCGTGTATGTTTGTGGTGATACTTGGATTCACCAACTGGATGGCGGGGTTCGACCTGGCATTTGCCCAGGGTCGAGTTTTGGGGCTTGATGTCAGTGCCTGGCAGGGAAACATCAGCCAGGCTACCTGGAATAATATCCATAACATCAACGACCGGGACTTCGTATTTATACGATCGAGTCGCGGCGGACGAACAGGATATTACAACCAGAGCGACCCCAACAATAACAATGGGCAAAATACGCTGTCGCAGCGTTACGACGATCACTACTTTGTCCAGAATATCACCCGGGCGACAAATGCCGGCATGTTTGCCGGTCCGTATCATTTCTCCCGCCCCGACATCGTTGCATCGACCCAGAATTCAAACGGCATCGCGAACTCGGGTGCCGACGAGGCGGACCACTTCATCGAAATGGCGGGTGCGTGGATGCGGCCCGGCTACCTGCTGCCAGTTCACGATCTTGAAGCCGGCGATGGTTTCCGTTCCGATAACGATATGGCTCAGTTTGCACTCGATTTTTCCAATCGAGTTCACGAAGTCATGGGAGTCAGGCCGGCGATCTATATCAATGGCAACTACGCCAACTTTGTGATTGGTGGCGCATCATCGTCGCTCCGTAATCAGGTCGTTGAGGCCTACCCGAACCTTTGGAGTGCGCGCTGGCCGAATCAAAGCAATCCCGACGCCATTCCTGTACAGACCGGCCATCCCAAAGATTCCTACGCCCCCATCTATGGTCCCTGGGACGATCCGCCCAATCCGACGCATCCCTGGAGTTTCTGGCAGTATGCAAGCACGGGACGATTAAGCAGTTTCAACAACGGCAACAGCAACCTGGACCTGAACGTGGCCCAGGGGGGAATCGAGTTTCTCAAGGACAAACTGGTTCCTGCGGTCTGGATGTCAGATTCGGGCGGCTCGTGGACGACGTTGTCGAACTGGAATAGCGGCCAACAACCAGTCGCGCCGGTTCAGGGTCCCGGGCAGGCATCAAGAGTCGGACCGTTAACATTACCCACCGCTCGATTGCCAGGTCCTGATGACACGGTCATTCTGGACCGTGGAGGCACCGGGGTTCTGGTCAGCCTGTTCCTTGGTGACCACAACATTCGCAAGCTGGAAGTACGCGAACCGCTGAATATTGCCGGCGGTTCGTTGACGGTAAACTACGTCCCGTCCATCGATTCCACGCCAATCTCCGCGCAATTTTCGGCACCAGTTTCGATTGCCGGGACCGGGAGTTTCAGCGTCCATACCCTGCAAGTGGATGCTCAACAGAGCCTCTATTTTGGCAGTTCGCTGACATTCGAGTCGATCCAGCTAATGCCGCACAACAGCCATCCCGCTGCCATGGTCATCACCGACGATGTTACGATCAGCCCGCTCAACAATGCCACCGCATCGATTACCAACGGCTTTGGATCGGGCGAAGCTGGCTTCATCGATCTGGACGGCGCGAATCGGACGTGGATCGTGGAAGATGGAGCTGCGGCCGTCGATGTGTCGATCAATGTACCTGTGGTCAACGGATCAATTTTCAAATCAGGCGAAGGTACACTGGAATTGCGAAGCAGCTCAAACTACAGCGGCGATATCGTTATCCAACAGGGCGCAGTGGTCATTGACAGCGCATTCCTTCCGGATACCGCGGACGTCTACGTGTCGTCAGGGGTGGAATTGGAGCTGGATTTTTCCGGTGCACCTGATCTGGTCGAGTCCGTCTTTTTGGATGGTGTTGCTTTGGCGGAAGGCACCTGGGGGGCGCCGGGCTCTTCAGCCGAATTTACACACCCGCTCTTTCGTGGCTCGGGCCTATTGCAGATTGCCAATGACGACCTGCTGCTGCTGGGCGACTATAACGGAAATGGTATCGTCGACGCGGCCGACTTCCCGATATGGCGCGATGCGGTGGGTGAAACCGGGCTCATTCCCTTCTCGGGAGCCGATGGCAATGGTGACGGAGCGGTCAATCAGGCTGACTACGATGTTTGGCAAAGCAATTTTGGCATGACCGCGACCACACCCAGCCCAATCGTGCCCGAACCGGGCGCGCTGACGCTTTGCTTCTCGGCATTGATCCTGATGCAGTTGCCTCGCCGTAAATAGCCGCAGAGGATCGGCACCGATCACCCGAAACAGGAAAGATCGATAATCCCATTGGCTGTTACAAACCGTTTAGAGCCCCAGTCGCCGGCGTCTCACCTGCAGGTAGTCTTCGCCGCCGGTTGCATTCTCGCCGGAATTCTTTACCCGGCCATGCCAGCGAACTCTCAAGAAATGAACAAAACGCCTGCCAACGATCCGACCGACGAACATCGCGTTTATAAGCTTCCCAGCGACTCAAGGCATACGCTCTGGGCCCCTAGCGACTACCAACATCGCGGCAACCAAGTCGACCTGCTTTTTGACTTCCACGGTAGCCCGAATTTGGTGCGGGAAAACGCTCAACTGGCGGGACTAAATTGCGTTGTAATCAGTGTGAAGTACAACGGCCTGTCCTCGGTATACCGCGAGCCGTTCAGTCATAATCGCCAATTGTTCGCCACAATCCTCGATGAATCACTCGCGATACTGCGAACGCAGCCGGACTTTGGTGAGCAGACTGAGTGGGGAACGATGGCTGTTTCATCCTTCAGCGCCGGCTTCGGCGCCGTGCGCGAACTGTTGAAAACGCCTGCATACTTCGATCGGATTGATGGGATTTTCATGGTCGACTCGTTGTACTGCGGCTATGTCGGCGACGGAACGGATGAGGTGCAGGATGGGGTTGTTCATCCGGGTCTAATGCAGGACTTCTTACGCTACGCGAAAGCCAGCGTCGACGGCAAGAAGACAATGATCATCACGCATTGCATGGAACCAACGCCAGGCTATGCCAGTACGCGTGAGACAGCAGACTACCTGCTGCTCCAATTGGACCTTAAGGCAGAGCCAATCGACGTTGTCGTCAACGTCTCCGCAGCACGGCAAGAATCACCTGGTGTGTTGCGACTTTACCGCAAAGCATCACGGAATCGATTTTCACTGTACGGATCGACGGGACTCGGCGCAACCGATCATGTCGAGCACCTGCGGCGCATGGCTCATTGGCTTCCCCAATTGCCGCTGGCAAAACGCGATCTGCCGCCGAAACCACTAAATTGATCGGCTCTTCGTCGAATCGCTACCGCGGGACACGATGCGCACCAAACAAAGCCCTCCAATCATCAACAAGCTAACCCCGCTTGGCTCCGGTACGAGCGAATAGTTGTCGATACCGACTAGCAGGCTGTTGGCCGCCGGTTCAGCTACAAATCGAACTTCGGCCGTATCAACCGCTGCCATCAACTCAGCAAACGACGGCGAGTCGATTTCTTTTACCCACCCTGTTCCTTGAGCAGCGACATCGGACCAAGCGGCATTGATGGGAGCTGCAAACGAATCCCAAATCCCACCTTCTTCGACGGGTTTGAGTCCTGGGAACGGAAAATGCCAGCCATTTTCGCCAGGGCCACGTCGGAATCTCAACCTTAGCTCGGCAACTTCGCCAGCCAACACGGTCGCATCAACCGCGACTCCCGTGATACCGGCAAAGTTACCCGTAAAGTTTGCGGAATCACCGGCATCAATGAGGGCTCCGATATCAAAGGCGCCATCTCAACGCGCTTGAATGTGGCCGCCCGGATTCCCTCCATTTGGGACGTGAACAACGACCGAGGAAGTCGTATTGCCGACCCAACCATTGGTTCCCAGATCGAACGTCTCGGTACCGATCGAGGCGGCCGGTGCTACGGCAACGAAGCAGAAAGTGAATAGAACGCAGGCGGCAGCAATTTGAATACGCGTTGACATTTGATTGGCTCCAGTTGCAGGTGTTTCGAGAAACAAACAACAAGCCGACGGCGCAGCGCATGGTCAAGCAAACAGGCACTAATCAAGTGCTCAGTGAAAAATGCGTGAGGCAGCAGGCCATGAAACCGTCGGCGAAGGACTCGCAAACGATGTTTCACGCAGTAGACAAACCTCCAAAACTGAACTCAAATCCCAACGTGTGTGTCTCTGTAGTTTATCCGACAATGCGCGCGCCGCAATAGATTTATCAGGTAGTTATTTCCCTACTTGCGCCGGCAATTTGGCAGTTTGTCAACGCGCTAAGCGAACGCCATTGGATCGCGTCAAGCTGTATGGGCGACTAATAACAACAAGGAAAACGAGAAAACATGGATCCCGCCGAATATCTGGCTTTTATTCCACTTTTGTTTTACGGCATGGCACTGGCCGAGTTGCTCAAACAGTGGCGGCGGTTCTTCGACAAGGACTATTGGTACTGGCCTTATTTCCTCACGACGATCGTCTTTACCGAAGTTGCCATCTGGAACGTCTTTGTGTATCTCGATGTTGTCAACAATCTGACCGGCATTGGCTACTACAAATACTGGTCGTATCTAAGCCAACCGATGATCTTCCTGCTTACGGTGAGTGCGCTGACACCAGACGACGACAACCGCGATACGGAGGGCTACTTTAAGAGTCGCATTTCGATCATCTTCGGGCTGATGGCAGTCTTTATCGCGAGCCACCTGTTGCCGGGACTGGACGTCGGCGTTCATCTATTGCCGGTTCGACTCACCGCCATTGGAATCTGTGTTCTCATTGCGATAAGTCGCCGCGTCGAACTGGTCTATGTCATGACGCTGATTTGGATCGCGAGTCTCGTCATGCGCGGGTAATCATGGCGTGTTCTTTTCGGGCTGGCACGAAGTTGCGAATCGCTGACCGTACATGATTTCTCTCGACTTTGGATGCGAGCTCTGCTTTGATTAGCAAAGCCACAGCCGGGTTGAAACATCCGGGGTTCGTTTCTGTCTTCGATTTGGGCGAGTGGAGTAGGCACCATTAGTATTCCAGGGAGCTGATGGAAACGCCGATGCAGCGCGAAGTGTTGACGGATGGCCCCATCGAAACGCGAAAAGCGATCGAGTACGTCCGTAGATCAGTCGATCGCTGCAGCACGGGTACGGGCACGGGCACGGGCACGGGGTTTTACACCGTGATCTCAAGCCGTCCAATGTGATCCTCGACGCACAATCCAATCGGCCCTGCGTCGCCGACTTTGGGCTGGCCTGTATAAAGCGGTGCCGACCGCCGAACAACCTTCCGTTTTCAAGCAGGCCAGCGACGACGCTGCATCCAACACAATGCGGTGCACGCTAAAAGCAAGTGACCTATCGCCGCCGGCTCGGGAACAAGGAACAGGTTCTCCCGGTCGAATCGAGCCAACGTATTGGTCTCAATCACACTCTTCAGCGTCACCGCATCGAGATCGATTACATTAAGCACCTCCTCAGATTGTAGCTGGGAGTCGTTCAGGTAAAAGAATCGGTCTCCATCGCGCGTGCGGCTGAACTGTTCAATGAGTGCGGCAGCAACTAGCTCACCCACGGGTGATCCGGGCAGGTGATCTTCCGCGGTCCCGGCCAGCCATGGATCGACATTTTCAATCGAATCGTAGACCGCCTCAAACGCAGCCGCGACTTCCGGATCGCTGGTGATTCCATTCGGAGTCACTCCGTCGGACAGAAAACCATCGGCAAGAAACGCTTCCTTCGCCAACAGACCATACGCTTCGCGTAGCGAATTGTAATCGGGGAGGCCGTGATCGCGACCACGTTGAATGTTGAGTGAATCCAGATCAAGTCCACCGGCTCCAGGAGGCCCAAACAGGAAATCCCGGACATCATCAACTATTTTGCCATCAATTTGTTGAGCAACAGTCGAAAGGCCACCGATGACTCGATCAAGATTGGTTGGATCGTCCGCTATAAATGCCGGAGCAAAAAACGAATCGCGAAGCGGTAGCGTTCCAGAAACGCCGCCGCCCGGCTCCATTAATGTGAATTCCGAAATCAACATCGTGTGCCCAAAGCGGAACAACGCAGTTGCGAATTCGTTGGCGACTGTCGCATCGACGGTCGGCTGATAGCCGCTATAGCTCGGCAACGTCGCGTCCCCTACCAGGGCAGGAAGATACGTCCGCGTTGTTCGCTTACGTCAGCCATGCCGTATGCCCGCCTGGCACACAATTCACGATCGGCATTCTGACTCACGCTTCCAGCGGCGCCTCGAACAGCATCTGGTTCAAACGACGGCAATGGACCGACTCGCTCGATGGAATCGCTTATGGCCTCTTGCTGGGTTTGATTTTCGCAGTCACGTGGCCAAATTAGCCGGCTTACCTGATCCAGTTGCCCGGACGGCATTGGTGTTGGATACTGCCGGCACTGACTGTTTCTGTTAACGATAACTAGTGGAGAAACTTCATGAGTGCCGTTTCCAAAGTCATGACAGAGCTGAAGAAAAAGGGCACCGAACAAACTCGCAAGACTTTTTTGCGGCATGGAGCACCCAAAGGAAATTTCTTTGGCGTTAAGGTTGCCGATCTGAAGGTGATCGCGAAGAAAATTAAAGGCGATCAGGAACTGGCGATGGAACTGTATGACACCGGCAATTCTGACGCCATGTACCTGGCAGGCATCGTTGCCGATGGAGCCCAAATGAGCAAATCGCAGCTGAACAAGTGGGCCAAAGAGGCTCCCTGGTACATGATCGCGGAATACACCGTACCGGGCGTCGCGCACGAAAACGAGCACGCCCGGGATCTGGCAATGAAGTGGATCAAGTCCAAGAATGAACGCATCGCGTCCGCTGGCTGGTCCACCTATTCCGGCATCGTGGCAACGCGAGATGACAAGGACCTCGATCACAAAGAGATCAAGTCGCTATTGTCTCTGATCGAAAAGAACATCGACAAGTCACCAAATCGGGTCCGATATACGATAAATGGTTTTGTTATCGGAGTGGGTGGATACGTAAAGCCCTTGGAAGAACAAGCCAAGGCGACGGCGAGAAAGATCGGCAAAGTCGATGTGGAGATGGGCGACACCGCCTGCAAGGTGCCACTTGCAACGGAATACATTGAAAAGGTTCTGGCTCGCGGCGGTAAGAAGCGCAAGACGATCAAGCGCTGAGTGCGCATGACCAAGAAGTTTAGCTACTATTCGCCCATTGGAGACTTCGATATCAGCGCCGCACACGTTATGCGCTCGTGCGACTCGCACCAAACCGTACCGCCACTCATCCACGCGTCCCCCTCCAGGAAGTTCAATCAACGGCCGCCTGGAACGCGATGTCCAGCGGCAATTTGAGATCGAAACCAACGATATCGACTCCGGACAGATCAACGCTGAGTCCGGGTAAATACCAGGTCACTTCGTTCGTACCAGCGAGTTGTCAACTGGCGACAGGAATCGTGATCGCCAAATTGTCGCGGCCGCGAGCGATGAACTTCGTCTACTCGAAGTGTTCGGCAGTAACCGACGAGTCACCACTCACGAGTACCGCATGCTGGCGTCCTATCGCCGATGCCAATTCCGGGTCGGTGCTGGTCGCTTTCAGAGTGTCGTTGCCCTGTTTGCCATTCAGCTGCCAACTCAAGAAATTAGGTGCGGTTAGCTGCATTCCGGGCGAGCGGGCGTTCAGCCGACCATTACGCCATTGCACCCGGTCATCGCCGTTAGTGCCGCTCTTATACAAAACGTCCTGACCGTCAGCGCGGTTCAGGACAATCTTCGAGGTTCGCGCGTCGAGCGCCACGGACACTCCGTCAACGAACAACAGTCACCGTTCGATGTCGACGCCGATCGTGTTCGCTTCCTCCGTACCGCCAATGAATATACGCCGTCCACGAGCTTCGAGGCGAACCTGCCCGAACTGCGCCGACAACATCAGGGCCCCATCGATCGACAATTGCCCACCCGCGTTGGCTGGCGTCCGTACTTTCTGTCGAACTTGCGACGAGCACGTCTCGCATCTGACGTGCAGTAAATTCAGATCTCCCGGGAGTATAAATTACTTGCGGCACTTCGGGACTCCAGTGGCAATAGAAAACACGTCTGCCGAATTGACGACAGACGCGCGAAAAACAAAAAGGTGTTGCTGGCATCTCGACGGATTCATCCGCCGTTAGCCGCCCAAGCCGAAAAAGGCCGCCAGCACGATGGCGTCGTTGAAGGCATCGACTTCGTTACGTGCCTGCCCGATCATTGCGCCCAGGCCACCCTCAAAGTCGTCTTCGATGGAACGTTCTTCCAATTCATCAAAGTTGTTATCGAAATTCTCGAAAACATCAAAGCGACCATTCCCGTTGACTTCCGTATCGGCCATCGTCGAACTATATAGGCCAATGGTGTCTTCGCCACCACCAAGTCGGATTTCCGATTCGCCGTCGACGCTAATATTCGTCATCATGACATAGTCGTTGCCGCCGCCCATATTCAGGTCCATTTCGTCGTTGAATTGGGTGAAGTTGACAGAGGAGATGACGTCATTCCCGCCGCCCGTCGAGACATCCAACTCATCATCAAATTCACCTCCGATGAAGCTGACTGCGTCGTCGCCGCCACGAGTGCGGATCGTCGTTTCACCTCGGACGTGAACCGTATCTAACAGGATGATGTCGGCGTCACCGCCACGTGTATCGATGTCGAGGTCGCCTTCTACGACGAAAGCTTCCTGCGCCGATTCGGAGAGAATCAATATCTTGCCACCGGATCGAAGGTCGATATCCACGTCACCCGTCACACCGTTGACGAATACCGGTCCCTCTTGACCATTGATCAGTGTGTCGTCGAGTGCAGTAACCAGAAACCTGCCTTCCACGGATGTCGCTTCAACGGAAATCGCCTGTTCCACATTGCCTTCACCCCGGATGTCCAAGTCGCCATTATCGACGTCGACAGTGACGTTTCCGGCCAACATGCGGCGGTTTTCGAGGGTTTCAACCGTCATATCGTTGAGCAAAGTGGATTCCTGGCGATGGGTGGTCAAACTTGTCGTTTTTCGTGAGCGTGAGGAAAGCAGGTTAAACATTGGATAGTCTCCAGATTGGCGAGTGAGTGATTCTGTTTTGCAGCGAATAACCGCTGGCCACCAAAGAGCGATCCGATTCAGAACCGGACGCAAGAAATGGAGAAAATTGGATATGGGTGAAAATGAAGGGAAAAACGCGCCGACAGGGTGCACTTTCCGCTCGGCTGGTGAAGCGCCAGACCTTGGTTCAAAATGAATCCAGCACGTAAATGACGGATCAGGGTGATTTTGAGAAAAAATCGCATCTCGGTGTCCGCTACGCCCGGGTTTGGCTCTTGGAGGAATAGGTTGTGGTCGATCGCGAGAAACACGATCCGGACGCGGGCGAGGATTCAAGCCGTGCATCCGAGTTTGAGCAACTTCTGGTATCGGCCAAGGCGGGTGACGAGGAATCGTTAAGCCGAACTGCTGAAGACAGCTCGTCCTTACTTGCTCGCGATTGTGAATCGGGACTTCGACCGGGACCTACAAGCCAAGTTGGGTGCTTCGGACGTCGTTCAGGATTCGCTGCTGCGAGTTGGGGCGGCGTGGATCAGTTCGACGGCGCGACTCGGGAGGAATTTCTCGCCTGGTTGCGGGGCATGCTGAAGAACGACATGCGTAACGCACAGTCGACATTACAAGGGAATGCAGAAGAGAGCAGTCCATCGAGAACAGTTTCAGCCAGACAACTCGTCGCTTCCCACGCCGGAGTTGCAGGACGAGGCGAAGACTCCCGGCACGCGAGCCGTCGCGGCCGAAGAGGCAGCGATGCTGATGGAGGCAATGAAACAACTGCCGCAGGAATATCGAGACGTCATCCAGTTTCGAAATTGGGATCAGCTGTCGTTTGAGGACATTGGCAACCGGATGGGCAGGTCACCGGAAGCGGTGCGGAAGTTATGGGGCCGCGCCATCAAGCGGTTGCAGGCGATCATCGAAGAGTAACCGTGAACGAACGAGCCGATATCAACGGGGATCCCAACGAAGGAACGGACGAACAGCTGTCCGATTCCGACGTTGAACAATTGGAAGCGGTTTATCGCGCCGTGGTTACTGGCGACCCGGACGCCGCAGCTTCACGCGAAGACGACCTTCGGTTGCCAGCGTTTTCGGTCTGCTCGAACGAGTTCGTCGCCAACGCGATTCGGCGTCGTCACGAACAACGTTGAATGACGAGCTGGATACGGACACAAATGCGCGACGCACGGAGGAAGCGAGCGAGAATTGCGCCGCGGTGATCGATTGGGGCACTTTGTCCTCGAAGAAATACTAGGCGAAGGCGGATGCGGAACCGTCTTTCCTGGCGCGCGACCTTGAGCTGGATCGAAGCGTCGCTCTCAAGGTGGCACATCCGGCAGCCAGTCGCACCGCGGAAATGCGATCGCGTTTCATTCGCGAAGGCAAGGCGGCAGCCCTGTTATCTCATCCCAATATCGTCCCAGTCTACGAGACCGGAGCCGATCGCGGATCGCAGTTCATTGTGTCGCATGCCGTTCGAGGTTGGGATTTGTCCTCCTACATGGCGACGCAATTATCGACGACAGCACGACCGATGCGTGCTGATGAGGCAGCATTGATCGCGTGGCGACTAGCCGATGCGACACAACACGCGCACAGCAAGAGCGTCTTGCACCGGGACTTGAAGCCGACCAACGTGTTATTGGAAGGAATCGACAGCCTCTCAAGCGACCCGCAATCGCTGGCTGCTTCGATCCGGATTACCGACTTTGGTCTGGCTCGAATTACCGATTCCGAGGAAGCGTTGCAGCTGACTACCACAGGAGCCATCGTTGGCACACCAGCATACATGTCACCGGAACAGGCAATCGGAGATCATCAGTTGGTAGACGCCAGGTCCGACATTTTCTCACTCGGAGTCATGTTGTACGAGCTGCTCACCGGTGTTCGTCCTTTCCAGGGGGTCAGCCTGTTGGACACTGTCCGCCAGGTAAAGGAAGCTGATCCCCCTCGGCCGCGGATACTGCAGAAGTCGATTCCGAGGGATCTGGAAGCGATCTGCTTAAAGTGTCTTGAGAAGGACCCTGCGAAACGTTACGCAACGGCACACGATCTCACCAAAGATCTGGCCGCATTCCTGGATCGTCGACCCGTAAAAGCGAGGCACCATGGACCACTGCTCCGCGCTCTCGCTGGATCCGTCGACGCCCACTGGTAAGTTCGCTTGCATTCCTGATTTTGATGTCCGTTTTCATTGGGGCGGCGATTTCGTTTACCTACTGGCGCGCATGCAAGAAACCTGCTGTCGGCGCAAGAAAATCTGACGGGCACCGAAGAAACGCTGGACAGCATGCTGTCCGCCATCGGAGATCGTCTGCTGCTCGAACCCTATGCAATTGAGACGAATCGAAAGCTGCTCGAAGAAGCGCTCGAACGCAATCGCTGGATCCTGCGTCGTGACGGCGCAAACCTGAATCGACGCGTCAAAGTAGCCCAATCAATGCTGCAAGTCGCCAACATGCGGGCAACATTCGGAGAGCTAATGGGAGCCATTTCAGCAGCTGACGAATTGGTCAGCTTTTGCGAGGACAAGGCCGGGATGAGCGTTGGTGCTTCTTCAGAACTCGACATATTCAGTATTCGAGCGACAGTACTCAAGGCGAGCTTGATGGTCCGTATTGGAAAACTGGACAAAGCTGAATTTCTGCTGCACGACAGCCTGCAACAAACCGCCATCCATGCCGACACGAACCGGCAAGCACAACTATTGCAGGCGAACTCCTATCGAGTACTTGGCATGATAATGGAAATGCGGGGACCTTGCTGCTGCAGAAGACTCGTTCAATCAGTCTGTAGACACTGCGAAGGCAGCAATCGAACGGTTTGGACTCGACGCTGAAGCTTCTCAACAATCAGGAAGATCGTTGAACAGCCTGGCCGTCATTTTAAAGCGTCGGCACAAGTTCGATTTGGCCGAACAGTCCTATCTGGATTCGTTGGCGACGATGAAAGAGGCTTTGCGAATGCATCCTCGTAACCTGGATACTCGTCAGTCCATTTCCCAAACCACCTACAACTTGGGCAGTCTCGCAATGGCTCGGCAGCAGCCGTCCAAAGCACAATTGTACTTCGAAGAGTCGCTGGCAAGTGTCCGAACACTGATTTCCGAGTTCCCTTCGGCACCCATTCTGCAATCGCAGGAAATTCGAACACTGACCTTCTTGTCGCTCGCCAACAAGAAGCTGGGCGATGTTGCGGCGGCAGAGCAGAATCTGATAGCAGCGCACGAGGCAGGGCTTTCGATCAACCGTCAACTACGGACGCCGGACTTGATTCATATTACGTCCCAAGCATTGAACAATTTTGGCAATCTGCTGATGTCCCAAGATCAGCTCGATCCCGCCGAACGGTATTTCTTCGAAGCGGTCGAATTATCGATGCCGCTCGTTGAACAAGGTGATACAGCGCATCGCGGCATGCTCGGCGCGATCGCCGTTTTGTTTCATAACTTGGGAGGCATATCGCAACAACAGGGCGATTACGATCAGATGCTGGAGCGTCAGTCGAAGAGTCTGGCCTTCCATCTTCGCACCGTGCCGAAGACCCTATCAACGCAAGTCAGGATCGATTGTTAACCAGTTTGCAGGCGGTAGCCGTGGCGCACGGCTTGCTAGGGAACGGGAACGCCTCTCGCGAATCTTTGCACACCATTGATGAATTGGGCCTGGAGCCACTGCAGAAAAGTCGCTTTCTGATCGAAACATACTGCGAGTTGCTTGCAATTACCGATCCGGATAGTCCTGACTTCCCGTTCTGTTGGGAGGAGGCTGTTGCGATCTTTCGCGACGCCAGAGAAAACGGCTTCATCGAGGACTCTTACATCTCGTCGGGCACATTTGACAACATCCGTGAACAACCTCGCCTCGCGCCCCTGTTGAACGAGCTCGACCCGTTGGTTGATAACGCTCGTGCCGACTCAGACTAATGGCATGCTCTCCCGCAGGAAATCGAAACTCGGATCGTCAAACGGAATGCGTTGCTCGTGAACCCAACAGACAAGAGCTGGCTGGCCACGAGGCTCCTCGCGCAGTGCTACGCTGGACAACTTTTATGCGGCACGAAGCAAGTGCTAACAGCACAAATCGCAGTGGCTTTCTTCGTTCAATGGGGGTTGCGTGCCAGAGCTTTTGCATTACTCTACAAAGGGCACATCAAACAACTTGTTAGGCTTCAGGTAAAGCTGCCCTTGCTGCAAGTCGATCAGCATGTTGAATCGTTTCAACAGGTCCCCACCCACCACGCTCATCTTCTGTCGACCAAGCGCCCCGTCGAATAGTCCAACGGGAACTTCGGAAAATTCAGTGCGTCCAAAACGCAATGCCGGCAATGCGACCTTCTTCGTCGTCAGTACGTTACCCAGCGAGTCCCTCAATTGCTTCTCGCCGAGTGTTTTCAGCTCGCCAATCAAGATGTGTGCGGCGACGAACTTGTCGTCCAACAGGATCGTGCCACCAAATCCCGTGTGGACCAGAAACCTGTTCGTCATTTCGCGTGTCCCTACTCGCACAATTCCCTCAACGAACATCACGCCATCGTCCACATCGATAACGAGTCGTTCGTAGGATTTGTCAACTTCGGGCATTGATGAGTGCACGGTCAGCACACTCTTGTCAAAATCGATCTCGATGACACCACCTTGGAACAGGTTGCAGCCAAATTTTCCATCCGTGCCCGTTCCTGAGAGTTTGTCTTCGGTGAATGAAACTTTGTTCCAGGATTTGTTTCCCATTTGCAGCGTGTTTCCTTCACTGAGCCGGGCTGTACTGCCGCCGCCCCAACTTGTAATCCTGCTTGACTTGTCCCATTTCACCGACGTCACCTTCCTGGCAGAGGCTTCAGTCAACGAAACGGCTGTGACTCCCGTATGGAACATCAAATCCAGCCGTTCGGCTCCCATTGATTGTCACGGGTATCGACATGTTGTTCGAATCGGTCAGCGTGAAAGGAACTTCGTAGTTATCAGGTGGATGCTCCGGTCGAGCGTATCCACTTTGGTCTTGGCCCGGAAAAGCCACTTGTGCAAAGGCCATCGGATTGCAATGTGATACGAGTATCAAGAGCGGGACGAGTCGCGAAAAGGCGTGTGGCATCATGTGTGAATCCGGACTTCTCTGGTAAACAGCGGTGCATTGGCGGATCATCGTCGACACACGCCTCCTGCATGTACTTATTGGCCTTCGCACAGCTCTGCAATTCGAAGCTCAAGTCGCAGCAACATTTCACGTGTGGTTAACTCGGATTGTTCGATCCGATACGTCAACCAGTACACTGCGGCACCAATCAGAAATGCCATGCCTTGCACGATCATCAAGATTCCCGTTAGCCGATCCTCGGTCGCCACGCCGACAAGCAGAAAGAACGTCATCATCAACACTGTAAAGACCCACACCATGGTTGCAATACGACGACTGTCGATTCGACTGTCCAGCTTTCCGCGCAGCAGAATACTTCGGCGCTGACGTAGGCCCACGCCATACCAAACAACGAGCCAGTCCCCAAGGCTATCCGCGCCACCATTGGCAACTCGGGTTCCGTTATCGCCAAAAACCCGCAAACAAATCCCATCACAACTGCGATGGTGGCGATGAAACCAAAGAATACGCGACGCGGAGTCGAAAGCTCTCGAACAAACATGGCATGTAGCTCCTGCTGAACATTTTCGTGTGAATCCAAAGGCAATGGATCAACAGCAATCAGTCGATCCCGAAAGTGTGACTGGCTCGATTGCCGGGGGCGATTATCGGTCATTTCGTTGTGACTCCTTCTCCAGGATCCGGCGAAGCTCACGGCGTGCCTTGAAAAGGCGTGACTTGACAGTCCCCAGGGGTATTTCGAGCAGTTCTGCGATTTCCTGGATGGCCAGGTCCTCGAGAAAAAAGAGTGTCAATACTTCGCGGTCAGTCATGCCAAGCTGGCTCAATCCATAGTGAACAAGATCGGCATTATCAAATTGGAGTTGCTCTTCCGAAGGGCCGATCGACTCGTTGTTGATCACAGCCGGTGCGGACTCCTCTTTGCAGGCATATCCACGGCGGAATTGCGTCATCGCCGTTCGGCGGGCGATCGTATAGAGCCATGGGGCCAGTCGAGATCCGTCCTTCAACGCATGAATTCCCCGGACGGCATGTAACCAGACGTCCTGTAACCCGCATTTAATGCGTCTTGCTCGTCCCGCGACATCTGTCGCAGGTAGTAGAAGAGCCTGTCGTTCCATCTTCGAGCAAGTTCGTCCCATGCTGCTGCGTCTCGCTGCTGACAGCGATTAACCAACAACTCGTCGTAGATCTCGCGGCTGCCGGGTTTCATGTTGAATTGCTCTTCGTGGCGATGACATTGGAGTAGTCGCAATCGCCCAACGGCAGGTTCATGGAAAATGGTGAAAAAGTGCTTAGCTGCGTGAGACCCCTGTTTCATTGTCGGCAAGCCTGCAAAATTGTAGCCGCAAGTGGCAACAGGCGTACTTTCTGCGGTATGAATTGCCGACGGGTGAATGGCGACAAGTACTGTGACCGCGTTTCAGAACACTGGTGCTGGTAACACCATAGATGAGTAAGAAGAAATGGCAGATCCTCAGTTCCAATGCTTCCGCAAACCTCTTTTTGGTTTTCTGGACGAATTGGCCAACAACAACAACCGCGATTGGTTTCAAGAGAACAAGCGACGATATGAATCGGAAGTGCTTGCGCCGGCACAGCACTTTATCCGTGAGTTCGCTGGCGAGCTGAAGAAGATCTCGCCGCTGCTGGTCGCGAACGATCGCCGCGTGGGAGGGTCACTGATGCGCGTCTATCGGGACACGCGATTCTCCAAGAACAAGACTCCCTATAGGACCAACGTTGGCATTCAATTCCGACACGAGCTCGGCAAAGACGTGCACGCCCCCGGTCTGTACCTTCACCTTTCGCCCGATGAGTGTTTTCTTGGGGCCGGCATGTGGAAGCCGGACACGATGAGTCTTACGAGAATCCGCGACTGCATCGTCGACGATCCTTCGAAATGGAAGCGCATACGCGACGGAAAACGATTTGGCCAGCATTTCGCCCTGTCGGGCGACCAGCTGAAGACCGCACCCCGCGGATTTGCCAAATCTCATCCCTGCATCAACGATCTGCGTCGGACCAGTTTTATTGGAGTGAAGCCATTGCGACGAAAAGACGTGCTGGCGAGAACGTTTTTTTTCAACACAACGGAAGCATTTGGTGCCAGTCGACCGTTAATGCGATTTCTCTGTGAGGCAATCGGAATTCCTTTTGGCTCCTAGCTCTATTCGATTCCATCGATAATCTGCCTACAAGCGCACACGAAATCACGAGCGTCAGTCAGTCGTGCCAACTGGAATTTCGATACGACTCTTGGGTAGGTACCATCGGTCATTCTGCAGGTCGACACAACCGCTCATTTCTTCCTGCACCACACGATCAATGATCATGACGCCCCTTTCCGCCATTTGCTGGAATGTGTCCAAGCCGTCGCTTGGGAAGTTACCTCGCGTGCGATGGATGTTGAATTTTTCGGAGAACTTTCGCCCGAACGATTCCTCAATTTTTTCTGACCCGTCCATGAATCCCAGCAAGCCACCCCACGTGGCCGCCGGATTGTCGGAATCCCAACCACACAATACGGCGATCTTGACTGTTTGCTTGAAGTCACCCTCGCCATAAAGCAAGCTCACGATACTGGCGCCAAAATTAATCCCCGCCGCAAATCCACCGTTGGCGTAAAGCTGCCGCGAACTGATGTCGTATCCATCCTGTTGGTCGACTTGATATCGCTGATACAGCTGGTCACGTGTCCGTTCCCACTCGACGCCGGATTCGTAGTTGCGTACTACAAAGTCGAACATCTTGGCCGAGTAGGAGTCGTCCGGCAATCTCTGCCGTGCCGTTAGCGCCATCCATTTGATCTGGTCTTTGCGAGATGATTTCACATCGATGCGCGAAGCTAACGAGTGCATGATCACATAGAATTCGGCTGCCCACGCAGCGTTTTCACGTCCTGTCGTTCGAATGGGAAGTCGCGCCATTTGCAATGCTACGTCGGGGCGTGTCGGAGCAAACAGGCCGAAGATTTCAGTGGTCAACTGAGCGTCAATCATGTCAACATGACGGTTCACCGCCGGATCACTCGTCGCGGGCGGAATCAGACCACCTTGCGCATCAAGTCATGTGCCTGTTGATTTGACACCCAAAGGAAATTCTCGGGTGTGCCAGCGGCCGTTTTGAATGGCGTATTTTCGTCGGAATAGACATGCTTCAACCAACCTTCGCGTATCTGATGTCCGGTTAGCATGCTGGTTCGATTTGTCAGCAAGAGGTGCTGATACATGTATTCAATGTCGGTATCGTCATCCGCCCCCCAAATGCCGTCCGCATCTTCAAACACAAAGTCGATCGTGCTGGAAAGGTCGCTCGGCTTCCCCTTGGCCCAAATCGCCGGTTGGTCCGGCTGGCCCCAATCCTCGCGTGTGTAGAACTCGCCGTGTGGGCCCGCACCACCAACCTTGTCCATCTCGGTGACCAACCCGGTCCAATTCGCGATGCACTGGCCCAACCAAAAGCCTTTTAATTGAATCAGGTATTCCGAACGAGAAATCACACGATCCGATGTACTTGGCCGACAGGGATTGTAATCAAGGCCGCTATTTGCCGGTGCGACACACGTTTCACTTTTTCGAGATAGTGTTCGCTCCTGGGAGTGCACATTCAGCGTTCCGGACATCGCAATCCAGAAGGCTCCGACCACACAGATCGATTTCAGTTGGATTCGATCGACCATTTGTTTTGGTTCAGTTCGGCACGGAGCAAATCGAAACGGCACGGCGACCAGAATATTACCCTATTTCTCCCATTCGGGTAAAAGGTCGGCAGCAACGTTCTTGGGCACGTCCACTTGGCAGCATGAAAGGTCCAGGGTGCTGCGATTCCCGCCAAATTCAACAAGGACTTGGAAAACACTTCGTCGATTGATCGCATGCGATCCAAATGACCTGTAGGGCCCTGGCCGCTGCCTCGACGATCACCAAATAAATGTGGGACGCCACGCATCCCATGAGACCAAGCGATGGCTCCCAGTTGCGTCAAGCAGCCCAACGATCACTCCGACGTCACTTCACTCATTGATGAATTCGTTGTTCATCTGGCCGAGTGGAGCGAACGAGTGCTGGTTGGCGAGTCTATCAGTAATGCGCACGACGCTATCCAGCACCGCTTGTCAATCTGCCCCAAATGTAAGGAAGAGTTTAAGCTGTTAACGGAAGTGCTCGCCGGCAATTCCAAAACAGACAAGGACAATTCCTGAACACGGGAAATTGAAAGAGACAATGTGAAAAGTCTCGCCCTCCGCATTTGCTCGAGTCATCGAAACCTTGGCCAACCGTGTTCGTCTGCGACTGGGCCATCCCACTGCCTGCGCGAAGTGCTCTATAGAATCGATCGCGATAACCGGTGGGCGAAATTGTCCCGGCAGGCGAAGTGCCAACACGCCGAAAACATCAACATCAGGAGCAGGAATTCCGCTGGCTCTGGTACGGCGTTCGAACAGGTAGGGTGGCTGCTGCCCAGGTTGTCGCGCCAGATGGTCGCATCAGCAGCATCAACGATACCGTTGCCGTTGCCATCGGCGTCCAGCATCGACGTCGAACCAAAACTCATCGACCAAATATCGTAGTCTTCCGCATCGACGTCGCCGTCAAAATCGTAGTCGCCCGCTAACGGCGTTCCAAAGACCTCGCCGGCAAGCACGATGTTCATCATGCTCACTTCGGCGCCGGGCAAATCCTCATCTGAAAAGGTCAGCGAATAATCAGTGGTGAATTCGCCTACGCAATCGGTCGCAAGCGAAGCAGTAAACCGCTTGCTCAGTCCCGCTGCCAATGCATCGGCGCCGAGAAAAGGGCTCAGGTCGGTTGAGAATCTGGTCGCGTCGCCTGTTGCTGAAATTGCATCCAATTCCAGCTTTGCCGTGAACTCAATGTCGACACCCAAGTTAAAGATATCAAACTCCAGTGGTGTACTTTTTGTCCCCAATTCAACCTGCCCGAAATCCAGACTCAATTTGCTGATCGTCTGAGTCAAATCGAAGGAAGCAGTCGCGTGATCCACTACTTCCAAACTCATGGCGACGACATCATTGACGTCATTGGCACCGCGTCCAATGCCGGCACCACCAGTCACATCAAGATTGTCGAATGCCACGGAACCGGTAGCCAAGCCAATGTTGGTTGTCGACGCCGACAACCCGACTGTCACGCTGTGTTGGTCGTCCTGGCCTGAGCGAAAGGCATTAAATCGACCAGTCAGGCTGCTCGTTGCTCCACCTGAAGCGATGACTTCGAAATAGGTACCGGCGGCACCAACTTTTTCCAGCCCAATTGTCTGCGTTGTGTCGACCGTGCTGCCGACAATCGCTCGACCAAAATCGATTTCGGCCAGCGAACCACCGTTGGCGTCGACCTCAGCATCCTGGATTGCGATCTGGCTGTCGTTGTTCTGATCAACAAACGTGCTCCATACAAATTCAGGCCGATCAATAAATGGATTGCGGTTGCCCTGAAAAGCAGCGTAGACAATTTGATTCCGTCGAAGTTCAAACTCATCTGGCGATGCGGCAAAATGCCATTCGATCAACCGGTCCAAATTGCCAAGTTGATTTGCCGCAGGCGCACCAGAGGTCAACTCCAAGTCCTCCGTACTTGAGTCGGAGCCATCGTAGCGTACCGCCGCGTAGAACATTTGCCTTGCGACCATGCCGGCGTCGGCATCGCCTGGGTACCAGACCGATTGGCCATCGTCCGATGCCAAGCCATACGGTTGCCCAAACGTTCCCCCAAAATGCTTGTTACCGCGGCTGGAATTGACTCCCGGATCGGAAGGCCGCAACATGTGCATGTCGGTGTTGTCAGCTCCCGAACTGCCAACACCCAATGAACGTGGCCAAGTGTGTTCGCGATTCCACGAAACACCACTATCCCAGCCCGGGATCGTTCCACCCAAATTTGATATATCCAACGACTCGCGATTGTAAATCAAGAAAATGCGATTTGGATCGCTGGGGTCGCGGTCACTGGCCTGCAAATTCGTCCGCGCATCGTTGTAGGAAAATACGACATGATCGTCGACAATGTCGTGCAGTTGTCCTTTTAAGACACTGCCGACGCCCGCCACCGCATCGTAATAACCCATCGGCGGATCAAACTGTCCCCAACACGGTGCGCAGCAGGCAGCCAACAGGCCTACCGCCCAAATCAATACTTCCCTCATTTGAAACAATTGCGACAAATTCCGCTCCTCGATCCAGTCTTCAAGATAGCCGCCGGATGCCCGCCACGGCAATCGCTAATTCGTACGACACTCGGTTCTTGAGAACATACGCACCCGAAACAACTGCACAGGAAATGCATGTCATACCGCCCACGCCTTCGACCGCTCGACCGCCCTGTTCCAGTTCGACTTGAGATCCGCCATTTCCCTGGCATCCTGTGTAGGTAAAAAACGTCTCGAAGCCTTCCAATGCGTTGCAATATCAGCCTGGCTCCCCCAGTAGCCAACTGCCAGTCCTGCCAGATAGGCGGCTCCGAGGGCGGTTGTCTCGATGCACTGAGGTCTGACCACGACCGATTGCTGGAGATCGGCCTGAATCTGCATCAGCACGTCGCTACGCGACGCCCCCCCATCGACTCGCAATTGAGTTAATTGGCAGCCGGCGTCCCGTTCCATCGCCTGGATCAGGTCGCACGACTGCAACGCAATCGACTCGAGCGCCGCGCAACAGAGATGAGCGCGATTGGCACCGCGTGTCAGGCCGAATATCGCACCCCGCGTAGGCATCCCAGTGCGGAGCCCCCATCCCGGCAAACGCAGGGACGATGCAAACACCATTCGAGTCTTTAACACTCACAGCTAACTCATCGCACTCGATCGAACTACTGACCATCTTCAACTCATCGCGCAACCATTGGATGACCGCACCGCCAACGAAGACGGAACCTTCCAACGCATACTCGGTCCGATCGCCAATTTTCCAGGCGATCGTGGTTAGCAACTTATGCTGCGACATGATTGCTTCGGTACCGGTATTCATCAACAGGAAGCACCCGGTACCGTAGGTATTTTTCGCCATGCCCTTGTCGAAGCAGGCCTGTCCAAATAGTGCGGCCTGCTGGTCACCCGCGATTCCAGCGACAGGTACCGAACCGTCCAACAGTTCGCTGTCAACGTGCCCGTAGATTTCGCTCGACGTTTTGACGTCGGGCAAGAGTTGCCTCGGAATCGCCAGTTTCTCCAGCAACTCATCGTCCCAGTCCAATGAGTGAATGTTGAACAACAGCGTACGGGAAGCGTTAGTGACGTCGGTCACATGCGACTTCCCACCCGTCAACTTCCAAACGAGCCAGGTGTCCATCGTACCGAACAACAACTCACCTCGCTCCGCTCGCTGACGAACACCTTCAACGTTTTCCAATAACCACTGCAACTTCGTCCCAGAGAAGTAGGGATCAAGAAACAGACCTGTCTTCTCGCGAATCGTCGACTCTGCTCCATCTTGCTTCATCGATTCGCACCGATCCGCCGTGCGCCGGTCTTGCCAGACGATTGCTCGATGGACCGGTTTGCCGGTCGTTTTTTCCCAGACGAGCATCGTTTCGCGCTGGTTGGTGACACCCACGGCCGCGATCTCGTCCGCCTGAACCGCTGCCGAGGCGATTGCCTGGTTCATAACGTTAAGTTGCGTATCCCAGATCTCCATCGCGTCGTGCTCAACCCATCCGGGTTGAGGATAATGTTGCGTGAACTCCCTCTGGGCATTTGCGAGGGGGGTGCCATTTTGATCAAAGATAATGGCTCGAGAGCTCGACGTTCCCTGGTCGAGCGCCAGAATGTACTGCTGAGACATGGCAATTGTGGAGCCGTTTAGTGTAAGGTGCAGTGGTTCTCCGAGATGCAACGATTTTAGCAGCCACACGACTGACGCGGGGTGGGAATTAGCTCAATGTAACCGACAAAGTAGATGGTGCCGTTGCACCGCCCGAGGGGAACAACTCGCCAGCCACTGTACTGCACTACCAAGTCCGCAGTGCGGGCGTGTCCGCTGACGCTTTTGACGGCCGCAGCGTTTACGCACTGCCGCCCAGTGCGATTTACAGGGACGACGCGGCTATGGCGCATTCCGTGCGCGAACAGCAACCGATGCAATCAGAAAGATTCGAAGAGCACGGGACATCTTGCATATTCTGCCATGCGTTTCATTGTTTGACCGATGCCACCTGATTCACTGTAAGTTCACGGAAGAACGGTCCAATCGGCTGAGAATGAATCTTCTACACGCAATCCAAGCAACCATGGGCGGAATCACAGGACGAGTGTAGTTCCGACGCAAGCATTACCGACAAGTATTAAGAAGTTGCCTGTTCGGTTAAGAGAGATCTCCCGAGCCACGCGACTGGCTACGGGTCTGGTACACCTTAAAACGCGAAGCTCTCGTTTCCTCAAAAGATAACAACCCAGACCACGCGACTGGTTTAGGGTGACTTCGGGGTCGCGAGCGCTTTTTTCCATGAAGTTCTCGATCTTCAGAAGATAACGACCCAGGCCAATCGAATGGCTTTCGGTGACTTCGGGGATACGGGAACTTTTTGATTGCCGGTGATTAGGTTATCGAGCCGTTCAGCAATTACTTGCTCGCGAAGCCTTTGAAAATTCCAGATTGGCCAATTTGGCTGGCATCCGCGTAATCTACCTGCCGAGCCATTTCGCCTGCTTGTATTTCATCTTCAAGAGTCGTGACAAAATCTTTGCCCGACACTCCATTGGCCTGATCGATCGGCAAGACCAGATACCAGTCGATTCCTCCGCCGCTCACAAGGATGTCGGAACGCGCCATCATCGAAGACGGTCACCCCAGACGTCAGTGTATTGGCACCATTCAGTCCACCGCCGACCAGAATATTGGTGATGCGGCCCGGGACCGTGGCAGCTGAGAAGAGCCACTCGTCTCGAATCGATAACCAGGCGGATGGATCCGTGTCGAACGTGGTGGCTGCTCCCAACAGCAGGTCGTCACCGCCACCACCGGAGAGCTCGTCGAACCCCGAACCGCCAACGAGGATATCATCTCCGGATTGACCGAACAGCAAGTCATTGTTATTTCGACCTAGCAGCACGTCGTCGCCGCTTTGTCCGTAGAGTTCATCGTCGCCACTGCATCGAATTTCCAGAATCGCAATTGCGTAACGCACCGCAGCAGGTGGAACGCCGACGTCCGATACAACCAACGGCAGGACGGCGGAATTACTGCCTCAGAGATTCACTCCCCGGGTGACCCATCGGCGGGGGAACCGGTCGAAGAAGAAACCACGTGGCGGGCCGCGACAGGCACGATTGACGACGAGCCCCGTCAATCGATTCCACGGCGACGCCAAGATGGTTTTTATTTGGGTGCGTTGTAGTAGTGACCGTGATACGTGTTGCGTGTGTTCGTCCCGCCAATATTGGGCCCACTCATCGGCAATCCTGTCGAAGTAACAATCGCAGTGTTGATTTGCTGCCTTCGTTGGTCATGTCGTTGCATAGCCGGCCGGGCGTAGGCGTTGTAGTGGCTTGCAGGTTGTGGAGTCTTCAGATTCGTGTACGGATTCGCGTTCGGATTCCCTATCGGGTTGAAACTCTTCTGTTCTGCAATCGCCGAGCCTCGCCGACCCGCGTATGGATTCGAATTTGGATTGATGGACGGATTGAATTGCTTAGGATTCCGGGGCAAGTTCTTCGTCGCCTCTTCCAGGTAGAAATTGGCGTACCCGTTCCCTCGAGACGCTGGCAATTGCACGGACAGTCATCCCAACCGTGAGCAGAATTACCAAGGCGATCGCTGGCTTGAATTGCCTCATTGGTTTATTCCTGTACGCCGGCCGATTCAGTTACGTCATCCGAAACCTCGGACTCGCCTTCAGGGACGAACGCCCGTACGCCCTCGAACCTTTCCATGATCTGTCGCCAATTCGTCACAACAATTTTTTCTTCTCGCATTGTCTCAGCGACCTTGGGATCGGCCATCAACTGTGCATCCCAGACGCGTTGTTGCCAATTCTCGCTGATCTCCTGCAGGCCTCGTGATTCGATCGCAGGTCGCAACACGATGGAGGTGAGCCCCGGTTGAAGCGACTGCAACAGTCCGGTGTACGCAGCCAGTTTTTCTTCGTACAGTCCGCCACGGGGGTGAGTTGCATGTCGTCGACTTTTGGGAGCGGATAATTGGTAATGAGCTCCAGCATCTCGTTGTCGATCGGGTAACCCTGCTCACGGAAATGCTGAGTCAGCTCTGGAGTCAGTTCCACAACGGTGGCCGGAATCCAATACTTCTTTGCAGCCCCCAGGAATACCGCCGCCAAGTCAACACGACTGTAGACCGTGCCGTAGAAACCGGTCAGGTGAGTTGGAGTCATTCCTGCCTGCCGAGCTTTCATGATCTGCGCATCCAATTCACTCTTAACGTCGTTGGCCGTCGCATGCGACACCAATTGGACGACAGACTTCCAAGGTTCTCCATGCGCATCAACGAGCGTCGTTGGGCCGTATTCCGAGGACATCAGACGCCAACTGGGCGACGAATAGGGATTCGTTAATGCAATACTGATGCCCACATCATATTGCGGGTTTGCTTTGCTCCAGTTTGCGAAATGCTCAAACCAAGGCCCGGTAACGACCACGTCCACAGCCGAGATTTGGTCAGCCTGCAACAGGTCCTTGCAGGCTTCGTTCATCTCCCATGCGATGCCCGCCTCGCGTCCATCCAGAATTACTACGCGACTGCCAGACGGAAAACCCAACTTCTCTGCCCAAGTTTCAGAAAATGCATTGGATCCACACGACAGCAGGGCGCTGGCTCAAGCAAAAACCCTATCGAAAACCGATTCATCGGCTGGTACTCCTCAGTCAAAGGTCCGGGAAACCGCGATCACATACTGGTACGCATGAAGCACCAAGTTCCATATTTGTGCCCCTTGTTTCAGTCGTTTCCATCGTACTGTACGTCATAGAACGAAGCAAAACAAACTACTTGTTCCAGGCGGGGTCAGTTAGCCACGCAAGTGACCACAATGGCTGCCTACGTTCCAGGGAAGCCGACGGCTTTGGCGAACAGTCGGTACAAACCGCATATTCGTCCAGACAGAAACAGCCGCCTCGCCCCTACGAACTCACTTAAATCGCGTTCCATGAGTTGTGACGCTGCGCCCCCCACCTCCGACAACCACCGTGCCATCTATCAAACTTGATTTTGTGCTGCCGTCGCTTCTCCGACACAAACCCACAGCTTGCCTTCCCGCCTCTTGAGACTTGTTATGCGAAATCGAGCGCGGATCGCACACCGTTGGTTGGACATGTGAAGCTCCTTGACTTGCGGCACACCTGCTCACCCACGCGCTGAGCTGGAGCCTTTGCCGCACTCCAGCAAATACCCTGCCCAGTATGTCAAGAACACCCGGTCATCATTGCCAATCTCTTTGGCAATTAACTGGCTCTCGGTCAGGAGCCCCAGTCGCCTGCGTATTGCGTCCGAAACGGTTGGCCGTCGATCCTGATCATCTCAAAGCAACGCTTCGCGATCTGCCGGATGTGCAACTGGTCATGGGCCACCCATGACAGAAGCAGGTCGCCAGCTCGCAGCGGTCCCAAACTTGGGTGGTGATGCGTATGGTCCCAAGCGGGCCGCACCAGCGACTTGAGCCAATCGATCGATTTTGCCCTCGCATCATGGAACTCATGAAGAACTGTTGCAGGGACCTGTTCATTAAATCTCCCGGAAACCACAATTCCTTCCGGATCAATCGGAGGCCAGGGTAGCGCTGCGTCTTTCAGAGTTAGCCGGACTCGTTGGCAAAAGTCGCTCGTTTCCTCAGCTAACAGGTGACCAAGAATCTCCAGGACCGTCCAATTCCCGCTACCGGTCGCCAGCGAAACTGTTCGTCGGTCAGACCAGCCACCATTGCGGGCAGCGTCTGTTGAGTCTTGTTCAGGAATTGGATTTGAATTCCAAGGTTCACAGTTTGACTCCTGCATTTGCACGTTGAATCCAAGTCTCCAGATCGGCGATGAGTCCAGCTCACACCTAAGAGGAGTCTACCAGCCGTTCAACTCATGGCGACTGCGTTGACTGGAACGGTACGGTCCCCTGGCAGAACAACGAGATAGTCATCGCGGACACGGTTGCAGCCTTCGCCGCGATTTCTGCAGGTGGCGACCGCGAAACCGTCGAAGTTCGCTGAGCCGTGACAACGGCATTTGCTCAAGATCGTGATCTTCCAGCACGACACATCGGTTCAACTCGGCACTTCGCGTATTCCTCCAGATTTTGCCCGCAACTTTGCTGCAGACTCGTATTGACCCGATTTTGGCAGGACCGATAGGCTGTCATGTAACAGTCGCAACACCCGCGCAATTCACCGCGACAAGATCAACAACGTGCCACCCCAGGAATCGTGCTATGAAGTCTTCGTCGAAGCTCGTGACAGTCATTTGTCTGGCTCTTTTTCTGGTGTCCCCAGACGCATCGGGCCAATTCAAAGAGGACACTACGGTCAAGGAATCGATGCGGGTGCTAAACGAAATTATGGCGATCCCGGCGACTGGGATTCCACAAAGTTTGCTCCGTGACGCCCAAGCGGTTGCGATCATACCCAGCGTCATCAAAGGCAGCTTTGTTGTGGGTGCCAGATACGGCAACGGCGTTGTGCTGGTCCGCGACGATAGTGGCATTTGGCAAGCGCCAATGTTTGTCAGTTTGACGGGCGGAAATATCGGCTGGCAAGTCGGAGTCCAGGCGACTGACGTCGTCTTGGTGTTCAAGACGAGAAGGAGTGTTGAAGGTCTGTTATCGGGGCGATTTACACTGGGAGCTGACGCCGCTGTGGCCGCAGGACCGGTTGGAAGGCAGGCGACAGCCGCTACGGACAGCGGGCTCGGTGCACAGATTTATTCCTATTCTCGTAGCCGAGGTTTGTTCGCTGGAGTCTCTTTTGACGGATCAGTGATTCGTGTCGATCCAATGAGTAACGCCAACTACTATCGAGCCCCGTCGCCTGGTACACAGGTTGTGGTACCACCAAACGCGGTTCTGCTTGCACAACAAGTTATGCAATACGCTGGAAATCAATCTCCCCTGGCATCCGCAACGCCCGGTGCATCGCCGCTCGCCCAACAACATTCGACCCAGGAGGTTGATCACGTTCGTGACCAACTGGCCAGGCTTGCACTCCACAAATGTACGCCAGACTGGACGCGACATGGCATCAGTACCTGGCATTGCCCGCCGAAGTGTTCCAGGGAAATGGCCATCCACCGATGGCAGCGTTGAACGATTGCCTGGCACACTTCGACACAGTGAGGACCGACCCTCGCTACTCAGCGCTGGCCAACGATCCTGAGTTTCAATCGACGTACGGACTGTTGAAACACTACATCCAGGAGCTATCTAGCACTCAGCAAGCGCTGCAATTGCCAGCCCCTCCTTCAAACGCTGCGTTTGCCCCACGCTGATCCAACCAAGCGGTGTTGCTTGCTGAATGTCATGAGTCATGGCAATCGGCCAGCTTATTCGTCTCGTTCTCAGGGGTGTCCATCCGACCCACCCCGGAACATCTGCCTCATGACATCCAAATATCGCGGTTTGTGCCGTCCATAGGCATTATGACGACCTTCCATTGCAGGTCGCCTGCCGTGGATTCACTCTCCCTTGCGCAGCGTTCTATCTTTGAGCATCACCGTTCAGGAGCTCGCCGCCATGAATCCAGATCAATCGCGTAGCAACCTCGGCTTCCTACCTATCATTTTTGTAACGGTATTCGTTTCTACGGGGTTGTCTATCTTCCAGCCCTGGAGGATTGCCAAACAGGCGTTGACCGTTCGCTACGCATCCTATCCGGGCTGCGTCAACAAGCTTGTCGTTGCCAGGAATGAAATTGAACGAATCGAGTACTCCTTCACGGTTAACGGTCGAAGGTACTTCGGCGAGCGGGCCACTTACAGCAAGTTGGAAGGGTTGGACGAAATCGAGCGTGCCATTGGTGGATTAAAACAAGGTGGACAAGTCACGGTCTATGCAAATCCCGGCCGCCTGGCAGATTGCGTCCTGGTATCTGGCCTGACTTATTCAAGTCAGTTTGGCCTGGCGTGGTCACTGTTATCGATACTTGGGCTCATCGCTTCGCTTCTACAGTATTCCCGCTACAACCGCTCCGACGATGACATCAAACGCGGGTATCAGGATTGTGTCGAGTGTGAAGTGGGTATCAAACGCCGGCGTTTGATACCGGGCGGTTTCAAGTCACCTGTCTCGGTTGCGGCGACTTGTTTTGGCATTTCCGGCGTTCTTTTCTACGTCTTGCTCGAGATTGGTGACCAGGCTCTCGATTGGTGGGACTTAGGTATGCTGATCAAAGTTCACACCTCGATCACCCTGGCGACGTTCGTGGCCGCATTCGACTACTTCTATACGTTACGCGGCAACCAACTGGTCGCTGGTACCTGATCGTGGACGAGAACGAGGGCATACTGCAGTTGCCAGCGATTGGCGCTTATGGCGAACCGGTAACCGTTCGACTGCAGGATGTCAGAGCCCTGCAATGCAAGACGCTGCTTCGCCCCGAACAAAGCGAAGACAATCGAGGTATGTACCGGTTGAATCTGCTGAGCACCGAACAATATTCCAGCCGAACTCTTGGTGTACCGTTCGAGGGGTCTATCGAGCACACGGTCGCGCAGGGTGGTAGCAGGGCCGAGTTGGAGGCGTTGGCTGACTGGCTTAATGGAGCGACCGAATTCAACTGGGAAATTGAAGAAGCGGTTTCTGACGGCAGCGTGGCCACGCTGGTCAAAGAACTGAACCAGAGCAGTCCGCAGTCCTGAATACCTGGATTTTAGCCGCCTTGTCTCAATTGCGTTATACTGATCTATCTGAAGTAGTTCAGCCACTCGCGTTCCAAACGTCGAACCACTCCTGATTGACATGCCATTCCGAACCCTCTTGCTGGCCGTCTTGATCCCCCTCGCTCAATGCGGGCTTGGCAGTTGCCAGTGGGAGGTAAGCTACAGAAACTTTCTCGAGATGGATTCGATGAATGGCCAGTTTTCGGAACTGAGCGGTATCACAATGCTCGGTTCCACTGGCCTGGGTCAAGGCAAGTTCATGGCAGTTGCCGACACAGGCGGAGCGGTCGTCGAGTTTGATGCATCTTTGGATGCGACGGGCATCGTTTCGGCAACAGCTACTAATACCTGGCAGCTGGACGACAACACACTCGACGCCGAAGGCCTCGCGTTTCATCCCGATTCACCCAACTCGGTCTTCATTGCCTACGAAAGCGACACCGCGGCAGCGGAGTTGATCCCCGGGATTCGTGAATTCGATTTCGATGGACTACGCCTGCAATCGCTGCCACTGCCGACCGTGTGGGCCACCAATGGCAACGTGCGCAATAACCGCGGCTTCGAGTCATTAGCGCGATCGGTTGCCGGCGACGAAATGTGGACGGCCAACGAGGAAGCGTTAACGATTGATGGCGACGCGGCGACAGCGTCTACCGGAACAATTGTTCGACTGCAACAGTTTGCGATGAATGGATCGACTGTCAATGCAACAGCACAGTTTGCTTATGAAGTTGATCCCGTCCACGGTAGCCCGGCCGATCGCAGTGGTCTGGCTGACCTGGTCGCCCTGCCCGACGGCACGTTGTTGGCGCTGGAGGCGCTCGGCTGCCACCACTTTGCCGATCATCGAGAATCGCATCTACCAGATTGATTTTGCTGGTGCCACCGATGTTAGCGGCGCGGCGTTTGACAGCGGACTCGATGCGAGCCCGTACGTGCCGGTCTCCAAGACGTTACTCTGGTCAGGTGCCGTTGCCCCGCCATTCGGCAAAACCTGGAAGGCATTACGCTTGGTCCGCGAACAGCAGGAGGCAACCGAACGCTTATCGGAGTCACCGACAACGGCGGCGGCAATTCGGGAAATCTCGTCGTTGCCTTCGAATTGACCCCTCCAGCCGCATACGGCGACTTCAACCACGACGACGCTTTCGATTGCCAAGACATCAACGCGCTGGTTGGCGAGATCGTAGCCGGTACGAACTCCGCGCAGTTCGACCTGAACAGCGACGGCCAGGTCGACGACGCCGATCAGACGGAATGGCTTAGCGATGCTGCCGTGGCTCGTGATCTTCCGCATCCCATCCGGCCGGGTGACGCCAATTTGGATGGATTCGTCGACGGAACCGACTTCCTCATCTGGAACAGTAATAAGTTCACCAGCCAGTCCCAATGGTGCTCGGGCGACTTCAACCACGACGGCAATATCAACGGCGGCGATTTCCTGCTCTGGAACGAGAATAAGTTCGGATCGGTCGACTCTGTTCTCACGAACATTCCCGAGTCGACGGAAAGCAGCGTCTGGATGATGTTCGTGCTGCTCTCTTCAGTTTGTCGCCGACCATCCAATGAGCCAAACAGATGCCGTATCTTATCTTTCGATTGAAGTCGTCGCGAGCGACATAACAAACAATACAATGCACAGCCAGGATACCGCGGGTTCGGGAACCGCGATGGCGGCATCCGAAGACTGGAACTTGAATGAGTTCCAATCGATGAAATCAAGCCCATCCGTCATCCCATCCGCATTGAAATCAGCGGAACACCAGCCGGATGACAGCTGAAACTTATGGACGTTCCAAACAATGAAATCGAGGCCATCCACCTGGCCGTCGAGGTTGGCGTCGCCGAGCAGGTAGGGGGCTCCGATCGTCTGATGTCCAGCACCCTCCAGCCATAGATCTCGATCTTGCAAGTCGAGCGTTCCATCCCCATTCAGGTCCAGACATTCATCAAATGTCCCCGCAGCGATCGACGAGATCAAATGATCGATGTCTGCACAATCGAGAACACCATCGTTATCGAAATCGAACGTCAATCCACCCAGATGGCCCGACGAAAACAACAACGCATTCGCAATCAAACGCGGCGTGTCACTGTTCAGTTCGTAGTAACCGTCAGCCACCAGGTTGGACACCGGATGCAGACCCAATTCGACTCGATTGGGAAAAATGTCGCTGACTGCAACGGCTGTCTTCCCGTCCTCCCACAACGCCAGCTTTCGGGCTCCCGTTTCGAGCGTAGTGGTCGTCGGTCGGTAGCCGCCCCACAGTCCTCCAGAAGAAAACATACCCAACGCCAAACGAACGTCGGAAACTCCGTCAAAGATCGGATGCTCGGGTTCCAGTGGGGTGTCCATCACGGCATGCTTCGTTGCCACTCCGCTCACGGTTGGTCCCTGAGTAAAACCGCCGTTTGGCGGGATGATGTTGTATCCTTCTGCAATCCAACGACCCTGCAAATACCGATCGGGATTACTGCTGGTGTTGGCGAACACCGCTTGAACCATGCCTCGGCCAGAGTCCACGTAGTCGGCCAAGACGTTGCCCAAAGCAACTGCATCATCATTGCTGTCATTCGACCAGTGAATCACGGCATTGTATTGAAGCAGATCGCCCAGCGTAGGTGTCCCGGTGCCAAACCTGGTCGTCGAGATAATATCCACTGAATTAAAACGGCCATCTGCCACGAGCACATCTCGCAAATCGGTGAACCGTTCACTCATGATGTTGCTGTTGGTCGCGGCCGCGACGATTGCCACACTGGGACCGACCGCGCTATGTGCAAAGCGAACATTTGCAACGAGCGTCACCACCAAGACAATGGCAACAGTGAATAAACGCTGTAACGATTCCTTCATGACAGACTCCCGAACCATGTACCACATTTTCGATTCGCAACGGTGCGACAACAAATCGCGGACTGACGATTGGCCAAGTATAAGCGATTCATTTCGCCGTTTGGGCAGAAAACAACGATGGGCCGTCATGGTCAGAGAGCGATCTAACACTGGACGTGAGGTCGCCGAGCATTTCACCGGTCGATCGTGAATTCGAATCTTTCTGTGCCGGGTCCAACGTCAGCTCGCAGCGGCGATGTCGTAACTTCCGTGTACTTTCCCGGAACAGCGCTTCGCTGCTCTCTGTAATTGTCCCAGACTTTGAGAATTACTTTGTAACTGCCGTGATACGCCCCATCACCCGGATTATTCGTCATCAGCAAGAATGAACCGTCCGGCTTGATGATCCCGCTGGCAGACTTCCTTGGCGGGCCTGTCGAATTTGCATCGGGAATAAACACGACGCTGGAGTTTTCGCCCGTCACCGGTTTTCCGTCGCTGAACATTACAGTTCCGGAAACCTTCTGCATGTCAGGCTGCTGGTTCGAGCAGCCAATCACGAAGAAGAGAATGAAGCACACCCAGCACCGAAGCAACTGGGCGGCCTGGCTTGGTGAGGAAGAAGTCATATTGCGCATTTTGGTTTGTTTAAAGAGCTCCATCGATGACCATGCCATCGGCACTGGCGATCATCTTGTCCCAGACCGACATGAGCTCGCCATTGGGGCCCCAGTATCCATTAATGCCGGTCGTCTCGACTTCTTCAGAAATGAACTTTGCACTGCCATCCACCATTCCAATCACAACTCCACCAACATGCATGCTGCGTACCGTCGCCTGATCTCCCCAGTCGTCACCCGTGTAGTCCGGCATGCACTCGCGTTCCAAAAGTACGCGATCCATAAACCGCGGGCCAGCAACATCGTCGGCATTCAAGTTGCAGACGTTTGGCCCATTCGCATCGCCCGTCGAACCATACCAAAATAGCATGCTCGCGCCGGCTTGTCCCAAAGCCCAGACACCTCGGCGATCAAGTTCGGTCACTCCAGCTCGAACCTCGCCGAGCAAAATTGATTTCGTCGTGCCGTCGGTAATTTTCTTCAGCCGCGTGGCCACGTTCGGCCCAATCACGCCACGTCGCTTCCTGTCTAACCAGCCTGGAGACGTCGGACCAAAGATACCGTCAGGAACTCGAATCAATAGAGGACCATTTCCCGCGTTCGCGGCGTAGTTGCCTCGTCCCCATAATTCATTTGAACCCATCACCATCTCGGTTTGATTAAACGCATCGGCAGGACAAAGCATGGAACTGATTGTCGCGCGACGAGCCTCTTCATTGATATCATCCGAGACAAACTGGGTCAGATCAAATCGATCGAACAAAGCCTGTTCTTCCATGAATGGCAGGATTCGGATCGCCCAATTCGGTCCCATATCCTGAATCGTGGCCGGGTTGACTCCTACAGGGTACTCAAAGCCAACCGGAAATTCGCCGAGGGCAGACTCGTAGTTCAGCAGTCCCAATGTAAGTTGCCGAAGATTATTGATGCACTGCACGCGACGCGCCGCCTCGCGTGCCGACTGAATCGCCGGCAACAGGAGAGAAACCAGAATCGCGATAATGGCGATGACGACTAACAACTCGACTAGCGTAAAACCCGCACGCTTGTGGACGGGATTCACCGGACTGGAAGAAACCAGATCAATTCGTCGGTTCATCGCAAACTCCGAGGCCAAGTGCAGCACTCAAAACTAAGCTGCGAGTATAGCGGAAGCGACTCCACGAATCAGCCGTAGTTATCCGCCTTCGATCCTTTCTGCTGCCTCACCACTGCCGGTTTGCTCAGATGTATCGCCCGCAATCGGGATAGGGGGAGCCTCGCGGCTCCTCTCCTCCCACACCACCGGGCATACGGGTCCGTACCACGGCGGTTCGGCTGGTTAAACTTTGGGTTCAGGTTGCTTCAGAAGCAGCGGGACACCGAGTTCCGCCAACACCCTGCCGGGCAGGGCGAAGTTCAGGGCTGGAGAACGGCTGTTGTGCCAGACGCCTTTGCGGCTCCCAGCGGTTTGGGCGGCAAGGTCTTTGCCAACGCCCAACTTGCCGTAACTCTTTGAACCGACGTTTGCCGGTTTTCCATTGCTTCCAGGCATAACTTCTCAATCGGCGGTGAATCCAACTGTCGAAGTCCCGCAGCACCGAAGGCGTCTGGCAGAAGCCAAAGTAGCCTCGCCAACCGATCAGGTAGCTGCGGAGTTCGTCGATCACACGTTGCAAGGATGAACCTCGGTTACGCTTGGTGATCTCGCGAACCCGTTTCTTGAACTTCGCTCTCGACTGCGGAGCGATGCTGATCTTGCGACGCGTCGTGAACGTGAACCCCAGGAACTTGCGATTCCAAGGACGGTCCACGGCGCTCTTGTCCTGGTTGACTTTCAGCCGCAGCCTCTTGTCCAACCATTTCGTCACGCTTGATAACACACGCTCGCCTGCTCGATTGCTTTTGACGTAAATGTTGCAGTCGTCGGCGTACCGGGCGAACCGAAGACCGCGAGACTCTAGCTCGCGATCCAGTTCATCCAGCAGCAGGTTCGACAGCAACGGGGAAAGCGGACCGCCCTGTGGAGTTCCCTCGCGGGTCCCACTGAACAGGCCATCCACCATCACGCCCGCGTTCAAGAACGCTCGGATCAGTTTCAACAGTCTCTTGTCTTTAACTCGTCTGGCCACGCGGCTCATCAGAACATCGTGGTTGACGCGGTCGAAGAACTTCTCCAGGTCCATGTCGACCACCCATTTGTAGCCCTCCTCCAGATAACTCTGGGCTCGGGCGACAGCATCTTGAGCGGATCGATACGGCCGGAAGCCGAAACTATTGTCGGAAAACGTCTCGTCCCATTCGGGTGAAAGCACCAGGAGAGTCGCCTGTTGGATCACGCGATCCACCGCCGTTGGAATGCCAAGCTTGGCACTCCACCGTCCGGTTTTGGGATCTCCACTCGCTTCACTGGCTGGGGCCGATATCGCCGGGGACCGTTCGGGCCTTCGATGGGACTACGGTTCGGTTTATCTGTTTGCTCCGCCTTTCGGACTGGAGTGCCTTAAGACCCTCGCCGGCCTGCATCCCCCTACTATGCCCTCTGCTGACTTCTGACGTGCGATCACGGCTTCTTGCGAAGTCGTCAGTCCGGCTCGCAGCAGCAAGGCTGTTCCCGCCGGACACACGCCAGACCTCCCAGGTTAAGTTTCTCGACTTTCACCACGCACCCGCCGGATTTACAGCACAGACCTTTGATGGATGGAGGACTTCGTCGCTGTTCGTGCGAACTCGTCCCATCTGCCACTGCCTACGTATCCGATTCCTGTTCGTCGAGTCGTGGTTTTGCTACACGCTTCCTTCAGACCCCGCCTCGCGACGACGCCCTTGCGCTTCGCTAATCCTTCACCTCCATCAAGTTGGATAAGGGACTTGCACCCTCAAGTTGAGAAACATGCCTGGCAAACCGAAACAAGCCCCGCCAGTTTCCTGACGGGGCTTCTGCTTCAAATATTGAGCTAACCAGGTCTTACGGGCCAACGATGTGCGTCGCGTCCGAAACGCTGACGCCACCGAACCATGCTTCGCTGCCGGCCGCGGCACCGGATACTCCCGAGCCAAGCGTCATGGCTCCGCTGTTGCTGATGGCGGCTCCACCAAAGTAACCGTTCGCATTCGAGACGCTCGTGCTGCTGCCGAATCCGCCGTTGACGGCAGTGATCGCCGAACTGGTCGACTGGCCGTAGCCACCGAACCGACCCTGCGCGAATGCCTGGCTGTCCGAGATCGCCACGCCACCGTCGGCAACCGCGCCACTCACACTGTCAGCGTAGGCGTTGCCGTCAGCGTAGGCTCCGCCGTTGGCAACAGCGATGCCGTAATTCGAGGCGGCGAACGTGTCGGAATTCGACCGAGCGTTCCAACCGTTGGCATGGGATTGCCCATTGCTGACCGCGATGCCGCCATTCGTGATGGCCGTCGACGACCCGGTAGCCCGGCCACCGAAGCGTCCCGAACCATTCATGTTGGCTTCTGCATAGCCGCCACCACTGGCTGCTGCGTTGGCTTGAAGGTTGACATTGCCCTGGCCGGTTGCCGTCGCTCGAGCTGTTCCGCCCGTGGAGTAACTGTTGGCAACAACCTGTGCCTGTGCAACTGTCGAGGTCAAGGAGATCAGAACCAACGAGGCGAGGGTGGTGAGGCGGGACATGACGAAGCTCCTGTTGTTGAAAAAGTTTGATTTGTTGCAGCAAGTCGTTTGCCTGCTGGGCTAATAACCAGTGCGTAAGCCAACGCGATCAAGGGACATGGAAATCTGAATACAATGTGTTTGCCCCAATTCTCGAAGATTTTTCTCGGCACACAGCGAATTTCATCACCCGTTGGTCGACCTACAGATGCCTCCAAGGAAGCAGCGTGCCCGCCAGCCCATACTTTGCAGCCATGGACACGAGCAATTGCCGAAACATCCTCCAGCAGGTGGCCAGCAACCGTGGTTCGGACCATGGCAGTACGCGATGGTTTGCCTGTCTCGTGCTGGGATTGCCTTTTGGATTCCCGGTTCGGATAGAATGGAAGACGTTTTCTAACCCAGATTCCTGTGGATGATCTGATGCCGAGTCGAATAACGCTTTTGTTTTTCTGCCTGTTACTCATAGCGGCAGGGGTTTCCATGGCCCAGCAACCGGGGCTGGCCGAGGACGAACCGTTAATGGCAGAAGCCGTATGGAACCTGCCCCGGGGCCAAACGGTGGCCTACGTTGTATTCGAAGGACAGATCGATCCGTTTAGCGAACATCGTTTCTATCGCAAGATCGAGGAAGCCAAAGCAATGTCTGCCGATGTTGTCGTGATCGAGATTAATAGTCCCGGCGGATTGGTAAGTTCCAGCGTCAACCTCGCCAATTACCTGAACGATCTCGATTGGGCGACAACGGTCGCTTACATTCCGCAGGAAGCAATTAGTGGTGCGGCAATGATGTCGCTAGGCTGCGACCAGATCGTCATGCACAAGTTCGGCAAGATCGGCGACATTGGCCCGATTGTCGAGGGGCAGGACTCGATGTTCCGTCATGCGCCGGAGAAAATCGTCAGTCACCTGGTCCAGGTGATGCGTGATCTTGCCGAAGCTCACGATCGCCCCGCCGCCATCGCCGCTTCGATGGTCGACAAAAAACTGCCAGTGTACCGTGTCACAAATAAGGACAGTGGTGAAATCAAGTACTTATCCGAGCCGGAATGGGCTGAGCTTGATCAACCCCAGGATTGGGACAAGGGCGCTCCGCTCCGCGAGTCGGTCGAAGGCAGATTCCTCGAGCTAAATGGCGAGCGAGCCGTCAGTTTCGGATTGGCCAACGGGCTCGTGAAAGATTGCGCCGAGTTGGCGAAAGAGCTGGGTATCCAGCCCCAGGATTTCGTCGTTCTTGAATCCAACTGGATCGATTCGGCCGCCATGCTCTTCAATTCCAACATGGGCACGTTCCTGCTGGTCGTTCTGGGGATGATTGCGCTCTACGTCGAGCTGATGGCCCCGGGTCTCAGTGTTGGAGGACTCGTTGCCGGGCTCTGTTGCGCGTTGTTTTTTTGGAGTCGTTTTCTTGGTGGCACCTCGGGTTGGCTGGAGGTCGTGCTGTTTGCAGCCGGTATTGTCTTTGTGGCGGTCGAGATTTTTGTTTTGCCCGGGTTTGGTATTGGCGGATTTACTGGTGGATGCCTGTTGCTGGCAAGCGTGCTGATGGCAAGTCAGCGGTTCGCCGCCGATGACGGGATCATGATTGATGATCTTTTGAAAACCATTCTTGTGGTGATCGGTTCGTCTTCGGTTGCACTCGTAGCAATGGTCTGGCTCAGCCAGCACTTTGGCAAGCTGCCGGTTTTCAATCGATTGACACTGGCACCACCGGCAGCTGTTGGCGAATCGTCAGTGGCGACTCCGACCATGAGTTTTCCGATTGCGGGAAGTGACGAATCGATTGAACTTGGCGATGAGGGGGTCGCCGATTCGACGCTGAGGCCCGCCGGTCGAGCTCGCTTCAAAGACCAGTTCGTCGACGTCACAACCGACGGTTCATTCATCGAGCCGGGGGAGCATGTACGTGTGATCAGGATCAGCGGAGCGATCATCATGGTTCAGCGTGTGGTTTAAAGCGCATTAACCATAATTGCAGCGGCTATTCACACATTACAGACTGCCATGAGCGTCCCACTCGCTGCACGTGCGTGCCCACAATGATGCCAACCGCTACCGACATTCACCCGAAAGAGTCAGGTTGAGAGTTGCAATGCCGGCGGTAGATGGACTGCAGACGGTGGCGAACTGGACATTGCAGAATGGAAATCACGTTAGCGTTTCGCCGCTGCCGATGCGATTTTTTCTCCGATCAGGGTGATCTTGTGATCGGTGAGTCGCTTTTCATTCAACCAATACGGGCTTGTGATCTCTTTAAATGCGTGAATGGCGGCCTGAATTCCTTCGGCCCAGGCCACGGTGATCAGCTTGATATCCCCATGGACGTCTCCGACCGCAAACAACCCGCGTCGGCTCGTTTCGAAATAGGGATCGATCGCAATGCTGCCATCGGCGTTCAATCGGACGCCGAGTTTCTCGAACGTCTCTTTGGCCGACAAGAAACCAATTTGGACGATAGCGGCACAGCATTCAATATGTTGGCCGTTGGTGAGCGTGATTGCCAGTTGATCGCCGACAAATGCTGCTTCAGATACCTCGGTGGCGGTATGAATGCGGCCGCCCAGCTGCTTAATGCGACCCGCCGTTTCGGCCTTGCCGGCAATCGTCGGCTTACGAACGATCACATCCACCGAAGCTCGCCGCTGCAACGCCATCACCGCAGCGTCGAGTGCCGAATCACCACCACCGACAACCACAATCCCCTGCCCTTCGTAGTCGCCGATCTTCGGTGTTTTGTAGTGAACCTTCCGCGACCCCAACGCATCAAGCACGGGCAGCTTGCGAGGATAGTGTAACAAACCCACTGCCAAAATGACTTTCCGACACAAGTAACTGCCACGCGATGTGATAACCCGTTTTAGATGCTCATCCCCGGCAACCTCTTCGGTTTCTTCGATATTCGTCAATTCTTCCTCAAAGCGAAATTGAACCAACGCCTGGGTCGCCTGCTGAAACGTCCGACGGGACAGTTCATGTCCAGTGATGCCGTCAGGAAATCCCGGGATATCGACAATTCGTTTGTCAGCGTAAAGAAATTCGGGCTGGCCGCCCGCCTTGTCTTTTGCTTCGATGACGAGCGTCGTCAGTCCACGATGCGCCGTTGTCAGGCTGGCGGCCAGCCCCGCAGGGCCGGCGCCAATGATCACAACGTCCCAATACGGAAGCGACTCGAAATCAATATCCTCTCTTAGTTCCGTAACTTTGAAATCAGCCATGGCGGAACGTCCTATTTTCGATTCCAGAATGGTTCATCGTCGCATCCGAACTTCGATGAGATGAAGTCAGGCAAGATCTCGGTCAGCGCAAATTAGCTGAAACCGAGACCAACCGTGAAGATAGACTCTCGACAATTCGCCGCCCCACCCCGCAAGTGCCCAAAGCGGAACAATACTGGGTACCCAACATGACGCCTGCTGACCGCATTCCGCCCTCTTGGGACAATGGAACACGGTGTGCAAATCCCGCTTTCAGTTTACTTAAATCCAACGTTTCCCAGTGCACTCATTTGAGCATGATACTCAACTGAACGTTTTTTTCGGCCATGACGAACGAGGCCTGTGTGAATGCGGGTGGCCCAAAATTTCCCCTGGCATTGTTCGAAAAACCATACGGTTCCTGAGGGATGCCGAAGGCACCTTTGTTCAATACACGGTCGTCATTCAGGTCCTGGTACACAGAAGCCGCGTATTCGCCCGGCTCTAATGCATCGACGACGATTTCTATGGATCGCCCTGAAACGGGGCGCGACACGGTCCTCAGCGCTTTCTCTGAATTGGGAAACCCGCTCCTGCGGAACAAGGCGAGTCGGATCGTGCCTTGGGGCTTCAAACCTTCAACACGCATAGCAACTTTTCCCAGGGTGGCGACGCCGATCGTTTCGGTCACTTCAACTTCCTTGGGAACTGCTTCGGTTGCAGCCGAAACAATCGGCGAATTCGGAAGCGACGTTGCCTCGGGCCGAAGGCTGGAAGCCTCATCAATGAGCTGATCAACAGCCACCGGGGCGAAGGACTCCACTTTGGCCGCTCGAACTTCCGTGTCCGCATTGGCTGGTTCCGATGTCCTCGTGTCCAAAGTTGCGTAACAGGCAAAACCGACTATCAAATATGTGACTGCCAATAATGGATTTCTCATGAATTTTCCTCGTGGGTCCTACGGTTGTTTGTCTAATTCGATTCCCATCGTTCTGCCATCAATCGAGCCGCTGCTGCCAATACCATGGCCATCACGAGCAGCACTACCACCTCCAAACGCAGCTCGCGAACAGGGAGGTCCAACCAGAAGACCTTCTTAAACCCGTCGAGAGCCCAGGCGTTGAAAGTCCACTTTCCCCAACTCTGCATTTCCTCGCTCATGATGTAGCGGGGAACCATGCTCCCACCCAGGGCCGACATCGTGAGAATCAGCACGATGGACACGGCATTTAGCTGCGCTCTCGACCTACAGGTAGCCGCCAAACACATGGCCAAACTTGCGGTGGCCGCCGCCGTGCAAATCGTCATCACCGAGAATCCCTGCAGATGCCCCAGCAGGTCAACTCCAAAAATGACATTGGCCCAGGCAAACATGACCGTCAACTGCACACAGCCCAGGCAAGTGATATAGGTCCATTTTCCGACCAGCAATTCGGTGACGCCAATTCGACTCGACAAAATCCGGTCCAGCGTGCCTGCCTCCTCCTCTTCCAGAACGCTACCACCTGCTCCAGTGGCCGAAAACAGCAGGAACATGACGGCGATGCCGGCCGCATACATGGCGATCTTTGGATTGGCTTTGTTGGAGGAGATCCGTTCCGTGAGCTGATACGACACCAGGCCAGTTCCAAGCCCGGCAGCATCCCGTGAACCACCACCTGTGACTGCTGGTGGCGAATTCGACGTTGCCGAAGTGGAGATGAATTGCGTTAGCAACCCGGTCACCATTTGGTGTCCAACCGGGTTCGTGCCTTCACTGAATAACTCAATTTCCAGTGCACCAGTGTTGAAGAGCCGTTGCATTCCTTGCGGAAAATATAACACCAGGTCGGTTTCGTTCTGCTTGATAATCCAGTCCGCGACTTTTTCCACGGGCCAGTTCTCGGAAGTATGGTAACTCTTCCCGTCAAACTTGATCGCAGCATTCTGTCGAAGTTGGTGTATAACATCGGCGCTGAACGTCGTCTTTTCGTCGTCAATCACCGCGATGCTGACCGCAGGTGTACTCTTCGCCAGCCCTTGACCAAAAATGACGCCAAAAATACTGAAGAACAGGATTGGCACCACGAATATCAGTATCAGTTCCTGCTTGTTGTTCCATAATCGCAGCAACGAAATTTGAAAGATCGTAAACATTATTCGCGCAGATCCGTTCCGGTCAGCTGCAGGAAGACTGACTGCAAAGTAGGACCCTGCAATACGACATTTGTTACCGGTTCACCCGCTTCCTGGATTTCATGCAGGATCTGCGGCAACTGCACGGTGACATCGGAAATCGCGCAGCGACCGGTAAGCTTCGACGCATCGAACGACAATTGCGGGAAATCATGATCGGGTACCCGGCGAAACGTCACCGACAATTGCTGTTGACTGCCCACGGTGTTGGCAATCAACTCGTCCATCGTTCCTACCTGAACGACGACACCTCGATCGACGACCGCAATCCGGTCACACCTGAATTGTGCTTCGTCCAGCTGGTGCGTCGTCAATAGAATGGCCGTGCCCTGATCGCGAAGGATGTCCAGCATCACGTAGATTCGTTCGCGACTCTGCGGGTCCACACCCACGGTCGGCTCATCCAGCAAAAGGACTTGAGGCCGATGCAACACGCTACAGGCAAGATTGAGTCGCCGCTGCATACCGCCGGAAAACGTTTTCGCCAGGTCATTTCGGCGGTCCAGCAGATTGGACCATCCCAACGCATCTTCGACGCGACGCCTCAATTCGTAGCGTGGAATTCGCTGCAACCTGCCGAAACTCCAGAGGTTTTGGGCTGCCGTTAGGTCCTCGTAGATCGCCATGCTTTGCGGCACGACACCAAGCGCATTGCGTCCGTTTTCGGTTCGAAAGCCGATGGTACCACCATCCAGCCGACTTCGCCCCGAAATACAACGAATCAAAGTTGTTTTGCCGGCACCATTCGGACCGAGGAAACCGAGTAACTCACCAGCATAGAGGTCGAAAGAAACGCCCCGCAAAGCAGGTACGTTGGCGTAGCTCTTCAAAGCCTCACGAATGGAGAGGACGATTTTCTGGCTGGCCATGCAGTCCTCCCTAAGCCGCCTTCGGGGCGTAGGACCTACCTCGCCATTCAGGACGGGTACCGGCGAGTGACTTTGCGAGTGCGAACCATTGGAGCCCCAGGAACAGAATTACCGCAAGCGGAAACAACGCGACGCTCAACCAGGATCGATCAAATCGCCAAGCAGCAATTATGCGGGGAACAAAAGACAGGGCAGCGACGGCGAGGCTGATGGCAAGCAACATCGAAGACGTTGGCCACAACGTCTGTTGCAACGCAAGCGACGAGGGCACAACGAATGCAAACCCCATCAAGAACGTCATTGGAAAGATCGTCGCCGGATTTGCGATCCCCTCGTAAGCGTTCTTGAGCAGTCCTTCGATCGTATTGGTCCAGCCGACGTACATCCGGCAGGCGGCAATATCACTGGCGTCAAACACATCGGTGTGATGGCCAGCGGAGCGGTATGTTCTCGGCAGCGTGATCCCGTCATGGAGGGACCCACGAATCGCGGCATGGCCGCCAACTGCCAGGTAAGCAGTTCGTTTCGTCAGGAATAGTTGTCCGCAGCCGGCGGAAGCCGTTGCAAGGCGAGTCCGTCGCATCAGGTCGAAGGGCAAAAATGACAACAAAATAATGTGAATCATCGGCAACAGCAGCGATTCTCCCAAGGTCTCGGTCAGTTGCCGGGGAAAACCGCTGATTAACGAAACGCCCGTATTCTGCCTCTGCGTTACGCATCGCGCGATTGCATCAGGAGTCACGATCACGTCCGCATCGAGAAACAGCAGTTCTTCGTGTTGCGCAATTTGGGCCAATTGGTGACAGGCAAATTGCTTGCCACACCACCCGGCAGGGAGCGGGACGCCATGGATCAAACGCACGCGTCGATCGGTCGCGGCGATCGATTCAACGATCTGACACGTGGTGTCACTGCTGTTGTCGTCGAGCACGGAAACTTCAAGTTCAACGTGTTTGCTGGCAAGCACTGCGTCCAGCATGCGCCGGATGCCCTCCGATTCATTGCGAGCCGGAATCAGAACCGATACGGCTGGTCGTTCGCTGAAGCTGACCTGCCGTTTCGTTTTCTGGAACAACCAGCAATTACGCAGGAACAAGACGACAAAACAACTCGAAATCAGGCTGGTTATAACGATGAAGCTGAACATACATTAATCCTCATCGTGACGATGTGCGACGGCAATCAAACGGCCGGCCGCTGCACCAGGCATGGAAGCGTTGCATCAGATCGATCCAGCCTCCCATGCGTGAATTCGCGTCAAGAATCACTTCAAATTGCGACTCGTCGCGGGCAATCGCCAGCTCGGCAAGCTCCGATTGAGTCGCCGCCAGTCGCGCTTCAAGCAGGTGCGACCACTCCGATTTTGTTCGAGACGGATCGGGCACGATGGGCGAACCAAACGACACCAGAGCCTCGGGAGTTCGCGCCTTCCAAAACGTGTATTCAATCGCCATTGGCACCAACGTCACATTGACGGCGCCGGCAACTACATGTCCCAAACCGGGCTCCAACGTCGTTTTCTCTCGTACGTCCGAAAATCTACCACCAGGCGTAATCCACAGTGCGGTCGAAGAAGAAGCAATCAGCGCCTTGGTAGTCGCCATAAAGCACTTGGCTCCCCCCATCGACTGTTGATCAATACCGTAGAATCCAAGTTTGCGGAAAACGGGATACTGATTCAACGCTTTCGCATCAATCGGAGCGTAGACGGTACGAGGCGAAAAATAGAACTGGTTCAATGTGAATGCCAACATCGGGTCCCACCAACCGGCGTGATTGATGTAACAAATGACGGCATGGTCGGGCGGAATGTCGGGGAACGGCCCGGACGCCACGCGTAGTGTGTGAAAGTGCCGTTTCAGGAATCGCGGCACGTACCAATGGAAGCCAAACGCCAGGAATGACGAGACCACAGGTAACGTTTCCACATCCGAGCTCGTCGTCACGACTCGCGGGTCTGGATCCTTGACCTTGGTCGGCTTGTTGACAGTCGGTGTGTTTCGTGTTGCGATTGCCACGTTTGCTTCCAACCTATAGCGCAGCTGCGATGGAAATCCGACGCGACGTCTGCGAAGCGATCGCATCCCTGTCGGCGGTATCAGCGGCGATCCAGCCTGACATCAACACCATGGGCATGCCAGGTCCAGGATGGGCAGCTCCACCGGCCAGGTAGAGACCGGCGACGTCAGGACTACGGTTCGCTGGCTTGAAGCCACCCATGAAGCGACCGTGACTGGCCAAACCGTAGATCGCTCCACGCAAAACGTGGTAACGATCCTGAATCCCCTGTGGCGTCAAATGTGATTCGTAAACGATATTGTCTTCGAGATCATCCATGCCTCCGGTGGTTTTCAACTTGTGGACAATGCGTTCGCGATAGGCAGGCAGCATCCGGTTCCAATCATGGTGATCACGCAGGTATGGCGTATGGACCAGTACGTACAACGCCTCTCCACCTTCCGGCGCAACTTGAGGCTCAGATGTGGCCGGTGCGCAAACGTAACAGGTGGGGTCGTCGGTTGGCTCGCCACGGTGATAAATATCCTCAAATTCCCGATGCGGGTCGGCCGAAAAAACGAAATTGTGGTGCAACAAATGCGGGTAGCTTCGCTTCAGACCCAGGTAAAGCACCACACCTGAGCATGCTGGTTCGTACTTGCGACGTTTCATGAACTTTTTTGCGGCCTTACCGCCCACCAGCTCTTGATGCGTCCGCACCGAATCGGAATTGGAAATTACGATGTCTGCATCGATGCATTCTCCCGAGGCCAATTCCACGCCTTCGACCTGGCCGCGATCCATGATGCAACGCTCGACCATGACGTTCGTACGAAACTCGACGCCCAACTCGGACCCAAGTCGAATCAGTGCCTCGGGAATCGCCCGGGTACCGCCTCTTGGATACCAGACTCCCTCACTGGTCTGCATGTGGGCGATGCCACACAGTACGGCGGGCGATGCATTGGGAGCCGAGCCCACGTACTGCGTGAAGTGATCGATCATCTGCGCAACGCGCTCGTCAGGTACACACTTCCGCACCAATCCCGCCACCGTCTGCCCCATCCGCAAACTCAGGACGTCCGATATGACCGAGGGAGAGAATGTTGTGCTCGCGTCGAACGTGTCACGGATCGATCCGACGCTTTTCCAGAAGAAGAACCGCTCCGAAACATCATGCAACCGTTTGGAAATGCGCATGAACTCACCGTAACCGTCGCTGACCGATCGATCGTCGCGGGTGAACTCAGACAATCGAGACTTCATCGCGTCCACATTGGCGACGAGGTCCAATTGCGAGCCGTCGTCGAACAGGCAACGCCACTGGGGATCGAGTTCCACCAGGTCGACGTAGTCGTCAAGCGATTTGCCTGATTCAGCAAAGATGCGGCGCAACACCGATGGTAGCGTTACGATCGTAGGCCCCATGTCAAAGCGGTATCCGCATTCGTTGAGGACAGCCGCTTTGCCTCCGAGCCATGAATTGCGTTCGAGCAACGTCACCCGATGTCCGCGAGCAGCGAGCGTACAGGCAGCAGCAAGACCGCCCAGACCTCCCCCGATGACAACAACTCTTCTTGCATCACCCACGCTGAACTCCGTCCTGTTGATTCTCTTTTCGCAGGTTGTCTTTTTGCCATTTCCGCTGAGCCATGGCGGCGGCGTAATGCCGTCATTGCGCCGGCGAGTCGAACTCGCCAGTTCCGACCGTGCGTCAGGCCAAGGAAGCCCTCGAGGAGCGACGAATCATGGGGCGAAACAGGTTCCAGGTGCGGCAGCCAGCGACTATGCTGCTGAACGATCGCCTTGATTTGGGTACACTCTTCCAGCCCCGCGGCACCGCGCAGTTATGCCAAAGCCGCTCTGTTTTCTTCCGCCAAAAGGAATTCGCGGATCGGCGGTCGGTGCAATCATGTCATTAATCACAACGCAGCCGGCCGAAATCCTTCGAGCCAGCTCAACGGCCTCTCGCCGCGGCCCGAAAACTGTAGCCGCCAAGGCGTAAGGACAGCAGTCGTTCGCCGCGAGCGCCTCATCGATAGAACCTACTGCAACAATCGAGACCACAGGCGCGAACACGTCGGACTGAAGCAGCTTCATCGCCGGGTCGGCCTCCGACAATACCGTCGGACCCGCAAGTGTCCGCTGAGTTTCAGCGTCAGAAGAATCGTCCTCAACAATTCCACCGACGACCACGCGTGCTCCCTGGCATTCGGCGCCGCGAATCAAGTCAGCGGTTTCCGACGTCAATGGAACCGGTGCACCGGCTTCTGCTGCCTCCAGTATTTCGCACAGTCGGCCCTCCATTTCACTGGCCAACTCGCGCAGGACGAAGAGCCGGCGTGGTGCGATGCACGTGGCGCTGCCGTTGAATCTCAATCCGAATGCAACGCTTCGAGCCACAAGGTCCAAATCGGCCGCTCGCAGAACAAAGACAGCATCACAACCCGACAATTCCATCGTCGCTGGAACACCGGCCGGTGCGAGCAACTGACCGACGCTGCGGCCCGTGGCTGCCGATCCGGTTAGCACAACTTTGTCCACCTTTTCTTTTACCGCAGACGCGACCGTCGAGTGGTTTTCGGGCAACACTTGCACCAAATCTGGATCAAATCCTGCCGCGGTCAACAACTCGACCATCACCCGCGCTGCTCGCGAGGCTCCCATGGCAGGCTTGACCAGCACAGCGTTTCCGGCCACCAGCGCCTGCAGCGCCTGCACACCGGGCAGGAACACGGGATAATTCGCCGCCCCAATAATCAACATGATTCCGACTGGTTCGCGATGAAGCTCCACAGCAACACCGCTCAACCACAACGGACGAGCTCGGCGGCCTAGTCGCCGCGGCTTCAGGATACTCGCCGCTTTTTTCTCCAGGAAAACACAGGCATCCGCCAACGGAATCAGCTCGGCGGCCAACGTCTCAGCCGCCCCTTTGCGCGAAGGGTACTCGATTGCATCAATCAGTGATTGCGACTTTTCGACGATTTGGTGGCGGAATGATCGGACCAAATTCAGGCGGTGGCCGACTGAACGATCAGACCAACGCGTTTGAGCACGCCGTGCTGCCGCGACCCTGCCGGCGAATTCTGCTGGACCGTTTGACGCTGCCTCAGACAATCTCGAGGGCGTGGCGGTTGTGGAGAGACCCGCCGATCTGGCTACCAAGCCATTCATGATGCACGCTTCCATTCTCGCAGCGATACAGTGCCCTTGCCCGGTACGGCGGAAACCGGTTGGAACTCGGGCGTTGACAGATTCCCGGCGACCGGCAATCCAAACCTGCGCTGAACGAGTCCCGCCGTGATCCGTGCCGATTCATAAATTACCGGCAGGCCACTTCCGGGGTGCGTACCTCCGCCGACAAGATAGACATCCTGCAAATCGTCGAACCGGTTGCGAGGACGCCGATGCAGCATTTGTCCGAGGTTATGAGCCAGATTGAACGTGGCTCCCATATGGATTTGATGCCCCGCATCCCAGTCAGCTGGAGTTACAACTTTCTCGTAGCGAATCCGGGACTCAAGGTCATGCAGCCCGACTTTCTTCAGCTGTCGAATCACCAGATCACGGAAAGGGACGCGTGCCTTGTCCCAATCCACGTTTTCGTGCATGTGGGTTACCGGCACCAACACATAGAGCGTACTCATCCCTTTTGGCGCCAACGACGGATCGGTAATGCAAGCATTCTGCACATAGAACGATGGATCGCCAGATAGCACGTGTTCGACTTCGATCTCGGCGAGATTCCGATCATAGTCCTCGGCAATATGAATCGTGTGGTGTGGCAGCTCGCCGTAGGTCCCTTCGATTCCCAGGTAGAGCATGAAAGTTGAGCATGAGAATTTCTTCTTGGCAATACTGCGATTATCCCAACGTTTCCTCAGGCGATCAGGTACGAAGCGGTGCATCGCCCTGGCGAAGTCGGCATTGATGATGGTAGCGTCTGAGCTGTATTCGCCGCGGTCGGTCCGGACTCCCTGAACGCGTCGTCCGGAAAACTTCAGTTCTTTGACCTCTTCACCCAACAGAATCTCAACGCCCAATTCCCTGGCCACCTCGCCCATACGTTCGCTGACCGCGCTGCAACCGCCAGTTGGATGAAAGATGCCGTGCTCATATTCAAGAAACGCCAGGATTGAAAACAGGCTGGGACACTGGAACGGCGACATGCCGAGGTACTTTGCCTGAAATGAACACGCAATGACCATCCGTGGGTCCTTAAAGTAACGCCCTAATTCGTTGGCAACGGAATTCCAGGGGCGAAGCAGTGGGACCGCTTTCAGTGTCGACGGGCGAAGCAGATCCAAAGCGCTTTGAAAAGGCGACTCGAGAATCGGCCGGAACCTCGCCAGCTTGGCCCGATTGTCATCCATGAATCGTTTAAACCCTAATGCGTCATCGGGAGCGATTGCCGCGATCTCCTGTTGCATCTTGGCGATGTCTGGCGTGGCATCGATCTTGCCACCGGCGCCGAATGCGATGCGATACTGCGGGTCGAGCCTTGTCATGGCGACCTCTTTGAACAGGTCGCGCACCCACCGCGGTGAAAATTTCGCTCAGGACCCGCGGGTACAGGAAGAATGTTGGTCCGACATCAAAGCGAAAGCCTTCTGCTTCGATCGCAGAGCAGCGACCGCCGACCCGTTCCATTCGTTCGATAATTCGGACACGGCATCCAGACCGAGCCAATAGCATCGCCGAAGCCAAGCCGCCCGGGCCTGCTCCGATTACTGTAATTTCGGGCATTACCATCCTTGGCAACTCATTTCCAGATATGAACCATTCGATGCGGCCTTCCAGGCTGGCCGCGGTATTCTGAGAATTCGATTTTAGCGACCAACATTGAGATCACTAAGACCAGTACGCTGCGGATCGTTTCCTTTGGCATGTCGCTGCAATTCACTCAAGATCGCTGCCACTTCGACCCTGGGCACCTTCGCGCCCGGACCCTGATCTTCCACATACTGCAACGTCAGTTCGGCCAATTCCACCGGCAGCCGACTGAACGACAAAATGCCCGCATCGGCGTTTTCCAATTTGAGCGCATCAATGTAGTCCCTTGCGGCATCCAGACCGCTGCGAGCAATGCCCAGCAAGTGAATTCTGGACACTTCCTCAGGAATGAACCGGCGGCCCGCTGCATCGTCGTCAATTGAATCGCGCAACACGTTCACCAACTGCAGGGCTTCGCCGAACCGGGGAGCATTTCGGGAAAGCTTGACGCGTGCGGCGGCGAGGCTTGGTTGATGATAAACAAACAACTGCGTCAACAGCTCTCCAACGATCCCTGCGACGACATAGCAATACGATAACAAGTCCGATACCGATTCAATACGAATGTCACCACTTGGCGCGCGCGAGCCACAAACTCAGCCATTCCCAGCGCCGTTTTACGGACGCAACCAAAGACCAGCGATTTAGCTTCTGCTGGCTCATCCATCATCGTTGCCACAACACGACTTGCATTCCGGTGCAGTTCAAGTGCCTGCTTGTCGTCACAAGGAGGTACCGACTCGAAGTAACACATCCGACGATGCCAGTCGTCATGACCGTCAGCGGCAAGTAACATGGCCTCAGCAAACGCGTGCAGCAATGCAACTCGATTATCGCGATCGACGCTGCTCGCATCCTCGACGGTGTCGGCAATTCGAAACAGCAGGTACGACAGACCCACCTGACGCCTGAGTGGATCAGGAAGCAGTGGAATCGAAATGGCAAACGTACGACTCGTTCGATTTAGCTGCCTTTGAATTTCTCCATCCGAAAGCAACGTGACGGCCATGTCATTCCAATTCGCGGTACTAGTTCTGCGGAGCCTTAAACCCCGGCACGCGTATCGTTGAATAATTGGTGATCGGCGGCAACCCACGTTGCTGGCACCGCGAGCCTGCATTTTCTATCTGAGCTCGGCGTGCCCGATTAAAAACCCCGGATTTCAGTGACTTCCACGCATCTGACCATGAAAGTTCTCGATTCGGCAGATTTTCGCTCCCATGCGATTTTCGGCAGCAGTCGCCACGCTCATAATGAATGAGTCGCTCCAGCGGTCGCTCCCGAACCGAATGCATGGTTGTTGCTGGTTTCGAGCTTCCTGTAGAAATTCAGGCAACGCCGTATCCGAATATTGGATCGACATTGAGCCTGGAATAACGGCAAGACTCTTGCTTGAGCGTCTTCTCCCCGAGGTCCGCTCCGAATCACCAAGCCATACTCGACGTCACTGGCTCATTGATTCCCGGGCTCGAGCTCTAACGTAACCGCGTCACGACGGCGCCATCCACGCTAAGTCTCAGCCGCCCCGTTCCGTCAGCAACTTCGACTCGGTCGCAGCGAATTTCGTCGCCGACGACAATCGGACAACTCGTGCGAATCTTCCAACCTGACGCTTCCGACGCGTCAGGAGCGATTCCGACCGGAACGATGGCTCGATCGATTCTGGTCGGCACATGCAGCCCCGACGCAACATGCATGCCGGCGACACGTAACGACGCATCCAGCAACAACGAAGGCACAACGCCGTTCCAACACGTCGATCGATCAGGGCTGAATACTGCACGACGTCCGAGTGCACCGATTTCAATCTGTTCCAAACAGTCGAATGGGCCGGACAACTGGACGCTCTGGCCGGCTCCACAGTAGGGATCAGATACCAATCGAACCATGCCGTCACCGTTATGCGAAAGGCCATTCAGCGACGATCTCCGCAAAACGGAACCTGGTCCGATCGAAAGTGACGCTTCAGCAAACATAACGTCGGTCATCAAGGGAACGCCGTCGGAGTTTAGAACATCGCCGATCAGCCAAGCTGAGTACCCGGACCGTTTTGCTTCAATGACGACACGGAGGTTTGGATCATGTTGATTGACAATCCGCACAAACCTATGGAACCGGATGTCTTCAATGGTGACATAGGCCGACTCGGCCTCGTGCAGCCGCAATGCGGCACTCGCCATGTAATCAAAGATCCAGGCACCCGGAAGTGTGGGCACGCCTCGAGCGTGATGAAATGACAGGCAATCAACACCTGTCAGACTCACAGCGATTTCCAGCGTACGACCAGCTTCGCCGGCACCACTTGCCGGAATGGTACGCGTGCGGTAGCGGGTCCGCTCCGCAGCCGACAACGGAACATTGATCTCCGCGCCGCTGTAGCCATCCAACACCGTCTTCAAGATGCGTTGCCCGCCGGCCACACCAAGTCAGCGCCCAGGTCACGTCGCTCGGCAAGCGCGCGGTACTCTGACCCACTCGTCATTCCTATGCCGTCCCACGCCGACCAGGCAATACTCGACCATTGGTGGTTCGGGAGACCTTTCGTCATACCGCAAAGACGATCCAACGTCTCGTTTGCTGCGCCGTAATCAGGCTGACCGTCGTTGCCAAAAATACTGTAAGCCGAAGTGAAGATGTGTGCCGGTATGATCTTTCCCAACTTACGCTCGCACGCGTCCAGCAGGTGTATTAGTCCGTTGATTTTTACGTTGTACGTTGTGCGAAACTCGGACAGGCTGCGATCTTCCAGACGCTTGGACCATTGAACCCCGGCACCATGCAAAACGAGATCGACACGCCCCATCTCTTTTACGATCTGCCCGACTGCTTCATCAACATCAACACGATTTGTGATATCAACCCGCAGATAACGCAGCTTCCCTCCACCCTTGGACAACCGATCGAGTGTCTCTTTTGCCTCCCACCGCGCCTGCGCGGACTGGAAGCTATTTTTCATTTCCAGCGGAGTGGACCCGGGATGCTCCGCGAGATACCTTTCGTAGTACTGCTCTTCCGCCTCCGCTGACATGAATTCAGACGGGCCTGTCTCGGGTTCACTGCGACCCAACGCTACGACGGTGCAGCCATATTCGCGCAGCAGCGCTTCGACCGCCACGGCAGTTACGCCTCGTGCACCGCCACTGGCAATCACAACAGAATCTGCGTTCAACGGCACTGGAGGGTTTGGCGGTTGATCTGGGCGCCGATCAGCTTTCGTCGGCCGCAGGCGACGAACCAATCGGATCCCATGGTCGTGAACAACTTCCTGTTCCGTGGCCAACGTCGTCCGCTCGCGTTGCAGACTTTGCCACGCATCAGCGAACGTTGGACGCCTCGTGCTTAAGACTCCCAATCGACCCGTCGGCAACTCGCGCTGAACCGACTTGATCATTCCGCAGATCGCGCCCGTTCCCGGATGGATGACGTCCTTCCAACCTCCAGGAAAGAGCCCCCAGGCTTCGGTTTCGCCAGCCCGGATTCGGTTGACCAACCGTTGCATGGACAGAAACAGCAGTTCACAAAGCTGGTTTTGCGAGATGCGCTCGAGCGCATCCCCGAGATCCCACGATTCGAAGCGATCGACCGCCACGATCGCATGGGGGGCTAATTCTTCGAACGCAGCCAGCCCGAAGTCAATCGACTGCCTATCTTCCATATTAATGGCAATCACATTTGCGTCTGCGTGACGAAACGCCGAGTTTTCTGCGTCCGCTCCGACCAATGCCACCAAGTACTCCGCACCCACATTGGGGAGTGTCGCCAGCAACTCGGCTACCAGCGGATCATTAGCCCTTGCCAGAACAAGGTACCGACTGCAGTCTCGCAGCGGGCTCGCGAGGGACGCGGGTGGCGGATCACTTTCGATCCAAACCGGCGTATGAAGCGGGAATTCGTCTTGCTCATCATCGTTGACCGTAACCTGGCCGTCACCGAATGCTGGGCCAGCGACCGATGCAATCAGGGCCGTTACTTGCTCGCCCGTAGTTTTTCGATCACGAAAGTGATCATGGAAACGACAAACGACGTCGAGGCCCAGTTCACTGGCATAGTCTCTTGTGGTGACAGCAAACGCTGCAGCATACTCACCCTCAGAGCCGGTCGTTGAAGGCCCTTGAACTGACCAACGATTCGCCCGGACCGCGGCAACTACGACAAGCCTGGTTCCACCATTCACACCACTGCAGAGCAGGGAATTGGCTGATGAGAACGCCGCCTCCAGCGAACGATCTCCGGCGTCCACAACAAAGTTGGGCCCGTTTAAATTGAACTGCAAAGCAGCTCGACCAGCAGCCACATTCGGCATCATACCTTGGAGCGTGTACGGACCCGACGGACGCGCCCGCCGAGCAGCATCCTCAATCTTCCTGGCCGCTGCCAAGCCCGCGAGCTTTCGGACCAACCGCGGTTCCAGGATCCGCGTTGTCGCCTCTGCGGCACGTTCAGTTTTTCCTCCAGCGCGCAAGATGATACCGGTTTCTCGGCGCAAGTCGTCGTCCAAGGCCGAGATTTGTGAGAGCGTTTCTCCCACCACGTTTAGCACCAACGACTGTGTAATGTCGATGTCTTCGGCAAGATCGGGCAGCATTAGCATGCCCTCAGGCAACATCGTCTTGTCTCGATCAAATTGAGCACCCGTTGCCCCAGGGCAGGACGGGCCGTCAACCGACGGGGTCAACCGATGCCAACCCACAACCACCAGCTCGTCACCGTCGCGTATCAGCCTTCTACTTTCCAACTCGTCAACGGAGTCTTCGGAAGCGTTGTTTGGCTCATCTGGACAGGATTGAAGAACGAGGTGAGCATTCGAGCCGCCAAAACCGAAACCGTCGATCGCAATGCTGGCTCCACTCGTCGGAATCGGCACCGACTCGCTGTGAACGGTGAGAACTCCCCTGGCGTTATTCAGCGCAGGGGACGGTTCGCGAAAAAACGCTTGAGGAGGAAGTGTTCCGTGTCGCAAATACTCACTTGCCGCAATTACGGATGCCGCGCCGGCCGCCCAGCCCGTATGGCCCAGCAGTCCCTTAAGGCTGTGGACCGGTACGGGCGATGTAACTTGATCGGCAAAGAACTCACTGAGCGTTTTCAACTCGGTCGCGTCGCCAACGGGCGTCGATGTTCCATGCGCCTTCGACCGCGACAATGGACGCAGGAGATATCTCGTAGTTCGCGTAACAACGTTGCAATGCCAACAATTGGCCGGCAGTCTGCGGGACGTTGGCCGACGAACTACGACCATCACTCGATAGACCGACGCCTCGGACAATCGCTTTGATCGGCAAGTGAGACTGCTTCGCATCCGCGGCGCGTTGCAGGACCACCATCGCCGCGCCTTCGGCGAACACCACACCATCTGCTCCCGCGTCGAATGGGCGACAACCGGTCGAAGTCAGGCCTCCAAATTGGGAAAACAGGCAATTGTTGCCTGGACCGGGGCAAAACACACCGCCGGCCAAAACCGCGTCCGCTTCGTTTCGTTCCAAAGCCTGCATTCCAAGGCGCAATTGTGTACAGCGAGGAAGCGCAAGCCGCGTCGATCAACGTCACTTGAAGTCCGGGTCGGATGGTACGATCAAAGACTTCCTGGATCGCTGCGTATGGACCCTGAAAAGCAGAACTCTGCCTGCCAAGTCGACTCACAACCTCCGCGTCGTTAAAGTCAACTCCGGCAAATCGAAGTGCCGCGAAGTCGTCTTGATCCTGAAATCCGTCGGCTGTAGCTCCAACAAGACAAAGCACCTTGTTCGCCTTCTGAATAGCGGATGCGCAAGGAGCCAACGCCACACAGAGTATTTTCTGCGCCCGTGAAAACCCGGCGAAGGTTTCTGGTCCAATACCAGGTGGCGCCACGATATCTCGGTCGTCCACGCGGCCGGCCAACGCCGATGTTGATCGGTCTGGAACGAGCTCTTCCGAGTGGAAATCTCGTTCCCAATCGCGGTCCAGCTGACGCTGATCGACGATTCCATGTCGCCCCGTCGTTAGTGCAGCATGAAGTTCTGCTGGTGAACTTGCCCGACCCGGTAACAAGCAACCCTGGCCAACAACTGCGATACGAGTCTGGACTGGTTTCGCCGGTTCAACCGCTGATCTGTTTTTGGCCACCTCTCTCGGAATGGCCGGTGACTCTGCCTGCGACGTAATCGACTGCTCGTTCATTTCGACGACTTGGATCGAATCGGGGCCGGCAGCCCTTAGTAAACGGGCGAGCGAGCCGGATGAACCACAGTCCACGAATCTGGTTGTTCCGCCGGCGACCAAATCGTCGATTGCCCCTTGTAAATCAAAGGGGCGCAGAAATTGGCTACTCAAGACGGCAGGAATATTATCGTCGGGCTTGATGATCCGTCGTCCGATCGGCGAGAAAACAGTGTGCTGTACCGGTTCGAAGCGAATCTTTTGCAGCTGCCGATACCAATCGGACGCGGCTGATCGTAGCGCCGGGTGGTGGAAACTGGTGGGGCTGGGGATAGCAATTGACTGGATTTCTTTGGATTGCAAGTGAACCCGCAATCGATTTAGCAATTCCCGCGGCCCGGATGCGATGGTCTGCCGCTCGTGGTTCCGCCCCGCGATTACAATGTCGCTTAATCCGCAAACCGCAATCTCTTCCGCAATCGTTCGACGATTGGTCGATGTGACCAGTAGTCCGCCGTCCGTCGGTCCATATTCTGCAACAGATCGCACACGCAGGCATACAATCTGAATACCAGTCAACAAGTCGTAGCAACCGGCTACGTTTAACGCAGCGAGTTCGCCAAAACTGTGTCCCATCAACACAGCCGGTGAGCTCACCTGTTGCCTCAATCGAGCACCAAGCACACTTTGCAGATGGATAGCAACCTGGGAAAGGTCCGGCGTGGCACGAACAGCTTGCAGGCAACGCTCGGCGTCGCCGCTGACGACGCCGGCCGCATCGCCACCCAACTCCTGATGAGCAATCTGTGCACAGCAATCAAGTTCGTCCCGCGTAGGGGCATGCGATTGGGTGCACTCGATAACGCGCTCGCTCAGTAATCGTGCATCGAAATGCGCCCTGCCCGGGAAATACCCATACTTCGTCGGCACTATCCGGCGAACACGGGACATCTATCGAGCCGGCGGGTTCTGTATCCGTGGTTGAAGCCATCCGAGGCAACGCCTCCCCGATGAAATCTTGCTTGCGGCCTGCCGGGGCGAAGTCGCTCTTCGATGAGACGATTTGGGGATATGGATGACGATTCTGCAGGTACGCACGGGCCGCTTCACAAACGTCATCTGTGAATAACTGTTGAGTCGATTCGGCGCTGGCCAATACGCGATCGCGAAACAGCTCTGTGGACTCGGGCTCGGTAATAACGCGGATGGTGTCGAAGGCCGCGCGCAGTGGTTCCGGCAAAGGAATCGGCTGGCCGGTCTGGGCGTCGGCACAGATCATTGTCTGAAAGCCCGCGCAAATCGGCTGTCCCTGTTGCCCAACGACTCGATAACAGAATCGTGCACTGACCCGACCCCATTCCTCAAGCGTAATCAGGATGGCGACGCGATCACCCAGAAATGTCGGATTAAGGTTGCGAGAGTAGGCATCAGCTGTGAACAGGTGCACCTGATCCAGAGCCTCGCGAACTCCGTCGACATCAAATATCAGGTCGCCGTACAACAACGACTCGCGTGCCGCGCACTGAAATTTGAATGCGGTCAGGAAATGATGGCTGCCATATGCCATCGTATCATCGAAATGAATCGTGTACGCCGTGGCGAAGTAAGACACACTCACCCCTTGGATTCAAGAAAATCTGGGACGGCAGCAAACGGCCCCGTTGGATTGTGGTAATGGCCGGCTATGGGCGCGGGTCGATGCTCCATGATCAACCGTCCACACCGCACCGTTCACCGCGCGGGCTTCATCACTCAGAAGAAACGCGATCGTGTTCGCCAGATCCATCGGGCTGCACATTTCTCCGTCCGGGATGATCGATTCCCAGTAATTATGCGTCGCACGTGCCTCGGGATAGTTCGAAATCAGATCACCATAGACTGGCCCCCCCGACACACAGTTGGTGCGGATACCAAACGGAGCCAATTCACATGCCAAGTGACGCGTCAGCGATTCAACCGCCGCTTTAATCACTCCTTGCCCACCAAGTCCCTCGACAAAGCGGTGTGCGGCGATCGACGACATCGTGACGATCGAACCGCCGCCGCGACGCTGCATTAATTGGCTGGCACGCATCGAACATTGATGGTGCCCCGAAACATTGGTGCGGAAAGCGCGGTCCCAGTCTTCGTGCGATATTTCAGAAAATGATCCAATGCGACCGTCTGAAGCATTGCATATCAACATGTCGAGATAGCCAACCTGCTGTTCAAGTTGTTCAAACATGCCGTCAACCTGTTGGGGGTTCGCAACCGAACCCCAGATGTGAATTGCGGTTCCACCGGACGCATTGATCTCGGCGGCCGTCTGGTCGCCGAGGTCACGCGAGTGAAAAGAATTGATCACGACAGTCGCACCGCGCGCTGCAAGGACTCTGGCGATCGTGCGACCGACCCCTCGTCCAGAACCTGTCACCAACGCGACACGTCCCGTCATAGGTAGCGACATCGCCGAGGCAGTTTGCGTCGACTTGGGAAATGCACCCTTGGGCTGCAAATCAGCGTGCGCCGACGAGTAGTGATTCACCTGCCCCAACGAGAATCCCGGTCCGGGCGAAGCGTGACCGTTGGCTTCGATTGTATGTCCGTTTAAGCGTTCACTTCCATTTCCGTTGGCGTGACCGTTGGCATTCCCCTTGCCGGCGTGCCCATTTTGATTGGCCCGGGTTGGCCGCTGGACATCATTGAAGGCGGCGGTACCGAACCCATTGGAAGGTCGATCATGGGCAGCTTGCTCTGCGTTAGGCGGCGACTGTTCATGACCCGCCGACACGGAATCCATACGAATTTCGCCTGGCTCGCTGTCTTCTGATGTTGATGCCTGTTGAACGGCCAGGCTTTCAATCCAATGCGCAATATGTTCGATGGTGCGTATCGACAGATCCCGCTCCTGCGAAATCAGGTCCAGCCCGAATTCATCCGCCAAGGCGGCTACGATTTCGACGCGTTTCACCGAGTCGATTCCAAGATCGTTTTCCAGGTCAGCGTCGGCAACCAACAACTGTTTGGGGTAACGCGTGGTGGTGGCCACGCATTCAACAATTCGACTCAGTACATTTTCCATCAGCTACTCACTTTAGCCGGAGGACGTTACAAAAATTGAATAGAAGACTGGCAGCGTATCAAGTTGCAACATCGAACCGAGAGGAATTCTCGAATTCGGCCAGAAAAAAGAGCTGCCGTGGTTGCGGTAAGAACGGTCGTACGAATTGTCAGGACACGAGGAAGCCAATGCTACTCGTAACGACCTCTGCTACGCCAAGCAGCATGTCAGTTGCTGACTGCCGTAGGGGTAATCGCATCAAGAGCCGTTTGATTCTCGAAGAGCGATGCGATCTTCTCTGCTTCAACTGGCCGGCTGAAGAAATAGCCCTGGATTTCGTCACAATCAATCGACTTGAGGAAATCAAGTTGCTCCCGTGTTTCCACGCCTTCAGCAAGCACCTTCAAGCCAATCGCCTTGGATAGCGCGACGATGCTCATGGCGATAACACCATCATCTGCTTCCGGAATATCTTGCACGAACGCTCGATCGATTTTCAGTCGATCCAGCGGGAAATGTCGAAGGTATGCGAGCGAAGAATAGCCTGTGCCAAAATCATCGATACTGATACTCGCCCCTAATTGCTTGATCTCAGAAAGACGCTCGATGGCCTGGCTTACATCTTCGATCAGCAGGCTTTCGGTAATTTCAAAGTCAAGCTTGCTGGCGTCCAAACCGAATTCTTCTAATGGGTCAGCGATACAAGTATGGAAGTCGTCGTCATGAAATTGAATAGAACTGACATTGATCGACACTTCTAAATCAAGCCCTGCATCGCTCCACGCACGCAACTGACGACACGCTTCACGAATGATCCAACGGCCGACAGGAATGATCTCGCGACTTTTCTCCAAAAGTGGAATAAAACGATCCGGAGAAATCACTTCGCCATCCCTTCGCCATCGCAAGAGAGCTTCCACGCCAATGATCTTTCCGGACTCCAACGACACCTGCGGTTGATAGACCAGGAAGAACTCATTGCGCTCCAGAGCAAAACTCAGCTGCTCCTGCATCGAACGGTACTCGACGAGTCGCTTTGTCATCTCGGGTTCGTAAGAAGAGTAACCGAGTCTCTTTTCTTTTGCGTAGAACATCGCCGTATCGGCGAACGCCAATAAATCTGTAGCCGACTTTGTGTGGTCCGGGCATAGCGCAAAACCCACACTGGTCCCCATGGGAAAATCCAGTTCGTCCAGGACGTATCGTGCGGTTAGCACTTCACACGCCTTTTGCGCAAACATCTCGGCTCGTTCTGCAGAACCAACGTCAGGGAAGATCAAACAGAATTCGTCCCCACCGAGTCGCGAAACAACCGCCTCCTCCTGAAACTCCTGCCGCAGACGACTGGCAATTTCGACGAGCGCTTGATCACCAACCGGGTGGCCCAGCGTATCGTTGATTTCCTTGAACCCATCCATGTCAATCAACAGCATCGCCATCCGTTGATTGCTCGCGGACGCTCGCCGAACTTTATCTTGCAATTCACGCTGAAATTGAAATCGGTTTAGTAGTCCGGTCAGTGAATCGGTCGTCGCCAGCTTGTGCAGTCGCTTTCCTTTGGTTCTCAATCGTTGACTCAGGTCGATCAGCCCCCGAGTTCGCTCTCGATAAAATTCTTCCCCCTGCTGACAGCAGAAGAACACACAAACCGAGACACCGCAGACCAGTGTCATTTCGTCCAGCTTCAACAAGATCAGATCATGTAGTCCATACGTGATCAGAAAAAACAGGACCGTCGAAACAAGACTGACGACCAACCACTGAAAGGCTGCCCGAACACCCAACAATTGCGATGCGATCAGGATGGAGACCGGGTAGAACAGCATAGTCAAATGCAGGTCCGGATGGCTGGTCGATACAAACAGCAAGCCGGTAGCGCAAGCACCCAGGCTCAAATTCATAATGCGACGGTAGTTTGAACGGCTCCTGTTTGCCCGAATGATCACCGAGATCGCAAGCGTTTCGAGAAAGCAAATAAATGCTGCCTGCGAATAGCCTCGCAACCAGCAGTATCCGGTAAAGAAGAACCAGGTCATCCAGGCGACGTTGACGAGATGCCAGACTCGCTGAGCGCGCACTTCATCGATGTTGCTGTTATCCGAAAGCAACTCGTCTGGCGTATTTGCGTTTTTTGATCGGGACAACATCTGGGATGCGGCTCATGTGGAAGACTCAAGTTGACGTATGAAAGTTAGCTTTTTTCTGGTGGACAGAAGTCGATCGCGTCTGCCGAGGCTCGAAATAGGTCTTATTCCCCCGCACGAATGAAGGATACCGAACGAACCAACGCCCTTTTCAGTCGGCACAACCGTTAGCACCGTGCTAATTGCGCATCAGGAAAGGCGACATGGAATGCCGCGCAACACCGAAAGAAGTTCATCGCGTTGAAGGCAGCATGGTTGAGTCAGGGCTGTAAACCCAAGGCGGCGCGATAGTCCGCAGACGCGACGAAGTAAGCGAATTCCGATTCGATCAGCAGCAATTCCGCTTCCGCAAGAGATGTCTCGTAGATGTTCAGTTGAATAATATCGATATCACCTTCGTCGAATCGAATTCGACCTAGCCGCAGCGACTGTTCCGTGAGCCGCAGGTTCTCTTTCGCCTGTTCAATTTGCTCGAAAGCGTTGCCAAGAGCCGAAACCGCATCCAGAACCTGGCTGCGGATTTTATCTTCCACGAAGCGTCGTTTGGCCTCGATTTGAGTAATTTTTCCCCGGGCAGCTTCGATCTTTCCACTCGCGGCTCGCCGCTGCAATGGAACTTCTGCAAAGACGCCGGCCTGCAGCTGAAAGTCTGACTTGTCCCGTTTGCTTGTGGTGGGCGCCCCGACATCCTGACTGGTTTCCGCAAATGCGTCGAGCTTCGGTAACAACTGGTTCTGCGCATAGCGCAGATCGACTTCGACTTGCTGGCGCTGATAGACCAGTTCCAGTAACTCTGGTCGCTGCGCAAGTGCTCGCGCGATATCCGATTCGACCGCCATGGGATCGACCGGAGAAGCCTCCGGAAAGTCACAGGGCAACCGATCGTCGGCAACGACCGTTGGCTGCCCCTGGTCGTTACGATAGAACAGCGACATCTTGATTGCCGCTTCCTGCACCTTTCGTTCTGATGCAATCAGCTTGGTTTGGCGTTTTGCAATGAACCGGCCGTTGTCAATTTCAGTGATCTTGGGAAGATCGCCAGCTTCGACCTGCTTTATCAGGTTTTGATTTCGTTGCAGCGCCAGCTCGACCAGCTGCTCTTGCGTGCGAACAACCTGCCCAGCAGCCACCCATTTCCAATAGACCAGGCTTGCTGCCAACTGCATCTCGATGACTCTCATCCGAATATCCGGGTCGAGTCGATCTCGTTCAAGCTGCGTCATTTGCACGGCGGCCCGACGCTCGTCGATATCGGCTCCCTTCAGCAAAGGCAGTTTGAAACCGGCTTTGATCTCCCCACCTTCGTTCGTCGGACGCTCCTGGTACCACGGTTCAAAGATCCCACGCCCGATGCGGTAACCACCAAATGCCTCGCCGCCATTCCACAAAGGACGGTTGACGTAAAAGCCGTTGCGATAATTCTCGTAATTCCCGATGGGTTGCGAAATCGAATAGCCTTCCAGTTGCGTGTCAAACGCGCCCCACGACGCCAGCATCTTTCCATCGGCTGAAGCCAGTTCGCCCAACGCAACCTCGAGCAGCGGATACATGTCGACAACCGATGTCAGGACTTCGTCCAAAGTCAGTTGGTTCGTATCATTACATTCCGGCAAGGCAGTCGGTTTGGGAATCCGCTCAATCTCGCCTGGTGCATTCGCTTCAGCGTCGGCCGCCGAGCGTTCTTCCCCATCTTCACCGTCGTTGACGGTAGCATCGGATCGTTGTTCGGCAGCTTCGACGGCCTGTTCCTGCTGCTGTGATTCACGAAGCAGCTCGTTGAGCCGATCCGAGGTTGCTCCGTCCACAGCCGGCAGCTCGTCTTGCACGGATGCCAGGCGAACCAGTGAACCCGGTCGATCCGAAGCTGTTTCAGCTTGAATGTCAGGAGTATCGCTGCCCACGATTCCGGATGGTGGAAGGTGATCGGGCGGTCGAATTGAGTCGGCGGCATAACGGCTGGTGGTACAGCCGCTCATCGCCAGCAATGCCAGCGATAGACATGCCAATTGCAACGCAATGCAACGATAATGGAAGAACGATTTGGTCATACGGAGCTGATAGTGGAGAGGAGATTTGGCGCAAAAAGGCCAGTATCCGGACTATCGTCATAACCCTTACGACCCGTCCCCACGTATTCCATCCGCCGGAGCATCCTGCCTGATCGGCATATCTTGACAAGCGGATGCGAACAGCCTCTCGCTCTGTCGACGCGACTTTCGGCCCACGGCCGCGGCGTCGTCCAACCATCTGCTGCCGTGGTTCGTGGTTCAATTGCTGGCGCGCAGCACTTCAACCTGTCGATTCTGGCCAACGATGGAAAGCAGACTCGCGTCTTTTGAAAGTTGAGCACCCAGAATGTAGCCCAAACCCAAATCAAACTCGGCCATGGTTCGACTTCGCTCAAAGTCATGAATTTTCATTCGTTCGCTGGACCGAGAGGTTACGATCACCTGGTTGTCAGGCAAAATCGCCAAACCGGTAATTGCATCGCCAAAAGCAGACCACTCGGCTCCAAATGAGCCATCGGTGACGTTCCACACCGTCACCCAGCCATCACGGTGACCGAGAACGACCTGATCTCCTGTTGAATCAAAATGTACCTGCGGAGCGGCCGCTTTCTGAGCCAATGAAATTGCAGCCTGTTGCTTTCCGCTGGCGACGTCCCAAACACGAACTTCACGATTCTCGCCGCTTGTGGCCAATTCCTTTCCGCTGCCGCTCACAGCTATCTTCAGGATCCAATTCTCGTGGCCGTGCAACAATCGTTCGCACTCGCCCGTCGCCGTATTCCAAATTGCAAGAGTACCCTCTGGAGCGCGGTTTTCCGGATCCGCAGGCGGTGCGGCGGCGACCCACGAACCATCGGGCGACACACAAACATCCCGAACGCCCCATGCAATCGGCCTCGAGAATACTCTGGCGAGCCCCGGAAGCTCCCAGCAGCATAGCCGCTGGTCTTCACCCACCGTCGCGAGAATCGATTCGCTGTCGTCGCAGGACACCGACCAGGCAGTCTGGCTATGCGCACGTTGTTCCGACAACAGTTCACCCGAATTCAATTCAAAACACCGCAACCAGCCTTTCTCATCCAAGGTCACCACCAGCGATTTCCGGGCAAGCAGAATGCCTGCGCGAAGCGGGCCGAAGTCTGGATTGTTCCATGCGGCCAGACGTCGTCGACCGGAGGTTCGGATCAGCCGCCCATCGGAAAGGGCGACCATGTATTGCTGCTGTTCCGCGCACCAGGCGATATCGTTGATGGCTGTTCCGAAATGGGCCACCTGCTGACTGGCCTCTTCCGATGATTTGGCCATCATGCTTCCATCACCGCTGCCGATCGTAACGCAGCCTGTATCATCTACCGTGACTGCCGAAGCGACCGCCGGCCCCCGCAGAATTTCTTGCGGTTGGGCCCCACTATCATTGATGTCCAATGAAATTGCGGCTCCGGAAGCCAGGAAGACGATCGAGTCCTCGCCGAGACGTCGGACGGCCAACAATCCCGATTCAGCGACACGCCTCGATGTGACAAGCGCCTCCTGAATATCAATCATGTACGCATTTCCGTCGAGTCCGGCGCCGATCAAACGCTTGCCATCAGCCGAGAACGTAAGACTCGCCAATCGTGCACCTAACTTCCAGTTCTGGATCGGCTCCAACGATTCAGCGTCCAACAGTTCGACCCAACCACCACCAGTGCAAACTCCGATCGAGTCTCCGACGGGAGAAATCGCTATCTCGTAAATGCCGCCACGACCCAACTCTCTGATTGCCGCCGTCGTCCAATCATTCGTCCGAAAGCGAATCACCGAGCCCTGCCGAGCTCCAACAATCAGGCTATCGCCACTTCTATTGAACTTGGCCGAGTTGACTTTGTTGGAGTCCGAAATCGTCTGAACCAGACGGCCGCGATCCAGTTCACGAATCTCAACGCCTCCATTTTCCAGAACAGCCGCGACCCATGATTTCTTGCTGCACAGGTGCAATTCGCGAATTGCCGATTTCCCGGCCTCTCGCAGGACCGAATTCGCCGTGGTATCAATCTGACTGCGGACAAATTTCCAGGCCCACCCGCGCAGCTGCGGCAGGCACGCGTCGAGCAATTCGAGCGCGCGTTCCTCGTTCTGTTGCCGAGCCGCACTCCAGGCCGATTCGACCAGCTGCGAATACATCGTGTTCGCCAGTTGAAGCGAACTTCGATCGGCCTTTTCTCGAGCCTCGATGGCAGCGTTGCGTTCCCGTTCGGCTTGACGCGTGGCCCTGGTCGCACGTTGCAGGCCCGTCACCAGGCCGAGGATTCCCAATAACACACTGGCGAGTACGATCGTGCCAACCACGACTGCCAGTCGATATCGATTGGCAAACTTGCTTGCCTTGTACAGCAGGGAAGGCGGATGGGCCGCCACTGGTTCGCCCGCCAGGAAACTGGTTACATCCCGAGCAAGGTCGAGCACTGATTCGTACCGGTGGCGACGGTCTTTCTCCAACGCCTTCAGCGCAATCCAGTCGAGATCGCTTCGAGACAGACTTTTTAGCCCCCGCGATGACGGCCGCCGGTCGTATTGAGATAGCCGACTCTGCCGACTCGTGATTCGATCACTGGGCGTGCCCGGCTCGGTTTCGCGTAATCGTCGCGAAACTTCAAGCACGCCCCCGCCAAGCAGTTGTTCCTTGCTGATAGGAGTTTCGCCCGTCAGCAATTGGTAAAGCAGCACCCCTAACGAGTAAACGTCGCTGCGTGTATCAATATCAACCGCAGACATCTCGGCCTGCTCGGGACTCATGTACTCGAGCGTCCCGATCATTTGCCCATACTCGGTAAACAACGTCTGTTGCGTCAGTTGACTGTCCAGCGCCTTGGCGATTCCAAAGTCAATTACTTTTGCAATGGGCTGGTCTTCGCCCATCGTGACCAACACATTCGACGGCTTGATGTCACGATGGATCACCCCCTTGCGATGGGCGTGATGAACGGCGTGACAGACCTGCAGAAAAATCTGCAAGCGTTCTTCGAGCGTCAAGTTGTTTTGATCGCAGAACTCATGAATCGGTACGCCTTTGACCAATTCCATCACAAAATAGGGAGCTCCCATTTCGGTAACCCCGGCGTCCAGTACGCGTGCAATGGATGGATGGTCCATCAGGGCCAACGCCTGTTGCTCGGCGTCAAAACGAGCAAGGACCTGCTTGGAATCCATTCCGGATTTGATCAACTTGATGGCGACCTTGCGTCTTGATCGGTTCCTGCTGTTCGGCCATATAGACCGCACCCTGCCCTCCTTCGCCGATTTTCTGAAGCAACCGGTACTTGCCGACTTGCTGCAGGTTGAAGTTCATGCGAGGCTCGTGCGTCCGTGTCGGGCTGTCGCCAACGACTCGCTCCAATTCCGATTTTTCATTACCGATCGGATGCGGCTCCAAAAAATCACCGCACAGCCGTTCGCTTCTCAGCAACGAGTCAACTTCACGGCGGATATCGTCTTCTTCGTCCAAAAGCGACGAAGCGCGTTCCGATTCGGGCAAATCTCGAATCCGAAGGAAAACATCCTGGACTCGGCGGTACTGTTCAGGCGTCATGAATCCTCGTTGGCTCCATCTTTACGTACACTCGTGTAGTGCTGGTTTCAGCAGTTGACTGGCTGCAAAAGATACTTGGGTAATCGATCAACATCTAATTATTCGTGGGTGGGCCGCGGAAGCTCGATCGTCTTGCCGGCATCACTTTCCTTGACGGAATACAGATGATTCTGCGGCAGCTCGTCGTCGCTTCGGAATAATTTCGTCCCAACGGGCCATTTCTCCATGCGAACCTTTCCAGCTGGAAACGGTATGCCATAGCTAAACGGGTGCGCGGGCGGCCCGCGGACGATCGTCTGCATTGTCGTGCGCGAACCATTTCGAATCGCCACTTCAACGTAAAGCAAACCGTTATCACCCCGAGCTGTTTCTTTCGAAGGCGTCTTGATGAACTCCTTCAATAACTCTTCGCTGGTACGCTTCGCGTCGACACTTTCCGGGAAATCAGCAACGGCGTCTTGCAGAATCTTGCTGCCGAATTCGGTGAGCCCTTGACGGAATGCCAGCTCGGCCAGGTCGGCGCGTTCTTCCAGCAAAAACGCCCTGTCTTTTTCTTGACGAATAGACAAATAGACCTCGAACGCAGTTGACGCCCCATCTTTTCTGAATGCCGAAACGATCGACTCGATCGCATCCGCTGTGGATGGTTCCTCTTCCGCATCTGGCACGCGAATTTTCAGCTTGGATGCCCGTACATCAAGAGGCTCGAACGGAACACCATCGGCCGCATCACGCAGCTGTATGCACATCAGTTCATCACCACCACGGCAGTAAAGCTCGCCGTCGGAAATCGTCGGTGGCGTCCAACAGCGATGTTCCATCAACCGGTGTCGTGTTTGAACTTCGAAATGGTTCCGGTTATCGACCATCGTCGATAACACACCTTCGCCATCAAGGATCAGCAGCCGTTCACCCAAGGCAACCAGATTTGAATCGGCAAATCCACGCCAGCGGCCCAGACGTTCTCCCGAACGGGCGTCCAACAAGAGCAGCATATCACCACTGCAACCGACAATTCGATGGTCTCGACAAATCCAGTTGCAATAGAAGAACTCAGCCCGGCTTTCCCAACCTTCGTTGACGCACCACTCGCCATCCGTCAATGCAACCTGTAGTTCTCTCGTCCCACCGAACCCCTGCCCGGACACAACCAGCGTTCCATCTCCGGTTGCCAGCGGTGTCGGTACGTTCGTCATCCCCGGCTTGCGCACGGCATAGCGCCACAACTCTTTTCCGTTCGCCGGGTCCACTCCAACGACTTCATTTCGGGTCACAAAGACCAAGTGACGCGCATTGCCAACGTCGAGGACCACCGGTGTCGCATAGCTTGCCTCTTCACAAGGACAGTTCCACAGAAGTTCGCCGGAATCGAAGTTCAGGCAGAGGAGTCCTCCCTGCTTACCTCCGGCCAACAGTATTAAATGGTCATCGAGAACGATCGGACTGGAGGAGAAGCCGAATTGGACCGGTGTTGCAGCAAAGTCCTCGACAAGTTTTCGTTGCCATTGCAAATCGCCAGACGTCCGGTCAAAGCAGTGGACGAGTCCGGTGAAACCAACGGTCACAAGAAGGCCGTGATGCACGAGTGGCGTCGATTGGGGAGATCGAACTTTGCCGCCAAACGCCTCCTGTGCTTCGAGCCACCCGGCGTCCCAGCCATATTCCCACCGTGTCTGACCTGTTTTCCGATCCAGCGCAACAACCATTTCACGGTGCCCGCGTTCCGATTCCGTCAGCTGCGTATTAGATTCGGAGAATGGAACCAGGTAGGTCGCATAGATTAGCTCGCCGCTGACGACGCAGCCCGACAGCCCGTCGCCCAACGAACGTCTCCAACGAAGCGTCGGTTTGACCTTTGCTGAGATCGCAGGCACGTCCGAGTTCACTGCAAATGTACCTCGCGGCCCTCCGAACCCGGGCCAATCTTCGGCGCAGGAACCACGGAACGACGTGAGACACATCCCGATCAGTGCAAAGCTTAGCATCAACTGTTGCATGCTTATTATTCCAGAAAAGGTTGTTGTTTCCGACGTTGGCCGAGCTTGTAAACGATTCTTGATCAAAGGCACCGAGCGTTGATTCATTCGGACAATTCTCGATGCAACCAGGCTCGAGCCATTGCCCAATCTCCGGCGACCGTTCGACGGGAGACACCAAGCAGTTCGGCTGCTTCATCCTGCGTCAAGGCACCAAAGAATCTCAGTTCGACTAACCTTGCCTGCCGCTCGTTCAACTGTTTAAGTCGACAAAGTGCTTCGTCCAGCTCAATCAGACCAAACCCCGCATCGATTTGTCCAAAGCCGGAAAGGCTCAAGTCAACTTGCTGCGCATCTCCACCGCGCTTTTGAGCTTTGGCTTTTCGAGCTTGATCGACCAACAAATGACGAATGACCGTCGCGGCCGTGGCAAAAAAATGAGCTCGATCCTTCCAGCTCACCGGCTCGTCACCGATCAAACGCACATATGCTTCATGCACCAGTTCGGTCGCGTCCCAATTTCTTGCGTGCCGCTCAGCACTCAGCTGCCGCTGGGCAATCTGACGCAGCTGCTGGTAGACCATTGGCGTCAGTTCTTCCAGGGCAAGCCGGTCGCCAGCCGAAAGCCGCTGCAATACCTGAGTAATTTCAGCCATTTCCCACCCGAACTGAGAGCCTCGCGAAATCAACTACCAACGTCCACATCCCTTACAGCGTAGGAATAGCGTGCAGTGTGCAAAGAAAATTGTCGACTCGTGCGAAACCGCAGCGAATTGCATTGTATGGCAACCATGACAGCTGCAATTCCAAAGCCAGACCGACAGCCGAAGCAGCACTTTCTCAGCACAAATGAAATGCCGAGCGTAAGGTCGCCGGCGATCAGATCACGACAAAAAACAGGAAATAACAGCCGTAGCACAAAATCAGGTCGCGATCGCGCTGCTTGCCGAAAAACAACTGGAAATCACCTCGGATCAAATTAGGTTGGAAATCATCTGAGTGCCACTTGCCAATCGGCTGAGCCTCCAAATCGAAACGGGCAAAACAGTGGAGCCGTTTCGATGAAGACGTTGTCTTGCTGGACCGCTCTAGTATGTGGAATTCTTGCCGTTTCGCCGTGCATTACACCAGCATTATCGATTGTTGGAATTTCCACGCCGATCGGCAGCGACGATGCCCAAAGCCGCCCACGAGATGACAATGTCTGGAGCGTCAGTGCTCCTCCCTTTCCTTTCGAAGTCAACTCGGGAATTGGATTCATCATCAACCCTAACTATTCCGCAGCAGGCAGCACGCTTAATCCGGCCGATTTCTCACGGCACGAACATATCTATTCAGCTTCCAACGTACCCGACGCCACGCGCGCCGTCGTGACCTACGAATTCGATTCGTCAACTGCTGTTGACCAGTTGGAGATCATCCAGCATCGAAACGGTATCACACAGATTGAGGGTTTCGTCGGTGACTCGCTGGGTTTGCTCGTATCAATAGCTCTGATCTTTGGCCCGAATGGTGACGCCACGGGTTCGAATATTCTGACCGAGTACTCTTCGCACGTGTTTGACTTCAACAACACGACCGCCAGGACGTTCTTCCAGGTTGTGTTCCAGAAGACGAATGAAGTCAACAGTTGGGCAACGTACCGTGCGTTCCCTCGACTCGAAGACGATACGCGATCCCGCCCGCTCAGATTCCGGAACCGTCCTCCGCAGTTCTGAGCCTGCTTCTGCTTGCCGGCCTCAGCCCATGCAAGCGAATCCGGTCACGCGATGGAAGTCATTTTCTTCGTTGAATCGGCCTCAAACACAGTCTTTCAACTTGTACTTGCAGAAGTAACGCCCCGGTCACAGCAGGCGATATCCAACGGCAACCACTTCATTGCGTTGGTTCCACGTACATGGACAGCAAGTCCCACATCTCATCGCGCAATTCGGCGTTTCGCTTTCCTGGCGGAACGCAGTTCGTGGCAAGAGCGACACTCGCCTCGTACGCTGGAAAAAAGAGCAAGTACGCAGTGGCAGCACCGCTGACGATACCTCCATGATGGACACCGGTAACCGGTGCACCATTCACCACCGGTATCGTTCGAGTATCAATTCTCCAACCCAATGCGTAATTCTGCGGGTTATTATCTCCGTTCTGTAGCTTGACCGGCGTGAAAAGCTGCTGCCGAAGTTCTGGACTTAGGTATTCAGCATTCGACATACCCTGAGCCATATTCACCAAGTCGGTTGGTGTAGAAAGATAGCCGCCGCCACCGAACAGGAAGCTGCGGTCACGCCTCGTCGCCGCCGGAACAAACTTCCCGTCTTCAAATCCCCGATAATAGGAGGCTTCTTGACCAGCGCCCGCGCCCTCGATGTCGTGTTCTGTATGTAACATCTCCAACGGATCAAAAACCAGTTCTTGCATCGCCTCGATAAAAGGTTTGCCTGAAGCTTTGGCAATTACGTCCGAAAGCAGCACATAACCACTGGAGCTGTAAACAAAGCTGGTACCGGGGACAAAGAGCAGCTTTTCTTCCATGAAGAAGTCCAGTGCCTCATGCGGATGCAGGTGTTTCTGTGGCTGCATCCACTCTTTTCTCCAACGCCCTGGCGTCATGTGCCGGATACCGGCCGTATGGGAAGCAAGCTGTCGGATCGTGAATCCCCCGTTCTCCTTGGGATAATCTGGGACGTGCTGATGAATCGAATCGTCGAGCGACAGTTTCCTGTCCTGCACCAAGCGCATCAAAGCCGCCGTCGTCATCGGTTTCGCGAGGCTACCCACCGCATAGCGTGTAGTGACAGTCGCCGGGACTTCACCGGAGACATTTGCCATGCCCATCGCTTCAGCGAAAACGATCTTGTCCTGGATACGAATCGCCAACGAGAGCGATGGCAAATGGTACTCGTTCAGATACCGCATCAACCGCGACTGGGTCAAAACATTCTGCGCGACATAACCGTCTGGCAATGATGCCGAAAGGGTTTGCGCCTCCAGCGTCGCGTTGCTGAAGAACCAGCACACCAAAACGGTCCAGCGAAAGACGTAAGATCTGACACGCCCTCGACCAACCAAGCGCCATTTCAGATTCATACGATCGCAGAACGAGCAAGCAGAGCGACGTCGTTCGACCACACTTAAGGCACCTTTCGCAACATGGCTCCCAAGGCCAACAAGCCTATGAGACTGATGAGTAGCGAATTGGGCTCGGGCACCGGCGGACCTACCAAGTCGACTAATACGTCATCTAACTGAGCTCGCCAGTTTCCCCAGGAATGACTTTCGTTAGCCGTCGTGAAAGTGAAGTCGTAGCCGCCCGTCGACAGAAGGTCGGCGAAGTCAAAACCGCCGCCATCATCGCGAATCGTTCCGTTGGTCATGAATATCTTGACGCGATCGGCCAAGGCGCCGTTTTCGTAGGCGGAGGACACTTGAGGCGCGACCCAGAATGCTGGTGATTGGATCGCCAGGTTTTGGAAGACATCGTTCTCAACGGCACCAAAATAGGCAGAATTCAATCCGCCCAGGGAAGTCCCCATGATCGTTCTATCCGCCGCGGCATCCGACGTGGTGTAGTTGTCATCAATGAATTCGACCAGTTCGTCAGCGACAAATCGGGCAAAGCTGCGATTTGCAACGTATTGATCGGCTCGCTTGTTGACGCCGGAATCGGGGTCCCGTGGGTCGATGAACACCGCAACCATCGGCCGCAAACGTTGTTCAGCGATCAAGTTGTCCATCACCTGAACAGCAGAACCCATGTGTTCGGCCGAGTATTCGTGGCCGTCGGTGACGTAGACGGTTGGCAAAGCGTCCGAATTCGCATCGTAGCCTGCCGGGGTGTAGACCTTGACGTTGACGTCGTAGCCCAAATTGCTACTCGACAGGCGGATGTTGCTCGACAACGATCCGTGCTCAACTTCCGGACGGTGGATCGTCTCGTGTGGATATTCATAGGCTGGCATCCGCAATTCGCTGTTGGGGCCGAATCCGCCCCACATTTGCAGGGGATTTGCGGGATCAAGCTGCCAGTTGCCGTTCACGAAGACTTTGTAATCGACACGGGCATCCGGCGCCAGTTCCCGCTCGAGCATCTGAATTCCGCTCTGACCAACAGGCGTGCCCTGCCAACCCGATGCCGTGGGACTCCATCCGTTCGCGTCGCCTGGCCAGGCGACACTTCCTGAGCCCCGGTATAAGAACGCGACCTTGTTGTCTTGGGCGTAAGGAACCTGGCCCGCATCGAGCAACGTTTGCCAGAGACTATCGACTTCCGAAGCTCGTTGAATCGGGTCGGCAATGTTGGCCACACGATTTAGCTCGTTGGTAAAATCGGTGTACGAATCGAAGATGGGCTGTCGAACGTAATTGGGATCGGGCGGAGCCTGGGCAGCAGCCTTTGCCGCGGTCAACAGGCAAGCCACTGTCCAACACGCCACGGCAACGATGCACGGCCATTTGCTCGAAAACGTACGATACTGCATTATTCCGACCTCCATTGAATCGATCGCCTGATCCAGGCATCTTTCGATACTGCCAGCCTTCATGAAAAAACCGCGAGCCCGCTCGACAAAAACTGTTCAAGCGGATTCGCGGTCTCGTCAGTAACGGTTCCTTGGCAGAACGCGGGAAATCAACAAAGACCAGTCGTATTTCCTTTTCGCGAACTTGACATTCAACGTGCACGTGGTCTACATCGCAGTTTACTCGACAGAGACATTGCCGGCAAAGCGCCTATCGCTGAACCGGGGATCGCTCAAATCGGCAATGATCATGCACTCTGAGTCTCAAATCTGGTCTGCCGCGCGACCGGGCTCAATTCTCTGCAACGGGATTTTGATACATTTTATTAGGTCAGGATTCGCTTCTCCTGTCATAATTGTGAGAGTAGGCGTGGTGGAGACGCAAGTGCCGGGGCGATCGAACCGACAGGTGTCTTCAAAGTTTTGTAAGTATTGCGATATGAGAGGCGGGCGAAATGCGCGTGGTTTCCAGAAAACTGAGACTCGATGAACTTGAACAACGGTTGATGCTGACGATCACTGTGCTGGAAGGCCAAGTCGAACCGCCCGCAGGCTTCTTTGGACCTGCCGAAGTTCTTATTAATTTTGACGAACTTCCCAATGGCGACGCATTGGCTCAGGGCACCGCCATCGCACAACAGTACGAATCGTTGGGGATCGAGTTCACCGCGATCAGCGGTCCGGACAGTCGTTTTCTTCAGGCAGGTTTCGGCAGCAACACCGATTTCGTCTCGGCGCCAAACTCACTGGCTGCTGGACATCTCGATCCCTCCGATAACGAAGCAGTGGAGGTCGAAGTCAATTTCATTGACGCCAATCTGACCGAGCTTCCTACCGAAGTCGGTTTTGTGTTTACCGATTCGGCGCCGAATAATCCATTCACCGTCCGTTTCTACGACGCCGACGACAATCTCGTTGATTCGGTTACGATCAACACGGCGGACGACTCGGGTGCGGGCACTGTTACGGAAGACACCTTTATCGGCATCAAAGATGCCGGCGAGATCAGCCGCTTCACGTACGGGACCGAATTCGATCATGCAAACAACATCTTTGGCATGGAAATCGACGACGTGAGGTTCAGCCCGGGGCCCGTCCAGTGCGCGATTGCTTGCATGCACGTAAGCGACTCATCGGGGAATTTGGCGACGGTAGATGTGAGCACCGGGGAAACGCAGATCATAGGTCAAATGAATCAGGTCATGTTCGATATCGCCTTTGCCCCATCGGGCGAACTGTACGGCGTGACCGGCAATAGCCTGTATCTCATCAATGAGGAAACCGCGGCAACGACTTTCATCGGCAATCACGGCATCCCCACAGCCAACGCCTTGACGTTCTCTGACGATGGCAGGCTGTGCGCGATGAGCGCGTCTGAAACGCTCCTTTACGAAATCGATGTCACGACCGGCGCCTCTTTTTCCCTTGGCAACGTCGGCTTCAGCTCCGCCGGCGACCTGGCATTTGTAGACGACGTGCTATATCTCGCATCCACAACCGACCAATTGGTCAGAGTCAACCTCTCGCCATCAGTCTCCGGCACGGTGATTGGCAACTTCGGAGTCACCGACGTCCTGGGGCTGGCCGCCGTGGATAACGACACTCTGTACGCCACGGCGGCTACCCAGGTCTACTTGGTGGATTTGCTTTCGGGAGCTGCCGAAGACCCGGTCGAATATGGTGGTCAAGGGCTGCAAACAGCGGTGGGGGCTGCATTCATTGATCCGAATGGAAACGGAGCTCTCAGCGGTTTCAAGTTCAATGACGAAAACGCCAATGGCGTACGCGACGAATCCCTGCTTCAGGGAAGTCCGCCGCACGTGGTGTTCACCGTCGACATGTCATTTCGCGTCAACGAAAATCTCGGCGGCACTGCCGTTGGCGATGTCAATAACGATGGCATTGCCGATAGCCGGCTGGATGCCGAGCTCGCCGGATTTCTCGCCCTCAACCAGGAACTGGTTGACGAAGGATTCGCCAGCACGGCGCAAGTGTCGATCGTGACTTTCAACGCCATTTCAGCTTCGTTCGACATGGACACGGTGACTGCGGGCAAGCAACTCGCCACATCCCCTACCGCGGATATGGATGGAAATGGAGTCCGGGATGTCGAGGAACTGCTGCGTTCCATTGGTCGTTCCAATGTGACTTCCAACATCTCGGCCGGCCTACAGGAATCGTTGTCGGTCCTTAACGCCGTCGGAGCGATCGGCAGCAATGGAAATGTGGTCCTTACATCGAACGGAGGCGCAAACGCCGGTGGAGCCATCGACAGCGTCGCCGATTCGATCCGCGACCGAGGCAGCAAGCTGCGAGTCATTGGACTCGGCGATAATGTCGACTTGGACCTGTTGCAAATGGCCGATCCGAATACGGCTGCATTCGAAACAACCGACGACTTCCTCGGCGTTCTCAGCGGTTTGGTGGCGCCCACGTTTGACTTCCAGGAACCTGGCCTGCCGGGCTGGACGATCTACGTGGATACGAACGCCAACGGCTTGCTCGATTCATCCGAGCCGTCGACCGTGACGGATGCGACCGGGGCTTACTCGTTTCCTGACCTGTTCGCCGGGAGTTACATCGTACGGGAAGTCAATCAACCCGGCTGGCTACAGACATTCCCTTCACCGACTTCTGACTTACTCGGTGGAATCATGGTGGACCTGGGAGCAGGCGACGCTCAAACCGGCATCGACTTTGGCAACAAACGACTGTTTACCGGACCGGAGATCTCGGTTCAGGGGCGAGGACAACAGATTACCGACGGTTCCACAACCGCCAGCGTCGACGACGGCACCGATTTCAGCACCCTTCTCGATCGTGACCCCGCGAGCGCACCTATAACGTACGTAATGACGGCAATGACAATCTGCAACTCTCGAACTTGTCCGTTCCGAGTGGTTTCGTGATCGTCAACGGATTGGCGACGGTTCTGGAGCCCGGTACAAGTGATCAGTTTACCATCGGGTTGAGTCTGCCGGTGACCGGCACGCCCAGTGGTGTCGTCAGTTTCACGACAAACGATTCGGACGAAAACCCATTTACGTTTTTCATCGCAACCAGTTCCAGCACGACGAACACGCCCCCGACGATTGTCGGATTACCCGATGTGACCCTGTTACAGAATACCACCCTGGAGGACGCGATCGACCTGACCGAATTCGCCAACGACAACGAAACGCCTGCGGATGAACTCAGCTACTCAATCGCCAACATCACCAACGTGGACGCCGGCGTCACGATTGACGGCAATCACCGCATCGACATTCAACCCAGCATGGATTGGGTAGGCCAAAGCGACGTAACGATTCGAGTGACCGATCCTGACGGTGAATTCGATGAAGACACCTTCCGAGTTACGGTTACGTCCGACTGTGAATATCACAACGCTTCGTTTCCCGAAGACGTGAACGGCAATGGCATCATCTCTCCGCTCGACGCATTACTGGTCATCAATGAACTCGACGATGCGGTTTACAGCGATCCCGTGAATGGTCAACTGCTATGCAATATTCCCAACGGTCCCTTCTTCGACGTCAACAACGACGGTTTCGTATCACCGATCGATGCCCTGCAAACAATCAACCGGTTGAATGAAAGTGCCGCGACGTCCGTGCAGACGGAAGTCCTACCGTCCAGCCGATCGCTGGGATCAACCGACTACCTGCGTCAGACCTTTGCCGCTCCAAGCGACGTCCTTGAAGATCTCGATCACGATCACGATCACAGGGAAAAGCGTGAACAAGACCTGTTCGACCTGGTATTTGCCGGCTATTGATCGTCCCGCCAACCCGTCGATGGGGAACTGCAAAACCTACCCCGATGGACCAAGCAGGACTGACGACGTAGTTGCATGTTGCCACGGCAAAGCGAAAACGAAACGACGAGCGTTGCACCTGAACTTATTCTTTCGTGAACTGATGGAACCCAAGACGCAATCTTTAGGCCTTGACGGTCAATGGTCCGTCTCAAATTCCCAGGCGTAGCTTCCGGCCGCTTCTTCTGATCAAGTCTGTCCAGCAGAAACTATAAGTCGAACAATCTCAGCCCAACTGGCCGTTCATGAATACTGGCGAACCAGGCGTCACTGGCTGCTGAGCGACTTTGCTCCGGTGAAGTGTCGATTGAGGCATGGTCGATTGGCCGCAGTACGGGCAGTCGCCAGACCGACTCGATGTCAAGGTTGTCGGTCGTATCCTCCGGCGCCGCCGAACTGAGGCCGCTCAGTTCAGCAGCGGTCGTCTGTTCGTCGTGGAAGATCGGTCCGGCATTCATGAACTTGTTTGCGTTCCACAGCAGGAAGTCCGCTCCGTCGATCACTCCATTCGCCGAGAAATCTCCACTGCACCAGGCGGCTACGCTATTGAACTTATTCGCGTTCCATACAAGGAAATCGTTCCCATCGACCGCTCCGTCAAGGTTGGCATCGCCGATCAGGTAGGTGCTCTGGGACGAGAGGTTGATCGAACCCGCCTCTGCAAGCCACAGATCACGGTCGGCAATATCGACCATGCCGTTGGAGTCCAGATCAAATGCCAGCGAGTTCGTCGAGGCGACAATCTCAGCGACCAGCATGTCGATATCGATGCAATCGTGGACGCCGTCTTCGTTGAAGTCGCCATCAGGTTGCACAACCAGATCAAACATGACCATTCCGGTGGCGCCATCCGAGTCGGTCGCCGTAATCATAATTTGTGTTGTTTCCAGGAAATCCAACACGGTCATCTCCCAGCCCCACGTTCCGTCGCCGTGGTCGATAATCGTGCCGATAGAAGCAGTCAGCGAGACCGTGTCTTCGCCCAGATCGGAGTAGACGCCCGTGTTCATCGCGACGTCGCCCTCGTTTACGTTGATTGTGGCGATTTCGACGCTGACATCCGGAGCCGCATTATCGACAACCAGATCAAATGTCGCCGACACGTTTTCGCCACCACTATATGCTGCCGTGATCATTACAGTTTGCGACTCATCGGGACCATCCGTCGCATCAAAGGACCAGCTCCATGTTCCGTCACCGTGGTCGGAAACTGTGCCGACCGAGGCAGAAAGTTGGATCGTGCCGCCGCCCGGATCGACATACTGCCCGTCATTGATCACTGTTGCCCCTTCTACAATGGCAACTGCAGGCGCATTTGCAATGATCAATCCAATGACGACTTCAAAATCCAACATGGTCATATCGCCGTCGCTGTCCGTCGCCGAAATGCTGACGAATTGCGAACCGGTCATCCCCGCCGTTTCCATCGACCAGACCCAGACTCCGTCACCCATGTCAAGAACCTCGCCGACCGATGCACTGAGGCTGACGTCGTCAAATCCGGCGTCCAGATAACTGCCGGTATTAACCGCGATGTTTCCCTGCAGAGTGGACACCACGGTTTCGTCCACGACGATCTGCGGAGCGACATTGGCAACGTTCAAATCAAATACGACATCTTCGGTCGCTCCGTCACTGTACTCGGCCGTTACGGTCACCATCTCGGCGGCAGGACCATCTTCAACGGCAGACGACCAAAGCCACGTACCGTCTCCCTGGTCCACGACGTCGCCGATCGACGCGGAGAGCGTCACGGTACCTGTGTCCGGAACAAAATATGCCCCGCTGTTCATGGCGACTTGCCCTTCCAGTGCGTCGACCGAAGCTGCGATGGCTGTTATCCGCGCAACGTTCACATCGAAGGAAACAAACTGAGACTCCAGCTCGCTATCGGTCGCGGTTACCGTAACGCTTTGCGGACCAAACGATCCGCTCGTGTCCCACGACCAGCTCCACGTGCCGTTGCCGTTATCCATCACGTCACCGATCGAAGCCGCGAGCATCACCATGTCGAAACCGGGATCAAATACAGCGCCCGAATTTGTCGCGATGTCACCTGCCAGAGTATTCACTACCAACTCGTTGACTGAAACTTCAGGTGCAAGATTGTTGACCAGCAGCTCGAACGGTAACGTGCTTGTATCACCGTCGCTGTCGATCGCAGTGACGATCACCGTTTGCGAGTCGTCCGGTCCATCCTGGCTGTCCCAAGACCAGCTCCAGGTGCCGTCACCGTGGTCAAGAATTGCACCTACAGAAACACTCAAGCTGATTTCGTCATCACCCGGATCGGACACGGTGCCAGCGTTCAACGCCTGCATTCCCTCATCCACCTGCACTTCGGTCAGATTCACCGAAAGGACTGGCGGGAGATTCTGGCCTGTAACTTCGAACACGACCGAATCGGTTTCGCCACTACTGTAGTCTGCCGAGATCGATACCTGTTCGGTTAAAGGTCCGTCCGACACGTTGTAGTTCCACGTCCAGGTGCCATCGAGGTTGTCGACGACGTCGCCAATCGAGGCCGAAAGCGTCAGCGTTGCGACCCCCGGATCGAGATACGTTCCCGTATTTGTCACATCGCTGCCTTCACTCGCCGAAACGGCACTTGAGTCAGCAATGATACGGCCAGCGAATAGTTCGAATGCAGTTGTTTGAAAACCGCCATCGCTATCGGTCGCCGTTATCATCACCGTCTGTGAATTCGGCAGGCCAGTCGTGTCCAGGGACCACGACCAAGTTCCGTCGCCTTGATCGACCACGTCACCCATGGATGCCGTCAACATCACCGTATCCAAACCGGGATCAAAGTAACTGCCGGAATTCGTGGCCAACGATCCGACGAGCAACGACACGGCTTGCTCATCGACCGAAATCTGCGGAGCGACATTGGCAACGTTCAAATCAAATACGACCTCTGCGGTCGCTCCGTCACTGTACTCGGCCGTTACGGTCACCATCTCGGCGGCAGGACCATCTTCAACGGCAGACGACCAAAGCCACGTACCGTCTCCCTGGTCCACGACGTCGCCGATCGACGCGGAGAGCGTCACGGTACCTGTGTCCGGAACAAAATATGCCCCGCTGTTCATGGCGACTTGCCCTTCCAGTGCGTCGACCGAAGCTGCGATGGCTGTTATCCGCGCGACGTTCACATCGAAGGAAACAAACTGAGACTCCAGCTCGCTATCGGTCGCGGTTACCGTAACGCTTTGCGGACCAAACGATCCGCTCGTGTCCCACGACCAGCTCCACGTGCCGTTGCCGTTATCCATCACGTCACCGATCGAAGCCGCGAGCATCACCATGTCGAAACCGGGATCAAATACACGCCCGAATTTGTCGCGATGTCACCTGCCAGAGTATTCACTACCAACTCGTTGACTGAAACTTCAGGTGCAAGATTGTTGACCAGCAGCTCGAACGGTAACGTGCTTGTATCACCGTCGCTGTCGATCGCAGTGACGATCACCGTTTGCGAGTCGTCCGGTCCATCCTGGCTGTCCCAAGACCAGCTCCAGGTGCCGTCACCGTGGTCAAGAATTGCACCTACAGAAACACTCAAGCTGATTTCGTCATCACCCGGATCGGACACGGTGCCAGCGTTCAACGCCTGCATTCCCTCATCCACCTGCACTTCGGTCAGATTCACCGAAAGGACTGGCGGGAGATTCTGGCCTGTAACTTCGAACACGACCGAATCGGTTTCGCCACTACTGTAGTCTGCCGAGATCGATACCTGTTCGGTTAAAGGTCCGTCCGACACGTTGTAGTTCCACGTCCAGGTGCCATCGAGGTTGTCGACGACGTCGCCAATCGAGGCCGAAAGCGTCAGCGTTGCGACCCCCGGATCGAGATACGTTCCCGTATTTGTCACATCGCTGCCTTCACTCGCCGAAACGGCACTTGAGTCAGCAATGATACGGCCAGCGAATAGTTCGAATGCAGTTGTTTGAAAACCGCCATCGCTATCGGTCGCCGTTATCATCACCGTCTGTGAATTCGGCAGGCCAGTCGTGTCCAGGGACCACGACCAAGTTCCGTCGCCTTGATCGACCACGTCACCCATGGATGCCGTCAACATCACCGTATCCAAACCGGGATCAAAGTAACTGCCGGAATTCGTGGCCAACGATCCGACAAGCAACGACAAGACTTGCTCATCGACCGAAATCTGCGGAGCGACATTGTCGACACTTAACGCGAATGAAGCCGTAGCATCAGCTCCATCACTATCCGTAGCGACGATGTCGATCGTCTGCGAATCTTCGGGACCATCGATGGTCGTCCAGGACCAACTCCAGGTTCCATTCCCCAAATCGACCACGACGCCGACGCTTGCTGACAAGTCCACCAGGTCGGCACCCAAATCGTCTATTGTCCCGGTATTCGTAGCGATCGATCCCTCCGGGATCGACAGTTCCTGCTCATCGGCTGCGATACTCGGTGCGACATTCAGGATTTCCAAGGTAGTTTCCGCGATCGTCGCCAATCCCCCGGTATCGGTGACGCGAACGGCGATTGCGCGTGGCAGGAAATTGTCGGCAAACGTGACGTCGATCGTGGCTCCCACCTCTTCGACATCAAACACGGCACCGTCATAATCGAGATCCCATTCAAACAGCAGCGATGTCAACGGATCTTCGACATCAGTGCTGCCGCTGGCATCGAGCGTCAACAGAGTTCCTTCGAATCCCAGGTAGCTGTCTCCGGCATTTGCGAAAGGAGCTGAATTGTTTGTTGCGGCGAAAGTGAAAACGGCGCCACGGTCGAGCGTCGTTCCATCGACAAGTGGAGCACCCACGGCAACAATGTCTTCGTTCGCCGTGATGGAAAAACCAAAGTTGTCGAAACTGCGTGGATCGGGATGCACGAGACGTTGGATGTAAGTTCCCGTCGAGGTGTCAAACAGGTAGGCGGCGCCCGCTTTGGTAACGGTCGTGTCTTCGCGACTGGAACCAACGGTGAGCAAATCGTCGGTCATCGACAGGGCGGCGCCAAAGAAACCACCAACGGTCGGAATGGGACTCCCAATCGCGTGCAGATGCTCCCCAGTCAGCGCAGAAAAGAGGTTGACGACACCGGCATCGACTGCTCCGGAATCTTTCCGCGGCACGCCAACGGCGACCGTTGTGCCGGCGATCGAGACCGATTCGCCAAACAGGTCGTCCTCCAAAGCGAATGGGTCGATCAGGGAGCTGACGAGCGACCCATCAGAAGCGTCGAAAACGTAGGCAGCACCCGAGTTTTGAGCCTGCGTGTCATCGAATCTGGCTCCGGCGACAACCAATTCGCCGGAAACACTGACGGCCCTTCCAAATTCGTCAAAATCGTCCGGAGATGGATTGGGAAACGAACGCACAAACGCACCGGTCGCTGCATCGAACAGATAAACGGCACCATTATCAACAGCATCTGTGTCGTCCCCGGGAGCTCCGACTACAACATGCATGCCGTCAATCGCAACCGATACACCAAAGTTATCCTGATCGTTCGGTGAAGGATTGGATAACGTGTGCAGCAAGCCTCCAGTGATGGCGTTAAAGATATATGCAATTCCGGAATCGATACCATCGGCGTCATCTCGATGAGCCCCCACCACCAGGAGGTCATTGTCCAAAGCCACCGAAACGCCAAAATTATCGCCGGCAGCGGCTGTCGGGTTCGTAATGGATACCAGCAGGTTCGAATTCTGCGTGTCGAAAATTTGCACGCTTCCAGCATCGAGCGCATCCGAATCGTCCAAGACGGTTCCCACAGCCAACAAACCATTGGAAGCGGCTACCGATTGTCCGAAAAAATCGAAGGAAGCAGGTGTGGGTGAAAAAAATGTCGTGCCGGCCAATCCGGTTGTGGTATCAAAGAAGTAAACCGCCCCTTCATCCTGAACCTGAGTGTCATCCCAATAGGCACCCGCCACCATTCCACCACCTGCAACGTCGACCGCAGCCCCGAAATAGTCGAACTCGTGGGGAGCTGGATTGCTTATGGTGCGTTCGAGTGATCCTGTGGTGGCATTGTATTGGTAAACGCTACCGGCATCGTTCGCCCCGGTGTTGTCGCGGTAGGCACCGACGACCACGGTTTCACCATCAATGGCCACCGCAAATCCGAAGTTATCGGCCAACGACGGCGTAGGGTTGACAATCGTCTCCGCCAACGTGCCCGTCGTAACGTCATACAGGTAGGCCGCGCCACTGTTTACTGCGCCCGCGTTTTCGCTGTAAACACCGACCACCAAGGTATCATTCGAAACGTCGACGTCCTGGCCAAAAAACTCAAAGGAGACAGGTGTCGGGTTGGCGATTGACCGCTCAAATGCACCGGTGTCGGCTGCGAAGACTTCAACCGACCCCGCATCCACAGCCCCCACATCGGTTCGCGGAACACCGACTACGATGCGGTTATTGGAAATCGCAAGCGAACTTCCGAATTGATCCGAGGCGTTGCTGACGGGGCGAATCAGTTCATGAAGCATGACGCCGTCCTGCGCACGGTAAACGTATGCCGAGCCGGCGTTCATGGCTCCGGCCACATCGTCCAACTGCGCAGCTACAACCACAGTGTCGCCTTCGATTGCAACGGCTGCCCCAAAGTAGTCGAATGGAGCCGGAGAAGGGTTATGGATCACGCTGACCAATTGACCTGTGAGAACGTCAAAAATCGCAGCTTGGCCCGAATCCGACCCCGTGGAATCGTCGTACTTTGTGCCAACAACTAACGTGTTTCCCGAAAGGGCAACTGCTTCGCCAAAGCGATCTCCACTGGCAGGCGACGGATTTGGGATGGAACGCACCAGCGTTTCGGTCAAGCGGTCGTAGATGTGCACTTGACCCACATTGCTCAGGCCGAACAAGTCTTCGCCTGGTGCTCCGATGGCCACAAAGTCGCCATCCGCACTCACCGCATAGCCCGCTTCAGCGCCAAATTGGGCACTCTCATTCGGATTCGCAATCGCGCCAAGGTAGTCCCCGACAGCCAACAACCGACGACCTTCGAGCATCTCAAGGCGCAGAAACGCTCGGCAACGTATTCGCGTGGCTTTTGCTGAATTGAATGCCATCTTACGGGGCCATCAGAATTGCATGAATCGACGTAGGGTTTTTAGGTATTTTGCGGATCATTCGCGGCCATGCGGCATCTATCTGCACTTCGAAAACGATCAGCTTTACATGTGAGAAATTTGAGAGACTTTGCAAGGATCTACCGTGCTGCATGTTAACATGTAGGTAGTCGAGATCGCACTCATATCGCCAGAGAAACACTCCCCCCACCCATTGGGGGTATTGCTTGAATTTCAAAAAATCCGGCGAGTCGATGCTTGACTTACTACCTTCAGCGCGTGTAAGATCGTCGACACGGAGTAGCGAATTCCCACTCTGACCCAGTTACGCACGAGCCAAGCCACTGACGACTTAACGGAAACGAAGTTTGAACCGCTCGCTTACTCGGGCTCCCGGTTCAATCTTCGTATTCGTTTTTTTGTGCGATTGCCGCAAAGAACTTTCTGCTTTGCCGCTCACCAATCACCCGAAGCTATTAAACACGAGGCAAGAGTCAATGTTAAAGAAGAAAAATCTGCACCTCTATTTGGCACTGTTGATGGCAGCATCGACGGTTCAAGGAGCCGAGTTTGATTACGGTGATTTTTTGGGCACCGATGTCATGTATCTCAATGTTTCAGAGGATACGCGCGACACACCCAACCCGTTGTTTGGTACACCAGACATTTCGGGCAATAAACTCGATTTCGATCCGACAATGTTCACGGCCGCCGCGGATTCCAACAATCCCAGCGAGATCATCGACGCTCAGCTCAGTTTCGTTCTCATGAGCAACGACAACGGCACGGCCATCGAACAGGTCATCATTGAAGAAAATGGTGACTTCACTCTGACCGGCCTCGGTAGCGCTCAGGCGTTAGCCTCCGTTGGGACACAAGTCAACTTCACGATTCTTGAAGTGAATGGCATGCCGGCGGCTGCCTTTGATGATCCCAGACGGTGCTGCCACAATGTTCTTCACGCCAGACGCCACCGGTCAATTTAGTCTGGACGACGAAGGAATCAGTACCGCAGCGCCCTGGGCCGGAACACTCAACATCAACATCGCTGACTTCCTTACCGACGCGATGGTGAAGGGGTTTGCGACCAAGATCGAATTTACCATCGACAACACCCTGACCGCAGCAGCTGCGGACGGTGGAGCTGCGTTCATCGCAAAGAAAGACTTCAACGGCGTCACGATTACGGTTCCCGAGCCATCCACAGTGATTCTGCTCGGCGGCGCTCTGCTAAGTTTGCTCGGCCTTCGACGCAGGTAACCGAATCGAAAATTGCGTGTTCAAAACAAATCCAGCCCACCTGAGGACACTCAGGTGGGCTTTTTCATTCCTGTATTTCTCTCTCCAACTTCGGTTGAATCGCGTTAATGCCAGACGGCGAACGCTTGATTTATGACGTGAGAAGTTGCCAGACACCGTGGATCCCCATCGATGAGGTCACGATGGAAAAAGCCAGGATCGCGAACAACATGACATTGGTCTGCAACGAGTGATGCTGTCCGCCCATCAAGTCCCGGCGATTGCCGAGGTAGAGGATGCAACTAACAGTCACTGGCAGGATGACCGAGTTGAACGCCTGGGTCGCAATCATTACGAACACCGGTGGCGCCTCGAAAATGGGAACGACCAAGCCCAGCAACGAAATCAAGAAGACGAGGAGGCGATACTTTGGCAAGGTCATATCTCGTTCTGACTGGTTATAGTCGCACAGTAACCAGGGCAGCATCAGCACGTTGGGAAACTGCGACGACACTCCGTGCAGATGATTCCCAGAACAAAAATCGAAGTTGCCAAAGAGCCCGCAATCGGCTCCAACAGTTCGATCATTTGCGACGCCCGTTCGAGCCCCAGCCCCTTGGCAAAAAGGGTGCCTGCGGCGGCGGCCATGATCGAAGCACTGATCACAAACATCATCACGACAGACACGATCGCGTCGTTCCGTTGCTTGCTGAGGTCCTTGATCGTCCAGCCCGCTTCTTTCACTAGGGTCGTGCGAATGATGAACAGGCCCGAGAACACCGTCGTGCCCACCATTGACGCGATCACGAGAAATGGTCCGCGTCCTTGATCGGCCGGAACATCGGGAAGATTGGGCAGCAGTCCTTTCACGATTTCGAGTGGCGGCGGCATCAGCATGAAAAAATTCAGGACGAAACAGGCCGACATGATCGCCACGATGACCGCTAGGCTGCGTTCAAAGAATTGTGTCTTGCCGTTCCAGAAAATGAAGTAGACCAGCGCGATAAAAAACGCAGCGAAGTACACCGGAGGGACCCCGCCATCGATCACGGATTTCGACCACTCGAAACAGATGTCCGCTACAATTCCCATCACACCGATGACGCTACCGCTCACACCTGCCGTCAGCGCGACAATAAAGAAGATTCCCATCGCGGGGTGAATATGTTTGCGGAACGCCTGTAGTGCGGTTTCTCCCGTCACCAGGGTGTAGTGGCCATAGACCGTGATCATCAAAAAAGTCGCCAGGCAGGAAGCAACAATCGTCCACAGCAGTGACATACCGTAGATCGCACCCGCCTTGGCCATGGCGGTGACGCTGCCGGTGCCGATATTAAATCCCAACAGAAATATCCCGGGCAAGAACAGGGCCAGGAATTGCCAGAGGTTGCGGCCAGTAGTGGTTTTGCTGGCCGTCGATTTTTCATGGGTGGACTTTCGCTGCGAATCAGGCATTGGTCGCTTTCATATGTTGCCACAGTCTCTGCGTCGTGTAGAACGCAGCCGTTCGATGCATCGTGGGGCCGAATCCGAAAGGTTACCATTCCAGCGGAGGTACTTCGCGACGCACCTATCGAAGGAACGATCATTCGACTCGCCGGCAAGCGAAGTCGCGACGCGAATTCCTTAGGTGAGCCCGGACGATCAAGCCGATTGCTCCAGCCTGATTTCCAAAGGCCGCGAGGTATCCAGATGCACATCGCGCTGCGGGAAGGCAATCACGACACCAGCCTCGTTGAACAGCGCATTGATGCGGAAGCGAATATCGCTTTCAATTTGGAACTTGTTGTAAATCCTCGGCAGCTCAATCCAGAAATGCACCTCGAAATCCAGCGAGTTGTTACCAAAATCCATAAACCAGACGAAGGGCGCGGGTTTCTTGAAAACGCGATCATGTTCCTTGACTGCCTGCAACATCAGTTGCTCGACTTGGTTCGGATCACTGCCGTACACAACGCCGGCCGCCACTTTGGTTCGGATCGTGTGATCGGTGAGCGTCAGGTTCACCACATTTGTTTGCAGAAAAACACTGTTGGGAACCATGATTTCGAGGTTGTCTGGTGTTTTCAGCCGTGTACTACGCATACCAATGCCTTCAACGGTGCCATAAACGCCATCCAGATCAATCGTATCGTGCACCCGAATCGGCCGATCGACAAGCAAAATCAACCCGCTGATGAAATTATTGATCGCGTTTTGACTACCAAGACCGACACCAATCGCCAGGGCACCGCCCAGCAGCGTGAACACGGTCAATGGCACTGCGACCAGCTTGAGTGCCGCCAGAGTAAATGTGGTGATCAGCACATAGAACAGGATCGACTCCAGAGCTGCCGAAAGGCGAATGTGCATTCCCAAGCCTGGCAACAGGCGTCGCCCGATGAACCAACTCATCTGGCGCGAAAGAAAGAAACCTATCATCAACAGGATTAGGCCACCGATGATCTTGCCGACCGTAATGGGTCGATCGTCGATCGATGTTAGCTCGTAATTCCAGACCTTCTTGGATTGCGACCAGGCAGCTGCCAACCATTCGGCCGCCGAGGGCAACTTTGCCGAGCTGCTGATTTCTGACTGGAGTTTCTCGTTCAGTCTGCGCGAAGCCACAATACTACCAAGATTCGCATCGTACTCCTGAATCAGTCTCTGCCAAAATTGTTGCTGCTGTCGCAACCAGCGCACAGATTCATCTTCAACCGAGCGCGCGGCTTGCATGCGAGAATCGAGCGTCGCCTGATCTTTTCGAAGTTGGCTCATCCGCATTGACTGCAGACGCTCCTCGCGCTCAAGATCTTCGAGCGTCCGCAACAGCTCTGTTTTCCAGGCATCGCGATCAATTGGCCCCACCAAGTCGTGGAATACTGCGTACCGTCGTTGCCAGACCGATTTGGCGAACCCCAATCGCTTTAGTTGCTGGTTCATCAACGCGACGGCTTGTTGTCCGGTCTCCCGTCCAACGTGCCACGTTTCCACCTCGTCGGTGAACGTCGCGGGATCTTTTTCGCCGCTGTCCAGGAGCTGACGAGCGTCGAACCACTTGCGTTCGTGATACGTCAGCTCCAGTTGAGCAGCTTCTATCTCACGTTGTAGCGATTCTTCCAAGTGTTCGAATTCGTCAATTTGATCCTGCAATTGTTCGTCAGTGAACTCAACGGTTCGCTCCAATTGCCGAACACTGAATTCGAGCAATTCTTGACGCAGCTCAAGAATTTCACGGCCCAGACGTTCCTGCTGCTGCTCCGATTTCCGCAGCAGCACTAATTCGCCCGCCAGACGACTTTCGAAGTTAGCCAGCGTTAGCGTGACCTTGAGCGCCGCCGCAGTTTGCGTACCAGCCGCCAACTTGGCGGCCTCGTTGGCGGCTCGACGGGCCTGATCGCGCTGCTCGCGAACCGTTACTGCGGCATCCACCGCAGCGGCCGTTTCTGCCATGGCGGCACTCATATTCTTCAACCGGGCGGCCACATCCGACTGCTCGTCTCGCAGGTGATCCAAAGTCAGGAACGAGTTGTTCCCGGGCATGGCTGTGGGATCGGCGCGGAGATTTGTCAGCTCTTTCGAAAATGTATCCACCGTCGACTGTAGTTGCTCGATCCGATCAGCAGCCGCATGGCGTTGACTGAGCACAAGGTCAAGTTGTTGCAGCAACTCAATTTCACGGCCAAGTCGCTTTAGTGCTTCTTTGTCTGGCTCCCCGGCATCGATTGCGGCCGATTGACGTTCCTGCACCGATTCGAGCTGTTTGGCAAGATCTGCTCGCTGCTGTACGAGGTCAGCCGCAGGAGATTCGGGGTCGCTCGAAGCCGCAATCTCGGCGACGCTCGCCTTCTCCGCAACCGCGTCACCGTCCGACTCTTGCGACCATCCAACCGTCGGTGCCGTCACCAAGAGACACGCGAAGTACGATGCAAAACGTAACGCACGATTCATGAATTTAGCTCAGTTCAATTGCAATCTGGTTCGGAGAAAACCGCGCACAGATACTGAATCATGGCAGCAACTGTCAAGATCGCATTCGTCAATTCAGAAATTGCCGTACATTCGAAGGGAATGCTGTCCGCATGCAGCGAGCTGCGGTCGATCAACGGTCGTCCACCACTTCGATTGATGCTGGCAACCAGATTTCCATCCGTTCCACAATTCTGGTTATTTCGTCATGGTTGCAGCGGACGGCCTGGTCAGCGTGCAAGAGTTAAAGCCCACCATGGGAAACCGCGATTTGTTGCTTCAACACCGAATCGAAATCTACGCCGATCGCTCCTGTACGAACGACCTCACCTGCTTACAATGCAGGCTCTCGATTGCGACCAACAAGAAGGCAATTATGACAGGCAAAACGTTCTCACGTCGTCAAGAAATGCCTCCGTTCACCTTCATGAGTTGTTGGACCGCTAAGATTTGTGTTTACGGCGCATTAGGTCGGTGATGCCGCCCTCGTACTTGTTCGTTTTGCGCAAGCACTGCCGAGGGTGACTTCAACAAGTCGTCATAGCGTCTCGCTTCGATGAATTACTTCCAGCAACTTGCCCGCGCGCTCGATCTGAAATCAACGAGCAAGTGGATCGTGCTTTCCATCCTGGTTGGATGTGTGGCGGGTGTCGGGGCGTACCTGTTCGAGAAATTGAGTCGTTTCGTCGAATATATCGCGATTGGGTCTTGCGCGGGTTATTGGCCGGCGGAACCGGGCGGCGAGGCGGGCCTCGTTGGCCCGCAAGATTCCCACTTTTCTCCGGGCTTGCTGCTCGCGGTCATGTCAGCAGGTGGCCTGATTTCCGGTTGGCTGGTCTATCGTTTTGCCCCTGAGGCGGAAGGACACGGCACCGACGCGGTCATCGACGCGTTTCATAACCAGCGCGGACGAATACGGCCGGCGGTTCCCTGGATCAAGGCGATTGCCTCGGCGGTGACTCTTGGAACTGGTGGTTCGGCTGGACGCGAAGGTCCGATCGCTCAGATCGGCGCCGGAATCAGTTCGCAACTGGCATCCTGGCTGAAGCTGGCTGATCGCGACCGTCGGATCATGTTGGCAGCAGGGTTGGCTGCCGGCGTTGGAGCGATCTTTCGTGCTCCGCTTGCCGCCGCGATATTCGCTGGAGAAATCCTTTACCGCGACCCGGACATCGACTCGGATGTCGTAGTACCGGCTGCCATGTCGTCGATCGTCAGCTACACGGTCTACTCCCTGTTCCTCCCTCGTGAACTCCGATTCACGCCGTTGTTCGGTGACACGCTCCAGTTTGAAATGAATTCGCTGCTGGAACTTTTACCGTATACCGCACTGGCGATTGTGCTGTCATTGATTTCTGCGCTTTACATTCGGGTTTTTTACAGCACCCAGAAGGCCTTCTCGCGTCTGCCAATTCCTTTCTATTTTCGACCCGCACTGGGTGCATTCGCGGCAGGACTTCTTGGATTGATCTGTTATCAGCTCTTTGACCGAGACATGAATTTGCTCGGCGTTTTATCGACCGGATACGGAGTCTTGCAAGAAGCGATGGAACCTCAGATTTCAATCAGCGTGACCGTATTATGGGTCGTCGCGATCGTGAAAATTCTGACCACTTCGCTGACGATCAGTTCGGGAGGTTCAGGCGGTGTCTTCGGCCCATCGATGGTGATCGGTGGCTGCGTTGGTGCGGCCCTGGGTCAGTCTTTCCAACAAGTTTGGCCCGACCTGGTGACACAACCGCAAGCGTTTACGATTGTCGGCATGGCGGGGTTCTTTGCAGGAGCGGCGCGAGCCCCCATCTCGACGATCATCATGGTGTCCGAAATTACATCGAACTACCAATTGTTACTGCCGACGCTGCTCGTGGCAACGCTCTGCTTCCTGTTCGGTTCGCACACGACCCTGTATCACAAACAGGTCGCGAACCGCATCGACTCACCGGCACACCACGGCGATTTCGTCATCGACGTCTTGGAAGGTATCACCGTTCAGGACGTTTATCAGCGAAATCCGACGATGATGAAGATTCCCGAAGGCATGAACATGCGGGGGATTGTCCATTCGCTGGCAATGTCCCAACAGCGCTATTTTCCAGTCGTCGACAAGGCGGGCAATATGGTCGGTATCTTCTCCGCCGAAGACATGCGCAAGTACCTTTACGACGAAGCGATCTGGCAATTGGCGAACGCACGCGATGTAATGACGGTAAACATCGTTACGGTATCGCCTCGCGAGGACCTAAACTCCGCGCTGCGAAAATTCACCGCCCTGAACGTCGACGAGCTGCCTGTGGTTGACGACGTGGGAGCCTTGCTGGGCATGGTGCGTCGCAAGGAGGCGATCGCTGCATACAATCGTCGACTGATGGAACACAAACAGGGCGATTCGATGGGCGACGGTAAGCGGCCGGAAGCGAATTGAGGTCGGGAGCGGTAGAGCACAACCGTCGCCCACGCATAACCGGCACCCAAGGACGATCGATATGCGACTCGACACAATCGCTGCTGTTCGACTGGCATGTCAAACCAGAGATGCCGACGTGACTGAAACCCCGCAGAGGAACATGAACGGCGAGGGTCTAACTAATTATGCTTCAAGGTCATTTTCCACAGCGAAGCGAATGAGTTCTGCTGTGGTTGAAAGTTGCAACTTTTCCAAAATTCTCGAGCGATAGGTAGAAACGGTGCTCGTCGACACTTTCATTCTCTCTGCACACTCCTGCAGGCTAACCCCGGCCCCAAGTATGCGAAGTGCCATGAATTCCCTCTGTGACAAAGCCTCCAGACCTGACCGATCGCGTTTCGGACGTCTAAGCTCGCCCAGACTTCATCGGCAACTCTGGGTGAGATGTAGATACTCCCTTTCGACACAGCAGTAATCGCGACCACCAATTCATCGACTGCCGCCGACTTGATCATGTAGCCGTGTGCCGCCCGCCTCGAGGGCCCGGACAGCGTAGTGGACATTCTCGTGCACAGTAAGCACCAGGATCTTGAGTTTTTTGTGTTCGCAAAGCAGTTTTTCGATGGCCTGTGGAGCACTGAGTTTCGGCATCGAATAGTCGAGGACCACGCAATCCGGATTCTGGCATGCTACGACATCCAGCAACTGCAATCCGTCTTGGCCTGGCCCTTCACCTTGATCGAGCCGCTTTCCTCCAGGACGCGTGCCAGTGACTCACGTACCATTGCATGGTCGTCTGCCAAAACAACACTGATTGGATTCAACATCATGCTCGATTCTCACCGGACTTGGCAATGACCTGACTCAAGGGCAGTTTGATTTCAATGTTCGTACCAGACTCCGAGTCGGACTCGATTCGAAGTTCCCCAGATAACAAGTCAACCCTCTCGCGCATACCGACCAGGCCCAGTCGTTTGCCGCCGCCGTCCGCTTTGCTGTATCCGCGACCGTTATCGCGGATCACGAAATTTACGTTCGTCTGATCGATCGCAAGCGATATCCACACTTTCGATGCCTCCGCATGCCGCAGCACATTGCTAAGCGACTCTTGCAGTAACCGATAGATATTATCGGCGATATCATCAGGTATTTTTACCGGATCGATTTGCAAGTCAGCGTCGACGAGGATCCCTGATCTTTGCTGAAATTCGGCGATATGGCTCTGGATCGCGTCTTCGAGTCCAAGGTCGTCTAGCACGGCAGGTCGCACTCGAGTCGCAAAAGCATGCAAGGACTGCAACAGCCCTTCATTTTCTCGAATAGCTCGCTGCAGGTGTAGCCTCGCCTCGTTCGACTCAACGTGACGCTCAGCGAGCTTGAGGTCCAAATTGATCGCCGTGACCTGTTGCCCAAATTCGTCATGTATTTCACGTGAGATTGCGCGTCGTTCATCTTCTTGAATCCGTAATAATCTCGACGAAAGGCTCCGCAGCCGGCGTGACTGTGATTGTCGATTCAACGAGTCGCGAGCCCAGTATCTCGCGATGACCGCGACAGGCACAAACACGAAACCCGCAAGAAGCAGAAGTTTACGCAGAAGTTTGTTGGATAAGACGAATAACTCGTCCGGAGCAAGGTAGCAAACAGCAATGATAGAATCACGGCCAGCTACTGGTCGATACGCTGAGGCTGCGGAGGAAGCACCCAGCAGTATTCGGCGCGAGGCAAACGCACCCGCGGCAGTCAGATGACAATCCTGCATCAGGTCAATATTCGCCCACTCGGCGGGGAACTGTGTTGCGAAACTGCGGTCGTGCCCCATCAACCAGCCCCAGGAATCCAACGGTTCCGGGCTGTGCAAATAGTGACCGTCGTGGCGGAGCAGCATCACAAAGCCCGGTAGAGACGCGTCGTCCAGTTGATTCAGCAAACGCTCTCCCAGGTAGTTCAGGACGAGCAGGGCCTTCGGAGCTCCACCGTCATCAACAACGGGAGTGACAAATCGAATCACCGGCTTGGCCGGAGTTTCAATTCGCCCGTGCTCAACATTCAAGTCAAATTCGGACACGAGAAGTTCGCCAGCCGACAAGGAGCGCGATTCGCGAAAATAGTAGCGGTTGGACTTATCCTGCAATTCGTCGTTGTCCACAACCGTCGCATCTTGACCGGAGTAGTTCAGTCGCACCAACTCCTGGCCGTTTAGATCCAACAAGCGAATCTGATCATACGTCGCTTTTCTAAGCAGGAAACTCACATAGTCCTTCCTGAGCAAAGTCAACTTGCCATGATCTCCGGCGGCGAACTGCCGCCCAATCTCCTGGTCAGCCAAGAACAAGGCATCGCCCCGAATGCGGTCGATCTCTTGCGCAATCAGGTCACACGCGACATCCAAACGATGGCGAACCTGCTCTTGGCGCAAGGTCCACTCGCGGCGTCGCTCTTGCAAGAAAAGGCTTGAGACAATCAAGGCGAACAACACTGCAAACGCAACCGAGACGGCAAGTTGCCGCTGCCAGATGGAGAATCGGTCTTCATCAGGGTATTCAGTCGACATCATTGCAATACGAACGCATTCTCTTGCTGCGATTCGTGGCAAGAAAAGATCGGAGGGTTAAGCGACACCTCTACTATAACCCAACCAGTTCGGCCGCTGATACACGTCAACCGCTCAACGCCAAGAGCAGAGCTTCGAGTGATTTGCTCAACCAGCCGAGCACAATATCGATACCCCAAACAGCTCTCCGCTCGGGCCCCTGCTACAGACACAGCAAATAGGCAACCAGGTCTTCTTTCTCATGCGACGCAAGGTCCAAACCCAGCACCAAATTGAAGAATTCGACCGTGTCATGCAACGTTGGTAATCGACCGTCGTGCAAGTATGGCGGTGAATCCTTGATGCCTCGGAGCGGAAACGTTTTGATGGGACCCTCGGGACGACCAACATAAAACCGTTCGACCTTCAGATCGTGCATGTAGTCATCCACAAATGCCGGACCATGGTGACACTTGCGCATTGCGCTTTGCCGTGGAACAGTGCCTCTCCACGGAGTTCCTGTTCTGTAGAGGACTCGGGAATCAATCGCATCATCACATCTAACTTGGGTGCCGCTGGGTAGTCCAGAATTGCGTTGAAGTCAGCCATGCGATTGGTAACTTCGCGTTTCACTGCCCGTGGCCCTATCGCCTGCTGCATTCCCGGGTCACCATCAAAGTACTCTTCGACTTCAGAAAAATGATCCATGCTTCGGATAGAACGCTTCGATGAAAGCTGCATCAAGTTGTAGTTTCCTCGCATTGTCGGTGTGTCAGTTCTCAAACGCGCCAAATTCGGTCTTGCGTCCGGGCCCAATTCGAAGGCCCCATTGGTATGGCCATTGACATGACAATCGAAACAAGCGACCCCCTTCGAGGGCGCTTCGGTAATGCGGTGGTCGGTATGGTTGAACCACGTAGTCGGCGAAGGTCGCAAAAGTTCTTTGAGGCCTTCCATTTGTTCGGGTGTGATGAGGCCATCAAAAATTTCGAAGAAATTGTCCAAGCTGACCTCTTTCCCATTCGTGATGTCTCCCAGTTCCTTATGTGTCGTCAAGAACATCGGCGGCGGAAATTCCGGCAAATATGCTTCCGGAATATCCATGTCGACATCCATTCGTTGATGTTCCGGATGGACTCTCAACCAACTATCAGGAAACACCATGTGCGCAACCGATTGGAGCGGATGCGCCAGCGGCTTGAACGGGAACAAATCACGATTCCGGATTTCACCTGCCGACAGCGAAGCAAGCTGCTCGAACGTGTCAATTCCCCGAGGCAAACGCGACACCGGTCCCAACATGATCGGCTTCCCGCCAGACATGAACTGGCCGGGAATTGACTCGCCTGAAAAGTAGAATCGGCGATTCATATAGGCCCGCACATCTTGCATCAGTTTGGGCTTCTGCTTGCGATGGAATTCGACCCATTGTTCGAAGCGCATCGGCAATACCGGGGAACCAAACGAAGACCGGCCTCTTCCATAGTAGCGCCACAGATCAAAGGGCGTGCGCATGCCTTTCATGATCGTGGGATAAAGCATCAATTCATCAATAACATCGTTGCTTTGGCGTGCCGCAACACTCGGACGCAGCACGTCGTTTTCGGCGAGTGGGCGAAGAGCCAGGGCGGACGAATCCGTCGTGGCCACGGCCATCGTGGCCGTTGGTCGAAAGAGCCCCGCGACCAGCTGGGCACCTTTTGCGTGGCCTTGAGATTGCAGCCCATCGGTGCTCGAACTTGCCCGAGCCGGGACACGACTATGGTCCGTTCCACGGTACCGTTCGTAAGTGGCACCGATGCCGAAGGCCAGTGCGACAATCGCAATCGCTGTCAGGACGCGGCCGATCTGTTGTTTCAACATACGCGTTTAGCTTTCAATCTATGTTTCTGCGGAGGCCAAACCGCAAGGTGTTCGGCTGGCTAAATTCCTGCTTGAGCGACGCGGCAGGCAATACGGCAATAGGATCGTCCATCCTGCCGCGACAAACACGATGTTCTTCAGGATGTATTGACCTTCCAACGTCGGTGCGAGAGGGCGAACCGTAAATGCCAGCTCCGGCAGGACGAACAGAGGCATGAATGTCCCCACCATGTGCAGCAGGAACAGAACCGATACAAATCGCAGGCCCATGTTTAAGAGGAATCCCACGCCGATCGTACATTCGAGCAGCATAGCCACCACAATGCCGTACTCGCGTCCAGCTTTCCACCGGAGAGACGAATAATCGTCTGCGTCGCGATCATCTCGGCAGGACTAAGGTCCGGGAAAAACTTCAGGAATCCAAAATGAAAAAATACCAGGCCGAGGGCAATCCGCAGGAAGAAGGGCGAGGGAGGGATCGCGGAAGTTTCTTGTAGCATGGGCCACACCAATGATTGCTTTGCGTTGCAGGCCTGAAACTTTAGCTTACTTGCGAGAGAATCACCGTCTGTCGCTTGAAACCTTGGTTGTTTGTAGCCAAATTCCGACAAAACGATCGAGTCCCTCACCAGTCACTCGCAACGCTTCTTGAACGCCTCGATCAGTGCGGCGCGACGGGTGATGATCTGAACGTAAACGGCAAATAACCGGGCACAAGAATCGGTATCCAGCGGCACCGTCATTGGCGTTTCCACCGAGGGTGCGCAATTTACAAGTCTGCAGCACGGATCACTTGGTCAGGCGTCTTGCACAACGAAATTCGATTGCGAAGTTCGTCCAGCGGCAACAATGGGCAGATGACGTCACAGAATTCATTTTCGCTATCCAGAACCTCCAGTAAATTCAAAACCACTTCTTCCGTGGCCCGCCGCTGGGCCAAGCCGAGTCGAATCGCTGTCCGACGCTGTCGCCAAGGAATTACCAAGTCACAGGGCGAAAACGAATGGTTCATTGCAGCTTCCAGAATCTCCCACGAGTGTCCGGTATCGTCGTAGATGAACGAGTTGTCAAAGCATCCCTCGGCGAATGCCTGCGGCGTGGATGCAAGCAGTTCGACGACACAGTGTTGAACGCTGAAGGCGATCGCTCGGCGGATTAACAAGTACGGTGGCACGGGGTCGACGTTCATCGATGCGGTTCATCTCTCAGCTTAACAACCGTACGCTGCCGTTATTCCCAAAGACCGGCACGGTACATCGTAAGTCCCGCCCACGCATAACCGACGCCCAGGAAAAGAAGCGAAGTAAGGCTCAAGAATATTGCAATCGTTTGATTGAAATGCCAAACAAAAGGTGCCGATACGGCGGCAACCGCGCACAACGTATCGGTCATTGTCGAGTCAAAGAGTCGCCTCCACGGTGCAACGGTAAGTTGGCGACTTCGTTCCTCGCTGATCGCGAATCGACCCTCTTTATCCGGTCGCCCAATATGTTGCTCTATCCACGTCGGCTCGAAACGCCCGGTATAGGACACGATCGTACTCAGGCTTGGATTGCCGGTCGCAAGGTCGCGTTTGTCATCGACGGCACCCCAGATGGAGGCGGCAGCCCCAATAACAACCAACGCCCCGACGATAACAAGAAGATAGATCATTCGATTCCGACCGGGCGATGCGCAGCGTCATTTAGGGCAGTTCCTTGCACGCTATTGAAGCCTAGCCTACCAGCGACAAATTCGCGAAAAACCTTCCGGGGATTGCAATCCCATGGCGAACTCAAATTCGTTGTGGCCGCCATAATCGGTCGCCCCGGGTCACGGCGAGGGCGATTCGTGGACTTGCTCTCGGTGCCACGAAAAATTAGCGAGAGGCAATATGTTCAAAATGTGGTTCAACCCAAAGGGAATTGACCGTCAAGACAGTCGATCGCTGTCGCTTCTTGCGCTGCACAACTTTGGCAAATTTCAGGCTTCCGCATCCCGATCGGCGAAGAGCTGGTGGCTGTCGGGCCTTCACTGCGAAATCATCATCTTCTCCTTCGTCGCTGTCGCAATAAGGCAAAAAAGCAGATCAGACCAAAACCCACCACCCCGGCAGGCTCCGGGACGGGTACGACTTGAACCGAAATCGTACTTCCTGTTTCCCAAATTGCGTCCGGTGCAGCGCCGTCACCGAAATCGTCGAATACCTCAAAGAACTCGAGGTACAAAATTCCGCTGGCTGAGCTCGAAGGAAACATCGCCATTCACGGGCGTGTTGGTCAGGTCGATAATTCCACCCGATTCAAACGTCTGAAAGCCGGGGAAATCACTTCCCATTCCAGGCGCCACCAACAGGTCGGGATTCAAGAAACCGGAATCGTCGCCCAGGGCAATCGAAGCGTCGCTCAACCAGCTGGGAACAAAAGCATCCAGCAGGACGTCCCAACCAATACCCACAACTCGATAGGGTTCGCCTGCGTTTCCAAGTGTTGTGGCGACATCGACAACTCGTGTTTCATTCGGGGGAATTGAACCAAGCACGTTGTGGCTGAAGATACCACCGACATCGATGTCGATAACGCTGCCCCCTTCGACGGGGCTGACATCGTACTGCACTTTTTCCGTCGGCGTTCGTTGGTCACCCGGCGGAAGTTGCGTGTAGATTGCGGCATTGGCGACGTGCATCGTCGAAAACAAGAAGATCGCCGTCATGAGTGTCTTCGTCATTAAATCCTGGCTCCAGATGTTGAGGTTTTTTGCTCTGAATTAACGGGTTACCCGCTGTGGAAAAAGCCGCACGCAAATCCATCCCAGGGCACCCAACAGGAACATCGGCATCGCCGGTTCGGGAACCGTGGTGAGCGTATCGCTACCGGTAAATTTGTTGCCATTCCAAAGGATGAAATCGGATCCATCGGTGAAGCCATCGCCGTCAAAATCGCCCATGGACCATTTGCCCGTGGAGGTAAACTTGCTCGCGTTCCATTGGATGAAGTCGGTACCATCGACGAACCCATCCAGGTTCGCGTCGCCAACCAGGTAGGCGTTGCCTGACGACAGGTTTTCCGCTCCGGCTTGAGAAAGCCAGGCGTCACGGTCCGCCAAATCCACCGCGCCGTCACCAGTCAGATCATATTGCGTATCGTTCGAACCGGCAGCGACTGCCATGATCAGTTGATCGAGATCGTCCAAATCGCAAGAAACGTTGCCGTCGAAATCGCAATCGGAAAGGATCGTGGCCAGCCAGGCACCGGTCCCAAAACTGTGGCCGATGATGTAACGCCCATCCGTGGAAATCGCTTGGGGAACTTCCAGCAACTGGCCATCCGGCAAGTCGGCGCCAAGCGATAGGAAGTAGGTTCTCAGGTTTACCAAGTCGCCTGCACCCTCAGGCTGAATCCAGGCTCGGCGATTGCCAATCAAGAAGTCGAAACCAACGATTGTTTCATTGTCGGCGATATCCGTCGGGGTTCCGATCCAACCTGGCAATAATGAACCTGACCCAATCTGTTCTTGTTCCCACCCGGTCGGCGCGGCGATCCACTTGGTTGCGAGGGGCACTTCGCCCGAATCTGATGAGAACTCTCCCAGCAGGACCGACCCGTCATCACGCATTCCATGAATTTCTCCGACAGCATCGCCATTGGGTGGGTCGATCAGCACTCCGCTCGTATCGTTGCTCCAAACTGCTGGGGTCCGTGAAAACGAGCCTTGAGCAAACCCGCCGATAACGCTGCCATCCGTGGATACTACCGACGCTCGATTGTTACCGTTTGCCAAATTCTGCAATTCCAACATCCCGGTCTCTTCGGTCCACACGAAACCGCGACCACTGCAGCCGTCCCATGAAAGCCCTACTACGGTCGAACCATCGCCTGAAATTTCGTAAGAATCACTACGGCTGGGGCAGGCACCGGCGTTGGGAAGCTGTCCCAGGCTCTGCCATCCGGTGGCTGCCGTCCACCGTCCGGCAACGTTGGAACCAACGCCCGTTGGATCGGGAATGTTGCCGACGACGACCGAACCATCGTCCGAAACGGCCAACGCATCTAAACCGGGGCTGGCAACTGCGTCATGATTTGGGTAGTTCGATCCAGCAGGTATGCACCGTCCGGGAATCCGTCCCCGTTGGTATCGGTATCACCAACGATATAACGGCCGTCTGGAGACATATCGTTGGCCCCTAACGCGCCCGGTATCGACTCAAACACGACGCGCATCCGCATAAACGGCGAATGGGCAGCTGATCATGATCAGCAATGAAAGCAAAACTCTGGGACGACTCATTGGTTCAAATCCATTGAAAATAACTTGGGTGGGTGTGATTTGGTTTAGCCGAAGATGTTGCGGCGAGCCCCAACCATCACGGCCATCAACAGGCCGACGAGCATGCTGATTCCCGTCGGTTCGGGGACGCTGCTAACCTGATCGGCGGACTGAAACTTGTTGGCGTTCCAAAGAATGAAATCCGCGCCATTCGTTTCGCCATCCGCATCGAAATCGGCCAGCGACCATTTTCCCGTCGCCGAGAACTTGCTGGAATTCCATAATATGAAATCGCCTCCGTCAACAGACCCGTCCAGGTTCGCGTCACCCAGCAGGTAGGCGTTGCCTGAAACGAGGTTTTCGGCGCCGGCTTCCGCCAACCAGGCGTCTCGATCAACCAGGTCCACATTGCCATCACCACTGAGATCAAATTGCGGATCCGTCGAACTGGTCGAGATCGCCATGATAAGCGCGTCCAGATCGTCAATATTGCAGGACAGGTCTCCATCGAAGTCACAATCGGAAAGAATCGTGACCAACCACGCTCCACTCCCAGAACCATGTCCGACAATGAAATGGCCGTCGGTGGAAATCGCCTGGGGAACTTCGACGACGAAACCTGATGGCAGCGTCGCACCGTTCGATTCGAGATATGTCCTCATGTTCATCAGCGGGCCACTTCCATCCGGCTGAATCCAGGGGCGCGACGGTTGCCCAACAAGAAGTCAAAGCCGACGAGCGTATCGTCGTCCGCGATGTCCATCGGAGTTGAAGCCCAGCCCGGCAGCAACGAACCGGCGCCCACCTGTTCGCGTTCCCAACCGGTAGGGGTAGCCGTCCACTTTGCCGCCAATGTGGCAGGGTCAGCAGGTCCGGCGAAACTTCCCAAAAGGACCGAACCGTCATCGCGAATTCCGCGAATTTCACCTACAGCATCGCCATTGGGCGGATCGAGTAGTTCGCCGCTCGTATCGTTGCTCCAAACGGCTGGGGTCCGTGAGAACGACCCTTGTGCAAAACCGCCAATGATTGTTCCGTCTGCCGAAACGACGGAAGCGCGGTTGCTGCCGTTGCCAAGATTTTCCAATTCGAGCATACCGGTACCGTCGGTCCAGACAAAACCGCGACCACTACATCCGTCCCACGAAAGGCCAACAACGGTGGAACCATCGGCCGAGATTTCATAGGAATTACTGCGGCTGGGACAGGCACCTGCATTCGGCAACTGGCCCAGATTCTGCCAACCTCCTGCCGCGGTCCATCTACCAGCAACCTCGGTACCAACTCCCGTGGGATCCGGAATGTCACCAATGACGGTGGAGCCATCATCCGAAACAGCTACTGCCGACAATCCCGGCGCAGGAAGTTCCGTCATGACTTCTGTTGTGCGGTCCAATAAGTAGATGCCATCCGGCAAGCCGTCGCCGTTCAGGTCGGATTCCCCCACGACGTAACGGCCGTCGGGCGACATATCGTTGGCCGAAAAAGCGCCTGGTATCAATTCAAAGGTCACGCGTTCGGCGGCAGAATTCGCCGTAAGCAACGCCAGCAAGCACACCGCGAATAATTGTTGACGAAGTATCATGGTAGTAGCTTTCTCAGGGACCATATTCCAGGATTTGGTACGCGACCAGAAATCCTCCGCTCGCGGCACAAGCGACAGCCGATTAGCGCATCACGATGAAGAGACAGATGCCGCGCACCGAAGGAGTCGGTGCGCAGGCGCCAGGATTTCTATTGCTTCGATCAGCGTTGTCGTCTGCGCAATCCGATCAAGATGCCGAAGGCAATCGTCAGTAGACCGCAGCCGGGTTCTGGGACAAGATTCCAGGAAAGATCATCAACGTAAGTGGTCGGACCAAACCCGAAACCGAGGATACGAACTTCGTCAAAAACCATGCCTCCGGATGCCGCAATATCGATCGCCGGATCACCCAGGCCACCCCAGGCAGGTTCGGTGAAGAAACTGGTTACTTCGACACCGTCATCAAAGACGAAGACACCCAAGCCGCCACCAAATGGCGAGGGCTTGCCGGATGGATCCCAGACGTTCGTTGAGAACTCGGTCAGGTCGCCGGCGAACGTGATGAACACGCCAAAATTGCCGAAGAATGAATTGCCGGTACCGATCCAGGGTCCAGCTACCGTGTTGTCAGCGACGACGTTATTGCCATCGCCAGCCACGAGTGCCGAGATTCCATAGGAATCAAAAGCGTTATCGGGAAGCCCTATGCCGGTTGGGCCGCCCGGTTCGTCAAAGTTCAACGTCGTAGAGTAAGTCGTGGGCGTTGCAGATTGTGTGATTGTGTAATTGCCAAAAGCGATAGCAGGCATCGAGCTCGCGATCGCAAGCAAAAGAGTGACTGTGGTTCGTCGTGTCATTAAATCGTACTCCTGAAAAACTGGTTGCACCGACATCATGGGTCGGCCTGAATTGCATCTGCAAATCAGGAAGATCAATGCATTGATTTTCCTGCCGCAAGTCGATTAATATAAAGAGGTTATCCTTTCCCTGCAAACGTTTTCTGTAATAATCCCAGAATTCAATTCGCAACCAGATTGACATCCCGTCCAAGCGGCTAAAATTCGTTGCCTTGGCCGGCCGACAAATTAAAACATGCCCGCATTACCCACTCCACTTCCAGCCGCCACACCTTTTGAGGAAGACGTCAAGGAAGTTCTGCGAGGTCTGCGAGCTGCCTTGAATGACCTGTTGGTTTCCGTTGGGGCCGACCCAACTCGACCTCAGGATGTTGCAAAACAGTTGGGCCTGAATAAAAACTTGACCTGGAAAATTTCCAAGATCATCTGTGAATCAGACGCTGCTGTCGTGATTCCGCAGATTCCGGGCAAAGAGGGTTTTCGCATCCTGTTGCGAGCAGCTCGCAAACATGGTGCGTTGCCCGAATTGATTCGTTCTGCCGAAGATTCCATCTCCCGCTTCGATGAGATGATCGACACGCACTCCGGCGATCGGGACACTCTCGAATTGATGGTCGGTCATCTATCGGGAGAGATCGATGTCAACAGGGCCGAAGTTGAACGCAAGCTTGCGTTCCGGGGCAACAGTGCGATTTGGGGCGTACAGGCACGTCTGCAATTGTGCGTAAACATCGTGGTGCCGAGCGACGATCCAGATTGGGCCAACTTGGCCTGGATCAGTGGACTCGTCGACTTCAGGCGCTTGCGCGGTGATGTTCAGTGGACGATTGCTTCCGCACGAAAAGCGGATGATACCGGATCGGTATTGCCCCTCGGTGATATTGAGCCGCTGGATCCTGAATTTGCCAACGGAACCACGGCCCCCTTGTTGGGTAATTGGTGCTCCGAACCCTTTCCGGAAGTTTGCGTGGAAAACGGGACCGATGGGTTCGTACGATACCAGTTGTTGGACGGTCCGATCGGCCAGACCGCGGCCACGACCTGCTTTATCGGCATCCTCGGCAAACGGTTTGTTCGCCGCACGAGTACCGTGGGCGACACGATTGGTGAACACAACGTTCGGCTCTACACTCCCGTTGAACATGTGGTTCATGACTTGCTTGTGCATAAGGACCTCGAACACGCGCTACAGCCGGAGGCCTTCTTGTATAGTCAGTTGCCAAATTTACCCGCGTATCCTGATGGCGGCCGTGAGCAAGGAAGGCTTCCACTTCCAGAGAGCGTACAAGACTTGGGATTCGGCCCACCCGACTTGATCTTGCCTGAACTCCCGCGTTATCGACGCATGACCGAATCCCTGACTTCCCGCGCTGGCTGGAATCTCAACGATTTCCACGGCTTCCGGTTAAGCATGCGATTTCCTCCAATACCGACTCTGGCGGTCCTGAGATACCCGTTACCATAATTGACTTCGGGACCACCCGACACTACCGCCCAGTAACGAAAGTCCTGACACAACGCGTGCTTTGGCACGCATTGCAACTTGTGCTGATCGCTTTGCTTGAGATGCCCTATTTTCTTCGATTCCTCAACCGCCCGATCCAGTGCCATTGAACTCTGCTTGTTGCAGGTACAAAGGCGACACGATTCCTCGAGGTTCCGATCATGACGAGTCGGCAACGCGATGAATGGTGGCTAGATCAAGTATTCCAGCGCGACGCAGCACAGTTGACGCCGCGGGCACTCCTGGTCGGTTTCCTGCTTGGTGGACTTTTTGCGTTGACCAACCTGTATGTCAGTGCCAAAGCAGGTGTGACGTTTGGGATGGGTCTTACCGCCAGCATCCTTGCGTTTGCCCTTTTTCGCGTCTCTTCGAATGCAAACCACACCAGACCGCTTCACGTGCTGGAAAATAATCTCATTCAAACGGTCGCAGGTGCCGGCGGCTACATGGCCAGCGCGTTTACCGCCAGCCTATTGGCCTTGATGGTCGTGCAAGACCAGATGATTCCGTGGTGGCAAGCGATGTTCTGGTGTGCGGCTCTTTCTACCTTGGGACTGGTCGTCGCAATTCCACTCAAGCGACGCTTTGTTAACGACACGACCTATCCCTTTCCCGAAGGTCAAGCCAGTGCTGTCGTATTGTCGACGTTGCATCAAGCCCCGCTCGCAACATCAGAATCAGCAACCGGGCCAGCAACTTCCCACACTTCCCCAAAAAAGCAACTCGATGCACCCTGGAATTCGACTTCGGCCAGGCTGCTATTACTATCCGCACTCAGCGCGTGCATCGTCAAGTTGTTGCAGTCATTATCCATTCTTCGTCCGTTGCATTTGTCGAGGCTATACGTACCCGAATTTGTCGATGAGTGGTCCGTTCGGCTCGTAGGTAATCTCCAGTGGCCGACACTGCAACTGGCGGCATTCCGTTGCGTGAACTTACCATTCGTCCGTCATTCGATTTAGCCATGCTGGCGGTCGGAGGGCTGATGGGAATTCGACTGTGCACTTCGCTTTTAATCGGAGCGATCGCGAACTATTGCTTCCTGGTCCCCTGGATGATCGAGAGAGGTGACATCGCCGCCACCGTTTCCACGGCGACGCATTTACCGATTGTCGGCTTTCGCGCATTTCCGCCTGGTCACTGTGGACCGGCGTTTCCATGATGACGGCAGCATCAATCACTTCCTTGGTGGCTCTCGGTCACCAGAAGGCTTTCGCGTGGAAATCCTGGCTTCGCCCGTCCCAGCAAGAGGATCTGCTCGCCAATATTGAACTGCCAATGCGCTGGTTCTGGATCGGTTTTTTCGTGGTCGGCGGGGCGATCGTAGCGATGGCGCAGTTGTTTTTCAGCCTGTCGTGGACGCTGAGTGTCTGCTTCGCTCCCCTGGTGTTCCTCTTGGCGGTCATGGGCACTCATGCAACAGCGTTAACTTCGATTACTCCAACCGGAGCCATGGCCCGTGTGACCCAGTTTGTGGTGAGTGCCACCACAATCCGTCAACCCAACGCGGATATTGTGCTGGGTAGCATCACGGCCGAGACCACGATGCACGCGGCAACCTTTTGCCAACACGCGACCGGGTTTCCTGTTAGGAGCCCATCCACGCGCGATTGCGATGGGGCATCTAGTCGGAACGGCGGCAGGCGTCACTTTTTGCGTTCCGGTTTTCTATCGTCTGTTCCTTGGCGGCGATCCGCAATCGTTGATTAGTGATGCCTACCCGTTTCCGGCGGCAAGCATTTGGATCGGCGTCAGCCAAATGCTGACCGGCGGACTGCACGGAATTCCTCGAAGTGCTCTTCTGACGGCAGGAGGCGCGGCAGCCTTGAGCGTGCTCCTCACGTTACCCATGCTCCGACTTCAACGTTTGGGGCTCTCACCCATTGGCATCGGCTTGGCGTTCCTGATTCCATTCCATATCTCTCTTGCCATCTTTACCGGCGGCTTCTTGTTCTGGCTGATCGAACTTTCAGCTCGCCAAGGGTCCTACCCCATCAAGGCCAGCATTCGTTCGGGTCAAGAAGTCATTTGTGCTGGCTTGATGACCGGCACCGCATTGACAGGTATCTTCGTGCTGGCATGGGAAGCGTGGCTGATGTCGTCGTGAGAAGAAGTAAAAGTAATCATTTTCAATGACGCACTTTAAGGATAACTTCACCCGGTACTGCCAAGGTGATAGATTCTGCGAGCATCGTTTGCTAACCATCGACGTTCGCTGGCCAGTTGTTCAAGTCCGGGGGACTTCGGAGCGAGTCCGTTTCGCATCGTTCTTGGCCTGCCACCATGGGTCCCATTCACCTTCCACACGAAGCTCAAAATTCACCGACCGAACAAAGGCGCGATCCACGCCGACGGTTGCTTGGGCCATTACGATATCCGGGGCAACAACAGAGTGTACGGTTTGTCCACGCACGGCCGTGAAGCGATTTCCGGCAGCAACAAAGTAGTCGTCCCCGGCAGAATCATAGAAAGCAACGCGATCGACTTCGCCATCGTCAGGGTCGAAGGCCACGTAATGTGCTCTAAAGCCGATCGCCCGATTGTAATATCCGTCGCCGTACATGCGGGCACCGTTTCCATCGACGCGGTAATAATCACTGCCTCCAGAGTCGCGGAAGATTGCTGAATCGCCGCCGGACGAGTAAGCGTAGACTCGGTCAAAGCCGTGGCGTAGTTGTCGAAACTCGTACCGTAAAACCGACTTTCATTCGCCGTCGAATCATAGATGTCCTGGCCGGCCGAATCGTATAGATAGGCTCGGTCATTTACGCCCGACCTCGCGTCTCCGTGAACTTCGTCAAAGCTTCGGACGTAATTATAAAATCCGGCTCCGTACAGTCGCACATCGGCAGCAGTTGCGTAAAAGCGATCATCCCCTTGCGAGCCGTCAAGTTGAGCCACATCATGACCGTCGGAGCCGTACGCATAGACTCGGTGAAAGTCGTTTGCGGCATGTGCATAGCCAACGCCCGTCAGGGTGGCCCCCAAGGGATCAGCGACAAACACGTCATCACCCGCGCTGTCGTAAAACAACGCGCGATCTTCACCGCCGCCCGATTGCACTGTCGTGTTATTGGTCGTGTAAACCAGGACTTGGTACGTTACACCCGTCAACTTGGCCGAAGATTCCCGAAGTTCTACCTGATCGACGCCTGACGCACCGGTCAATCGAGCTGTATCAGCACCACTACGGCCGTAGAAGATAATTCTCGTGTTCTGCGTTGCACTAATCTCCTGGGATTGCCCGTTCACGGTCACACTATGTTCGGTGGTGCCACCAACGAACTCGAATAGATCGTCGGACGACGTGCCGTCGAAAACGACCGTGGCATCAAAAGAAGTCGCCAGCAGCCCTCTGGTTGAATTGGCTTCGAACTCACCAAAATTGTAATTTCGCCCGTTTTGTCCCGCTCCCAGAACAATCGACTCGAACCGATCGTTGAAGATTTGCCCGTTTTCGGCAACCGAATGAGCGTACCCTTCGAACCGACCTAATGTTTCCCGCCCGTCGGTCAATCCTGCTGGCGTCGCCGCATCGAGCTGGTAATTGCCCGATCGCAGATTGCGAAACTCGTACGATCCATCAGCAGCAGTGGACGACGTTCGCTTCACCGATTCGCCCCGATCGTCGATCCCGGTCAAGTTGACAGCCACACCTTGAATGGGAAGATCGCCCACGTCAAAATTCCCGTCTCGATCCAAATCGCGATACGTATTTCCCCGAATCGAACTGGCGGAGAATTGAGAAAACGAATAGCCAGTCGCGACATCGTTTTGTCGCAACGCGATGCCTCCAATTGTGTTTCCTTCGACCTTGCCACCTTCCGTTCCGGCAAAGGCCTGCCCGTCCAGTAGCGTTTCCACTTCAGCTGCACTTAACGAGTACTCACCACGCGGCAAATCCGTGAACTCGAATTCGCCGAGGCTATTGGTGCTGGCGGTACTGTTGACCGACTGTCCCCTGCGAGTCGTCCCTTCGAGACTGACAACGACGCCTGCGATTGCGGTGTCGTTACCGCCGAACGCGCCGTCCATATCCGTATCATGGAAGACACTTCCAGAGATCGAAGCCAGAACGCGGCGGTCTTCCAGTGGTTCGATACCGAACTTGCGTGCCGTCGGTCTATTTCGCTTCTTCGCCTTGAATCCAAACATTCTTACTCCGTGCTTGCACTCTTCGTGCCTGTTCAATGAGGGACAATGCGGTAAACCGCCCGGGTCATGTGGATTGCAAACGCGGTGCCACAACGACCAAATGCCTTATCGTTCTATATTGAAGCACCTTCGCGGAATCGCCTCACCTGTGACTCGTCCTCCAGACCATGCACATCTTGCATGGTCGTGCGAGATTTCGTTTGCATAAATCGTCATCGTGGCCTCGAATCAGTGGGCTCGAACACGAAGAAATCAGCCATCGACGTTTCTGATGGACGTGTCGCATCGAAGGGAAACCTGTTGGGGACATGCTGGGTCAATCGCCATGCGGGCTGATGTTCCTCAATCCAACTGCAAAACTGGCGATGACGCACGTGCGGACTAGCAGGCACCTTGTTCTCATTTGACGAGTAGACAATCACATAGCGTTCGGCCGATGCGAACAGGTGCGACATGTAATTATGAAAAATTTCATCTTCCACCAGGTGGTAAATTACATCCAGTGATAGCGCGAGTTCAGGCGCAGAACACACGCGCGTTGTCCGTGAAAGACGCGGAATCGTAAACGAAGAAACTTTTCGTCTTGTCGCTCTCGAACTGATCGCGACACATCGCAGCTGCCGTCGCAGATACATCCAGACCGATGTACTGCGGGTATTCGCCAATCGCCAATTGATGACCGTCACCGCAACCAAATTCGATGACCGAAGTTACCTGATTCTCTCTAACGAACTGATTCAATACTTCGGCTTTGAACTCTGCGAGTTGTCCGTACGAGCCATCGCCAGAACTGCGACCACGTAAATATCGCCGTTCCCAATACTGGCACGACCCCGGAAACGTCACCACCGAAGCGCATTTGTTTACGACGGCAGTAACATCTTGCACACTGGAAAACATGGATTGCCATGGCATATGAATTCTCCCATTTTGGAAAGTTGCGTTTTACTAAAGTTGGTTTTGTCGAAAGGGCGTGAATTGGCCACTGTTTGCGTCCCACAGGAACACCGACCAGAGGTAGGTCGTGTAGGCCAGTTCGCAGTTTTCGCGAAGAAACAAATCAACTCGTGCTCCGGGATATTCCCAGCGAATATTTTTGCCGCGATTTCGAAGCTTTTCGCGATTTACCGCAATCCACACGCGATCGTGTTTTTCAAAGACTTTCGTCAGTTTTTGCAGGTTGCCGATCACTCTGGCCCCACCATTGCGATCCACAAGTTCGCCGTCTTTCACGACGGCAAAGTCATAGAGCAGAGGCACCGAAAGGTCGTAGTCAACCCGGCCGGTTTCAATCAGCGCTGCATGCGTGTGTGGTTCCGTAACCATCACCTGATCATCAGGCCTCGCGTGGAGGCTGATAAACCGCATCGCACCGGTTGAATCACCAAGCAACTTCACATCGTGGCTACCAACGATCCGCCACGGCGACATCGAGAGTACGCAGGCGATAAACAGAATCAATGAAATTGCGAATGCCAATCGTTGGTGCCGATGAGGTTCATTTCTCATGTCCACACCGTAAGCTCCCACCCAGTTCGAGAACGCCCGAAGTCCTTCGCATGCCAACAGCGCCCAGACAGGAATCAACCAATACTGATATCGCAGGCTGATATGAGTTACCAGGAGGTTCGTCATTACGATCCCTGAACCCAGGATCAGGTAAAGCGCGAGCGTTTGCCGTTGGCGTTCACGACAAACAAGAGGGAATCCAAGTACCAGAAATACACTGGCGGCAATGTGCAGCCGGGAATAGCCAACGAACAACGACAGAAAATTATACGGATGCCACAAGTGTGGCATGATGGTTGCTTCCAGGTTTGGGGAAATGCCGGCGGGTCGCGTCATGCAACGAGACTGGAAGACCACATAATCAAGGGCGATAATGGCCATCGCACAACCCGATGCGACTACCAGTTTGATGTTCTCTGCGCGGCGTTTTTCCTCTGCGAAAGCCAAGAATCCCAACAGTAATGAGAAACCCATGACGCAACTGGCTTCTTGGCACATCACCGTGCCCAGGAAAGCCAACACCGTGAGGTACCGATAACGCATGGTCTGCGGACCGACGAAGCCAAAGCAGAAGAAGTAGACCGTCAACAGCGCCATGAACTGTTGCATCTGATAGAAGCGAATTACGTGCGAAGTAAAGATCTCAAAAGGATGCAGTGCCAATAGCAACATGGCCCCCATGCCGACCCATGGACTGCGGAGGTGCCGAGTTCCAAATAGGTACGTCAGCCAACAAGTCGCTACGCCAAAAAAGACACACGGGATCCGCATGGACCAGACATTCTTCCCAAACAGCTTGGCAAACACGCCAACTGTGTAGTGAAAGAGAGGGCTGCGCGTATACCAAACACTCTCCACAGCAAATTCAGGCACGCCCGAATCGGCGATCGCGAGGATTGCTTGAGTCGACGCATACTCATCGTCGTCCAGCGGTTGAAAGTCGAGCCGATGAGCGCGGACAAATGTCGCCATGACGAGCACAGTCAGAATCAGGGCTGGCCAGATTTTCGTCTTGGGGAGCCGACGGATTGTCAACTTCGTGAGGGTTCGTTGCGAACGCGGAATGCGTCCCAGGAGGTCCAGGATGCCGACGGCGACGCCAAGACAACTGGCCATCGCGATCATCCAGGGCCAGACATCTGGTTGAAGAAACCACAGTGCCTCGTGCCTTTCGGCAAAGCTGCATTTGACCAGCAACGCTGCGACCAAAATGACGGCGGCTGCGACATAAGTACAGTAGAGCATCCTCGCGACATCGGCGGTAACCTGGGCGCTGTGTTGCGAGCCCCAATACCCGATCGCAAGCAACCCGGCCGTCAGGGCCAGAACGAAACCAATCGACTCTAGTTGCAATTGTCCGAGTTGCTGCAAAGCGTGACGATCGGAAAACCCTGCGCCCCGATATTGCAAGCGAGGAAGTCCTGACATGAGCTCCTCGCCATGCCCCGTATGAACGGGAGTGACATTTGTTGACTCGGCACCGGGCACGAAGGCACGCCAAGCATCCTGATTCAATGAAGCGGTTTCCGCAGCATTCGACGTTGCCTGACCATCGATCGCCAACTGACCGGTCCACTGCCTGGCGACGAACGCATTCGGGCGTGCCAGTCGAATTTCTATTCGATTCATTCCCCGACGGACCAACTTGGTCACGTCATACGCGACGAACCCTCCAATTTGCCCATCCTGATGATGCGACTGCGGTCGAACGCCTTCGGGGACGCTCCAATTGTCGAGGTTGCCAACCGCATCCAGCTCTCGGCCATTGACGCTCCCTGCCTTTTGTGCGAACCCGGAACGACTTCGGCTCGATCCGTGCCGTAATTCAGCTGACAAACGTGGCATTGAACGAAAATCATGGACCGTTGGATCACGCGATGCCGGACGCTCAAACGCTTTACCGACAAATGGTGAATCCACTTCATCCGGGTCCAGGATCTCCGGCCGATTCATTGGATCCAGACTACGCTGACGTTCCATGACCCATTGTCCGCTATCAAGGTCTGGAGCGAAGGCAGCGGTGGAACTCACTCGAATGCCATTCACGAGAAGGTCGAAGTAACGATTCGTGGCCAGGCGAATCCAGGCGTCCGTAGCAATCCAGTCAATGTGCCAATCCTGTGTGAAGACAACCGTATCACTCGCCATCGCATGCGGATGCTTCATCCACTGCCCCTGGAACGGAAGCGAAAATAATTGTGGTGAAAAACTTCGGAAGCACTTACCACGGGGACCAGCCGCGTTGACTGCTTGCCGCCAACTCTGGGCGTCGTAGTTTGGCTGCGTCCAATGTGTCTCGCTCAGTCCCGGAGGAACCGGCTCGGCACACCACGCAGTCGATGAATCGAGTCGAATTCGTTCGCCTGTTGCCAACAGGACTTCTCCGTCGATCTCGAGCTTTGCCGGAGCCTTTCGCGATTCGACCTGAACGCAAATTACGTTCTCGCCCTTGCGAAGTTCAGGCCGGATGTCAATAAACACCGGTAGCCGGTAGGACTCGTGGCCGGTCCATTGATACTCTCGCGGAAAATTAAGTCCAAGCGCCGGGATATGTTCGGTGAGCCGCTGTCCTTTTTCGCTCGACCCATTCTGAAATGGCCGTGTGGGACGCCAGAGAAATTGCCTTGAGACGGGGTCACCGTTGACGATAACTTCGTAACCATCACATGCAGAAACCATCACCCAGGCGTTGACAACCGTTGCGGGAAGCTGAATTTGCCGGCGGAAACAGCTACCATGAGTCGCTTCTCCAGCAGACTTGATCCATGTGCCGGAATGCGTGACGGGCTTTAGAGGAAAGCGTGCCGTTGCTTGCTTGCGGTGAACGAAATAGCCGACCAACATGCCAAACACGGTGCCTGCGACAACCAGCGCACGGACCGAACGCGGCAGGTGGCGGCGGCGATCCCTGGCGGATGATTCCATGGTGGGCGATGTGGACATGGTTGGATCGATCAATTGTTTTGTGAACGAGCAGGTTTTGGACTGCGATTGGACCGTAGTTCCGTAAGTTGTGACGGAATCAACACATCCGCCGATTCACTCAAACCGAACAGCTGAGGTCGATCGCACAACGCCCTTGATTTCTGAACCACGATTTCCTTATTGGGGAAATGGAGGTGGGCGTAGACGTTCGCGAACCGACGATGGATCGCCTTCGATGCGGCATCCTGCGCCGTCCATCGATAGGCGACTTGGAGTCCGTATAGCGACTTGATATTGCACGGCTCCAGCGTCAATACGTCTTCAAATCCTGCAAGCGACTTGGCTATTTCACCAGAATTCAATGCGCGGATTGCGTAACGGAGGATGCCTCGGGTCGCCTCGCGCCGCACGGCAATGCTGTTGCCATACGTTGAAGCGATCTCTCGGTATGCATGAACAGCCGGGTCAAACTGCTTTGCGTCTTCCAGCGAACGTGCTTCGTGCAATCGGGCGGATGCCGACTCAATCCCCGCGAGACTCTCCAACAATCCGGTCTGAGCCACGAACCAGGTGTCTTCTTTCAAAGGTGGCCACACGTCGGCGGCCGCATTCAATTGTTCGAGCGCCTTCAAATGATCGCCACGGTGCGTCGTGTTGGCCGCCTGTTGCACCCTCAAGCTCGCAACGAACGGTGCATCGCCTGCCGACACGCCCCCTAACACACCACAACACGCTATCGTTTGTACTGCAATGCGAATTCGTGGCACGCTGAGTCGCTGATTCTGGAACGTCGTCACAAGCAGCAAACACGTCAGGCCACCAACGGCTAACGGCCAGCCCACCGAGGCAAACTGGCAGAATGTATTCGTGTATCCCAATCCTTCACAAACAATCGGCAACAACTCGAGTCCAAAATTGCTTAGCGTCCAATTTGGCAACTTTAACACTGAAACCTGTCTTGGCGAATCGCTCAAGTAAAGCTGTATTTGAGCGGGCGTACCTTCCAGTTCCTGGCCACGGAAAATGTCGCCACCGAACCAGGTGAGATTTTCGTGCTGAATCTGTAACCAGGCCGCCTGAGAGGTGATTGTTGGCTGCCACACCATTTGGCAGTGGGGAAAAAGAAGCAACACGACCAGGCCAAAGGCTGCCACACCCGTCGCCCACTGTCGACGATCTGGCCGCATCCACCAAATCGCTACGATCGTCAGAGTGACCAGTGCTGTGATCGTGCGGAAGACGACGGTGATCGGCGAGTCGACAGCAACGATTTGCTGCGTACCAGACACTTCGACCAGTGTGGGAATTGCGAACCACGTGGACATGACGCTGGCGACGATACAAGCAAAGCCCAGGATAAACACGGCGGCTAACATCAGCTTATGCATAACGCGTTCTACTCCTGCGCAGCAAACAGTGGTGCTTGTTCGCACTCCACCTGGATCTTGTCACCAGGCCGAAGGTCCAAATGTCCAGCGGCAATGATCTCATCGGTTTCGGTCAAGCCCTCGCGTACAGCGGTCCACCCATCAGCGCTTGCGCCGAGCACAACATGGTGACGTCTGAATCCATCGCCATCTGGAACCAGGACGACTCCTCTCGACGCTGATTTGGAGTGAATTGCGTCACTTGGAATTGCCAGTACGTCCTGTTCGCGAGTGATCCTGGCCAATCCAGACAGTCCGGTCACCACGGGAAGGTCCGTATCCTCCAACTCGACCTGAATGGAAAACGTAGAGGGCCACTCCGGCGCCCCGGTCCCGGAGGGGCGGATAGGCCTTGTGGACTCAGGGCCGGCAGAGCTGAAAGATACGAACGGATGGACTTTCGAAACGGTGCCGTTCAATCTTGACCCGGCGAACGCCTCCAGACTGATCTGCGCCCCAACACCAAGCGGGATCTTGCCAATCACCGATTGATCGAAATATGCTTCGAACCACTTTCCCGTGGCCAAGAGGAATGCCGGCTTTCCAGGCGTTTGGTTGTATTCGCCTTCCTGAACCAGGCGACGTTCGATGGTACCATCCACGGGAGCCACGATCCTGTGTTCTTGCAGCTCGAGTAACCGTTGTTCCAATGCGAGCTCAGCTTCTCGAATTGTCGCGGCAGCGATTCGCAAGCTCTGAGCACGGCCCTTTTCTGACTGTTCGAGGGCTACTTCCGCTTCGCGATACTGAGCAGTCATTTCGATGCTCTGAAGCCTCTGATTGAGGATTTCCTCTTTCGATACAACACGATCCTTTGCCAGTTTTTCGTGTATTTTCTTTAGTTCATTACGGATCTTGAATTGCTCTTTGAATGACTCCAGTCGGATGGCGTCTTTCTTGGGCCGTTCTTTCTCCAGAAGATAGGACGAACCGATTTTCGTACGTTCGAATTCCGCTTGTGCGATCTCCAGAACGACGCGTGCCGCCGCGACTCGCAGTTTGGCGTGATCCGTTTCCAGTTGGAGCATCACTTGGCCCGCCGTGACTTTGTCTCCTTCCGCTACAAAGATCTTCTCAATACGGCTGAGCCGGAATCACAGGGACCAGTACCGGTTTACTGCGAATGAATCCTTCGCCAACGAAGTGTTCGGCAATCGTTCTCGTCTGAGGACGACACAGCTGGACAGGAAGCGGTGCGTTGCGACGCCGCGCCCGGCAACGTAACCCAGGCGCGAAGTATATAAACGCGATTGTCGATCGTGATACACAGGTGCGACGATCACACGGACAACGAACCAGCACACTGCAGCAGTGCAGACCACCAAACCAATCCACGGCAGCCAGCTGCCAGACGGTTTAGAGCCCAGTTGAGTTTCCGATTGCGGTTTGCTTTTCTGTGTATTCATCATCGTGCCTTCGGTTCAGGCGACAACCACTTCGCCGCATTCCGGATACCAGTCGCGATTTGTGAACTCACGGAGGTGTCTGCCGCTTGCCAGACGGTAAGCGTGACGAGTACAACCTCGATGATTGTCTGTAAGAGCCGCCAACACAGAGCAATCGACACGCACTCCGCTGGAGGCAACCACGTTGCCAATGCCGTAGCCAGGGCAGCTTCACGTACCACGATTCCGCCCGGAGCAAAGAGGGCGAAGAATCCTGCGAGCCACGCAGCCGCATTCGCCGATACAAGGACCATTGTCGAAACGTTACCATTCCCTGTTATTGCGACAACGAGAAACTTCAGTGCAATACCCTGAAGCAGTCCAGTACAGAGGTAGTATGCAAACAGCGACAGGTTGTCTCGAAGTCGTTTCCGGGTGAACGCCGTAGCACAGGCTGACTTGATTGCTGCGTATTGTCTACCTGCAAGATCCAGCTTGTTCCTGAGTACGATTGCCATCAACAAAGCAACTCCGACCACCGTGCCAACAACAATGTCGACTCGAGGAGTTGCGTGGAGTTGATTTGCGAATAGGAACCCACCCCACACCGCAAACAGCACTTTCGACGCTACAGAAAACATCAGTTCGAAGGTCATGCTGGCGGCAGCGATAGATTGCGGCACACCCAACTTGCGTACTTCGACGGCGCGAGCGCCAAAATTCCAAACGCTTCCCGGCAACCAACGAAGTGCTTCACAGCGAATCCAGAGTGGAACCGCTGCTGCGGCCGTTATCGGATAACCGAATGAACGAAGAATGAGCGCCCAGCCAAAGGCGTTGAACCCGCAATACGCGGCGTACAACCCGGCGCTTAGCAGGAATGGTCCCGGACGCGACGCGAAGTCCAGAGAGCCTGCTTCCTGTGCTCCAACGAAAATTGCGGACAACATGGTGCCTAGGACGATCGCCCAGCCAACACGCTTCATACTGAGAATGCTAAGTGCCCCTCGCATTACATACTCCTCCGCGTCAGCCGGTCCCAGATCGGATAAGGCGTTCCATGGCGGTCGCCGCGTGGGACTTTCCGGATATACGGTCCCGACAGCGAAGTCACTCGCTTGGCCCGGAGACACTCGGAGTAGATGCCTTCCAGCTGGTCTGTGATGCCGGGCCAGCTGAATTTTTCTTCGACCAATCTCTGGCCGCACTCGGCCAAGCGACGGCGTTCGGCAGGATCAGACAGAAGACGTTCAATGGCAGCTGCCAGAGAATACTCGTCTTTTTCGGGAACCAGCAGCCCGGTCTTGTTGTGAATGACGGCATCCGGGATCCCGCCCACCTCGCTTGCGATGACGGGCTTTCCATGTGCATAAGCCTCGATTGCACCGACTCCCAGGCCCTCGGTATCCCCACGATCATCGACGATCGAAGGGTTGATCCAGACGTCGCAGCGAGCATACTCGTCTGCGAGCTGTTCACTATCGACGTAACCCAGGAAACGAACTGATTCGCCAAGCTGCAACTGAGCGGCCAGTGCCTCCAGTCGGCTTCGTTGGTCGCCGTCGCCAGTAATGACCAGCTCAACCGGTTGGTCCGCCAACACGAGCTTGAGTGCGCGAAGCAGATACTCAACACCTTTTCGTTGAATCAACCGACCGGTGAAAAGCAGTCGAGGAATTTCGTTGTCCGTCGGCTGATTCTTTTTCGCTACGACGCTGGAACCAAAAGGCAACACGTCCGCGTCACGACCGCTGAGCTTATGGATGTGGGAAGCGGTATCGGAGCTATTGGCGATAAGTCGATCTGCTTTCAGGAGCGACCTTCGTAGACACTCGGCAATCCATGGTTTTCTTCTCGCCAGCGCGAATTCTGCCCCGTGGCAGGTCATTACCAATGGAGCCTTGGAAACGGCTGATGCAATCGATCCGATGGGCTCGTGTGGAAAGGGCCAATGGGCGTGGATAATGTCAAAATCAATTTGCTTCGCCAGTCGACGAGCGACGAGACAACCATTGATGACATAGGGCACTGCCAGTATTTGATACCACGAATTGCGAATCCGATTCGGCGCCCTTGTTCGTGTGTCAACCGCTCCCAACGCCTCGGGCTGTAACGAAACCGAACCACGTCGGTGCCGTCGATCTGGTGGCTACGCAGCCCTTCGAATGAAGGTGCGAGGATGGTAACTTCGTGCCCTCGGGCCGCCATCTGCGAAACCGAGGTACGCAGCCACGGCACGGCGTAGTCATCGTGGTATCGGGGATAAGTCGACGCAATTACACAGACTTTGAGTCTTGAACCGCACTTTTGAGAACTGGTCACTTCGTAAGTCATTTTGGGGCTCCGGAAACTTCCCACGCAGCACGCGTGCTATTAACTCGTGGCCGCAAGCCGGGAACATTTGGTCTTTTCAGACTCGGGCCTTTTTCCTCGTGTTGTTTTCACGCCCTTGCCCGATCGCAAGCTGGTTGCAACAGGAGACTCGGTTTGTGCAACAATTGGCAGCTCGCGACTCACATGCAGCGGCCCGCGAATGATGAGCTCGGCGAGTAATCCCGCCAGGAAACTGGAAGCGGCTAAAGCAGTCAGCGTTGCGGCGGCGTAAAACGCCGTTCCGGCTGGTTCACCCTGAGCTACGCCGTAAGTGCCAGCCGCAGCGGCAGCACTCGCGAGGACGATCTGCAATCCAGCTACGACATTGAAGAAATGTGCAGGACGCTGTCGGAACCGACGCAGAAAACCGGTCGTCGTTACATCACATAAGCCTCGGATGATCCTTTCCAGACCATACTTGCTGCAGCCAGCTCGACGGACATGGTGTTTGACCTGAATCTCTGCACAACGGAAGCCGTACATGTTCGCCAACGAAGGTGTCACGCGATGCAACTCGCCGAACAAGAGAATTCTGTCTGTCACTGCGCGGCGGTAGCATTTGAACCCGCAATTGTGGTCATGTAGTCTTACGCCTCCAACAACTGATGCGAACAGGTTAAAAACGCGACTTGGCCACACTTTGTGCCATGGGTCGTGCCGTATTTTCTTCCATCCGCTGACGAGATCGTAACCCTCCTCCAGCTTCTCAAGGAAGCGGGGAATTTCTTGCGGATCGTCCTGCAAGTCGGCGTCCATGGTTAACACGATGTCGCCCCGCGCCTCTTGAAAACCGGCCGCCAACGCGGTGGCTTTTCCTGCGTTGTGGCGAAACTTGATGCCCCGGATCAGGTGAGGCTGTCCAATGGACAGCCTCCGGATGACCTGCCACGAATCATCCGTACTCCCGTCATCGATAAAAACGATCTCGTGCCGACAGTTGCTTGGTACATTTGCCTCGATTCCCGCAGCAAGCGTGGCGATCGTCTCCTGTTCGTCCTTCACGGGAATTACGAATGACAATAGCTTTTCACTGGAGTCGTCGTCCGACAGCAGATCGTTCAGCCCGTCGAGAACAGCCTCAACATCATCACAGAGTCCCTGACAATATTGGGCCGTTGGGGGGGGTAATTGGTTCATATTTGACTAATTCAGTGTTGTGGTAATCGAATCCGTAGCATTCAATGACTTTGCAATCACGAGTCCGTGTTTTTGCATTTTGTTGTAGATACTGCGCAGGCTAATGCCGAGACTTCGAGCCGTCCGCGACTTGTTGCCGTTGCAATGATTTAGCGTGGCGATGATTGCAGCCTTTTCAATTTCAGCGAGAGTCTTGCCCAGATAAGGATCGTGGGCGGACGGCTCTGGCGTTGGGCTCACGAAGGCAGGCGACTTGGAAGTCAAGGAGGTCGCACCCGCCAGGATCAGGTCGGACGCGTCAATTTGTGCCGCGTCGCAAAAGGTCGCAGCGCACTCCATAACGTTTTCCAGCTCACGAATATTGCCGGGCCAGCTGTGCTTCTCGAGTGCCCGGAGTGCCGCGCGACTGATTGTCAGCTCAACACTTCCGTTCTGCTTGGTAAATCGTTTCAGAATGCTGAGCGCCATTGTGCCGATTTCGTCGCGGCGCTCCGCGAGCTTTGGCACCGTGATTCCCAAGGCGGATAACCGGAAGTACAAATCTTGCCGAAAGCGACCGGTTTGCGTTTGTTTCAGCAGGTCGGCATGAGATGCCGAGATGACGCGAACGTCCACTGATCGAACCTGATTACTGCCAAGCCGCCAAAAGGTGCGGTTCTGCAGGAATGTCAGCAGTTTTGGCTGCAATTCCAGTGGCAAATCGGCAATCTCGTCGAGAAAAAGCGTGCCGCCATCCGCGGCTTCGACGCGTCCCATGCGTTGTGCAACAGCACCCGTAAAGGCGCCTTTCGCATGTCCAAAAAGCTCGGCATCAATCAACTCGCGAGGCAACGACGCACAGTTTACCGACACGAAAGGACGGTCCCGTCGCCTACTTCGCTCGTGAACCATCTGCGCGATGGCCGATTTTCCGGTTCCACTATCGCCCAGCAAGAGCAGCGTCGAATCGACACGCGCTACGCGTTCGATGTGCCTCAACAACTTTTGAGATACGGGCGAACCCCAGGAAAATTCATGCCTCGGTGCGGCCGAAATCGGCCGATTACGTCGCCGTTCGCGATTCCCATCGGAGACATTTCCCGTCGAGTCGGTCCACCGAACGTTGGTACCAGCGGCTTCCCTCGCCGGTTGCTCGCCCTCTGCTACTCCACGAGCTTCCCCCGCTGACGTGGCCAGCAGATCACTCCCATCCGAGGATTGCGGGCTTTCTGAATTTGAGGAATGCAGCGACATGTAACTTTGGATAACCAGGTGATCGAAGTCGGGATTTCCGGTACTGCTGGAAACTTAAGTTGCACGTTTTGCATTGGGGTTGAAAATCCTACACGTTGATGCAGGAAAACCGCGTATTGTGACCGGGTTGTAGGGTTGGTAGCCGTCGTTCCGTTGGCACATGTGTATAAGATGCACATCAGTCGTTGTGTGACGATCGCAGGTTGGCGTCGAAGCGAAGTGGGATGAGCACGCCTCGGGCGGTGGCGCGGATTGTTGTCACATCTGGATCGACAGTCGTTTCGTCGATCGATTGCCGCTTCAGATCGCTCATTCGTGATCGTCATACGGACGCTTAGCCGGTGGGGCCTTGGAATAGCAGTCTCCAAGGGGCGAAAAATCGCTACGCTTATTGTTCATCCGCTCTAGACCCTAAACAAGCGAGCATGGCGCTAAGTTCGTTCGGTTTTTTCGAGCGCAGCGTGGGGCGGATCGCGTAGCGATTGGAAAGGGCTCGGTTTCTGGTTTTGGCATTCGGTGAACTTTCTTGCCAGTTTTCGGCGTTAGGCGTTAGGCGTTGCAACGTGCAACGGACCGGAGCATCCGAACTCCGGCTTCGTGTTACGTGGGTTAGCAGCGGAGCGGTTGGTTCAATTGATCAAGCAGGCGGAAGAACGGCTCCTGCCATTGGTTCCACGACAACATTCGGTAAATGATTTTTCGTCCACTGCGAATGATCTGCGCGGGAACTTGGATCATTGCGTTTTGAAACGTTCGGAAGTCCATGTTCAGCAGGCGGCGTTTTCTGGCCGCATTCTTTTCTTTCCATCGTCCGCCTTCGGGAAGCAGTAACACGGACCATGCCTTCAGACTCCAAGCCAGCGAAGCGATCACCATGTAGGCCCAGTTGCTGTTCAAGTTGTCCAGCGGAGCCGTCAACGAACGCACTCCATTCTTCTGCTGCTCGATCAGATTCTCCTGATGGCAGCTGCGGTTGGCGTGAAACACGACCTCTTCCGCTGACAATTCCCAGTCGTTGGTGATGTAGAAGAAGCAATGCGTGTCGTCGAACAGTTTCTGCTGTCCTCGATGGTGTTCCAGGTCTTTCCAGACTACGACCATTCGATAAGTCTTCTTGCACCATGTCGGTGAGTACTCGAATTCGGAGACGTATTCCCCCACCAGCTGGATGTCTTCCATTTCGCGTTTCTTCACGATCCGTTGCTTCGTTTGATGGGCCGCCGTCGCGTAGCCGTCTTGATTTCGCGGCATTGACGCTCCAGCGCCTCCCACTCGCTTTCCTCTATATTTTCAGCGTTTTCGTGCAGCGTTGGCCAGAGTTGATGCCGAATACGAAACGGACGCCATCGTCGTCCCACCGATCGAGTTCTTTCGTCTGCGTAAAATCGGTGTCTCCGCGAAGCAGGATGCGACGGAAGCCGGCTTCGCGACACAGCTTCACCGACTTATCAAAATACTTCGTGGCGTGTTCGTGGCTGGGACGATTGCCACTGCGATTGACGATAAACAGCGGCTCGCCGCGTATTGGCCAGCGAAACCATCAGCGGATGGTATCCCCACTGTCCCTTGTAGTTGATGTCGATGCCCTTCTTGCACTCACCAGTCGTCTCGACCATCGTGCCGTCGGCCTCAATGACGGCTTCGTCGAAAAACTCGTCAGGCTGCTGTTGCCAGACTTTCTTTCGTGTCTGATTGAAGACGTCCATCAGACGATGAATGGAACCGCTGTTGAAGCGGCGGCAGAAGTCTCCAGCGGTCGTTGGGTCGGGAATACGCTGCGCCCCCAACGCATTGAGGTAGTTCTCGTCGTTGCGCCTGCAGTTCCAGATGTTCCAGGCAGGTTCCTCCGGCCAAGAGGTTGTAAGCCATGTTCAGGACGTGGTCCGATTCTGAATACGGCATGTAGAGTCTTGAGCAATCGGAACCTGCTCGGTTGATGGCCTCGTCCAATCCCAACCGCTTTACCAGCAGCTGAATCATGCCGATCCCGCCGGCTGCGATGGCTTGCGTCTTGTCGGCGATCTCGTAATGAATGTTCGCCGCCGAAATCACAGGGCATTCGCTCGCCGAATCCTTGTCTTGTCCAACCGTTTTTCAATCCTCCGCTTGCGTGACCGCCAGCTGACGTCGTATCTTGGCATTCACTCGAAAACCCTCCGTGCAAAGTGTATTGGTTCCATGTCACATGACCAATACACTGTTCACAAAGGTGGTTTTCGAGTTTGTTGCTCGCAGTGCAACCCCCATTCGTTCGGCTTTGCTTGTTTAGGGTCTAGAAAAACTGCTCCAATTGCAATGGCCCGGCAAGTGTGTCAATTGGACACGGTTTGATCGTCCCAGTGCAACGTTTAAGACCGCCCGGGCAATCAGCATCTGCCAGGCCTTAGTGGACCGTGAAGTCTGAATTAAGATTCGTCATCGGTCCGTCGTCGGCTCTTCAAGCCAAAACACTTCGAGTTCTTGGCCGCTGCACTTCCTGCTCCATTTACCTCCAGCGCCGCCGCCCAGCTCGAAAGCGTCGATCATCCGAAAGCAGGACACGCGAAACCAGGTTTTGGCACGGAATTGGCAGCCACGTTAGCTTCCGTCGAAAACCTGTTGCGTTCGACTTGGGTAACCATGCATCCGGCGTTGATACGCGTTCTACGCGTCCACCAACGGCAACCAGTCATGTAGGTCAATTGTCTAGAATTCCATTCAGGAGGAACCGACATGGTCAACCGCAGGCGTTTCTTGGGAGCTACTGGGCTGAGCATGCTGACGGTTTCCACAGGATTCCAGTTCCCCCATCAACCGTCCGCTCAAGGTGCTGACGTTTCGGTCGATAGAATCAAACAGAAAGCTCGGTTGAAATGTTTGAAGAACCGGCTTTTGGGCTACCCCATCAATATGAACAAACCGTCCGCGGAGTTTTTCCGCTGGCGCAACGAGTTGTGTAGCGCAGGCATTGACTGCTTCGCGTTCAATAACGTCGGAAACCCGTTCAAGGAAAGCCCCATCCCTTACAGCACCCATGACTTTGAACGCGATACGATTCTGGACATTTGGCAAGTTGTTCTCCTTTCCTGGCAGTGACACGTGGGGGTTTCTTTCGCACAGCGGTACCGACAGCAACATGCACGGCATGTACATGGGAAGGACGATCGCTGAAAGGACGCACGGGAGTTCTGCCCAAAGCCTACTTCACCCGTGAGGCACACTACTCGGTGCAGATCTTGCGTGACCTGCTTGGTCTGGAAATGGTGACGGTCGAGACCTTGCCTGACGGCGGGATGGACCCCGATGATCTCGCGGGAAACTGGCCGATAATAGCAACGCACCTGCGCTGGTTGTGGCAACGGTGGGCACGACTTTTAAGGGCGCCGTTGACACGATCGGACGAGCTCAAAACAAAGCTACGCGGTCATGAGAACTACCTGCACCTGGACGCTGCCTTGTTCGGTGGCTATCTGCCGTTCACGGACTCACGCCGCCGACATCGCGGTTCCGAACGAGCGACTCCGCAAATACAGGACGCTACGACTCGATCGCAGTTTCATGCCACAAGTTTTTCGGTTTCCCTTCACCGGCAGGACTGTTCATTACAACGCAGCGGCTCTTTGACGAATTCAGTACGCTGTTTAGCTGTATTCACAACCCGGAATATATTCACCAAGTGCCCGGTACCATTACCTGTTCCAGAGACGCGGTAAAACCAGCCGAGTTCTTCTACTTCACGACGCCGTCAGCGCATCAGAGACAAACACACGATGCGCAGCGGATGCTTGTGAATACGACCTACCTTCTCGACCAGATGAATACGCACTTTCCGGATCTCTCGGCGATGCGAGCCAACCCTCAATCCAACACGATCTACTTCCGAGATCCCGGAAAGCGAATCGTCGACAAGTATTCGCTCGCGACGATGAACGTGAATGTCGACAACGAATCCACCAAACATGCACACGTCATCGTTATGCCGCATGTCGGTAAGGATGTACTGACCGAATTCCTGACCGATCTGGAGAGTAGAGTTTCATAAGCAGCTCACAAGAGTCGCAAACGGCCGAAATGTCGAAGTGCTTTCGACTACCCTGCATCGCCACGATACCGGTCTCCTTCTCAAGACGCCAAAGAAAACTAATACTGCCAGTCCATCGAATGAACCAAAGCAAATTCAAACAAGCTGACTTTTGTTCATTGACGGTAGCCCCCTTAGGTTTCCATCGCCGTTGGGCTGCAGCACGGATACCAGAGGCAAAAATCACGTATGAAATTTGATGTGGCACTCCTGACCGAACGCCGGTACGTGACCAACGTCGCTCCGCAAGGTGATTGGTATCTTGACAACGTGCTTCGGGATGACAACCTACTTCAGGCGGCGCTCGATGACCTGGGCATTTCGTCAGTACGCGTGGAGTGGAGCGATCCACACCAGGACTGGTCCGAGTTTCGATGTGCCGTCTTCCGGACCACATGGGATTACTTCGAACGCTTCGACGAGTTCTCCGCTTGGCTGGCTCGCGTGCAGTCGCTGACTCGCCTATGTAACGATTCGTCGATCATCGAATGGAACATGGACAAACACTACCTGGCCGATCTCCAGGCAAAAGGTGTAGCTGTCGTCCCGTCGAAATTTGTGGAACGCGGCACGAAGATCGAATTGCGAGAACTACTCGCCGAAACCGCTTGGGATGACGCCGTCATCAAGCCATGCGTGTCCGGGGCCGCTCGGCATACCTATCGTGTCCATCGCGAGAATGCTGCAGAACTGGATCCGGTGATAGAAGGGCTGCTCTCTGCGGAATCGCTCCTGCTTCAGCCATTCCAGCCGGCGATCGTCGAGCACGGCGAGGACTCGTTGATGGTTTTCAACGGACGCTTCTCGCATGCGGTTCGAAAGGTCGCCAAACCGGGGGACTTCCGTGTCCAAGACGACCATGGAGGTACCGTGCATCACTACGAGCCAACCCCGGGACAGATAGAATTGGCGGAAAGCGCGATGGCCGTTTGCCACCCTCCGCCGGCCTACGGTCGTGTCGATATGGTGCAAGTCAATAATGGGAAATACGCGGTCATGGAGTTGGAGCTGATTGAGCCGGAATTGTGGCTGCGATACCTGCCGACGGCAGCAATGTCCTTCGCTCAGGCGATTGCTGAGCTGCTGTGAGCAAAATCGTTCAAAATAACGTTAGGTCAGCGTCATTCGACGGCAAATGGGCTACTGCTTATCAGCTATTGCGAGTCCTATGGACGCGTAGCGTGAGCGGCGCTTAATATGAGCAGCCTCCAACCCGCTGCAGGTCGCTGGTTCTGTCACAAAGCGAGACTAACCCAGACGTCATTTAATCGAAGTTAACAGGTCCGCACGCGATTAGGTTGCGAATAGGCTTTGCAGTAATTCTCATCAGCGCGCAGATATCTGTCGCTGCTGCCTCGTATAGGCATCCAGTTGGCACGGAAGGAAGTGATTTACCCAGGGGCAACACTTTTTCCAAGGAGCTGGATGATGACGAACTCACATTGGTCGGCCGCGGTAGTATTGCTGGGGACACTCTTCGCAGGACAGGCGGTGGCGACGATCCCCTACGGATCGGTCACACCGGGCACGCCGGGCCTGGGGCCCGGTCTGGCAGCGCCTGACGAGGTTCCCGGCAAAGAATACTCTCACGACCTGGACCACCTGATTACGGCGGTCGGAACAAGTCCCTCGCCCGAACAAGTCGTCGCCTGGGATGGAAGCGGAGGTGTGGCCAACGGTGTCAGCTTCTTCGGACAACGTCCGACGCTCACGGCACCCAGCCAGGTCGATGCAATTGCGAACGATGGCGATTTCCTGTTTAACCCCCTACGCAGTGATGACGCTCACTTGATCTATTCGTTTGACGATCGGTTCAATGTTGTCACGCCTGGCGGAGTTTTTCCGTCATTCCTGTCGTCCGCAGGTCCGATCCCTTTGGGAAACGGCAATATCGTCGGTGGAGCGGGTGAACTGTCGTACGAATTGGGGCTGTTCGGCGGAGTCAACGCACCCGAAACGCAAGGTTTGTGGGCCGATCAAGCTGCCATCAACGGGATGCCTTTACCCGATGACATTGATGGAGTCGAAGTCTGGGGTCCCGAGCCGGCTTTCACGGCGGACGCCAACAAGTACTCGTTGGATGTGGATGCGATAAGCGGTTTTGGCGGACTGCCAGCCACGTCGATCTGGAACGCTCCCAGCGGTACTTCTTACGTTAGCCAATCGATGATCATCAGCGCCGTGACATCACTGTTGGGCCCCTTGCCCCCGGGCCTTGTTTTGGCCGGTCCGGACGGTGAACACTACGATGGCATGGACGTCGTCAACCTGGACGCCCTGATGGTTCGTGACGTCGTTGGCGATCCGGATACGTTCGACCGCGATCCAACGGGAGGCAGCGATCATGATGCGATCATCTTCAGCATCGAACAGCTGGCCAACCCAGCCGACCCGGACGGCTACTACGCGACGGGAAGCGAGCTGTTCGTGCTGGAAGGATCAACCTCAGCCAGTTTTCTAACGCACGGAGGTCACGCTTGGGATCACGCCTACTCGCTGGCTACGTTCGGCCTGATGAAGGGCCCTCAGAATCTTGCCGTGCTGGACATTAACGCCATCGAAGCGATCGCAGAATCGGTCGTTCCCGAACCGGGATGTTGGCTGTTGGCAGTTGTCAGCATGATGGGTATCGGACGTCGATTCCGCACGTAACACGCCAATCTGCTTGAAGACCAGGCAGTCGAGTCGAGCAGGCCGCGGGTGTTGCCCCTACACCGCGCGGCCTGCTTTGTGTTTGCAACGGCCGATTCGTGCCTCGCAAGGCCACACGCGATAATATCAATTCCGCAAGTTTGCCGGATCGATGCTGTGTCGTCGGGGAGCATTTCGGCTCGACGCTTACCACCGAATCCATCAACCGCCATTCCCTTACGGTTTGGCAGTATAAGTGGTCAACAGATGTGCGATGGCTTCATCACAAGCGGCGAAAGCCTGTGATTCGCCAGTATTAGTGCACGCAATCGCGGCCACGTTCGACTCGGGCAGGACCCAGATCAGTGCCAACGTCTTGGTGTTGCTGCCAGCGTGCTGCAGCACCGGACCAAACAGTTTTCAGGCAAATCCACCCGCGGGCATACTTTGCTGCCGAAGCGTCGTAGTGACCGATGGCTCGCGGAGGTGGTCGAAGGCAGCTTGCGTTCGCAGACGGGCGGCTCACCTTTCAACTGCCAGTGGGCATATTCTGCATCATCTTCGATCGCTATCTGGACGGTCCCACAGGACGGGTACACCGTAGGGTTCTCTGCTCCTGCCAGCCTGGGATCCATCGGTTTACCAACCTCATCGTGGCCCCACAGGAATGGCGGCTTCATCGTTCTGGCCGATTTCATGGAACGAAAATCGGCTGAATCCATTTCCAGCGGATCGAACAAATGTTTTTTGGCGAGCGACTCAAAGGGCTCTTTGGCTCGAGTCTCCAGCATGGCAGGGGCGACGACGTAACCCAAATTTGAATACGCGAATTTCCTTTGAGTTTCCGCGGGTGGCTGGGAAAGTACAAGCTTCAACATGCGCCTCCGCGCCAGGACCGGTGACTGCCTTTCCTTGAAGAAGCCGGTCCATTTTGCACCTGAAATGTTGCTGGGCAATCCACTTTGATGTGACAGTAACTCGTCCAGATTGACGCCGCGCATGTCCGGATGGATGTCATCTTCGCTGGCTTTTGGTCATACCTCTCCGATGGTCGTATTCCAGTTGATTTTTCCTGCCTCAACCATCACGGCCGCCAAAGTTGCCGTCATCGACTTGGTGTTCGAACCAATGGGAAACCGGTCGGATAGCCGCACCCTGTCGTCCAAACCGCGTTTGCGAACGCCAACGCACTCCGCCGACCAAGCTGTCCTTGTTCACGACGGCTGCGGCCAATGCCGGTACGTCGTGTTACGACACAGTTCGGCCAGCTTGGTTGCCAGCGAGTCGGCAGATGCATCCTGAGCGTGACCGCGCGGTGCAAAACAAACGCATATGGTCACGGCGAACAGCAGCAGCACAAGATCGGACCGCAACAGACTGACCGCGAATCGACGAAGTGACATGGCTGGTTTTCCCACGACGTCTTGTTGAACGACTCACCGCGTTTCACGGCAAGAAAACAGACGCAAAGCGGTCATCGACCGCTTTGCGAGGGCCACGACGAGTGCGGGCGACAAGGTTGCCGGACCGAGTCAATCGCCATCACATTCGGCATCCGTATCAAACACCGTCGACGTCGCTGTCTTCTTCGTCCATTTCATCATCGTCGAGATCATCCATATCCTCGATTTCATCTTCATCTTCCGCGTCAAGTTCCGCGAGTAGTTCCAGGTACCGATCATCTTCCCGGATCGAATCGAAATCCGAATCCTGAGCGACCTGGTCGGCGTCATCGAAGCCGAGGTCCATGGCTTCACGGAGATACTTCACGCGCTTCGTCGGTCTGACCATCAACGGCGGCACAGCAGGCTTCGTTGTAGATCGCGTTAACCAGGAGTGCAGTTTCCTGACCCGACAGGTTTTCTTTCGACGCTTGCAGCTGCCGCATCAGTTCGGCAGCTCGGCAGTGGCTTGTTTGCCGCTTTTCGATCTTCGCCAGCCAGCTCAATGCCGTAGGCCGTGTATCCGTTCGCAGCCAGCATGATTAGCCTTGAATTCTTGGGGTTCTGCTGCAACGCAGTCTCCGTCAATTCAAGACCTTCCTTAAACTCACCACCGACAATCAGCTCCTGGACTTCTTGCAGCACCTCGTTGACATCAACAGCCTCATCGGTGTCGGTTTCCTGGGCCACCAATGATGGGCCAGCAACCGCCAACAGCAGCAAAGTTGCAAAGGTGGCGACGAGTGACTTGTAGTGCGTGTTCATCGTTCTGTTCTCGCGAAATGTTCAGCTGTGCCATCGGCCCGTATGGCCGGCAGCGTGGAAGCAACGTCTGCCGCCAGAATATCGACTGGAAAGCGAACAGCACAAGTACCACGGCAGAATCCAGCAGCCACAGCTGCGGTAGCTGGCCAAAGGTTAAGTTGACCGCGCCAGTTCAGCGGCCCGACATAAGACCGGAAGACAAAAAATACATTGTGGCAATGTAGAAAACGTAACGCAGGCCAGGGTGGCATGGCCTCGGCCCAATAGATACGCGTCGATTCGCCAACAGACCAAGAATCCGTTTGCACTCAGCCGCGCCGGTCACCGCCGAGGCCATGCGAAGCGAGGGGACCGTTGAACTGGTGAAGAGCGCACTCTGCATGCCCACACAAGCATGGAGCATGGCAGCCGACTCACCTTGGTGCTTGGCGAGAGCCAATCCCATTTGTCAGCTTCTGCACCTATTTCACCGTCGGTCTCTCGATATTTCTCGAGAAGCAAAATAGATCAGAAAGTCACGTCTATCACCTGCAACCCTGGGTTGTAAGAAAGTTCAAACGCCGCAGGCGTGGCCCGAAACGGGACGTTAACTGGCGCCACCAATAAACCGTCACCACACCGACCGCAGTCCGAAGCACAGCGACACCAGGCCAAAGCAGGCCCATTGCGACAACTCGGGAATCGCCGAGGCCCGCAGGTTGCCTTCGTGTTCACCTCGCAGGTATCCCACAGCAACCCCGGATTCAGCGCCGGCAGGTGTGACGAAGATGGCTGCCGCGCACCGCCGCTCCAATTGCTAATCTGCGAGCGTGCCACTCCTTTTAGTCGGCAACGATTAGCTGCTCTTCCAGTTCCTCGAGCGTCCTGCCCTTGGTCTCTGGAATAAAGGCGAAGGAAAACGGCGCAGCGAGGATGGCAAAAAGCCCAAAAATCATGAAGGTTACTGCCGGCCCAAAGGTGGACAGCTCCCAGGGAAACACTTGCTGAACGGCATAGCTGACCAGCGAGTTGAAGAAGCCGGCGGCCGAGATGGCCAAGCCCCGCAGTCGATTGGGAAAGATCTCGGAAAACATTGCCCACATAACCGGCCCCAATGAAATCGCGAAGGCTGCGATGTACCCAATGATTGCAGCAAACACCCATGTCGCGGACGTTCAGAGCCTGCTTTACCAGAGTTGCAACATGACCGTCGAGCGTGCTGCGATCGATGGCATTGTCCATTGCGGAAAAGAATTCGTCACGCGAATCGAACGACCTTTTCTTCAGAGCACGTAAGGCGTTCTTGCCAGCGAGTGGCCACTCCTGGATGAACACCGGTTCCGTTACGGCGTCGATCATCGCTGCCTGAAATGTGGCCGCGTTCACGAACGAGTTGCCGCCAAAGGTGTCGACGGTGGCTTTCAGAGATGCAGGAAGACCGGAGTGGAAGTCCGAATTGCCCAGCACGGTCGGCTCGATCAATCGCCTTACCTCGGCGACAAATGTCTTCTCGTTGTCGAAAGATTCTTCGGTCAAGGGCGCGAGTGACTGAATGGTCTCCGCTGAAAACTCTTCATTCAATTCCTCGGGGTACGCTGCAGTCAGCTGGAACGTGGCAGAGTGGAAGGCCCAAGCCGTCGTGAGTAGGCAGATTGCCATGACGGTCGTTCCCAACATAAGGAGAGTTTTGCGACCGGTTCGATCAATCAGCACGATAGCAATCACCGTAAAGCCGAGATTGACCAGTCCGATGATGATGGTTTGCAGGAACGCATTTGCCTGCGGGATGCCCGTCTTCTCAAAGATCGTTGGAGCATAGAAGAAGATGGCGTTAATACCCGTGATCTGTTGAAAAAATCCCAGGCCCAACGCAATGAACATGATGTAGCTCATGCGCCGCGCAAACAGTTCGGCGACAGATCGTCTCTTGCCCTCATCTGACGCAATATTCTCCTTGATCTCGCCCAAAGATTTGGCTGCTTCCTCGGGTTCAAGTACTCTGCCCAGAACTTCAAGCGACTCGTCGTAGCGACCATGTTGAGCCAGCCAGCGAGGGCTGCGAGGTACAAGAAACAGAAGCAAGAAATACAGGATTGCTGGCAATGCTTCCGCGCCCAGCATCCATCGCCAACAATTCGATTTGTTGATGAACTCAAATGCATCGGATTCAGCCATCTTCAGGAAGTAGTAGTTCGAAAAGAAGACGGCAGAGAAGCCGATCACAATGTTAAGCTGATTAAAAGAAACAAACCGCCCACGGAGCTTGGGTGGTGCAATCTCGGCGATATAAATGGGCGCAATCAGCAGAGCGAGGCCTACAGCGACTCCACCCAGCATGCGAGCAACGATGAAGAAGTTGAAGTCAGATGCCATGGCAGAAAAAATCGCGGACACCGAATAAAAAAGGGCAGCGATCAGCAATACCGGTTTTCGGCCAAAACGATCCGCGAGGGGGCCGGCAATCGCGTTCCCCAGCATCGCGCCAAAAGTGAGGCACCCAACGGACCACCCGAGAGCCCAATCGCTGAGGAAGAAATACTCCTTGTAAAATGGATTCGCGCCCGACACGACTCCCGCGTCGAAGCCCATGAGAAATCCGCCCAACGCGACGACGAGAGAAATCAGGCCCGTGTAGATGAGTTTGCTATTCAATCAAGACACCCCGGATGGATCGCGTTGGCCGCTACGACAAGCTGGACAGAGGCGTTTCCTTCAGAAAGACGAAGGAAACGCGACGGCGAGACAAAACCGATCCGATACCAATTCGCCTCACTGGTGCGCCCAAATTACCGGTCTGCGTTCGATGCGCCTAGCGCTGCTCGCTTAACTCGGTGCGGTTTTCGAGTCATCGCTTCTGCAATTCGAACCAATTGATATTCCACTCGTTCCCAATGGAACGGAAACGCAGTTTGTGTTTACCCGCGTCTAAAGCAAGACGAGGACTAGTCCTGGTAACGTACGTTTGCCAGCCACCAGTGGCGGCAACGGTCTGCGTATCGACCACTTTGTCATCGATCAGCACTTCGAAGCCCTTGCTGCCGGTCTGCGAAGCCAAGCGGTAATCGATGGTAAAGTCACCGGCGGTTTCAACGCTGATGTTGAATTCGACGAAATCGTCGGGATCAAAAAACCCCAGACTAAGTCCACCGCCAGCATCGCCACAGGCTTCGGATTCAATGCCGTTCATGGCCACATAGTTTTCTGCCTCGATGCGGGCCGGCACAGGTACGTACGGCAGAGCCGTGTGCACCACTGCACTACGGCCACTTTCGACACAACGGATACTCGAGCTAACGGTGTAGTAGTGAGTCTGGCCTTCGCTGGGGCCCGTATCCTCAATTCTGTTTTGCATAAGTTGATAGGCGATGCGCTTACCCTTTTCGCCAGACCGGGGCGCACGGTACACGCTGTAACGAATATCGCTTCCACCGATGGCATCCCAGCTGAGGGACACACCAGTTTCGCTTGGCTCCAGCTTCAGATTGGCAGGAGGCGTGGGATTTGGAAAATCGAATTTGTCGTTCCAGGATTCATGCTTCACCCAGTCGACTTCCATCACCCATTCACCAGTCATTGGGGAGTCGGTGATCTTGGCGTAATTCAGAATGGCGAACATTGCCTCTGGATAATTGTCGCCTTCGCCCACATTCCGGTGGACTTCAATTCCATCAACACGGTAAACCAGGTCACTTCCGGCCCACTCCACAGAATACTCGTGGTATTCGTCCAAGGTGGTCGGTATGCCTTTTCGCAGCGTCTGCCAATCTCCCTTGTCTTTTTCACCCAGGCTCTTAATCGCCCCCGTCGTAAAGTGATCCGGTTCGCCGTCGCCGTGATGTTCAAAAATGTCTATTTCACCGGATCCGGTTAGCGGCCAGAAAACATTCTCGTCCGCTTCCTGCACCGGCGGTTCATTGTTCTGGGCACCCAGGATCCACCACGCGGGGAACATACTGGCTTTGCCATTGCCCCAGGTCCTCAGCCGCGCTGTCCACTTGCCCTTTACAAACTCCTGTCGATTCTTGGAACAGATACGACCTGCGACGTATTGGGTATCCGGATGTTTGTCGCCCTTCTTGTCGCAATTGTCGCAAGGCCGCTGCTGGCCAATATTCACAACCTTCAGCTTCAATGAACCATTACTGACTTCACGAGTACCAAATTCGTTGTCTGGGACGTAACATTGCTTTTCGTTATTTACCCAGATCATTTGGTCCTGCCAATTGTTGGGGTTGAAAGTGTCGAATTCGTCAAAGAAGTCGGTCTCCCAGCCGCTGGGAGCTTCACTGTCGTAAATCAGCGTTTGGATCGCTCTTGCCGGAATGGTCGCAGTTGCTTCTTGATTACTTACGCAAAAACGATAAGTGACGTCCTCGTCGCTCAAGTTAAGCACGACGGTGGCGAGTTGATTGTCGGCGTTCATAAATGACGTCGTCTGCAAAACGCTACGGCTGCTTACCGCGCTGACCCGTTGAGCCTCCGGGCGAATGAATTTGGCGAAGTGCCCCATGTAGTAGTACGTGGGAGTGTAGATCAGCTCGCCGGTTTTACTGTCGGCGTGTATAGGTGCGAAGCAGAAATTGCCTACATGGTTGGGCCCACCGGTATCGTCGAGCAGTACATTCCAGTCGATCCAGCCCACTGCGCCGGCATTGAAATCGTTGACCATCGCGTTGCCGTAGCGTTCGGCGTTGGGCCAGTGGTGGTACCGCGCTGGATCAAATCCTTCAACCGTTGCTTCGGTCAGCAGCACATTGATATCAGGGTACGCCCGGATGACTTCCGCAACATTGTCAAACATGGGTTCGCCGCCGGCCCAGGTCTCGTACCAGTGAAAGCCGACGCCCCAAACATACTTCGCAGCTTTGGGGTCACTGAGAATGGTGTTGGCGCGATGCGTGATCAAGTCGCGGTTGTGATCCCAAACGACGATCTTTTTGTCGCCCAGACCTGCCTTATGCATGATCGGTCCCAGATAGTCTCGGACAAAATCTCGTTCTTCCTCCGCGGTGTAGATCATCGATTCCCAGGTTTGTTTGGCCATGGGTTCGTTTTGCACCGTGACGCCCCAGATGGGAATTCCTTCGCGTTCGTAGGCCTGAATAAACTTTGTGAAGTACGTGGCCCAGGCTTCTCGGTACTGCGGCAGTAACTTTCCGCCTTGAAGCATGTTGTTGGTGTTTTTCATAAACGCCGGTGCACTCCAGGGGCTGGCACAAGTGGTGATGCTGTCGCCAGCGGTTTCGAGCGCTTTTTTGATCATCGGAATGCGGTATTTCCTGTCGTGAGAAATATCAAAGGTGCTGAGGCTCTTATCGCCCTCCTCAATATAGGTGTGACTTTCACTGGCAAAATCGCAACTGTGGATCGTTGTGCGAAGCAAGCTGTAACCCAGACCATTTGATTTGTCGAAGTAGGCCTGCATGAACTCCTGTTGGGTCTCTTTGCTCAGGCCAGCATAAACTTCAGCGCTGGCGTCGGTGATAGCGCCGCCGATGCCCAGCACGGTTTGATAACGTCGGTCCGGATTCACAAAAATGGCAATGTCGGTTTCCGGTGACTGCCGCGAGGGCTTGAGTTGAAGCTGATCGGTCAGCGTCATGCGCAAATCTGTATCTTTTGCGGTCGAGTACACCTGAACGCATTCTGCGCTGGCGGGTTCAAGGGCATTCGTAAAGGCGGCGACTACCAACGTCAGCGCAAACACGACAGTGCGAAACAAATTCATCGTTTAATACTCTTTCAATGCTGAAGGCGATTTGGGAAGGAGATATAACCTGAAGTCGTGTTCTTTGAGATGAGAAAAAGGCGGCGTATCCTGCTGGTGATTCGCAAATATTCATCAGCGGCCCAACAAGGGCACAAGGAGTACGCCAGGAGGAAGGTTACGACAGAACGACGCGTGAATCCAGTAGAGCACACCGATCCAGAAGTGCTGGCGTTTCGGGCTCAGTTTGACGACCGGAGTCCGTTAGATGAGATCATTCGCACGGGCGCTCAGCAGATGCTTCAGACCGCGATCGAAGCCGAAGTCAGCGAGTTCTTACTGCAGCATTCAGAACGACGCGACGAGCAAGGTAAGCGACTTGTCGTGCGTAATGGCTACTTGCCGTCACGTGAACTGTTGACGGGAGCTGGCCGATTGGAAGTCAGCCAGCCACGCGTTCGCGACAACTCCTCAGAGAAGGAAGGCCGAGTGGCGTTCTCGGCATCGATCCTGCCGCCCTACTTGCGGCGCAGTAAAACGATCGATGAATTGATTCCCTGGCTCTACCTCAAAGGTATTTCGACGGGCGACTTTCAGGAAGCGTTGCAATCGTGCTGGGTAATGACGCGAAGAGCCTTGGACCGAATGTGGTCGTTCGACTGAAAGAGAAATGGGGCAGCGAGTACGACGAGTGGAGCCGCCGAGAGCTCTCGGACAAGCGATATGTTTATCTCTGGGCCGATGGCATTCATGCCAATGTGCGGCTGGAAGATACCGCCAGAAACGCCAATGCATGCTGGTTGTGATGGGCGCCACTGCGGATGGTCGCAAGGAGTTGATTGCCATCGTCGATGGCTTTCGCGAAAGCAAGCAGAGTTGGTACGAGCTGCTCATTGACTTGAAGAGTCGTGGTCTTACCCAGGCTCCCAAAGTCGCCGTTGGCGATGGGGCACTCGGGTTCTGGGCTGCACTGCGCGAAGTGTTCGGGGAAACATGTGAGCAACGCTGCTGGTTTCACAAGACGGGGAACGTGCTCAACAAGATGCCCAAGAGCGTACAGCCCAAAGCGAAGGCAGATATCCATGAAATCTGGATGGCAGCGACGCGAGAAGATGCGAACAAGGCCTTCGACACCTTCCTGGAAAAATACGGCCCGAAGTACCCGGAAGCATGCGAATGCCTGAAGAAGGATCGAGATGTGTTGCTGACTTTTTATGACTTTCCGGCCGAGCACTGGAAGCATCTGAGAACCACCAATCCGATTGAATCCACCTTCGCTACGATTCGATTACGGCATCGACGAACCAAGGGCTGTGGAACCAGCTGTCACGGGGCGCTTGAAACAAGGCCACCAATGGGCGCTTCAAACAAGGCCACTTGGTTGAGTTTACTGGTTTCAGGACGTAGTAGTGGTAGTTTCGGCCGCCGACCCGGTGGGCGCTTTGGCCTTGTTTGAATCTTTGGCGTTTTTCTTCGACCCGGTGGGCGCTTTTTTGTCAGTGGCCTTGTTTGACTCGCTCGCGCGACGGCGAAGCCGGTAGCTCTTACCGGTGATCGTGACGATCTCCGCGTGGTGGAGGAAGCGGTCCAGGATCGCAGTCGCCGTCGGCACGTCACCGAGTAGTTTGCCCCAGTCTTCCAATGGGCGATTGGTCGTCATCATGGTGCTGCGTCTCTCGTAACGACGCATCACGATTTCAAAGAGAAACTCGCCGCTACGCTTCGGCAACTGCTTCATCCCAAAGTCATGAATGATCAACAAGTCTGGCTTGAGATACCGAGCCATGATTCGATCGTGACCGTCGAGCGCCTCGTCGTGCAAGAAGTCACGGACGACATCAAAGATCGAACGATAGAGGACCACGTATCCGAGCTTGATTAAATGGTATCCAATAGCCTGAACAAGATGGCTCTTGCCCGTCCCCGGAGGCGAGCAGAACAGCACGTCTCGATGGTCCCGCAGTTGGCCGGAGGCCAATTCATACATCTGGTTCTTCTTGATTGAAGGATTAAAACTCCAGTTGAAGTCTTCCAGCGTCTTCAGATCTCGAAACGACGCCGCCTTTACACGACGAGTGATCTTGCGCTCATCTCTCACCAACTGTTCGTCCTGAAGAATCAACTCCAAGAACTCTAAATGGGAAAGACTGTTGCCGCGTGCTTCTTGCAGTCGCACCTCGAGCGTCTCGGCCAGTCCCGAAAGACGCAGGCTTCTTAATTTGTTAGTGATGGCTTCATTCATGGCTTCCTTGCCTCCGATCCAAAGTCAACTCGGACGATCTCAGCGTACTCCGTAAGATTACGAATCATCGGATGATCGTCCAGGAACTCGAACTCTTGTTGTTTGCTTCCGCCGTGCTTGATCAGCTGGCGAATCGACTTCAGTCGGTAACACTGATTCGCATGAGCCGTTTCGCAAGCTTGCTCGATCAACTGGCTGGGATGTTTGCTGATGAGGCTCAACATGCCGTTGAGAACTCGCACCGACTGCACGCCGCGTGATGCCACCAGTCCCGCTGACCATTCACGCGTTTTGGGCCCGATGACAGAGACTTTTCGCAACAACCACTCGGTTCCGCGTTCCACGCGACTGATCTTTTCCGAAGCGATATGTTCGCGTAGCGTGCTGAATTTGCCGAACGGTTGTTTCACGTGCGTGCAGATGAGGTTCATGCGATTGTCAAAGACGCGAACCAGTCGCGAATCCCAACGCACCCAGAGCGTGTGTCCCAGGTATTCCGGTGGCAGGCTGTAATACGACTTGTCCACCGACACGTGTCCATCACGACTGACTTTGCGTTGGCCTTCTTGAAAGTTGCGAAGCTTTCCAGTGGTAACGGCTGAACGCAGTACGTTCATCGTCCTCGAAGGCTTTTCGGACTTGCTTTCGAGTCGTGCCATGAATGCGTGTGTCTGCAACTGTCGTCTCCCAGTTCAGCAGGTGCGAGTTCTGTTCTTGAAGGCTACTGAATGTACGCCCCTTCAAGGCGTTCTCTTGCACATAGTCAACGCCTCGCTCGACTTTGCCTTTATGCCGGGGCGTGCGTGGCTTGGTCGGCATGAGTACCGTGCCGTAATGATCGCAAAAGCTGCGGAGCTTTGGGTTCAAGTCCGGGTCGTACCAGTCGGCTTTGATGACGGCCGCTTTGAGATTGTCGGGCACCAATGTCTTGGGAACACCGCCGAAATGACGGAAGGCATTCTCCAGGCAGCCGATCAATTCGTCGGTCGTCTGGCGATAGACGACTTCGCTGTAGCCTTTGCGAGAATGGCTGAGGAGGACTCGCAAGACATGGGTTCGTCTGCGCTTTCCGTCCTGACCAATGATTGGAGCCCCCGTGCCAAAGTCGATCTGAGCTTCTTCGCCAGGAGCAACTTCGATGCGCCGAAAAGGAAGTGGTGTGCTGCTCTTCAGTTTCGAAACAAAGCGACGCACGCTGTGATACTTGCCCTCAAAGCCATGTTCCTGGATGAGATCTTGATAGATCCGCTGAGCTGCCAGGCCCTGATTGAGCTTGTCAATAATGACTTCTCTGAGGTGTTCACAGAGGCTTCGTGAGCTGGACGACCCGGTGGGCGCTTTGGCACCTGGAGTGGCCTTGTTTGAATCCGATGTCGGCTCCGCCGACCCGGTGGGCGCTTTTTCGCCAGTGGCCTTGTTTGAGACGCTTGGCGGTTCACCTTTGGGTAGCTTTTGAGCCGCCGAGCGAAGATGTCGCGAAACAGCATCCCGACTGATGCCCAGCTCTCGCGCAATGCGTCGCTGAGACCAGCCTTGGGAATGTAACGTAAAGACAGACAACACTTTAGATTCGTGTTTGCCATTGCCAGGAACCATCAGCATCGCCCGGTCGCGTTGGACGGACGTCGACGAGCGACCCTGCCAGATTGTGCTCGTCCAGTGAGGTCCGCGGTGGGCGATGCTGACTTTTGAGACTGCTGACAGTGCCCTGGGATTTGAGTTCTTGAATGGAAAGACCCGACAAGTTTGGGACACTTGTATTTAATCTTCGTTTTGATTCGCCAAAGCCTTCGCCGATTTCTCGGCGGCGAGCCTCGCTACTCGCGGGGCATCGGCGAGGATCATTGAGCACTGCGGATGAATTCCAGCTCGTGAATACGAGCTCTTGCCGCAAACGGGACATATCTTTCTGTTTCTATCAGAGATGGTCGCTATTTTCTTATTCATTTGGTCGCCTCGAATGATTGTTCAAAGTCGAATCGCTACGCATCTTGTATGTCTCTCTCTAGTTCTAGTGAAGCGGCGAACTCCGGACCGTGAGCGTGGGCGGATCGGGACAGAAGCATCCTGGTCGCACCGCGACACCGACATCTCTTCCACGCGATACGCTTCCACTCGCTGATCGAATACTAGCCGGTAGGCTACTTCCACATGAGTCGCTTCGTTTTCGTGGGCAGTCGGGACGGCTTTCACTGTCGCCGCTTGCAAGTGTGGTTGCTGTGATTCCGTCACGTCAGATCTGTCGTAGGAGATTTGGTCGGAAAATCCATAAATGGGGGGGGGCAGTCCTTGACACTCGCGATCCCCGGCGTAAGTGCCGGGCCGATCCGGCGATCTTCATCCATCAAAACAAAGTAAGGTGTCGCAGCAAGTAATTCGCCAATCGACATACTGCTCTCCTCGAAATCTGTGTTCCAGTGATCTTGTCACCGTTGCGACCCTAAGTCTTCAACGGCGACACGACCGACGTCTGCTCGCCATTAACGGGCTTGCGGTGAGTCAATGCCAATTCAATCTGGGCACCCATCAATTTCTTCTTTGGAATGACTGCTTTGACGATGTTTTGAATCTGCGTACTCGAATAGGCTGCTTCCTGCGCGTTAGGGTGCGATCCAACCAATGCTCAATACAGTCCAAGCGCCTCGGGCAGATCGTGCCTTTTATCGTGTGCATCATGGGCGGCGGCATACTCACGGGCTGCATCCGTATGTTCAGTCTTGATTTTCATGTTGACGGCTCTCTGCAAAAAACGATTCATGGACCGTATCTTCCAGACAGCACAGTGCAATCCTGCTGCCTTTGTTTCGTAGTTTTCGGTTAAAGAGGTCAAGCTCTCCGATAGAGGAAGCGCAGAAGGCTTCAACGCCCGTGAAATCGACCAACACTTTGCTGTTTCTTTCCAAACTGTCTGCAAGTTGCAGTAAATCGGAGCGAAGATTGGACAACGTCGCGGCGCCGAAGGCTCGCGTCCTGTTAAATTCGACGAACACCAGATTCGCCGATTGCGAGACCGTGAAAGTCTTAAAGGACCACGGCGAGGCGGCCCTGACTTCCGTCCCGGGTTTGGCTGTTTTGGGAGTCAGGGCGAGCGTGGCTTCGTCGCAGTGCTCGTACATCTCAAAGATTCTATGTCGGTATTTTGCCATGGTCGTTTTCTTTCCAGTCGATCTGCATCGTTGTCTGCTGCAGATGTTAATCGTTCTTTCGTTCGTTGGGCGCGTAATCGTTCGGCGCTAAAGTTGTTGCTCCTGCGGTCAACCGTTTCATGATCGGCCAAGATGCTGCCTTTCCATCGGTAGCACGTCGATCGGCAGTCGCCTGCGGGCGGGTAGTGGGCTTCCGGAATGGAGCTGACCGGCGCGAAATGCCTCGGCCAACGCTTTGGGTATCATTGCTTCGGCAAGCACCAGCTGCGCACGATTGCCTACCACTCGGGCTCGCATCTCTTGTTGCAACGCAATCGCCTCTGCTCGGCGACTCTCAGCTCGAGCCCGACCCTTGCGCACATCCGCTTCCGCCTGATCTGCGAGCAAGCGAGCACCGATGTTTCGCCCCACATCGACATCGGCGATATCGATGGAAACGATTTCAAAAGCGGTATTCGCTCCCAAGCCGCGTTCCAGCACGCCGTTGGAAATGCGGTCAGGGCTTGCCAAGACGTCCAGGTGCGAGCTGGCCGAGCCGATCGATGTGACGATTCCCTGGCAGACCCGAGCGACGATCGTCTCCTCGGTCGCTCCGCCAATGAGCTGATCAAGATTGGTACGAACCGTCACGCGTGCCCGGACAAGCAACTCGATTCCATCCTTCGCGACGGCGCAAAGGTACTTTGTCTCGTCATCCTGGAACGCCGGGCAATCAATGACTTTCGGCGAGACGCTGGTCCTGACGGCGTCCAGAATGTCACGTCCGGCGAGATCGATCGCCGCCGCGCGATCGAACTCCAGTTCAATGCCGGCACGGTTAGCAACGATGATCGCGAGGAGCACGCGCGTGACGTCGCCACCCGCCAAGAGGTGTGCTTCTAACCTCGCGGTGCTCATGCCACTCTTGCGATCAATACTCAGTCCCGCTTGCCTGCCCATGACCTTGGCGTTGACAATCATCGTTGGCTTGATCCGCCGCAGGCCCATCCCGATCAAACTCATCACGCTTACGTCCGCACCCGACATATAAGCACGAAACCAGAGTGCGCCGTACCAAAACAGTGTTACCAGAAGGAACACCGTAATGAGCGTCGCAACCACGATGCCTGCGATTACCAGGGCGAATTCAACGTTTGCCACATGGCACCATCCGATCTGCGTGGCATCGTCACGTTCAAGTGGCGCAGCCGATTACCGCGAGCCATTGAGGAGGGCTCGGTTGTTCTCTGACGCGTCCATACCAAAAATACGGACGCCGCCTTCCGTATCGGGAAGGCCACCAACTCTTCGTCATCGACGTGATGGATGGGCTGACCGGCACAATATCGATCCGCCATCACCTGCAGCTTCTGAGGTGATCCCGGCAGCGTATGAGTCGGTATGGATTTGTTTGGTGGCTCGAATTGAAGACCCTTGCTGAGTATGGCGTAGCTCATTCTCTCGCTCCGTTTTCTAATCTTTGAGTTATATTCCTGGATAACCTGATCACTCGCCGAATTGTGGATTCGGACATGGGCCCGACGTCACCGGCGCATTCAAACACGTCGCCTGCTTGGCCGACGATACCTATCGCCGACGATTCCGTTCTTCCTGCAGCTGACGCAGATGGAATCGATTCCATCAAGAGCACACGTCACTTCAGCTAGATTTCTGGACACATTAGAATCAATTGCAAAACCTGGACTGGCTCCGCCGAAGCTTTATCTCGGCCGGAAATCGTGAACTTGCCGAGGTGCCTGTCCCGCTTTTGTAACCAGCTCTAAAAGCCGTCACAGGTTTCGGTGCGTACCAAACGACCTCGGAACTGACACCTGGGCCGGTCAATCCCAGGCATGCGATGTCCAACAGCCAGGCAGACTGCCGGCCGCCGTTCAGCAATCATCGGCACGCTTGCAGCTGCATCTGTTGATTTGTTACCTGGTCGCGTTTATCGCGACCTGGCATTTTCACGATTTGAACGGTGTTTCACCAACCCGTTCGATGCGTGATTTCAGTCGTTTTTTCCCTTGCGCTGGGCGACGCCGTTCGATGCCGATGAAGCTGCAGCTTGTTTCGTCGCAGCCTTTGGTTTTCGAGGCTGCGTCGATACAGCGTCGATTTCCTTACAGCGTTCTCGCACAGAGCGAAACGGCATCCCTGCTTCGCGCTCATAGCGCCGGCGCGGATAAACCACAACGCCAAGCCGCCGGTATTATGCCGGGCGCCCCCGCGCGAGCGCTGCTCGCACACCCAGGGAGCCTTTCCTGCCTGTGCTGCGCCAACCGCGTTTTTCCATGATTATTCGAACTAATACTCCGATTGCCTGCCGCAAACGCATGCTGCGTTTGGCGTGCACTTCGGAAAGAAATTGGTCAATGGCCTCTTGAGACTCAAGTTCGCGAACCACACCAGCCAAAGGCGATCGGTCGTGGTGCAGTTCCGATTCCTCCATTCGCCGCTGCCGTTCCGCGTCGTTGAAGAACTTGAGAACCACTTCAAAAGGTTGCTGCGGATCGTTCACGACGTCTGCGAACTTCTTCCCCTGTCGATCCTTAAGGAAGATTGCTTGCGTGACTCGCGCAGCTGGCATTCAAACCTCTCTTGCGGATCTTTACACGTACAAATAATACACCTTCAAATATTGTAGGTTAATAAAGATCGTTTGCAATGGGCAATTGTCCCAAGGTTAAAGAACTGTCTGATTTGACCATCGCCAGACGCCGTTTGTGCCGGTTCGTTGCAGGTTGGCGAATCGAAACAGCTCGCGGCCGCGGCCTGATCTTGATATCCCGGTCTTGATCGTTACCAGACTGCAGGTTGCCAGTAGTTGATCGAAACCCACACCAAGTTGACCAGCTTCGCTTGCGCACCACTTCTTAAGAAACACTATGGATACGCTTTGATCCCTCGGCCGCATACAGTAGCTAAGTGTCGGGCTCGTTGAAAGCAAATGTGTACGGCGAGCAGACTCAGGTTTGATGAGCGGTTGTTCACGTCCCGAGCAGCGTGTAGCGTCGTTTTGGAGGGGCCGACGCTGAAAGCCCAGCCGCCAGGAAAACAACTCGTTTCGGATGACTGAACAAAGTGCAAACTGCCAGAGGCAGGTGGCGCATTGAAAAGTATGCCGATGTGACGAGGCACTGCAAGGTGTTTCGTAACATCGGTTTTTTCGTGCGCCTGGCGGACAGAGTTTGCAACTGTCGGGTCTGCGAAACAGTTTGTTGGGAGGTGGACCGTGGTTGAACTTGACGTCGCCGGAATCTGATGCAAAGGAGGCTCTTAGGAGTTGTGGGCCTGCGCTTTGACCGACTCGATCGACGTCGAGGGGACTTTTGCGATTTTGATTTCGGTTTCGATGATGCGTCTGGCGTTTACACTAGCGCCGGCTCAATCGACTTAGGCGGGGTGAACTACGGTCTAGAGCCAACGCACGATTCGCCTTCGGTGCCCAAAGCCCAGGAGGATGCATCTGGTGCGACCACATCGATGAGGAGCTCCGAGCCCCAAGATGTATTGTCAACGCCGGCTTCAACGATCTCTGATTCATTCGATGATACAGGAGTTGACGGCCAATTCCTGCAGGGTGTCTTTGCAATCAATAAGGTTCCCGAGCCAACAACCATGTGGCTTCTTGGAATGAGCCTGATGGGCTTTGCCGCGCTCCGCCGGCAAGCCATCTAAGCAAGTACAAGGCCGAACTTCTCAAATCGACAAATGCGGTACTGTGACACGCGGAATTTAGTTCCGCATGTCCTACTAGTCTGCAGCGGGTGAGAAATGCGGGCTTGATCGACATCCTCTTTACTAGAAAGGGTTTCTTACCGATACTGGGACCTAGCTGGGCGTCGAAACACCCATATTGAAACCAGCAAGCGGCAATCGTGCGTCACACACGCTTGTCGCAAGCCGTTGCTAGAGAATCACTTAGCAACTTCGGCGGAGTAGCTCAGTTGGTTAGAGCAGCGGAATCATAATCCGCGTGTCGGGGGTTCGAATCCCTCCTCCGCTACTTGTGGTCAGTAGCATTATCGATGTCGGTATCCAAGAAACTGGGCGATAACCCCTCACGCTTGCATAAACAACCAATCGGCTTGTACCCGCTGACCTTGGTGGAATTGCGGATTGAACGACCCTACTACGCGAAAGCCCGCTTCTGTCAGCAAGCTCTTGATCTCCGCTATCAATGCCTGGCCTTGATAGAGTTCCACGTCCGAGGCTTCGACATATACCGCATCGATCTGGGGCAGCAACTGGTGCGCTCCCTTGAGAACCTCCAGCTCGAATCCCTGAACATCAATCTTGAGCAGGCTGCGACGCGTCAGCGGTTCGGCCAATACAGCATCCAATCGCCGAACGGTTACAGAAAGCGTGCTGGACTCGTCCATGCTGAAGATCGCTTTCTGTTTGGCACCCAGCGCGAGCAGGGAGGACGAGTCGGCGCGGGTTGCCAAGTGCATCGTAGCCTCGCCCTGGAAAGCGCCGAGGCGCATTCGTGAATAGCGGCGTCACCTCGCGTGACGCGGATGAGCAATTTTCTCGGACCGGGAAGGGGTTCGAAGCAGATCAACCGCGCATGAGGCCAGCGTAGCCGGGCGTACACCGCGAATTGCCCCTTGTTAGCACCGACGTCGATCACGGTGGCAAAGTCCTCCTGCCCCAGAGCTGCATCATGCTCAAGCGTGGCGGCGACACCATGTTGCAGCGGGGACCAGCATGCAGGCGTGAGCAGTAGCTTGGTGTATTTTCGCAGGCGTGATGACATACAGCGTTCCGTATTCAGCGTTCTTGACTGCCGGGCGAATGGAGTCAGCGTTCTTGTCGCCCGGCCGGATCGCCGATATCTGTTGAATGCCCTGCAGCGTAATTCCGGTACGCGTCATTAATTCCATCGTCAAGCGGTCGCGAATTATTCCAGCCCAAACCGTTTAATCGCGAGCTGTCCATGAGTTTGCGCGGCGTACCATCGGGTTTCGTCGAATCGAAAGTCAGCGCAGCTTTGTAACCAACTACGCAGCGAAGCTCCGCGACGTCTTTCGATTCTGCAGCAGGAGGGGGGCGGCACCACCATGCTCCGCACGATACCACGGGATCAGACCACCGCACCATAGGCGAGCCGTTGGTGAGGCGGGGCGCGGAAGATGTCGAAGCCGTCCAGAAGCCAGTGGAGATGTTCCGCATCTCATTGATCGGCTGCCCCCTTGTAGAATATCTGCGGTACGGGGGAATTGCATGAAAGCCTGGGGCGACAGATTGGAAATTCCATTAGCGTTTCTTCTCGGGTTAGATGCTCTGGATGAACCACAAAAAAAGACGTTCAGATAATCCGCTTGCAGCGCAGATAATCCGATCCCAGTATCTTCTGGCTTTGGTACCGTCGCAAGTTCGGGGCACTATGAAATGGCAATATTGTTCGGTTGCCGAGTACGGCGTTGTGGCCGTCTTCGTTTATGAAGTCCTCACAGTGCCTGCAAACCAAGGTCGCCGCGTCCCGATCCCTGCCGTACTTCGATTCCCAAGCCGACACCGATCTCCACGCCTCCCGGCCGAGCCTTCAGGCCTTGTGTCAGGATGGTCAATCCAACTAGCACCATGCAGGCCAGATAGACCACGGCGCTCAAGCCCTGATTCGTTAACACCTCGGCCAGCACCGACGCGAGTCCGAGGGTCGCGTAGATCGCCACGATTAGGGCCAGCGTCCAAATTCACAATCGCTTCTCGCGCGGAGACGTGAAAAACGGTGCCGGCGCATCTGACGGTTGAGAGACCATATCGGAGGGCCGGTTGGCGAGAGCGGGTGTTAAGGTCTCTCTTTGCAGGAGATTTGCTCAAGGCCTTTCTTAAGTAGATTCACTCGCCATCGACCTTTCGAACCAGTTGTCGATCTCGGTAGCAATCTCGTGGTACACGTCCAGTTCACAAGTTCGTGATCGCTTCAATACCTTGTACCCGTGGTCGGCCGTATCGAGCCAGCGAAACGTCACGCGATTGTCGAGCTTTTTCAAAGTCGGCTGAAGAAGATCATGGCTCATCATCTTGTCACGCGTACCTGAAAGGAACAGCATGGGGACTTTGATATCGGGCAAATGAGCCGCCCGAGCGACCGACGGCTTACCGTGCATGTGCAAGGGATAGGAACAAAATACGAGACCGCTGACACCTGCGAGCGGCTCGTCGGCTGCGGCCATCGATGTCATCCGTCCGCCAAACGAATGCCCGCCGGCAATAATCGGCATCGATCCAGCATGCTGTCTTGCGAGTTCAATTGCAGAGCGAACCGTCTGCAGCGAAACTTCTCCTGAGTCCCGACCGCCGCCTCGCTCCATAAACGGAAACTGGTATCGCAAGGTGCCGATGCTTTTCGCAGCAAGTGCTTCCGCGATTCCTTCGATATTTGCATGTCGCATGCCAGCGCCAGCTCCGTGACCGAAAACGACCAGGCACTTGGCCCTAGGGGGCAAATGCAACAGCGCAGACACTTGGCCTTTTTCCGGGTGCGCGACAAACGTAAGTGACGTGGTTTTCATCGTGCCATCAGGTTACCATCTTCAATCGTGACGTATGGTGTCCTTCGCGACGAAGCTCCATTCTCTCATGTTCGAGTGCCAGCCCGACGCACGAGCGAGGGAAGCTGGGCGACGCTGTAATTCTTCTCGGGCCATGTTATTGCCTGTTCACTTGCTTGCGCTGCGGGCTAGTAATTGTGTTCAATTGTTTGCGCCGCGGAGTTGTATGCGTGTCGGATGAGCATGGTTCATTCGATCGGGTCATCGAAACGAACTCGATTGGTTCGCCGGTTTCTCAGGTGGAGCCACACTTTTCGCAACTCAATGTTTAGCTAATTCTGGTTGCGATGGGGAAATCAGTGTAATGAGCCGCACCTGCCCGCGTCCAATGTGGTAGGGAACGGACATTGAGCTAACCCAAGTTATTTAGCCCGGGAAACGACATCATGGCCGCAGCTCAATCCACGTCTTCAGGAAGTGATCAGCTTGCCTTGGCGAAGAAACTGGCTGTCCTGGCGACGGTCGCCGTGGTCATGCTGGTCGTCTATTCGCAATTTAGTGACTCGCTTTCGTTGGATACGCTGGCCGAGAAGGAATCGCAACTGCGGTCGTTTCAATCCGAACATCCGCTTCTGGTTTACGGTGTCGCATTCGTCGTCTATGTCGTCGTCACCGGATTGTCACTGCCGGGCGCCATGGCGATGACGCTGGTATACGGCTGGTATTTTGGATTTCTGCAGGCCGTCGTACTTGTCAGTTTTGCTTCAACGGCGGGAGCCACCCTGGCCTTCCTGCTGAGCCGGTTTTTATTCCGAGATTCGATTCAAAACCGATTTGGTGAGCGATTGTCGTCGTTCAATGAGTCGCTGGAAAAGGAAGGGCCGTTCTTTTTGTTTACGCTACGGCTGATTCCGCTCGTTCCGTTCTTCGTCATCAACGCGGTGATGGGATTGACGCCGATCAAGACACGTACATTCTGGTGGGTCAGCCAGGTTGGCATGCTGGCCGGGACGGCAGTCTATGTCTATGCGGGCTCGAGCGTGCCCAACTTGCAGGTGCTGGCTGACAAAGGAATCAACGCGGTCTTTACGCCTGCGCAAGTTTTACAGATCTTCGTGGCGTTCGCTCTGCTTGGAGTGTTCCCGCTGGTCGTTCGTGGGGTGATGCGATTTCTGGGCTTCCACAATTCCGTTGGCAAGATACCAGAAGCTTAAGGGGTGCGACTTGCTCAGCAATAGGCTAGTGGATCAACCGCTGTGCAAAATCGAATTCCGCTCAGCGCCTGTGGTGCGTCAGAGCTGCATGGTAGAAAATCACTCGGATCGAATGCTGCACAAATCGAGCTCTGCTGCAAGCAAGAAGAATCTGGCCTGCCCCCATAGAAGACCTTTGGAATCAACTCCTCCGCCCACGCGGAACTACTCCAAACGAGAGGGTGAGCGCTGCTCAGTAGAAAACCTGTTGGATCGACTCTGGCGCTGCCTCTGTCAAACTTCACACCAAAGGGTCAGGATCATGTTTTCGGCCAAAGCTTTGCGATTTGGTCAGCCGAATTCGCCAAAAACTTTTCCAGACCCTCCGCTGGAGGCCTGGTTGAACGCGAGGAAAATTGCGACAGCCCCTGAACTGCGCGACGTTTTGGACAGTTCCTGCGCATCCTTAGACTGACCCACGGCTTTCATCTCATCCGAACCAACAACGCCCCGATTAGGAAATCTGAGCATGCCCGAACTCGTTCAGCTGACGCCCAAGGATGAGCACAACCTCAGGCTTGAATCGAATGTGCATCCACCCACGTGGACCAATCCAACTCCGCAAGCTACTTATCACTTGGTTGTCATCGGCGCCGGAACCGCGGGATTGGTAACGGCCGCGGGGGCTGCCGGGCTTGGTGCTCGGGTGGCTCTGATCGAGCGTGAGCTGATGGGTGGCGATTGCCTGAACGTTGGCTGCGTTCCTTCGAAGGGTATTATTCGTGCAGCTCGCGTCGCGGCCAACGTGCGTGACGCCGGCGAGTTCGGGATTCACGTTCCTCACGGCGCAAGTGTCGACTTTGGCCAGACCATGGAGCGAATGCGTCGTTTGCGAGCCCACATCAGCCCGGCCGATTCGGCCAAGCGGTTCTCTGACCTGGATGTGGACGTCTACTTCGGCCAGGGTTCCTTCGTCGACAATGATACCGTGACGGTGACCCGCGAGGACGGCTCCGTCAGCACGCTCAAATTCAAGAAGGCGGTTATTGCCTCCGGAGCTCGCGCGGCAGCTCCGCCAATCCCGGGGCTCGACACGATCGATTACCTCACCAACGAAAGCCTGTTTTCGCTCACCAAACTGCCGGCCAGATTCGGGATCATCGGCAGCGGGCCGATCGGCAGCGAGATGGCTCAGACATTCGCACGACTGGGAAGCGACGTTTTCCTGTTTGAACGCGGTGAGCGGATCCTGCCTCGTGAAGATGCGGATGCGTCTGCCGTTCTGCAGAGTCAATTCGAGCGCGATGGCGTTAACGTCCTGCTGGGCAGCCAGGAGATGGAAGTCGGCCCGGTCGGAGACGGCCGAATTCGCGTTATTGTTCATCAAAATGACAAGCGGAACGAAGTGACAGTCGACCAATTGCTGGTCGCTGTTGGGCGAGCTCCCAATGTTGATGGCCTGAATCTGGAATCGGTCGGCGTCAAATACGACCGCAATGGCATCGAGGTGAACGACAACATGCAGACGGCCAATCCTCGCGTTTACGCCGCCGGCGACATCTGCTCGAAATTTAAATTCACTCACTCCGCAGACTTTCAAGCTCGGATTGTGATTCAGAATGCGCTTTTTGCCGTCGGACCGTTCGGCAAAAAGAAAGCGAGCGACCTGATCATTCCGTGGGCGACGTACACTTCGCCCGAGGTGGCTCATGTCGGTCTGTCTGAAAACGACGCCACAACTGCGGGCATTGAAATCGATACGTATGTCCAGGAACTGGCCCACGTCGACCGAGCCATTCTCGAAGGGCAGGACGAAGGTTTCGTCAAAGTGCACACAAAAAAAGGCACCGACCAGATCGTGGGAGCCACCATCGTTGCCGAAAACGCGGGTGATCTCATTTCAGAGATCACCGTGGCGATGGCCCATAAGTTGGGGCTCGCGAAAATTGGTGGGACAATTCATCCCTATCCGACTCAGGCTGAAGCGATTCGCAAGTTAGGTGATCAGTTCAACAAGACGAAGTTGACTCCTTTCAGTCTTAAGCTGTTGGGATGGCTGCGAAGGTTGAATGTCGGGCGTTAGTGCGAGTCGCGCGGACGTGTAGCTTGCGTTGCGCTGGTAAAGCAGGCTCCCATGGGCGAAACGTCGCTACGCTTTTTGTTGATGTGCCCTGATGTGTCCCGATGCTCCCGAGCTGTTGCCAGCTCGGCTACGGGGTCGGATGTGCCGAGCTGTTTTCAGCTGGGCGACGCGGTTATTTCAATTGGGGAGGGTGGCGGTGTTCAAGTTGGTTTACATCAGTCGCGCTGACTCGAACCTGAGACTTGATGAAGTACGCTCGATGGTTGAGCGGCGCAGGCCAGAAACTCAGAATGGCGAATCACCGGGTTTCTTTGCCTCCGCAACGGTCTCTTTCTCCGATACCTCGAAGGCGAAGAGTCTGCGGTTCGGGCATTGCTCGAAAAGATCTCCAACGACTGGCGACATGAAATTCTGAGAACGGTCGAATTAGGCCATCAGGGCGAACGGAATTTCTTCAATTGGCAGATGCGGTTTCTCGATGAGCACTATCTTGGGCAAATCGCAATTGAAGAGATGCTGGGTGGCGTGTTGCTGGAGTTTGGTCGCGGCAGCATCGAAGACGCACGCGTTCACGCGATGGCCAACCGTTTGGTCGGCCGGGTCGCCGCACTCGCTTCCTAGCGCCACCACGAGCGTCGCCACTTCCCGTAGTCGAAGTGGCAACACTTCGGTGTAGCGTCGCCGCCCTCCGATTATGAAACTGACACTCCAGAATTGACCAAAGCGGATTGGGAGTGGAACACGTGTGGACAGTAAGGAGTGCTGGCCCTCTCCTGCGTTCAGGTACTACGCTGCTTTTGCGGAGCAATAGGCGACCATGAGTCCAATACGTTGGGCGCTCGCGCAGGTAATGAGAAACCCGTCGCGTAAGTCGCGTCAACGAGGAGCGGTCAACCAGTGATGTAAAATTTAAGCAAGTTTCGCTCCACTTACATTTCGGGATTTGCGTCACATCATAGAACTGGAACCAACCTCTCTTCCACGCGGGCTCAGAGTGCCCTCCTACAGCGTCGATGCTTTCGCCAATACGTCCGCGTAAGAACACTCGGCGAGTTGGCCAAACAGTTCTTCACGAGTCAGTTTGGCTTTTGTCAGATTGGGCGAGCGGACTCCGCAAAGGAAGCGGGTGAGGTGCATCGGCGTACCAAGGTCACCTGGGTGTTGAGAGCGCAAATGCAACGCTTGTTCCCATATCGATTCATCGATGGGTTGCGACGTTGCTTCTGCGAGCTGGATTGGAGCTTGCTCCGTGCACCAATGACAATGACCGCACGGTTCGTCGCGTTGTTCGCCAAAATGTGCCGCCAGCGAATTGGTTTGACACGTGTTCAATGCCATCAAGTCGAGTATTTGCCACAGGCGGCCAAGTTCCTGGTCCTGCCTGCGCACGCACCGCCCGTGCAACTCGGCCGCCAAGGCGTCAAGGTCGTCTGGCATCTTCAATCGCGAATAGCAATGCTGGACCTTGCTCGTTTTCAGCTCCATCCAGCCACGTTCCGCCAGAAAGTCCATCGCCCGCACAACGCGGCCGCGGTCGGTACTTAACATCTGGACCGCACGGTCAATGTCCAAATAGAACCAGGTCTTCGCTTGGCGCGATTGCGAAAGCAGCGCGGCGACGAAGTCACGGCGCTCCCCCTCGAAATGGCTCAGCATTTCCGCCGACGTGCATAGGGGTTTGAATTTGTACTCGCCGTAGATCGGCGTCCCGCCTTGCAGATAACCGTCAAGCTCCAAATAGGTCAGCAGCGTCTTCAGGACCAGCTCGCGAACGTCGTGTTGATTTTGCAGTTCGTAAATGCTGACCGAGAAATTATCCGGGCGAGCAAAAATATCGCGCACAAAGGACCGCAAAGATGCTTCCGTCGGTGTATCCCCATAAGCAAAGTTTTCCAAAGCTCGCAGATCGTCGACGCACACCAGCGATTCGCAGATCGATTCCAGCCCATCCCGACCAGCTCGGCCGATCTCTTGCGAGTAATTCTCCAAGCTCTTCGCCAGGTTGTAGTGGTAGACGTAGCGGATATCGGATTTATCGATCCCCATCCCGAACGCGATCGTGGCGACGATCACTGCTTCGTCGCTATTCAAGAACCAGTCTTGCGTTTCCGCTCGCACTTCCGGCTTCATGCCTGCATGATAGGGTTTTGCCGGAATGCCCGCCTTGGCTAACAATTCGGCGACTCGGACTGCTGTTTTCTGCAGCGTCACGTAGACGATCGTGGCTCCGGCTTGGCGATTCTTGATACGGTCGATCAACGTTGGATCGCGTTCGTCTGCCGAGACTGCCGTTGTTTTGAGCGTCAAATTCGGCCGGTAGAAACCGGTTCGAGTTGCGCACTCGAATCTGATATGGAACTCACGACAGATATCGGCAAGGACTTGCGGTGGCGCGGTCGCCGTCAGTGCCAACCGCCGTTCCGCTCCGCACTCATCCGCATAGCGGGCCAGTTTCAAGTAGTCGGGACGGAACGCGTGCCCCCATTCCGAGATGCAGTGCGCCTCGTCGACCGCGAACAGCGAAATCGGCGTCTGTTGCAGCAGCGATCGAAAGCGTTCGTTATTGAAGCGTTCGGGAGCTACATACACCAACCGCAATTGGGTCGATCGTAACCGGTCAACCGCCGAGCGATACTCGTCGTACGTCAGCGTCGAATCGAAACGCACCGCGGGAATATTTTTCGCCGTCAACGCATCGATTTGATCTTTCATCAACGCGATCAGCGGCGAGACGACCAGGGTGACCCCGGAAAACAGCAGCGACGGCAATTGGTAACAGATCGACTTACCACCCCCGGTGGGAAAGATGGCCGCGGCCGAGTTACCAGCGACGAGGTTTTCAATGACCGCTTGCTGGCCTGGCAGGAAGTCGTCGTAGCCAAATTGTTGTTTTAATAGTGAGAGAATTTCACGAGGGGTCGTGTTGTCCATTGAAGTTGATTGTCCCGTCGCCATTTGTCGCTCCTGACTCGATTTCGGTCAAATAGTCTGGTGGCGACAGTAGAGGGTCGGGAACATTTTTCGGCGAATATGGCTGACCAAATCGTAAAGCTTTGGCCGAAAACATGATCCTGACCCTTTGGTGTGAAGTTTGACAGAGACAGCGCCGGCGTCGATCCAGCAGGTTTTCTACTGAGCAGTCCCGACCCTTTCGCCTGAATACCCCACGGCCAGCTGCCACAATTTCGTCCCTAAAAAACGGCTCTGGGATTAGAAAGTGTTGCGCCGATCAAGGTCCGGCCCAGGTTCTTCGAACAGGAACGCAGAAGTCTGCACCTGCAAGCTGATGTTATCCCGACGCCCTCGAGCACCATGTGTTCTATAGAAACCCCTTTCGCCTAAGACTCTCGCTGCTTCCGCAGCCGATGCCCGGTCACTGTACATCCGAACACTATCTTGTCAAGAGAGGTTACCTCCTCAAACCCAATCTGAACTTTTTTCCAGCCGAACCCTTGTCCCGCCAATCCGGTGTGTTGTCACGGGGAGTAGAGAAAGTGATCTAACATCCAAGGGGCACGCTAAAGCAGTCGGAGAAAACTCGAATTTTCAACGCCTTCGTGGCGTCTTGGAACGGTCATTCACCGTTTCGGCAGTCTTCTGCCGTCGAATTCAGCTCTCTGCTGGGTTCACGTCTCAGTTTTGTTCAGAGGCAGAAAAGGGGTCAGGACTCATTGTTTGGATATTGGTGCGTTTGCTAGGCTGGACGGATGCCGAGACCTAAGCGAGCTGATGAGGCGGGTGGGATTTACCATGCGCTCAACCGAGGGAACGGGCGGCAGGTAATTTTTCGTAAGGAAGAAGATTACGAGGCGTTCGAGCGGGTGCTGGAGGCCGGGCTTGAGCGGTACGCGGTCGAGTTGTTGGCCTATCAGTTGATGCCTAACCATTGGCACTTTGTGCTGCGGCCGACGGAAGACGGGCAGATGAGCCAGTTCCTGCGGTGGGTCAGTGCGACGCATACGATGCGTCATCATGCTCATTACCAAACGTCCGGGACAGGTCACGTTTATCAAGGACGCTTTAAGAGCTTTCCGGTGCAGGACGATGGCCATTTCTATGTCGTTTGCCGGTATGCCGAACGGAACGCATTGCGGGCTGGATTGGTTCGGCGGGCTGAAGACTGGCGGTGGGGGTCGTTGTGGCGTTGGCTGCAGAATTTCGAGCCCGATCCGAAGCTGCTGACCCGTTGGCCGATTCGTCGCCTGCCGGGTTGGGTCGAGCGCGTGAATGATGCTCTGACGGAAAGCGAACTGGCGGCGGTGCGCCGTTGTGCGCAAAGGGGAACTCCGCTGGGCGATGAACGGTGGGTTCAGCGCGTGACTCAACGGTTTGGGTTGGAGTCGACGTTGCGGAATCGAGGACGGCCGCGGAAAGTGTAGAGTGGTTCAGGACTTACTGAGTGTCACTGTGCGGATTCTGTCACGCTCTACTCGAAAGGGTCCGGATGACGATAACTTGGTGGGCTGAACTCCTGCGCAATCACCTTTGATACTTTTTGCGACAGGGTCAGGACCATGTTTTCGGACAGAGCTTTCAGGTGTGGCAAGGCGTGCTCGCCGAAAAATGTTCCAGACCCGGCAGTGGCCAATGTTTTGGTGAGCAAAGATGACCACATCTTACGGTTTGGCCAAAAACATTGGCCTGAACCTTTTGCCTGAAGTGATGAGAAAGATCGCGCAGGTTATTTGAACTGCTGCGCGATCATCTTCGGTGCTTCCAACGAGAGGGTCAGGACCGTGTTTTCGGACAGAGTTATCAGGTGTGGCAGGGCGTGCTCGCCGAAAAATGTTCCAGACCCTGATACTGCGCGGCAGAGATGGGGTTTGGCCTGGGGCCCTGCCGGCATTCATAGCTTTCTTATTCGTTAAGTCCCCAGTCGTAGTCCAGGTAGCTGACTCGCCCCTTGCCGACTGCTGCGACGTTCGTGCTCTCCTCATCGGGCAGGTAGGCCGCGATTGCTTTCAGGACGTCGGGGGTGTTGGGACCGAAATCGGAGCCGAACCAATCGAGGATGGCGGATAGGCGAAACTGGCCTCGTTGCGGGTCGTACTGAAAATTGACAGGGTTGGCGAAGAAGTCTTTGGTGTTCGTGGACAACTGCTTGTCCAGGCGGTCGGCCATGTAGGCTTCGTTCAGCAATCGGGGGCAGCTGATCGAGGCGCAGACGATGGCGAAGTGGATGCGGGGTTCGTTCATTTTGCGGAGCATCTTGTGTTCCATGGTATCCAGCGACATCGTCTGGCCATCGAGGTGCAACAAGAGGTCATGCCAGATGTTGTAGCCGACCAGCTTGGCGGTGTGGTTGCGGATGCTGGAGGTGGGGTACTGCTGCAGGATGCCTCGAACGGTAACAGCGTTGTAAGCGTTAATGAAGAAGGCCAGCTGAGCTCCGCGCGTCGAGCGAGCCGCAAGGCTCGCCCGCGAGAGTTCGTTCAGGTATTCCTCCAGTCGTTGGACATCTGCCAACGACGCACGCCATCCGCGGTAATTGACTCGGCCATGTTCGTCGACGTACTTCGCTAACAGCTCGCTCCAGATCGAATGGTCGATTTCGTTGATGGAAACTCGTTGTGCTGGCTGTATCTCTTTGCCAACGTATACCTTGGGTCCGGCGGTAACAGTAGACGAGCAAACGAAGACCGCCGCGGCAAATGTCAGAATCTTGGTCATCTGGTATTTCCTTGGGGACAAGCATCATGATGACACGTTGACGATTCGACCGCCGTGGGCTGACACACATTGGCGGAGAAATTCCACAAAGTGATACGAGTAACGACCGCGATTTCGCCACTAACAGCGTTGCCAAGGACTCGGAGAGATTTCTCGCTGGCATTCGGGAAACAAGAACAGCAGGCGACGGTTTACATCGACAGCCGGGCGGAACGTGCTGGCCAGCGCACACGTTGGCCCACGCCCAAGTCTGGCCCTTGCCAAACCTGCGGACGGTCGTTTGGCCGAATCCTGATTACACCAAGCCGTAAGCCAGCATGGCGTCCGCGACTTTGACGAAGCCGCCAACGTTGGCTCCGGTCACATAGTCAACCGGGCGGTCCGGGCCCATCGCTCCGTACTCGACACACTTGTCGTGGATGTCGTTCATGACGCCTTTCAAGCGCGAGTCCACTTCATTGCGGCTCCACGAAAGCCGCAGCGAGTTCTGACTCTGTTCCATGCCCGACACCGCCACGCCACCCGCATTGGCAGCTTTGCCGGGAGCGAACAGCACACCGGATTCTTGAAAGGCATGAATGCCATCCAGTTCGGTCGGCATGTTCGCTCCTTCTGAAACTGCGATGACGCCGTTTTTGATCAGCGTTTGTGCCTCTTCGAGGTTCAATTCATTCTGCGTCGCGCAGGGAAACGCGATCTGACACGGGACTGACCAAGGACGTTCGCCCTTGTGGAAGGTCGCTTTGGGATATTTCTGAGCGTACTCATGAATCCGTCCGCGGTGGACTTCTTTCAGCTCTTTGACAAACGCCAACTTCTCGAAGTCGATGCCATCGGGATCGTGAATGAAGCCAGACGAATCGGAGAGCGTCTCACACTTTGCGCCAAACCCCAACGCTTTTTCGACCGTATAGAGCGCAACATTTCCCGATCCGGAAACGGTACACACCTTGTCTTTGATGGAATCGCCAATGTGGTGCAGCATATTTTCGCAAAAGTAAACGCAACCAAAACCGGTCGCTTCGGTGCGAATCAAGCTGCCGCCAAATGCCAGCCCTTTTCCCGTCAGGATGCCGGTGAAGCGATTGGCGAGTCGTTTATACTGACCAAACAGAAAACCGATCTCACGAGCTCCCACGCCGATATCGCCAGCCGGTACGTCGGTATTTTCGCCGATATGACGATGCAGTTCGGTCATGAACGATTGGCAAAATCGCATCACTTCGCGATCGCTTTTTCCCTTGGGATTGAAATTGGAGCCGCCCTTTCCGCCACCCATCGGCAAGCCGGTCAAGCTGTTCTTGAACGTCTGCTCAAACGCGAGAAACTTCAGCACACTTAACGTTACCGTGGGATGAAACCGCAAGCCACCTTTGTAAGGCCCGATCGAGTTGTTGAACTGTACTCGCCAGCCACGGTTCACACGCACCTTTCCCTGATCGTCTTCCCAGGTCACCCGAAAAATGACGACCTTGTCGGGCTCCGTCATGCGTTCAAGGATGTATGCATCGCGATATTTTTTGTGCTCGAGATAGAATGGCATCACCGTCGCCGCAACTTCGCGAACCGCTTGGTGAAATTCCAGCTCGCCTGGATTTCGCCGTTCGAGGCCCGCCATGAATGTGTGGAGCAGTTCGTCGGTCGTTGTATCAATACTCATAGCTGAATCAGTTCCCCTCCGCCCAGGGATTGTTCTTTTTTTGACCCGCCGATTTCCGGCGACAACCAAGTTTTACTTTGCGTCCGGGCTTGCGTCAGCAGACCTTCGCCGGGTGACCGCCAAAACGCATTGACGAAACTACGATGTCATCTCAAATCGCCCATTTCGTTCGAATAAGACCATACAAGAATTTGCCGCATTCACGGAGCCGAACCTTACGATTTCGCCGCGTGGGGGAAAAATCTTCTGGGCGAATGCCACGCAGCGATTCCAGCCAGCCTGGCGAACTCGCGGAGGAGAGCCTGGGTTGTCGAACTTGAAGATCGACCGAGTTGAATTAAGCTGCGGAAAGCGACAAATTCTCCAATCGTCCGGCGGTTCTGACCTCCGGATGACGTGTTCGAAGTTTCAAGGTATTGTTGTCACCCGAGCCACGCTGGCGGGATTGGCAGATCAGTTTTATCAAGTGGAGTCGAAGGCAATGCGAACCGTAAACCTTGCGATCCTGATGGCCCTGTCTTGTGGCTGGCTCAACGTGGCAGCTCAAGACAAGAAAGGCTCCGAATGGGTGGGTAAGCAGGTGATGACGATACGCGATGCCGACTTTAAGCTGCCCGGTGAAACGGTCACCAAATCGGACGTGTGCGAGGTGATGACCATCAATCTGCAGAAAGGCAGTTGGCTGTGGGTCAACAAGAAAGGGCGGGTGGATTCACAAGAAGGATGTTATCGAAATATCCGATGCCACCGACTACTTCACTGCCCAGGTAAAGAAAGAACCATCCGCTGAAAATTTCTTCTTTCGTGGGATGGCCTGGTTTCGCCAGGGTCGATACTACGTCGCCGCAGGTGACTTCAAGAACGCTATCAAAGCCTCGCCGGCACCCGGATTGTTCAATGCCCGCGGCGAAGCTTGGCGATTGGCGGGTGAATACGAGCGTGCCATCGCCGACTTCAATGAGGCGATTCGGCGAGGGCCCGAGTTTGCCGCGCCCTACAACAACCGCGGATTAACGCAGATGGCCATGAAGAACTACGCCAAAGCCATCAATGATTTTGACCTGGCGATCAAGAAAGACGACCAATTCCGTTTCGCCTATTTCAATCGCGGGTTGGCTCATCGCAAATTGAAGCATTACGATGCCGCCCTCGAAGACTTCAGTAAAGCGATCGAGGTCGATCCAAAATATGCAGAAGCACTGAACGCTCGCGGCAATACGCATCTGGAGAAGCACGAACTCGAACAGGCGCGAGCCGACTATGAGGCAGCGATCCTGGCAGACCGTGATTTCGCACCGGCATTCTTTAATCGCGGACATCTGAACAAACTGGATGGCAATTACGCCAAGGCGATGGCCGATTACGAGAGTGCGATCAAGAAGAATCCCAAATACGCACCGGCATACAACGGCGTTGCGTGGCTGGCGGCGACCTGCCCTGACGAACAATTTCGCGACGGCAAGAAGGCAGCCAAATACGCCAAGCGTGCCAGGGAACTGGGAGGCGGTGAGGAGGATGATTACATCGGTACGCTCGCTGCCGCCGAAGCGGAACTCGGAAATTTTGATCAGGCAGTTGCTCTGCTAGATCGAGCCATCGAACTGGACACGGCCGCCTATCGCAAGGTACGAAAGGCGATGAGCGCGGCATTCGCAGCCGAACAGGCATACCGTGAAGAGCCGGGGGACATGTCTCCGGATCATCGCGATTCGGAATCCAATTCATCTGCATCCGAGTCAGCAGCGGACGGCACCGATAGCGAATCGGAATGAGGCCACCGAGCCGCTAAATTGCGCCAATTCACGGAAAACGCCGCCTTGTCACAAGGCGGCGTCTATAGATTTTACAGTAGTACAAATGGCTGACGTCCCGAGCCTTAGCTGAAGTTGCCGAATACGTCATCAACCGCTTGGTGCCATTGAGCGTCGCGAATCGAGGTTAGCTTCGCTGCGGATCGCACGGTGGCCGTCCGTGCGTACGTCGCTGCGGCGGGGGTTTCCTGCCAGACCAGTTCCCGGGTTTGGACATCCGTGACCACCTCTGAACCGCCAACTTCCGGGCCGAAGACGGGCAGCGAACGTTCTTCCTCGTGGGCCGGCGGAGTGACAATAGGACCGGCCGACTGGAACTTGTTCGCATTCCAGATCAGGAAGTCCGCTCCGTCCACAATTCCGTTCCCGTCGAAGTCGGCCGAACACCAGGCATTGCCCGAGGTGAATTTGTTGGCATTCCAGATCAGGAAGTCCTGTCCGTCGACCGTGAAGTCGAGGTTTGCATCACCAAGAATTGTGCCTTTGATATCGGTGACCCAGAAGTGAAGGTCAGCAACATTCACCGTTCCACTGGCGTCAAGATCGAACGTCGAGTCGCTACTACCAGCAATAATCGCTGCGCTGAGCGCATCGACATCATCACAGTCAAAATCACCATCGTTATCGAAATCACCAGGCGTCGAGCCGGTCAAATTAACATCGAAAGAGCCGATCGTGCCGCCGGCAACAAAGTTGTTCGACAGGTCGGTCACCTGGAAGCCTGCAACCGAAATTGTGTAGGTGCCGGTATCCGCGGCGTCCCAAGTCCCGCCCGCGGCGGGAATGGACAGCGTGGCAGTCAGCGACGCAGCGTCCGTTGTCGGTGTCACTGAAACGATATTTGCAATTTCGCTATAGCCGTTGGGACCTGTGACCTCAATGACACCGTTGACGATGTCGGCAAATTCGACTTCGGAATTGTCGGTGAACGTCACGTCAAACGTGTGTGTCGTGCCGCCGGCAGTTGTCACATCGCTGACAGTCGCGTTGGCGGTCGGTGCCTGCGTGTCGGTGACGATCGCCACGTTCGCGTAGGCGGTCGAACCCGGATTCCCGCCGCCGTCACCGATCGTGCCGAAGTCAACACAGCCAAAATCAGCTGCGGTCAAATCTGTTGCATACTGCAGCAGCGGCAAATCGAACGGCAAGCCCAAGTTGATGTTGCCATTGTAAATCAGCAGTTGCACCTTGCCTCCAAAGTATGCGGTGGCACCCCAAAACGGAGCCCCCGCCGGCATGTAATCCAAAGCGTCCGGCCCTTCAATCAGTACGGCATTCACCTCATCACCAACGGTGGAAGAATCGATGCGGATCGACATGATGCCGGTTACCGGATTGTAGAAAAAGTCAGCTCCGCCGTCGCCAACCAGTCCAGCTGGGAACGGATTCGAACAGCTCGTGCCGGGCTCAGGTACGGTTGCCGTGAAACTTCCGATGGCTCCTGCCGCAATCGGATTCCCCGCCGTGTCGGTCAATTCCCCGGCAATCGCGTTGATCGTGTACAAGCCATTGTCGGAAAAGTCCCAGTTACCACCTGGAGGCGCCAGCTCGTAAACCGCTGTGACAGGCGTCGTGTCAGAACTCGAACTCGTCGAGATTAGTGTTGCCGCATAGGTTCCGTTCGGGCCGACAATTTCCAAATCGTTATCATCGATGTCCGAAACATCGACACCGGACGGATCAACGTAGGTAACGGTAATTGTCTGGTTGGGAGCATTAAACATGGTAACGTCGGCCGCTACGGCAGTTGCTACTGGCCCCGAAGTGTCGGTACCGAGAATCTCGAAGTTTCGATTGTTGATATCGAAGAAGATATTCCCGGCACCTTCGATCATGATGCGAGCCTGGGACGTATTTACCAACGGTACCACGACGTCGTGCGAGCCGTCGTTGGGAACGTTGGCCGCCAAAGTCGTCGGATACGTGAAGCCACCGTCGGTCGACAGCAGGATGTTCACGTTCGGCGTGTTAATTACGCCAGCATCCGTGCCGGCAACATTCCATGTGACCGTTTCGCTTGCCCCGCCAAACCACAGGATGCCGTTCGAGTTTTGGCTGGTCATCTGGAACGCCGCACCGGTGTCGACGACGTTAATGATCATATCGTCCGTGTCGACGCCACCACCGTTAATGGCATTGTCACGAACGGTCAAACGCCAGCGGTGATTCGATCGCGCCACGGCCGGCAGTTTTTCCCCTTTGTTGGTGGTGTTATTCACCAAATTCTGCAATCTGGGCAGGTATCGAACCGGGCTGGTCGTCGCATCCCAGGAACGATGCAGAGGACTGCTGCCGTTATCAACCGCAAAAATATCGCGTTGCGGGCCCAGGTCACGTTGCTCCCAGTTGTACGTCAGCAAGTCGTTGTCCGGGTCGGAACCGGTACCCGTCAACCTGTAGGGCGTACCAGTGGGAATTGCATAATTCGGACCGGCATTCGCTACGGGTTGTGAATTCCCGGTCGACATCCGCGTGCCCACGCCAGGAATGAAGTTGTCGACGTAGGTGATGATGTCGTCAAGGCTGGTCGAGTGGAAATACGGATCGCTATTGCTCTGCAGATCGTCATTTCCACAGATGCCTGCGTAAGCCATGATCGTCGAGCCGCTACCCGGTTCGTAAGCCGAGTTCCCCGTCCGATTTCCGCCGGAGCAACTGCCGCTATCGCCGTTGAACGTATGCGTAGCATCGAATTGGTGTCCCATTTCGTGAGCCACATAGTCAATATAGAAAGCATCGTTGATCGGCGAGAACAAACCGGTCACCCCGCCCGCCTTCGATCCCGTCACACCAACGACCCCCAGGAAGGCGACGCCGCCACCACCTGTGCTGAAAACGTGACCGATGTCGTAGTTTGCATTGCCAATCGTGCTGTCCATTACCGACTGATTCTGCGACAGCATGGCTCCGCCATTGTTATTGCTGTAGTTATCCGTTCCGACGAACACGACGTCGTCGTTATTCGCGACCAGTTCCAGTCGAATCGTCAATTCCACTTCGTAGACCTGCGTCACCCTGTTGACCGCAGTGACAACAGCCGCCTGCGACAACGCCTTGGTTCCGCCGTGGAAATTCGTGTACTCGACGGTGGTGGCGTTTGCCAGTCGATACGTTCGCAGCGTCTGGCCCGTACGTTCAAGGACAGGAGGATCGTTGTCGCTCGCATCCGGCTCGTCCAACAGGGCTTGGTCCAGCGTGTCGATCGAATGGTGGCCATGGCCAAGATGATCATCATGATCATGATCCATCACGCGTTCAGCCGGTTCAGCGACCGTTCCGAGATCGGAATGAAACAGCAAGTCGCCCTCTTCGCTGTGCAGTTGTTCCGTCGCATCGGCTCGTTGCGCCAACGTCTCGGCATCGACCGACGCCGTCGCGCGGTCATAGCTCACGTAAACGCTTTGATCGAGATGGTAATAAGGATCGATCATGTAGCTGCCTTCAGGGCTCAGCACTTGAGCGTGGAAACCTGCAGGCGTCAGATCGAAGCGAATCGTAGCTCCCGGCGTATCGAGGCTGTATCCGCTGTATGTATTGATGTCCGGGTAGGCTGCCGCGAGCTCCGGAGCCATGATGGGCGATTCCACAATGGCGAATGCTTCAAACGTGCCATCCGGTTTTGGCAACGACAACTGCAGGGGGTTGGTGTCAGCTTCTGCGGTAAATTCCAAGGGCGCCGTTTCGAGTAAACTTGCAAAACTGCCTTTATCGAGCGTGAAAGACTCGTAGAATCTGGGGACGCAAATACGACTCGGCACCAATCGGCGACGCGGGCAGCCCACCCAGATTCGACCATTGCTCAACACCCGCCGAAAAGTCAGCGGCCAAAAGTACGCGAGCTTCCAAAGATTCCATTTTGAAATCAGATCGTCGCGGGCGAAGTGCATTCTTCCGCTTCCTGTTTCTACGATCCTTCCGCATTTTTCATCCCCCTCAGGTGATTAATGGCCGGGAGACACCACTTGGCGATTCGGCCAGTGAAGTTCAGACGGTTGCAATCGCCAGTACAAGCTGGAAACTGACGCCATCTGTAATCCCTGATTTTATCATCGAGCGAAAATGAGCTCCATGGAATCGCACCAGCAAAATCCAATTCCTGGCAAGTTTCTTCATCGCGTCAAAGGTCCTCAGCGACAACGAAGCACGTTTTCGAGCATTTTGGCAGTGTTTTTGGTTTGGCAAGTCGGCGTCGCAGTCGCAAACTCCTGCGCAGCCGAGTCCGCGTGGCCCTTCGTCACGATTTTGGGGGTGGCGCAGGACGGTGGTTATCCCCACGCCGGGTGCAAACGCGCGTGCTGCCAAGCTGCGTGGGGACATCCCGATGTTGCTCGATCGGTAACTTGTTTGGGACTGGTTGATCCAGAAACCGGCCAACGCTGGCTTGTAGAATGCACACCCGATTTCAGCCGCCAGCTCGCACAATTCGACAGTCTTTTTCCAACGGATGACAAGCCCGGAATTGCCGGCATCTTGCTGACCCACGCACACATTGGACACTACAGCGGCTTGATTCAGCTTGGTCGCGAAGTCATGGGCAGTCGTAATGTTCCCGTGTACGCGATGCCCAGAATGCGCAATTTCTTGAGCGAGAATGGCCCTTGGAGTCAGCTAGTGGGTCTGAGCAACATTGAATTAAGGCCGCTCGAACACAAGCAACGTACTTCGCTCGGTAAACGACTCGCCGTAACTCCGATCCTGGTGCCGCATCGTGACGAATTTTCGGAGACGGTCGGCTTCGTGATCCATGGTCCGCGACGCAAGGTATTGTTTCTTCCCGATATCAACAAGTGGGAAACATGGGACACATGGAATTCTCATCCGCTGAAGATAGAGCAATTGATCGCCCAGGTGGACCAGGCTTACGTTGATGGAACGTTTTTTGCCAATGGTGAAATTCCCGGGCGCGACATGTCTGAAATTCCTCATCCGTTCATTCGCGAGAGCGTCACACGGTTTGCCAGGCTGCCAGCAGAAGAACGATCCAAGATCGGCTTCATTCATCTCAACCACACAAACCCTGCATTGCGTACGGGCACGGCAGCTCGGAAGGAAATCACCGCGGCAGGGATGCGTGTCGTGGACGAAGGCGATCGATTTGAACTGTAGTGACGCAGCGGATGAGGAAGGCAGAAATCCAGGAAGATCGGGTTCCATCGGCGAATCGAATGCGGCGGAGCAGGTTTGTACAGCGAGAGGGTCAGGCCCATGTTTTCGGTCAACCTTGTGAGGCGTTGGCAAACATCATCGCTGAACAATGGACCCGGCAGCGGCACAACATTGCATACAATACCGCTTTGAATCCTCGCCAGGGCAAATGAAGACGATCTGCGTCAGCATATTTCGTTCCTGACTTCCTGAAAATACAATCGAAACAGACCATGGCAGACGTATTGATCACTGGCGCGAGCGGCTTTATCGGGTTTCACCTGGCCGAGGCCCTGCTACGACGTGGTGATCAAGTTGCCGGGCTGGTTCGTACGACGTCCAATGTCTCGCAATTAGAGTCGCTTGACATCCAACTCGTTCGCGGAGACGTCGTCGATGTGGATTCGCTGCGCCGAGCGGTGGCCGGAAAACAGGTGGTATATCATCTTGCCGGCTTGACGAAGGCTCGCCGCAGAAACGACTTTTTTCGGGTCAATGAGGTCGGAGCCAAGAACATCGCTGCAGCCTGTTTGGGCGAGACAAATCCACCAACGTTGATCAATGTGTCGTCATTGGCCGCCGCTGGCCCCGCGCGGGACGGCTTGGCAAAGCGCGAATCCGATGCGATGGCTCCCGTCTCGTGGTATGGCAAGAGCAAACTTGCGGGCGAGGCGGCCGTACGGCAATTCGCTGCGGAGGTGCCGACAACAATTGTCAGGCCCCCCATCGTCTTTGGCGAAGCGGACGCCAACTTCCTGCAAATTGTTCGCCCCATCCAACGCATCGGAATTCATACTGTGCCCGGTTATGCAGCGAACACGTTCTCGCTGATTCATGCCGCCGACCTTGCCAGCCTCCTGATCCTGGCTGCTGAACTTGGTGAGCGACTGTCGGAACAGGGCGAACAAGGTGTGTATTTTGCAGAAGCGGAAGAACGCGTCAGCTATTCCGGGCTGGGGCAGTTGATTGGGGATGCGTTAGAGCGATCGGTGCGGCCGCTGCCTCTGCCCCACGCGGCAATCTGGCTCGCAGCGGGTGTCGGTCAATGCATGCTTCGTCCGTTTGGAAAAACCCCGGCGCTCAACATCGACAAGGCACGCGAGGCAACTGCCGGTTCCTGGTACTGCAATTGTGAGAAAGCTAACACCCAGCTCGGGTTTGCTCCGGGCAAGCCTCTTCCGGAGCGCATGCGAGAAACGATAAACTGGTACAAGTCCAACGGGTGGTTATAAGGCGAACGGCAAGCTCGCAACCACTGTCGTCCGCCCTGTGATTACCAGCATGCAATTTCAGCTCTCGCTAAACGACAACGAATCGTTAAGTCTGTACCTTCGTGACCGGCACCTGCTGGACGACGACGAGTCAATCGTGTTGACCGAAACGCCTGGCGACGGCAACATGAATTGCACCGTGCGGGGTATTACGACACGAAACCGAAGTCTGATTGTCAAGCAGTCCAGGCCGTTTGTCGCGAAGTACCCTTCGATTCCAGCACCTGAGGATCGAGTCCTTATCGAGGGGCAATTCTATCGCATGGTGTCCGAGTATGACGAACTCCGACAGTTCATGCCGCGGCTACTATCGCTTGATTCAGAGAATTTCGTCATCGTTCTGGAAGATCTGGGTGCGGCTTCCGATTTCACCAGTATCTATCAACCGGGCGTCGAACTGCTCGCTGACGAACTTGATCAATTGCTGACGTTTGTTGAGCGACTACACCGCCAATGCAGGTGTCACGACTCGACGCCGCCAATCACGAACCGGGCGATGCGCGAGTTGAATGCGCTACACATCTTTCGACTGCCACTGGATCGTGACAATGGATTCGATTTGAATTCAATGACACCTGGCCTGGCGGATACCGCTGCTACATATTGCGAAGACGACCGATTGCGGTGTTCTTTCGTCCAGATGGAGCAACTCTACTTGTCCGATGGGGCATCGTTATTGCATGGCGACTATTATCCAGGCAGTTGGCTCAACGCCGCGGCAGGAACACGAGTGATTGACCCGGAGTTTTGTTTCTATGGCCCGCCCGAATTCGATTTGGGAATCATGCTGGCGCATCTGATGATGTCGGATCAACCGAATCGCTTGAAGCAACGGATGTTCTCCAGCACAGCAGCCACAGGTCGATCGCGGTCACTGATTGAACAGTTCGCTGGCGTCGAGATCATTCGGCGATTGATTGGATTGGCTCAATTGCCACTGTCGCTGGACTTGTCCGCGAAACGCGAGTTGTTGGAGGCTGCGCGTGGATTGGTGGTCGAGTAGCGTCATTGAACAGGTCGTGCGCGGCGGCTGAGGAGTCCCGCGACACCTTGGTTACGGGCGGCCGGGTCGGGCCGACCTTGGGGATACTTGTCGAGCTGACACGTGCGCGATGCGAGCTTCAACGAGAACGGCTGTAGACAACCTGTCGCAGCAGAGGGTCGGATCTGCTCATTGGAGAACCTGTTGGAACAACTCCCGCGCTGTCGCTGTAAGATTCATACCCAAGGGTCAGGATCATGTTTTCGGCCAGAGCTTTGCTGTTTGGTCAGCCTTATTCGCCGACAAATGTTCCAGACCCTCTGCTGCGCGATGTTTTCGATAACGACAGGCCCCTGCCTTGCGCTGCATTCCATAGACCTGGACTGCATTCGTTCAATCCAGGTGCTTTGCCGGGAGCGAGTCGGAACGGATCCGTTGGTTGTAGCGGTTTTAACGCAGCGTGAGCGTGAGACTTCGTCGATTTCGATGCCATCCGGCAATCTCGGATGCCGAATCAGAGAGTAGTACGTAGATCAGAATCCAGCCCCGCGAGTTTGACCGTGACTACTGAAACACACCTGAACGGCATCTCTCCTGTTCCTGTTGCCGCCGGCATTCCTTCCGTGACGGTCACGCCAACAAGGCTCGTACCAACGAATTTCTTTCCGGAAGCTCCCAGCAACATGGAAGCTTCGGGGCTCACCCGAACCCACGTCGAAGAACTGCTGCTGAAGTCGCTGTTCAGCATAGGGTCGGCCAGTAGCCGTGAACTGGCGAGTCAAATCAAACTGGCGGGACCGGTCGTTCGTGAAGTGCTGGAATCTTTGCGAGCTGACATGCTGGTGACCTACAAGGGCACTGCCGACCTTGTCGACTACGTTTTTCAATTGACCGAAAACGGTCTCAACCGTGCCGAACGCTTGGTACGTCGCAACTCATACTATGGGGCGACGCCCGTGACAATTGACGCGTATATCGCCTCCGTCAAAGCCCAATCGCTTACGCACTTTCCGCTCCGCATCGAGAATATCCACCGGGCTTTGGGCGACCTCTACCTCACACCTGACAAAATTTCCACAATTTCGGAAGCGGTCAACTCGGGGCGGGGCATGTTCCTGTTCGGGCTGCCTGGCAACGGCAAGACAAGCGTTGCCGAACGGATCATGAGCGCCTATCCGGATTCGATCTGGATTCCGCGCACCATCATGATCGGCAGTGACATCATTCATGTCTTTGATTCAACGGTGCATGAGGTCGTCAAAAATGCCAACATTCAGTCCGATCGCATCGACCAACGCTGGGTACTGATCAAACGGCCCACGATCATTGCCGGCGGTGAGTTGCAACTGGATCATCTGGAGATTCGTCAACGTGTGGGGGCTGGTGTCCTCGAAGCTCCGCTTCAAATGAAAGCAAACTGTGGAGCGCTGGTCATTGACGACTTTGGTCGCAATCGAGTCGAACCGACTGAACTGCTTAATCGACTGATCGTTCCTCTCGACCGCAACGTCGACTTTGTGACGATGCCAAACGGTCGCCAGATACGAATACCGTTTGAGCAGCTGTTGGTCTTTTCGACCAATTTGAAACCGCAGGAGCTTGTCGACGAAGCCTTTCTGCGTCGCATTCCATTCAAGATCCGCATGCCGGAGCCAAACGAAGCTCAGTTTCGGGAAGTGTTTCAGCGTGTCGGATCGCAAATGCAAATTGAGTGTCCGCCGGAAATGGTGAATTACCTGATGCAGCAACACTTCCAGGCGGCCAAACGGCCATTTCGGTTCTGCCAACCGTTTGACATCCTGTTCCTGGTGGGCAACAAATGCTCACTGGAAGGTACGCAGCGCCGACTGACTCGCGAAAATATCGACTCGGCGGTGAGCACCTATTTTGTTGGTGGTTAGCAGAGAAACGGCGGCGCCGTAATCTTGGACTCATGGCTGAGCTGATATCTTTCGCTTGCCAGCGGGACGATGGATCCTGAGCTTTACTGGTTGCCGGAGTTTGTGCCATTCCTTCTCCATCTGGATTGCGATCGCGATTCGCGACCTTGATCGATATTCGATCGGACGAGATCAGGCCTGCGGCGTTGAGCTTCACGTGGTTCTTTTTGGCGTTGCTCGCCTATTACTGCATCAGACCGGTTCGCGAAACGATGGGCACGGTGATTGGGGTCCAGTGGATGGACCGCCTGTTTCTGGCAGTCTTCCTGGTGATGCTGGCGGCTGTTCCCTGTTATGGATTTCTGGTCGCCAAAGTCAGTCGCCGCTGGCTGGTTCCCTTGGTGTACCGGTTCTTCTCGGTTTGGCTGGTTGGATTCTACTTGTTGCTGCGTGACGCGACGGAGCCACCGTTCTGGGTCGCCTGTACGTTTTTCGTATGGGTCAGTGTGTTCAATCTCTTTGCAGTTTCGCTGTTTTGGAGTGTCATGGCCGACCTGTTCTCCAGCGAGCAAGGCAAGCGGCTGTTTGGGGTCATCGCTGCCGGTGGCTCGTTGGGTGGGTTGGCCAGCAGCTTGTTCGTGGCGAATTACGCAGAGCAAATCGGCGTCGCCAATTTGCTCCTGATACCCATCGTCGTACTCGAACTGGCATTGGTGGCAGCGTGGCTGCTGAATCGCCGACCGCGAGTCGTCGCCACGACCGATTCAACACCAGCCTCGACATTTGAGCCAACAGGAGGCGGAATATTTGCGGGATTCGTCAGCGTGCTGACTTCCCGCTACCTGCTGGGAATCTGTCTCTTCCTCTTGCTGGGAAAATTCTGCGCGACGGCGGTCTATCTCCAACTGATGGGTATCGTCAAAACGCAAGTGCCAGATTTGGCTCGCCGAGCTGAATTGTTCGCGATGGAAAACACCGCCGTGCAGGCGATCACAATGGCTTTTCAGCTGTTCGTCACGGCTCTACTCATGAGCCGATTGGGACTGTCGCTGACGCTAAGCCTGCTCCCACTGGGAATGATCATCGGGTTCCTGACACTGGCCATCGAACCAACCTTGGTGATTGCTTTTGCCGTTCAGGTGATGCAGCGGTCGTTGGCCTACGGAGTTGCCAATCCGGCCCGCGAAGTTTTGTTTACGGTGGTTTCGCGGGAGCAAAAATACAAGGCCAAAGGATTCATGGATACGGTCGTCTTCCGTGGCGGCGACGCAATTTCGTCGAAGCTCTACTCGGTAATGAGCAGCAGCAGCGTTGGTGCATCGATCGTCACGATGGTCATGGTGCCGGCCGCCTGTGGGTGGGCGATCATCAGTTGGTCGCTAGGATGGCAGCAAACGCAAATCGCAATGCAACAACAGCAAGTGAAAGATGTATCATGAATGCGACGGCTCGGACCATGCTGACGATGCTGTTCACGTTGATCCTTGGGATGATGTTTCTCGTTACGGTACGCGCCTCCCTAGCCGAAAACCTCATGACCGCCGGCAAACGACTGGGGCCGGATTTGTGGTTCCAAGCCACGTTGTGTGACGCCTACTGTGGATTTTTCATCTTCTATGCCTGGGTGGCGTACAAGGAAACCAGATGGGCCGCCAAGGTCGGTTGGCTGGTCGCCATTCTCTTCCTTGGAAACCTCGCCATGGCGACGTATGGCCTGCTGCAACTGCGAAAAGCGAAGCCCTTTTCGGCCGAGTCATTACTGCTGCGCTCGAATTCTCGATAACCCACGCAATTCAACGTCGCTGGCAACGATCCCGGTTATCACGGCGTCAGGGCGTGGCGGAGGGCGGAATCGATATCCGGGCTTTCGAATTCAAAACCCGATACACGCAGTTGTCGCGGTTCGACACGAGCGCTTGCGAGCAGCAGCGCTTCCGCCATTTCGCCGAGAACCAGTTTTGCGGCGAAGCCCGGCAACGGCACCAGCGTCGGGCGGCGGAGAACCTTACCCAACGCTTTGGTAAATGCGTGGTTTGTGGACGAGTCGGCGACTGCATTCACCGGACCGGCGAGGGAACTCGTAACGAGGCAATGTTCGATCGCACCGACCAAATCGTTCAGGCCGATCCAGCTCCAGTACTGTTTGCCATCGCCAACAATGCCGCCGCCTCCCATCTTGAAAGGCAGCAACATTTTCTGAAGTGCTCCGCCCTCTTTTGAAAGTACAACTCCGATCCGCAAATTGACGACTCGGATACCCGCCTCAACGGCCGGCATGGTGGCCGCTTCCCATTGTTGGCAAACGTCCGCCAAGTAGCTCGTTCCGGCGGCACTGCCCTCATCCAACAACTCATTGCCTCGATCGCCATAAAAACCGATCGCGGAAGCGGAAACAAACACCTTGGGCAGTGGGTCCAGTTTGGCGAGCGTCGTCGCCAACAGATGGGTCGTCTGTAACCGGCTTTCCAGGATGCGTTGCTTCTTGGCCGCGTTCCAGCGTCCCTCGGCGATACTCTCACCAGAGAGGTTCACGACTCCTTCGATGCCGGTGAGTGCTTCCTGGGAAAGTACTCCCTTTGCTGGTTGCCATGAAATCTCACCCTCTTCCGCATCGCGTCGAACCAACCGGGTTACCTTGAATTGATCCTTGTCCAGCCGAGCCCGTAACGCGGTCCCCACGAGCCCTGAGGCTCCGCTCACCAAAACATGCATCTTTTCACCTGAAGATAAAAGGAATTTCCTAGCAGTTTAGTCGTTGGAAGCCAGCTGACGAGCCAGGCGGAAGGCAGAAATCGGGATCCTGAGAACATTCCGTCCTGTCGGATCAGCAGGGAAGTGCCTTCGCCGCCAGCAATGCCGTCGTCATGGCCTGGGAAACTGTAACGATCGCGCAAGGAATGCGCAATCAGGATGTGTCAAGCGGTAACGATTGTATCGCTCGCAGCGGACATTCCTGAACTCGTAATTGCGCCGAATGCAAGGAACCGAACACAACTTTGGATTTATCCGTTTCTGCGTTTCGTGCGTGTTCTGTCGCGAGGGAACGAAAACGGGAAAACCTTGCCAATAAACAATCAGCATGGAAATAAGAAGATGACTCGGTATTCGCTTGCATTCTCCATCGCATTCATGATCTGCGTTGGTTCTACGGCTCATCAGATAGCGTTTGGCCAGGCAGATGAATTTGTTCAGAAAGGCGAATACCAGCTCGCCTCGCCATGGGGTGGAACAACTGCGACGCCTGCCGCTTCTTCAACCTCGACTGACGCGAGCACCGTCGGATCAGGCGCAGCTCACTCAGCACAGCCATTGAAGAGCTATGTGCCAGAATCCAATGTCAAACCGGTTTCCGACACGCAAGTGGGGCCGCTCGCTGACATTCCTTGCGGCTATCCCTCCGTCGTGACGGAAGGTCAATTCTCCGGGAATGGCTGGGCCGAGAACGCTCGGGCCGTGCAGTCTGGATACGGACCTGGTGCGTATCGCCAAGCTGCTCCGGGAGCCCCAATACTGGGTGGTGTCGAGACGCGACCGAAGTACGGCCTGTACTTTAACTATGATGCGCTCTACACGACGCTTTCGGCGCCGGATATTGGTGCGATCGGAAGTCCCGCGGCCGAAGGGATTTACTACAGTAACGGTCTACCTCAAGGTTTCTACAATACGATTGGCACCGACTTTATCGATAGCAAACCGGAATTCGGCTACCGTTTCGAGTTCGGATGCCTGAGCGATTGCGGCGGCTGGTTGGGAAGTTACCTCGGCTACGATCAAGTCAAGCAGGTTTCCACTCGTGGCGGCCAGATTCAGTTTGACGATCCCCTGGGGTACACTTCAGGGGTTCCAGGATGGCAATGGCGACGGATTCGATGATGACCAAAACGGCAATCGCATTTATGGCCGTGACGGCGAAGACCTGGGCATCAATAACCCATTGTTCAATCCACCCGTCAACACGGAACGCTACGAGCTGGGTCCAGACGGGCTGCCGGTCTATGATGGCGTGCCCGATGCGGCAACCGCAGCTGACTTTGGCGACCTGGTAACGTTCGTCCCCGTCTTCAACACGCTCGACGTACGCAATATCACGGACATTGACGGTTTTGACTTCGTCTGGGTCCGCTCCAAGAATGGCTGCAATCCAGGTCGTGATGGGTTTAGTTGGTTATATGGTCTGCGCGTCCTCAACGTGGACGATGACTTTTCGTTGCAGGCAACGGGCAGCTTCTTCGATGAAGTCGATATTCGCACGAAAATGGACAACATCATCATCGGGCCAACGATCGGCTTCAACCTCTGTCGCTGTTTTGGCAACTGGCGTTTCGACGGCCTTTTGAAGAGTTCATTCGGCGTCAACTTTATCCGTGCTGAACAAGTCGGTGAAATTGCGACGAACGCCACCAGCGCGCAGGCGCGTCACGGCGTACCGCTGAATTTGAATCCATCTGCCTTTTCAAACTTCAGCGATAGCCAGGAATTCTCACCAATCATCGAGTGGCGGGCTGGCATGGCCTATAGCGTAACCGAGTGGATGGCGCTACGTTTTGGCTATACGGGAATATTCGTCGACGGGATCTCGCGCGCGGCCACTTCGACCCAATTTACCTTGCCTCAGTTCGGACTGAACGACAGTGGCGGCGATACCTTGAACTTCAATGCGTTGACCTTCGGTATCGAGTTCTATCGATAAAGCGAATCTGCGAATGACCCAGCGCAAAGTTACGGTGGCGTTGTTCTTCCAGTAACTCGGTCAACGTCCACCGCCTCCACCGACGTATTCGCTCACGCCGCGGCAGTGATGCCGTCCCACAGGTGGCCGAGCTTCGCCGTGCCGAGGATCAGTTTCAGCACCCGATGCGACGTGTTGCGGACGTTGTACTCATCAGCAATCGGCTGATCTCGATCATGAGCCTGGCTGCTGGTAACAAACTGAATCGATTGCATCACCGTTTCGATGTCCATGCCGGTCAGCACGATATGCCCTGAATCCATCGCTTCGGGCCGCTCCATCGCGTTACGCATCGTCACCGCGGGGAAACCCAGAATGGAGCTCTCTTCGCTGATCGTGCCGCTGTCGGAAAGCGTGCAAAACGCCTCTTGCTGCAAGCGAACGTAATCGTGGTAGCCAAATGGCTTCAGGAACTGAACCGAAGCGTTGCTTTTGAAATCCAAAGCCTCTAGACGCTGACGAGTACGTGGATGGGTGCTGACAATCACCGGGTAGCCGTATTCATCACACAATCGATTAAGCATCGTGAGCAGCGACCGCAGACGATCCGGCTGGTCGACATTCTCTGCACGATGGGCGCTGACCAGCATGAACTCACGCGGCACCAGTTTTAGCGCATCGAGGACATTCGAGTCGGCGATGCCTTCCGCATTGGCCTCCAGAACTTCTCGCATGGGCGAACCGGTCAGATAGACCTTCCGGGGGTGAATGCCTTCTGCGAGCAGATTGCGGCGAGCGTGTTCGGTGTAAACGAGATTGAAATCGCTGATGTGGTCGATGATCCGACGATTCAATTCTTCCGGTACGTTGAAGTCAAAACAGCGATTGCCTGCCTCCATGTGGTAGACCGGAATCTTCATCCGCTTGGCAATGATTCCAGCGAACGCGCTGTTCGTGTCGCCGAGAATGAGCACCGCGTCAGGCTGTTCCTTCCTCAAGACCTCTTCCGACTTGATGAGCACTTCGCCCAGGATGCGTCCCAGAGATTCACGGCTGATCCCCAGGAAGTAATCGGGCTGGCGAACATTCAAGTCCTGAAAGAAGACTTCGTTCAATTCAAAGTCGGAATTCTGCCCCGTGTGCACAAGAACGTGCTCAACATGTTTGTCCAGCAATGTCATCACCTGCGACAGGCGGATGATCTCGGGACGTGTGCCGAGCACGGTCATGACCTTTAAACGCATGGCGACTCCCAGAAAGTTTTCTTGATTCTCTTCAATTGGCGCCAACGGTTGCGTAGCCGCGTGGCAACAACTCAACTTCGGTTCTACTCTTGTCGCCGTCCAAGTCTCTTCAAACCTGGTTGCGTTTCTTCGACAGCGTTCCGCTCAGGCAACGTTTGCAAAAATTGTGTCAGCATCGCTGGCGTCGAAAATCTCGTTACACCAGAACATTGTCAGGAGCTCTTCGTCACCGACATTCTCAATGCTGTGCGTGTGAAGTACGGGAATCGAAATGAACTCGGGATTCTCGCCCGACACGCGGAACTCGTGCACTTCGCGGTCATCGATGCGCCGCAACTTGATCAGCGCTTTGCCGCGCACCACGCAGAACCATTCGACTTTTCGCGTATGGTAATGGTTGCCGCGGATGACGCCGGGCAACGTGGTCGAGAAGAACACCTGTCCCCCACCGGCCAGTTTGATGATTTCAAACAGGTTGCCACGGTTATCGGCATGTACTTGAGGCTTATGGCGATGGTTATCGAGCGACACATAAGACAAGAATGTGCTGTAGAGACTTGCGTGCAATGAATCGGTCAATTCGGGAACAACCCCGGTGTCGAAGAATGCATTGCGATAGGACATCAGCAGGTCGCGCAATTCGGTGACCCGCAGCCGGGCCGTCGCCATCAGATGCTCCACTCGCACCTCAGGCACCGACTCCTTCGATGCATAGGCCACCAGGGAATCGACCACGTCGTTAACCCACAGGAATTCGACGACGCGATCTTCCTTGACCTGCAGCGGCTCGCCGTTGGCCAATTGGTGGCAGAATGTGGCAACGACCGAGTTGTAGAATGGCTTGCACCCGGCGCCATACACATTGGGAATCACGGCGATTACGAGTGATGCGTCGTTACGCTCGGCCCAGAGCGTCAATTCCAGCTCGCTTTCACGCTTCGAGCGTCCGTAGGCACCGTCGCAATCACGTTGGGTCGAGGAGGCAAAGACGACGTGTGGCCGAACTTCAGCGTTGGCGAGCGCTTTCGTCAGTTGCTCGGTGAGCCACTTGTTTGCGCCATAGACGTGATCGGCCTCACCACGATTCACGGCAGCAAGGTGCAGGATCACGTCGCATTGCTGTACGAATTCGGCCAGTCCGGTTTCACTGTCAAAGTCACCGCGATCGGCTGTAACGACAGTCACGCCGGGCTCATTCTCCAGACGGCGGATCACATGGCTGGCAATAAAGCCACGAGGTCCGGTGACTCCAATCGTTCGGGACATCAGGCCGCCTTTCTGTGAACAGACAGAGTCCGGCCGGAATTCCAGCCTTCCAGTTGTTCGTGAATCTCGGGCAACTGCAGCAGGAGTTGCTCGACCTGCTTGACAGACAGCATGCCGGCATTGGCCGAGGTGTAGCCATCGCTGAGGAACGTTCTCGACTGCACACCACGACTGAAGTAGGCGTCGTAGTCTTTGGTACGCAGCGCCGGGATGCGGAAATATTCGTCAAATTCTTCCGCCACCGCCAAGTCTTCCGGTGACACGATCACTTCGTGAATTTTCTCGCCGTCACGGATGCCGATGATGTTCGTGTCAACCTGGCGATCAAACAGGTTCATCAAGGCCTTTGCCAAGTCAACCATCGTCGCCGTGGGTGCCTTGCGGACGAAGATGTCACCCTGTTCGGCGTGTTCCATCGCAAACGTGACCAGCCGCACGGCCTCACTCAAAGGCAACAGTAGCCGCGTCATGCGAGGGTCGGTAATCGTGACTGGCAGGCCAGCTTTGATCTGCTGAATGAACAGCGGAATGACGGAACCACGCGAATACATCACGTTGCCGTAGCGTACGCCGCAGTAGGTGGTTTTTGTTTCGGGAGTACGAGCTGTGGCGATCATGACTTTTTCCATCAGCGCCTTGGACATACCCATGGCGTTGACCGGATGCACCGCCTTGTCGGTACTGAGCACCACGACCTTCTTCACCTGCTCGGCTTCAGCAATGGTTAATACATTGTTGGTACCGAGCACGTTGGTGCGGACGGCCTCGATGGGGAAAAATTCACACGACGGTACCTGCTTCAAAGCAGCTGCGTGGAAGACGTAGTTGACGCCGCGCATGGCGCTGGCTACCTGGTCTCGATCACGAACATCACCGATGACGAACTGCAGTCGGTCGTCGTTGAATTGCAGTCGCATGTCGTGCTGTTTTTTTTCGTCGCGGCTGTAAACAACGATGCGCGCCGGATCGTGTTCGTCTAATGCTAACCGGATGAAATGGTGTCCGAAGGAGCCGGTGCCTCCGGTCACGAGCAGCGTTTGTTGTTCAAACATGGGATTTCCAGAGGGTGAACAAGAGTCTCGACGGTGCGCTCGCTGCACAGCGTCAGCTCCTCGATGAATGCGGCGGGAGAGTACTGCAGCGGGCCCTTGGCCGGCAATGCCAATGGCGAGGGCTCGCCGCAGCGGCAAAAAATCGGCGATCCGTACAGCGCAGAGTCAGCCTGACGGTGCAATCGGCGCGACCGGCGGTGCTATCAGCGATATCTGAGAATTCCGAGTCAATCCGTTGCTTGACAGGATACGATACATTTGTACAGTAGTGGCCGCAAGCGGGTCACGTGGGTGGGGAGAAGCTTTGGAGATTCCATCCAGATTTCCTTCAGGCACCAGTGACAGAAAGGCTCTCAACATGAAATACGAACGTTTTGAACAGTTACCGGTCTGGCAATCCGCGGCTGAACTGGCGGCCCGGATGTTTCCGTGGACGAAGCAGCGGCCGTTTCAGGGCATGGGCGGTCTGGCCGATCAGCTGCAGCGATCCACGCTGTCGGTTTCCAACAACATCGCCAAAGGCTTGGAACGCGGGACGACGGCTGAGCTCCTGACGTTTCTTTATTACGCCAGGGGCTCGATGGGCGAAGTGCGTTCGATGCTCGGCATCATGGTACGGATGCCTGAGTTCAAAACCATCGAACCCGACATTGACAAGTTCCACGAACAGGCCGAATCGAGCTCGCGACAACTCCGAGCCTGGGCCAGCAGTCTGCGGAACACGGACATCAAGGGGACACGTTATCTGAATGACCAAACAAAACAACGCTACGAACGACGACAGAAACAAGTCGAGCTCCAGGAACGCATGACGATGTTTATGAAAGAGAAGGAACGTGAGCTGACAGAGGAGAGAATGCGGAAGCAAGAGCAGAGATGAGGTCGGAAAAGAATCTCACATCTCAAATCTCTCCTCCCACGCCCCACCGCCGCTTCGCCATGTCCACTCAGTACACGATCGACGCTCTTCGCAACCAGCTTCAACACTGGTCGGCCAAGCATCACAAGCCAGGCTCGCACGACATCATCTCCACGGGCTGTGCCGAATTTGACTCGCTGCTGCCCAAGGGTGGGTTTGTGCCGGGGCAGTTGGTCGAGTGGTTGGGCGCTTGGCCGGGCAGTGGAGCTCAGGCGTTGTCCTGGATCATTGCCATGCAATCGATCAGCGCTACCCAACCGGTCGCCACGACCGTGGCACAGACGATCGTCGTGGTCGATCGCGAGGGAGACTTTTATCCGTCGGCCGCTATTGCGTGGGGCATCAAATCGGAGCAGATCATGATCGTACGACCGAAACATCTGGGCGACACACTCTGGGTGATCGATCAGGCGCTGCGTTGTTCGGCCGTGGCGGCGGTTTGGACGTCGCTCGAGCAGATTGATTCCAGCCACTTTCGTCGCATGCAATTGGCAGCGGAAGAAGGCTCTACCCTGGGGTTGCTCGTGCGCCCGGCCACGGGTGCGCGGGCAGCCTTCGTGGTCGGACCTGCAGTTGCTGGTCGAACCCCGACCACTCGCACCGGCACTGCGCTAACATATGCGCAGGCGCTGGCGATCAGCCGTCGGCTCAATTCAGGGAAGCAGCAGCCCATGCAGCCGGGCCTTACCTGCGAGCCTGGCAACTGCAGATTTTACGTTGCCGCGGCGGAACTGCGGGCGAGTCCCTTGTACTGCAAATGGAAGAAACCACTGGCCAACTCCAACCACTGACAAACCATCATGAAACGATGCTCTGCATCTGGCTGCCCAATTGGCCCGTCCAGCGAATCGTCGTCGCTCGGCCCGCGCTTAAATTTCGGCCGGTCATTTTACATCACCGCGACGCACGCCGCGGCCAATTGGTCTGTCACTGCTCAACCGCCGCCCGCAAGCTGGGGATTCGCCCACCGATGCCGCTGGCGGAAGCCGAAGCACTGCTGCAACATGCGAGCTCCAAGTCATCGCAACCAACGCATGTCGACGAACATCAACCACAGGCCGACTTCGACGAGATGGAACAACTGGCCATGCGTTGCGAACAGTTCAGTTCGTTCGTCGGCCTGGAAAACGCCGAGCAGCCCTCCTCCATCCTGCTCGACATTGGCGGTACGGCCGAACTGTTGGGCGGCGAAGACCACCTGACACAGCGCATTATCCATGCCTTTCGCAGTCGCGGTTACCTGGCACGACTCGGAGTCGCCGATACCCTGGGTGCCGCCTGGGCGGTGGCTCATTTTGACTCCCTCCAGTCCGATTCGCAGCTGGCGATCCCCCACATCGAAATCGTACCGGCGGCGGATCACGTCGAGGCGCTGACCGCTTTGCCCATCGAGGCACTGCGACTGAATGACGAAGCGGTCGAGCTGCTGCATCAACTGGGCGTCACCTTCATCGGCCAACTGCTCGCCCTGCCCCGCAACGGCTTGCGAGCTCGTTTTGGCGACACGGTGCTCAAACGACTGGACCAGGCGATCGGCAGAACCAGCGAAGTGGTGCAAACGTACCGCCCGATCGCTCCGCTGGAGGTCTTCTTTTCCCTCGAACACCCGACCGAACGTCGCGATGCTATCGGACAACTGCTGCACCGCTTGCTGACCGAACTGGCGGCCCGCCTGCGCGAACAAAACCGTGGAGTCATTCAGTTGGAAGGCGAGCTGACGTCGACCGAGCGGCGTCGCATCATGATTCATGTCGGGCTGTTTCGGCCGACCTCCGACGTGACGCACCTGTTTGATTTGCTGCGGATGCAGTTGGAACGCAAAACAATCACCACGGCTGTGCAGGAGGTCGCCGTGCGAGCCACACTCACCTCGCGCATGGTCGATCGACAACGCACGCTGCTGGACGAGCTGCCTCCACATCTGTCCGATCAGTTAGCTCACCTGGCCGAGCGCCTCAGCAGCCGGTTGGGCCGCGATCGAGTCGTCACAACGCGGTTGCTGGCCGAACCCCAACCGGAACGCAATTACTGCTACGAACCGGTCGCTGGCCAGGCCAAACGCAATACCGGGGGAACTCCAGCCGCAATCGCCAAAAACGCCCGCACCGCCGGGCTCCGTCCACTGCGGCTCTATCCAACTCCCATCCCGCTCCGCACGATCGAACTCACTGCAACAGGCCAAATGAAAAACAAACGCACCTGGACCGTCCACCCCACCGCCTTCCACCACCGCGGCAACACTCACCACATCACCAGCGCCTGGGGACCGGAACGCATCGAAACCGGCTGGTGGCGAGGCCCCACCATCCGCCGCGACTACTTCCGGGTCGAAGATGAACACGGCGCCCGGTATTGGATCTTCCGCGACCTGGAGAAACGGAAGTGGTTTTTGCATGGATTTTTTGAGTGAAGAAGGCATAAGGCAACAGGCAACAGGGAGCGAGTTGATGATTCGTAGTTATCAAGACCTTATTGCTTGGCAGCGGTGTATGGAGTTAGTGACTCGTGTTTATGAGCTTAACCAGCGAGTACCCAATTGATGAGCGGTTTGGACTAACGTCGCAGCTCCGATGCTGTGCGGTTTCGATCCCGTGCAACATTGCGGAAGGATACGAACGGCAATCGACATTGGATTACGCCAGATTTTTGGGCATGGCCCGAGGGTCGCTCTACGAACTCGAAACCCAACTGCAAATCTCCCTCAACTTGAAACTAATCAAACCTGACACGCAAAAACAATTTTTCGATTCAACACTGGAAATCCGTCGAATGCTTTCCAGCCTGATCAAGAAACTCACATCACACCACAAATAGCACCCACCAAACACACTCCCCCGTCCTGTTGCCTGTTGCCTCATGCCTACTTATTCCGAGCTCCATTGCTTAACAAACTTCTCCTTCCTTACCGGTGCTTCGCATGCCGATGAGCTGGTGGAGCGTGCGGTTGCGCTCGGGTATGGCGCGTTGGCGGTGACCGATCAGAATTCGATCGCGGGGATCGTGCGAGCTCACTCGGCGGCGAAAGACGCCGGGTTGAAGCTGATCGTCGGAGTCGAGCTCACGCTGCTCGACGCGCCGCCGGTTGTGCTGTGGGTGCCCGACAGGAAGACATACGGGCGGCTTTGTCGATTACTGACCGTCGGCCGTCGCCGAGCTGAAAAGGGATCGTGTGAACTTTATTTCACGGATTTGGCTGAGTATTCCGAGGGAATGCTGGCCGGAGTCGTTGGTGACCACGCAACCGCTGTGGAACTGGACAGGTATCGCGAACTGTTTGGCGAGCGAGCTTACCTGTTGGCTCATTTGCACCATGGCCCGGACGACCAACGCAAGGTCCAAAGGCTGAAACGATGGTCCCTCGACCACCACCTGCCGCTCGTGGCCGCCGGACACGTGCACTATCACGAACCGGAACGCCTGCTGCTGCACGATGTGCTTACGGCAATCCGGCTGGGAACGTCGGTCGATCGGCTGGGCGAGAAACGATACGCCAATGCGCGAACGGCATTTGCGGCCGCTCGATGAACTGACCAACATCTACCGCTGCCTGCCCGACGCGATCGAGCGAACCAGCGAGATCGCCGACCGTTGTAGTTTTTCGCTGGACGAACTGCGTTACGAGTACCCGGAAGAACTGGCCCCCGACGGGATGACTCCGTTCCAGTACCTGCGTCAATTGACGGAAGAAGGAGCGGCACGACGGTACCCGGATGGTGTTTCGAACAAAGTCCGCGCGCTGATCGAACACGAGCTGGCCCTGATCGACGAAATGCGTTACGAAGCCTACTTTCTTACCGTGTGGGATCTGGTCCGCTTCGCCCGCAGCCGGGACATTCTCTGCCAGGGACGCGGCTCGGCTGCCAACTCGGCCGTGTGCTATTGCCTGGAGGTTACCTCGGTGAACCCGGAAACGAACCGACGTGCTGTTCGAACGCTTCATCAGTCGTGAACGCGACGAAGCTCCCGACATCGATGTCGACTTCGAGCACGAGCGGCGCGAGGAAGTGCTGCAGTATCTGTACGAGAATTACGGTCGCGAACGAGCCGGCCTGGCGGCAGTGGTGATCACCTATCGAATGCGGTCCGCGATCCGCGATGTAGGCAAAGCGCTCGGGTTGTCGCTCGATCGCGTCGACGCGTTGGCCAAGCAGGTCGAAGGCTACTACACGCAGGATGAACACTTTCAGAAACGGTGTCGCCAGGTCGGGTATCGATCCCGAGTCCACGAAAGGCGCACGAGTTGACCCGGGTCGTGGAAGAGTTGGTCGGTTTCCCGCGGCATCTTTCGCAACATGTGGGCGGGATGGTGATGACGCAGGGACCGCTCTGCGAGTTGGTCCCGATCGAAAACGCGGCCATGGATGGACGTACCGTCATTCAGCTGGGACAAGAATGACCTGGACGAGCTGGGCATCTTGAAAGTCGATTGTTTGGCCCTGGGAATGCTGACGGCGATTCGCAAGGCGTTCGCTTTGATCGACGAACATGCCGGCCGACAGTTGACTCTGGCCAACATCCCGCCCGACGACCAGGACGTTTACGACATGATCTGTCGGGCGGACACGGTCGGCGTGTTTCAGATTGAGAGTCGAGCTCAAATGAGCATGCTGCCCCGACTGAAGCCACGTTGCTATTACGATTTGGTGATCGAAGTCGCCATCGTGCGTCCCGGACCAATCCAGGGACAGATGGTGCATCCGTACCTGCGACGTCGCGCAGGGGAAGAAGTGGTACTCTATGCCAATGACGAGATCCGCAATGTGCTGGCGAAAACGCTGGGCGTGCCGATCTTTCAGGAGCAAGCCATGCGACTGGCGGTCGTCGCCGCCGGGTTTACTCCAGGCGAAGCCGACCAATTGCGGCGGGCCATGGGTGCCTGGCGAAAAACCGGTGTGATCGACAAGTTCCGGCAAAAGTTGATTGAAGGCATGCTCGGTCGGGGTCACACCGAACAGTTTGCGTTGCAAGTGTTCCAACAAATCCGCGGTTTTGGCGAATATGGTTTTCCCGAATCGCACGCAGCCAGTTTTGCGTTGCTGGTTTATGTCTCGGCTTGGATCAAGCACCACTATCCTGCCGCTTTCTGTGCCGCTTTGATCAACAGCCAGCCGATGGGGTTCTATGCACCCGCACAACTGATTCGTGACGCACGGGACCACGGTGTTGAAGTGCGGTCGGTGGATGTGAACTACAGCGACTGGGATTTCACTCTGGAGGAACATGGCGACAGCCGGGCGATTACCGCTTCGGCGGATGCCGGACGGGCGATCCGGGTTGGATTGCGCACCATCGCAGGACTCTCGCAGCGCCACGCCGAGCAAATTCTTTCAGCTCGTCGCACAGGCTCGTTCCGTTCGCAGGAGGATTTCACGCGCAGGTGCCGGTTGCCACGGGCGGTGATCAGGCAGCTGGCCAGCGCCGATGCATTGGCTTCGCTGGGCCGCGATCGCCGGCAAGCACTGTGGGAAGCACTCTCGCAGGAACAATCACCACGCGACACACCGCTGTTTGATCGATTGGAGGCGGAAGACGAATTGCCGGTTCGTTTGCCCGAACTCGAACCGCTGGAAAACGTGATTGCCGACTACCACACCACCGGTTATTCGCTGCGTGGCCACCCGATTTCGTTTTATCGGTCAGCTTTGGCGACCAAACAGGTTGTGACGGCGGCCGACCTGTCTGAATTGCCCGACAATCGCCTGATCCAGGTCTCCGGAATTGTTCTGCTGCGACAGCGACCTTCCACCGCCAAAGGAATCACGTTTGTAACGTTGGAAGACGAAACCGGAACGATCAACCTGGTTCTGCATCAATCCACCTGGGAGCAGTTTTACCCCATCGCCAAACGTTCACCGGCCTGGGTTGCCTACGGCAAACTCGAATCAAGGCACGCAGTCATCCACGTGATCGTCAAGCGATTGCACGATTTCGGAACATTCGTTGGCGACGCCCGCAACCCAATCGCCCACCGCTCCCGCGACTTCCGCTAGGAAAAGCTATAACGGGCGGACGGGATGAGCCGTTACAATCAAACGCCGCAAATTCAAACTCATCTCAAATCTCAAATCTCAAATCTCAAATCCTCAAATGCCGCCTCATCCCATCACCCCTTGCGGGCCGATCCATGGTTCCATCACCCCTCCCGGTTCCAAGAGCATCACCAATCGGGCTCTCGTTTGCGCTGCGCTGGCTGAAGGGACTTCGGTGCTTTCGGGGGCTCTCAACAGCGACGATACGCAGGTGATGATCGAGTGCCTGAATCGGCTGGGCATTTCGGTCGCCGCCGATTGGGACGCCAGCGAATTGACCGTGGCCGGCTGCCATGGCCAGATTCCGGTAGGCTCCGGCGAACTGTTCGTGGGCAACAGCGGAACGACGGTGAGGTTCCTGGCCGCCATGGTATCGCTGGGCGCAGGCCGATATCGGCTCAGCGGAGTCGACCGGATGCACGAGCGACCGATTCAGGACTTGCTTGATACGCTGCAGCAACTCAACGTCAATGCGACGAGTGAATTGGGCACAGGAGCTCCCCCCGTCATTGTTGACACCCAGGGGCTAACCGGCGGTTCGGCGACGATCGCCGGAAATGTATCCAGTCAATACCTCAGTGGGCTGCTGATGGCCTGCCCCTGCGCAACAGGAGACACGACAATCCGCGTCGAAGGCGAATTGGTTTCTCGCCCTTACATCGATATGACTTTGGCCGTCATGCGTTCGTTCGCCGCACAAGCCGTCTCGAGTGGTACAACGTTCCAGATCGCCGGCAACCAGGCCTATCGATCGACGAATTACGCAATTGAGCCCGACGCTTCGGCCGCCAGTTACTTCTGGGCGGCGGCAGCAATCACTGGGGGTAAGGTGAGCGTTCGAGGCCTTTCCAAGAAGTCGCTTCAGGGTGACGTAGCGTTTTGTGAATGCCTGTCACAGATGGGCTGCCTGGTTGACTACGGCAACAATGAAATCACCGTCAGCGGGCGACCGCTCCACGGAATTGAGGTCAACATGAACTCAATCAGCGACACGGTGCAAACGCTGGCAGCGGTGGCGCTATTTGCCGAGGGTCGCACGGAAGTTCACGGCGTTGCCCATAACCGACACAAGGAAACTGACCGGATCGGCGACCTGGCGACCGAGTTGCGAAAGCTGGGAGCCACTGTTACCGAAACCGAAGATGGCATGATCATCGACCCGGGGGTCGCCAAGGGAGCGACCGTTGAAACGTATGATGATCATCGGATGGCGATGAGCCTTGCTCTGGCTGGGCTGAAAATCCCAGGTGTCGAGATAATAAATCCGGAGTGCACTGCCAAGACCTACCCCGACTTCTTCGACGATCTGAATCGGCTGATTGCCGGGCAATGACGTGCGTCGCGCAACTTCTGAAGACGGATTGCTTGCTCGTCGCTTTGTATGGCTACGGCGGCGACCGAGTCATTTCTGGAGCTGCATGAACTCTTGGCGAGCATGCCACTTTGGTCGCGACTGCAGACCGGCCGAGGCGAGGCGAATACAGACGGCGATCCGTTACATTACATTCCGCGTGCGATTCAGCAATCGTTCGGCGCGACAAAATAAATCGATCTGGGCATTCGATTGACGGCTGTTCGCCATTTCAGGATCACTCGCAACAAAGCCGCCGCCACAATGGACGCAGGTAACCTTCTTCCCAAGATGTCGAATTCGAACTTCCAAGTGACGTCCGCAGACGGGACACGATTGAACGAAGAAAGTCGATCCAGACATTTGAGGTACCTCCTGCACCTGGTCAAAGGTAGGAATCCAGATATCAGAAGATACCAAGTTCAAGGTCAACAAACAATGAAGACCGTATAATGCCAGAAATTGGCGGATTATGGAGACAAGAAATCTGCCAAATCAGTCTTGCGTTTTTTCCTGTCGGATCGATCCAATTTTTGGACAGCCCTAATCGAATTGATGTCGCGACAATTTCAGGTAAAAATTCTTCAGCGCATATTTTCTATCGCGGTAACCAACGTCTATGCAAAACCGACTGGTTCAAATCCTGATTGTGTTATTCTGGTTCGCTTCAATGACGTGGCTGACCAACACCAAGATCTTGCCGCACGTAAACAATGCCACGGCACCCGACCAGCGATTGATTGCCGCCGACTCGGTCGGTCCACCCAAAGACGTTGTCTGGCACATGTTCTGGGACGGTCGCTCGATCGGGTCAGCTCAGATGACTTTCAAGTACGAACAAGACGGCGTCTCGACAGCTCGCAGTGTTGTTCGCTGCCGCAGCCTGCCGGTTTCGGAAATGGCGAATGAGCTGATAGGCAATTGGGCTCTGTTTGCTGGCGTCTCTGGATTGGGCCAGAACGATACGGTCGTTTCGTTCGACCTTGTCAGCGAAATGCTGTTCGACGTGGATGGTCGACTCTCGCGATTCCGTTCCTCGGTCAATTACGCTGGCGTGGGCGACTTGTTCATCCTCCGCGGATTCCAATTCGAAGACAAACTCGACGTAGCCGTGACCGCTGGCGAACTGATGGCCACGGACGATGGAGCTCCCACAGAGCTTTTTCGACGTACGTTTCCGATCCCTCCGGAGGCATTAGTGCTCGACGCTTTCGCACCGTCGCCCAGGATGGCCAACCTGAAGCTCGGGCAGGAATGGACCTTCAAGACGTTCCGACCGTTCCCACCCAATTCGCCTTTGCGAACCGCAAAAGCCGTGGTGGAAGGGCGAGATATGCTCGCCTGGGACGGCGAAGTCGACACGGTTTTTGTCGTCACGTTCACCGAAGTCGACAGCGGGTTGACCTCAATCGACAAACCGTTCAGTAAACTATGGGTCCGCGATGATGGCATCGTGTTAAAGCAGGAATTGGCATTGGCCAACCTGAAAGTTGAATTCCGTCGCCAAGCCGACGACGAAGTCACCCCGGAGCCGGAACATTGATCAAGTTTGTCGATGTGATTCGTCGCTACGGAAACAAAGTAGCTGTTGACGAACTGACGATGGAAGTAGGTGCCGGTGAGGTGTTTGCCTTCCTGGGACCCAATGGAGCCGGAAAAACCACGTCGATCAAGATGCTGGTTGGACTGCTACTGCCAACCAGCGGCCGGGTATCGCTTGCAGGTTATGACGTTTTGAAGCAAGCGAGGCTGGCGAAGAGCCGCCTGGGCTTTGTTCCTGATCAGCCCGAACTTTATGACAAACTGTCCGGCGCGAGTTCCTGGAATTCGTTGGCAGCATGCAGGGAATGAACTCCAAGGAGATCGCACAGTCTATCGCCGACAATTCCAGTCTGTTCGAACTGGATACGTTTCTTGATCAACTGACCGAAAACTACTCGCACGGGATGAAGCAGCGAGTCGCTTTCGCGGCCGCACTCATCCACGACCCCGATGTTTTGATCCTGGACGAACCGCTTGTGGGACTCGATCCGCGAAGTATGCGGCTTGTCAAAGACATGCTGCGCGAACGTGCCAAACAGGGCAAAACCGTCTTCCTTTCCACGCACACGCTGGCCGTCGCCGAAGAAATTGCCGACCGCATCGGTGTCATCAATTTCGGCAAGTTGACGTTTCTCGGAACGGTCGATGAGCTCAAATCTCGTCTCGCGTTGGGTGATTCATCACTCGAAGAGATGTTCCTGACGCTAACCGCCACGGAGACATCGCCAGTCGCGGCGACCGACGCGCCAAACGGCGAGGACATGATATGAACGTGTCATTGCCGTCGGCTGCCCAAGAGGCGCGAGGGTTCTGGGTTCTGCGGTTCCGGTTGTTGCGCTGCCTGCTGCAACAGGCCTTTTCCTCCAGCCGCCTCCGGACGCTGGTCATCCTGACGCTCAGCCTGATCTTCTGGATCGCCATGTACGTGATGTTCCATGAGGGATTTCGGCTCCTGTGGATGACAATTCAGCACGAAGCGACCCGGTCACAAACGGTCCATGCCATCTACAATGTTTTCTTTCTGGCACTACTGACGATGCTGACGGTGTCGTCGGCGATCGTAATCTACGGCGGATTATTTCGAGGCCGTGAGACGTTTTTCCTGCTGACGATCCCCGTCACCAGCCGCCGCATTGTCCTGCATCGTTTCCAGGAAACCATGCTGATCACCTGTTGGGGATTCTTTTTGCTGGGTAGTCCATTGCTGTTGGCCTATGGGGCGGTCGCCGGCGCCCCCTGGTACTACTTTCTGTTGATGCTGCCTTTCATGTTGGCATTTGTGTTCATTCCTGGCAGCTTGGGTGCGATCCTCTGCCTGCTCGTGGTACGATTCTTGCCGACCCTCCGTTTGTATCTGCTGGCAATCGCCGCTGCGTTGATGGTGCTCGCCATGCTTCTGTTGGCGTGGATGTTACTCGAAGACACATCTGTGGAAACACTGATGTCGTTCGACTGGTTCCATGGAATGCTGGCCAAGTTGCAATACAGTGAGCAACGTTGTCTGCCAAGTTGGTGGCTGAGTACAGGATTGCTCGAGTCGGCTCATCCCGCCGCTTCTGAAACGCAGCTATCGTGGCTGGAGAGTCTCGGATTCTTTGCTTGCCTGACGTCGACTGCAATGTTTGGCTACCTGATGGTGGGCGCGGCAGGCGAACGCCTTTATGTCAAAGGGTATAGCGGACTCGCCGGGCTGGCCTCCGACCGCAAGAAGGCGAGAACGAACATCTTCGACGAATTTACCGGCCTGGTCACTTTGCCGTTGCCCCAGTCCATGCGCCACCTCGTACAAAAAGACTTTCGTATCTTTCGTCGAGACATCACGCAATGGTCACAGTTTGCGATCTTCTTTGCCCTGTTGGCATTCTACTTCCTGAACATCCGTCGGCTGCATTACGGAACGTCGTTCCGCGGCTGGATGACGGCCGTCAGCTTTCTCAACGTCGGCGTCACCGGTTTGCTGCTGGCTACGTTCACCACTCGTTTCATCTATCCACTCATCAGCCTTGAAGGCCGTCGATTCTGGATCCTGGGAACACTGCCGATCCATCGCAGCTCGATCCTGTTAAGCAAATTCTTCTTCGCCACCGCAATGTCGCTTGTACCCTGCTCCGCGTTGATTCTGTTGAGCGATGTGATGCTTGGCTTGCACATCACGTCGCCGCTAATCGCTATTTGCCATCAGGTCACGTGCGTTGCCTTGTGTCTCGGCCTGTCAGGACTTGCCGTAGGACTGGGAGCTCGATTTCCCAATTTGCGTGAGGCCTCAGCTGCAAAAATCGCTGCCGGTTTTGGGGGCACGCTGACCCTGGTCATCAGCGTGATTTACATCGCCGTCGTGGTACTCCTGACCGCCGTCCCAACCATCTCGGCTGTGTCGCCAGCGTGCCAGCTCCGAATTGCACATCGGCGACATCTTGACGCTGCCGAATTTCCAATTGGGAAATCTGGGTACCATCACAACGGGATTGGTGATCACTATCATCCTGGGCGTCGCAGCGACTATTTTGCCGCTCTCAAGTGGCATCCGAGCGCTAAACGAACTGGAACAATAGCTTGAATCAATGCCGGTCAAGTGGTGCATTGGAGGGAGAGGTAGCCGACCGGACGTGGGACCAACAGAACGGCCACGCCAGGATCCGTGAGCTCATCAGCGATAGCGGCAAACATACGGCAGAAAGTCCCATGACACAGAAGAAGGAGAAAAGGACGCCGCAGCTTGGGCTGTTCAAGCCATCCCCATTTTCCTTGCCGAGAAACATACTCGTCTGACTCGTCACGACAATCGAGAACGCCGCCAGTGCCCAGGCGATCATTGCGTATCGAAACAGCAGGTTGCGTACGACCTGAGGAGTTACCTGGCTCAGCATTTGCAGCCGGCCCGGGAGACGCAGTCCCAGCACAAGGCTCGTGATCAAGAAGATAACGCCTGCGACGAACGGAATTTCAGTCTGGTAATTGCCCGGTTCGTAGGCCAGGACAAACCAAATCACCATCACCAGCGCCGGAATAGCCGCCACAATTCCACAGGATATTGACTTCATGTCAAACGATAGCTTATGGATGCGACGCGTCTCTGGACGATCGTGGCCACTGCAGCGCCGCACGATTCTGTTCACGACTATGCCTGGTACAGCAGCATCTCCAAGGGGAGAAATACCATGCCCATGGCGATGATGAAAAGTGCAAACAGTCCCAGGGAAGCGACCAAACTGGTTCCGCCCCGTTTCGCGAGTGCTTCCGCCAGATAATTGCCCTCGAGTCCCGAAGAGCCGACTTCGGCCACATGTCTTCGCGCATGCGACAAATACCAACGGTTCGCGTACCCGCCGCAGACCAGCGATGCGACGAGCCCCACGGCCCGGCCGACGATGGCGGGAGTTTCTGGCTCGCCCAACATGAAGACAAACACGAGCTCTTCCAGTACTGTTTCCAGAATCATGATGGCATAGAAGATCAAGGTCAGCTTGTACATCTTACGGTACGGCAACCAAAGACCTGAAAAAAAGAACGCGATCCAATTGAAGCCACCGGTCGCTTTGCGATTGCGCAACAGCGTTGCCCAGTGGTTCATGTAGTACTTGACATTCGAACCAACGAACACTTGCAGACGCCCCAATTCAGTATCCAAATCGGCATGGACCAATTCGACCGAAGCTGGCTCCGGCGAAGCATAAGGATTGATCGCTTCATTCGACCGTTCGTTGTCCACAGTTATCCCTTGGCGTGTGCCTTCAATTCTCGATCACTTGTTCAACAACTGCAGCAATGCATACGGCCACGGATGCATCCATGGATGAAAACTGCCGAACAATGCGGAGCAGGCGGACACCCCGAACAGCAGCCATGCCGTGCGTCGCCACCAGGGTTTCTTGGCGATTGCGTCGGCGGCGGGAATGAGCGCAACCAACCAAAGCGGGATCAACCAGAACATCCAGCGAAATCCGCAGCAGAGTCCGGCGTAATTACGATCCACAAGCGGCCGATTGATATAGAACAGCCAACAAACAAGCGTCAGCGTGGTGATCATCACCGCCGCCGCCCCCCGTTGACCCGGTTTAGCCATCAGAAACACGCCGTAGAAACAAAACAGCCACACGGGAGTCAGTGAGAGGACGCCATGGTGTCCGATCGAAGTATGAAAAGCGTAATCCACAATGTTGGCTTCGCCCCGATCGACCCCTCGGCGGTTTTCCGGTGACCAATAGCTGTCCGGGTAGTTGTACCAATTGTCGCCACGCCAGTCTTCACCTTGGGCTCGATGTGCATAGGGAGGTCGCCAACTATCGTGCGCCAATTGGTTCGTGCCGAAAAACGCTGCGGCGACCACCAGCATCGCCGGGAAGAATCCCAGGAACGTTGGTCGGATGGACTTCCACGCACAGGCAGCACCGGCCATGGCCATCATCGACAGAGCCGGAAGGTCGTTTGCTGCAGCCATCGCTGAGCAAAAGCCAACCAAGGCGAAAAGCCACGTCTCGCGTCGCCCCGCGTACCAGATTTCCAAAAGAGCCCACACCGCCAACACCACGGCAACGGCGGCCGGCAGGTGATTATTCAATGTCACAGCAAATGTCGTCAGAAAAGTTCCCCAGGTTACAACAGTTGCCGCAAACAATCGGCCCCAATCGGTCGTGCCCCAGCGTTCGATGATGGCGAGACTCGCTCGTAAGAGCACAAGCAGCAGCAACCCATTGATCGTGAAAATCAGGGTCCGGCCCACAAGGAACGGGTGATCGCCGAAATTGAAACCGAGAATACGATTCAGCGGCCAATAGAATCCGGCGACGATCGTGGCCAGCAGCGGAGGTTTGCTCGAATAGAAATGCTGCTCGCCGTCTTCGCCGTAGTGTGACACTTTGTCGATCGTGTTCCAGCCGCGAATCGAGATCACATCGTCAATGCGGTAGGTCCCCTGTTCGACCAGGGACCGGACCGTGCACCAACGACTGCGATCATTGGCGCTGAGAAATGGAGTTTGCTGGTCGAGGGCGCACACGAACAACACGCGAACGGCCAACCACAGCATGGCGGTCAGCAGCAGCAGCCGGTAAATCCGAAGTCGACGTGCTCCTTGTTCGACTTCAGTCATGGCGTTTGATTACGTTGGGCGGATCATTACGGGAAGCGTGCTGCACTTCGCTGACCGGGGTTGATTTTGCCGCCAGCGCATCGGTCCGCTCGGAAATGGAATAATTTCGCTGCTCACGATTGTGATGCGCCAGCAAAAGTTCGGCGAGAAAACCCGCCGTCATGAATTGGGCTCCCAAGAGCAACGCTGCCAGCGAGTAGAAGAAAATAGCACGCTCGTGAAGGTGCACTGGTTCGAGACCCGCAAAGGCACGACTGATGATCCAGCCGGCAGTCAAAATCGTCAGTCCAAACGCGCCGCAGAAAAAAGCGGTGACTCCCAACTTGCCCAGCAAATGCAGCGGTCGCTGACCGTAACCTGTCAGGAAACTTACGGTTAGCAAATCGAGCAGCGCCTTCGGGATACGTTCGGCCCCGTACTTCGAAACGCCAAATTCGCGAGGCCGGTGTTTCACCACGATCTCGCCGGCCCGGAACCCGCGGGAATTGGCCAATACCGGTACGAAGCGATGCATCTCGCCGTACAAGTGAATTTCGTCAAATACGCCTCGTCGATAACACTTGAAACCGCAGTTGTGGTCGTGCAACTTGACTCCCGTTAGTGCTCCGACAAGCCAATTGAACATCCGCGAAGGGATCACTTTGTGCCACGGATCAAACCGCTTCTTCTTCCAGCCGCTGACGACATCAAACCCATCGTCCAGCTTGGCCAGGAAGCGGGGAATCTCACGCGGGTCGTCCTGCAGATCAGCGTCCAGTGTAAATACGATTTCACCGACCGCCGCGTCGAAACCTGCACTCAAGGCGTCTGCTTTGCCAAAGTTGCGGCGGAAGCGAATGCCCTGCGATCGGGGATCATTTCGCGATCTGATTAATGATTTCCCACGAGTTATCGGTCGAGCCATCATCGACGAACACGAACTCGATGTCATAACCGTGTTCGTCCGCAACCGAGTCGATCTGGCGATGGAGCTCTGCCAGACTCGCAGCTTCATCGAGAACCGGGATCACAAACGATAACATGGCTGAACCTTGAGGCTGGACGTGGGCAATCGTCAATTCGCCAGCCTCTCCGACTCATGCCGACAAAGCCGGATCAACAGGCTTCACTAGATACAGGATAACTGAACCAACGATCTCCGTCAGCAACCAGACGAAGCGCAACAGGACAGCCGACACAACCGCCACCGTCGGACCGAATTCAACGGCGAGTAACCGATCCAGCATCCACTCACGGACGCCCAAACCGCCACCGGGCAGGAACGAAGCGAAGCCTGCGACCACCGCTAGGGTGACGGATGCGAGGACGCGCGTGAAGCAATCTAGGTCGAGCGACGGGCTTCCTGCCAACGGTAAGGCACGGATCGTTGCCCACAAACTGATTGCATTGAGAAACCAGGCACAACTGCAGTACACCCAACCACAAAACCACGTCGACACATCAATCAAGGGCACTTGGTAGGGTTCGGTATTGCGTCTGGATTGGATCCACGCCACGCTCCACCGCAACAGTGGAGGCCAGGTTGCGACCAGCGCAGTCAACGAGGCACCAAGCGCCAGTGTACGTATCTGCCACGATCCGTCGCCGCGCACACTCAACACCATCGCGGCAATGAATGCCCCTACTGCCATATAGATCAGCGTTTCGAAGAACACCGAGATCCCGGCCGGAACGACGGCAACTCTATCACCACGAATCAGTCCCGTGCGCAGCAATACGGTAAACATCTTCCCCGGCACATATTTCCCCAGGTGCCCCAGGTAGAACGCACGGAATGTCGCGTAACGGCGGGGTTGCTGGTTCATCGAAATCAGCAGCTGCCACCAGAACATACCCAGAACAAACTGGGCTGAGAGGTAGCACGCAGCGGCTACCGCCAGCCAATGCCAGCGCAGATCAATCCAGCGGAATCCGCTTTGCCGAAGTTCCACGAACGCGGCCTGCAGAGCGTGGCCGAGCCCCCAGACAACAAGCAAGAACAAAGCGAGTTTCGCGGCGATGATCAGCTGGCGTTTAATCGCTATCTCGTGTGAATTCTATTTTGCGATATGATCGTAACACATGATGACAATTCCATTACCCGTCGTTTCTCAACGAATTGAGGCGACCGTGCGAATCGATGAACCTGGGACACGAACACTTGATGAACAAGCCAGACAAGAGACCGCCGTCGAATTCCATGGCTCGCATAACCTCTTTCGTCGCCCTGCTCGTCATCCTGGTGATTTTCACCATGCTGTTCTATCAGGTAATGAAAACGTTCATCCTGCCCCTGTTTCTGGCAGCGCTTACCGTCGTGATTTTCAAGCCGTTTCACGTCTGGGTCTTGACCAGAAGCAAAGGCCGCAAGCAACTGGCCGCTTTCATAACGACGCTGACCGTGGCGCTGATGATTTTTGGTCCTGTCGCCATGCTCACGTTCTTTGCGATTGATGAAGCGAGGCAACTGAAAAACAGTGAATGGGATATTAATCAAGAGATTACGGGGCTGCGGCAGAAATTCCAACTGGTGATACCTGCGAAACGGTCGCTGGATGCAGTTCGCGACGAATTCGACCGACTGCTTGTCGTTGACGAAAATGGCCAGGCCGAAGTGAATATCAGCGATGGCGACATCAATCGTCTGGCAGACGACCTGCGACGACTCGAGAAAGACCTGGGAACCGCGTGTCGTGACGCACTGTCCAGCCTGCCTCTGGAATCGATCGAGGCACTCGACTCGAGACTGTCGGAGCCGGAATTACAGACGCTGGAGCGACTATGGCAAGAATCATCCCGTGGTGGGCCGGCTGAAGACCTGGGAAGCCGAGAACAATCCAAAATCGAGAAACAGGCGTGCCGTTACGTTGTTGCAATGGAGGCGGTGAAGAAAATTGGCGATGAGATCACGCCATTTGCCAAACTGAACACTGCAGGACCTATCAGTGACGAAGAGAAGGCTGATCTCGCGCAGGTCTTGGCCAGAGCATTGAGTTCCTATGACAACCTTCGATCCGATCTATTGGGTGGCATCCCGTGGTCGGTGATCAATGAGCTGGCGCACCCGACGGCTCAACAGATCGCAGATTGGAAATCACGGGCCGGCGGCTATCTGACAAAACTTACACTTTTTCTTTCCGGTCGAACTCCGGCGGTCGTGGTGCGCACACTGCTCGTCCTTTCGATCATGTTGATTGCTGTCTACTACTTTCTGATCGACGGTCCCGAGATGATCAAGACGCTCATGCGGTTGTCGCCAATCGATGATCACTATGAAACGGAATTATTGGCAGAGTTTGACAACGTCAGCCGCGCTGTCGTACTGGCAACTCTGTTGTCCGCGATCGCGCAGGGAATTCTGGCCGGTATTGGTTATTACCTGTTTGGTGTCCCCTCCGTTTTCCTGCTAACGCTGCTGACGGGGATCCTGGCGATGATACCGTTCGTCGGTGCTGCCGCCGTTTGGATTCCAGCGTGCATCTATCTGGGTTTCGTACTGGACCCGCCCCGGGCTACGGCGGCAGTCGGATTGGCAGTGTACGGTCTGCTCATCGTTTCCATGGCAGACAACGTGATCAAACCTTTTATCCTCCACGGGCAATCGAATTTGCACCCCTTGTTGGCGCTCTTAAGCGTGCTGGGCGGAGTCCAGGCGCTGGGCCCTGTCGGCATCCTGGTGGGACCGATGGTCGTCGCCTTCCTTCAAGCGCTGTTGAATATTCTGCGTATGGAGATGCAACGCATGGAGAAGCTGGACGCGTGAGCCGCGTCTGCGGTTGGAATTGCGTGGAGAGCCCGTGACCGTTCGGTGTCTTCAGTTTCGCATCCAGAAACCGACGACCTCGTCGACTTGCTCGGCTTCGATGGTCTCATGGGTCAACAATTCATCCGCCAACGCAGCCACGGCGCTCCAAATTCGCTCGTCTTTCCTGAGAAGATGCACGAGCTGAGCCAGCGTTTCGTGCAGCAAGGTGATTTGGTGTGCCTCATCTTTCAGCAACACCCGGGCGTGAAGTCCTGCTGCTCAGCCAATCGGCCGAGCTCTCCTGCGTAATCCGCAAGTGGCGATAGTCGTCGCGATAAACCGACTCGGCGGCCGGTCCGGCGAGGGCCGTTTTCAACTCGCGAAGTGCATGCTGGCGGGGATCGACGCCTGCCATCAGCCATTCGATTTGCGTGTCACCATACCGTTCGGGGCTATCATCGCCGGGCGGTTCGAGCGTAACGCTGCGAACCCGACCGCCCAGCATGGCGCCGATGATAGCATGTCCGGCTTCGTGGTACGCAGTGAATTCCAGTTCACTCATGATCTGTCTCTTCGACATCGACCGACGTCGGAATGCTGCAATTTTCGATTCGTATTTACACGCCGGCCGCAGCGAAGCTACCATCCCGCCCGTTCGCTGGCCGGCTACTGCAACTGTGCTCAGCACATTCGTATTCATTAGAGGGAGCTCGGTCATGAAGACCGCCATCTTATGCTTGGCCATTGTCGCGTACGGAGACTCGTCCGACTACATCCCCGTCGGCGCATCATCCACTGAGCGGGGCACGCAGCCCCGGTCAACGTTCGACACAGCAACGAAACGGTCATCGCAGGAGGCTCGTTCAGAGGCGCGCCGAAGACAAGGGCAACTTGACGCCCGTGCCTTCAAAACACAGACCTCGCTGCCCGAACCGCTGAGCTCGCCGGGCGTAGACGAACCAGTACAACGTGTGGGAACAACTGCCGCACTCAATGCAGCAGGTACCGTCAGCGCAGCTCAGTATCAAGCCGAAAATACCTGGCCCAATCGCCCGGTCAGCCCCACCGATGTCGACTCGCGACGTCCCCCTTCGATCAGCGGCGCAAACGCCAATCAGCGCGCTGACAGCGGCCAGTCGCAGAACCGTCGAGGCCGCTACATCCCGGCCAACGTCACTGAATCGACGCAACCCCGCCCACAATACGCCAGCGACGACACCAGCAGCCCTTTTCCAAGTCCGACCACGCGTGCCGACACTGGGCAATTCGGTTTCGACGAAAGTTCGGCCAGCAGTCAGGACCTCGCGCCGCCACGATCACTGGGTGACACGCCATTCAATGTCGACGACTTGAATAGCCAGTACCGGCAACGAGAATTGTCGCCATCGACCGTTGCCAACTACCCGCAGGACGATCAGCGACAGACAACACCCTTTCCACAACCGGGCGTTACAACGCCCGCACCTGTAGCAAGTACATCGGTGCCAAGCACATCGCCGCGAACCGGGAGCAACTATCTGCCACCCGAAACGGCTACACAGTACGGCCAGCCCACCTCGCCTGTCACGCCGCACAACGCAGCCACTCCGTTGCGCACCGACCGACCCTACAGATGGACTTCCGTCGCGCAAAATCCAACGGAGAGTTCATCGAGCGGTTCCAAAACAGCAACTCCCGGTATTCTGGTGCCTGACGCGAGCCAACCGTCGGCCCTGCCGTATTATCCAACCAGCACGGCCGCAACCACGCAAATCGGCTTGCCGGATGCCCGGTCGCAAGTGGCAGGCAACACGCAGACTTACGACGACCGCACATTGCAGCGGGGAGGCTTCATGACACTCTTGGCGCTATTTGGATCGATCGGACTAAACCTGTATCTTGGCTGGATCGCCTGGGACACGTACGTTCGTTATCAAGACCTGGTTGCCGATATCCGCTACACCAGCCCTCGACGCGAACCTGTGCGAGATGAATACGTCGAACGCGTAGCATAAAACAGGTTGTATTCAGCCCCGCCGGACTTCGCCCACAACGTCAGGCAACTGCGCCATTCGCCCGGAGCGGGAATCAACGAATGCCACGATTGACGGAACAACAGCGAGTACAGCTGCAGCGGGCGGCCACGACAACCCAGTTCATCATCATTGCGATGATCAATGGCGTTGTCATCTTCGCGGGAATCATCTTCTACCTGAAACGCGGCGATCAGGGACAACCAGGTCTACTGACCTACCTTGCAGCGGCCATGGCGATTGGACTTACCGCGTTGTCATTCATCATGCCTCGACTGATGGGTCGAACCAACCCGATTGGAGACTTCCAAGCAGATCAGCCAATGGGACAGCAGCTCCAGACGGGGGGCATGATGTCGGCGGCGATACTGGAAGGCGCCGCATTTCTGAACATCATCGCACACTTCATCGACGGTAGTCCGATCAGCCTCGTGGTAACTGCCGCGTTGACCGGATTCATGATCTGGCTGATTCCAGGCAAACACACCTTCGAAAATATGGTTGCTGGGCTGTAGCTTGGTGTATCGGCAATGCGGCGAACCGACTACTGAAACAGAGCCACTTTGGCTCCAGTCGCATCGCGACCAAACGGAACCCAGGCCAAAGCAATGTGGCGGATGTCGATGTCTGACTTGCGGGGTTTTAGCAGCAGTACATCCAACTCCAATTCATCGACGTCAAAACGCTGTCCAATTTCCGCCACCTCTTCCGCCACCTCGTCCTCGAGCGACTGCAACTTTGCTTTGTAGGATTCAATGTCTTCCATCGCCCGGCCGACATCTTCGGCTTGCTTGCGGGCTCGTCCAACTCCTCGAGCAGCCGTCGCTGCGCGTCCGACATTCGTCGAGCTGGCTACGCGTCTTCCCAACACGGCACCTAATATCGTCGCACCGGTAGAAATCATCGTCTGCCATCGGGCACCTTCTGCTTCCTGCTTCTCACGGTCAAGTCGTTGCTCGGCCTTGCGCAAGCGTTCCTCCATCGTATTCAGCTTCGATTCGTATTTCGAACGCAGTTTTTCCACTTTTTCGTCGCGAACTTCGCGTGCTCGGTCGGACAATCGAATACGAAATTCTCGCTCTGTTTCTCCCGGCTCGGATACTTCACCCAGTTGCTTCGACCTGAACAGGCTGTAACGACGCGAGCGGTAAACATGATCGGCCAGCTTCTTCTTCCAGGTCGTGTAGTTCTTGGCCTTCCCGGCTTCTGGCGGAACGTCGCCAAAGGTGCCCGGCACCGGCGGTTCCCGCTCGAGATCGTCGTCGTCGATGTCCAAGCGTACCCCGTCCGCCCAATCAATCCCAAACGCACTGCCATCAATCCCGGTGATCATCGACAGTTTCTCGTCCGCTGCCAGGCCTTTTCGTGTGTCGACAAAATGGACTTTTCCAATCGCCAGCAGCCGCGGTGCATACGAGACTTCTGTGCCTCCATACGCCCGACGAATTGGCAGGAACACTTGCGGGACGTCAGGAGGCAGAACGGGACGTTGCGGTGGAGCCGGAACCTCTGCTTGGATCGTCGATTCGGGCAACGCAGTCGGCATCGCCGGTGCCGTGGTCGCAAAGCCGGGTTCGTGTGTTGCGATCTCTTTCTTCCCGGCCATTAGCGTCTTAATCTGTGTCCGCGTCATAGGACCTGCCAGGTAGGACAAGCACCAACGAGTTTGAAAAGTAATGGGGTGAGACTCATGCACGTTGTGCAACAGGAACACTCTCTTCCCCACGCCTGAAAGTATGTTGGCGATTTCACCACGATTGAAACCTTCGCCCGCTTCGGCGGAAGCGCCTTCCAGGCCGTCCAGTACTCGCTGCTTGTCCCGGTCCGTCTGCAAACGCCCCAGAAACCAAGTTCCAGTGTTCGACAGGCCTTTGTAGTCCAGATCAACCGGGTTCTGCGTTGCCAATACCAAACCGATCCCGTAGGCGCGAGCCTGTTTGAGCAGGGTTAGCAACGGTTTCTTTGTCGGAGGTTGCGCCACCGGTGGCATGAGTCCGAAGATTTCGTCGATGTAGATCATCGCCCGCAAGCTACTGGTACCTGCACGCGTCCGCATCCATCCGATCGCCTGATTGAGCAGCAACGAAATGAAGAACATTCGCTCTTGCTCGGACAAATGTGCAAGATAAAAAATCGACGTCTTTGGCTTAGCTGTCGGCGTGTACAGCAGTCGATCGATGTCCAGCGGTTCGCCCGTCATCCAGGCAGAGAAACTCGGCGACGCCAACAGATTATTCATCGACATTGCCAGCGAGAACCGGTCCTTCGAGGGGAAGAAGGACTCGACGTCCATCACGCCCACTTTCTGGACCGGCGGCGTCTGGACCATTTGAATCAAAGTTCCCAGATCCAAACCCTTCTGATTTTGCCAACAATGGTCAAAAATAGTCGTCAGCAGGATGTGTTCGCGCGACTGGATCGGATCGGCGTCGATTCCCAGCAGCGTGAGGATACCGGTTGCCGTCGTTGCGACGCGATCGCGAAACGTATCGGCATCGTCGATAACGGCCTGCGGTGGCACAGCGAATGACGACAGGATCGAAATCGGAATACCAGCGTCACTCCCGGGCGTATAGATATTGACGTCGGTCGCCGCGCCCAGCTTGCGAATGCGATCGGTCGTCTGCCCCCACGCTTCAATGCCCGCTTTCCACCTGCGGGCTTCGTCCGCGGCAAACTCCTCCACGCTCTTTTCTGCCCGCTCCGCGTCGTCGGCGTTGATCCATTGCTGCAGATCAGACGGCCGCAAATCGGGATAGTTCAACATCAGGTTCGTAAGATCACCCTTGGGATCGATGACCAGCGACGGGATGCCGTCAATGGCCGCCTCTTCGATCAGCCCTACCCCGAGACCTGTTTTTCCACTGCCCGTCATACCTACGATCACGGCGTGGGTGCAGAGATCCCGCGATTTGTAAAGCACGAGGTCATCGTCAGACATGTCTCCCGACGCGACGTCAATTTGCTTTCCCAAATAGAACTTCCCAAGACCTCCGAAATTGACCGGTGAACCCATTGCTGTCCGACCCCCATACTCGCGAGACTCCAACTAAACTGCAGACAACTTTAAGACGAGCCCTGCAGACCGTCTACCCGAGTCCGGCTCTGAGGCACTCACGATGGGGTATTCGCGCACGGCGATCGGTCGAGCAGGTCCGCGTTGGTCGCAAGTCACCACCAGCAACTCGACGGTGCGAGTTATCGAACGAACGCGATTGAGATCGAACTCGGGCAGCGTTATTTCAATTCGCCGATGGCACAGATTTCGGGCAGGACCTGGCACATCGCATCCACGATCGCAGCATCCCATTGCGTGCCAGCTCCATGGCGCATGATTTCGACGACTTGGTCGACGGTTAATCCTGTTCGATAAGAACGATCGGACGTCATGGCGTCGAATGCGTCGGCGACGGCCAGAATCCGACCCAGCATCGGGATGTCTGAACCGGCCAGCCCGTCTGGATATCCTTTCCCATCCACCCGCTCATGATGATGCAGGATTCCAGCTTTCACATAGGACAGGTTGTCAATATCTTTGACGATTTCCCACCCCATGCCTGGATGCGACTTGATTTGTTCGAACTCTTCCATGTCCAACTGATCCGGTTTATTCAGGATCGCGTCCGGTATGGCAATCTTGCCAATGTCGTGCAGCAAGCCCGCAAAGTACACGCGCGACGCTTCCTCCTGTGAATAACCCATTTCCACTCCGATTGCTCGCGCATAGGCCGCAACGCGCTCGCTGTGCCCTCGTGTATATGGGTCCTTGGCTTCGATTGTGGCGACAAGGACGCGTACGACGGTCGTCACCAATTCTTCCAGTTCGCTGATCAGCGATGCGTTTCGAGCCTGCGACGACAGAAACGACGCGGCCGTTTCCATCAGATTGGATTCGAAAGCATTGAATTCGACAGCTGATGGGTAATCCATTGCCCGATTCTCATCGCTACGAACGGGATTCACCGCCACCAACCAGCCAGCAATATCGTCGCCCTTGTGGACACACGCCACGATTGCATTCGAAATGGAATGTTGATCGCCAACGGTTCCGGCAGCAACGTTGTTGACAATCAACGGTTCGAATCGGCAGTTGGGAGCAAACCGTTCAACGCACTTCAATACCTGTCGATCGGTGAGTGCGGCACTGCCGACGCGGTGAAGCAAATCCAGATTGCTTGAATCGCATTCGCCATTCGACTGGACAAGCGCCATGGTCTCGGCCTGAACGGCTTGGTGCAAGTCCGGCAAAACGACTTCGGCCAGGCTTTCGAGATTCTGCGAAGCATCGCAGGAAGCCAGGGCCACAGCAATCTGACGGGCGAACGCGAGTTCGTCGGAAGCTCTGTCTGCTTGAAGCGACAACCGTTGCGATTGGGCGTTCCATTCCTTCAGTTCCGCGTCCTTCATCTGCTCGCGAAACCAGGAATCAGTCAGCAGTCGCAGCCACGATGGATCGGTGCACTGCAAGCGGGAAGCAACGAACCAGTCTTCCGCGCTGGTCGACCAGGCCAACGCCAGCGACACTTCGTTCTCACTCAACGACCGAATGGAGTAGGCGGTGGTAGAGTCTGCGAGGCTCCCGAGCAGCTCTTCACGCTGCAGCTCGATGTCGTAAGGCTGTCCGGTGACGTGTTGCAGGTTTTGACCGTCGCCCCGCCACACCGCAAACTGCCCACCAAAATGCGAGCCCAACGCATCGACGATTTCCGCTGCACGCGTGGCAATTTCCGCGCTGAGTATTAACGCTGGCATGGTTCTTTCTCGTTTCGGGTATCCCCGTACAAAGATAGCCCGTGGAATTCGTTCGAACGCAAGGGAGTCGAATTAGCTGGAGCTACGCAACACATGAGACACGGCGGTTTCAGCGGCGACCGTCACAATTGGCACAATCCGTATTCCTCCGTGGGCTATGCCGCGACTTCAAACCTGCGAGCTGTTTTGCCGGTGGGACGCAAGCTAGATTTTCGTGGAGAGAGAGCAGTTGCTCACCCGCAAGACATTCGAGGGATATTCCAACGAGCTGATATCATGAAACACAAAGCCAAAGGGTTTTCGCTTGTCGAATTCGTGATCGTCGTATTGATCATCGCTCTGCTCGCTGCCCTTACAGCGCCTCGATTCATGCGAGCAACGGCAACCGCGAAAGAAACGTCGGCCAGGCAATCCCTTGCCGTTATCCGCGACGCCATCGAACTCTACGTGGCCGAGCACCATGGTTCCCTTCCGATTCGCCCTGAAACCGATCTGCTTGCCTATTTGCGTGGCAACACGTTTCCCGAATGTTCGATCGGTGGCTTTGCCTTACCGCAGGCGGCACAAGTCGCCATCTGTGAAGGCGACGCCGGACGCTTCTGTGCAGACCCCCAACCGTCGAAGGCGTGGAAGTACAATCGCGCCAGCGGCAAGTTCATCATCAACAGTTCGCAAACCGCGGTCATGGATGCAGCCCGGTACGACGCATGGTAATCGACCGCTTCTTCGGTCCCTCATACGTACCGGTCCCGTTCGACGATCGCGGTGATGCGATGCAGTCGACGACACACCAGTTCTGACTAGCGAATATCCCGTCGCCCCCCACCTCGGCGGGCCAAGAGCGTGTACGATACAGGCCGACACACTCTTCCCGATTCGTTCACGCTGCAAAACAGTTCAAACACGCCGATGGATCAACAGCTGCCCAATCGTACGATCGTACTGCTTGGAGTCGGACACACAAACGCGCACGTCGTTCGCATGTGGCGAATGAACCCTTTACCCGACGCGCGATTGGTCTGCATCTCGAACTTTCGAAGAGCTACTTACTCGGGCATGTTGCCGGGTGTTTTGGCCGGTCAATACGACCCGGCAGAAATGACGATCGACCTGGTTCGGCTTTGCCAAAGCTCCGGCGCCGAGCTGATCATTGATGAAGTGATGGGTCTGGACAAAGTCCAACAGAGGTTAGAGTTTGATGGCCGGCCCGCATTGCCTTTTGACGCTTTGGCAGTCGGCGTCGGTTCGGTCCCGTGGCTTGGAAGCGTCGAGCTCCCTGAGGACAGTTCGCACCTATTGACCGTCAAACCGATGCAGACGTTTCTCAAGCGATTGAATGCCGCGGTCGTCAACTGGCGACAACAACATCCGGAACGCGTCTTGAACCTTGCGATTGTTGGAGCCGGAGCTGGCGGTACCGAAGTTGCCCTGTGTGTTCCCCGCTACCTGCAATCCATCGCTACCGATCTCGAGGTTCAGTTGCAGTTGGTCTACGGATCGTTGCTTCCCGGCTTTCGAGATTCGACTCGTCGACGCGTGCAACGTGAACTCCGCAAAGCGGGCATTAGCCTCCACGACAACAAGCGAGTCATTCGGCTGCTGTCGGATGCAATGCTCACGGAAGATTCCACTCGGATTCCCGCGGACCTGGTCATTTGGGCTGGTGGAGCCACGGCACCGCCGCTGTTAGAGCGGCTGGACCTGCCCAAGGATGACCGCGGATTCCTGTTGACGACGGACACCCTGAAGACCACCGCTCCATTGAACGTCTTTGCCGTCGGCGACAGCGGAACCATCCGTGACGAACGACTGCCGAAAGCCGGGGTGTACGCGGTTCGGCAAGGCCCGATCCTGTGGGAGAACCTCCAACGGACGCTGGCCGGACATGAATTGAAAAAGTATCGGCCGCAAACCAACTTCCTCAAGCTGCTTAACTCAGGCAATGGCCGGGCCATTGGGGACTTCCGGGGTATCAGCTTTTCTGGAACTTGGGCATTGGCCTGGAAGGATCATATCGATCGCAAGTTCATGAAAATGTACCAGCAATATTCGGCACCGATGATGAAGTCGGTGACGAAGCAGCAACCCGATCGGTGACGCACAGAAAGCGGCGACGATGCGGTGCCTTGGTTGTGGTGGAAAGGTCGGCGGATCGGTACTGAAGCGGGCCCTGTCCAATCTGCAAGTCGAATCGTCACCAGAAATTCTCGTGGGATTGGGTGAACCAGATGATGCCGCCGTCCTTCGACTTGCGGGGGACAACCCAATCACCGTTACCACCGATTTCTTTGCATCGCCCATCAGCGATCATTACCTTGCTGGCCGCATCGCGGCGCTGAATGCATTGAGTGATGTTTGGGCCATGCGAGCTCGACCGGTCGCGGCACTCGCCATCGCGGTGCTGCCATTCGGTTCGGAACGAGCACAGGAGCAGGTGCTGACCGAACTGCTGGCCGGCAGTCTCAGAGAATTGAAGGCGGCTGGAGCCACCCTGGTAGGGGGGCACACCATCGAAGGGCCACGGACCAGCTTTGGATTCACCATCGTGGCGGATCAAGCAGCACCTGCAACAACCAAGGGCGGGATGGAACCGGGTCAATTACTGGTGTTGACGAAGCCGCTGGGTAGCGGCGCCCTGCTCGCCGCCCACATGCAAGCAAAGTGCCCGGCCGGAGCCATGAAGGAACTGGAACGCACCATGCTGGTCAGCAACGAGTCGGCGGCCAATGTGGCCGCTGAGTCGGGCGTCATCGCGATGACCGACGTCACCGGCTTCGGACTTGCCGGACATTTGCTGGAAATGTTGCAAGCCAGCAACATGGACGCCGAACTATCCCTGGCCTCCGTGCCCCTCATTTTTGGTGTGGAAGAAATTCTCGAGCAGGGCCTGGCAAGTTCGCTCGCCCCGGCAAATCAGCACGTTGCGACCTCGATCGAGGTCGCAACGTCACTGCGCAACACTGCCAGGTACCAGGCGTTGTTTGATCCGCAGACAAACGGCGGGCTTCTGTATTCGATCGATGCGTCACGGTTCCTTGAAACGGACGGCCAGATCATCATTGGCCGCACTACCCAGGCGAGCAACGATGCAAAGATCACGATTGTGTAGCCGGACTCATCGCCTGCAAAGTGGCGAGGTCGCTAATCAAATCAAATACGACAGTGGCCAGATCGCGCGGCCGTTCACGTGAAGTATTGCGCGGTTCACCAACATGCATGGCCATTTCTACTTAGCGAATGTGCGTCACCATGATGGAGTCTCAGCCCCGGGATTCCAGGTCTTCCCAGCGTTCATAGGCTTCCTGCAGCTCTTCTTGCAACTCGACAAGGCGTGAATTCGCCTGGGCAATTGATGCTCCATCCCGTTTGAAGAAATCAGGATCGGACATCGCTGAATGCAGTTCCTCCTGCTCCTTTTCCAACCGCTCGACAGTACCCGGCAGCTGTTCCAGCTCTCGTTTCTCGTGATAGGAGAGCTTGACCGGTTTGCTGGCGGAGCCTGCCGTTGTCGCTGGCGTTCGATCTTGTTGTTTCTTTTTCCCAGCAAGCTGCCGGGCGGCTGCTTTTTCCTGCAATCGATCGTCGGTTGTTTGACGGACGTAGTCATCGTAACCACCTCCAAACTGCCGGGCTCCGCCCTGACCATCAACAGCAATCACGCTGGTGACGACGTTGTTCAGGAATGCCCGGTCGTGGCTCACCAGCAGCAGCGTCCCTTCATAGCCCGCAACCAGCTCTTCCAGTAGTTCGAGTGTCTCGGCGTCCAGATCGTTCGTCGGTTCGTCCAGCACCATGACGTTCGAAGGACGCTTGAACAACCGGGCAAGCAACAACCGATTGCGCTCGCCACCCGATAGCATCCTGGCCGGCTGACGGGCCCGTTCTGGCGTGAACAGGAATTCCTGCAGGTAGCCATAGATGTGTTTCTGTTTGCCGCCGAAGGTGAGCACGTCTTGGCCTTCGCCAACATTTTCCGCGACCGACTGTTCGCCATCAATCTGCTCGCGCAACTGATCAAAGTAAATGACTTCCAGTCGCGTCCCGTGTCGCACGCGACCTTCCGTTGGTTTCAGTTCGCCCAACAGCAATTTCAATAGCGTCGTCTTACCGGCTCCATTCGGTCCGATGATGCCGATTTTTTCTCCACGGGTAATTAGCGTAGAGAAATCTTCGATGATCGGCGTTTCGTCGTAGGCGTATTTCAGTTGCTCAACTTCAATCACCATCTGTCCCGATTGATCTGCCGAGGAGGCTTGCATCCGGACATTGCCCATGCGATCACGACGCTGCGACCGCTCGACTCGCATGGCCTTCAACGCTTTGACACGGCCCTCGTTTCGAGTCCGCCTGGCCTTGATTCCCTGACGAATCCAAGCCTCCTCCTGCTTCAGCTTGCGGTCAAAGTGAGCATTCTCCAATTCCTCCGCGTGGAGCATGGCCTCTTTACGTTTGAGAAAAGTCTGGTAGTCGCATGCCCAATCGAACATTCGTCCCCGGTCAATTTCCAAAATCCTCGTGGCGAGTGACTGGAGAAAGATGCGATCATGAGTCACAAACACAAGTGCGCCGGAATACCCTTTCAGGAATCGTTCGAGCCAGTCGATCGACTCGATATCGAGGTGGTTTGTCGGTTCGTCGAGCAACAGGATTTCAGGCTCACAAACCAGCGATTGGGCCAACAGCACCCGACGTTTCATACCGGACGACAACGTGGCAAACAGTTCTTCGCCATCAAGCCCCATGCGCGACAGCACTTTTTCGACCGCGTGGTTGGCGCCGGATACGGCCGCAAGTTCGCGATCTTCCGCAGGCAATCCCATGGCAACGATGGACGCGACCGAGTTCGCTGCGCCTCGCGGAACTTCCTGTTCCAACCGCGCTACCTGCACCCCCGGCCCGCGGACAACCCGACCATGATCCGGTTCCATATCGCCGGCCATGATCTTCATCAGGGTCGACTTTCCCATGCCGTTCCGGCCGAGCAAACCAATTCGCTCGCCCGAGTTTACCTCGAGGTCAATATCTTCGAGCAACGCAGGCTTGCGATAGGTGAAGGAAACGTCTTGGAGGTTCAGCAGAGCCATACAAGTGCATCGGAGTCGCCGGGAATGGGAGCAGACATTGTACGGAGTCGCACTGCCAGCGCCTGCGTAAGACGGAACAGGAGCACAGGTGTCGCGGGAAGGGTGGCGTGTCAGCCATTTCCTGTTGGACTGCAACTTGGACGTCGCGTCGAATCTCATCGGCCGTTCGTTTCAGGGCTTCCTGCCTTGAGGTTTTTCAGAATCGCCCGCTGGCGAGCGACCGGATTCTCGCAGTGCACGGCGCAGGATGAACTCCATTTGCCCATTCACGCTGCGCAGGTCGTCCTGAGCCCACTGGCGAACGGCATCGAGCACCTTGGGGTCGATTCGTAGTAAAAACGTATCGCGGGGGGCCATAATGAGACTCCATGCGGAGCGCCGGCAAGGTGCCGACGCTCCTTACATGAAATGTTTAGTGGTAAATGGTGCCCGTATTCACAACCGGCTGCGTATGCCGGTCGCTGCACAGCACGACCAACAGGTTCGAAACCATGGCGGCCTTGCGATCCTCGTTCATCTCGACAATCTTGTCCTCGTTGAGATGCTTCAAAGCCATATCCACCATTCCGACCGCACCTTCTACGATTTTTGCACGAGCTGCCACGACGGCCGATGCTTGCTGTCGCTGCAGCATCGCTGCTGCAATCTCCGGCGCGTAAGCGAGGTGGCTGATGCGAGCTTCGATAGTTTCGACGCCCGCCTTGTCCAACCTGGCTTGAATGTCCTTCCGTAACTGGTCACTGATCTCTTCCGTGTTCCCGCGGAGCGAGACTTCATGATCTTCGCTGTCGTAGGGGTGACGGCTGGAGAGGTTCCGCAACGCTGCTTCGCTCTGCACTTCCACGAAATGTTCGTAATCATCGACTTCGAACATCGCCTCAGCAGTGTCGACGACTTTCCACACGACAACAGCTGATATCTCAATCGGGTTTCCGTCCCTGTCATTTACTTTGGAAGGTTTCACCGCAGAACGTGTAGCCGCCTGCACAACAGTGCCGGCCGCATCCTTCACTTCCTTGGTCGAGGACGTACCCGTTTCAAAGTTGCGGATTCGGAGCGAGATCTTCTTTTTTGAGTAGAAGGGATTCACCCAGAAGAACCCGGACTCACGCACGGTGCCTATGTAGTCTCCGAACAGCAATAACACGCGTGCTTCGTTCGGCTGCACGGCAATCAACCCAAACAGGCAGACGAATCCGGTAATCAACATCGGAAACATCACCAGCATCATCCACGGAGAAGGCCGACCCATGGTCGTGCCTTGCAAGAGAAATAACGCAGGTCCACCGACGATCAAACCCAACGATAACGCCAAATAGCCCCAGCCAACCTTTGGAGAGAATTGTTTTTCCCTGATCATGTTTTTGCCCTTTAATCCAGACATTACCCTGTGCCCGCGGCCAGATATCCAATCTATATCAAAGTGATATCACCCTGGCAACGAAGAAAGCCGAAATTCCCGCTGGATTCGCGAAAATCGGCCCACTCACCAATCCAAGCGACGCGTAATACCCAACGACGCCACCCAATTTGTTCGGCGACGAGGTTCGGTAGCCGTTACCTGAACAGAGCCGCTTCGATCGTAAGTCCGGGACCGAAAGCCAGGGCCACACAAGGTAACGAAGCCGCTCGTTCACGCAACCGCTGCAAGATAAATAGCACGGTCGGTGACGACATGTTGCCAAAATCGGACAATACCTCCCACGACGGCGCCATGTCCACTTCCGACAGGCCCAACGATTCACTGCAAGCCTGAAGGATTCTTTGGCCCACCCGGGTGCACGGCCCACGATCCCACATCCGCGATCGCCAATCCTTGTTGGGCCAACCATCTGCTCATCCAATCTGGCAAGTGAGCACGGATCACTTCCGACACCTCGCGTGAAAGCGCCATTTCGAAGCCGTGGTCACCAATATGCCAATGCATCAAGTCTTTTGTCCCGGGAATAACCGACGATCCCGACGCGGTCAGACGCCACGCTTCGCCCACCGCCGAATCAACTTTGCCCACGACGGCAGAAGCTCCATCGGCAAACAATGAATTCGCAAGTACATGATCTGCTACTTTGCCGTACTGTTGATGCAAACTACACAATTCCACCGCACAGAGTAGCACTTGAGCCGACGAGTCGGCGTCGACGATCGCTCGCGCGACGCGCAGTCCATTCATGGCTCCATGGCAACCCATGAATCCAACGTGTGTCCTTGCAATGTCCCGGCTCAAGCCGAGCTGTTCGATCAAGTCGATGTCAACGCCTGGGTGCTGAAACCGCTGCAGGATACAGTGATCAAATGAGTCAGTTCGTCGCTGCGTAGCCCTGATTGGTCGATCGCCCGAATTGCCGCAGCAGCAGCAAGGCGGCTGGCTTCGACTTCGTAGCGCCGCATCCGAATCGCGGTTGTAGGGCCACATTCACCGTGTGATTCTGCTGCCGGATAGAATCTCTGCGTGGCTGGTGCGCCGTTCGTTGAACCTTCCAGCAGCACACTGCGCCGTTGTTTGACGCGAGTTTTGCGATAGAGTGCTCGCAATCGGAGTCGTTCTTCAGGCGGTCCGGTCAGGGTGGTCGCCAATTCGGCGGCTTCTTCCTGATCAATGAAGTGATCGGGCACTGCAATGCCAGTCCCGAGAAACTCAAATGCCATGATCACGTCCCTGGTTGGAGTGCCCGAATTGAAGATCGCTCTTAAGAGGAGCGTTCAAGTGCCGCAGTATAGGTCGAGTCATCCAGGGGAATGTGGATACCAACTTGAGCGAAGCTCCGACGATCGTTGGATAGCGTAACAGTCGCACCAGCGATCTGCACCAGAACTGGTGTTTTCGCACCAATTTCGAATAATGTGATTCCCAAACGGAACCGATCGATTCCGGCCACTCGCCATTCAGATCGCAGCACAAGTCGGCGACAGCCGCACCGGTCGTCACGGCCCAGGCCATCCCTTCCCCGGTGAAGGGCTCTACGTATCCGCCGGCATCACCGGCAACCAAAATGCGGTGACCGGCAACCCGGTTGGATCGACGAGTCAGGGCAGTGGTCCCCTGCCAATCGGCCTCATGCAGGCCCGCTGGCACGCAAAAGCCCGCTGCCTGGAACAACTCACCAAGGATCTCGGCCGTAGAACTGGCCAATCGCAAGGCTCCTGGATCGATCGCAGCCGCAACATTCAATTGACCATTCGCCAAACGAACGACGCCGACATAACCATGCTCAACGACGGCCATGTAAATTGTGCCTGCCGAAAATTCGGACTCAAGGCCGTCGCCTGACACGGTCGCTCCGACGCCAATTTGCGCGTCTGCGGCGACGCGACTCTCGAATTCACCAAGATCACGCAGGCATGATCTCGCCAGTCCGTCGGCCGCGATGGCGATTGATGTGCGGGCCAACCATTGCTGCTCGTCACGACGGAGCCACACGGAGTGCGAATCACCCGACGCTTCCGCTGCGATTGTGGCAGATGTTGCTGGCAAGAATTCTGCGCCGCTCGCGATCGCTGCCCGGACCATTGCGGCGTCCAGATCGGATCGATCAATCGCCATACCGGCCGCGATGAGAGGAATCGTGGCGCGACTTGATCGTCCCTGAACTTGAAAGCGATTCAACTGCACGGCGGGCAATTGACTCAACCGTTCGAACAACCCAATTCGCTGTAGCGTCGCGATCGCGCGATTGTTGAGGCAGGCGCCGCAGACTTTCCTGCGGGGAAACGCCTTTCGATCGACAAGCAGAGTCTTTAAACCTGATGCTGCCGTCTGGTGCGGCCACCGCTCCGGCAGGCCCCGCGCCGATCACCAGCACGTCCCAGCTTTGTTCGGCAGCGTTGTCAACGTCAATGGTTCCCGATAGTGCAGAAGCAATCACGTTGGCCGCCTCCATTCCAAAAGGAATCGTTCGGGCCACACATTTCGCACGCGGGCACCACACAAGCCGGCAGCTTCCGCCACTTGAAGTGCTTCTTCGAGCGTAAACGCCGCCTCTACCGACAGTGGCCCATCGACGTGAACAATCCTTGATCGAGTCAACAACCGACATACAATCCATGCCAGCCAGTAACCAAGCCAACTGCGACGCAAATCATTGACGAGAACATGCTCGGCGAATCGGCCATCCGCTCGAGTAGAATCCGAGCGTCGGCGTTGGTCAGATGGTGCATGAACAGCGAACACATCGCAATGTCACAGTCGGGCAGATCGTCCTGAAGAGCATTCAACTTGATGAATCGAACACCAGATTTTGGCCCTGCACTGCCACAGGAATGGCGGACCGCGTAATCGCTCACGTCACAACCAACGATTTCGGCGCGGACCTGATGTTTTTGCAACGTCTTTGCCACCGCAAGCGTGACGTCTCCGCCTCCACAAGCAATGTCGAGAATTCGGAGTGGACGATCGGAGGCTTTGGGAGCCAACGGGCGAATGGCCTGCGTCAGAATCCGGCGCTAAAGCTAACACGGTTCGCTCGTGCCAGGCCATCCAATGCTTGACGGTGCAAGCCAGCATCGAGCTGCGGATCGTCCATCATTTCGCCAACCAGTCGACGCTGCCTCAGGTGGCGTTTAAAAACCGGCTGCAGCAACTCCTGCTTGCAATTCGCGTATTTCGTCGTTGACTTGTTGTCGGTCGGATGCTCAACGGAGTTCGTCGAATTAGGGGTCATTCGATTTTCGCAGGTAATGATGTCGAACGGTCTTGCGGCAGTGCAGTACTCCGATTGACGGAACGTTGCTTAAATCGTCGCGGAAACGGGCGCTGGGCGTCAAGGCGACAGGGCTGGAGAATTGAGCCAATCTGGTGTCTTGTTCGCCAACGGCCGAATGCTTTACCCATGTATTAGCAACCCAATCGACGATTCAAAAAAAACCGTCGGCGGTTTCACTTTGCGGGACATAGCCACCACCATTCGCCCGATCGTACTCGTCGAGCCGCCTTTCAACTGCCGGAGCTAGAACCGGTTGGACACTTCATGACGTTCACAGTTCCCGACACACTGTTCGGATTGAGTCGCGAGAATTGGACGACTCTTTCAGCCGCGCCATCGGTAATACGCGAGTTAAGACCAAGATACTTCTGCTGCGCTGCCAATAGCGCGGCGACAATCGCCAACTATCGCGTTTTGACCGTTTGCTCGAGCGAGCCCAGAATGCTCTCCATGGAAAATGGTTTTTCCACGGTATTTACCACATTGGGAAAGCGCCGAAATTCTCGCAAATTGAACTTGCTATAACCGCTGACGACAATGACCGGCAACTGCGGATGTCTCTCCAATAAGACCTCCACGACGTTTCGACCGTCCATTTCAGGCATGCGTACGTCAATCACAACGCAGTCGGTCTCGAGCGCATTTCGATTCAGGTATGCCAGCGCTTCCAACGGTTTTTCATACGTATCACAAGTCCAGCCGTTGCTTACCAGCATTCGCTCCAGGGCAACCAGCACCTTGGACTCGTCATCAATCACCACCGCATGCCCTCCGCGATAGGTGCGACTGATATCCGGCGTTTCCAGCGATTCGAGGTCGGACGAGTCTGGCAACACGGACGGCAAGAGCACACGCATGACCGTCCCTTCGCCACGCTTGGAGCTGCATTCAATCAAGCCGTTGTGCCGGACCACGTTGCCGTAGACGAGAGCGAGTCCCAGGCCACGGCCCTGCTTCCCTTCGGTATGAAAGGGCTCGAAAATGTGTTCGAGCTGCTCCTCCTCAATGCCTCGGCCATTATCTGCAACTTCGACGAATGCAAACTTGCCGCCTTCCCGTCGCCGTCCATGAAACTGTTGCGAGTCGACGCGATCCAGGTGAGTTGTACCAATCCTGATCTTCACCATGCCGTCTGGCGAGTCCAGCGCACTGACCGCGTTGCTGACGAGGTTTAGCAGAACCTGTTCAATTTGCGTCGCGTCCGCTAGCGCGTAAACCGGCGCGGCACCTGGCTCGACTCTGATCGCGTGCTTCAGTGATGCTGCGCGGAACAAGGGCATCATGTCCGCCAACAACTCGCCAAGGTCGATCGTCTCGGTTCGAGCTGCGTGCTTGCCGGTGTAAGCGAGCATCATCTGACTGAGATCGGCCGCCGCTTCCGCCGAATCAATAATACCCTGGACGCATTCCTGTTGAACCTCTTCCGCCACCGAGTTGCTCTGGATCAGCTCGGCGTTGCAAAGCACACCGACCAATAAGTTATTGAAATCATGAGCTACGCCACCCGCCAAGGCTCCAAGACTTTCCATCCTCTGCAATCGTGACATGCGACGTTTCAATTGCCCCTGTTCTGATCGAACCTGGTCGCCGGCTGCCATTTCCGCCATCAGCTTTGCATTGACCTGTCTCAATCTCAGCAAACTGAAAAGCAGAAAGCCGGCCAAACCGAGACATATCAGGGACGCCGCTGCGCAAACGATCAAATAGCGCTGGTACATTTCATCATGTTCCGATTCGATCCGCTGCCGCCGCAGACTCTCATCTTCGAGTTCCGAGGTAACACCATCGATTTGTGTCTTGAGCACCTCCAGCTGCTCGTCTCTCTGGGTCGCATCGCTGACCAGCAATTGCTGCGCAGCGTCGAGTTGCCCGGCCAACATGTAGGCCTGCAGAATATTTGCCTTGAGCCTGGATTGGTCTCCGGCCAGTCGGGGCAGGAGTGCCGCCGCATGTGCTGCGACCTCCCCAGCCAAATCCTCATCTTCAAATTGCAATGCAAAACGCAAACCGCCGCCAAACGCCTGAGACATGACCTTGTTTGAATGCGACTTCAAAGCGGAGGCAATGATCCGATCAATGTCCTCGCCAGATCAACAGCCTCCAGATCCAGAACGGGTGCCATCGCAACCATCATTGCCACCGCGGTTGTCTGGGTGTGAATTGCCCCGCAAGCGTGAGCCCGATCGGCAATTCCTCTCATTCTCTCGCCTGGCCCTTCGGCCTGGTTCCCTCGCACCATTCCATCCAACAACTTCAGCAAGTCCAGCTCGACCATAAACGAATCGACACCTGCCTCATTTGCATAACCAACTGCCTCGTCGATGATTTCACTAATGCCATCGGGCGACCTGGCTTGGCGGTGAACGATCGAAAGCATGAGTCCGGCACGCAACAACTCATCATCGCAGGCCCGAACAGCAGATTCGAACCGCGCCCATTTTGCGTCCGATTCGTCACTGGGGCCAAAGTAACAGTCGGCTTCGCAAAACCACAACTCTTCGATCGCACTCGCCCGCTCGTCAAGTGCCGCCTGTTCAAAAACCTTCTGGCCATCGGCACGAGTCTGCATGTCGCTGACAATCATCGCCTTAATACAGTTCCCTGCCGCCACAAGGTTGCGGTCGTCCAACTTCTCCGCCGCTGCCAGTGCTTCACCGATGTGCAGCAGAGCCTGATCTGTGTTGTACAAAGCATTCGAACGAGATAGTTGAAATTTGGCGTGAACCCAATCCCGCTCGCCCGGGACCGCTTGCGAGACCTTCTCCTGCGCAAGCTGCACCCAATCGGCTTGACCAAAGCTGGATCGCGACAACAGCGCATGAAAAACAAGCGGCCAAGGCGGTCAGGAACAATGGGATGCGATGGCGCACGTTAAACTCGCTCAGAATGGCCAACGGTTCGATGCAAATGTGCCAACTCATGGACGGCCGGCAACGAATTGCCGCTTCGCGGCATCAATCACCGGACGTGGATATTGTAGAGCACCACCAGCCGGCCTGTTAGACCGCAGAGAATACTCAGGCGACATCGTATCGAACTGCGTCACTTATTGAGAAAACATGCGGCCTGGCCCGTACATGGATGATCTGCAAGGAAGCATCACTCGCTCGTAGCCCAGATTCGAATTTCCCCGTCTTCTTCAATTTCGACGCGAATCAGATTCGGACGACAACAGACCGGGCAGTCTTCCACGAATTCCTGGGAAGCACCCGAACTGTGTTCGATCGGCACAGTCACCTCCTCACCGCAACTGTCACAAACATAAGTTCCGATTTCTTCCATCGATCGAATTGCCCTTCCGCCTTCGTTTCGGTTCGAATTGATTCCAATCGCCATGCCAGAAGCCCGCGGATTGACACCGAACCCTTTAACCGACGCTTTCCCTGCCGGGATCGCCGCAGTTTACGAAATGGCTAATCCAGAGTCCAAGGCCCTTTGGCCTCGATCGAGGGCCGATGCACGGAACTTGCATAACCCGTATATTAAAGTCTTTTCCGAACGGCTTGCGATTTGTCGTTTCGAAACTTGGAAGTGCTCAAGGAGTGTTACTTGATGATCATGCCTGCCAAAGCCGGCTCGATGAATAACGAAGAGCTCGACTCGCTTATCCGCGAGATTGGCGGCGAGATTGAAGGCCCGATGGGTTTCTGGCAGTTCACCGCGTTCGGCATGCAGCTTTACTGCATCACCGACGAGTCCCATGATCGCCTTCGAATCATGACACCGATCGCAGACGTCAACACGATTGAGCACGAGCTGATTACCGCCTGCATGGAAGCTAACTTCGACCGCGCTTTGGATGCCCGTTATTGCATTAACGACGGCACCTTGTGGGCGCATACATCCATCCGCTCAGTGTGCTCAACCCGGATCAATTCCGCTCCGCCTGTCGCCAGGTCGCTGAGTTGTCCAGAAACTTCGGCACAACTTTTTCCAGCGGAGAGCTCCGCTTCGGTGGTTGAACTGGTGCTACCTCTGCACCCAAGTCACTTCGACCACTTAGTCATCGGGGGCGTTGCAGCACAGACATGCATCCATTCGCATAGATCAAGAACGGTTGTGCCTGAAAACAACAGACTTCGGAGGTTGGACATCGTGCCGCAAGAAGTCACCCGTCAAAAGCAGCCGCTGCTCGCCTGTTTCACTCGCGATAATCTTCCTTGACGATCACGTTAACTGGACCTGTCTCAGGCAACGGGCAACAGAGACCAGGGCCGAAAAAAGCCGGAGCCTCGTTGGAGGCCCCGGCCGGCTGACTTGTTTAGCGTTCTCGATCTGTTGTTTACATACGTCGGAATGCCAGGAGGCCCAAGAGGCTTGAGAAAAACAGGATTGCTGTACCCGGTTCTGGCACCACGGCGGTACCGACGTAAAGGTCATCGATGGTGGCCCAAGCGGAGACCAACGAGTCATCGGTGACGATTTCCAGTGAAGCGATCGCTCCGGAATCAGTCGTAAAGCCACTGAAACACAAACCGTTGAAACCAGTCGTGGTTCCGTCACTCAGGGTGACCACGACGTCCGATGAAATTTGCGCGAAGTTGATGTCGGAAGCGAAGAACGTTCCGCCTACTGCCGTTACCGGCACACCGGTGAAACTGACGAGGATTGCATCGCCAGAAGTGTTTGTGGAGATGATGCCTGGGTCGTTGAACAAGCCACCCGGTGGCGGTGTACCTGGTGCGGATGGCGCCGTGTCGATGTCGTACGAGAACACGCCGTCGGTGAATGAAAGTGGTCCAGCTGGACCTGCAGCGACGCCTGAAAAATCTTCCTAATAGGCACCCGCATTAACGTTCGCGAGGAAGCTTGCTGAGTCGGTATAGGTCGTCGTTACAGCCATCAGGCTTGCTTTCGAACGCACTTCAACCTTCTGTATCCAACGACGGTTCGCTTGCTGTTTTGCGTAATGTGCCAAATAATTTTCAACTCAATGAGCTTTCATGGGTCACCCTTGAGGGGGATGTTCAACCGATCGGCATTAAAGCCACCGGTCCTGTATTTCCTTTGATTTCACCGGATGGCAAAAAGGTCGTTTATTCGCTAGGCAAGGGGTTTTTAGAACGCGATATCTGGTTGCGAGACTTGGACAGTGACTCAAGCGACCGAATTACTTTTTCTGACCGGATGGCGATTCCTTCGGGTTGGTCAAGCAACCAGCGTGAAATTGCTATCGCTTCACAAGACGACCAACGGAAGCTGACCGTTTTCTACGCGACCGATGGCTCTGGAAAAACGCGACCTGAATTGGAGGTTCGGGCATGGACTCTGGACAAGGCATGGAAGCGTTTCGTCACCTTGAATTTCGATGCCAATGATCCATTTACGATCTGTGAATTGGACCTGGATAATCCTGCTGAAATCAAAGAAATCCTGAAAGTTAATGGGGCTAGACCGGCGCTATCACCAGATGGGACCCTGGTTGCGTACCAAAGCAAGTCAGGGCAAATCTTTTGCAAACGGATTGTTGAAAGCGAAAGCCTTTGGCAGATATCGCGAGATGATGACGGAGCGATTTTTAGTGTCTGGGCAGCCGATGGGAGTAGATTGTTCTATTCTTCCTTGGACGCGATCTACGTCGTAGAAGTTTTCCCGGAGCCAACCTTGAAATTTGGGTCTCCGCAAAAACTCATCGACGCCGAGGTTGGATTGTCATTGAGGCAGGGCTGGACGGTTTCGCCCGTCGGGAAGCGGATCCTCGCCTTGAAAATGGATCGCACGGAAAATCTCGATGACGCAGTCTCCTTGATTACCAACTGGTTCGAAGAATTTCGAACCAAATAGAACAGCATCCTGATGCCTGCCAACGGCCCCGACTGAGCCATTTTGGCGGCGGATACTCGCAGATCATGAACGTGGTGTGGCTGCGGTGCGCACGGCAAACTTGATCCCGTGTGGCCAAATCCTTAGCCGAACCAAGGCGGAGCCGATCTTGCAGCGGTCGACATTATCCGCCTCGAGACCGAGGTACTTACCGCGGCTTCTACCTTTTCCATTGACTCCATCAGCGAGGTCCCCGAGCCGTCGACGGCATTGCTGTTCGGCTCTTCTCTGCTCGGACTGATAGGGATCGCCATCAGGTGAGCGAGCGAGCAAACGATTCGTGAACGCCGTTTTTCGCTCGCCATGTCTCTGACGGGAGTTCGCCGAACCGGCGGCGATACCGACTAGAGCACTTTATCTATAGCGTCTTTTCGCAGAGTTGGTACTGCTATGGAAGCGCCGCTAACGCTACACGTATGCGCAACACGCACTAGCGAATCGACCGAATTCCAACTCCGCGTGGGCAAGGAGTACTTCGGCGACAGATACCGCTTCGGGTTGATCCGCCGCCTGCAGTGCGCCACGTGCAGTCCCGACATTGAATCAAAACCCCTTGGGGCTCTGCTTCCAGCTAACGACGCTATGACGGGACGATTTCCGTCTGAACCGGCAATGCGCCAAACTCAGCGCAGAAATCGCCCGCCGCCTGTAACTGACTATGGGCTGGGCCCGATTTCCCAGGGCCTTACAAACACCTCGCTCCGACGGCTTCTTGGGACAACATGAGCCTTGGTGGAATCAAGGATCACTTGGGAGCCTTCTGCTCCTAAAGTTGCGGCTTCGAAGAGCGGGTTCGGTCGCCCAGCACCAGCATCCCAGCGAAGGCCAGCACTGAGAGCATCATGCCACCAGGCTCCGGGACGATTGTGAGAAAGCCGACGTCGCTACTCCATGTGTAGGGGAGGTCGGGTGACGCGAGATCGACGTCAACCATGTTGGCCGTCATGAAGATCTCACCGCCGATGACGTCCTCGTACGCGCCCGTACCCGAACCCGGGACGTAGTTGAACGTCGCCAGGAATTCAACGTCGAAAAGGCCCGCTGTGCTGCCAGGGGAGACCGTGGCAAAACCGGTGGTAGGTGCGCCGAAATCGAGCCGACCGTAGTGCATCTGGAAAGTGTCTCCGCCCCCGAAATCGAACGTAAAAGGAAGGTCGCTGTCAAAGGGTACGGTAAAGTTCGCATCAGGCACGTCAAGGACTCGGATCGAGGCCATTCCCGTATAGTTGAGTGACTGACCGTCGATCATAGCGGTACCGGCAACAATATCGTGCACGATTCCCGGGCCGCCGACATCATCCGGGAATACAGGGAATCGATCCAGAGACGCCGGAGCCGCTCGTGACCTGGAATGGCACATTGACTTGAGCGCCAACTGTGCCGCATAAGAAAAGGCAGACCAGTGGCAGGGTGGCTAACGGAGTAGAGCGGGTGACAAAGTATCGGAACATGAGTTCAATCCCCTTTCAGTGGGTCAAGCAGAACAACAAGACACCGACTTGGCCCAAATTATAATCGCCTTGATTGCCGCGCCAATCGTTTCTTCCAACATTGGAAAAGGACTCAAATGGAGATTCAATTGGATCGGATGATCAGTCGATCTTCAGCGAGCTTTTTCGGATTCGTAAACCCCGGACACTCCATGAGTTAATGCCAAACCAACCGCCTCGCGCTATGATACCGCAAGCATGAGTATGCTCTTACTGTAGTATCAGGAAAATCCTTACCGTACGGCACTTGTTTTCTTTCTCAACCTAAATCCAGCAACCAAATTCTGGCAAATTCTGATCCTGGATTCTTGACTCGCCGGAATCCGCATTCACTGTCGAAAGTGCGAGGGAGTCTACCCTCCCAAGACTCGCATTGAACACCAAGGCTCTTTGACGCTGCTGCCGTGTTTGGGTGCGTTCGTGTTTTTCCCTGTTCCGTTTCGTTATTCAGCTACCCGCTGGAGGAGATTGAAGCTCCCCAAGGTTGGTAGACAATGAGTCTCCGCAGGCCGTGATTGATGGCGGAGTAAGATTGTGAAACAGCAACGTCGTACGTTTCGTCGAAGCTCCTTGCCACGACCAAGCCGAGACCCTCGAAGTCGGAGTCCCGGACGACGAGGTGCTGGATTTGACGGTTGTCGGATCAATAGTACCGAACGGTATCTCCATCAATCCGGCCAATGCCGCGGCCGGTGCCAAACCAAATGTTGCCTGTCTTTGTCCTCGGAAAGTCCGAAAATCCCCTTCCGGCCTTAACTTCGAATTGCTTCCTCGCAGCTAGAATATTTTCAAGACCAACTGCCGGATCAAATCGGTTGAGGACACTGGTACCTGGCTTCGGGTCCTCACCCTTGAACGCACCCCCGCTAAACCAAATATTGCCATGCGAATCTTCCATTAGAGAGAAGCTGGTAGGTTGGAAGAGGTGCTGCACCTTTTCGCCATCGTAATGATAGATTCCATTCTCGCCGCTGAACCACAAATGGCCCTTACGGTCAATCAATGTCGGAATATAGCTCTTGATATTTCAGCCCTTGTTCCTCTGTGAAGTTGACAAACGTTTCGCCATCGTAACGAAATAGCGCGCCTCGTGTGCCGAACCAAATGCTGCCATCAGGTGCCTGGGATATGGAGTTCACATCGGAACTGGTGAAGCCATCTTCCTTGGTGAACGAGGTGAAGGTAGTGCCATCGTATTTCGTTAGACCCATCGCCCCAAACCAGATGTGGTTGTCGTTGTCCTGCATCATCGAAAGGATGGTGTTGTCGACCAAGCCATCCTTCGTGGTGAAATTGGTATAGGTTTTTCCATCGTACCGATACAAGCCTGCACCGCCTGTGGTACCCAGCCATATGTTTTGCTGGTGATCCTCCAACAAGCTAAATGCGCGGTAACGTCTCAAACCCTCTTTATTAGTGACGTTGGTAAAGCTGGTGCCATCGTAGCGCATGATCCCGTGCCACGTTGCAAGCCAAAAACCGCCTTTGCTATCCTGGAGAACATTGCGGGTAATTACCTGCGGTCCAGTGTTGCTGGAATCGCCTGACGATTCGCTGAAATACGGATCAACATCCGGCTTTTCGGGGGCTGGCTGCGAATCGGTTTTTTGCTGCGCTTGGCTGGTACTGAAACTCAAGGCTGCAAGAGCAAGCAAGAGAAATATCGTTTGCGTGCGTTTCATAATTCTTCCAATTATGGGCAAAGTGGTGATGGGACAAAACCTATTTGTCTCCTCAACAGAAGATTGAGAAGGACGCAAAGAGGAGCAAAGGAGGTCATCGGTGAGTGAGTCTTGATGCTGTTGGGCATGTGCGGACGCGTCAACGGGAGACGCGAACATTGCAACCGAAAGCGTCCGGTGAAGTGCAGCTGATGTGTTTCGCATTGCTCGTTGCTTTCTGTTGAAATTTTCTACCGACCTTCGGCGATGTATTTGTTCGCTCTAGTGACAGATTTACCCGCGTTCAGCTTTCCCGCGCAGCTTCCATTGTTGTTCAGTCAGTTTACTTCGAATGTTGCGACAACAATTGATCTAACGTGAAGTCGTTACACAGGCGTTACCCAACTGTTACACAGCGAGAATGACCTCCGTTTCCAAACCGCCAGTTTGACAATCATGATTTTCCTTCGGCGCCCAAGCTTCTACTTCTGGCGATTAGGCTTGCTCACCCGATGGCTCGACTTGACATGACTCAACTGCGGTCGGCGTGAGACACCGTACGCAGCTGCAGCTTGCGAATTGCTTCGGTGAGACTGAGAGGAACCAATGCTTCGACCTTGATCGCAATCTCGTGTTGGTCGCCGACCAAGCTGTTCAGAAACCTGATCGGGACGTTTTACGGTACCCTTTGCCGTTATTCATCAATCGTATGAGTGAATGGCGAAACAACAAACGGTCGTGAGTTGGGATATCCTAATTTTCACACGGTTCTCTCGGGTCGCCTGTGCGTCAATTCACATTCGGCGCTTTGCCTGATGGTCGGTTTTCCGTTAGGCTTGGGGAGGGAGACGGTGCTTTATGAAAAACTCGCTTGTGCTTCTTGTAACGGCCGCGGGAATTGCAGCGTGTTGCGGCCCGCCGGAGGTGTGTGGCGAGACGCTGGGTACGGTCACGATCGCTGACGCCAATCACTACGGCTATTTCGGCTTCCCTTCCACTTCGGCCAACAACACGAAGGAGACGGTCGGCCCCTTCAGCGGGATCGCTCGGACAATCCATGTCGAAGGTACGATCACAAGAGTGCACCCCGATGCTTATGCACGCAGCATCCGGGTCTATCCTTCAGGAGCAGCGTTGGCCGGCTATCAACCTTGGTTCCAGTTCAGCCGGCAGTACGATTTCACGGGTACAATCCCGGTCAGCGCGACGATTTATGCGCGGGCGGGTTTGACCTGTCGCAACCGCTTCTGTTCGAGATGTACTCGGTCGACTCGGAGTCTTTCGTCCCCGGTATCGATGCTCGGTCCACGCTAACGTATAGCTTTAACAGCGATTTTCCTTCGGGCACGGCAGAGTACACGGGGACGCTTGACGAAAGCGATCCTACTTTCAATCGTCCGATCCAGTTTGAGACAAATCCACCGGGATATACGGATCCTTTCTTGAGCAACCGTTTCCCGCACTTCGACGTGCAGCCGTTCCATGTTGACGGTGTCGGGAGTTATTCGCTCGTCTCGGCGAACGAATACGAGTCAGCCGGCGTGTTGTACGCTGAGGACTTCGATCCCATGATGCCGCTGGACAACGTTGTGAGGGCACTGGGCAGACGGGCAATGTGCTGCGGAATTCGTCGCTCAACGACTTACCCTTCGCCGACGACGCGACGGGCGGCACGGTGATCACGGTGGAACTGTTGCCGGGCGTGCAATACTATTTTGTCACATCTGCCTTCGCGGCACCTGGTTCGGGACCTGACGGCGGACCCTTCGTCGGTGATTACAGCAACATTATCGCCGGCGCGGGCAACGTGACGTTGGGTCTAGTCCCGGAGCCGCGTGCCAGCGCGGCGTTTCTATTGCTGGTCGGGCTCCTGTTATGGAAGCGGCCCTAACGCTCCACCCCGGGATCCATCTCAAAGTCGAACGAGTCTCCAACTCGTGAGTTGACTGCAGGCCCTGATTTGGTGGCCAATAAGCCGATGTCTACAGCACCAACTTTCCCGTTTTCGTCAAAGTCCCACAGCAGACGTTCCGCTCGACGATGATGAATCAGATTCCGATCACCCAATGATCGACCGGCGGGGACCGACGTCCGCGTCTTCATCACCTCTGTAGATTCGCCGATCAGTGAATCGAGGTGTACTACCGTTTGTCTTCAGATAGAATCACGCGTTCGTGTTGAAGGTTTGCTTCAACGCTCTGGCCGCCCTACCCGATGGCTGCCGTTGCTTACCTTCGGAGGTCCAGATTAAAGTCAACGGAGATTACTAACGCCCGCTCGCATGCAACGCCTGGTTATACGGCATTTCGCTAAAACGGTGTCTGATTGTTTTTCTTCGCACCAAAACGGCCCATCGCGGACGACTGCTGCCTGTCTTGAATCTGGAACCTGGCGACGCTCGGTGGGGCGCAAGACGCCACCGGTGTGCCCTCGGCTAAGACTTGTCGGAAAGCTCAATTAACGCCAGGGTTTCGCCCCAGGTTCGGTAAATTCCGGAGACTAGGAGGAGCGTGGTTGAGCCCGCTATGGCGAAAGGGGCAATAGCCTCTCCGGCGATCAGTCCCGCGCCGCCGCAGATCAGGATGACGCTGGCAACGATCGGGGTTGTATTGTGGATGATCTTGTCCATCTTGCTCTTAATGGCCCTGAGATGGAGGCTGCTCCGCACACGGACTGCATTGATTCGATAGATTAAGCCCCCAATCCCCATCACGACGAAAATCACTCCACTAGGCCAATGCGACTGCCACGGCACCAGCATTACCATGCTCTGGAGCAGCACCCCGGCGAAGCTGTATAACGCAGGCGTCAGCGATGCATGTGCGATGTCCAGCTTTCGGGAGGTCGACAAGCCGGTACCGAGCGCGACAACAACAAAAAGTAATCCCACAAGTGTTCCACCAGCCGCGCCGGTCGTGGTGAAGAAGTCGCTCCAACCGTTAAGCATCAGACCATTCCTCGAAGTGCGCCGCGATATGATGAACTAAGATACCCCAAACAGGCACCAACATGGCCGGTATGGAGCAAGTAAAATCGAACTCCACGTGTCATGATCTAACCGATAGCGGCCGTTGTGCGACGAATGCCGCGTTGCATCCAATGCCGCACAGCGCTTGGGTTCAGCCGGCGGTGGGTTGACTTGCAAGCAAAATCGACACGCTCATTACCGATCGGCTGCAACCCATCGTTCGGCGGCCACGGCTTGCGCACAACCGCGGGCATCTGGACTACTCGATCGATCAGTCTTTGATGGCCTTCTTCCGTTTGTGAACGACGAATGTACTGTCTTTTGAAGGACAGCTCGGTGGGGCACACGTAGCGTGCTCGTGTGATTGATATTTGTCGTGGTAAACTTCTTCCACTTTGAACGATTTGAAAAAGCTTTCCATCGGCACATTGTCGTAACAATTGGATTTACCAGAAGACAACGGTGGACGCCGAAAGTCGACGAGCCGCGTTTTCTTTGGGTGAATCGTCAGGCCGTACTTCGAACAACGTTTGCCGAGTACAGCCAACACGCGACGAGCGTCCGATTCCACTTCGAAGATCATCACCGCATCATCTGCGTACCGAACCAAATGGGTACGGGCGGGCATGCGAGGTTGAACGTCTCGATGAAACCATTCGTCCAAAACGTAGTGCAGGTAGGCGTTCGCCAATAGTGGTGAAACGACTCCACCCTGCGGGCTGCCACGATCCGGATAACTTACGTTGCCCTTCTCCATGACACCCGCGTTCAGCCATTTGCCGATCAGGCGTATTAATACGCCATCGCGAACTCGTTGTTGAAGGAACGCTCGGAGATGACCGTGATCCAGAGTGTCGAAAAACTTTCGTAGATCGACCTCGAGAATAAAGCCGCCTCGCAGATCCATCGTGTGTTTCCACGTTGCCGCAATCGCTTGATGAGTTGAACGGCCAGGTCGAAAACCGTACGAGCAATCATCGAAGTCCTGTTCATAGATCGGCTCCAGCAGCATGAGCACCGCTCGCTGAAGTAGCTTATCTTCGAAGGTAGGAATCCCAATCGGCCGAGTTTCGTTGCTGTTGCCCTTCGGGATCTGTACGCGACGCACCGGTGGTGCTCGGTAAGTTCCAGAATGGATACGGTCCAGCAACGATTGCCAGATTCGGTACGAAGATTGGCTTCGTAGTCTGCGGCCGTTTGGCCGTCGACTCCGACCGCACCGTCTTTGCGGGTGCGGCGGAAAGCTTCTATCAACCATTCAAGGTCAATCAAGTGAGCTAAGCTCGTGAAAACCAACTCAGGTGAGCGTTTCGCCAACTCGGCTATTCGGCGTTGTTTCGTTGATACGTGATTCAAGTTTCTGAGCACTTGCCGTAGTTCTCAACACCGAGTGTTTGATGTGACATCCCGCTTCCCTCCGCCGGGTCCTCGCTGAGTGCCAGTTCCCCGTTATCGACGGTACTATCAGGATGCTCCGATTCCCTGTTGTCCATCTTGCCGCGCTTGGTTCGCGTCGCTCGGCAATACCGTGAGTGCAAGCGGTTCGTTTTGTGTCTTCCGTCGTCACCGCAAGCAAGACGACGGACCTGGAGTTGGTAATCCGGTCTCTCTGCCGGAAATAATCACACGGAAACAAATGGGCCTCCCAGGTTTCTAGGGAACCCCAATATCCATCTGCACACGTTCTTCGACTCCGGTCGGACGACGGACCGCTAACCACTTCGCGGACGTCGCACGGCTCCCGCTAAAAAGAAAACGAAGGCTCCAACGTGAATTCCTCTTTCGAAGCTCAATAGCATGGCTTTTGGATTCGCTGTCTACGCTTCGCAGTGCCGGTTACCCAAACACCACGCAAGACTCGCTTCCGGCTGCTGGCTTGGCTCTGCCGGGTGAGATCGCCTCACTGGGTTCCTACGAAAGGTTTCAAATCATGGTGTCATGATGCATTCCCCTTTCCCAGACTTTCCTGGCGCAACGTTTTTTAAGATATCGCGCTCCATCTTGAGCTGCCGATTCTCTTCACGAAGGCGCTTGAGCTCGGCTTCCACCGACGGGCTCTGATTGACCTCCGCCTGAAGCGTTCCGTCCGCTTCAAAAACCTTGCGCCAGTTGTGAATCAAGGTGTCGCGAATGCCCAAATCACGAGCGACTTCACAATACGACAACCCCGACTCCAAGACCTTCTTGACGGCTGCAAGCTTGTAATCTCGACTAAACGTTCGACGTGCCTTCTTCATGAATCTTCCTCCGCCATCAAGCATGGCATACGGAGACTCACTGTCTACCAACCTTGGGGAGCTTCACTCGGCGATGTAACGTGCCCGGTTACGAGGTCCTTTGTAATCACCGAGGGTTTGCCGCTAACGTAGACGACCGAACCCTTTGGGATCACCCTCAACCTGGAATCTGCTTTGTACGGAACATCGCAGGCGTGCGTGATTGCCGTGCTGGACTTGTAAGTGTGACCGTTTTCGCAGTAGTCGTTTCCGCCTGGCCGTCTCTCTCGACTCATTCCTCGAGCGCCGCACTGCGGGCGCATCGGACGAGCCCAAACGGGTGCCGTAGACGTTCAGGATAACGCGGCCGGAGTAGGCGTGACCGAGCGAAGTGTTCCGACCCGGCTTTTTCGGTTCAACTTCATCCATGTGTTAGTTCGCGAGTGCTCTTTACGGCGATTTCAATTTGCTTGAAGCCGATCTTCTCTATGAGGTTTCGATCTTCGGAAACAATATTGGACTGTCCCCCCAATCGTTGATACCGCGTTGTGAGGGTACGGGTTGGGTCAATGGTTCGTTGGTTGTGTGCTGCCTCCGCTTCGGCCGCTACGCTCCCTCCGCTCCAGCAGCACAGCGGACAAGTGGCCATTTTTAACCGAACCTGATCTTCATAACGCCTGCCACAGAATTTCCAAGCTGGTCATTCCGTTCAGATCAGGTGACGATTTCACAACAGGTCAAGCGGGCCTTGATTTGGAGTCAAACGCAACAGTTCACGCCCACGACCGGCAGATAACGGCAGCCCCGGGCGGCGGCCGGTAGCCTCTGATTTCAAGACCCGCGTTGTCGGTCGCTCCGGTTCACGGCATTATTCTGTGACGATGCGTTTCGGGTTCAGAGTTGCCAAAGCCCTGCTTCAATTCCGCCCTGAAAATAGATGGCACATGTACCATGGCCGGGAATCTTCATGGGCGGAACGGCAATCTCGGCCCCCGACTTCGCTGCAGCAGCGACTGCCGCCTCGATGTCTTCAACGAGAATGTATGCTCTCGTGACTGATTTCTCGCCATCATGCATGGGGGCACGAATCCCCATCATTCCACCTTCTGTCATTTGGGCGGTTCGAGCACCACCCAAACTCTGGTCGGCATCACCGAACGTCACACCGTGTATTCCTGAGTAGAGCTCGCATGCGGCATCTACATCCTTCGTTACGATTTCGAGGTAATGAACTCGCATGGTTTCTCCCTGTCTGGTGTCGCTTCTGATCTTGGTCGTAGTAGCGTCAGGTAAATGGTCGCCCTTGCCTGTCGCACTGTTTTCGTCGCGTGTGCATCCAAGAGTTGGCAAAGCGGTCATGCAGACCGCCGCCAATGCTAGGGCATCTCTCCGTGTGATTGAACGATCCGTTTTGGTCATGTCAGGTATTTATCGAACGTCTAGATTTAGAGGGCCGGGAATAAACTCAAAAGAGCGAAACGAACAAGCCGGGTATGTCCAGCTCCACTGCAATCGGTTGTTCTGTGGTGCTGCAGGTGTTAGTCAACGTTGAACGGCCATGCCAATTCTCTCCTAACGCGTTGATCCGTTACCAATCGGCATCGAAGTCGTAAGGTCTCGTAATGGCAAGTCATTGGACCAGTATACGAAACGTGGGCTTCCGATCACATCCTCGATCGGGAAGCAACCGGCTAATCTGCTATCTTGCGACATTCGCCGATCGTCACCCAGCAAGAATACTTGACCGTCTGGCACCGTTATCTCGGACATGTCAAACATCTTAGGATATGGCGGTTGTTGTCCTGCCAAACATACATACGGTTCGTCAATGCTTTCTCTGTTTCGAAACAGAATCTCATCGCGAATTTCAATTCTGTCGCCAGGAAGGCCAACTACGCGCTGATCCCATGCGGGTGATCCCGGGCCGGAACTATGGAAGACGACAATGTCCCCATGTTGGACGGCATAAGTGAATAATAGAGCGTGTCAACAAGAATCCTGTCACCTGGCAGGAGAGTCATCGCGCATCCCGCGAGTTGGAATGACAAATGCTTCGACAACAAGAGTCTTTCCTATCAGTGCGACTGTGAAGTTGCCGAATGCAAACAAACCGAAAGCCAATAAGTACACCCACCAACGTTGGTACGCCTTTCTGGATTTGAGCTTTCGGTTCCTCACACCCATTCTGAGTGCATCTACCACGTTAATGAGCGGGATCCCAACTCCGATGGCGAAGAGCAGATAGCACGCAGCACGGGAGAACGGTAGTCTCGGTGCGGCAACGAAAGCCGTCACTACTAAGGCCAGACAACTGCATAGATGTCGAAAGCACGCTTCGCAGCGCCGACGTAAATATGGCCAATGGGTCCGCCAATGAGGCTTAGAAAAGACGCAAACCAAGGATTTCGAATGATCCCTGACATGAGTTGGTTCGGTCCCAGCACAGAACACCCGCAATCACCGGGCCGCGACGAGTGATTGTCCATCTAAAACTTCCCGGCTGCGGCTCCGGTGCATTGCATTGAAACTCATCATGTCCTTGCTTGAGCGAGTGAACCCGTCCAATAGGCCTTAGCCTAAGAAGGCAGCACGTTGCTGCCTCAACCGTTTCGGTTCGCAGCTCAAAGCTCACTCGCTCAAGGAAGTTCACGATGAAGTTCTACAATCGACAGCACGAATTCTACTGCGGTATCGACCTCCATGCCAACTCGATGTACGTGTGTGTTGTGGACCAGGAGGGTGGAAAGCATCTGCACCGGAACTTTGACACCAAGAAACTCTCCCACTTCCTCACCGCCTTGCAGCCATTTGAAAAGTCGGACCTCATCATCGGCTGCGAGTCGACCTTCAACTGGTACTGGCTGGCCGACCTGTGTCACGAGCGGAAGCTGGCTTTCCTGTTGGGGCACGCATCTACCTCAAGGCGATCCACGGCGGCAAAACCAAGAGCGACCGAATTGACTCCGAAAAACTGGCCATGCTTTTGCGGGGTGGCAACTTCCCCACCAGCTACGTCTATCCCAAAGAAATGCGTGGCACCCGCGATCTACTCAGACGGCGAGGAACGATCGTCCGCCGCCGCTCGGCGACATTGATCCACGTGCAGATGGTGAACCACCAACAGAATTTGCCTGCCTTTGAAAAGAAGATCAGCTATAAATCCAACCGCCTCGGTGTGCCGGACCGCTTTCAAGGCGATAGCGTGCAGAAGATGGTCAACGTCGACATCGAGTTGCTCGACTTCTACGACCAGCAGATTCAGGGTCTCGATCTGTACCTGGAACGAAACGCCAAGGTCGACGATCCCGACTCGTTCTTCCGCTTGCAAAGCATCCCCGGCGTGGGACGCATCTTGGCGATGACGATGCTGTACGAGATTCACGACATCCGCCGCTTTCCTTCGACAGGTGACTTTCTCTCGTATGCGCGTCTGGTCAAGGGAACCAACTCCTCGGCTGGCAAGCACTACAAGCCGACCGGAGCCAAGATGGGCAACCCGCACTTGAAGTGGGCCTTTTCCGAAGCGATTACGCTACTCAAGCGTGAGTGCCCTGCGGCCAAAGCCTTCGCCGAGCGGATCGAAAAGAAACACAATAAGGCTCGCGCCAACTCGCTACTGGCAGTCAAGTTGGGTCGGGCCGTGTACTGGATGCTCAGACGCAAGTCGGCGTTCAACCCCGAGGTACTTGAGAGGTAACACCGTCGCGTCGGCGCAAGCCGTATACATAACTGGACCGCGGCTATCATTGGGACAGCCACACGCTACGCACTTCAACTGCTGTAAGTAACCTGGAAGCGTGCCGAGCACGCCAGCCGCCTGGCAGTTTGCGATCGAGCGTCGAGTCCATGTTTTTTGAATGGAAGCGTCGACGCGACCCCAAAACAACCTGAACCTACGAGCACAACGGAGCTGACGAGACGAATCAAGCTAGTTGCACGTCGCTGCGAGCCGCCTTTTAACTGGACGCTTCCTTGCGAAGATGAGCCGCCGCTTTTGAATGGACCAGCGCCGTCATGGATGATTTCTACTGCCGCCTTCACCAGCAAGCTTAGGCCTGCGAAGGCACCGAACCGTGCGCGTCGGACTGATCGAAGTCGGCTCACGGTTCGGCAGAGCGCCGATAGATGTTTGAAGCAACTCGTTTGGCACCGATCCAAACGCAGACTTCGCCCAAAAGAAATAAAGCCAACCAGCCCCTGAGTCGTTCCGCAAGCCAAACCGTTAACAGGGAAAGCCAAGCATTACCCAGGCGGTGAGCGAAACACCTCCCAAAAAATGCCAAGGTTTTCACCGCGAAGAGCGTACGTAATACTTGACCTTTAAGGACATATAGATGTTATGCCGCTGTCCGTCACTAGCCGGCCTGCAGTGCAAAGTAGACGCCAACTGGATCGCGAACAACGGCGTATTTTGCCTCGGCGTATTCCTTAATGACTTCACCACCGCCCTCGCTAACCCGTCGAAGACTCTCAACAAGGTCGTCGACGGGTAAGTGAATCAGCCAAACCGATGGGATATCACTATATTCACTGCGATACTGACAGATTTCTGCTGCGGCAATTTCATTGTCTCTCTGCATCTCAAAGCTTGCGAAATGCCCTTCGCCATCCTCCATCTCAATGGATTTGGCGTTCCATCCCACAACGTGTTGATAAAAGTCCTGACTCGTCACAGCGTCTGGAACCGTCAGTGAGAGCCAAGAGATGCAGCCGAGGCGTTCATTCTTGCCTGCGGAGTCTGATTCGCCAGCCACGACTGGGATAACGCCGAAGGCCGCCCCAACTTGGTCGGCGAGAACCGCCCATTGGCTTTGGCCATCATCGGCTTTGGAATGCATAAGTTCTTTGCCTCCCATGTTAATCGCACATGCAACGCTGGCGGCTACATCAGCGACCTGAAAGTGGGGCATCCACTGCAGCGGCAGAGTGTCATATTCCGGAGTGCGAACCCCGAGGCCAATTACCGGTGTGCCTAGGTTGTTCGTCAGATCATCACGCCAGAGTGGGGAGTCACCCGTCGTGAGGATTGTCGAGTAGAAAGTGAGTTCACGCTCATGATCAGGCACCGCAATGTCGGCGCTGAGGACACCACCAACGCCGTGGACAAATGGATTTTGCATTGCTTCCCCTTCGGGAGTTCCTTTAGGTCAATTGGCCATAGTGGTCGGGAATCGGCAACTACAAACTCGCCGGCGTGTCGGCCAGCGACAGGCTGTAACCAATCACTTCAGCCTTGGAAACTTTGTGCGAAATTGGAAGAATCACCTTGTGCCCCGCCATCCCCTTTTGTACCAGAAGTTGCTGCAATGCCGGGACTGGCTCCTGTGAATCGCCATCACCGACAGGAATCGCCAATATGGCAGGGTGCCTGTCCCGCTTTTGCTTCCAAAAAAGGCGGACGAGCAAACAACGATTCCAAATCGCGATTTCGCCAAGCCTCGATCCATGGAACGTCGAAGGCTGTCGCCAATCGACAGCTGAAATTCGTCATACCGAACATCGACTCCCTTTTCGCGTAGCAGTTTTGCCAAAGGGCGAACCATATCATCAGTGTCTTCGCTAGTGTGCGAGATGAATACGTCATGTTTAACGCTCGAATTATCAGCGGCCTCTGAATTCTGCCAGTCGCTTGTTACTCTCGCCAGTTCTCGGCGTTGCAGGGCCGCGTTATCGTCTTGTTGAGTTTGTAGTTTCTTCAATGCCGATTCTTGCTCACGTTGCTGCGCATTGAACAAGTCTTGCTGCAACGTGTGTAATCGCTCGGTCTTATTGGCTTCGCGTTTTTGCGCATCAGCTCTTGCGTTCTGGATTCGCATGACGTCATTCTGAAGTCGCTCAACCTCGCGCATTGTCGATTGCAGGATGGACGCGGAGGTGTGCTTCGTAATGCTCTTTTTTACCGACGCAATTCGGGTAGTCTTGCTCGCTTCCTCTTTCGTCTTGTCAGTTAATTCATGTTGAGCGGATTGACTGTCTCGCTGAACGGTCGCCATAGAAGATTGTATTGAGCTGATTGACAATTTGAGTTTCCCCCTGTCGATGCAACGACCAGCGTAACCGGGCGGCGGCGTTGACGTTGACTCCAGAATTCGCCGTAATCCGCCGCTCCGGTTCACTCAATTGTTCGTCGATACTTTCGTGGTGGGACGGCGACCTTGCCGTTTGGCATTACAAGTCCTTTGAGGCCGATGGATTCGGCGCCCTAAGCAATTCGAGGAATTCAGATTTACCGATTCCCCCTGCTCGCCATCGCAAAGCATTTCCTTGTGGATCGGTAATGATCGTGACTGGTGCGCTGCCGACGTTGTAACGGGCTAACACCGCAGCATTGTCTGGGTTATCCACGTCAATTGCCACAGGGATGAATTGCGCGTTGACCGATGTCTTCACCTCTTCATCAGCCCACACTTGACGTTTCATTACTCGGCAGGGAACACACCACTCGCCGGTAAAGTAGAGGATAATCGGTTTGCCAGAGTCGGCGGCTTGTTGCTGAGCCGAAGTGTAATTGTCAGCCCAAGTGATGTTATTGGTGGGGACGTAGAAGCTGTACCAAGCGTACGCAAGTGAGACAACGAGGAATGTCAGCCAGAAGCATCGCCAGAAATGGAATATTCTCTTTCGGTCCGGCGGTGGTTCGGAGTTGCCGGACGATGGTAATTGGGATGGCGATTCATTCATTGATGTGTGGGTGCTCATATCCCGTGGGCGACGAACGCTACCAATCACCCGGCGGCGACGAGAGATTGTCCATTCGAACACGCCCGACTTCGCCGCTCAGATGCATTGGACTGTTCTGCAACACTTATCGAATCGTATTCTTGTAAATTTGGCCGTCTTTCATGATTACGACGAACTTGTTGGCCGAATCTGCAATCAGGCCGATGTCGTCCAGCGGATTGCCATCAACGAGAAGAAGGTCGGCGAGCGCACCGGCCTCTACAACACCGAGGTTGCCGGGGTATGGGTCGCGAGGCCCACAAAGCTTCAGCAACCGGGCGTTATCGTGCGTCAACATCTTCAACACTTCGTTTGTTTTGTACCATCTGGCCATCTTGGCAGCAACTTTTCCTTGCTTGTCGGCGAGAGCATTGTCAAACAATGTATCAGTGCCAAACGCCACTTTGACGCCATGCTTGCGGGCGAGTCGAAAAACACGATTAGTCCCAGCCGTAACCATTAAGTACTTTCGCTCGTTTTCCGAGCCCTTCGGAAATTGGATCGCGTCCTCGTCGTCCAGCAACGGTTGCATGGATAGCCAAACGCCCTTTGACGCCATCAGTTCAATCGTTTCTTCATACAGCAAATGGCCATGTTCGATGCACATTACGCCCGCGTCGACCGCCTGCCGGATCGACTGCGGCGTGAATGCGTGGACACACACGTAGGTATTCCAAACGCGAGCGACGTCTACAATCGCTCTAATCTCGTCAATCGTATATTGGGTAGTGTCAATTGGATCATACTGTGACGAAACACCCCCTCCTGCCATCACCTTGATTTGCGTTGCGCCCTGCCGCAATACTTCGCGGGTCCGTTTCGTAACCTCGGGGACACTATCGGCGACGATGGTTAAACCGACCTACCGGTCGGGGGCCTACCTTTCTCAGACCTCTGGGCACGGTGACTATCAATGTGCGGCCCGCGCCGTCGATCACACTAGCGTCCTCGGGAACTGCAAGCTCGCTTCCGATACGGTCGATCCGATGCCGACTACGAGAACGCTCGTTGGCCCCGACAGTTCATCTGACGTTGCAACAGAGGACAGATGGTCAGTTTTCACGAATGGATGCTCAGCTCCCGGTTCCCGCTGATCCGTGCCGTTCTGCACACAGCGACGGACTTTACGTTATCGAGTTTCATCAGATCATCAAGAGTGGCGAGGAAACAGCACGTCAATTATCGAGGTTATCCAAGTCATCCATCGAGGCGGCTGACCCACGGATTAGCGGAGGTATGACGACGACGATGGGGAGAAGTCGTGGCAAAAGATTTGTCAATGTCGTGATCGCTGTCGATGCAGGCGTTACCGCAGCAATTAGGAATGAAAGACCGGTTCCAATGGCTGCGCTCAGAACTCCGACGAGCAACATCATGGCGATATTGACGGATCGCTTTCCATTTCGTACGCCGACATATGCGAATTTCATGGGCAGTCTCAATCTCGGATGTAGGTGGATTCTTGCAGGCGTAACGATTGAAATCACCGGGCCGGGAGTCAACGTAATCGAGCGAAGCGAGCCAGCCCGAGGTTCCGGCTCCGGTAGATGTTATTGCTATTCCACGATGGCTTGGTGTCTTGCAACGTTGGTACCAACAATCATGTCGTGGATGCATCGACGACCGGGGTTAGTGTACATGGAAGCGATGTATAGAATCAAAAGCGGGCCGGAGAAAGCAAAAGCAATGCGAAAATGTGGTTCTTCGGTATACCAAACTGGGGTTGGGAGGTTGTTTCCAATGTGTGCCAATTCCCAAGGGAGAAGCTTAATGATGGATCGCAAGAACGAACGGATGAAACCGATTCTTGAATTAGAAGCTGCGTCTGCAACTTCAAGTGACATCATGCGTTTCCCAATGGTTGCTCGCCAGCTCGAACAGTCGAACAGGGAAAAGTAGAGCCAGGTGGGAATCGAAATAGTAGCAATGGTGTACAGCTGGGAGTTGGTGCCGGAATGAAACCATTCGTCGCCGATTCCGATTGCAGAACGCAGCGGCGCAAGAATTAGTAGCTGCGTCACGACGAAGAGTGCAAACGCACAGCCACAATCAATCAGGTAGGCGAAACTTCGTGCGAGAAATCGCGGCGGACTGATTGTTTGTGAATCGTTCACGATGGAGTGGGCCTGCGATACCAATCACCTGGCGGCGACGAGAGATTGTCCATTTGAAAACGCCCGACGTCGCCGCTCGGGTGGGTTGGATTGTTATCCCACATCTCCTGAGTCATGAATCAGTCAGAGTCGCCTTGGTATGCACCCGCGGAATAAGTGAGCTCATAGCTGTGAGAATAGATTTCGATCAAATTTCCAAACGGGTCTTCACAGTAAACCATCCGGTAGGGCTTTTCGCCGGGATAGTATTCGCGGACGGGCATTCGCTGCTTGCCACCGTTTTCAATGATCCGATGTGCGAGACCTTCGACGTCTGGGTCTTGGACGCAAAAATGAAACACTCCTGTTTTCCAGTATTCAAAGTTGTCTTCAGGCCTTTCTGCATTCTCAAACTCAAAGAGCTCGACTCCGACTCTGTCGCCGGTTGCCATGTGAGCAATCCGGAACCGTCCCCAGCCTTCGCCGAAGACATCGTTGCACATCACGCCAATGGCGGAATCATCGGAGACGACTTCGGTGGCAGGCATAATTACGTACCATCCCAACGTCTTGGTGTAGAAGTCCACTGCTTGGTCCAAGTCCGTCACGGAAATGCCGATGTGGGAAAAAGTACGGGGGTATGTCATGTGGGACTTTCGGAAAATGGACAGATTGTCTGGAAGGTCGTTGGTTCAGAAATGACGTGAGGGTAGCGATGCTTTCAGGAGATATAACCGGAAGTCGTGTTCTTTGAGATAGAAAAGAGGCGGCGTATCCTGCTGGTGATTCGCAAATATTCATCAGCGGCCCAACAAGGGCACAAGGAGTACGCCATGAGGAAGGTTACGACAGAACGACGCGTGAATCCAGTAGAGCACACCGATCCAGAAGTGCTGGCGTTTCGGGCTCAGTTTGACGAGCGGAGTCCGTTAGATGAGATCATTCGCACGGGCATCAGCAGATGCTTCAGACCGCGATCGAAGCCGAAGTGAGTGAGTTCTTGCTGCAGCATTCAGACCGGCGCGACGAGCAAGGCAAGCGGCTTGTCGTGCGTAATGGCTACTTGCCGTCACGTGAACTGTTGACGGGAGCTGGCCGATTGGAAGTCAGCCACGCGTTCGCGACAACTCCTCAGAGAAGGAAGGCCGCGTGGCGTTCTCGGCATCGATCCTGCCGCCCTACTTGCGTCGCAGTAAAACGATCGACGAATTGATTCCCTGGCTCTACCTCAAAGGTATTTCGACGGGCGACTTTCAGGAAGCGTTGCAATCGCTGCTGGGTAGTGACGCGAAGAGCCTTGGACCGAATGTGGTCGTTCGACTGAAAGAGCAATGGGGGAGCGAGTACGACGAGTGGAGCCGCCGCGATCTCTCGGACAACCCCTGCCCTTCGGCAGGCACGGTGGATAGCGCGGCGGTAACTATCGGTACTGTACTCATGGCCAGGTGGGCGACCCCTTGCTCGTTGACGATTCGACCCGGGAACGTTGCCGCAGGACATCGGCGTCACGCGTTTCCCGTGCAATTCAGTACGGCGCTCTGCATCGCTCTCCACTGGCACGAAGCACGGCTCATCATCACCACGTAATAGGTAGGACGCGATGATGGCTTGGGCTCGGCTACCGATGAAGACAAGACAGTCTCGCTCATGGTGCTCCGTCTAATGTTCCTGCGGAGAGTAAATCCACACGCCACCCGTGCGGTCGATATCGCAGGGACGAAGTTTGCAGACTTCCCCCGGGCGGCAACCAACCAGTCGTTGGAATCGCACCATGTCGGCTACCACCGGCGGCAAGTGCGGAAGCGTCGCCTGAATCACCGAGTCAGGGACCGGCAGGATGGGCTGCGTCTCCTTGGCGTGGGAACGGCCGCGGTCGCAGTCCGGACAACGTCTTCAGAGCCTGCGGGATGCTTGCCGAGACGAGCTCTTCTGAGGCAGCCCATTTAAACCACATCCGACTGACGCGACCATTGATGCTGCTGCGGGCCAAACCGTCTTCGATCATCTGTTCCCGCGCGGCACGTAAGGCGAGGGGCCCAAATTCCTCGGCCGGTTGCCTGCCATACAGTCGTCGCACGTATTTTAGAGCATCCTTGATGCAGCCGACTTCGCTCGTTTCTTTTCCGTACTTCCGATAGTAGGTCGCTGCAAACTTGACGTAGGCGACGAGAACCTCCGTGACACTGGTCGCGGCCTGCGCTGCGGCTGGTCTCCGCCCCCTGCCCAACCATTTGGCAATGAGCTGGTCGTATTCGTCGATTCTGGTTTGGCTGCCATGGGGGCCCAGATAGTGTCGACGCCCGTTGAGTTCAACGAACGCGCGACCTGAGGGTGAGTGCTTACGATATTTGGGAACGGCCCTGACAAGGCGTGGCATGATGCGGTCTCCTGGCTCCAAATGACAAACGGACACAATGTCCTTTTGCACTCCGAAGAAGAAACGCACCATCGACCATCGATGGGTTCCCTAAAGTCTGGGATCGACAGGCTTTATGTTAAGTGGGCACTACTGGACTCGAACCAGTGACCCCCTGCTTGTAAGGCAGGTGCTCTAACCAACTGAGCTAAGCGCCGGGGCCCGGAATTTCCGAGCAGGAAATGCTAATGTCCGAAGAGGCTGATTGTCAACGAGGCTGCCACGCTAGTTTTCGTCGGACTGTTCCGCTTCCTCGTTGTCGTCACCTTGTGGGACCGGCACTGGCAGTTTTCCATCAGCCAGGAGATCGCCATATTTTTCGCCTTCGGCGTTCTCCGTTTCAGCAACTTTGGGAAACGCAGCTTTCAGCTCCGCAACCAGCTTTTCCAACTCTGCCTTACCCTCGTCGTCACCAATTTTCTTGGCGTCGTCCCAGCGATGTTTGGCGTCACCCTCGATCAAATCGGCCAACTTGTCGCCGTACTCGTTGTTGACGTCCTTCTTTTCGCCTTTCACATGGCAGACATTGCAGTTTGCCTTGCGAACGGCTTTCTTGAAATCATCATTGTCAGATGGTTCGACATAAACCGCTTTGAATGCCTTGGCAAACGCCGGTAGCGCCAATGCCGATTTCGATACGAGCAGCAAACCGCTGCTTACGATCAACAGAAATGCAAAGTGACGTGACTTCATCGTTGAATTCAACTCCTTTTTCTACCCGGTTCGGCTGCGGACAGGCACAGCGTCTGACCCGGCACAATGTGGGAATCGGCGATTTCACCAAAGTTGGACAAGACAACCGCTGGCAACTGGAACAACCAATAGAATCAGCGCCGAATAACGTGTCAACCGATTTAGTATTTGCTGCTCAACCCTGAAAGTGAAGCCGATCCAAACTGACGCCGTGCCATAGGCCCATCACCCACGTCCGCACGAACCCACATCCGAATCGAGTCGGAAGCCCGTCAATCGCCTCAGCTGACTTCATTAGTTGGACGTGCTGACACAGTAGACGGTCGCCATTTCACCCGGTTATCATGTTTGCTTGTCTTGGACAGCCAATCAGCGGTTCGCAGATTGGAAACCGACTCAGCCCTGAGGACATTCTCGCTATGGCTCACGATCACATCGAAGAACAAGCAACCATTTTTGGTCATCCGGTCGGTCTGTACACACTGTTCTTCGCTGAGATGTGGGAGCGATTTTCGTACTACGGCATGCGTGCCCTGTTGGTGCTGTACATCATGAAGGGCTTTCTTGGGTACGGAGATCAGCAGGCCTACACGGTCTACGGAGCGTACACGGCGCTGGTTTACATGACACCGTTCCTCGGCGGGATGCTGAGCCGACCGGTACCTCGGGCAGCGACTCGCGGTTGTGATTGGCGGCATCCTCATGGCGCTGGGACACCTGCTCATGACCGTGGAAAGTGAGTGGCCATTCTTTTTCGCCTTGGCGTTACTCATTGTTGGCAACGGCTTTTTTAAGCCAAACGTCTCAACAATGGTCGGTTCGCTGTACAAGCCATCGAGCAAGAAACGGGATGACGGTTTCAATATCTTCTACATGGGTATCAATCTGGGCGCCGCCATGAGTCCGCTACTATGCGGCTATATTGGCGAAACGTACGGTTGGCACTATGGGTTTGGTTTGGCGACGATCGGGATGCTCACAGGCCTTGCCGTCTTCGTCATGCCTAACAGGGTAACTCAAACATTGATCCTTCTTGCCGCTGCCGTATCCGCTTACGGGATGATTTACTATCGCCCGGATAATGTGTGGGCCATCGGCATTAACCTGTTCATCGCCGCATCCTTGCTGATTGCAGCCTTGATCGCGTGCGTCGCGCTCAATCGCGGGGGCCTACCCAAGTGGGCTGGCGCACGACCGGAATACTTGACACCTGGGGCAGACAAAAAGGTCTATATCGGCATTCTGGTTGCCATACCCCTGTTTGCCTTGCTCGTTTCTGGATTCTCCCCGTTCACTTCGGATGGAAAGTCGGTCCAGTTGATTTCGACTGAAGTCATCGACAGAATTCATGACTCAGGGACGTTCGGGGTGATCGCCAGCGTCTTTCTCAGCGAAGTCAGCAAGCCGGCAGGCCTCGTGTTGACAGTCTTGGGCGGCCTCGCATTCGGTTACTTGATTGTCGAGACATTTCGTCTGGACCGCGTACCGAAGCAAAGGATGATGGCGGCTTTGATCCTGATCTTTTTCCAGATGCTGTTCTTCGCCTTCTTTGAGCAGGCAGGAAGCAGCGTCACCAATTTCACCGACCGCAATGTGGATCGCGTGGTTGAAAACGAGGTCGTTACCGAGGATATGGTGGGGCAGACCATCACGCTCCAACCTACCCAAGAGCAGTTGGGCCACATGCTCGACGGTGAAATGTTCACCTTGAATATGCTCGATGACTTGCGAGCGGAAAACGATGACCCGGCCTTCGAAATTGACTGGCAGGTCACCGAATCGAACGTGGGCATGGGCATCGCAACGCGAGCCGATGAGTTGCCAGCGAGCATTTTTCAGTCGGTGAATCCCACCTATATCCTCGTGTTTGCGCTGGTATTCAACTTCATCTGGTCCCATTTACGCAAAGTGGGGCTGGAGCCGTCCGCCCCGGCGAAGTTTGCGTTTGGCCTCATGCAACTGGGATTGGGCTTCGGAGCATTCTGGATGGGGGCCCAAGCGTGTGATGATCGAGGAATGGTCGTTGTGACCTGGCTGCTGATTGGCTATCTGCTGCAAACAACCGGGGAACTTTGCCTCAGCCCGGTGGGCTTGTCGACGATGACAAAACTAAGCCCCAAGGCGCTGGTCAGTACACTGATGGGTGCCTGGTTCCTGGCAACGGCCTTCAGCCAATACCTTGCCGCAATCATTTCGCAATTCACCGGAGTGTCCCACGGCGGCGGCGATACAGATTCGACGATTCCGGTTCCCAGCGAAACGGTTAACGTCTATGGCGATGTGTTCAAGCAAATCGCCATCACGGCGATTGTCTGCGGCATCGTATGCTTGCTGATGTCGCCTTTGCTAAAACGTTGGATGCATGAAGACCTGATGGATGCTGAAGCAGCAAGCGAGGCCTAGAACGAACTCAGCATGAAGTGTTGCGTCCAGCCCGTTTGAGACTGCAAGATCGGCGACGAGCAGGCTATTGCGAGTCACCCGCAGGACGTGCGTAATAGTGGGTGCAGGTTCCCGTGGTGCAAGTGCTGTCATGCATTCCAGATTGTCGGTGCCAACTCTGGTCACCAAATCGTAATGACGCGTCGGCCCCAACAACTCAAGAACAGCTTCGACCGAACCCGGTTGCATGATTTCAGCAGAATCAACGCTGGACGCTACCAGTTCAAACGATCAGACCAGAGTCTTTTTCAACAACTGACGAACCCGCACTTACGTTTGGGCGTAACAGGTGAATCATCAACGCATTCACTGAGGTCCGTCCAATGCTATTCAGGAATTACTGGCAGCGACTGCAACCACCGATGAACTCTGTTCGCATGGCCGAGTGCGCATGCAAAACAAGAATCGCACTCCCGAACCGCATCAACGAGCCGGGCAACTTTCAGCGCGTCAATTGGTGCCCCAATTGCAGGCAATATCGCTGGATGAGATTCACTTCACAGGCCGCCGACTGAGGAATAAACAAGAGCAGCCGGTCGGGTTAGGACCGGCTGCTCTTTGGCACGCAGTTTTTCAGGAAGGAGTTTCGCAGCGATCCTGGTCGAACCTACTCGACTTCCAATTCGTCGTCCTCTTCCTCGTCGTCATCTTCATATTCATCATCGTCAACTTCCGACGTGATGACGTCGTCCCCGTCCTCTTCGTCGTCGACGTACTCGTATTCGTACTCAACGTCATCTTCGACGTCGCCGGTTGAGGTCGATGTTGCAGTCGCTACTTCCCCCTCATCCTCGCCCTCTTCGTCGTCCACGTAGACGTATTCGTATTCATCTTCGTCACTCCTCGTCTCATCGACTTCCACGCCATCCGTGACGGCCGTGGCTTCGATTTCGTTGCCATCTTCGTCGACTTCAACTTCGACATACTCGTATTCGTCGTCCTCGTTCTTCATCGTCGTCGACGTACTCGTATTCGTACTCGACCTCATCGTCGACATCACCAGTCGTGGTGGCAACTTCTTCGCCACCATCGTCGTCGACATACTCGTATTCGTACTCATCGTCGACATCCAGCGTTTCTGCGACATCGGCCGTGGCGTTCTCGACGCCGGCTTCGGGGGCCGGAGACATGGGTGTGTCCTGCGGTACAGCTTCGGAAACAACTCGATCAACGATGGACATGGTCTCTTCCTTGGGGTCGTCAACACTCGATTCTGGTTCGGCCGTCGCGGGAAGTTCAACAGCCGAGCCCCCGAAAACGATCGGCAAATTCGCCTCGGGAGTTGACGAAATAACTTCCTTTGCAGCCAGCGAATTTTCCAGCTCTGATTCGACCGAATCGATTTCACGCCGTTCAACGGGTCTCGAAGGTTCGGCTCCATGGTTCAGCCCGACTTCAATCGCACCAGGCAATCGGCCTGCTGTCTCATCGGTCGCGTGGCCCTCGATGTCGGTCAATGAATGGGAATCGGTTGTCGAGGCAACAGAGCGGCTAACGCAGCGATCTTGCGTGACATTGGCTCGAGTCGCGTCTCCTCGTCTTCGTCGAGCTCTAGGCCGTCCAAGGGACGCACAACGTGCCGCTGGAAACTGGCTGCTGCCCGAATCGTTATGCGGGTTTGGCAAACGTTGACGATTCCGACGATTGCGAAAGGCGACTTGGCCCGGGACCGATCAACTCGTCAAGCAAATCGGTAGCTTCTTCTGCAGGCGCAAGGTCGAGCACCGGGTCGGGGTCGTTTGCGGCGCCGGTTCCTGAAGGCAGTAGGTGCTTCGATTGCGGTAAATCGGGATGCTGGGAAGTTTCGGTAGGCGTCGACGGAAAATCGCGCTCGACAGCTCCGTGCTGCCGCAGGTAGTCCGGCCTGGCAGTGACCAGCCGCCGGCCGCGTCGTCCGACGAATGACCAAGAATGGGGGCTTCGGTGATCTCCGGGGATCGAGCAAAAAAACCGGCCGAAGGACGCGGAGAATTCGGCTCATCCAACCGCTTTTCGATGATCCCGGTCGGACGACGCGACTGGGTTGATCGCTGACCCCACGACCTGGTCGGGTAAGGATGGTGATTCAGGCAATTCGTTCAACCATTCTTCATCCTCGTCCAGTATCGGTACCTTCTTCAGTGAGACGGCCCACTTGAATTCGATCGGCAAACGAGATTGCCTCTACCTGTGGATACCATTCCTCGGTTAGCGGTTCGGTCCAATCCTGTTCTATTGCCTGGAGGTCGACAGATTCACCCGTAGACTGCAAGGGATACCAGTCCATGGGCTCGGGATTGGCGTCCGGCGATTGTCGCGGCGCCTGCGTTGGCGAATCGTCGAAGTAGAATGGCTCCATCGCTCACTGCGGCATCGTCCCCATCGGCCGCGGATGCATCCTCCTATGTCGTCAAACAACTGCTCTACGAAACCGGCGTCACCCTGCTTAACATCGAGCAATGACCCCGGGACTTCCTGGAAGGAAACTCCCAATCATCAACCGACGAACTGATCAATCGGGCCACCGATGAGGATGCGGTCCCGCTCAGCGGAGACGCGATCCGACGGCAGCCCGTTTGAGCCACCGACGTTTCGCACGGTCACTTCGGGCACGGCATCGACCGAGTCGTCGCCGGAAAAACCAATCTGAATCGGGCCACGCCGGCGTTTGCCCGGCTTGAGCTTCCGTTTTCCGGTATTCCGGGTTCTTGCCGAATCGCCCGCCGCAACTTTCGGCTCGGCGACTTTCTCGCCTTTGTTGTTGGGCAACGTCTGCACAGCCGCATTCAGATTTTCGAACAGGGCCATTACATGCTGGTGGCAGGTGAAAACCAACATCTGATGTCCTGACTGAGCAAATTCGACCAACACTTCGGCCGCCGCTTTGGTCCGTTCCTCATCAAAATTGACCAACACATCATCCAGCACGAGTGGCATGCGGATGCCACGGCGTGCGTAACCGGACACCAGCGCCAATCGCAGCGCGAGAAACAGCTGCTCGCGTGTCCCGCGGCTCATCTGGTCGACCGTCCAGGAACGCCCGTCACTGGCTTCGACGACGAGTACGTCTTCGTCCAGCGGAGTCCAAATCCGTGTGTATTTGCCGCAGGTCATCCGTGCGAGGTGTTGAGATGCCTCTTTCAGCGTTTCCGGCTGACGTTCTTTTTCGTAGCGTTTGTAGACCTGACGCAGCAGCGCGGTAATTGCGCTAATAATCTTCCACTGTCGAACTCCCTCGGCCAATTTCGTCTCGAGCACACCCAGTTCAAGTCTCGCCAGGTCCAATTGCCGATCAGCATTCAGGGCCCGCAACTGTTCGCCCACTTTGGCACGCCGCTCCAGTAGCTCCTTCAAGCGATCCTCGTTTCGAGCCAATTCTTCACGGCCGGCTTGCTGCCGCTGCTGCAAGGATTCAAGTCCACCGGTGTACATTTCCGGCGTCAGGTCCCCTCCCCGATCAGCGGCCAGCAGCTTCCGAACCTCGCCAGCCACCTCCCCGAGCTGCTTTTTCAATTCGTCGTAGCGGCCGCGTTGTAATTTCATTTGCCGCAAATCCGCATCGTCGACCGCGTTGGCGACGGTCAGTATGGATTGTCGCCGGCGTTGCAATTCGTGCAATCGCGTCAGGGTCTGCTGCTGTTCCCTTTGAGCCCGATGGATTTTTTCGTTCACAGACTCACGTTCGCTCCGCTTCTGCTGATATTGGTTGACATGCAGTTGCAGGTAGCCCAGTTCGTCGAGCGCCGTGCCGGCTTTGCCACCCAAACCGGCATCGGTCATGGCGGCCCGCATGCGTTCACGATAGACCTCCAATTCCCGCGCCATCCGTTCACGCTGTCCCTTGGCCTCTTCATGCCTGCGGTGCAAATGCACCAGATTGCCCGACTCACCTGCCAGTTCGCGGACCTGGTCCGGAGTCAAGCGTCTTGAGAGCCCCAGCGACTCCAATGCCTCTTCCCAAACCTGCCGCGCCGCTGTCAATTGATGGGCCAATTCAATCGACTGACGTTCGCCCGCTTCTGCCCTCTGCATCAAGCGATGTCGCTGCCCTTCCATGGGCAACAGGGACTCCAGGCGGACAACATGCGTTTCCGCATCCTGCAAATCGACCGGCCCCGACCGGCGCCCGGGTAGCGAGCGTTCCAGCTCCCGCAGTTCGTCATCCGCATCTTCGAGCGCTACTTCGCAGCGTTCGACTTGCCGAGCGCACGTGTCGAGTTCATCTCGCGGTGCCCCTTCCAATACCAGCTTCAGCAACGTGGCCGAACCTACGCCGATGCCGCCCATGATCCCCAGCCCGGTTTGCAGTTGGTCACTCAGTCCCAGCCCAAAGAAATCGCTGAAGAACGCCCACAGCATCAAGAATGCGCCGAGGGAAAACAGTGCACCAAGGGCTTTGATCACCTCCCACGGCAACAGCTGGTTCCGCAATAATCGCTTGCGACGCTCAATCAGCAACTCGAGATCCTTCTGCTTTTCGCGGACTGCGTTCTTGAGCTGCTTCTGCCGACGGATGCCGGCAGCAATCTCGCCTGTCTGCTCCAGCGCCTTGACGATGTCCCTCTCATCTTTGCCCTGGAACCATTCGGGCTGTTTCCCCAACACTTCTGCCAGGTGTGATTCGATCCGCTTGGCCTCTTCACGGGCAGTGGTTGTTTCGCGTTTGTTGTGTTCGAGCAGTTGGCGGAGGTGTTCCAATTGTCGGGAAGGTTCCCGCAACTTGGTAAACGTCGCCGAATCGAACCGCGGCACGATCGCTCGGTTATCGCCGGCGAGCCCCAGACGTTCCTGTTCGGCTTGAATTTCAAACTCTGCTTCCTCCACGCTGGCCATCAGTTGCTGAACCTGATCGTGCAGCCCCGTGATCGTAGCCTGTTGATCGAGCAAAGCTTCGATGCGTGCCAACTGGCGAGTCACCGCCGCCGCGCCGCCCAACTTGGCCAGGTCACGTTGCAACTGGATTCGCTGCTCTTCCTGCTGATCATGTCGTCCTTGAGTCACAGCAAGTTCCTGGTCCAGCGCGGCCAAACGATCGAACGCATCGTCGGGAACTTGCTTCACGGCACCGATGGATTCGAGTTCGATCTTCAGCGATCGCTGTCGTTCCCAGAATGGCAGAATGCGCATGGCGAGTTCTGCCACCTGAGTTCGTTGTTGAACTTTCCTGCGTGAGAGTTCCAATCGCTTGACTTCGTCGTTCAATCGATCGAGTTCACCCTGAAGTTGAGCCCACTGATCACCTTGCACCCCCAACTTCCTGATTTTCGACTTGCAGGCTTCGCGACGGCGAGAAGTTCACCCAGGTACGACTCCTGGTCGCCACCGCCCACCAATCGGGCCCGCGTTGCCTGCAGTTGTCGCATGACATCGACCAGCGAAACGCGATCCGTTCCCGTTGACAGGCTGTACAGGAAGCGAGCTGCCTGGGTGTCATTGAGCGTGCCAAGATGTTGCATTTCCTCGAGGCCAACGGCAAACACATTATTGAAAATCGTTTCGTCGATCCCTGCGAGCAGCGTGTTCAATCGGTTGCTGCCGTGTCGACTTCCATCCCGCGAAGTCACTCGCAAGTCGCCGACCTTGTTCACCAGGTCGTTCGTGTCGGCATGCCGCACGACGTGATATTGCTGCTCGCGCGACAAAATCGAGAGGCTCCCGCCAACTCGGCCGCCCAGCGAGACCAGTCCGGAGCCGGCATCGACCTGCTGTACAAATCGGTGGCTGCGTTCGTCGGTGAATCCGTACAGCATCGTCCGAATGAACTGCAGCAAGGTCGACTTGCCCGCCTCGTTTTGACCGAAGAAGACGTAAGCTCCGTCCGGAAAGCTGTCGATGGTCAGCCCCGACCAGATGCCGAATTGATCGATTTGTAACCCGGAGATTTTCAAGATTTGGGCTCCGCTTCTTCAGACAGGATCCGGTCACCACGCAGCAGGTCGACACCGAGCGAAGCAATGTGTCGCAACAGCAGTTGCGATTCGTGCGCATCGTGAATCTTCAGATCGGCGCCCAGATGCTTGATGACCAGCTCATCCGCCTCCTGGGGATCGAGCGATGATTTGCGACCTGTCGGAGCAATCGAATCGAGCGGAATCGTCGCGGCCGGTTCGGCTTGCTTGCGTTGCACGATTCGCAGCAAATCACCGAGAACCGTATCCTCTTCGTACCAACCCGAGGGCAACACGGTTGGCGGATCCGCGTCGATGTCGACGGGCCAGATGCCAGGAATCTGGGTGCCGAACTCGCCTCGCAATGAGGCCAGCAGGTCGCGAGCCAACCCGCCTTGCCGAACGCGAGCTGCCAACAGATCGCTGCGGGTATCGGTCAACTGATCGCTATCCGTCAGGTTCCAGCGCAACAGCACCTGTCGACCAGCAGAACTCTCGTTCAATTGATGGCAATGGTCGCGTAGCAGTCGCAGCAGGCCATGTTGATCCACTTGATCGGGTAAGTCGAACGCTTCGGTGTGCCATCGCACCACGTCAGTCGTCATCGTTTGTCGGACGGTGCGCCCGCGTTTGTCGACGTTGACCACGGCACAGCCGTGTGGGCCTTCCTCATCGGGCGAGCGTGATTGTGGCGATCCGCAATAGTGGGCCAGATGGGGCGCAGTCATTACATTTTCCCGGTTGTGGCGGCCTCCGAGGGCCCAATAGTCCACCTTCGAGCCACGCAGGTCGGACTCCTGCGTTTCGCCATGCGTCAGCGCAATGACATAACCGGCCGCCGCGTTGTCGAATTCCTCGGCTCGAATGTGTCCCGATTTCGTGCCAGCACAACTCAAGATTGTCGTCAGCACTTCGGCATCGCGGCGATGCGTCACGACGTCGACGCTCTCGTCAGAAAACAACGTTACGTTCGGCGGTAGTGGTACGGCCGACGGCCAGTACTCCAGGTAATCGTGCCCACTATCGCACCAATAGACGGACACGTTTTCCTGGTGCAAACGCAGAAACTGCTGGTGGAGAAAATTGAGCGGCCGAGCACCCGCGCCTTTCAGCTTGAGAATGCCTCCCGCCAACAGTACAAAGTCGACTTGCTCCGCAAGCGCCGTATCGAAAACACGCTCAGCAGCCTGATACGGCGCGTCGCAGAACAGCTCGCGCAACTGTTCGGGTACGTCCTCGAGTCCTTGGAGCGGCTGTTCCAGATGAAAATCACTGGCATGAATAAAACGAAATGCATGGCCCGACATCGACACCTCCTTGCGTCGTCCCCTTGTCGCTGCAACCGCACCTGCCGGCTCCCAGTCACCAGCTCACGCACGATTGCTCCACCCACGCGTTGACGCCAGCTGTCTGCCGTTCAACCGGGGAAGCGAAGCAGTTTAGCCCGCTGATGGCAATGCTACCAACGCCGATTTGCGGTGGAGACGCCAGCGGTCGCTGGTCTTTTTCGCTTCAATATTGGTCTAATAAACCTGATTGCACCGACCGAGAAGGTCAGGCCAGCGCGTTCGACAACCCACGGAGCTGCCTCCTGCACGGCTCTTTTGGAGAGCTTCGGGCGAGATGGTCAGCTTTGACTGAACGGGCAGGCCTGCTCAATGGTAAACCCGTTTCATTCCCGAGACCGGGCGGTTCATCCGACAGGTCGGGACTTCATCCGACAGGTCGGCTCTGTAGAAAATGTAATGCAGCAGTGGCTGTGGGACAATTTTCGGCGAATACGGCTGACCAAATCGTACAGCTTTGGCCCAAAACACGATCCTGAACTTTGGTGTGAAGTTGGACAGCGCAACGCCGGAGTTGATCCAACAGGTTTTCTACTGAGCAGGTCAAAATCCTTGTCGCCGGGAGGAGAGATCGATCGCGAGAATCTTGTGAGCAAATAAAAGTTGTTACATTCAGGCTCCACTAACGTGCCTTGCGAGCCCTTTTGGCAGGCTTGACCTGTGTTGCTTTGGATTTGCCCATTGGTGGAGGGACTTGAGTCGCAGTTTCTCGCTTCTTTTGCGATTCGGCTCGACGTTGTGAGGCCAGCCAGTCCCTGGCAGTTGAGGCACGAGGATGGTCAGCTTGGCCCAGCATCTCGTAGAGGAAGCGGCTCGGGTGCGACGGTCGGGCCGCTCCCCATTTTCGTCGAGTTAACGCGCAACTCAGCGTCAGCTGTTCCTGGGCCCGCGTGACTCCGACGTAGCACAATCGACGTTCTTCATCGATGCCATCAGCAGTATCCACACTACGGCGGTGGGGCAGCAACCCTTCTTCCATGCCGACCAGATAGACGTAGGGAAACTCGAGCCCTTTGGCGGCGTGAAAGGTCATCAAGTAGACACAATTCCGGTTCAGCTCTTTTTCTTTATCACCCGGCGAGTCCTGCAACCGCAGCATCAAATCATTCAGATAATCGCCAATCTGAGCCCCGGCGTTCGAATCGAGGTATTCCGTCATCGAGTGCACAACGTCGAGGATCGATTCCCAACGCGATTCCTCTTCACTGGCGTCACTGCAGGTGCGTTTCAATTCCTTGCGATAGTCCACCTGGTCCAACAGGTCGGTCACTACTTTCTCTGGCGTATGGTGCTTGTTGCGCTCGCGATACTGGTCGATGAGAGCCCCAAAGTTTTTTAACGAAGCACAAGCGCCTGCGCCGACACCGGAAACCTGAGCTGGACTATGAATCACGTCCCAGATCGGCAGTTTGTTCTGCGTAGCGTACTGCAGCACCGAGGAAACAGTCTTCGAACCGATGCCGCGAGCCGGCCGATTGATTACGCGTAGCAGGCTGGTTTCATCCCCTGGATCGTCAAGCAACTTCATATACGACAGCACGTCACGAACTTCGCGCCGATCGTAAAACGACATGCTGCCCATGAGCACGTAGGGCACCTTGGCCTCGCGCAGCTGCGATTCGAAAACGCGTGGCTGTTCGTTGGTTCGAAACAGGATGGCAAACTGACTGGGCTGAAACTTGCCCGAGTCGAGTTTTGTCCGAATCTCGGCGACGACCGATTCGGCTTCCTGCTCTTCATTCTCAAACTTCAGGATTTTGGGAGCCAGTCCTGTGCCGCGCGAGGCAATCAGTTTCTTGTCATGCCGTGACGTATTGAACCGGATCAAGGTGTTCGCCAGTGAGATAATCTCACCGGCGGAACGATAATTGTCTTCCAGTCGCACCGTTTTCGCCCGCGGCCAGTCGCGACGAAAGCCAAGAATGTGTTTTACTTCGGCACCCCGCCAACCGTAAATCGACTGATCGTCATCGCCCACGACGCACAGGTTCTGATGACGATCGGCAAGGGCACGGACGATTGTGTACTGCGTCGAGTTAGTGTCCTGGTATTCATCAACAAGAATGTGATCGTAACGTGCCGCCTCCTGGTTGCGTGCTTCGGCATGCTCGAGAAACAGTCGTTCGGTGAGCAGCAGCAGATCGTCGAAGTCCAAGGCGTTCATCGCTACCAACGATTCCTGGTAACGGCGGTACGCTACCGCCGCAAGGTGTGCCTTATCCGAATCGGCAACCTCCAATGACTGAGCCGCATTCAGGCCCGCCGATTTCCACCGGCTGATGAAACCGAGCAGTTCGGAAGGCTTCAGCAATGTCCCGCTCAGATCAACTTCGCGGAGGACTCGTCGAGCCTGGCTTTCCTGTTGACTGCCGGCGTAAATTGTAAATCGCTTGCGATAGCCCAAACGTTCGATGTGTCGCCTCAGGACGCGAACGCAATACGAGTGAAAGGTCGAGATCTCGGGCTTCAGTTTTCTCCGCCGGCCGAGAAGTTCGCGAACTCGCTCCTGCATTTCGCCAGCCGCCTTGTTCGTAAACGTCATCGCCAGGATACGATCCGGTGAGACGCCCGACTGGATTAATCGGGCAATGCGATAGGTCACGACGCGAGTCTTCCCCGTCCCCGCACCCGCCAGCACCAGCAACGGGCCGGAAAGCGTTTCCACTGCCTCGCGTTGCGGCGGATTCAGTTGTTGCAGTCGTTTGCTCAACATGTACGGCGTCCAGGCCCGATCAAATCAACGAAAACAACTGCCACGTACTTGGAAAGCGAAGATGGTAGCCTGCCGGGACAAGCACCAACAGGGCCCTTCCTGATGGCTCCGAGCTTACCACGACCTTGACGTTATCGACCGTCGAAATTTATACTCGCCAGATTGGCCAGCGGACGGAAACATTGGCCGTAGAGATTCGCATCGATCGTCATCGATGAATTCCACCAAGCAAAGCGACCGACACTGTCATGAAAACGGAACGCCGACACGAACTGCAACATAACGACTTGGTGGAGCTGGCTGGCAAATATGCCGGTGATGTGAAGCCCCACGCAAAGAAAATCGTAGGCATCGCCATCATTGTGGCCGTAGGCCTGTTGGCCTTGATGTTTATGCGACAGCAGGGAAGGATCGCCAACGAACAAAGTTGGACGAGCTATTTTGCCGCGGCGAGTCAGTCCGACCTGGAAGGTCTTTATGAGGTCGCCAAGAAATACCCTCGCACAAATGCTGGCGCGTGGGCGATGCAGTCGGCAGGTGACATCAATTTGGCCACCGGTACGGTAAACCTCTATTCCGATCGCACCGAGGCGATGGAGCGATTGGAGAAGGCGAAGGAGAATTACAGCCAGGCCAAGAGCCGGGCGAAGGAAACGCTGCTCCGGCAACGCGCGATGATGGGCTTGGCCCAGACGTACGAAGCGATGAACCAGTTCGATGAAGCGGAGAAGATCTACTCTGACGTGTCCAGGTCCTGGCCCGATTCCACCGTCGCGAAGCTCGCGGCAGATCGAGCTTCCATCATCACCAATCCGGAAACAAGTGAATTCTACGACTGGTTCATGGCGCAGGATCTTCAGCCGCCAGCCGACCCGCTGGGTGGGATGCAAGTCAAACCGCCTTCGGTCTACGACGATTTGCCGGGCGACTCCAGCCTGACCGCCCCCAGTGCTGACGAATTGCTCGAAGGCCGTAACACCATGGACGCGCCAGAAGAATCGATCGAAGACAGCCCGGTTCCGGAAGCTCCCCTGGACTCCGAGTTTCCGGAAACGGCAGATCCTCCGGTCGAGCCTGCCGATGCAGCTGACCAACCTGCGACTGACCCGGCGGCAGGCGACTCCGCTGACAGCGAGGAAGCGCCCGTCGAGTAAACCTCGGCCTGCCACTTCTCTCAAAGCGGTCTCATGAACAAGCCGGCTGACGAATCGAAACCATCGCAGGCCGAAGATTCCAGCGTTGCGTCGACGCCGTCCCACTTCGTCGTCGAAGAGGCGGCCATAGGTCAACGCTTAGATGCCTTCCTGGCTGCCCAGATTCCGAAGCTGAGCCGGGCATTGGTCCGTAAGGCAATCGACCTGGGGTCGGCCAAGCTGGACGGCAAACCAGTGAAGGGGTCGGTGAAATTGCAGCTTGGTCAGCGAATCGAGTTCTTCCAACCTGATCGCCCGTCGGACGCCCCTCAAGCAGAAAACATTCCGCTCGACATTCTGTTTGAAGATGATGCGTTGATTGCGGTTAACAAGCCACCGGGTATGGTGGTTCATCCGGCGAAAGGCCATTGGTCAGGAACTTTGACCAGTGCTTTGGCATTTCATTTTCAATCGCTCAGCGGTGTGGGGGGTGCTCATCGCCCCGGGATCGTGCACCGTCTGGACCGCGACACGAGTGGCGTCATTCTGGTTGCACGAACCGATGAATCGCACCTGAAGCTGGCGGCTCAATTCGAAGCGAGGACGGTCAGCAAGGAATACACCGCATTCTCACGCGGATCGCTCGATCGCGACCGGGACATCGTCGAACAACCGATCGGGCCTCACCCTTACTCAAGGGAGAAGATGGCGATTCGAGCGGGGCACAAGTCGAGTCGCGATGCGAAGACTGAATTCAAGGTAATCGACCGCTACCGGGGCTTTCTTCGATTCCTGGCCAAACCGAAAACCGGTCGAACGCATCAGATTCGCGTCCACTTGTGCATCTTGGTTGCCCAGTTGTTTGCGATCGACTTTATGCGGGGCACAGTCAATTGAGCCGTGGCGAGATACTCGGGCAGCCCCGCAATGACGACATCGTCCTGAACCGACAGGCTTTGCACGCGGCCCGCATACACTTCGCACATCCTCTCAGCGGCGTGCCGATGTCAATCGAGGCGCCATTGCCCCATGACCTGAGGGGGCTGGAACGTCTGCTTCAAGAGCATCGCAGTTTGCCATGACCCCCGTCATGTAACTGCGACAGTTGAAACTGCAATTGATGCAACACTTTCTGCGCAAGAAAAAACCACTCGCGGAACCGCGAGTGGTTTCAAGATGTTCGTTTTCGGTCGGTGAGGACCCTAGGAAACGACCTTTACGCTTTCGGCCCGTGGGCCCTTCGGCCCCGTGCCTTCTTCGTATTCAACGACTTGGCCCTCTTGCAAGGCTTCGAACGCTACGCCTTCCACTGCCGAATGATGGAAAAAGATATCGCCCTTGTCTCCGCGAATGAATCCAAAACCCTTGTCGGTAAGTTTCCTGATTTCACCTTGTGGCATGGTTGCCATCCTCACTCATAAACACCATTTCAGTCAGAGCCACTCAACAGGACTACCGCCGTGCATTGTGACAAACAAAGGTCAGTTAATGAATGCACGGACCCATCCGTACACGCTAGAAGCCCAGAACCATATTGGGGCACACAGTAACACCCCGAGGACGACGACCGTCACTTACCAACCGCGGGGCGAGTATACGATAAGTGACACATATTCGTCAATCTTTGACGCGGTCGCTGAATGGTGCAAGAAAGCCGTTTTGCCTGCTTCTTGGGGGTATTGGCAGACCAAAGGCGGGGATTCGGCGACCGGGGTAGTTTTGTTAGCCGGTAGGATTAACACTATGAGGCCTGGAAACATTTTCTGAAACACACCGTCGTGAGTGGGTGCTTACTGCGTTACTTTGTGGGCGACACCAATTGGACCAAATCGGCTGTGCCGATCGAACGGGTGGACCAGAATAGTTCACCTGCGGCAAAGTTGAGATTGCCACCGAGCTGTCGGGCTGCGGCCTCAACGCGCGTTAGGACGTGCTGTTTGTCGGGCGGAAACTGTGATGCATAACAACGGATGCTTTCCATTTTCGCATCCATCGTGTCGCTGACATCGACGATGAAGTGACCGCTACCAAGTCTGGTCATCAGTGGCTCCCAGGCGAGGTGGAAGTATAATTGAGCTTCAATGCGATGCGGCGACGTACCCGCGAACTCACCGTCCCATTTGGTGAGCCGACTGTAAAAGACAGCAGCATCGGTAATCTGCATGGCCTGCCAGTGGTCGGGCGACGCCAACGGCGTCTTGTCACCAAAGCCAATGACAATTCGAGGGCGGTATCGACGAAACTCGACGGCCAGTGCGACCCGCGATTCATAACTGTCGAACAACCTGCGGTTAGGCAATTCGAGTGTCACGCGAACCGGCACGCCAAGCGCAGCTGCAGCGGCCCGTGCTTCTGCAGCTCGAACGGCCGGGTCGGGACATCCGGGAGTGGGCTCGCCATCGGTCAGATCAATGATGCCGACCTGGTATCCCTGTCGTACGAGTTTCGCGAGAGTTCCACCGCAGGCAATTTCAACGTCATCCGGGTGAGCGCCAACAGCGATCACGTCCAGCTGGGGGAAGTCGCCCGCTTGTTTGTCGGAGACATTCATGACGCTTTCGTGAGGCTGATCAGGAAAGAAGGATTCCTGGCTTCGAATCGCAGCGATTCAATCTGGGTGGTGGCTTCGGCAACGTTAACCATGCGCACCGCCACCTCGACCGCACTGTTCTTGAATTTTGCCAGCACAGCACTCAAGTTGTCGATGCTGTTAACGTTCATCACCAGGCGGCCTTTCAGTTTCAGCCGCGCGAACGCAAGTTCGGCAATCGACGCGACTGCTCGGCCAGCTCCCCCAATAAACACCGCATCCGGATCAGGAAGATCGGCCCACACTTCGGTGCCTGCCCCAATGTGGGCCGAATGTTTCCTACGCCAAAGCGCTGAGCATTCTCCTCGATTAGCTGGTGATCCTGCGGCTCCATTTCGATGGCGTAGACCGTACCTTCGTAGGCCAGTTGTGCCGCCTCGATCGAAACGCTCCCGCTTCCCGCACCCACATCCCAAACAATGCTACGCGGGCCAAGATCGAGCAGGGCAAGCCCAATGCTGCGGACTTCCATCGGCGTCAGCAGGCCACGTTGCGGTTGCGATTGCAGGAACATCTCATCCGGATTACCGAACACGCGTTGGCCAGCCAGCGAGTCTGGTCGATCCGGCACGTCGGGAAGGCGGATCAGGATGACCACGTTGAGCGGAGCGAATTCAACACCGACCAGGTCAGCGACGTTCCCCTGCGTAACTCGTTCGTTCGGTGACCCGAGGTTTTCGCAGACGTAGGCCGTGAAATAATCAATGCCATGCTCCACCAACTGCTCCGCTAGTCGCCCCGGAGTCACCGCATCGGTGGTGAACAGTCCGACTTTCTCGGAGCTTCGAATCTTGCTGACCACACGTGACAATTCGACCGACGCCAGGTTCGCAAGGTACGCCTCGTCCCAGGATTCCTTGACGCGAGCAAACGCCAGTTGCATTGAAGTAACATGCGGGACGACTTCAAAGCGTTCTTTGCCAAGTGAATCGCAGAGGTAACGAGCCAAGCCGTAAAACAGCGGATCTCCGCTGGTTACCACCACGATCGTCTTGCCAGATCTCTCTTCGATCGCCGCGACGATATCCCGCAAATCTCCACCAGTTTCAATTCGTTCGGCTTGCTCGTTCTTCACCATCGCCAGGCAACGCTTGGATCCGACCAGTACGTCCGCTTGTCGAAGCGATGCGCGAGCATGATCGGTCAAGCCGTCCAACCCGTCGTCGCCGACTCCGATAATTTGAATCTTTTCGTTCGCCACGGTATTCATCATTCCTTCACAACGCGTGCTCTTCGGAGACGTCCGAGAGGCCATGGTAGCAGAATCTGCTGGCCCCCAAGAGGTCGCAGTCGATGCCTGGTGGTCACGAAGAATTTGATCAGCTGTGATTGAAGGCTGAACGTTTCAAGACTCGCGTGACGGATCAACGTTAGTGTAGAATTTATCAGCAGCACTTGCAGCAACACTCAAATTCGGGCTTTTTGCATGTCTCCACGATTGTTCTGGAAATTTTTCATCATCTTCGCCGCGTTGCAACTGGCAACGGTGATCGCCTTCATGATCGTCGTTTCGAAGTGGCAGGAAGAGGAGACATTCCGGCAGAAGGAACGGCGATTACAGGACGTCGCCGCGGTGGTCACACGGTATTTCGGTCGTGACCTGGAAGCAACGGACCGAGCGCAGCAGCTGGCGCATGTGAATCAGTTGGCCAAGCAGACCAACTTGCGCGTCACGGTGGTCGCAATGGACGGGACGGTGATTGCAGATTCCGATGAAGACTCATCATCCATGGAGAACCACAAGGATCGGACCGAATTGGCAAACGCCGCCAGACTGGGCACCGGCAGCTCGCAACGATTCAGCCCCACGCTCCAGCTGGAAATGCTCTATCATGCTGCCCGAATTGACGGTTCCGATGGCCAGCCGCTGGGACTGGTCAGGGTCGCGGTTCCTCTGTCGGTGGTTGAAGCGGAAGTATCTCAGATCGAGCGGACCTTGTGGTTGGTGGCGATTGGACTCAGTCTCGCTGGACTCTTGCTGACTTACCTGGTCGTTGGACGAGCCCTTCGTCCGGTCGGAACGCTGACAATGGCCGCCAACGCCATGGCGGAGGGCAGCTATGCACATCGCGTAGAAGTTCCGGGAGGCCGTGACGAACTCGGCGCCCTGGCACACAGTTTCAATCACATGAGCGCGGAAATTGAGGCTCGTGAAGGTCAATTACGAGAAATCGTCGACCGGATGTCAGCGGTCCTGGGAGGCATGATCGAAGGTGTCTTCGCGGTCGACGACGAGCAACGCTTGCTGTTCGCCAATCAGGCCGCCGGCAACCTGCTCGGCTTCCAACCCGAGCTGGTCCAGGGGCACTCGCTTTCGGCGATTGTGAAGAACCGCATGATTCAACAGGTGGCACGCGACACTCTGAATAACGAATCCGGCAACGTCGTTCGCCAACTCGAGATTGGCGACGATGGCTCGAACAACACCGTGCTGGCAATCAACGGCGCCCGCTTGCCAGGCGACCCATGCCCCGGCGCCGTCCTGGTGATGCACGATGTATCCGAATTGCGACGTCTCGAAACTTTGCGTCAGGAATTTGTCGCCAACGTCTCGCACGAGCTGAAAACGCCGCTTAGCGCGATCATGGCTTACGCTGAGACTCTCCGCGACGACGGCATGATCGATGCTGCAAACCGAACACACTTCCTGCAACAAATTGAAGATCAGGCGCAGCGGCTTGCAGAGCTGATCCAGGACATGCTCCACTTGGCCAGAATCGAGGCGGGACATGCGAAGTACGAAATCACGACGATCCAAATCGGCGAATTGGTCGACAACTGCATGGCCGCTCACGAAGACACGGCGCGCAGCAAACAGATCGTGTTGAGGATCGATCCCTGCCAACCAGCCGGTGTGAAAGCCGACGAAGAAGCAATCCGCCAGATTCTCGACAACCTGATTACGAACGCGATCAAATACACACCGCACGGCGGCGAAGTTTCCATCCGCTGGCAACTTGAAGGAGGCGAGGTTGCGATTCAGGTCGAAGACGACGGCATTGGCATCCCGCCGGAACATCAGGCCCGTATCTTCGAACGCTTTTACCGAGTCGACAAAGCCAGATCGCGAGAACTCGGGGGGACCGGACTGGGCCTTTCGATCGTCAAACACCTGGCCCAAATGCTGGGTGGGTCGGTATCGATCAGCAGCCAGCCCGGAGAAGGCAGCGTCTTCGAAGTCCGGTTGCCGGCCGCAGAGTCGACCCAATTTGTCGCAGAAACCTCGGCCTAAACGCCCCCTTCACCACTCCTTCATTTGTTCTTAACGTGGTTCAGGTAGATTGATTGCAATGCAGGCGAGGCAACTGGGGACCTTGCCACAACGCTATGACGCAAGGAATCGAAATGGCACCCAAGCGGATCTTGATCGTCGAGGACGATCACTCGCTGGCTGAAATTGTAGCGTACAACATCAGCCAGGCAGGTTACGAAGTAACAGTCGCTCGCGACGGTAGCGACGGGCTGCAGCAGGCAGAACTGTTACAGCCTGAACTGATCATTCTCGACCTCATGCTGCCCGTCATGGATGGCTTGGAGGTCTGTCGTCGTTTACGTTCAAACCCGGCAACAGCGGACGTGCTGGTGTTGATGCTGACGGCCAAGTCGGAAGAAGCGGACGAAGTCGTCGGATTCTCGGTCGGCGCGGACGATTACGTGTCCAAGCCCTTCAGTGTGAAAGTGCTGCTCGAACGAATGAAGGCGATGTTGCGACGCCGCGAGAACAATGCGGATTCCCGCGAGCTGATCAGCTGTCAGGGAATCACTATCGACATGAGGCGACATCGAGTCACGCTGAACAATATCGAGTTGGAACTGACGCCAAGCGAGTTCCGGTTGTTGGAATCCATGATTCGGCAGCCCGGAAGGGCTTTTTCACGCGATCAATTGATCGACTCGGCGCTGGGCGAAAACACGATCGTACTTGAACGAACGATCGACGTTCACATCCGTTCGTTGCGCAAGAAGTTAGGAGCTCATTCGAATCTGATTGAGACCGTACGCGGAGTGGGGTACAGGTTTCGCGACGCTGCCGCGGTCGAATTCGTTGGCGTGTAAAAATGCGTAGGCAATTGCGTCAGACAAAAAAAAGGCCGGCTAAAGCCGGCCTTTTGTCTTTTTATCTTGTCCGGCACAATTATGCCTGGAACGAGCTTCCGCAACCGCAGGATTTGACGGCGTTCGGGTTCTCGAACGTAAATCCACGTTTCTCGAGCCCGTCGTAATAATCCACGGTCGTACCGTCGAGATACAAGGCACTCTTTCGGTCGACAACGACGGCGACACCGTGACAATCGTACTGAGCGTCCTTGGTCTCGTCGTAGTCGGTATCAAACCCGAGTGCGTAAGTAAACCCGCTGCAGCCCCCGCCCTTCACGCCCACTCGAAGGACGGTGCCTTCTTCCAGCTTCTGATCAGCGATGATTCGTTTGACTTCTTCCGCTGCTCGTTCAGTAATAACAATCGCCATCCGGTCTATCTCCAAGGCCAGGTTAGGTAGCCAATAATGTGTTGCGTGACTTCGTTACATTATAGCAATCGGCAGTTCGTGGAAACCCAGTTTAGCCGGGGTTTTTTGCCTAAATATTGCCTCGCGACCGGCGTTGTAGAAAACCGGTCGATTTGACTCTCGCGCGATCCGCTGCACGCTTCCAGCGAGAGGGACAACCGGGCGGTGCCGTAAAAACGACAGCAGACACTTGGTCCATCGTATTGCTGCTCCCTGCAAGTGGGTCAGGCCCAGGCCCATGACCGTAACGGAGAGGACTGGTCCGGAGGGCTTGCCGCAAAATGCTCGAGAGCCCCGACTCAGCTATCTTTCCACCAGTGCTCGCGCGAAACGCAATTGCGTTGGTAGGGCCACTACAGCGTTTCCTCCACCACAAATCGCTGCTGACGGAATCCCTCCTTCCATTCGTCGGGGCGCTCCTCCGTGACCGAGTCATCTTCGTAATACAGGCGCAACCGTTCAAGCTCGCGTGTCAACTCGGCGACCTTCTCCGCGTACTCGGGATTGGAGTACTCGTTATGCAATTCATCGGGGTCGGTCTCCAGGTCATAAAACTCAAATTCCCCAAACTCGTAGAAACTGATCAATTTGTAACGCTTGGTCCGCACTCCGTTGTGCTTTGGCACCATGTGAACACTTGGATACTCGTAGTAATGATAATAGATGCTCTTCCGCCAATCGTCGGGCGATTCATCCTTCAGCAAGGGTACCAGGGACCGGCCCTGCATATCTGCCGGCACGTTCGCGTCTGCCATCTGCAAAAACGTCTCAGCGTAATCAAGATTCTGCACGAGCGCGTCACTTGTCGATCCTGGCTTCGTTACACCGGGCCATTTCATGATGAGCGGCATTTTCAACGACTCTTCGTACATCCAACGCTTGTCGTACCAACCGTGATCTCCGATGTAGAATCCCTGGTCCGAGGAATAAACCACGACCGTATTGTCGCTCAGACCCAGTTCTTGAATTGCCTCACGCAATCTGGCCAAATTCTCGTCAACGCCTTTGACACAACGCAGGTAGTTCTTGGCGTACCTTTGATATTTCCAGCGGACAAGCTCCTTGCCTGACAAGCCTGCCTTGCGCAGCGCAGCATCCTTCGGTCCATAGGCGGCTTGCCACGCGTCCAGCTGTTCCGGGGTCATCCGTTTCATGTTTCGCAGGGCCGAGCCATCGACATTCTTGACCTGCTCGCCTGGGTAGTCGGGGGACAGACCGTAGAACAGATCGTAATTCAAGTGCAGCTGGCGATCGACTTCCATTTCCTGCCAACGCGCGGGCGATGCATTGTCCTCCCACTTGTCGAACAGCGTCGCCGGTTCGGGGATTTCAATATCGTCATACAAATTCAGGTGGCGTAGAGCGGGCATCCAACAGCGGTGGGGCGCCTTGTGCTGACACATCAGCATGAATGGCCGACCGTCGGTTCGTTCGTTCTTCAACCAGTGGATGGCCAGGTCGGTGACGACATCGGTGCAGTGCCCCTCGATGCGCTGTTTTCCCGTTCCCGTCTTCAGGTCAGGATTGTAGTACTGTCCTTGGCCTTGCAGCACCATCCACTTGTCAAAGCCTTGTGGGTCCGATTTCAGATGCCATTTGCCAAAGATTGCCGTTTCGTAGCCCGCCTGTTGCAGCAGTTTGGGAAACGTCTGCTGGGAACCATCGAACTTGTTCCCATTGTTCATGAAGCCGTTCTTGTGGCTGTGCTTGCCCGTGATGATCACTGCGCGACTGGGCCCGCAAATCGAGTTGGTACAGAAACTGTTCCTGAACAGCATGCCCTCGCGGGCCAACTGGTCGATATTGGGTGTCGGATTGACCGAAGCTAACCAACCGTCATAGGCGCCGATCGCATGCGGCGCGTGGTCATCAGTGAAAAAGAAGACGATGTTCGGCCGATCGGCAGCCGGTTTGACGGCCTGGGCTTGGATCGGCGTTACGAGGCCCAGCCAGGCCAGGATGCCGGAAATCAACGTGCGTCCAAAGTTCAATCGCACAATCCACCTCGTGATTTACAGGTGACGGTTCGTGCCCGAGGCATTATCGCCTTGGCGTCTGGTCCGGGACTCGCATTGAGCCGACCATCAACGGGCCGAAAACCTTCACATTTCCTGCGAGTCTCCGCGTGGATAGTTCTAAACCAAACGGAGCCTGGTTCAAAATGCTTCGATGTAGCCAGAGAAAATGATGGCTGCTGAATTGTACAGTGCGTGGGTAGCCACGGCGGCGATGATGAACGAGGAAGCCAACGCGATTTCAGGCCGGGTCCGCTCGATAGTCGTTTTCGCCCAGACGCGACGCAGGCCGAAAGCGGAAATGCAGGTGCAGCCAACATGCAGCGCTACGCACACCGACCATCTCCAGGCCGCCAAACCGGCCGATGCGTTGGGGATGTAAACGTTCAGGTAGAGCAGGTTCTCGATCGCCGCGAATATGAAGCCGGACGCCATCGCGCAAATCATGATCTGTGAAGCCGTTTTAAAGAAATAGGGCCGCTTCTCGACGACCCAGAGGATGAACGCCGACTTCATGACTTCTTCAATCAACGGACCCACCAAAGCGACCATGATGAGTTCAGGCACACGGCCGCTCGATTGCGACAAGAACGTCCCAATCACCGCGGCGGGGCCGGCCAGGCAAGCCAGCCCGAAACAGATGAGCCAGCTCTGACGATCCGTCGTGTTTCGCTCACCCTCGGCCAACCAACGGTCGTACGTCAATGCGTCCGCATCCGGTACCGCTCCGATCCCCTTCAGCCCCGGTTCGTCCCAAACCGAAGCCTCCAGCTGATCTTCGTCGGAAGGAGACGCCCCGAGCGGGTCAAGCTCCCGACCTGCGAAATGCTCCGACGGATCGGCCTGGAACTCGCCGCCGCGCAAATGCGGTTCATTTTCGATTGCCGGATCGTGGTCGGCCGATCGACGCGGAAACTCTTCTTCCGGCTCGTCATCCGCGGCGGTAGGCATCTTCCCACTTGGCCATGCTGATTACGTTAACGGAGTTACTTGTGGCGGATGTGGTGGCAACGGTTGTGACATCGCCGGTTGCGTGTCCATTTCGTATGCTGTCGCCCACGCGAGAATCGTGGCCATTGCGTTCGCCTTGGCGCTCAAACCACCGATATTTGCCGTGTTGATACGAACATTGCAAAGCGCATTGTAGCCCTGGGCTTTTGCCTGTTCGATTAAACGAAGGTTGGCTTCGCGCCTTGCCCGTTCCAGCATCCGCTCGAAACTCTTGACATTGCCACCAAACAGATTCCGCAGGCTGGCAGCAAACGTCTTGAAGTAGTCACTCGCAATGACGACTTCCGTAACGATCAACGCCGGCGTCTTGCCCATCAGATTGGGTTGCAGGAATGTCTTGATTTGAGTTGCCGTGAAGCCCCGGTTCGCCGCTTCACGTTCTTCAAGCTTGCGAAGGTGATGACGCTCGGACCAGCCGCCAAAGAACAGTCCCAGGAAGATAAGGCCGAAGAAAAAACCCAATTGGATGACAATTTCCATCTGGGGGCTCCCGTAATGATTTTGGAGTCGAAAAGGACGTTGGCTGGAGTGGCTCAGCCACCCGGATGCGGTTGAGCTGGTTCAAGCACCACCGCGGTGCCATAGGCATACATCTCGGCGGCTCCCGCCGTCACGGCACTTGTGGTGAACCGCACGTTGACAACGGCGTTGGCACCCAGTTGGTTGGCCTGGGCCAACATGCGTTCCAGCGCTTGACGCCTGGATTCTGTCAATAGTTCGGTGTAGCCCCGAAGTTCGCCGCCGACAAGATTCTTGAAGCTCGCCGCAATATCGCGGCCGGCATGTTTGGCACGGACAGTATTTCCCTGCACGATGCCTTTCACCTCTCGAATGCGAAAGCCGGCTACCGACTCGGTGTTTACTACAATCATCTCGTTGCTCCCTGCTATTTCGAGCTGCCCAGTTTTCGCAGTCGATCCACGGCCTCGGTAACCCACCGAGCTGCCAACTCCACATGTTCCGTCGTGTTAAATCGCCCTAATCCGAACCGCAAGCTACTACGTGTGAGGTCTTCGCTCAATCCGAGTGCCCGTAACACGTGGCTCGGCTCTGGATTCGCCGAGGTACAAGCACTGCCGCTGGAAACGGCCAGATGTTTCATGCCCAGCATCAATGCCTCGCCATCGACATCGGCAAAACTCAGGTTCAAGTTATTCGTTAGCCGTAAATCGGATCGATCAAGCTGTGGTCCGTTTAACTGGGCCCCGGATACGGCGGCCATGATTTGTTGACATAGCGCATCGCGAAGTGCGCCCAGCCGAATCGCCTCAGGTTCCCGGTCGGCCAAGCATAGTTCGAGAGCGGCACCCAACCCAAGAATTCCCGGAACATTCAAGGTCCCGCTGCGCAACCCGTGCTCCTGCCCACCGCCATCGATCTGTGCCGTTAGTCTGACATGGGGCGAACGTTTGCGAACAAAAAGCGCTCCCACGCCTTTCGGCCCATACAACTTGTGGGCCGAAAAACTCAACAGGTCGACGTCCAACGCGACCACATCCACCGGAATTCGACCGACTGCCTGGGTGGCGTCGGTATGCAAGTAGACGCCGCGCTCCTTGCACACCCTGGCAATCTCGGCGATCGGCTGAATCACTCCAATCTCGTTGTTTGCCATCATGATCGAGACGAGCACCGTATCTTTGCGAATCGCGTCCGCTACCTGCTGAGCGTCGATCCGTCCAGCGTCTGGCTGACCATGTTGTCTCGGCTTCAGGTACGTGACTTCGAGACCGGAACGAGCCATCCTCACCAAAGGGTCCAATACTGCTTTGTGTTCGGTACTGACCGTGACGACATGATTCCCCTTGCGTCGGTTGCGATCAACAACACCACGAAGGGCAAGATTATTACTTTCCGTTGCTCCGCTGGTGAAAACAATTTCGCGATCGATCGCCCCGATCGCAGCCGCAATTGTTCCGCGAGCTGCCTCGACCGCATCGCGAGCTGCCCAACCCATGACGTGGCTCGTGCTGCCCGCATTGCCGTAGTTCTCGGTCATAGCCCGCAACACGACTTCGGCCACGTGCGGATCGACCTGGGTCGTCGCTTGGTTGTCCATGTAGACGGTGGAATTCATGCGAGCACCGGGCGTTAAGGTAACCGCGAAATGAGAATCGGGTGAATCAGATTTTACGACCCTGATTCACAACTTTCACCCCAACCAATTCAGCCGCACCGGTGCAGATTTCACCGACGGCACTTGCTGATACACCCGCACGTAGTCGATCAGGAATCTTGCCGGGAAGATGGACTCCTCGATCCCTTCGCGTCCGCCCCAATCACCACCGATTGCCAGGTTAAGCAACAAGTAATGGGGCTGGCTGAACGGCCAGACGTCCGGGCCATCCGCCTCCTTGGCGAATACGAAATACCTTAAATCGTCAAAGTAGAATTCGAGACGATCCTGGTGCCAGTCCAGCCGGTACAAATGAAACTCGTTGGCCAGATCATCCGAATTGATCGTCGAACCCTTCCCGGTACCGCGGACGTGGTTGTACTTTTCCATATGCACATTGGCATGGATGCGATTCGGCTCAAAGCCGACAAATTCCATGATGTCGATCTCGCCGCATTTGGGCCAACCCACCTCATCGCGGTTGACACCCAGCATCCAGATCGCCGGCCACGTTCCGCGACCCATCGGTAACTGGGCTCGCACCTCGACGCGACCATACGTCCAACTGGCTTTTCCCCGTGTAACGAGCGCCGCAGAAGTATGGGTCGATTCGGCGCGCTGGCGCCGCCAATCCCGATGGCCTGCCTGGAAACGCGGATTGGGCACACGTTCTTTCCTGGCTTCGATCACGAGGAGCCCGTTCTCGATACGGGAGTTTTCACGACGATCGGTGTAAAACTGCGACTCGTGGTTGCGTTCGAAGCCGAGCTCAAAGCCCCATTTCGTTTTGTCCGGCGCACCATCCGTTTCAAATTCGTCCGACCAGACGAGCTTCCATTGCGGGTCGACTTGCTGCTGTGCCACGGCCGTCAGCGATGGAACGAACAGCAATTGCGCCGCGATCACAACTGCGATGAGACGAAGCCGGGAACTAGCCATACAGCGCCTGCACACAGATACTTGACCAGCTCTCCATTCGATCGAGCTGTTGCAACAGTTCCGTCACTGGCAGGAATCCGGAATCGAGGATATCCACCTCGCGCGGATTGATTCTTGGTTCAGCAACTTGAAAGACGTGTACCACTCCCAGGTGGACCTTTCCGACGTCGGTCTCGTCGTCATTGATCATACCTGCCAGTCGCTCGGTGTACGCAGTTTCGATAATGACCTCTTCGTCCAATTCGCGACGCATTCCTTCGGCGTAAGTCTCGGTATGGTCATCGCGATGGTCGAGCGTCGAAATGTGGCCGCCAATTCCAACACTCATTTTGCTGCGCAAGCGAGCCTCCCCCTGCCCTTTGCCCCGGGTGTATTGAAACACGCTGACGAGACCGTCGTCGTCGGTGTGTTCGAAGACGACGTACGGAATCAGCTGCTTGAAAGACGGATCTTCTTCCATCTCGCCGCGAGGACGATAGCTGATATGTTGGCCATCCAACAAACCGGTCAGGTACGGTTCAACCGTCGGTGAGAATCCCTGAAAGTGCCCAATCCTGTGAAACTCTTCCGTAGGGACTACCAGAACACGTTCGGCGTGAACGGTTGACATGCTGTTTTTCCTCTCGTGAAGCGAACATTAACCGGCACCATCGTGCGGAGCCGCCGATTATACGGTTTGCCACGCCATGAGCCAGTACACCCCCGCGCTCACAACATTTGATATTGGAAATCGATGGTGTTGCGATGATGAGCTTGGGCAGCGGCGCGGTTCAAATGATCAACATCGCATCGCCATAGCTGTAGAATCGATATTGTTCCTGGATTGCCACATCGTACGCATGACGCATCAAGGCATCACCACCAAAGGTTCGAACAAGCACCAACAGCGTCGAACGCGGCAAGTGAAAATTTGTCATCAGCGCATCGATCCCTTCGAAACGAAACGGCGGGCGGATGAAAAGGTTCGTCTCGCCACTCCAAGGTTCAAACCGTTCACTGGACAAAGCCGCGGTTTCCAGGACACGAACCGATGTTGTGCCCACAGCCACGATGCGATGACCTTCATCCCGGGTCGCTTGCAGGGCGTATGCCGTGTCCGGATCGAGCTCGCCCCATTCGCTGTGCATCCTGTGTTCTTCCAACACTTCGGTCGCAACTGGTCGAAATGTACCCAAGCCCACATGCAGCGTCACTTCGTAGACGCCAACTTTCTTTCGAAGTTTTTCCAACAGGCGATTGGTGAAGTGCAAACCGGCCGTTGGAGCTGCCACCGAACCGGGCTGGCTGGCAAACACCGTTTGATACGATTCAAAATCGGCCGTCACCATTTGGCCGCCGCGGATGTAATGCGGTAACGGCATGCGACCAACTTCACCCAACAAGTCCTTGGGCGGACCCTCGCCGCTCTGGCTTGGCGGCCCACTCGCCTCCATCGAGCCGGGCCACCATCGTCAACAGGCTGTGATCACGCGATTCGCGGTCGCACAGCATCACCGTTTCGCCCGGCTGCATTTTGCCGCGGGTCCGACACAACATCCGCCACAATCCCGATGCATCGGAACCAAGATAGAGTCCGTTCCAGCGGCCGCGAGTCTTGGAGCGGTAACCGGACAGCGATGCGGGAATGACTTTCGTATTGTTCATCACCAGCGCGTCGCCACGTTCAAGGTAGTCGGGCAGATCACGCACGTGCGCATGTTCGATCGTGGCTTCCTGCCGATTGACGATCATCAGTCGGGCATCAGCGCGGCTCTCGACGGGGAACTGGGCGATCAGTTCATGGGGCAGATCGTAGTCATAGTCTGCGGTATCAGTCATGGGGAATTCACAATCATCGGCTTGGAGTCGTGCGCTTTTGGGAAAACGCAGGACCCAATTTAGCCATCACCGCGCGTGGCCGATAGTTCAGTGCCGCCGAACAGGTGGCAGACGTCGTCGGGCCATCAGAGCATTGCGCCGTGCAAATCGATGCGATTTCATTCAGCCGGAATGAGCCCGGTCTTGCGGCCAGGCCAATTGACCAGAATGGCATAGACGATCGCCATGTAACCAGCCAACACGATGTTCAGCAGCACCCCTTGCACCAATGTTGTCGCCAGTACTGCCGAGAACAATTTGACTCCCAACTCGTGTGTGGGTTGGCGGCCCAACTGATGCACCGGCCCGCTGAAAAAACCAACGATCGACAGGCTAAGCAGTCCAAACCAGAGATCGATCATCAGCCCCAGCGGGACAATGATCGATGCGACAAGTCGTGTTCCATAGCCAATTCGCAACGCTCGCTTGAGTTGTCGATTTGCTAATACGGCTCGCCGGATAAACAGGAAGTCTGCGCAGGTGTAGCCGCAAACAAAAAGAAAAATACCCAAGAGCATCGCGGCGATATGAACGACCGAGCTGCCCGTCGCCAGTCCGCCCCAGAAACTGGGTATCGCACTGATGGCGCAGATCACACTCCAGCGGGCAAACGATTTGGCGACCCGCGGCCAGGTGATTTCGATGCTAACCACAACAGGTTCCAACTCGATCGAGTCGACACACGTGGGCGGTGAGTAAGGATTGGTCTTCATGGGGTACGCCAACTTATACGCACCGGCCCGGTCCCGGGTCGATCGATTTCATCAACGACCACCATAAGTTGGGGGTGTATTGGCGTCTGGTACCAGATGAGCGAATCGCGGCGATTTTCGTTCGTCAGGGGGTGAATACGACCCGTGATTGTCGCCTCGAAAAAATTTTCTTTTGAACCATCCGGACCGTTCAGAAGACACGGTTTTTGTCGGGATTTGTCGATATTTCCGCTGAAACAACAAGGCGCCACACAGTGTTGACCGGTGTGCTTAAATGGTTATCTTAGGTGCTCAGTGGTGACGAGTGGTGAAAAGTGGTGATTGATGCTTCTGACCGGAACTTTTCGCCGATCGGTGGATGACAAACAGCGAATTGCCGTACCCAAGCGGCTTCGCAGCACGATGGAGGGGCAAGCGTTGTACCTGGCACCCGGCACCGACGGATCGTTGTCGCTCTACCCGGAAGAGGCCTTCACTCGGTTGGCGGATCGGTTATCCGAATCGTCTCCGGCCGGACAGGATGTCCGAGCATTCAGTCGCCTGTTTTTTGCACAGGCGCAGCGAGTTGAAGCGGATAGCCAAGGACGTTTTCGAGTACCGCCAGAACTATTTGGTCAGGCCGGCCTCAAGGATGAAGTCGTACTGATCGGAGTCCGCGACCACATTGAGATTTGGGAAGCGACCCGCTGGGACGATTACCTTTCGTCCAAGCAGGCCAACTACGACGAGATTGCAGAAAAAGCTTTCGAGGTCGGTTAGTGCACGGAAGCACTGCCGGCAACGAAAACGGACGGAGTCGAACATCGCCAAGCGCAACGCGCCGGGCGCCATCAGGAAAAGCACGGAGGACAATTTCAAAAGCTGGCGGACGTTTTCTCCCAGTAGACACTCCTGATCGAAACCGCAACGCACGCTGAGTGCGCCCGGGTAACGACCAGCTATCGAAACGTCCGCTCGTCGTTCGCTTTAGCGGAGACGATGCGAGCTATCCGCGGCCACCGGATGCTCGCTGACTGCCGGGAACCCCAGAGCCCGGCAGTCACCAGTCCGCGAGTTTTGGGGACGGATCCCTGAAATTGCGAACCAGCGGAAGCACTCGCCCCACGAGTTGGTTCCGCCGGCAGTATCCCATGCCGGGTGCCAGGATGGCACCCGTGGGAACCTGCCGCCCACGCCTCAGGAAGCCGTATTTCACGGGAACAACTTCCTGATTTGGCATTTGGAACAGCCTTCGCAGCCACCGCGGCTCTTCCTGAATATCACCGAGGCTGCGATTCGCAGTGGGAAGCGTTAGGATGATCAATCTTTGATTCTCACCTCTTCAGTTTCTTGCCCCACATGACCGAACCCTCATCTTGCCATATTCCGGTCCTACCCGGTGAAGTGATCGAACTGCTCGATCCCCAGCCCGGCCAGGTATTTGTCGATGGAACGTTGGGCGGCGGTGGGCATACCCGGCTAATTGCCGCGGCGGTTGGTGCGGAAGGTCGAGTCATCGCACTCGACCGTGACGCGAAGGCGATCGAGGCAGGGGAGCGCGAACTGTCCGAATTACCCGTCACGATCCTGCAGGCGAACTTTCGCTACTTTCCAGAGGCTTTGGACCAATTGGAAATCGACATGGTCGATGGCCTGCTGGTCGACCTCGGTCTGTCGAGCGATCAGTTGGAAGACGACGAGCGTGGTTTCAGCTTTCACGCCGATGGGCTGCTCGATTTACGATTTGATGTCGAGCGGGGTGAGCCGGCATATCGCCTGGTGGAGCGGCTTAGTGCCGACCACCTGGCCGATATTATCTACCAGTACGGGGAAGAGCGATTCAGCCGCAGGATCGCAAGGAATATCGTCGAGGCACGCGAACAGCAACCGATCCGTACGGCGGCCGAGCTCAGCAGCGATAGTCCGTCGTAGCGTCCCGCGGACGAAGGATTCGAAACGCATCGATCCGGCGACTCGCACGTTCCAGGCCCTGCGGATCGCGGTGAACGAAGAGCTGAAATCACTGGAAATACTGCTGCAAAGGGCTCACGAGCGCATCCGAACCGGCGGTGTGCTAGCGATCATCAGCTTTCACTCGCTGGAAGACCGTCGAGTCAAAGAGGCCTTCCGTGACTCTGACGCTTTTGACACGATTACCCGCCGTCCCGTTCAGGCCACGGAAGAGGAAGTGCAACGCAACCCCAGGTCGCGCAGCGCCAAGCTCCGAGCCGCCAGGATCCGGTGATCTGTTCGTCACACTTTTCACTCGTCTATTCCAAAACGCACACGAGTTGCGATGACCCGCTCGCAACCGGAGGCCAAAGTTGATGCGCCGCATCGCTGTCCGACTCTCGTACATCGCCATCCCCATCGTTGCCATCGTGGCGTTCATGTTCATCCAACAACAGATGGACGGTTTGGCACCCGCCCCCCCGGCCTCCGTGCCCAGCACGACCACACCGACAACTCCTGCAGTATCCCGCCCCCAACAACCCACCGTGCTGGCTCCGGAAGACTCCGTCGACAACAGTCACCAGACCGCTCCAGTCTGGCCTGCAACCAATATCTTGCAGTCCAGCTACGACACTCTGGAGCCCAACCCGGCGGTTCCCACGGCGTTTCCCAAGAGCAACTTCCCGTCAACGGCCAGTGCAAAAAACGATGCCTTCCTGGTAACCGATCCGGACAAATTCTGACCGGCCGCCCGTCGAAACGACTGGTCGATGTCTCAACTATCAAATGACGCCTGATGCCGGGGGTGCATTCGATATTTCAACGCCATGGCAGCAGTTTCGATGCACGGCTTTCTAGTAGGCCGTTGAGGCGAAGCACTTTGTGCAACCCACGCGTCGAATCAGCTTGGGTCGTGATTTGATTCAACTACAATACATACTCGTTGTTTCAATCGCCTGCTCGACCCATCGACGCCCGACATGCTTCCACACCCCGCAACCAGCTGGCTGCTTGTGCTCGCCGTCAGCTTCGCGCCCTCTTCCGCTCTGATCGCGCAAGAATCACACGATGCAGATCGACCGGCGAATATCCAAATCTCAATTGACGCAACCGACCTGCCAAGAAAACTGCTGCATTCGACGATCGAGTTTCCGGTGTCCGCCGTGAATGACACCCGGCAAGACCATCAAATCGAACTGTGGTACCCGAAATGGGTTCCTGGCTCCCACGGCCCCGGCGGACCGATCGAGAACGTGGCTGGATTGCTGATTGAAAACCAGCAGGGAAAAAGACTTGAATGGACTCGCAAAGCGGGTGAACCGTATCGGATTCTGGTCGAAGTCCCTCATGGCACCCATTCGCTCAAAGTCAAGATCCGCTACATCGCGAACCAACCCACCACCAATTCGATGGGGCACGATTCATTCGGCAGTGCGCTGCTCGCCGTCATCAGTCCCAGTTCCGCACTGCTGTACTCTTCCAACGCCAACATGGACTTGGTCACCGTCGCCGCTATGCTGCAACTGCCCGATGGTTGGCAAGCGGCTTCAGCGCTGCCCCGAATGCCACCAGGCCGATCGACTGGCATCCGGTTTCAGCCCGTTTCTCTGCGAACTTTCGTCGACAGTCCGATCATGTGCGGCAAACATCACCGCACATACAACCTGGTTGAAGCCAGGGATCAATCCGATTCCAAAGAAGCAACACCAGCAGACATCCCGCCGCACCGACTGCAATTATTCAGCGAAGCAGAATCGGTGCTCGAAGTCCCCAATGAGGTCCTGTCAAAATTCCGAAAGATGGTAACGCAGACGGCTTTGCTTTTTCAAAGCCATCCCTTTGACCAGTTCGACATCCTGCTCGCTACCAGCGATGTCTTGGGACGCAATGGGCTCGAGCATTCAAAGTCGAGTTTCAATATTTTGGGACAACGCTCGTTGCAATCGTTGGACCAGTTGAAAGGTTGGGATCGACTGCTCATACCGCACGAATACATCCACGCCTGGTGCGGCAAGTACCGCCGTCCTGCCGGGATGCTGACCAATGATTTCCACACCGACCAGGAAACGAATCTGCTCTGGGTTTACGAAGGCCTGACTCAGTATCTCGGTGAATTGGTCGAGGCGCGATGCGGCCTGATGGGACCGCAAGATTTCCAGGATCGTTTCGCCATCGAGATTCGCCGGGCGATGCACCAACAGGGCCGTGAGTGGCGTTCACTGTCCGATACCGGTGCGTGTTCGCACACGCTTCGCTCCGGCAGCAGTTCCTGGCCACGGCTACGGCGCAGTCAGGATTACTACATGGAAGGCATGCTGTTCTGGCTTGAAGCCGATGCCATCATTCGCCATGAAACGAACGGTAAGAAGTCGCTCGACGACTTCTGCCGTGATTTCTTCCAGGTTTCACCAGGGCTGAAGCATCCCCACCCATACCACCGCCAGGACGTCGTCGACGCGCTGGCTCGGACGGCCGAGTTCGACTGGAACGGATTGATAACTCGTCGCATCGAACAGGTAAGTGATCGTTTCGATCCGCAGGTAGTGGACCGGCTGGGTTACACGATTCAGTATTCAAATGAAAAGCCGGAGATCCCGGAAAAGACGTTTCGGCGCGTGTCGGGAGTGGACGCGATCGATTCCCTGGGAGCCATATTCACCGCGAACGGAATGGTGAGCGACCTGTTGCTTGAGTCTCCCGTAGACAAAGCCGGGCTTGGCCCGGGCATGAAGATCCTGGGAATCAACGGTCATGCGTGGAGTGAAAACCGAATGCTCGATGCGATCTCCATGTCGGCCACGACAGGAAAGATCGAACTGATGGTCGTCAGTGGCGACTCGTTCAACACGCACACGATCCACTACGACGGTGGACCACGATATCTGACACTCGTTCGCAAGGATGGCAGCCAGGACCGCCTGGGCGAGATTTTGCAACCACTCCGGTAATTCCGCTCCACCAACGGCAGCGTTTCCTTCCTTGGACGATATCCACGAAGGACGTAAACGGCACGAAGGAATGGCTTTCATGACGACACGGCGGCCGCGTCTCTCTCCCCGCAAACTGTATCCAAATCGAAATTTCATAGCCGCACGCCACTCGAGGCTGAATGCGGAACATTCAACAGCGGCGATGGTCGTCTGATCTGCGTCAATCCATCGAGACGTTTGTCTCGGCTCTCCGGCACTCCATCGCCAAGCGTCAGGCATCCTATTAGAATTATTCGCATGGACGGACCCACATCGCTTCCCCGCAAGATCGTATCCGGCGGTCAAACCGGCGTTGATCGAGCTGCATTGGAAGCAGCAATCTACTTTGGTATCGACCACGGCGGCTGGTGCCCCAGGGGACGTCTGGCCGAAGACGGTTCGGTCCCCGCGAAATATCAACTCCAGGAACTGCCTTCGAGCAAGTACTGGATACGCACCGAACGCAACGTTGTCGACTCGGACGCTACGTTGATCCTTTTCTGTAATGAATTGACGGGCGGCACCCGGTTTACCTACCGCATGACGCAGAAGCACGAGCGGCCAGCGATAACGGTCGACTTGGCCAACCCGCCCGACGCCGGCGAAGTTGCCGCCTGGCTCCATGAACAAGCGAGCGGAGAAGTGCTGAATATTGCTGGTCCCCGGGAAAGTTCCTGGCCCGGCATTCAGCAGGGAGCACAGGACTACTTGATCGAAGCTTTCTCGAGGATCTTAACGGAATCCTGAGGCGAACGATCAAGTGCGATCGATCGGACGTCCTGGGCTTCGAGGCCAAAAAAAAAGACCCTCCCGGTGAACCGGGAGGGTCGCTCGGAGTTTGCTGAATCGTGTGTGCCGTGAACAGCTGACTCTCGACGGCGAACAGAACTAGAAGTTATACGAGGGATTCTTCGGATCAAAGTCCTGATCGGTCAAACCTACGTTGACCTTCAGGTCTTTGTACGTGTACGCCTCAATGACCTCGGGACGGCTACCGGGAACGGACGGCCAATCGTATGCCGTGTATCGAATAGGCACTCGCAGTTCTTCGTCAATAAACACCTGAGCCAGGTAGACGTTCATGCCCATCTTCGCTGCTGCACCGACCTTGGGTACTGGTCTCTTTACCTGGAGGAACTTGCAAGGGCGTCCATCGATCTTGGCACCACTGGCGTAGGTAATCTCACAATCATCCACTTCCGGGTCAGCTTCCGATCGATCGATCAACCGACTCGTCAAATTCTCGATGCCGATTTCGCTAATCGGGTAACGGTTGGTGCACATCACAAATGGGCTGTCAATTCTAAGGACCATCGAGGGAAGCAGTCGTTTGGCCCCCGCGCCTCTTTGGCCAATAGTTTGGTTCCCGGGTAACGCCCTGCAACATAAAGTACTTCACGATTCTTGACTTCTTTCGGTCTCATGAATTTGAAGTAGGCGCTAAAAGGCACAACGACTTCGCCGTTCTCTACTCGTTCGCTGCGAATTTTCAGCGAGATATATTCCTTCGGAAGAACCTTGCCCTTCACGTTCTCCTGTTTGATGAACGTGCACGTGTAGTCATGCACGTTCTCTTGAATGTGGGCAAGATTATCACGAGCATCAGCCACTGCCTCATTGAGTTTCTTTCGCGCCTCGCTGATGGCCGGTGCGGCGGGTACTTCAATCGAAGTCGCGACATTCTGAGTCGTCGGTGGGATTGAGCTGGCAACTTCCGCGACCGGTGCACCGTCGGCCGGGATCGGTTGGTTTCGGACCGAGTCCGGATTTGGGTCAACCTGTTCAGGTTGGGTCGGTGCTGCCACGTTTTCCAATACCGGCGCAGGTCCGCGCTCCATTGGAACAGCGTCGGCACCCTTGTCGACGTGATAGACCGGGCTCGTCAGCTTCTCACGCTCCTGTCCAACGATGGTGATCGCGCCAATCAGACAAATGCCGATTGCCGGTAAAAGAACTCGTTTGAGCATATCCGTTTTTCTCCCCCGCGGGCCGATCTGGCACGCGCACATCCCTGTCGTTCAGCGTAATCGCTGTGCTCGCATCCATCGAGCATAAACGGGTGAAGGACGTCAAGTCGATCGACGTCCCACGGCCCCAGGTCACTTCCATCTCCAAGCGCTGTAACTTTGACGCAGTCGGGTGTCTAAGCGTTTGGGGCGTATACGTACGTATCGCCCCTTCATTTAAACATGATTACAATCTGGCTCCAACGGCGGTCATGCGTTCCTTTCCGTAGAGTGCTTGCAACCCGCCAGGTTTGGCTCATCCGCACCACCGCAAAACCCCAAGGCTCAATATGACGAATCCACTCACCGTGTGGGATTGCATCGTATCTGCACCATTTCAGGAAAATACCTTCATTCTACGGAAAGAAGCGGCCTCTGAGTGCCTGATTGTCGATCCCGGATTCGAACCGGATAAGATTTCCCACCACCTGAAGACCACCGGCCTGGTGCCGGTTGCCATTCTGAACACACATGGGCACAGTGACCACATTGCTGGCAATGCTGCCATGAAAAAACAGTGGCCAGACTGTCCATTGATCATTGGAGTCGACGATGCGCACAAACTGACCGACCCGCACGCCAACCTGTCGGCGAACTATGGTGTCGCATTGATCAGCCCTGCCGCCGACCGAACGGTCAAAGAAGGCGATGTACTTGAACTGGCGGGGATTCGTCTTGAGGTGTTGCTGACGCCGGGCCATTCACCGGGCCACGTTGTTTTTGTGGACAAAACGCAAGACCCGTGGGTTGTCGTCAATGGCGATGTACTGTTTCAGGGCAGTATCGGGCGCACCGATTTCGAAGATGGCAACCATCAGGACCTCGTCGACGCGATCCATCAGAAATTGTTCACGATGCCCGACGACACCATCGTCCTTACCGGTCACGGACCATCGACGACCATCGGCGTCGAAAAATCATCCAACCCGTTTGTCGGAGCACCAGCCGGATATCGATCCTAGGATACATTCTGGCTGTACGCATGACCAAAGCGGCGCCGGGGAAGATCGAGTCCAACACCAAAATCAAATCGACGTAGCCTAGGGCCGGCACCCGCCTTCAGTCGGCGTAAATCGTCATTGGAGGTTGCGAGTCGTCGCTCGACTTCGGCTTGTCGCCGGTAATCAGTTCGTCAGGATGAACCGTGGGTAATTCCAGGGTGAAGCTGCTTCCACACCCTAATTCGCTTTCCACGACGATCTCGCCGCCATGCTCTTGCAGAATTTTCTGACTTACGGAAAGCCCCAAACCGGTGCCTCCATGCCCTTTGGTGGACTCGAACAGATTAAAAATCCGCGCTCGATCCTCTTCTGGCGATCCCGGCACCGTTATCGGTGACGATGACCCGGGCGAGTTCTTCGGACGGTATCGAAGCGAGTCACGACCTCGACCCGCCCGTGATTCGCCGCCTTCGCAGGCGTCTATGGCGTTTGTCACAACATTGAGTAACGCGTGGTGAATCCCCTCCGGGTCGAACGTCAGCTCCGGCATATCGTCGCAAGTTTCAACTCCAACGCTACGTTTCGCTCCTTGGCGTGACTCGTCATCAACTCGGTCACTTCCGTCACAACCTGATTCAATTGCGACACCAGTCGATCGGGCTCACGCTCTTTACTGAACGTCAGCATGTCGAGTACCAGTCTCGAGACTTTCTCCTGGTTTCGTTCAACGATGGCCCAGCCACGCCGAACGACATCCGGCTGTTCGTCGTTCAGCCCCTCTTCAATCAGGTAACTGCCGCCACGGATTCCCTGCAGAATATTCTTGATGTGGTGCGATAGTCCGGCGATCGTTTGACCAATCGCGGCCAACCGCTCCGCCTGCACCATCGCCGAATAGTACGAAGTATCCTCGACAGCCAAGGCCGCCTGATGGGCAATAGCGATCATCAACTTCAGGTGGTCTTCGCTGAACTTGTTGGCAATCCCGCTGCTGGATCAAGACTCCGGGAGGCGTGTAAGTGTCGATGTAAATCACACCAACGACACCGTAACGTCCTTGCATCGGTACACAAATTGCTTCGCGAACGCCGAACTTGACAATGCTCCCACCGCATCCCAACGCTGATCATCATTCGCATCGCTCGTCATTACGCCTTCGTGTTTTTCAAGGACGAAATCGAGAATCGTCTGGCTGATGGAGATCTTCTCGTCGGCGTGAGTGCCCTTCCGATCACGCCGGACTTTCGGCACCAATCGGTTTGCGTCGCCCTCGACGAGCATGACGCAACCGCGATCCGCCTCGACCCATTCAAAAATCAGCTCCATGATCCGCGTTAACAGTTCGTCAATGTCCATCGTATGGCTGACCGCGAGGGCGGTGCGATACATGACTTGCAGATTACTGCGTGCCCGCGCGAGCCATGGACTCTCGATGATCGAATCGTCAAACTCGGCGTCCAGATCACCAAGCGATCGGATAATTTGTGACTCGTCCCGGTCCTGAGGCGAAATGATATCGACCTCGTTGCGCAGGCTGGCCACGGATTGATCGTGCTCGGGACCGGTGAAGATCATCAATGTCCGCCCCAGTTGAATTCGGTCGCCACTCCGAAGCGGATGCTCTGCAACTCGGCTGCTGTTCACGAACGTACCGTTAGAACTGCCCAGATCAACGAGCAGGAAGGAATCGTCGACGGAACTCCGCCGAACCTCCGCATGAACACGCGATACTTCGGTATCGTGCAAACATGCGCCATTGGTCGATTCGCGGCCAATGAGAACCGTATCCTCATCCAGCTCGTAGCGTCTTCCCTGATCGTGTCCGCGAATCACAAATAGAGATGGCACGATGCGATACCTGCAAACTTCCGTGAGACGGCCCAAACGAGCTTAGATTCTACGAAACACGGTGGGCGGTTGGTAGGTCGAGCGGTTTGGCTCGAATACCGCCCCGATCGGCAGTACCGTACAGTTTTCGACGGGCGACGGAAAACATTGACCCGAGTCCTCCCAAAAATCCGTACAAGTGCTCCAGGCGATTCGTCGTCGAAAGCTAAGCTTGCCTGTCCATGAATCGCACGAAGTTGCCGCAGGTCTAACATGACGCTGAAACGGAATCCGTATGCCGCGCCGTCCGGACGGTCCGTAGCGTTACTGCCAACGGCGCCTCCACGACTGTTTCAGCTAACGTTTACTCATGTCATCATCGCGGTTTCGATTTCGCTCAGTATCTCGGTGATCGGCTACCTGCTGCTGTACCAATTTTTTTTAACGGCAACCACGAGTCCTTGCGGGCAGCGTTATGGGCGAGTTTCGACGTTTTCCTGGGAGCCGCCTGCCTGGCTGCATTGCTGTTCATCAGTTGGTATGGACCACGCAAGAAAAAACGGCATGCCTGGCATCTTACTCAGGGCATCCAATTGACCGAGCAGGAGGAATGGCAGGCTGCCGTCTTCGAATTTGATGCAGCTCTGGCCATCTACCGGCATTGCTTGCAGTCGCTCTTCGGTCGCGGATTGTCGTTGACGGTGTTGGGGGATGCGGCAGGAGCTCTCGAGTCAATCGACTTGGCCGTGAAGCTTGGACTACGCGACGAAACAACGCTCAAGATGCGCTGTCACGCCCTCATGGCTTTGGAACATTACGAACGAGCCGTGTCCGCGTTCGACGAATTGCTTCTATTGCAACCAGAATGCAGCGAGCATCTTGTTGGACGTGGCTTCGTTCACTTGAAATTGCGCCATTTTGACGAAGCGATCAAAGATGCCACGACGGCCATCAAGATCGATGGGCAGCATGCGGTGGCCTACAACAATCGCGGCCTGACCTACCTCGAACTCGGACGCCATGAAGAATCGATCACCGATTTGCGAAGAGCGATACAGCTGGACGCGAACTTCGAAAATCCAAGAAAACACCTGCAGCGGGCCGAGGCCGAAGCGAATTCCAATAGAGCGTCCACCTGCGAGGCGTCGTTCTAGGATGCCAAATCAAGCAAATCCGTACCTGGCACCTTCATTCATCGCGGAAGTCGAAGACTCGAATCCTGTTCTCGCCAACGCAAAACCACTGCTCCAGGTGAATCAACGCGTCAGTTTTGGTCGCGTCTGGCCGTCATGCCGCATCACACTGTATCTCAACAGGTTGGAACTCAAGTTCTTGACGCAAACCTTTGTCTTGCCAACCGAACGAATTCAAGCACTCCAGTCTGCCGGCAAGGGAATGCATCTGCACGTTCTCGTCGTCCACGACGATCAAGGCGTGCCCGCTACGGTCAAAGTGATTCCGCACCTCCCGGCAAGATGGTACGACGCGTTCGAAGCAGCCGGTATTGCAACGGAAGATGAAAGCGAGTTCCGCTCGGCAAAGCAGTACCTGATTCGGTCCGAAAACTGGCTGTTGTTCTCCGAAGGAATGTTCTGGTTTGTCGTGCTGATCCTGGCCCCGTTGGCGATTGTAGCCGTACAGTACTGCAAGAGCCTGTTCTAGCCGCGACAGGCCGGAAGTTGCCAGGGCGGTACGTTGATCCTGGGGCGTTTGCTCCCGCTGCATGCTTGTATGTAGCGCCAAATGGTGAATGCGACGTTATCGGGTTTGGAGTGAAATCCGGGCGATCCCTTGCGGTGGCGTTGGAAACAACCCACAAAGCGGACGCCAGGGTTTTCATTCTCCAGCCTGCGGCCCAAGCAGACAGGCCCATTCTTGCTGATCAATTTGAACGAGCGGTTGTCGAATAACGCGGGCACAAGTGCCTTTATCGCCTTCGTGTGCGGTGCCTTCTGCAGGCCAAAACGTCGACAGTTTAACTTTCTCGACAAAACTGCTGCGCCCATCTGCCCCAGACGCCCGGTCATGTCGTACGCGGTTTTGCCGCGTGCGTGAGCTGAGCACGCTGTTCAGTTTGCCGAGCAGGAATCGCTGTCGTCATCGAACCTGAAGACGTTGCGCGAATCGAGCGAAGTTCCCGCAAAACAACATTCCGGGGGCTTAAAACCGCCAAACGCTGCAATCGAAAGTGAATCTTCTTCGGTCGTTCAATTTCTGATCTTTACCTCGGTTTTCCTTCTCGGCACAATTGCGGCCCCACATCGGGGACCCACCTGCCAATCAGGTCGACGGTCAGAAAAAGTAACAGGTCATGGATGACCAAAACAGCAAGGGAGTGCTGACGTGAAAACTTTGAAACGAGGCGCCATGTTTGTGGCGTTGTGTCTTGGCCTGACGGCAATTTCCCATTCGCAAACACAACCGCAACCACAAGCGCAATCCTCGGGGACCCAATTGGCGGTCATAGACATCAGCAAGATTTTCAAGAACCACACCCGCTTCAAGCAAGCGATGGAAGGGATGAAGACTGAAGTCAAGAACTTTGAGACAACGCTGCAGCAGAGGGGAAACCAGATCAACGAGCTGCGCAAGCAAATGCAGCCGTACGATCCGGGTAGCGCCGAGTACAAGCAGCTTGAAGCCCAAATCATGAAAGTCCAGGCCGATGGGCAAATTGCTGCGGCACAAAAGAAGAAGGAATTTCTCGAACGCGAAGCCAAGATATATTTCGAGGTATATACCGAAGTTGCCGCCGAAGTTGCCAGGTTCGCCGAACAGCACGGCATCGGACTCGTGATTCGATTCAACAGTGACCCGATCGATCAAAAGAATCGTCAAGCGGTTCTGGAGGGCGTCAATCGCGCCGTCATCTTCCAAAAGCATCTGAATATTACCAACGCGATCCTGCAACGCCTGGAACAAGCTCAAGTCAGCCAGCGTCCCGCTGCAGCGCCACGTTAAGCTCCTGTGTTAGCGGCTCGTCACGTGCCGGCAACGGTTCAGGGCGAGTTACGATTCAAGATTCTTTCTGGAACGAGTTCATTGACAACGGCACAACGCCAGCAACGTACGCTTGCTCGACCCGCCCAACTGTCGGGAGTCGGCTACTGGACGGGAAAAGACGTGCACGTCGAGTTTCGCCCGGCAGCTCCATCGACCGGTCTCGTCTTTGTACGTAGCGACATCGCACCGAAGCGTCGCATTCGGGTAGCGCCCGCAAAATCGGGTGGTAACTCCCCGGCGAACGACGTTGACGGAACACGGTGGTACGGTCGAAATGGTCGAACACCTGCTGGCCGCTTTGGCAGGTTTGCAGATTGACAATTGCGAGATCTGCGTCGATGCCCAGGAGATGCCTGCCCTCGACGGTTCCAGCCTGGCCGCCGTCGAAGCGGTCGAATCAGCAGGAGTCGTTTATCAAGATGCGCATTGTCCGCTGATCACTGTCGATCAAGTCGTGCGTGTCGGCAACGACAACGCGTGGATCGAAGCTCGCCCATGCGAAAAACCCGGCCTTTTTGTCGACTATCATCTGGACTATGGAGCCGAGACTCCCATCGGTACCCAACAGTTCAGTCTCGAAGTAAATCCGAAGTCATTCTGCGTAGAACTTGCCTCTGCAAGAACCTTTATTCTTGAGGCGGATGCCAAATGGATGAAGGCACGCGGACTGGTGCTCGTACTACTTACAAAGATTTGCTGGTCTTCGGTGAAGACGGGCCGATTGAAAACGAATTACGCTACGAAGACGAATGCGTGCGACACAAGATCCTCGACCTCGTCGGTGATTTGGCGTTGTCCAATTGCGACATCCACGCCCGCATTCATGCTCATCGCAGTGGCCATCGGCTCAACGCCGACCTGGTCCGCCTGTTACTTGAAAAATACCAGACATCCCAGCCGACTCTTCAGACGGCCGTTTGACGCGGAGCTGAAAGTATGACGACAAAAATTGCTCCCACCGCTCACGTCGATCCTCGCGCCGAATTGGCCGAAGACGTTGAAGTGGGTCCGTTCTCCTGCATCGGTCCCGATGTCGTGGTAGGACGAGGTACCAAGATTGAAAACAACGTCACGATCAAAGGCCATACGACGATCGGCGAATTCAATCACATCCATCCGTGTACCGTCATTGGTGGCGAGCCACAGGATCTCAGTTACGGTGGCGCCAACACCGAAGTTCGGATCGGCAACCACAATGTTATTCGCGAGAATGTCACCATCAACCGCGGCACGGAAAAAGATCGGCGCATCACCACGCTGGGTGATCGCTGTTACTTGATGGCCTGTTCCCATGTGGCTCACGATTGTCACGTGGGTAACCACGTGATCATTGCCAATGGCACCATGCTGGGCGGACACGTCCACGTTCACGACCACGCGTCGATATCCAGGCGCCGTCGCGGTGCACCACTTCGCAACCGTCGGCAGCTACAGTTTTGTCAGCGGTGTCAGTCGGGTACTGCATGATGTCCCGCCCTATATGTTGGTGGAGGGCGTCCCAACGCGGCCACGCTGTGTCAATGTGGTACTGCTAAAGAGACGGAACTTCGAATCGGACACGATCCGGGCATTGTCGGAATCACACCGACTTCTTTATCGGGCCAAAGTCGGACTGGATAATGCTCGCGAAATCCTTCGCAGCAAAGGAATGCTCACGCCCGCAGTAAATCACCTGTTGACGTTCGTTCAGGGCCAGCAGGAAGGCCGACATGGCCGTACCCGCGACGTACGGAGAGCGGCAGCATGAATCTGCGTGTGGCAGTGGTCGGTACAGGTCATCTCGGTCGCATTCATGCGAGCCTGATCGGGCAACTGGAATCGGTGGAACTGACCGCGGTCGTCGACCCGGATGCAGCTCGCTGCCGGCAGATCGCCAACGAGTTTTCTACTACCCCCTTGCGCCACCATGCAGAACTCGTCGGTAAGGTTGACGCTGCTATCGTCGCGGCGCCTAATTTTGCTCACGCTGAGATTGGCAGCGAGTTGCTGGCAAACGGAATCCACGTGTTGATGGAAAAACCGTTGGCAACAAGCGTCAACGAGTGCGATCGCCTGCTGAACGCGGCGACTTATGGCAACCGCGTGCTGCAGGTCGGTCACGTCGAACGCTTCAACCCGGCTTTCAAGGCAGCGGCGGCTTCGGTCGAAAACCCAAAGTACATCGAGGCACGTCGGACGAGCGGTTACCCGGCGCGATCCACCGATATTGGCGTCGTTCTCGATCTGATGATCCACGATATCGATCTCGTGTTGAATCTCGCGCAGAGCGAGGTTTGCAACGTCAAGGCGATGGGCGCGGCGGTGCTCGGTGGTCACGAGGACATGGCACAGGCCCGCCTCGAATTTGCTAACGGCTGTATCGCCGATCTAATCGCTTCCCGGGTCAGTTTTGAAGCGTCGCGGAAAATGAACGTCTATTGCCGCACCGGTTTTGCCTCAATTGACTTTCAGAGTCGCACGGCACAGGCAGTCCAGCCCAACGAGCACATCCTGAATGGTTCGCTGATCGACCAGGAATGGTCGGCTCAACACCAGGCACACCTGGCCGCAGAACTGTACACGTCTCTGCTGCAGCAAGCCGATTTGGACGTCCGCGAATCGAACGCGATTCTCGAAGAACAGCTGGACTTCGTGACTGCAATTCAACAGGGCCGTGCTCCCATAGTTACTGGAGAAGACGGACGGCAAGCCGTATTGGTTGCCGAACAGATCCTTACATCCGTCGACGAACATCAATGGAATGGTATCCCTGCAGGACCTGTGGGACCCCACGCCGAGCCAATTTCACCGATTCTCAAATCACAGCAGTGGCCGGTCCCCTCATCAACCCGCAAAGCCGGTTGAAGTCGGCGTGTGTCGAGACAATCAGCCTGCCATGCCTCGTTTGCGTAGGCATGAGTTCAAGCTTGAAGTTCCGCAGTTCTCAAAGGTCAGTCAGACCGCGTTTGCACGAAGGGTTTGCGGACCTTCTTCTTGCGCATTCGCGTGAAACGACGTGTTCGATCCAATTGCTGTCGGATTGATCCCGCGATGCGCTCTGTGCCGAATTTCCATGCCACGCCGCTTTGATCGAAGATTCTGATTGTGGGGCACTTGCCTGCGTCAGCGATCGATTTGGCGCAAACTGGATTGCTTGGCCTCACCGCAACACGCCACTTCAACGTGACGCAGCTCGACGAATTCGTGAAATGGTTCCAACAAGTGGAGGATCATGACGTAGTCTTTGGAACTGTAGGCACCCCCCTAATTCCAATGACGCATGCGCTGGACCAATCGATGAGTCACAAACGATGTATCGGAACGTCGCCTCGATCCAGACGAGGAATTGCCGCCACCGAGTTGGCAGTTTGCTTACCACTCCTCGTAGTCTTGCTGTTCGGCACATTGGAAACGTGCGCCACAATTAGCTTGGGGCAAACACTTTCCATTGCCGCTTATGAAGCAGCGCGAGTTGCCTTGATCCTGGGCGCCAACGAGACAAATATCAGGACCCAGTGCGAACAGGTACTCGCCGATCGCCACGTCACTGGCGCCGTCATTCAAATCGCCCCTGCGGGATTCGAGACCGCACCACCTGGGACATTTGTCGCTGTGGAAATTTCGGCACCTTACGCGACCAATGGCCTCTTGCCAGTCGCCTTGTTTGCCAAGCCCTACACGACGAAACGAGTCGAGATGATGAAAGAGTTTCAGCGCAATGTCCGAGTGTACCAGCCAAGGGTTTTGTGGAGTTGAATATGACAATGCGTCAGTTAGTCCGTAGACCGACGTCTCGTTTGGCCGGGCCTTGCCGACAGGGCGTATCCTAGTTCTTGTGGCACTGTTGCTGCCGGTTTTCCTGACTATCTGCATGATGGCGATCAACATTTCTTACATGAAGCAGACTCGTACCGAGTTGAGAATTGCCACGGACGCCGCGTCTCGAGCGGGCGGCCGGATGCTCTCATTGAGCGGCGAAAAGGACCAAGTACGATTGTTCGCACGGGATGCAGCATCTCGGAACCGCGTGGCCGGCGAGCCGCTGGAACTCGCCGCCGCCGATTTTGAATTTGGCCGTTCCAATCGCTCCGGAATCAATGCCCGTTATGAATTCATCCCCGACAATACGCTTCACAATCCCAATGCTCTCCGCTTAACGGGCAGAAGAACAAACGGCTCGCAAAGCGGTGCCATCTCGTTGTTTGCACCCAACGTCCTGGGCATTGGCAGTTTTGAGACATCGCATTCGGCAGTCTCCACACAAATCGAACTCGATATCTGTATGGTTATCGATCGGTCTGGTTCCATGGCCTACGCCGATGACGAAGAATCTGGCGTCATCTTTCCGCCTCCCAATGCTCCAGCTGGTTGGGACTTTGGTGATCCAATACCGGCGGACTCTCGTTGGAATGACGCCATTGCTGCGGCAACTGCCTTTTTGGATGAGATGGCAGCCACGCCACTGGAAGAGTACGTCGCCTTGGTAACTTACTCAGACAACTCGAATATTGATGTCAACTTGACCTCCAATTACAGCAACATCGTTAACGGCCTGACCACGCACTCGTCTTCATTTGCCGGAGGATCAACGAATATTGGCGGTGGCATCATTAAAGGAATCAATTCATTCTCCAACGGATTCGAAAGACCCTGGGCGACGAAGGTCATCATCCTGCTCACAGACGGGATTCATTATACCGGCACCCGTCCATCGAGCGCAGCCTACGCCGTGCGCCGCCAAGACGTGATCATTTATGCGGTGACGTTTTCGAACGAGGCGGATGAGGCCAGTATGCAGCAAGTTGCCACTAGGACGGGCGGCTTTCATGTTCATGCAAATGACCGGAGCGGATTGGTCCGCGCTTTTCGAGATATTGCAAATCAGTTGCCGACGCTGCTGACGCAATAGATTAACCGAACGAACTGAGAATCCGTAGAGAATCATGATGCAAAGACCATCCCATCGCTCGTTCCGAGACACGTCGGGGGCAACCACGGTGGAAGTTGCCTTAACGTTTACAATAGTAATGCTGATGTTTTTTGCGGCGATCGAGTTTGGCCGCCTCAACATGGTACGAGAATCGGCTGCCAACGCAGCCTACGAAGCGTGTCGTCATTTGATTGTACCGGGAGCCAGCATTGCCGAAGGCGAAGCGGTCGCCAATTCACTGTTGTCTGCGATTGGCGTCACAGGTGCCAACATCACGGTAACGCCCAACCCGATCGCAGAAGACGCCCAATTTGTCACCGTAAGTGTAAGCGTGCCCCCAAGTGCCTATGCTTGGATGACGCCCCGCTTTACTGGCATGTCAATCAACTCAACGAGCACGCTGCATACTGAACGCGCACCAGTCGTTCAGGTCCAGGCGCTGGAGCAGATGTTTCCGCCTCCGCCGCCACCTCCTCCGCCACCACCACCTGTTCCGCCACCACCACCTCTTCCTTCCAATCCAGATGACGACGACGGCGGCGACGATGACGACGGCATCAACCCTCCACCTCCGTTACCTCCTCCGCCACCACCACCTCCTCCTCCACCACCGCCTCCACCGCCGCCGTTCTAGTCGATGCCAAAGGAATGGAGAGCCCTGGAACGAACGATCGTTGAAATCAGGCGAGGGCGGAGCGCAAACGTGCCGTCAAAGCGGCGTCAACGCGGGACACCCAACTAACTTTCGGTGGGGAAATGATACGCCCCAATCTGATTAACATTTGATCGTCGCGTTGAGCCGCCGCAAGATCTTGTCAGGGCGGGCTTGGAGTCGATCGGCACAGCCGGACAGCTCCGGTCGTCACTATCCTTCGCGTCGCATCCGCGAGCAAGATTAAGCCGTCGCAGACAACAACTGGCCGCCTGGCACCTGATACCAGCGTCGATGGTGGTGGGCAGCTTGGATTGTTAGCGATTCTCGACTCCCGGCGATGCGGATACTCCTTCATGGTCATCAGAAACTGTCCCGCCACCTTTTGCATCGGGCCGAGGATGTAGACGCGGTCAAGAAACCAGTCGTTGTAAGTGTTCGAATTGTGTTGTGCTTTTTCGAACGGGTCGCGGCGGAGATTAAACAGCAGCGGCACGCGAAGCTCGGTGAAGGGCTCACGCCAAACTTCGAAAGCCTGGCCGCGGTTTTCCAAGAAGACGGCTTTCCAATCCTGATAACGCATGGCAACGATTTGGCCGTCGTCATTCACGTACATGAAATACTTGCGCGCGATTCCTTGGTTTTGCCGCTGAGGTAATCGAGCTGGTTGGCACCATCGAGATAGTTCTTGTACTTGCGGCCGTTAAGTTCGACGCCAGCTTTCAACTGCTCCTTGATTTCCGCATTGCCACCGGCAGCGGCGAAAATGGGCAGCCAGTCCTCGTGGGAAACGATACCATTGAGAGCCTTGCCCGCGGGAAAGTGGCCAGGCCACTTGATGAAGCAGGGAACGCGGTAGGCCCCCTCCCAGTTCGAGTTTTTCTCACTGCGGAACGGTGTGGTGCCAGCGTCCGGCCAGGTGTTGTAATGCGGCCCATTGTCAGTCGAATACTGGACGATAGTGTTGTCAGCGATGCCGAGCTCGTCGAGCAATTCGAGCAGTTCACCGACCTGAAGGTCGTGTTCGACCATGCCATCGGTGTACTCGTCGTTGCCTTCATGGCGATGCTTTTTCTTCACGTGCGTGCGGAAGTGCGTCCGAGTGCCATTCCACCAGCAGAAAAAGGGCTTGCCAGCCATGTCTGACGCTTGATGAAGTCCTTGGCCGCAGCGACGGTTTCTTCATCGATGGTTTCCATGCGCTTCTTGGTGAGTGGACCCGTGTCTTCGATGGTCTGACCACCTTTGCCATCGGCGAAACAACGGAGTACGCCACGCGGCCCAAACGCTCGCCGGAAGGTCTTGCCGCTGGGTAAAATCAGATCGCCGGGGTAGTCCTCGTTCTCAGGCTCTTCCTCAGCGTTGAGGTGGTACAGATTGCCGAGAAACTCATCGAAGCCGTGCATGGTGGGCAGGTGTTCGTCGCGATCACCCTGGTGATTTTTGCCACACTGTCCGGTGGCGTAGCCAAGGCTCTTCATCACGGTGGCCATCGTGACGTCGGTTTTCTGCCAACCTTCCGGGCACCGGGGATGCCGACCTTGGTCATGCCAGTGCGGACGGGGACGGAGCCGTTGATGAATGCGGCGCGGCCGGCGGTGCACGACTGCTGACCGTAATAGTCGGTGAAGAAAATTCCTCCTTTGGCGATCCGGTCAATGTTGGGCGTCTGGTAGCCCATCATGCCGCGATTGTAATAGCTGATGTTTTCGGTACCGATGTCATCGCCCCAAATTACGAGGATGTTCGGCTTTTTTGCTGTGCAACCAACGAACCGGAATCCGCAAAAATCATTGCGATAAGAATCGCAATTGAATAGGACGTCTTCATTCAGGTGCCTTTCAAAATGGCAAAAAACGGATGGATGGCCGAGCGAAGTCAGGGCCATGGCAATAATCTTCAAAATGCAAGTTGCAAATGCATACCAATTTAACTGAAGGGCTAATCCTTCGATCGAAATTCGGCGACCAAACTTCCGCCGCTGAGGAGCTGCAGTTGGTTTCCCTTGACGTGAAAACTATTCACAGAAGCCATTGTCTTCGAGAAATTGCGTTCCAATTCCATTGCTTCCGGGGGTCCCGCCATCTTCGTGCTTACCAGTTGCCCCAGGACAACACTTCCATTGTCGATCAATGCGTATGAACCGGACAGGCGATTAACGCCGCCAAAAATGGACAGCTTGCCGCGCTCAAACTTGATCGTCGGGGGATCCTCGTTCTCGACTGACTGGCCGTTGAGCAAAATAAGTGACCATTCCTTGCCGGCGGCTTGATTCATCTCTGCCATGTCGCAAACATGAGCCGGCGAATTGCGATTGAATCGTCGCGGCAACATTGATCGTGTTGATCGAGAACAACGATTTGGACGCGGAAATGTCGACCGATGGGCCCAACACCGCACAGGACGAGCGACTGCCGCGCGTCCCGATTGGCGTCGGTCTCCCGATTGGCGCCCGCCGATTAACGGCTTGTGGTCAAGAAACACGAACAGACTTCTGGACTGAAGAATGTTGAGTTCGTCTGGCTTAGTGAATACCCATTTTCGGTCGAAATGGGTGTTGAGTTTTTCAGCGCATCGCGCGAATGTGGAACGGGACACCAGCAACGGATATTAGGTAAGCCGCCAAGCCGCCAAGCCGAAAAGCCGAAAAGCCGAAAAGCCAGGCATCGAATCAGTTGAATTTTGCGTCAACTTTCCAGGAAAAGTTCAAACACAATGAACGAATTAATAGCCACTTGTTCCGTTGTTTGCCCCAATGAAGGGAAATTCAACGATACAACTTTCGCAAACTGATCCCGTTCGGATCTTCTCCGGCCCAAATAGCTTCCACGATATCTGGAACGAGAGAATTGAGGCGAGGCATGCGGCTAAAGTAGCTCACGTCGATCTTTTTCGCGGATGCCAACTTCTCAATTGCCGAATACTCATTTCTAAACGCCACGCCGATCAAACTCAGGGTTGTGTTGATGCTGACAAAGCTCTTTGGCTGGGCTTTTTTAGTGTTTGGACAGGTGCCTCTCCGAATAGCCGACGGTAATCCCTGGCAAATCGGCCGAAATGCCAGAATCCGAATTGGGCCGCAACTGTGGTTACCCTTGTGCACGCCGGGTCCGCCTCTTGAAGAATTGCGCGAGCTTGATGCAGTCGTTTGACGATAAAATAGCGCCGCGGTGGGACTCCGTAGAACTTACGAAAGATGTTTCTAAGAGTCCTCTCCGAAACATCCACTGCCTGAACGAGTTCTTCTATCGACAGAAACTCGTTTTTGTGCTGCTCAATCTTGTCGATCGTGCGTCGAATAATCTCACGATGCGAAAAGCAGGGTCGCCCCATCTTTGGCTGCGGTGCGCCATTTCCCGCTACGACGAACTTGGAATGCCGCCAGAAGCTCCGCCTCGATAGACTTTTGAATTGCGGGAGTGGATGTCAAGGCGGGCTCCATACGAAACGAATGCTCCAGCGATGCAAGTAACCGTCGAAGTCGAATCATTGCCGGGCTACCGATATCGACAACTTGCGAACAGGGAAGCGACCCTGGCGATTCAGCATTGGCAGACTTGTCGAGATCGAAAAGTTCAGTCGGCAGAAAAACCGAGCACCAATCATGCACTTCCCGCGACGCAACCGTAAGCTCCACCCGAGGATCCATTACCAGTACTGAATGATTGTGCAACGGCTGTCCGTTGCCAGATTGCAGCCCCGCAAGTGGTACGAACACGGTTTTGCCACCTGAATGGACCGCTCCATCGGCGATAATCCCGCTTCCTTCTTTCCCGAACTGAAGATCGATGCGACCGACCGTTTGCGTCGCGATTTCCCAACAAGGCTCGTCAAGTTGGGGGAGCATCAAGCGCAAATCTGCATGGGCAACTGTCGAGGCATACGCTTCAAACTCTTTAAACCGATGAATATTCACTTGCACCAGTCCTCGCGTGGCCGAAGCCGGAAAAAACACCTATTGCGTCCATTGGTACCGCGTCTCCGGTCGGGGCGTTGGTGTACCAGATCATCAACAGCAACATTTTGCCGAAAGTGGCTTGCGACCCCTTTGGCTGTCCTACATGGTGGTCAACCTAACGTTTGTTGTCCAGCTAAAAGTGTGGGTTGATTGTGTAATTGTGACGGAATATCGGCGGGCGTAGCAATCGCCACCAGACAACCGTCTGAATCATTCCGTAGCGAAGTCGGGCGTTCGCGTAGTTTATTTTTGTATTTCACTGGAGAATTTTGTGAGAAAAATCCAATCGTGGTCCTGTGTTGCGACCGCAATTATTACCATGGCGTTTTGGGCTGGTGCGATCGAGACTGCTTGTGCTCAACAAGAAAAGAAGCCGAAC
>CAWGCE010000016.1:0-158680 GCA_963821085.1 uncultured Planctomycetales bacterium | reverse complement strand
GGCGATGGATCGGCTGCGTCGCCTGATTCGCGAGTATTCACCGGCTGCAATTTATGTCATGCAGGGCGACGCCGACGCGTTTACGCTGGCCGCCGCCAGGCGCTACCTGGGTCGAGTCGTCTTGCACCGTGCAACACTGCTGTCGCCCCTCGAGCGAATACTGCGACCCGCAGGGGTTCAGTTCGTGACCAGTTCGCATGCTCAGTGCGATCAACTGGCCAGGCTGTCTCACTCCCAGCCAGCTGCCGCGATTTACCCTTGCTTGCCTGCGGCGGCCGTGCCGCTCACCCGGACGGAAATTGCCTCACAACTATCCATCTCGTCAGATGCCCGGTTGTTTGGGACCGTCGCTCGCTTCGTAAGCAGCGAGCGCCTGCGGGACGTGATCTGGGTTGCCGACCTGCTAAAGGTCGTCCGTGACGATACGCACGTATTAATTTTTGGTGAAGGCCCCGAGTGGTTGCGGCTGGAAAGGTATCGGCAACGCGTGCGGATTGAAGACCGTGTCCATTTCCTGGGCCTGCCCGACAACCTGAACGCCTGGCTGGCGGCACTCGATTGCTACTGGTGTGCTGCTGGCTCCGACAGCATCAACACGGGTCTCTGCACTGCAATGAACTTGGGATTGCCGGTGGTCGTTTCCGATACTGCGGGGCACCGTGAGATCGTGCAGCATGAACACAATGGTCTGATTTTCCCAACGGGAAGCCGAGCTGCTTTTTCTCGCGAGTCGTTGCGGATTCTTGAACAGCCGGGTCTTGCTGGGGAGCTTGGTGCGGCCGGAAGAGCGGTGGCGGAACAACGCCTGCAACCGAAAGTTACTTCCAGCCAATTCCTTGCCTTGCACCGCGAAATTTCACGCCAAACACATGTTGCGGCTTGAACTTTGGGCGTGGCACTGGTTAATTGCCCTAGGGGAATTGTCAAAGGAACGATTAATCTCCACTTGTTGGCGAACCTCGTGTCCTGGGAATGACGATGATTGGTTGCCGTTTAGGCAGGAAGGAATTTGGCTTCGATGCGAAATTGTGTTGCCGTTGTTCTGGCCGGCGGAAAAGGTTCTCGTCTGGACCCGTTGACTCGTGACCGTGCCAAACCGGCCGTCCCGTTTGGTGGTGCCTACCGGATTATTGACTTCGTTCTGTCCAATTGCTTGAACAGCGGTCTACGGCGGATGCTGGTGCTCACGCAGTACAAGGCCATGAGCCTGGACCGGCACATCAACCTGGGCTGGCGTCATTTCTTCTGTCGAGAGTTGCAGGAGTTCATCGACGTTGTGCCGCCCCAGCAGCGGATTGACGAGAGCTGGTACCAGGGGACCGCCGATGCGGTGTACCAGAATATCTACGCCATCGAAAAAGAGCGTCCCGAGCACATTGTCATTCTGGCTGGCGATCATATTTACAAGATGAACTATCGCCAGATGCTGGACTTCCATTTGCAGCAGAACGCCGACATGACAATCGGCGCCTTGCACGTCAGCCCGGAAGAAGCGACCCAGTTCGGCGTGATGCAGGTTGAAGGTGACCAACGTGTCATTGGCTTCGACGAGAAGCCAGCCGAGCCGAAGTCGATTCCCGGCGACCCGACGCAGTGTTTGGCTTCGATGGGAATCTACGTTTTCAAGTCGCGATTCCTGTTCGAGAAGTTGTGCGAAGATGCGACGGAGCCCGGCAGCCGACACGATTTTGGCCGCGACCTCATTCCAAAGATGATTGAGCGCGACAAAGTCTACGCCTACTCGTTCCGCGACGAGAATCGCAAAAACGATGCCTACTGGCGCGATGTCGGGACGATCGACGCCTACTACGAAGCCAACATGGATCTCGTCGCGGTCGACCCGCTGTTGAACATGTACGACGAGCGCTGGCCGATCCGCTCCTACCAACCGTACTCGCCACCACCCAAGTTCGTTTTCAATGGAAAAGGTGACGAAGACCGTTGCGGTCGAGCCATGGACAGCATCGTTTGTCAGGGTTCGATCGTGTCAGGTGGCCAGGTCGATCACAGCATTCTGTCATGCAACGTACGGGTTAACAGCTACGCTACCGTAGAGGAGTCGATTCTGTTCCAGGGAGTGGACATAGGTCGTCGATCGCGTGTTCGTCGGGCGATTATCGATAAGGGCGTGTGTATTCCACCGGGTGTGAAGATCGGCTTTGATCACGAAGAGGACCGTGCTCGCGGCCTGCAGATTACTGAGAGTGGCCTGGTCATCATTGCCAAGGGATCCTCCATCGATTCCGGGTCTCCAATCGACACCTCTTCAAGCCGCATCATCATGTAGCGAAGGCTTCCCATGGAAGATGCCACCACACCTGTTGGTCAGTTGCGTCAAACTGTGCGGGAATTCGTAGGCGAACGGGATTGGCAGCAATTCCACGCGCCAAGAACCTCAGCATGGCGATGGCGATTGAAGCGGCCGAGCTGATGGAGCTGTTTCAATGGATGTCGGTGGAAGAATCGCGTACGGTAGCGGGCGACGCGGAAAAGTTTCAATCGGTCCAGGAAGAACTGGCCGATGTCGTTTGCTACGCCTTGGCGATCGCTAACGAACTCGACATCGACATTACTAAGGCGTTGAACGCCAAGATGGTCAAGAACCGGGCGAAGTATCCTGCCGATACTTACAAAGGCAGGTACCGCCTGTAGCCGAGAGTCGGCGTGTCTGCCAGGCTTACCGTGCGAACTTGGGGCGAGCGGTTTTGTGCCCGTTACCCGCCGTTAGCGGAGTACCCGTCTCATCCTCGTTGCCGACGGAAACCCCGATCCAGCCGTCGCGGACGACAAACTGGCTGACGTCCAGTTGAGTCAGACGCGAGTCCTTGCCCAGTTCGGGATGGATTAACGGGATCGGCCGGTTCTTCGAAAAAACCTTGGTGAAAATGCCGCGCAAGGCGACCTGGTTTTTTGAAGCGATCAGCTCAATGTGCTCCTCGCGATTCAAATCGCACCGGAAGCCGTTAATCGCCGGTTTGTAGTAAGCGTGGACTTCGAAGTGTCGCCAGGTGTTTCGCCTGAAACGCATTCCGTCGACGCGCAGCGCGATCATGAGTCTGCCGTCACGGAAATGGAATTGCACCGGATCGCGTTTCGCCAATCGGATCTCGACGCCATCCGGCACCTCTTCCGGGATTTTGATGTCGCTCATACCGACTTGTTTGGCGACGTCAAGAAAGACTTCCTTCAGATCGCCCTGCTTGCCCGAGAGATTTAGCTGGGCAACAAAGTTGTTCAATGCAGATTCGTGGATCTGGATGCTGAGCACACTGTCGGTGCGGGCCTGAGGCCGAGCGGTGAACGAGGCAAGCTGATGACCACCGGCCAGACGGCCGCGAAGCGTCAGGCGGTCTTCGGTCGTTTCCATCGCCAGCGCCGTGGGATTCAATTCCAGTCGTTCCATCGGCCTGATCAGCTTTTCGTCCATGCGAGCCCGGGCCTGTTGGACCTTCTCCTGCAGTTGGTTGTCCATCTGTGAGCGGGCTTTCATCGCGACCTTGGTTTCAAATTCCGTGCGGGCCCGATCCTTGGATTCGAACGCCTGTTTTTGGGCAGCGCGACGAACAATCGAGCCGACGATGGGGAACGTGTCGAAGCGGGTCCGCAAACCGGTGATGTTGGTCGACCCGGTGGCTGCCGATTGCGTTTGGCTCATCCGCAGCCCGCGGGGGTCCATCAGCAGCATTTTCTGCACGAAGAACCGGGCGCGGTTGCGATTCATCAGCGTGACGCCGCCTTTGGTCGTTTGTGTCTTGGCATTCATCACTCCATCGCCTTCCAACTGCATGCGAATCTGTGATTTGTCCGGCACCAGGTTGACGCGGAACCGCGTGCTCGTTTCGCTCAGCCCGCGGACGTCCAACCCCAGGATTTTCTCGCGAATTGGCGCCTGGACGTCCTGAATCGCCGGCACGAGGCGGTTGATGAATTCCTCGGTAATCGCAAAACGCACGTTGGCGTTACGGTAGTGCGTATCGATGACCTGCGACAGTTGCTGCTGCGTTGGAAACAGAGACCATCGCAGCCGGTTCCAGGTCGAGCTCACCGGCTGGCTGCGCCAATCGGTAGGCTCAATTTCGAACTCCTCGATGTGAGCCATCAATTCGCGCAGGTCGACGGAAGCCGTGACCCATGTTCGCAATTCGTCCTGCAAACTCTTGATTGCTGTGGATTGGATGATCCCTTGCTGCTCCGGGGTGAATTCGGTTTCGGTCAACCGATTCAGGACGCGGACCGCGAGCGTGGCACGACAGTCAACGTCCGAAAACGACGAGGAACTGGCGACGTCCTTGATGTGAGGCAGCGACAGGAATCGCTGCCAATTGTCGGGCTGATTTTCCAGTTTGTGCTCAACCGTTGTCACAGCCAACAGCATCGGCTCGGGAGCAAGTTGCTGTTGAAATTGGGCTTAGCCGTCGCGACAATTCGGGCTCGGCATTGCGAATTACCTGATTCCAAACCAGCGAACGTCGCTTCAGCGCGTAAATGGCTCGCCGCAAATCGGTTTGATCGCCTTGGGTCGGCAAGGAATTGACGTTGTTTTCGGCGACAATTACCAGTTGTTCCAGTTGCTTTAGAATCTGCCTGGCCGATGCATTATTGATCTGCTCCAGACGCTGTAATGCGTCCAAGTGCTCGGCGACATTTTCCGACCAACGAACGGCCCAGCGAGCTCGCTGAGCCTCGAGCTGTTGCTTCAAGGCAGGGACCTGGGGCCAAGGGCTGCTGGCCGATTTTGCCGAATAAGGTCCGGGCGTGATCGCCGGGGCGGGCTGCGGTGGCGTTGTTTTTCCGGATTTGTTCAAAACCGATTTGGAAGTTTCGACGCTGGCGAAACTGTGAGGCAATTCGAGCAGCTCATCAGCAACAATCGGCGGTTCATTCAAGGTTACCTTCGAGCGAGGCCTTGCAGGCGGCTGCAGCTGGGGTTCCGGGATCGAGGCCATTGTCATGGGCGAATCTTCATACGGCGGAACAACGGTCGTGGTCGGCAACGGAGCTTCAATAACGGTGGCCGGTTCGCCAACCACATCAACCAAGGACTCATTGGCCGTGAGATTCAGCTCACGGTCGCGATCCGCGAGAGCTTCTTCGGCTCGAATGGTGGCGCCATACTGCGGTTCCTGCCGGGGTTCGACCGGCGCCATTGGCTTGGCCAAAACGTCTGTGCCGATGGCCGCTGGCTTCCGCGATGGCAACCGAAACGGTCGATTGTCGTGGTCAAGGCGAGGAATGTTGTCTCCCGCAAGTGCCCATCCCGGCCGGCCATCGATCGGCCGATCGATTCCTCGCTGGAATTCGTTGGCAGGCCACATTTGAATGGCAACCACCAGTAGTATCGACAGGCAGCCAACCAGAAATATGGAGGGTGCGGTACGCGGAGAACGATCCATCGAAGAGTGCAGACCCCAAGCAGTAAGATGCCGAATACCCGGTCCCTCGAGCAGGCTGTTCCTCTTTCTTCGGAACCAGAATGCTCGATACCAGCATCAGAATTTATGCATGGGTTCCGCCTTTGCGGCTTGGCGCACGCCCCTCGTAAAGCAGGAACGGTTGATCGGTTTGTGCGGGGCTAGGAACACGGCGGCGGGCCCGTTACTTGCAGTTGCTCAGCGTTCTTCCGGTTCGACCAACACCGTGTCGCTGTCGTCATAGCCTGGGGCACAGGTACACAGAAATTTCAGCTCGATCTCACCTGTGTTGGTGATCCTGTGGGTGGCTCCAGGCGGAATCGCGATTGCGTCACCGGGGCCAACTTCGGCCGATTCCTGTTCGATGACAATCTGGCCGAGGCCGGTGAGGATGTAGTAGATCTCTTCGGTCTTGGGATGGTAATGCGCTTGCGTCCTAGCCCCCGGCTTGAGCCGGGCCTCGGCGAGGCTCTGCTGGCGGATGCACGAATTGCGATTCGCTAATAGTTCGCGAATTTCGGATCCATCCTTCGTCGTAAATGCCGGTACGTCGTCGATGTTTTTGATGTCCATGAGATGCGTTTGAGGGATTGCTTTCGTTATTTGCGGAGCAGGCCGACTTTGGCCGGCGGGTAGGATCGCACATCCCAATCTTCGGGCTGGGGCAGCTTGCCAAAGTCGAACGGTTCGTCCGCCTCGACGAGCAGGAAGCTGCCTTCGGGCGCCGATTCGAGAAGACGATTCAGCAATCCGACAACCTGTTCCAGCCGCTGTTCGTAGAATGCGTACGGGGGACAAACAAAGATGGCCCAAGGCGCATCCAGTTAGCGTTTCTGCCCAGGCTGGCAAGTTGCGAGCCCAAAGAAACGAGTTCCCGGGAATGACCTCAATTCGGTCTGCCAAATCAATATCGGCCGCATTTTGTTCGATCAGTTTCGCCATGTCGAAATGGCGCTCCAGTGCCGTGGCACGGCTGGCTCCTCGGCTGAGCGATTCCAACGCTACCGCTCCCGTGCCGGCAAAAAGGTCGATGGCGTGCATTCCCTCAATCGCGGGTCCGACGAGGTTGAATACGGCTTCCCGGACTCGATCTTTCATCGGTCGGGTTGCCGGGTCACCATTGTATCGGATGCGACGTCCGCGGTTGTTGCCTCCGACGATCCGCAACGTCACCTCGGGCTGATTTCGTTGGGACTCCGGTTTCGCCATTCTGTTTCCGCCAGGGGAGCCGTCGGCTCTTTGTACGAGCGCGGGATAGGTCTGAGTTGCGATCTTTTTCTCTGCCGAGCTCGTATGGTACGTTATGGGCTCTTGTGAGTCATCTACGAGCCCCGCGATCCGGTGCGTTCGGTTCCGAAATGGAGCCCGAGCGAACCCGGACAGGTCGGCGGCAATCGCGTTTCCAGGTCTGCACGACACAATTTCAGAGGATTGTTGGCGATGAGAATTTGCACGGCATTTTACGGATTCTTTTGTCTTCTGCTCACCATCGTGTTGGTGGGATCGGCAGTTGGTTTGCGACCGGTTCAGGCACAGGATGCACAGGAAACTGCCAGCGAACCCACAATCGACGACAAAGCAGGCGAATTCGCGCCCGCCGATACGGAAATGAAGGACGAAGAAACGATCGCAGAGTCCCAAGCAGACGCCGACACGATGGATGCGAATGAGTCATCGGGAGCTGCTGATTCCGCCGAGTCGCCCGTCAGCCAGGCTGGTCCAGCTGCGGCAGCGTTTGAAACCGCGTTTGAGGCCTGGAAACAGAATTTGAAAGCGCTTTGAGATCTGAAGATCAAGTACCAAATCGCCGATGAAAATGAGCTCGAAGCGCTGCAGCAGGAATGGAATCAGCTGATGGCGAATAGCAATGCCATGGCCAGCGAGTTGCAGGAAAAGGCGATGGCCGCGTTTGCCGAAGCGCCCAACGAAAATCGGGAACTGGTGCGGTTTCTACTGACAGTTACCTCCGACCATATCAAGCACGAACGATACGCCGATTCGCTGGTCATTGTGCAGACGCTCCTTGATGGCCAAGCTGATGAGCGGGGCCTGAATAACCTTGCCGGTATTTCGGCGTTCGGTTCAAATCAGTTTGAATTGGCCGCCCAGTATTTGAAGGAAGCCGATTCGCGGGGAACGCTTAGTCAGCAAGGTTCTCTATTCTTCGAATCCGTCGATGAAATTCAAACGCTGTGGGAAGAAGAACTGGCCTTGCGCGAGGTGGAAGAAGCGGCCGAAGATTTACCGCGAGTCAAACTGCAACTCGAGCAGGGCGATATTGTGCTGGAGCTGTTTGAAAACGAGGCTCCCGAGACGGTGGGTAACTTCATCAGCCTGGTCGAACGCGGTTTTTACGATGGGCTAAAGTTCCACCGCGTCCTGGACGGATTCATGGCCCAGACCGGTTGCCCCAACGGGGACGGCACCGGAGGTCCTGGCTACAATATTTACTGCGAGTGCACGGCCGACAATCACCGAAAACACTTTGCCGGCTCGGTCAGCATGGCCAAGGATACTCCCCGGAATACCGGCGGTTCTCAGTTTTTCCTGACCTTCGTGCCAAGGCCCGATCTGAACGGCCGCTATACCGTGTTCGGCCGTATCATCGAAGGCATGGAGTTGCTGCCGACGATTCAGAAAGTAGATCCACGCGACACGAAGTCGGCGGTCGAGCCGACCAGGATCGTCAAGGCCGAAGTGATCCGTAAACGGGATCACGAATATCGCCCGAACAAAGTGAAGTAGCCCGCGACCGCCGCGACGGCCTGCAGGCTCTGTCTCTGTTAGTCGAAGGCGAAGTGACGGATCCCGCTCACCGCTTGGATAAGCTCCGCCCGAAAATCGGGATGGGCAACAGAGATCAGCGCCCTGCTGCGTTCCCGCAGGGTCATGCCGTGGAGATTTACCGCGCCGTACTCGGTTACCACCCAGTGTACGTGACCGCGCGTGGTCACCACGCCCGAGCCGGGTCTGAGTTCGGGCACAATCCTGGAAATTGTGCCTTGGGCCGCGGTTGAGGGTAGCGCGATGATCGGCTTGCCGCCCTTGGACAACGCGGCGCCGCGTATGAAATCCATCTGTCCGCCGATACCTGAGTAGATATGGTGGCCCAACGAGTCCGCGCAAATCTGCCCGGTCAGGTCGATTGCCAGGGCCGAGTTGATGGCTACCACTTTGTCGTTCTTGCGAATCAGGGCGGTGTCATTGGTTCGATCGCATGGATGAAATTCCACGATCGGGCTGTCATCGACGAAGTCAAATAGGCGTTTGGTGCCGCTGACAAGACTGGTGGTAATTCGGTTGGGATGGACCTTCTTCTTGCGATTGGTGATCACACCGGCGTCGACCAATTCGATGACCCGGTCCGAGAACATTTCGGTGTGAACCCCGAGGTCATGTTTGCCGTGCAGTCGGCTGAGCACTGCGTTGGGGATGGCCCCAACTCCCATTTGCAGGGTCGAGCCATCTTCCACCAGGTCCGCGACCAATTCGCCGATACGCGACTCAATTTCGCCTTCCGGCGGTTCAGGGTGCTCGATCAGCGGCCGGTCGGTATGAATGAAAGCCGCGATGCGATCCAGGCTCACCACGGTGTTGCCGTGCGTGCGCGGCATCTGGTCATTGATTTCCGCAATCACTATGCGAGCAGAATCAGCTGCCGCTTTGGCCGTGTCTACGGAAGTGCCCAGCGTACAGAAGCCCTGACGATCTGGTGGCGAGAGTTGGACGATCGCCACATCCAACTGTACCCTGCCGGAGGTAAACAGCCTCGGAATGTCGGCCAGGAAGATAGGCATGAAATCGGCACGCCCCTCCCGTATCGGTTTTCGCAATGCCGGCCCGGTGAACAGAGAAACTGAAAACAGGCCATTGTTGTTATCAGGGTCAGCAAACGGAACTTCGCCGTCGAGGTGCAGGTGATAGAGACTGACATTCTCCAAATCTTGCCGCCGGCACAGAGCTTTCAGGAGCGGTGTGGGCGTGGCCGCCGCTCCGTGGACAAAAACTTTCATGTCGTTGCCGATATGAGCAACTGCGTCCCCGGCACTTACTGCCCGTGAGCGCCAAGTGTCATCGATTTTCCTCATCGTCGCTCCAAGACTCGACCGGTTGTGGTGTCGCCGCTCACGCGGAACCGGTATTAGTCTACTTTACTATCAGTATTTGCATTGGCTTCGGGTTGTATCAGCCAAGCCGTTGGCGTGAACCAGTCCGCACGCGGCCCAGAATTGCACTCCGTAGGTCTCCTGCAGCACCAGCTTCGATCTTCTGACAATCTCCGCGTTGATTTCCTGGCCCGATCCATGCAATATTCTCATGAAAAAAGGACCTAAGTCACTTATGATGCATCTAGCCAGTGCGAGTCGCACGGACGTGTTGCGTGTGCGGCGGAGGAATATCCGTCTCTCGAATGGGCGAGATGCCGCTGCACTTGTTGTTGATTAGCTCTAGCCGCTCGTTTCGGTCATCCGACACTTTCATTGGGGTATCCCGTGATTCTAAATCGGTTCTTTGTGCCTTCGCTTTTGCTTATTTGCGGTATTTCCGGGGCACTGTCAGCGCAGACGGTCACAACGCTGCTCAATAATGGCAGCCCCAGCAATCGCATCGATCTGATCTTCATCGGCGATGGATACACCGCGTCGCAAATCGATTCGGTGTACCCGGACCACGTTCAAGACGAATTGGATTACCTGTTCAGCGGAGCCTACAAGAACCCGTTTCCCCGGTACCATAACTTTTTCAACGCACACCGGGTGAATGTAATCAGCAACGAGTCGGGCGCCGACCAGCCTCCGAATGGGGTTTTCCGTGACACGGCCCTCGATGCTTCCTACTGGTGGAATGGCAGTGTCGAGCGGTGCCTGTACCTCGATACTGGCAAGGCGAATACCGCCGTTACCGCAGCCTTGGCCGGAACCGGCATCGACATCGATGCTCGCCTGGGGGTCGTCAATGATGAAAAATATGGTGGCTGCGGTGGCTCCTGGGCCGTTTATGCCGGTGCCAACTCGTCAGCCACCGACATTGCCGTTCATGAATTGGGGCATTCGCTGGGAGCCCTGGCGGATGAGTATTTCTACTCGGAAGATCACTACACCGGCGGCGAACCGAGTAGCGTAAACCTGACGACGAATCCAAATCTTGGCAAATGGGATCGCTGGGTTGGCTTCAATGATCCAGCGACCAACGTCGGTCCGATCGGGTATTTTGAAGGTGGAGGTTACTACGCCACGGGACTGTTCCGCCCCAGTAACAACTCCGAGATGCGAGCTTTGTTTCGACCGTTCGATGCGGTCAGTCGCGAACAATTCATCAGCAAGTTCTACGACGAAGTTGATCCGCTGGACGACTGGCTCGACGATTCAACTACTTTGTTCGATCCTGGCGAAGTGTGGGTCGACACGGTCGATCCGGCCGTGATCCAAGTGGAATGGTTGGTCGATGGCGTATCGCAGGGGCTGTTGGGCGAATCGATCGATGTCAGTTCGCTGTCGCTGGGTCAAGGGAATTACCTGTTGGAGGCGCGTGCCTACGACGCAATCCTTGACCACTCATTCTCCGGCGACGCACTCGACTGGTACCGCAAAGCCGATACGAGTTCGCTGGAGCAGACCATCTCTTGGAACCTCGCTATCACGACGACGCCGATCAACGGAGATTTCAATGGCGATGGCGCTTATACCTGCATTGACGTGGATGCACTCGTTGCCCAAATCGTGGATCCAACCGATGTGGCAGCATTCGATTTAACAGGCGACGGGTCACTGGATGATGGCGACCTGAGCGCCTGGTTGGCTGAAGCGGGTGCATTTAATTTGGGAGCCGGAGCGGTTTATTTGCAGGGCGATGCCAATCTGGATGGCAGCGTCGATGGTGATGATTTTCTCGTGTGGAACGCCGGAAAGTTCACGTTAACGGCGGCTTGGTGCGCTGGTGATTTCAGTGCCGACGGAACGGTCGATGGCGGCGATTTCCTGCTTTGGAATAGCAACAAGTTCCAAAGTTCAGGTCGCGTCTCAGCAGTGCCGGAACCTCAGTGCTTTGTCCTGCTGCTGATTGCCTTGTGGCCGTTGATTCGCGCGTCGCGACGAAATGTCACAGCCCGATTCTCCCAATAAGATTCTGGACCGAGGCAAATCCAGACGCGGTGCAGGATAATTGCCACGAGGCCATCATTCCGTGCCGTTGGTGCAATTCTCGGCCGTGACCCCGCACGTTTGGCGGAATTCGCCTCTTGACGGTCAAATTTCAAGAACTTATCCTTGCATTTCTATTTCTTATTCTGAATGGCTACGACATTAGCGTTGCTAATGTATCTGGTCGCGGCGGCTATCCTCATGCATTTAAAGATCCTGAAGCTCTATTGCGATGTCGTGCACCGGCACAGTTTCTCTGGCGCAGCGGAAGAAAACGACCTGACGCAGTCGGCTGCCAGCCAACGGGTACAGCAGTTGGAAGAGCGATTGGGGCTGCAATTGATCGATCGCACGAAACGGCCCTGGGTCGTAACGCCGGAGGGCGAGGCGTTCTACCGTGGAGCCCGGTCGATCGTGGACCAATATCTGCAATTGGAAGACCGAGTTCGTTCGTTGCGCGAAGAGGTGGCAGGTCGGGTCAAACTGGTGTCGATCTACTCGGCTGGGCTCAGCCATATCAATCGCCACATCGGTGAATTTCTGACGCGATACCCCGGTGCCAACGTTCAGGTGCAGTACCAGCACCCGGTTCAGGTCTATGAAATGGTCGAACTGGAAGTCGTTGAGCTGGGAATTATCAGTTACCCGAAGTCGTCGCGCGTGATCGAATCGATCCCTTGGCGTGATGAGGCGATGGTGGTGGTGTGTGCTCCTCAGCATGAGTTTGCCGGCCGCGAATTCTTGCGCCGGAACAACTGCACGGAGCGAAATGGATCAGCTTCGATCGTGGTTCAAGGATTTGTGAAGAGATCAGGAAATTTCTCGGTAAGCACGAGGCGCGGGTAGATACTGTCATGGAATTTGACAACATTGAGACGATCAAACGCGCCTTGGAGATCAATGCCGGGATCAGCATCCTGCCGCTGCCGACGGTATTGCGCGAAGTGAAGCTGGGGTCCCTGGTCACAGTGCCGTTGATCGTCCAGGAAGGCAAGCCGGCATTGCATCGACCGCTGGGAATCATTCATCACCGCGGCCGTGCGCTGAGCCCAACCGCCGAGCGGTTTGTGATGGAACTGATGGATCTGCCAATGAGCGAAACGTCAAGAATTCCAGCGAGCCGGATCGGCATGGAGGATCAAGCCGAGGTGGCGGGATCAGGGATTTGAAGGAACTGAACTGAAGACGGAAAACAAACAGGCTGAAACACTGCCAGTGAAAGGTGCCGGGCATTTATGTCGCCGAATCAATTGGGACCACCGGAAAAGCGAGCGCTGTACGATCCGGCGAACGAGCACGACAGCTGCGGCGTAGGTTTTGTAGCTCACGTCAAAGGCCGGGCGTCACATGCCATCGTCAGCGATGCTGACGAAATGCTCCGCCGCATGGATCACCGTGGAGCGTGTGGTTGCGAGCCGAACACAGGTGACGGCGCGGGGATGTTGACCGCACTGCCCCATGCATTCCTGACGAAAGTTGCCGCCGCCGATCTGCACGTTGACCTGCCCGGACCGGGCCTGTTCGCTGCGGGGATTGTGTTTCTCCCCGTAAGCCGGTCGCAGCGAGCTCATTGCAAACGACAGCTTGAAGCGCTGATCGAACAGTATGGTCAGCGACTGGTCGGTTGGCGCAACCTGCCGACCGACGCCGACTTGGCCGACGTGGGACCGACCGCTCGGGCCGCCAAACCCGAAATGCGTCAATTATTTGTCGCCGCTGCCGACGGTTTAAGTAACGAAGAGTTCGAACGGAAGCTCTTCTTGATTCGCAAGCAAGCCAGCCACCAGCTGCGTGGCAACAAGAGCCTGTCGCAACGGCTGATGTTTTACGTCTGCAGCCTGTCGACCAAGGTGATTATCTATAAGGGGATGCTGACTCCCGATCAGTTGTTGCCTTTTTACTGCGACCTGCGCGATCCTGATTACAAGTCGCACCTGGCGATGGTCCACTCTCGCTTTTCAACAAATACTTTTCCTTCCTGGGATCGATCGCAGCCATGCCGATTCATGAGCCACAACGGTGAAATCAATACGCTGCGAGGAAACGCCAACTGGATGCGAGCCCGCGAAGGGCTCATTGAAAGTCGACTGTTTGGCGACGACATCAAGCAACTGAGTCCCGTCATCGAACCGGATTGTTCCGACTCGGGGACATTCGACAATGTGCTTGAATTCCTTGTGATGGGCGGCCGGACATTGCGAGAATCGGTGATGATGATGGTGCCCGAGGCGTGGCAGAAACACAAAACCATGTCGGAAGAGAAGCGAGCATTCTACGAATACCACTCGTGCCTGATGGAACCGTGGGATGGGCCGGCGTCGATCGTATTCACTGACGGCAAATGTATCGGTGCCGTTCTCGACCGGAACGGGTTACGACCCAGTCGTTATTACATGACCCATGATGATCGCGTCATCATGGCCAGCGAGGTCGGGGTGATCGACGTTGCCCCATCGAACGTGAAAGCAAAAGGCCGCCTGCAACCGGGCCGCATGTTCCTGATCGATTTCGAACAGGGGCGACTCGTTCCGGATGACGAGCTCAAACAACAGATTGCATCGCAGCGTCCCTATGGCGAATGGCTCCGCCAGGAAAGGATGGAACTGGCCGACTTGGCGCCTCAGAAACAGCCGCATGGTTTCTACCCCGAAACACTGCTGGCGCGGATGCAGGCATTCGGCTACACGGTCGAAACGGGCCACTTCATGCTGTTGCCGTTGGTACAACAGAAACGGGATCCGGTCGGATCGATGGGGAACGATGCGGCGCTGGCCTGTATGTCGGACAAGCCGCGGATGATCTACGACTATTTCAAACAACTGTTTGCCCAGGTCACCAATCCGGCGATCGACTCGATCCGCGAAGAAGTTGTCATGTCGCTGGAATGCTATGTCGGGCCGGAAGGGAACGTGTTGGACGCTGCCGAGCAAGATTGCCACCGCTTGCTGATCCCGCATCCAATCCTCCGCAATCGAAGAACTCATGGCGCTGCGTGATATGGATTATCGTGGCTGGAAAACAAGAACGATCGACATCGTTTATCCGCGGTCAGCAGGTGAGGAGGGAATGCTCGCCGCTATCGACCGGATTTGTGCGGAAGCGGAGCAGGCAATCGACGATGGCTATTCGCTGGTAGTGCTCTCCGATCGCAAGTTGGACGGACATCACGTACCGCTCAGCTCACTGCTGGCCTGCGGCGCAGTCCACCATCACCTGATTCGAAAGGTCAAACGGACTCGGATCGGCATTATCCTGGAAACGGGCGAAGCTCGGGAAGTGCACCACCATTGCCTCCTGATCGGTTACGGTGCCGACGCCATCAACCCTTACCTCGCATTTGAAGCATTGTGGCAAGCTCGCTGCCAGCAGTTGCCCGAAGTCGCAGAGTTCAAAGATGACGATGAAATCGTGGCGGCCTATCGCAAGGGCGTTGCCAAGGGCATGTTGAAGGTGATGGCCAAAATGGGCATCTCCACGCTGCAGAGCTACAAAGGGGCACAGATTTTCGAAGCGGTTGGCTTGCATGAAGAGGTGATCAAGAGATGTTTCGCCGGAACCGCCAGTCGAATTCAAGGTGTCGGATTTGAAGTGCTGGCCGAAGAGTCGTTTCGGCGGCACACGCTGGGTTATCCCGAGCAGATCGAAGATCAGCATGTCCGTTGCTGCCAATGTGGGCGAGTTCCATTGGCGGGCTGAAGGCGAGCGGCACGCGTGGGACCCACAAGCCATCGCCGATCTGCAATTGGCCGCCCGCACCGACAGCCGCGATGCCTATCGCCGGTTTGCGGATCACATCAATCACGATGCCCGCACGCAATGGACGCTGCGCGGCCTGTTCCAGTTCGAAACCGGGAGCGAACGGTGCAGCGATTCCTGTGAGCGAGGTGGAACCGGCAAGTGAGATTGTGAAGCGATTTTGCACTGGCGCGATGAGCTTCGGTTCGATTTCGGCCGAGTCGCACGAGACGCTGGCGATCGCCATGAATCGCCTGGGAGGAAAGAGCAATACGGGCGAAGGTGGCGAAGATCCGAGTCGTTGGGAAACGCTGCCCAACGGCGATTCAAAGCGATCAGCGATCAAACAAGTGGCCTCGGGTCGGTTTGGCGTGACGATCTCGTACCTGACGAATGCGGATGAACTTCAGATCAAGATCTCGCAGGGAGCCAAGCCAGGCGAAGGCGGCGAGTTGCCGGGCGGCAAGGTCGACGAAGAGATCGCCAGGGTCCGCTACTCGACACCGGGCGTCGGTCTGATCAGCCCGCCGCCGCACCACGATATTTATTCGATCGAGGATCTCAAGCAGCTGATTCACGATTTGAAGAATGCCAACCCTTCGGCTCGCATCAGTGTCAAGCTTGTTTCGGAGGTTGGCGTGGGCACGGTTGCGGCCGGTGTCGCGAAGGGTTTTGCCGACCATATCCTCATTTCGGGCGACGCCGGTGGAACGGGCGCTTCACCGCTGACCAGCATCAAACATGCCGGGCTGCCATGGGAACTGGGTATCGCCGAAACTCATCAGACGCTGGTGTTGAATGACTTGCGTAGCCGCGTGGTCCTGCAAACTGATGGCGGACTGAAGACAGGCCGCGATGTCGTCATTGGCGGCGATGCTTGGTGCAGAAGAGATGGGTTTCTCGACCGCTCCGCTGATCACGCTTGGCTGCATCATGATGCGGAAGTGTCACTTGAACACCTGTCCGGTTGGGATTGCGACGCAAGATCCGGAGCTGCGGGCCAAGTTCGCCGGGAAACCGGAGCATGTCGTGAATTACCTGTTCATGGTCGCCGAAGACGCTCGCGCAGATCATGGCCGAACTGGGCTTTCGCAAGCTCGACCGACATGGTGGGACGCTCCGACTGCCTGGATGCCACGCAGGCGATTAAACATTGGAAATCGGACGGGCTCGATCTGACGTCCGTGCTGGCGCCGGCCGCAGCATCCCGAGGTGCCGGTGATGTGGTCTGCACTCAACAGCAGGACCACGGCCTGGAATTGGCATTGGACAATACGTTGTTGCTGAGCGGCCGCGCCCGCGCTCGAACGTGGCGAAGCGGTTCGCATCGAATCTCCCGATCTTGAATATCAACCGTACGGTGGGCACCATCCTCAGCCATAACGTGGCGCAAGCGGTACGGCGAAGCAGGTCTGCCCGACGATACGATTCATATCAAATTGATCGGCTCAGCCGGGCAAAGCTTGGCAGCATTTCTTGCTCACGGCATTACCATGGAGCTGGAAGGTGACGCCAACGATTACGTCGGCAAGGGTCTCTCGGGCGGACGGGTGGTGATCTACCCGCCGGAGGACAGTGGTTTTGTTCCAGAAGAAAACATTATTGTCGGCAATGTCGTGCTCTATGGGGCGACCCGGGGCGAAGTATTCATTCGGGGTCGGGCTGCCGAACGATTTTGCGTTCGCAATAGCGGCGCGACGGCGGTCGTCGAAGGCGTTGGCGATCACGGCTGCGAGTACATGACCGGCGGCGTCGTCGTGGTGCTGGGTCCGACCGGCCGAAACTTTGCTGCCGGGATGTCCGGAGGCATTGCCTACGTCTGGGATCGATCCGGCGATTTCAATTTGAACTGCAACCTTGGATTGGTCGAGCTGGAAGCGATCGAAGATGAAGCCGATATGCTTCAACTGAAGCATTGGATTGAGTGTCACCGTGCCGAGACCAAATCGATGGTAGCGGCACGCATCCTGACAGCCTGGCCTGAAATACTGGACCAGTTTGTCAAAGTTATGCCGCGGGATTACAAGCGAGTCTTGCTGGCTCGACAGGCAAATCAACAGGTGGAAGTGTAGATGGGTAACCCGACAGGCTTCAAACAGTTCCCTCGAGAAAGCGTGCCGTATCGGGACCCACTCGTACGCGCGAATGACTTCCTCGAGATTTTTACTCCGGCAGACGAAGAACAACTCGTCACGCAAGGTGCGCGGTGCATGGATTGTGGAGTGCCGTTTTGCCAGTCGGGCACGGGCTGTCCCATCGACAATCTGATTCCCGAGTGGAACGATCTCGTCTATCGGGGACGGTGGAAGCAGGCCTTGGCCCGATTGCACAAGACAAACAATTTTCCGGAATTCACAGGCCGCACCTGTCCGGCTCCGTGTGAAGGAGCCTGTGTGTTGGGTATCACCGACCCGCCAGTTACGATCAAGAACATCGAAAATGCCATCATCGATCGCGGCTTTGCTGAGGGATGGGTAATTGCCAATCCGCCCATCCATCGCACAGGTAAACGGGTAGCGATTGTTGGTTCGGGGCCTTCAGGTCTGGCGGCAGCCGCGCAACTTAACAAGGTCGGTCACGATGTCACCGTTTACGAGCGGGCAGATCGCATTGGTGGTCTTCTGATGTATGGCATTCCCAACATGAAGCTGGACAAGAATGTCGTTCAGCGAAGGGTCGACCTGTTGCGTGACGAAGGTGTGAAGTTTGTCACCGGCGCACACGTGGGACGTCCAGAAGACTTCGCCGCCGGTCACATGACGCAAATCATGCAGGAACGAGGTAGCGGAGTGCAGTTCATCGATCCGACCGACTTGCAGCAGGACAGCGACGCCGTGTTACTTTGCACCGGTGCAACGCGACCTTTCGATCCCGTCGCCCGCTGCCAGGGTCGCGAATTGGCGGGCATCCACATGGCCATGGAATTTCTGACACGCAACACCAAAAGCCTGCTCGATTCCGAATTGCAGGACGATTTGTTCCTCGCTGCGGCAAACAAGAATGTAATCGTCATCGGCGGCGGCGACACGGGCGCCGACTGCATTGGCACGTCACTACGGCATGGTTGTGCAAGCGTGGTCAATTTCGAACTGCTGGATCGGCCGCCGGCCGAACGCGCTGCGAACAATCCTTGGCCTCAGTGGCCCCGTGTCTTCCGAGTTGACTACTCGCACGCCGAAGTGGAGGCGAAGTTTGGCCACGACCCTCGGGCCTTCTGCGTGTTGACAAAAGAATTCATCAGTGACAGTAATGGCTCAGTCAGTGGAGTCAAAACTGTTACCGTGGATTGGTCGACTCCGGGTGAGAAGGCGCCGTTCAGTGAATTTAAGGGTTCCGAAAAAATCTGGCCAGCCGATCTGGTCTTGCTGGCCACCGGTTTCGTGGGTCCTGAAAGGACCATCGGAGAGATGCTGGGTCTGGAAACACAAAACCCTCGCGGTAACTGGGAAACATTCAAAGCGGAACACGGCAATTTTGCCACGACTGTCGACGGAGTTTTCGCTGCCGGCGATTGCCGCAGAGGGCAGTCGCTTGTTGTCTGGGCCATTAACGAGGGGCGTGGAGCAGCTCGAGCGATCGACGCCTACCTGATGGGCAGCAGCACGCTGCCGGCACCTGGCATTTCCATGGGTTCTGTGGTGGGGTAGCAGGTCGCCCTTGACGGTACCAAAAAGAAGACCGGCGAGCAGTGTGTGGGGCACTACCCGCCGGTCGGGGCACGGAGTTTCGCGGAGCTCAAAGGGGAGCTTCGAGCTCAAGATTCGCGGTTTTGATCCAGGGAAGTGGCAAGGGATTCCGGTCTTCCCAGCTATAAACAAACCCGCCGGGTCGGTGTAGGCGTCGAAGCCATCACCGCGAGCCAGTTCCTCGATTTCGGTTGGAATGGTTGCGGTCGTCCATGACGAGCCTCGTAGATTGCTCAGGGCTTGTATTCGGTTGATTCAGGTGCCTATACGAGTAACGTGATAGATATCTGCGCGGGGATAAGAAAAATCTGCTTTCACCCAAGATGGCTGCTGAGCCCCATTGAATTACATTGTGACTTGGCTGCTCGGACCTTTTTCGAAACGGAGCAATCACGTGTCTGGTGATTCCATCGAGAGTTCCTTTCACACCGATTGGGGAGCCATTCATCAAGCGCCCCATTCCGAGGATGTCCTGCACGACCTGATCATGCGCTACCTGCAACGACTGCAGCGGCACGCACGCATTCAGTGGCGGAACCTGCCGCCGGAAGATGTTGAAGATTTCGTGCAGTCATTCATGGTCAAAATGCTGAGCGGCCGAATCTTTGCGCAGGCGGATCAAAGCCGAGGCCGGTTTCGCACGTTCTTCCTTCGCTGCTTCGACAACCATGTGAGAGACTATCTCAAACGGCCCGCGAATGACGAAGCGACGTTGGAAGAGTTCCAGTTGCCCGAACAGGAAACCAATGAGATTTGGGCGCTCGAACTGTTTGAGACGGCCAGCAACTCCATGCGACTCGACTGCGAACGTCACGGATTGACTCACATTTGGGAGATGGCGAAAGATCGATTCATCGATCCCATCCTGAACGGAGTCGAACCGCTCAGTTACGAACGGTTGGAACAGAAGTACGATCTGCATTCGAAGGCCGTTACGGCGGGCAAGATACGCACGGTGAAGAAACGGCTTGAACTTGCGGTACGGGCAACGATCGCGACCTACGTGCAGGAACCCGACGAAATCGAAAGCGAGTTACAGAATTTTATCCTCGCACTACCACATCAAGTGCGTTTTGAAGAACCCCGCGTAACGACAATCGATTTTCTTCATTCCAATTGGCGATATGATTTGGCTCGCTATCGAGCGGAGGAACGTCAGCTGGAATGGAAAAAAGGCTCCGACGAGTTGCCGACCTACCTCGAACTGTTTCTGGCCGACCAGCCGCCCATGGCGGCCTTGACGGCCGTCCGCAACATGGCCAAGCAATGGATCACCAACAAGAACGACGAAGGTGCCCAGGAATGCGCAGCGACTCGTCTATTGCCTGCCGCTGGCGCTGGCCGAAGATTGCCATGGCAAGTCGATCACCAGCTTGCCTGGAAGGGATGTGGTCAAACAGCTGAACCATCTTTGCCAACGGGATAGTGATCCGCTCCCCGAAGAGATCAAAAGCCGCGTTGCAAGTGTCCTTCAATCGATCGTTCCGACGGGGCCTCGGAAGGCCGCACGGCAAGGCTGAAACCGACTGGTTGCGCCAAAAAGCCGCATGCGCTACACTAGGGCAGCTGGATTCCGGGAAACGAGGCATGTCATGGGCGCGCTTGCTGCCAACCAACTGAACACGATTCTGCAAGGCGATTGCATTTCCCGCATGAATGCGATGGAGGCCGGCATCGCAAACCTGGTGTTCGCCGATCCACCGTTCAACATTGGCTATGAGTACGACGAGTATGACGATCGCTTGGAGCGAAGTCACTATCTGGACTGGTCCCGCGAGTGGATCGCGGCAGTGTATCGAGTCCTGCGAAACGACGGTACGTTTTGGCTGGCGATCGGTGATGAGTATGCTGCCGAGTTAAAGGTAGCCAGCCAGGAGATCGGGTTCCACTGCCGGAGCTGGGTGATCTGGTACTATACATTCGGCGTCAACTGCTCGAAAAAATTCAGTCGTTCGCACGCTCACTTGTTCTACTTCGTCAAAGATTCCGCCAACTTCACGTTTCGCGAAAAGGAATTGGCCAATCGCATCCCTTCGGCTCGTCAACTCGTTTACAACGATAAGCGAGCCAACTCGACGGGCCGACTTCCTGACGATACCTGGATCATTCGACCGGCCGATGTTGTCGGTGAGATGCGGGATGACTTTGACGCAGGGCGGCTCGAATCACCACGCGACGACCGACAAACCTGGACGTTGCGACCGCAGGATTTGAGCGAGTGTTTTCAGGCTGACGAAGACACCTGGTACTTTCCACGGGTCGCGGGCACGTTTAAGGAACGCGCCGGATTTCACGGTTGCCAGATGCCCGAGCAACTGCTCGGGCGCATCATTCGCAGTTGCAGTGATCAGGGCGACGTTGTGCTTGATCCATTTTCCGGCAGCGCGACGACACTGGTCGTCGCCAAGAAGCTGGGGCGGCAGTTTCTCGGTTTTGATCTGTCGGAACAGTATGTCGAACACGGTCAGAATCGACTGGCCTCGGCGAGGCTTGGTGACCGCCTCGACGGTTCGCCAGAACCGCTGGTCAGCGCACCCAAGACAGGCCGCAAACAGCAGGCAAAGAGCAGCCAGACAAAATCGGCAAAGACCGATGCACTGTTCACGGACGAACGGCGATTCGAGCGAGAACAACTTGCGCTGACGTTGCGTGGCATTGTCGAGGCATTCCGAGCCACCCACCAGGGTTTTTCGGCTGACCGATTGGTTGCTGATCCCGACTTGAACCTGGCATTCACCGAAACATGTGTACGGCTTGGGATTGTGGGAGGCCCCCGAACCTGGAATGTGCTCCTGTTCCGCCTGCGCAAGTCGGGACATTTGCACGAAGTACCGACGACACAACGAGTGAAAACTACATGGGCAGACTGCGATCCCTACTTGCATGCCAGCGAAGTGGCGATGCAGAGTTTGCTCGAGGAGGGTGCCGACAGTATCGACGAGGTCCTTTGCGACCCGGCGCTTGTTGCCCGTTTTGATGCATTGACGGCGAGTTTGGCGCCAGGATTCAAGCCGGTCGAGTATCGCTGGGCCGCGCTCAAGATCCGCAAACAGGCCAAGACGGCCAGAAACCGGGCAATCCTGCTCAAAGCGCCGTCTCGTTTGGGCAAACCTCATCCACTCGACGCGGTCACGGGTGATGAGCTTCCGGCGGTCTATTTGCTGACCCACAGTGACACGAAGAAGCGAATCTATGCCGGCGAAACATTGAACCTGGCCAGGCGGCTAACGAATCATCAGGCCGCAGCGACCGGCTGGAAGGCGTGGTCGGATGATTTTACGGTTCAGGTCTATCGCACGGACATCAAACCGGGAGATATGCTGGCATGGCAAAGTCGCTTTGTGCAGAAATATTCTCCCAGGCTGAACTATCGTGAGTTGTCGCTGTGACATTAATCCTGCGGCTTCCGTCTCGATCACCGTCTTATTGATTGGAGTGCTGTGAATCGGTGCCATGGCGAAAGAGAAAAGCGAATCGTCAAAGCTTACCTGTTCGCCATTGGCGGTGCGTCAGCGGCTCGATTCCCGCAAAATTTCTTCAATTCGGTTTGCAAACTCTCATTTGCCATCACGGTGAGCACCGATAGCAAGTTCGTGACTGAGTATTGAATCGACCTTGTGCCGGAGTTTGGAATTGATGCGTACCACGCTGTTCATTTTTTCCGTGGCCACGCTGCTTTCAGTAATGTGTGCAGACATTTCTGATTTAATAGCAGCACCGCAGTCGCGAGACTCGCGGGAGCCGCTGATCGACCGCATGACGCGCAATCGAAAACCGGACTCATCGACACCTTCCACGTCGCAATCTGAGGAGCACGAGGATTCCGTCATCCCTGTCAGGCGGGTCCCCGTTTCAGAAGTGCGCGTGGAGGTCGATTCAAGACCGTTATCCGATTTGCAGTCGCTTGAAGTACAGGCACTCATCCCATCGGAATGGGACATGCTTCCTCAGCATGACATTGTGACACAAGGCAAGGTTTCGAAGCCTCTGGTCGATGCAGCGCCCGGCCAGGTGGCAAAATCAGAGCCAAGGACGTCACAGGAACTGCCGCTCGCTGCGGAACAGGAAGAGCAGCCACGGTCGACGAAAACGGTTGCCGTACCAAAGCAGCCACCGGAACCCAGTTTCAGCGGGGTCCCGGAAATTACCTTTGACCCGTTGTACGAAGAGCACACGCTGCAGTTGCCAGACACGACCGACGATGGTTTTGTCGGCGTCCCCCGCTCGCAGCGAGATGTGAACGGAAACTACGACCCTGTTCCAGGCGGTCGTTTGTACCACGACAAGAATTCGCAACCGCTGCCGGCGCAGCCGCAGCGGGTGTTTCCCGGATTTCGCCGCCGCTTTCGATAGAGACGCCTGCCAAGTCGACTCTTCAAAGCGGGACTACTTGTCTTCATCCGCGTGCCGCGGGTCATAATCGGTTTGGACTCCCCGACCTTCGTCGAGCCGCGCTTCCACATCGACCCGCAAATTGTCGACATCTGCGCGATAGAATTCGACGCGCTCCGACAACGGCGGTTCTGCCACAGGTCGCGCGATTCGAAACCCGACACACAGCGACGCTTCATCCGTGAACCACCACGGACTCTTGGGAAAGTTCGGGTCTTCGACGCGCCAGTCTTCGGTTGCATCACGAGCTGCGCAGCGCAAATCGACCGCGTCCAAATCCCAGGCCCCACCACGTACCACCCTTCCGAACACTTCGTCACCCGCTTTCTGATAACGTGTGGCGGCAATCTGCTTTCGCTTCGCGTAACTCTCGGCCCGGTACTGATCCAGCACCATCTCGCCTACGTTGCCGTGCATGTCATGGAGACCCCAGCCATTTGGCTGCTTTTGCCCGACTTCATGGTACGCATCGTCCGAGTTGCGGTAGAACCAGGCGTATTCGCCCAGCGCGACCTCGTCGTCACCAAAGCAAAACCGTGTGGTGGTGCCAGCGCGACAGGCATATTCCCATTCCGCTTCGGTGGGCAAGCGGTAAAACTGCCCGGTGAACGAAGATATCCACTGCGTGTACTGTTTCGCAGCGTATTGCGACATTGACACGGCCGGTTGGGCTGGCTCTTCCCCCAATGCATAGGTGAAACTCGAATCGTACAACGGCGTGGGCACCGTGTAGGTTTTGGTGGGGCTGTTCTGGCGAGCCTCTTTTTCTTCCCGCGAACGCGATTTCAGGACGTCGTAAAGCCCCATGAAATGTTTGTACTCAGCCCACGTTACTTCGCAGCGTCCCATCCAAAATGGCTCGACGGTCACCGAGAACTGGGGGCCTTCGTCTGCTTTGCGTCCCGCTTCATCTCCTGGGCTGCCCATCCGAAACGTGCCCGCAGGAACCGGGACCATGTCGAACCGGATCTCCGAATTCGGCAGCGTCACGGTATAGGGCACCATGAAACGGTCACCGACTTGTACAAAGCGACCGTGCGGCGGCGGATCGTTTTTCCAGCCTGCAGATGGCGTTTGCTGCTGTGCGGAACACTGGAATGTTGGAAGAAAACAAAACGCCAGCAGCGTCCGGCATAACCACCGCCGGACGCTGCTAATTGGTGACAGGAAGTCGAACATACCGTCCATCAGACTAGAGACTGGCGCGGATCTTCGATGCATTACCAGCTTGTCCGAACGCGGTCATGCGAGCGACACAGACGAGTTTCATCGCTTCCCGGGCCGGTTTGAGGTAATCGCGGGGATCGAACTTCTCCGGCGATTCGGTGAATACTTTGCGAATCGCGCCAGTAATTGCCAGTCGATTGTCGGTGTCGACGTTGATCTTCCTTACGCCGTGTTTGATGCCGCGTTGGATTTCCTCGACAGGGACTCCCCAAGTCTGTTTGATGGCTCCACCGTTGGCTTAATGATGTCCTGCAGTTCCTGAGGCACGGACGAACTGCCATGCATTACCAGGTGCGTGTTGGGCAGACGCTTGTGGATCTCTTCGATCCGGTCCATCGCCAGCACGTCACCGTCCGGCTGGCGAGTGAACTTGTAGGCTCCGTGACTCGTCCCGATCGCCACAGCCAACGCGTCGACACCGGTTGCGGCAACGAATTGTTCGGCCTCGTCCGGGTCGGTCAGTAATTGATCCATCGAAAGTTTGCCTTCGGCACCGTGCCCGTCTTCCTTTTCGCCTTCGCCCGATTCCAACGAGCCCAGGCACCCCAATTCTCCCTCGACCGAAACGTTTTGAGGGTGAGCCATGTCCACGACCGCCTTTGTGACCTTGACGTTGTAGTCGAAATCGGCGGGCGTCTTGCCGTCTTCCTCCAGTGACCCGTCCATCATCACCGAGGTGAAACCGTTTTCGATAGCGCTGCGGCAGGTCTCGACACTATTTCCGTGATCTTGATGCATGCAGATTGGGATTTGTGGGTACAGCTCGGCAGCGGCCAGCATCAGGTGTTTGAGATATGTGTCCTGCGAGTATTTTCGGGCACCACGGGACGCCTGAACAATGACCGGCGAGTCCGTATCTTCGGCAGCTTCCATGATCGCCTGGATCTGTTCCATATTGTTGACATTAAATGCGGCGAGTCCGTAGTCATTCGCCGCTGCATGATCTAACAATAACCGCATGGGAACCAAAGCCATTTACACGCTCCTGTGTTCAATAATTAATGTCTGCACCGTCTGGCATCATCGTATAGTGTCGATCGCCGGGCAACCCACCATCCTTGGCAGCAAGCATGACTGAACAAATTCGCGAAAAAACTGAACGGAAGTGTGCGGTGATAACACCGGCCGGTCGATCTGCTGTGGCCACGGTCCGCGTTCTCGGCCGTGGCGGCTGGGACCTGATCAGCCGCACATTTAGCAGCCGCTTTGCCCGGACGCCTCCGCCTCTGGGTCGCATTGTTGTCGGGCAGTGGTGCGTGCCAGAACGGTTGCAAGGAGAAGAAGTGGTCGTCTCACGCCTGGGCCCAGATACGATTGATGTGCATTGCCACGGCGGCTCGGCAGCCGTGAAGTCGATCGTTGACTCGCTCGCATCGCAGGGGTGCGAGTTGGTTCCGTGGCAATGGCTGGACGGCGAGCTCGGCCAAAACGTTGTACAGCGCGAATCGCTCATTGCCTTGAGTGAGGCGACCACCGAGAAAACGGCGAGCCATCTCTTATTCCAGTATCACGGTGCGCTGGCCTCGGCCATTCAACAAATCGTAGATCAGCTCGATGTTTCCGGGTCGGAGAACAAATCGCGGCAGCAGCTCGAATCGCTGCTCGCCACTTCGGGGTTCGGTCAACACACAGTGCAGCCGTTCCGGATCGCTATCTGCGGTCCACCGAACGTGGGCAAGAGCAGCCTGGTCAATGCCTGGTGGGGTTCGAGCGGAGCATCGTTTTCGACCAGCCCGGGACAACCCGGGACCTGCTGTCCGTCGACACGGCAATTGGGGGCTGGCCGATACGTTTATTCGACACAGCCGGTTTGCGACAAACCGATGAGCCGATCGAGAATGAAGGAATTGAGCGGGCCTTGCGCGAAGCTGAGAGTGCCGACATGGTCTTGCTAGTTACCGCGATCGATCAACCGTGGGACATCGCGGCCGAAGGTTGGCGGTTGCGTTTTCCCTCAGCAATGCTGGTTCACAACAAAGCCGATTTGCCGCCGGCCGGTGACCGGCCCACCGGCCTGTCGATCTCTGCCCATCAGCCATCCGGACTGATCGCGCTACTGGAAGTGGTCGGCGATGCGCTGCTGGCAAACGAGCCAAGCCTGGGTGCGCCGCTGCTGTTCAATGAACGGCAGCAGAAACTCGCGGTGGCAGCACTGCTGGCGTGTGAAGAAGGTCGCGTCCTCGAATGCCGGGAGCTGCTCTTGTCGGTGTTGGGCGAGAGGTAGCGCAGGTGAGTGCCTCGCCGACTGGCGAGCTTGACGCTGCAAGTCGCCTGCTTGCGAATCAATGACGCCTGTGGGTAAGGCGTTCGTATGCTCTCCCAAAATGAATGGGGAAATCGTGCAAAGGGTGTGCGGTGATCAAGGTTGAATACCGATAACTCCAAAGAGCGTTGACTTTGCGGGTCGTGCTGCTTGTGCGTGATTTTGATGGCAGCAGTGCCGTCATCCTCGGCTTCGATATGGACGACAAATCGGCCGCTCGGTACGATCCGGCCCCAAATTTAAAGGCAGCTCCACAGGACGACACGAGGTTGTGAACATACAAGCTGTCAAGGATGTCACTTTGTGACGTGGACGATGCATCACGCATCGGACTCCGTGTTCGGGAGGAACACACAAATGCAACGGATTGCAAACGCAGATCGAAACCAACGCGCTGGGCATTCAGGATGGGCGTCCTATGCCGGTGTCGTCGCGGCGATGTTTTGGATCGTCGCCGCAGGCAATGCTGTGCAGGCTCAGTTTCGCGACGTGACGCCAGGCTCCGATTCCGACACCGCGGTTCAAGGTGCTATCCGGGAAAAAGAACAGGGCTTTGTATCTGCATCAAACGATCCCGATGTGATGCTCGAACCGGTGGCCCGTGAGATCACGCAACCGACCGACGCTAATGAGTTTGCCAGCGAATCTTCTGGAGAGGACGAATCAGCGCCCATCCCGGAACCGATTCCCGAGAACTCCGAGGACAAAACGCTTAACGAATCAGAACCCGCGCCAGCCGCTACCCACGACACAGAATACGAAATCGTTCCGGATGATGCGGAAACGGTCGAGCTGATTGATGATACAGCCATTCGTTCCTTGAAGTTCCGCGGCGTGATGGTGGGCGATTCAAGCGAAACTGAACTGAAAGAACTCTGGGGAGAACCGTTCAAGACGGTTTCCGGGGCGACGAGCAAAACACTGAAGTACCGCGTCGAGCCCTTTCGCCAGGTCGATGTTGCATTGTTCGATGGCAAAATCAGTTCCATCCTCATTCACCTGGAGGACCCCCTCGAGCCAGCTCACTGTGCCGGTGAGTTGCGGATGACGAAGATCGACCCGGTTCCGGTGCCGGATGAAGATGGACGTGTCATAGGGATGGTATTTCCCGAACGTGGCGTGATGCTCAGTTTCGAATGCGCTACTCCGAGCACCTTGTTTCCAAGATACAGCTGGAACCTGTGAGCGCCGATCCGTTCCTGTTGCGGGCGGAATACGACTACCAGTTCCAGTATGCCCGAAACATGGCGGACATTGATCAAGCGCTGGAGATGAATCCTCGCTTTGCACGAGCGCACTGGGTGAAAGCGAATCTCCTGGTCGAGATGGGTCGCTTTCATGATGCGTTGGAGTCTGCAAACAAGGCAATTCACTATTACCCGGACAGTGTTCGTTATCGACTTACCAAGGCACGTATTCTGGCGATCAACGGCGATTACGATGTTGCCCTGCGTGAAGCAAAGCTGATCCTCGACCTGGATGAGGTCCATCCGGTTGTCCGTGCGGATGCCGAGTTGTTGGTCGGTAATGTCTATGCGACGCAGGCACCCGGCCGTTTCAAACAAGCCATGAATCATCATCTGGCATCCATTGAAATGGCGTCTCAGTTGGTGAATGATCCGCGGTTTGAGGTTCGACGGCGTGCCAAAGAGATCCTGATTGACACGCACCTTGCCGTGGCTCGAGATATCAGCTTGGGCGAGTACGATCGACAGGATCAGGTCGTACCAAAGTGGTTGTCACGTGCGTCGGCGTTGGTTGATGAGTATGTGGAACGGGATGACGGGGATCCATCGCTGCGCCTGAGCGTGTATCGCCAAATGCTGGCCACCGCTGGTGACTTGAGGGCGGAAGGCAGTCCCGAAAGCCTTATCCGAAAGATGGTGACGTCCGGACGCAAGCAAATTGAAGCGGCGATCGACTTGCATCATCAAAGCCGACTCGAGTGGCTGTTGGGAACCGGGCTCGCGGAAGCAGTTCGCCTGCAACGCGTGCGTGGTGAACAGGCAGATGCGCTGCAATTGGCAGACGACGCGTTGGTGCTCTTCCAACAAAGCGCAGAGCGTCGACAGTCAACTCCTGAGCAACGGCACACCGTTGGCCGCCTCTATTTTCACGTAGGTTCACTGCACGCGGTCCACCGCAAAGACCATGACGAAGCTGTTTCCTGGTACCGCAAGGCTGAACCGCTGTTGGACGATGAGGTGCCGCAGGCCACGCTCGCCGACGCCGGCACCTACGGTGAAATGTTTGTCAGTATGGGAGTCTCCTACTGGCAAACTGGCCAACGAACGACCGCCATCGACCTGACCGAACGCGGCACCGATATTCTGCAGCGGGCCGTTGTGGATGGCCTGTTGGATCCGACAGCGTTGGGAATTCCCTACAGCAACCTGGCGACCATGCACCAGAAGACCGGCAACGACGAAGATGCTCGCGCATTTGCCGAACTCGCTTCTTCCATCAACACCGACGACGCGGAAATGAAGATCCGTTGAAGTGCGGGTTAATTAGGGTGCCCTTGCCGAGGTTGATGCCCAAACGTTCGCGAACGGCGAATTCAGCGGCACCAACGTGCCGCAGTTTTTGATCTCTGTGACGCTTGTTGGATCGACAGATTCCGCCACGGCAGCCGCGATTTCCGGTGCCTTTGCCCGCTGACGGTCCGTGCCCCCGAACCATCGGCGTTGGTGGCTTAACGGGACAAATCTCACGTCAAGGTATACGATAGTCGACACTTATCGACTTCTGCGCTTTCAACGAGGCAAACTGTGGCTCAACTGCTCCTGCTGTTTATCACCATCCCGTTTATTGAGCTGGTGCTGCTGTTGATGCTCTCCGAACGTATGGGGTGGGCTCCGACGTTGGGGCTGGTTGTGTTTACGGGGGTCGTCGGTGCCAACCTGGCCCGGCACCAAGGCCTGCGGACGATACAGAAGCTGCAGCAAGAAGTGTCGGGGGGGCAGATGCCCGCGACCGCGCTGATGGATGCGGCAATGATTTTGGTGGCCGGAGCTTTGCTGCTGACACCTGGAGTGCTGACCGACCTGTTCGGTTTTTCGCTCCTGATTCCCTTTTGCCGTCATGCGTACCGCCGAGGACTCGCCGGGTACATCCAGCGCAACTTCAAGGTGACCACTGTCAACTTTGAAGACTTGCGCGCAGCAATGACAACGTGGTTGACGGTGAGGTCGTCGAGCCGGGACCGCGTTCGGTTCAAAGCCCGGCGGATCAGGCGAACATCAACCGGTAGTCGTATGACTGACAACTCGGCCTCGACCCGACGAATGACGACCTGTTATTGGATCGGTTATTCGTGGCAACTCGAGGCCGGAATTGTGATGCGTCGTCCACCATCAACAGACCAAGGCGTCTACATTGCTCCGAACTTGGCAACCAGGTCGGCCGTGCGTGCGCTGTAGCCCCACTCGTTGTCATACCAACTGACGACTTTCAGCATGTCACCGTCCATCGTTTGCGTGAACGGAGCTGCAAAGATCGAGCTGTGTGGGTCGCCAATGATGTCGCTCGAGACGATGGGGTCTTCGGTATATTTGAGCACGCCTTTCATGGGGCCTTCGGCAGCCGCTTTCACTGCAGCATTCACTTCGTCGGTCGTGACTTTCCGATCCATCAACACAGTGAGGTCAACCACGCTGCCAGTGACGACTGGAACACGCATTGCCATGCCGGTCAGTTTGCCTTCAAGCTCCGGAACAACCAGCGCTACCGCCTTGGCCGCGCCAGTGGTTGTCGGGATAATATTTTGAGCCGCGGCGCGGGCTCGATAAAGATCGCTGTGCGGCATATCCTGGACGCGCTGGTCATTCGTGTAGGCGTGGACCGTTGTCATCAGACCACGCTGAATTCCAAATGAGTCATTCAGAACTTTCGCGACCGGTGCCAGGCAGTTGGTAGTGCAACTGGCGTTTGAGACGCACTTCATGTCGCCAGTCAGCTTGTCATCATTGACGCCCAAAACGACCGTCAGGTCGGGATCGTCTTTGGCCGGCGCTGATGACCACCTTCTTGGCGCCTGCTTCGATGTGCGAGTCGTAACCGGGGCGGCCGTCGGCAGCCCGTTTGGTAAACACGCCGGTACTTTCAACCACGACGTCGATCCCCAGATCGCCCCATGGTAATTCTTTGGGATTACGCGACTTCGAATACCTTGATCTTCTGGTCATTGACGATTAAGTGTTTGTCGTCGTGACTCACGCTGCCTTCGAAGCGACGATGCGTGCTATCGTATTTCAGCAGCGTCGCCAGTGTGTAATTGTCGGTAAGGTCATTGATGGCGACGACTTCGAATTCGTCGCTTCGTGCGAACAGGTTTCGATAGGTAAGACGACCGATACGGCCAAAGCCATTGATTGCTACGCGAATTGCCACTGAACACTCCTGTTTCATGCTTTCAAGGATCTTTTTCGTTCGTGAACTCCGGATTATACAGCTGCTAAGTTAAGCTCACAACTTGACCAGCATCCGCTTCAACACGCCCTGCCCAGTCACCCTGCCTTTAAGTTGACTCAAGAATTTACGCATCAATTTAGCCCAAGATTTCCGACAGACTGGCGGCGCCGGAGAAAACTCATGCGTGACCCCATTTTATTGATTTCGATCGCCCTTTTCGGCGGTGTCGGGGCGCTGTTTCGCTACTTCGTCAGCTATTGGGCGAACCAGGCGTTTCAAACCGCATTCCCGGTTGGAACCTTGCTGGTGAACGTCATCGGCTGCTGTTTGTTGGGGGCACTGAATCAGGCTGCCAACCTTTCGCCGGGGATGTCACCAACTGCGAGGGCGGCGATCGGAGTCGGCCTGTTAGGTGCGATGACGACATTCTCGACGTTTGGGGCCGAGACACTCGAGCAGATCAACCACGGCGCCTGGTTTGTCGCTGCAGCCAACATTGTGGCCAATGTCGTTGTCGGGTTGCTGGCCGTGGCGGTTGGAGCCGCGGCGATCCGGGGCCTGATGACTTGAATCACTGCCGCTTGGACCGGAACTAGGACGGAAGTTTGTCTTTCAGGAATTGCCCGGTGTAACTTGCCTCACACTTTGCCACCTCTTCGGGTGTTCCTTCGGCGACGACCTGACCTCCCCCGGTGCCGCCTTCAGGCCCCAAATCAATGATCCAGTCGCGCACTTGATGACATCCAGATTGTGCTCGATGACAACCACCGTGTTGCCCTTCTTGACCAGTTGTTGCAGCACATTCATCAAACGTCGGATGTCATCGAAGTGGAGGCCTGTGGTGGGTTCATCAAGCAGATACAGCGTTTGCCCGGTATCGGAACGGCTGAGTTCATTGGCGAGTTTGACTCGCTGTGCCTCGCCTCCCGACAGAGTCGTTGATGGTTGACCGAGAAAGACGTATCCCAATCCAACTTGCTGCATGGCTTGCAGCACGCGAGCAATGTTGGCGAAATTTTCAAAAAACTTGGCCGCCTCGTCGATGCTCATTGCCAGCACATCGGCGATCGACTGCCCGCGGTACACCGCCTGTAACGTCTGCCGATTAAAGCGGGCGCCATGGCACTGATCACACTCAACGTAGAGATCCGGCAGGAAGCTCATCTCAACCTTCTGCACTCCATGTCCCTGGCAACCGGTGCAACGTCCCTCCTTGTTATTAAAGCTGAACCGTCCCGCTTTGAAGCCGCGCTGCTTGGCTTCACGGGTGCCCGCATAGACTTTGCGAATCTCGTCAAACACGCCGGTATACGTGGCAGGATTACTGCGGGGCGAACGCCCGATCGGTGACTGGTCGATGCGGATGACTTTGTCGAGTTGGCTGACGCCTCTCAGCCCCTTGAACGGTCCCGGCGCCGAACCGACGCCGTACAAACGTCGCGTTAGCGCCGGAGCCAGTGTTTCATTGATCAGCGAACTCTTTCCCGAACCGCTGACACCTGTCACGCAAACCAGAACTCCCAAGGGAATCCGAACATCGACCGACTTCAGATTGTGAGTCGTTACCTGTTGGAGTGTCAGCGATCGCGTCTTGGCCGTTTTGCGGCGTTTCTGGGGGATTTCGATCTGGCTGGTGCCGACAAGGTAGCTGCCCGTTAGCGATTCCTTGTTCCGCATGACTTCGTCCGGAGTCCCTTCGGCCACGACGCTTCCGCCCGCAATACCGGCTCCGGGACCCATGTCAATCAGCCGATCGGCAACTCGCATGACGGCATCGTCGTGTTCAACGACGACCACGGTATTCCCCTGAGATTGCAAGTCCCGCAGCGCGTCGATCAGGCGTTGATTGTCGCGGGAGTGAAGTCCAATCGAAGGTTCGTCGAGGACGTAGCAAACGCCGACGAGTCCCGAGCCAATACTGGTCGCCAGCCGAACTCTCTGGAACTCACCACCGCTCAAGGTGTCCGCGGAGCGATTCAGCGTCAGGTAATCCAGCCCTACTTTGGACAGGAATTGAATGCGTGTCCTGATCGCGTCGACCAATGGTTTGGCGATCGGTCGGTCATCCTTGTGGAATACCAGCGAGTTGACCCATTCCTTCGCTTCCGCGACCGACATGGCCGTAATCTGATGAATTGCCAGATCGTCCAGTCGCACACTTGTAGCTTCGGGTCGCAACCGAGAGCCGCCGCACGCCTGGCAAACCACATCGTCGCGCAAGTTCATGAGTTCGGTCATGCGGGCCTGGCTCTTCGATGTAGCCAGTTCTTTTTCCAGCATCAACGCAATTCCCAGAAACTCTTTCTCATCGCCGTGCAGCAGTTGGCGCTTCACGTCATTTGGCAATTTGTCCAGCGGCGTATCGAGGCCGGCGCGATGAAGCTGGAGGAATGACTCGATCTCCTTCGCGGCTTTCGCCGGCACAGGAGGCTTCTTTTTCCAGGCAGCAATGGCTCCCTGGTTGAGTGACAATGACTCGTCGGGGAGGAGTAGTTCGGTGTCGAACTGGTCGTTGTAACCGAGTCCTTCGCAAACCGGGCAGGCGCCATAAGGGCTGTTGAAGCTGAACGTGCGTGGTTCGATCTCTTCGTACGAGATGTTGCATTCCGGACAGGCGTAGCGCGTGCTATGCAGTTCCTCCTGCCATGCGGTCGCGCCGGTACTCTCGTCCAGGTAGCAAAGGGTCATCAACCCGTCGCCGTGTTCCACCGCCAGTCGCACCGATTGTGCCAACCGTGTCTCGATATTTGGCTTGATCAGAATGCGATCGACAACGGCGTCGATGTGGTGTTTTTTTTGAGCCACCAATGGTTTGACCGCATCAATTTCAGTTACCAGCCCGTTGACCCGGACGCGAACGAAACCCGCTTTGCGAATGCGGGTAAACACATCCTTGTGCGTGCCCTTGCGCCCGCGCACCATCGGTGCCAACACCATCAGCTTGGTGCCGTCGGCCATTTCAGCGATCCGATCGACGATTTCCGATACCGATTGTTGTTCGATCCGGGTGCCACATTGATAGCAGGTAGGTGTGCCCAGTCGGGCCATCAAGAGGCGAAGGTAATCGTAGGTCTCGGTGATCGTGGCCACGGTACTGCGTGGATTTTGGCTCCCCGGACGTTGATCAATGCACAATGTGGGCTGTAATCCCTCGATGATGTCGACGTCCGGTCGCGCCATCTGGTCGAGAAACTGTCGAGCGTAGATTGACAAGCTTTCGATATACTGCCGTTTGCCCTCGGCGTATAAAGTATCGAAGGCCAGCGAGCTCTTCCCCGACCCACTTGGACCGGTCAGTACGATCAGCTCGCTGCGAGGGAGATCAACGTCGATATCACGAAGATTATTGACACGGGCACCACGAATTTTGATGGACGAGTTGTTGCCGTTGACAACATGGGCTTTGCCCGGTTGGCTGCTGCCATTGGCTTCGTCGCCAGCCTTGGAGTTTTTAATTTTCGCGGGTCGGTCCATGCAATCTGCTCCTCAGCCACCATTTTGCTCGGTGGGTAATCTGGCAAGCCTATCACGCGCCGAGGGCCGAGACAAGTAAATCATTCTGCGTCACTTAATGCCCGGTATTTGTTGGCCGTGGCGTTACGCGTATTTTTTTGCACAAGTAAAATGCCCGGCAAATCATCCGATCCACCGTCTGGTATGCTCGCCACGCAACGACGCGAGGAGTTGCTGTTCGCACCATTCGCTTTCTTCAGCCATCAGTCGGCCGGGCGCAAGTACGCCGAGTCCGACCACCCCTACCGTGGACCGTTTCAACGCGATCGCGATCGCATCCTGCACAGCGCGGCGTTTCGCAGGTTGAGCGGCAAGATGCAGGTGTTTACCGGCGACCTGGGCGACTACCACCGCACGCGGTTGACGCACACGATGGAGGTCGCTTCGATTGCGAGGACGATGGGTCGCACGTTGCGATTGAATGAAGATTTGATCGAGGCCTTGGCACTTTTGCACGATATTGGTCATCCGCCCTTCGGCCATGCTGGCGAAGCTGCGCTGGACGAATGCCTCGCGGATGAAGGTGGCTTTTCGCACAACGCGTTTGCTTTGGTGTTGGTCGAACAGCTCGAACGTCGCTACCACCAGTTCCCTGGGCTGAATCTCTCGCGTGAGGTCTTGCTGGGCCAACAGCGTCGAGTCGATAAACAGTCCGGCCCTCGGCCATTGCTGGAAGTTCAGATCGTCGACGCGGCCGACAGTTGCACCTACAATGCCCACGACGTCGATGACGCGATCAAGTTGGGACTTGTCGATGTCGGGGAGTTCGAGACGGTGCCTCTGGCGGCGCAGGCACTCGAGCGCATTCGGGCTCGATGGACCGATCTGGAGCCGCGGAACCTGAGGCAAGAGTTGGTCCGCGAACTGATTGACGTCCAGGTCTCTTCCACGCTGGGTGCCGCGATTGAGTTCTTGAGCTCCTGCGGCTGGATTTCGCATGGCGACGCCTTTGGCAGTCGATTTGTGGTCGCCGCAGCAGGTGAAGTCGCGGAGCAGAAATTAGGGCTGCAGAAGTTTCTCTACCGGCGGGTTTACCGGCATGAGCAGCTGATGGAGGTCCGTAGAGCGGCTCAGCAAAACCTGCGTGAAATGCTCGAATTGTTCGCCCGGCAGCCGGACGCCTGCCCCGATTATTTCAGGATCGAGCCGATTTGGTGGGTGTCCGCCGGAGCGCTTGCGATTATCTCGCCGGCATGACCGACCGTTTCTTTCGTCATGAATACGAGCAGAACCTTGGCAATCGTGTCGATTAGTCGCTTTGTTGCCGCCGCCGTCGCGAATTGCCAATGGTGTCGACCGCGACCGATTTCTGCCGGGATAGCCGACTGCACGCGGTAGGTTAAGATGGAGGCATACCTTCATTCTGTTGAATCATCGGCTCTCGCCGGATGGGGCACTGTCGAGAGCTGCCGTACTGCCCTGCTCGTATTCGTTTTCCATCATCGCGGCAGTTTTCATTCCATCGGGCGCGACGCTCTGCGCTTTGCGACATCATCATGGCACTTATCGTTCTTCGCTGCTTCTTCGTTCTAGTTGCCGCCGGTCTGGCGATCTCGTTTGTCAATTCGGATGCGATGCCGAAAGACCCCGAATGGCTTGTCTGGGCTGTGCTCGGCGGAGTTGTCGGGCTTGCGCTATTGGTGATTGGCGTCGACATGGCGTTCCGCAGCAAGCGGATCGATACCATTTCGGCAATCTACTTCGGGCTACTCATCGGCTTGCTGCTGACTTACGTCGTCGGTATCGCGCTGACCCCTTTGATCGAAAGCACCGAAACCACGGAATGGGCGGGCCAGTTTCGAGTCCTTCTGGGCATGGTGCTCAGCTATACCTGCATCAGTTTTCTGATCCAGACCAAAGATGATTTCCGATTCATCATCCCTTACGTTGAGTTTGCCAAAGACGTCAAAGGGCTGAAGCCGTTTGTGCTTGATACCAGCGCCGTGATCGATGGCCGTATTGCCGACGTGATCGAGACTCAGATGATCGACAATCCGTTGATCATGCCGCGATTTGTCCTGGGTGAGCTGCAGCACATTGCTGACAGCAGCGACAAGCTGCGGCGCAGCCGTGGCCGTCGCGGATTGGATATTCTGAACCGACTGCGAACCACCAAGCATGTCGACTTTCATATTCACGACCGTGAACTGCCTGAAATGGCCGGTCAGGAAGTGGACATGAAGCTGGTGCTGCTGGCCAAGCATCTGGATGGCAAACTGGTAACCGGCGATTACAACCTGAACAAGGTCGCCAAGCTGCATAATGTACCGGTGATCAATCTGAACGACTTGTCGAACGCGTTAAAGCCGGTCTTCCTCCCAGGCGAGCGAGTCGATGTGCGGCTCGTCAAACCGGGGGAAGAAGACGGTCAGGGTATCGGCTACCTGGACGACGGCACGATGATTGTTGTTGAACACGGCCGGCCACACCTGGGCAAAGAAGTCCGCATCGGTGTCACCAGCGTGCTGCAAACCAGCGCGGGTCGCATGATCTTCGGCAAGTTCGAAGAGTTGACGGACAAGTCGTAGCCGGTTCGTACGCCACGAATCAGTTTCCCTGCGCTGGATTTGGCGGCAGCCATCCGTAAGTCGCGTCATCAAGCCACCCTAGCCTAGCTGGTGCCCTGAGCCGATTTGATCCTCTTTCTCGCCATCCGGCAATACTCCGTATTGCAATCGATGCCCAGGTAGTTGCGACTTAATCGTTGAGCAACAACTGCGGTGGTGCCGCTGCCGAGAAATGGGTCGAGCACTAAACCGCCAACCGGGCTGCCGGCCATGATGCAGGTTTCCACCAGTTTTTCGGGGAAGACGGCGAAATGTGCTTCGCGGGACTTGGACAACGGGACCGACCAAACCGTTCGCTTGTTCCGGCCCTTGGGATGAAACGCCTGATCCCAGCGTGCGTCGTGAAGATTCGAGTCGCCACCGTTTTTGCCGCTTTCGGGGGTGCTGCCCCGTTTGAAGAAATGGTTGCGGCCACCCTTCATTTGGCTCTTGTTCGAAAACGTCACGTGTGGCTCGCGGATCGCGTCCGCGTCGTAGTAGTAGTCCTTTGACTTCGAAAACAGGAAGACGTACTCGTGGTCGGTTGTCGGCCGCGTCTTCACCGAGGACGGCATCGCATTCGGCTTGTGCCAAATGATGTCGCTACGGAGGATCCAGCCGTCGTCCTGCATGGCCAGGGCGACGCGCCATGGCATTCCCAGCAGACGGCCCTTGTCATATTTGTCGCCCAGCACCAGCCAGATCGTACCCTCATCCTTCAGCACCCGTTGCGTTTCGTGAAAAATATTCACCAACCGGTCGACGTAGTCCTGCGGCGAAGTTTCGAGTCCCAGTTGCTGACGGTCGTCGTAATTCCTTTGACGAAAATAGGGTGGACTCGTCACGATCGTGTCGACCACCTGATCGGGTAGCGTTCGCAACACCCGCGCAGCTTCCCCACACTTTACGACATTGTGAATGGCTGCCTCGGTCCTGGTTGCCCTTGCGCGTTTCGGAGTTGCAGCTGAAATTGTGTTGCGGCCGGCCATGGCAATGTTGTTCCTTGTTACATCTTTTCAACGACCGAAATTCCCAGTAGCGACAGCCCGGTCTTCAGCGTTCTTGCCGTCAAGTCGCAGAACAACAACCGGCTGTCGCGACTCATTTCCGTCTCGGCCTTGAGCACCGGGCACTGTTCGAAAAACGTGGAAAACGTCTTCGCCAGTTTGAACAGGTAGTCGGTCAGTATGTTTGGACGATAGTCGGTCATCGATTCGCATAGCGCTTCCTCAAACTGCAGCAACTGCAGGGCGAGCGTCCGTTCGGCTGCTTCGCCGACCACCAGCTTGGCGTCAGACTCGCGGACTTGTTCGGCTGCTGACTCCGCAGCGACTGAAGATCCCATGGCAGCGGGCATAGGAGTATTGCATGTAGGTGGCCGTATTGCCGTTGAGTGCCAGCATCTTGTCGTAGCTGAAGACGTAATCGCTCTCCCGATTTTGCGACAAGTCAGCGTACTTGATCGCCGCGATGCCAGACCGTCCTTGCGATTCGCAGGCGTTCCTCCTCGGTCAGGGCCTGGCTTTTCTGCATCGTTAGCCGCGACCACCTCGAGTGCCTTTCGTTCGGCTTCGTCCAGTAATCCCAACAGCCCAATCGTGTCCCCGATCGCGTCTTGTACGGTTTGCCGTCTTCACCAAGGACCGTTCCAAATTTGACATGCGACAACTCGAGATCGTCATAGCCCCACTTGGCGGCAGTCACGAACAACTTGTCGAAGTGCTCCTTCTGGCGGAAGTCAACGACGTACAGCATCGCGTCCGGAGCCCAGGTTTCCTTGCGGTATTGAATCGTGGCGAGATCACTGGTCGCGTACAGGAAGGCACCATCTTTTTTCTGGATCATGAAAGGTGCAGCGAAACCCTCGACGGGTACGATGACGGCGCCCTCGCTCTCTTCTGCCATGTTCGCGGACCGCAGAGATTCCACGACACCCGCCAGACGGTCGTGATAGAAACTCTCGCCCAGTTCCTTGTCAAACTTCACGTCCAGCCGTTCGTAGATTTCGTGAATGCTGGCCAGGCACTTCGGCAGAAATTCTTCCCACAGTGCCCGGTTTTCATTGTCGCCCTCGTGCAATTTGAGCGTTTCGGTGAGCACGTCCCGGTTGACGGTCGCGTGTTGGTCCAGAATTGCGTTGATATCTGCGTCGGCTTCTGTGTCTGCGAGTTGCTGCTTCAGGAGTTCAATTTGTTGCCGGGCTGCTAACAAGTCTGTCCTGTTGTTTCGTGATTTGTTTCTGGCGTTTTTTTTCCTGTTTCTCGTCATCGAGCGGCGGTTGCAAATCGGACGCGGTAAACGCGGCGGTTCGCTCGGCAAGTTCGGCCTCCAATGGCGGCAGTTTCGCCTGGGCTCCGTGATAGTCCATCAATCGTCGCACTCGTTTGTACAGTCGCCCCAACTCGTCGATCGGTTTGCGATTGGTAGGCCAATTGATCCACGAAATGTCGGTAGCCGTAGATGATCATGCCAAACTGCGTGCCCCAATCGCCCAGGTGGTTGTCGCTGATCACGGTGTGACCCAGAAATCGTAGCGTGCGGCAGAGCGCATCGCCGATTACGGTCGAGCGAATGTGTCCCACGTGCATCGGCTTGGCGACGTTGGGCGATGAAAAATCGACGACAAACGTTTTCGGATTGGTCGATTTGCTGACCCCCAATCGGTCATCGTTTCTGGCCCGCTCCAATGCCGACGCCAACCATTCATCCTGCAAACGCAGGTTGATAAACCCTGGGCCGGCAACTTCGGGCCGCCGGCACATCTCGCCGGCGTTGAATTCGGCGACAATTCCTGTGGCGATTTCTCGCGGCGGTTTGCCCAGTCGTTTGCCGAGTGGCATCGGGAAGTTGGCCTGGTAGTCGCCGAACTGCGGGTTCTGAGCTTGCCGGATCATTGCCAGGTACTCGTCCGGATCCGCAACGAGGCTCGCTAACGCGGGGCGGAACCGGCCCTTCAATTCCGAAAGTATGCTCATATTAATTCGACGTTCAGGGGGATCACGCTTCGGAAACGACGCAGCGATGGGTTCATGACCATCGTAGCGGGATTTGCGAGTCGGAGGGATACGGGCCCCCGCAGTGGGACCAGCTATGACAACTCAGGACGCTCTGGCAGAACCGATGGCACTCGTCGGTATTCGCCGACCTCAGTCCCGCCAGACGATCAACAGACAATGCCACGACGAACCGACTGGCCGTCGCCGTGGCGGTAATGGTCATCGAACCTGTGATGCCTAGACCAGTTTTTGCCAGTCAACCCGCTTGGCTTCGCCCCACAGTTTCTCAATTCCGTAGTAGTCGCGTGTTTCGGCGTCGAACAGGTGAACGACGATCGTGCCGTAGTCGAGCAGGATCCAGCTGCTGCCGTCGTAGCCTTCGATCCCCATGCGTTTGTCGTTCAAGTCCTTTTGCAGCCGATCGTCGATATCGTCGCTGATCGCGTGCAGCTGACGGCGACTGGTGCCGCTGGCGATTACGAAGTAGTCGAAGATGCAGGTGAGATCGCGAAGATCGAGGATTACGACATCCAAGCCCTTGTTTTCTGCGGCGGTTTTTGCGGCAGCCAGGGCAAGCTGCAAGCTACGCTCCTGCTTGCTGAGTCCGCCGGCTGGGGCGGGCGTCGGAGCGCCGGATGTGGAAAGATGTTCCGAGCTGACAGGTCCGGTTTCAGGTGCGGTCAACATGGTCTCCAGGGGTAGGCTCTGGTTGAAATGAAAACTGCTTCCTGCACATTGCCACGAAAGCCATGCCAAACGAGCGGCGATCGGGCGGGGAACTTCCTTGTGTTTCTCCCCCTTATTCTACTTGCTAGGGACGCACGTGTCAGCGCGAAGGTTCGTGCGGAGATCGTTTGACGCGGTGAAAAAAGGGAATTTTGACAGCTCGACAGCACCATTTTCAGTTGCATGTTGGTGGAACGGCTGCTCCTGAGCGTCTTCCGGAACCCCGGTGGCTGGGAGCTAACATGATTCCCCCAGTTGGCGCAGTTGCTCGAACACCTTGATCGCACTTTCGGCATCGGCCACGCTGACTTCGGTTGCCTTTCGCGTTCCAGGGGCGATGCACATTGGCGATAGGATGTTTGCGGGAATATTTCCCAAACCGCGAAATCGAGTCGTCGAAGGTTCAATATTGCGCTCGGACAAGGCCTGTCGCAGCCGGAGATAGTGAGGCCTTGTAAAAGCGAATAGCGGTTCGTCAAGAGCTGCCGCGTTCAGTTGCCAGAGTGGTGGATAAACGTTAAACACACGCCCCGCATCGAGCAGCGGTTGGAGCCACTTGTAGAAGAAGAGTTGCATCAGCGTCCGGGCATGAATCCCATCAGCGTCCGGGTCAAACAACAGGAGGATTCGTTCGTATCGGAGCTGCGACAGGATGCGAGCGAGAAGTGGCTGCTCTCTTTCGGTAATGTCCTCGCCGTCAATTCCCAGCGCAAAGCAAATCGGCGTACTTGGGATGAGCCAGGATGTCGGCTCGATTTGCTTTCAGAGGGTTCATTGGCTTGCCTTGCATCGGGATCGTCGCCTGGAAGCGGTCTGCCTTTAACGCTCCCACCGTTCTGGCGGCCGAATCGCCCTCTACGATGAAGATTTCGGTGCCCTCCCCGTGGTCGGTGGAGTCCAATAGTTTTGCAGGCAAGTCGTACATGACGTTGTCAACCTGGCCTTCTCTTCGTCTTGGAACCTGGTGGGCAGATTTCGCCCAGGTGGCAACCGCGTGGCAGGTCCGCAATTTATCATGCCCAATCGTCGAAAGGGCCTCGGTCCGATGGCCTCATTGAGCCCTGTGAACGTTGGCGGAAGACGTCTCGATGGGACGGAGCTGCTCCGTTTCAGCCGGAATTCAGACCTTTCGCCCCCCTCTCGGTCCACAGTTGGGGATCTGGGTCAAGTCGGTATTCATGGTCAGCCGATCTCGGCGAGATGGGTTGAGTCAATCGCGCTCCCAATATGTTGTTGAACCGCCGATAGCGGTTGCCCAATTCCGCGTTCAAGGGCATCATATGCAATTCTCAGGCGGTGCAATAAGCGGCCGAGTCGCCGCCGTCGACCGTGTGGATGTAGAAACGCGTCAGAGGACGCGGCCCATCCTTGCCGAACGTCGGCGACATCAATACGTGAATATCTACTAGGAGACAGTGATGGAATTGTCGGTGATCAGCCCTGTATGGTGGATCGCACCTGCTGCTGCAGTGCTCGCGCTTGTTATGGCAGTTGTCTTTTACAAGAAGGTGATTGCCGCTGATCCGGGCAATGACCGGATGCAGGAAATTGCGGGCCACGTAACAGAAGGCGCCATGGCTTATTTGCGTCGACAGTATGCAGCGGTAGCAGTCGTTTTCGCCGTGCTGTTGGTCATCCTGTTTGTTTTGGCCAAGTTCGGGATTCAGAATCCGTTTGTCCCGATCGCGTTTCTCACCGGCGGTTTCTTCTCCGGCCTGTGCGGCTACATCGGCATGCGCACCGCGACCGCTGCCTCGGCACGTACGGCGCAGGGCTGCAGCGAGAGTCTGAACCGCGGCCTGCAGGTCGCTTTCCGCTCCGGTGCGGTCATGGGCCTGGTCGTGGTGGGCTTCGGCCTGCTCGACATCTGCCTGTGGTACTGGATCCTCGACAAGTTCGTCTACACTGCGGAAAACATGGCCGAATGGCCTTGAAGTTCCTCGGCATGGACCTTGTGCCGGCCGGCATGCACGTTCGATGGAAAAGCTGGTCCACATCACCACGACCATGATCACCTTCGGCATGGGCGCCTCGACGCAGGCCCTGTTTGCCCGCGTGGGCGGCGGCATCTACACCAAGGCGGCCGACGTCGGCGCCGACCTGGTCGGCAAGGTCGAGGCCGGCATTCCGGAAGACGATCCGCGCAACCCGGCGACGATCGCCGACAACGTGGGCGACAACGTGGGCGACGTGGCCGGCATGGGCGCCGACCTTTACGAGTCCTACTGCGGTTCGATCCTCGCCACCGCCGCGCTGGGTGCCGCGGTCGGTGCCAGTAACTGGCGCGCAGGTGCGGACGCCGATATGTGGCGACGGCCACGGCGGCGGTCAACCTGGTGACCGCCCCGATGATCGTGGCCGGCATCGGCATCCTGCTCTCGATCGTCGGTATGTTCATGGTGAGTTGCCGCGAAGGCGCCATCGCAGAAGAATCTGCTGAAGGCGCTGCTGATGGGAACGCTCGGCAGCTCGGTCCTGATCGTCCTGGCCCTGGTCGGTGATGGCGGTGGCCACTGGATATGATCTCGGGTGGCATCGTGCTTTCCGTGATCTCCGGGCTGGTTGCGGGTGTGATCATCGGGCAGGCGACCGAGTACTACACCTCCGACGAGTACAGCACCGACGCAAGGGCATCGCCGAGCAGGCCAAGATGGGGCCGGCCACGACGATCATCGACGGTCTGGCGACGGGCATGTTCTCGGCCGGCATCCCGGTGGTCACGATCGTGGTCGGCATCCTCTGCGCCTTCGGCTTCGCGGGCGGTTTCGGCGAACTGGTTCGGCATGGGCCTCTACGGCATCGGCTTCGCCGCCGTCGGCATGCTCGCCACGCTCGGAATCACGCTGGCGACCGACGCCTACGGGCCGATCGCCGACAACGCCGGCGGCAACGCCGAGATGGCCGGTCTGGCTCCCGAAGTTCGCGAGCGCACCGACGCGCTGGATTCGCTGGGCAACACCACCGCCGCGACCGGCAAGGGCTTCGCCATCGGCTCGGCCGCCCTGACGGCCATGGCCCTGCTGGCCGCCTACCTCGAAGAGGTCAAGATCTGGGTCGGCAAGCTGGCCGGAGAACGGATGAGTACTTTCGCCGAGCATGGCACAAGGGTATCGAAGAATGCCGACAACGCGGAATCATGGACTTCTCGTCGAAGCCTACGAACTGACATCATGAATCCGCTGCTGCTGTGCGGGCTGTTCATCGGCGGCATGATGGCCTTTGTGTTCTGCGCCATGACCATGAAGGCCGTCGGCCGCGCGGCCGGGCGCGATGGTCAACGAGGTTCGCCGCCAGTTCAAGGAGATTCCCGGCATCATGGAAGGCACGGGCAAGCCCGGACTACGCCAACTGCGTGGCGATCTCCACGGCGGGCGCTCAGAAGGAGATGCTGGTGCCGTCGCTGCTGGCCATCATCGTGCCTGTGCTGGCGGGCCTGATCTTGGCGTGCCCGGCGTGATGGGCCTGCTGGCCGGCGGCCTGACCAGCGGCTTCGTGCTGGCCACCATGCTGAACAACGCCGGTGGCGCCTGGGACAACGCCAAGAAGTACATCGAAAAGGGCGCGATCACGGCGGCAAGGGCTCGGAAGCGCACAAGGCAGGCGTGGTCGGCGACACGGTTGGCGATCCCTGCAAGGACACCAGCGGTCCGTCGCTGAACATCCTCATCAAGCTGATGACGATGGTCAGTGTTGTCTTCACTCCGGTGGTTGTGAAGTTCTCGCCGAAGATTCAGGCTTTCCTCGGCATCGCATTCGACAAATAGTCCTCAATGGAACCATGAAGTTGGCCGGATCGCTGATTTAGGCGGTCCGGCCTTTTCATGCGCATAAGCCATACGACCTGCCCTCCTCCGGCCTCTAGCCGCGTATTTGGCGGTTCCTTTGCCGGGTTCTTTGAATTTTGGGCGGCGCCAAATTAGGCTAGAGGCAGGTCCAAGGCGGTCTTCGCGGCTGTCGACCCGTTTGAATCAACACTCAACTCTACGACCCGAGGCACACCGATGCGAATCGGACCATTATTCGTTGCGGCCCTAGCCGCAATTTCCGCTGGCCCCCTGGCGGCTGAATCCATCGACTTGTTTGCAGCCAAGACGGCCGGTCAGGTAGAGGTGAAGTTGATACCCAAAGATTCAACACGAGCCACCATTCTGATCACGAATGTATCCGAGCAACCGCTCAGCATTGAGTTACCGGAAGTGTTCGCGGGCGTCCCTGTTTTGGCCCAGTTTGGCGGCGGTGGCGGCGGTGGCGGTGGTTTAGGCATTGGTGGTGGCGGCGGCGGTGCCCAGGGTATTGGCGGTGGCGGCCTTGGCGGCGGCGGCGGCGGTTTTGGCGGCGGTGGGATTGGCGGCGGCGGCGGCGCCTTCAACATCGAACCGGGTGAAGTCGGAAAGTTCCGCGTACCGGCCGTTTGCCTGGAACATGGCAAGGACGAACCGAAGCCAAAGATCGCTTATGACCTCGTTCCTGTGGAGTCACTCTCCAGGAGATCCGAAGGTGATCGCCATCCTGCAGATGCTGGGACGTGATCAGATTGATCAGAAGTCGGCGCAAGCGGCCTGTTGGCATCTTGGCGACCACCTCAGCTGGCAAGAACTGGCCAGTAAAGTGCGGGTTCAACATCTGAACGGATCGCGAGAGATGTATTTCACACCAGTCCAGATTCAGACGGCAATCCAGATTGTCGCGGAAGCGACACGACGAGCCCCAGGCATCGTGTTGCGTGAACTGGAAGAGCCAGAGGCGGATCACCACTCGCCTTCGGCTGGATAATCAGTCGTCCGGCGCGGAGGGGAACAAAAAAAGCCTGCGATTGCTCGCAGGCTTTTCTCTTGATTTGTTCGCAGTTACTAGCTGCTCGCGACTTCTACGTTCACACGCCGACCTTTTCGATCAAAGAAAATCTTGCCATCTTTGAGAGCGAACAGCGTGTAGTCATTGCCCTGACCGACATTCAGGCCGGGATGAAACTTGTTGCCGACTTGACGGACGATAATGTTACCGGCGCGAACAACTTCACCGCCGTATTTCTTGACGCCTCGCCGTTGGCCGTTGGAATCGCGACCGTTGCGGCTGGAGCCTTGACCTTTTTTGTGGGCCATCAGTAGATACCTCGCTGGATTTCCGACATTCGAGACCCACCAGTGTACAAATCCCTTGCCAAAGGAACAAGTCGCTGGATTTGCCCAAAATCGGCAGATCCAGGGGATCGCCGCGAAGCAGCCAGCCGGCAGCCGCCAGGATGACAGGTCGTAGCGGTTGTTTCGGGTGTCGGCGGCCGACCGTTTCGCTGACGACCTGGATTTGGCTCATTTGTTGGCTCGCAGACACCGCCGCAACTACAATGAACAGTTCAGGTTGGGTCGCTTGTTTTGCACAGGTTGATATTTGATGGGCCGGTTTTCTCAGACTAGAGTTGGGCGTTCAAAGCAGCCCGGCTTCCTGCAGTTTTTGATTTTGGCGATTGCGATTTTGCCTTCAGCCAGCGCTCGGCCAGCTGCGGGTCAGTTACCGATGCCCAAACTGGCTCCCGGAGTCCTCAAGGTCATCCCGGGCGAGCCGTCGGAAGAAGATGCGGCAACCGGGCCCATCGACTTCGTGGAAGTTTCCAGGGTGTCTCCAAATTGGACACCGAATTTTGCTCCGCCGTCCGAGACACTTGTCGGCATGGCCGAGACGACAACTTTTCGTCGTTCCGTTTGGCAGCTGGAATTTGCCTTCAAACCGGTTCGCATGCTGACACTGCCAATCGACAATGGAGACGGCACGGCGGGTGCCAGACGCGTTTGGTATTTGCTGTACCGGATTCGTAACACGGGCGGCAACCTGAAGCCTGTGCCGGAAAAAGACGAGTTCGGCCACGATCGATTTGTGCTCAAACCGGACCAGGGCAGTTTGCGATTCATACCCATGTTTGTGTTGCAATGCCACGAATTCGACAAATCCTACGCAGACCGAGTCATGCCCGAAGTCGTGCAGAAGATCCACAGCATTGAGATCCGCGACCCGGCTGTGAAGCTGTACGATTCCGTAACTATTACCGAGGTACCTCTTGAAACCAGCAGCGATGCGGTCGCCCGCGAAGTGTGGGGTGTCGCTACCTGGGATAACGTGGAGCGTCGTACCGACTTTTTCAGCATTTTTGTGCAGGGCTTGACTAACGCATATCGTTGGGAAGATGCGCCCACCGACAAGCAGGGTTTTGCGGCAGGCCGCAAGTATTTCTTCAAGTCACTGCAGCTGAATTTCTACCGACCCGGCGATGCCGTGCATGAACAAGAGGACGAGTTCCGCTTCGGACTGCCGCTGGCCAGTGGTGAGCCAGACTTGGCCATCTTGAAAACGTATGGCGTTGCTGAGCCTGTCGATTACACCTGGGTCTACCGGCCCTGATATCGACTTCCGCCAAGCGGTCTTGCAAGGGTGGCTGCTGCGGACGAAACGCTGCGGTCAGCGGCGAGTTTGGGGTGCTGACGCTGTACCGGGCGTATCAACAGTCGTCGGTTCGGGTGATTCGGCAAAACGAATGCTGTCTACCAGCAATTGGTCGCGTCCAGCGAACGTTTCGGAAAGTTCGTCGGAGAGGGTGAACACGTACGCTGCCCGCTGCCCTTGGGCATCGCCTACGTGGTAGTAAATCCAGCGGATGGGAACCTTCGAAACGATCCCGCGAGCGGCTACCCGGAGGATTTGAACACCGTCGGGACCTGGCGATTTCTTGGCCGATTCGAATTCACCGAATTGCTCACCCAACGCTTTGCGAATATCCGCCTGGAACTCTTCCAACGCCAATTGCCTGCCGGTAGGCAGACGCGGCAATCGCGAAATATTGCACTGGGCCACAACCTTGTCCTTGTCGATCAGCCGCAAGGTAGCTCGCCGTGCCTGTTCTGCCGTGACGTGCCAGTCCTTATTGTGCAGCACTTCAAAGCCAGCCAGATCGGAAGCATAACGCAGGATTTCATTTTGGCCGGTGCCCTGTTTGGCGATCGACGCTGGCACTTCAGCTACGGGTGATGTGCCTTCGACAGGAGCAATCAGCATTCGTACGTCGGCTCGCGCCGAATACGGGACACTCACCGGTCCTTCGCCTCGTTCTTCCTGTATCTTCAATTGAATCCAGGTGACGTGTTTCCAGCGCAGATCGAAACGGATGTCGCCGGAAAGCACCATATCTGTTGTGGCTCCATCGACCGATCCTTTGATCGTGCCGGTCAGCTTCATCCGCGCCAATCCGCGGGCGACGTCGACCAGTTGGACCTGAGCACCGTTGACGCCGACGTGGTCCAGTCGGAGCACATCCGCGAGTTGAGCTGAAGACGGCTGCCATTGACTGCCCACGGAAACCGGTTTGGAGGGTAGCAGTCCATAGGCCGACAGGCTGCACGCTGGTGCATTTAGCAGGTCGTACTCCTGCCGAGTCAACGGGCTTATGGGCGAAAAGACACGGGCCCCTTCGCCGTCGGTGGCGATCACCACATTGCGTTGGGCGTCGAGCGCACTTGTTTCGGCCAGTTTACCCACCACCATCTGGGCCGTTGCGGTGGTGTAGTTGCGGATGGAAATGTTCTGTTGACCGGTCGTTACCAGCCGCTCGTCGTAGGCTAATTGCCCTCGAACCGACATTTCGACTTTTTGATCTTCCTTGCCTTCGATGGTGGCGCCCTGGACGACACCCTGCGTAGCCACGGTGACCTTCACACCGACGACGTCGTCAGCATGCCGTTGGTCGCGGAGGTCGTAAGTTTCTTGGGCGGACAAAGATCCTTGCCAGAGAAGCAGACCAGCGGTAACGATCAAGCGGCGGAAAAATTTCTGTCGAAAATTGCTCATGGCGAGATATTTCTGACTGTAATGAATTGGCGTCAACGAACGTCACGATGAGGAGAAGCGGATGCAGTGCCTCGGTAACGGAATCGTCGCTGGGGCGGTTTGAAATCCACGGCAATTTTGAGATTCACAGGCATTCATAGAGTAGGTGTTTTGGGGCGACTGGAGCCAATCAAAACAGCGTTTTTCTTGGGCGTCGCAAGCGATGCAAGCTGATTGATGGCAACACGTTATCGCGGTTTGGTCGCTACCCAGGGGTCGTAAAAATCGGGCAGAATTGCGAACTTTTGGACGACCCCAAGCGACCTTAGTTACGTAACGAACAGAGACTGAATTGAGGAACGTTGATCGTGCGAGCTTGTAAGCCTATTGGCCAAGTCGGCATCGAATCCCGATTTCCTGTCGTTTTTCGTTCCAGCCGGGGATGCCCAGTTGAGAGTTGGGCCCCGTCGCGGTGTTTACCTTGACGGCGGCTTGGGCGGATGCAGAGGAGCAAGGTTCAAGGATTGAGCGGCACGCACGGGACTGGTTGGTTGAAGCGGGGAACCGCAAGGAACAGCAACTTGCCGGCAAAATAGCGAGGAGGTTGATATGCATTCAGGATATCGCCACACATCAATACAACAACTTCGTGACCAACAGGTTCGCTTTGCGCCGCGAGAGAAGAAGCTCGAGCAGGTTGACTTGGCGGAAAAACTGGTCAACGAAATCGATCCGCAACGGTCCTACACCTACGAGTACATTTGTTTTCGCGTCACTGGGTACCGACCTGAGGTAGCTCCGCAGGAGCTGATCAGCGGCGAAGACGCCATGAACGATTTGAGGATGCTGATTGAGGATATCTCGGACGCTGCGAACATTCGCGTCGAGGATGTGCCAGAGCCAGTCCGGACCGTGAATCAATTGGGCGAGATGTTTAGCATCTCGACCAAGACGATTTCCCGATGGAGGCAGCAGGGATTGGTCAGCCGCCGGTTTATCTTTGACGGCCGTAAGCGCGTCGGTTTCTTGCAAAGCAGCGTCGATCGTTTTGTAGCGAGAAACCGATCCCGCGTTGAGCGTGGTGCCCGTTTCAGCCAACTGACCGATCTGGAGAAAGACGAAATCATTCATCGAGCACGTCGCTTGGCACGTGCCGGAGGTTGCCCATCGGATATCACGCGACGAATTGCCGAACACATGGGTCGTAGCGTGGAAACGATTCGATACACACTGAAAGAGTTCGACAAGAGCCACCCGGAGATGGCGATATTCCCTGACAAAACCGGCCCTCTGATCGATTCAGCCAAGGATGACATCTACCGCGAATATCGCCTGGGCAAGCAGGTCGAGCAGATCGCCCGCAAGCACTGCCGCACCAAGGCAAGTATTTACCGGGTGGTCAGCGAAATGCGGGCAAAGCGAATCAACGAATTGCCGCTCGACTTCATGCCGAATGACAGCTTCAAGAAACGCAATGCGGGCACAGTCATTCTGACGCCCATGCCCGCAGCCGATAAGCCGTTCCGCAAAGTCAAGGTTCCCGCAGGTCTGCCGCCTTACCTCGCATCGCTTTACGAAGTGCCGCTGCTGACGCGGGAGCAGGAGCAGCACCTGTTCCGGAAGTTCAATTTCCTGAAGTACCGGGCCAATAAATTGCGGGACCAGCTGAATCCAATACGCCCAAGCGACAGCTCATGGACGAGATTGAATCGAATTACGAGCAGGCAATGGCGGTGAAGAATCACATCGTTCGTGCCAACTTGCGATTGGTCGTTTCGATTGCCAAGCGACACGTGAAGCCGACAGACAATTTCTTCGAATTGGTCAGCGACGGCAATATGTCGCTGATTCGCGCCGTCGAGAAGTTTGATTACGCGAGAGGCAACAAGTTCAGTACCTACGCCAGTTGGGCGATCATGAAGAATTTTGCCCGCACCATTCCGAAGGAATACAAACAGCGTGATCGATTCCGTACGAGTTTTGATGAGATGTTCATGGCGACCGAGGACTGGAGGACGAACCCATATCTCCAGGAAAGTCGCCAAGCAATTGCGCGAATCCCAGATTGGCAAGATCATGTCGAGCCTCGACGATCGCGAACAACGGATCATTTCGGCCCGCTTTGGTTTGGATCACAGCCAGGAACCACAGACGCTGAAAGAGGTCGGGGCGAGCTTGGGCGTGACCAAGGAACGGATACGCCAGATTGAGGCCCGAGCTTTGAGCAAGCTGCGGGAAGCGGCTCGTGAAGAAAAAATCGACTTGCCGCCGCTACCCGAATAGCGAACCGTACCCCTCCTTGGGACTCTGAGTGGTGCTCAGCAGCCCCAATACCAAGGCACCCTGGCCGGCACCCCAACGGTCAGGGTGTTTTTTCGTGCCGGTGTGTTGTGTGCCGACAAGTCGCCCCATTGCGGCCCGGCGAACCGAACTGCCCGTGCCTTGGTCTGTTATTGCAATGGGCGGCCAAATTGCTATATTCACTGGTTTTCCACGGCCCAATATGCACCAAACCATAGGCTAGCGTAGCTCAATTGGCAGAGCAGCTGATTTGTAATCAGCAGGTTGTGGGTTCAAGTCCCTCCGCTCAGCTCGTGATCAGGCAACTAGCCCGGCGTCGTTGCAGGAATTTAGGGTTTTTTCAAGCGGTGTGCTCGGTGGCATGCAGCTAGGGTTGCTTCGCATTCAAGACGGATATGAAGGCGAAGGAAAAGCGGGGGGTTGCCCGAGTGGTTAAAGGGGGCGGACTGTAAATCCGTTGGCATCGCCTTCGCAGGTTCGAATCCTGCACCCCCCATTTGTGTACTTTGTTTTGGAGTTCGTGAAGAACGGTTTTGTTGCGGGTGTAGCTCAATGGTAGAGCCCCAGCCTTCCAAGCTGACGACGAGGGTTCGATTCCCTTCACCCGCTTTTGAGTCGAGCGGCAAGTAGTGTGTTTTTCCGAGTAGTTTGCATGATTTGCCTTGAGACGTGGAAGTTGCCTGCTGCTGTAGCTCAGTCGGTAGAGCGCGTCCTTGGTAAGGACGAGGTCACGGGTCCGAATCCCGTCAGCAGCTCTTGTCGCCCGGATGCCACCTTGTGGACGAGCGTCAAATGAGAATGATGGGAAGATTCAGCCCTTCGCGCAGTTCCCGGGTAGGCGCAGCAAGGCGATGGCGAACGACAGTTCGTTTGCCGATTGGCTGATTTGTCCACAGTTTTCGCGGCACTGGTTCCGCTGAACCATGAATAGTTGAATTGTTTGTCTGGTCGCGGCGGCGTGCGGCGGCCCGGAGATAACGGGAGAATTTAAAGGTAATCAGCCATGGCTAAGGAGACTTTTAAACGGACGAAACCGCATGTCAACGTGGGCACCATTGGTCACATTGATCATGGCAAGACGACCACTGACGGGCGCAATTCTGGCAGTTCAGGCAGCGAAGGGTCTGGCAGAGTTCAAGTCCTATGCGGATATCGCCAAGGGTGGTACGGTGCGCGACGAAACGAAGACGGTGACGATCGCGGTGGCTCACGTGGAGTACGAAACGGATAACGCGTCACTACGCCCACATCGACTGCCCGGGCCACGCCGACTTCATCAAGAACATGATCACCGGTGCGGCCCAGATGGACGGCGCAATCCTGGTCGTTTCGGCCGCGGATGGTCCGATGCCGCAGACCAACGAGCACGTGCTGCTGGCCCGCCAGGTGGACGTTCCGGCGTTGGTCGTGTTCCTGAATAAGGTCGATCTCGTCGATGACGAGGACCTGCTGGAGTTGGTCGAACTGGAAGTTCGCGAGCTGCTTTCAAAGTACGACTTCCCTGGCGACGACATTCCGGTCGTTCAGGGTTCGGCCTTGCCGGCTTATCAGAATCCGGACGACCCGGAAGCGAGAAGTGCATCAGCTGAACTGATGGATGCGATCGACTCGTACATTCCCGAGCCTGCGCGTGAGGACGACAAGCCGTTCCTGATGGCCATCGAAGATGTGTTCTCGATCGAAGGTCGCGGAACGGTGGCCACCGGCCGTATCGAGCGGGGTGTGATCAAGCCGGGCGAAGAAGTCGAGATCGTCGGGCTGACCGACGCGCCGACGCAAGACGACTGTGACGGGCGTGGAGATGTTCCGCAAGTTGCTGGATGAAGGTCGGGCCGGCGACAACGTGGGTTGTCTGCTTGCGTGGCGTCAAGCGTGACGAAATCGAGCGTGGTCAGGTTCTGGCCAAGCCGGGGTCGATCACGCCGCACACGAAGTTCGAGGCCGAGGTTTACTGCCTGTCGAAGGATGAAGGTGGCCGCCATACCCCGTTCTTCAGTGGCTATCGTCCTCAGTTCTACTTCCGCACGACGGACGTCACGGGCACGGCCAACCTGGTCGATGCCGAGATGTGCATGCCGGGCGACAATGTCAAGATCTCGGTCGAACTGCACAAGCCGATCGCCATGGACGACGGCGTTCGGTTCGCGATCCGCGAAGGTGGTCGAACCGTGGTTCGGGCGTCGTCACGAAGATTGTTGATTAGTAATTGAACCGCGGCGGCTGTCGGCATGCCGACAGCCGTTGTTTGGAACAGGCGCATCATCCGGCGATGTCCGGGCTGGCTCGTTGATGTCCGCAGGGGTGTAGCTCAATTGGCAGAGCACCGGTCTCCAAAACCGGGGGTTGCGAGTTCAATTCCCTCCGCCCCTGCCATATTGAGGATTGTTGCGCGAGCAACTGTGCGCGAGGCGTTGATCGCTGGCTGGTCGAGTGGCCTGCTGGTTGATGGTTCAGGTAGATACTCGGCCGGATGGTAGTGCGACTGGAGATCGCGGTCGCCTGAATGGAAATGGATCGCGATGGGCAAGGAAAAAGCCGCCACCTGTGGATTCTTGTCAAGAGCTGTTTCAGCTGGGGGTGTACAAACGAAATCAGGGCCGGATCGCGCGGCAGGTGACGTTTGCGACGCTGGCGGTGGATTCCTGTTCGCTCGTGGGACTGTATACGTTTGGCCTTCGTTGCCTGATTGGGGCGTTCGATGGCAGACGGCCGGTTTGGCGCAGTTACGCATTTCCAGCTTGGTGCTGTTGGCGTGGTTTGTGGGTCAGTTACCGGATCGTGAACTTCCCGAGGTTTGCCGACTTTCTTGATCGCTGTCGAAGCCGAGATGAACAAGGTTTCCTGGCCGTCGCGAGGCGAATTGTTTCGGAGTTCGGTCGTGGTGATCTTTGTGATTTTCTCCCTGGCTGGGTCGTCTGTTTGGGTTCGATTTGTTCTGGGGGTTTGTGTTCACGATTGACGTTCTGAAAATCCTGTAGCGTGAACGAGGCAGTCGCTGGACGCGTTCGTTTGGCGGGAAGTTGTGGGGGACGAATCGGACAGAGCGGACGAAGCAGGCAGACGCCGGCAGCGAAGCTTCGGGCCTGCCGAAGTGAAGATGCAGCTGCCGCTGAGATCGACCGGCGACGGGCGAGTGTGGTCGCGCAGCGAAGCGGATGCGACCGAGTGCCGACGGAGTCGACGTGCGGGCGATGGTCCTCCGGTCGAAGATTGACGACGCTGATGACGACGCGACTGGGGATTGAAGACGAGTACGGATTCTAGAGGGCGAAGTCGAAGCCGATCGAGAAGAGGTGCGAGCGACGAAGTGAAGAGCCGGCGAGGCGATCGCAGATGAGAATGCAGTGGTATATCCTGAAAGTCCAGAGCAATCGCGAAGACTCGATTTGCGATGCCCTGCAGCGGCGGGTCGCAGTTGACGGGCTTGGATGAGTTCTTCGGGGAGATCATGGTTCCGACCGAAGATGTGGCCGAATTCAAGAACGGCAAGCGTCGGGTCGTCAAGCGCAAGCTCTACCCCGGCTACATCGTCGCCCACATGGCGATCAACGACGATACCTGGTTTCTCGTTCGCGAGACGCCGGGTATCGGCGATTTCACCGGTGCGGCCGGCAAGCCGACGCCGATGCTGCCCGCACGAGGTCGAGCGGATCGTGCAAGACAGGTCGAGCCGGAGGACGAGGACGACGAGCAGATCAAGACGGCGATCCCGCTTCAAGTCGGGTGATCGGGTGCGGATCAAGGAAGGCACCTTCGAGAACTTCGAGGGCGATGTGGAGGGATCGACGAAGCCAACGGACGGGTTACCGTGATGATCAACATTTTTAGTCGCTCCACGCCGGTGGAACTGGAGCACTGGCAGATCGAAGCGATTTAGTCCGTCTGCCGCGGTCAGGCGTTCATCAGCGGAATGGAGCGGGTACACATAGAGTACATCGATGGCAAAGCAGATTGCAGGGCACAGCGAAATTTCAGGTGCCCGGCGGGCAGGCGACGCCGGCTCCGCCGGTCGGTACTTCACTGGGTAAGTTCGGCATCAACCTCGGTCAGTTTGTTCAGCAGTTCAACGATCGGACGAAGGAGTATGCGGGACGCCGATTCCGGTCGTCGTCAGCGTCTACAACGATCGCACCTTCGATTTCGTCACGAAGAGCCCGCCCGCGGCGGCTCTGCTGAAGCAGGCCGCGGGAATCGCCAAGGGATCGGGTGTGCCGAACAAGGACAAGGTCGGCACGGTGACACGGCTCAGCTGGATGATATCGTGAAGCAGAAGATGGCCGACTTGAATGCCCGGACTCTGGAAAATGCACGGCGGATGATTGAAGGAACGGCCCGCAGCATGGGAATCGAAGTGGTCGACTGATTTCAGGCCGCGATTCGGACATGGCACTGATCATTTGAAGAAGCATCGATAGAGCTTAGCCATGCGCTAAACATTCCAAGAGATTCCGTTCTGACATTGAGCAAGGCCGCCAGCGAGCCCGTGCCGCTGGACGAAGCGATCGAGGTGCTGTCGGAAGTTCGACACGACCAAGTTCGACCAAACGGTCGAAATCGCGATGCGGCTGGGGATCGATCCCAAGCAGGCCGATCAGATCGTCCGCGGTTCGGTTGTCTTGCCGCATGGCATTGGCCGGACGCAGCGCGTCGTGGTGTTTGCCAAGGGCGATTTGGCAGACGGCGGCCAAGGAGGCGGGAGCGGACGAAGTCGGCCAGGAAGATCTGGCCAAGAAGATCAAGGATGGCTGGACCGACTTCGACGCCTGCATCGCGTCGCCCGACATGATGGGTCTGGTCGGTCCACTCGGGCAAGTGCTGGGTCCGCGCGGCCTGATGCCATCACCGCGTGCCGGCACCGTGACGCCCGACGTGGCGAAGGTGGTGCAGGAATACAAGGCGGGAAGGTGGAGTTCCGCAACGACTCGGCGGGCATTGTCCATGCGGTTGTTGGCAAGTTGAGCTTTGATGCAGCGAAGTTGGCCGAGAATGTAGAGGCGTTCATCAAGCACATCCAAGGTTTGAAGCCCAATACCGATCAAGGGACGTGTACATGAAAGGTGTGTCCTTGAGTGCCACGATGAGTCCAGGAGTGCACGTCGCGGCCTAGGTGGTTTCCTGTAACTGGGCGCAGTCAGTAATTCGCACGGAAAGTCTGAGCCATGAGTAAATACGTAAAAGAATCTGATCAAGAATGACATCGAGAATCGCCTTGAAGGCGTGTCCGATGCCCTCTTGGTCAATGTCGTTGGCTTGGACGCCAATTCGACGGTCACGCTGCGGAAGGAATTGCGGGAGAAGGACATCCGGCTGATGGTGGTCAAGAATAGCTTGGCACGACGAGCAACCGAAGGAACTCCACTGGCTCCGGCACTTGATGGGGTCGAGGGAACGCTGGCCTTGATGTGGGGCGGCGAGGATATAGTATCGCTCGCCAAGGAAGCGGCTCGACTGACAAGGCAGCGAGGATTTCGCGCAGTTCGAGACTCGCGGCGGTGTCATGGATGGTGAGCAGTTGACGGCGGCAAAAGTCAAGGAGATTAGCAAATGGCCCTCGCGTGATGAGCAGTTGAGCCTGCTGGTCGGCCAGATCTTGGTCCTGGATCGGCCCTTTGCGGCGCTTGCTCGGTCCGGCGGGTGCCCTTGCGAGTCAAATTAAAAGATAAGTCGGAAGAAGAGTAACCACATAAGACATCTTGATCTAGTTTGCATCGCCTCGGCTCGGGGTGAGCTCGGCCTCGCACGTCGGCTAAATCAGAGAAAGGTGATCACGTATGTCAGATGTCATGAAGAAAGCTGCAACATGTCGCAACCGCACTGGAAGTGCCGGCGGCACTTAAGACCCTTGGTGATCAGATCGCCGAGCTTACGCTGAAAGATGCGAAAGCGTTAAGCGATTACCTCAAGGATGAGCATGGCATCGAGCCGCTGCGGGTGGTGGGGTCATGATGGCTCCCGCGGCTGGCGGTGGCGATGGCGGCGGCGCTGCTGCTGAGCAGACCGAATTTGACGTCGTCTTGACCGGCTTCGGTGACAAGAAAATTGGCCGTCATTAAAGAGCTGCGGGCGATCACCGGCTTGGGTTTGAAAGAAGCCAAGGAAGTCGTCGAAAGTGCTGCCGAGCAAAGTCAAAGAAGGGGTTTCCAAGGAAGAAGCCGAGGAAGCCAAGAAGAAGCTGGAAGAAGCTGGAGCGTCGGTCGAGATCAAGTAGTCGATCGGCTTTAACTCGCGTTCGGTTTTGTTACGGCATTCCAACTGCGCCATGTTTGATGGCGCCGACGGTTGAACACACTTTGGTTTGTCGAGAATCAGATCGACTTGTCATCGTCTACACCCGGCAACGGTTCGGGTGTAGACGCTTTGCACGCGCTTACGCGGCGTGAATCGTCACTCGGCAAGCTGCCCTGCCTTCGTCCGATTCTCCCTGACCTACAGGAGTTGCTTGCACTTATGGCTACTCCCAGTCCAACGAATAATTCATCCGCCAGAGAGTCGCGTTTTTGGTAGTGGTCGTGACCACCTATGAAACGCCAAATCTGACGGGGATTCAAACGGACAGCTACGCAGCGTTTCTTGCAGGAAGACGTCGCTGCCGGACAAACGCAAGGATCAAGGCCTGGAAAGCGTGCTCCGCGAAATCTTTCCCGATCGAGAGCTACGACAAGCAGATCGAGCTTGGAGTACATCCAGTACGAGTTGGGAAAGCCGCGATATACGCCGGACGAGTGCCGGCAGTTGCGGCTGACCTACGGCAAGCCGTTTCGCGTTTGGCTGCGGCTGAACAAGGACGAGCCGGTCGAAGAAGAGGTCTACCTGGGCGATATCCCCATCATGCTGGGCGGTGGTGAGTTCATCATCAACGGTGCCGAACGCGTCGTCGTCAGCCAGCTGCACCGCAGTCCCGGCGTCGATTTTGTCATGGAAGACGACACGACGTCCGACCGCAAGCTGCCCAGTCTGCCGGATCATTCCTGAGCGTGGCAGTTGGATCGAAGTCAACGTCACGAAGAAAGACAGCCTGACGGTTCGCATCGACCAGAGCGGCAAGTTCTCGGCGACGACGCTGCTGCGGGCGATGGATCCCAAGTACAGCACCGATGCCGATCTGCTTCGGGCGTTCTACGAGACGACGCACCTGAAAGATCGTCGATGGTCGCAGCGTGCGAAGATGGAAGGCAAGATCGCGGTCGATGATGTTGTTTACCCCGTCGGCAGCGAGCGGGCAGGCGAGATTCATCGTCGAGGCAGGTCACAAGATCACCAAGAATGCCGCCGAAACGATCTGCACTTCGGGTGTCAAGAAAGTGGAGGTCATGGCGCCGCCGAAGACGCCGCTGATCTTCAATGCCCTGGCCGACGATCACAACGTCCAGTCACGAAGAGGCGCTGCTGCGGATCTATCAGCGGCTGCGTCCTGGCAATCCGCCGCAACTGGAAAAGGCGCGGACGCTGTTCCAGGAGAAGTTCTTCGACACCAATCGCTATCGACTCGGTCGCGTCGGTCGGTTCCGCATCAATCGCAAGTTGGACCTGGGCGTCTCCGAAAAAGAAATGACGCTGCGGCCGGACGATCTGATCGCTGCGATTAGTTACCTGCTGGACCTGTCGGGTCGCAGGCGGCGAGGCGCACGTCGATGATATTGATCACCTGGGTAACCGTCGCTTGCGGACGATCGACGAATTGGCCTGCGACGAACTGCGAAAGGGTTTCTGAAGCTTCGCCGCACCGTTCAGGAGCGGATGAGCCTGAAGGAAGCCGAGGACATGACGCCGCGCAGTCTGATCAATCCCAAGAGTGTTTCGGCGGCAATTGAGTACTTCTTTGGTCGCGGTGAATTGTCCCAGGTCGTTGACCAGACGAATCCGCTGTCGCATGCTGACCCACGAACGGCGACTGTCGGCGCTGGGCCGGGCGGTTTGAACCGGAAACGGGCCGGCTTTGAAGTCCGCGACGTTCACATTTCCCACTACGGGCGGATTTGCCCGATTGAAACGCCGGAAGGCACGAACATCGGCTTGATTTCCAGTCTGGCGATTTATGCCAGCGTCGATGACTATGGATTTCTGGTTACGCCGTATCGCGATGGTCAAGAACGGAAAGCTGACCGACGAAGTCGTTTGGCTGCGGGCCGATGAAGAAGCCGAGGCTTATCGTGGCTCCGGCCGATACGACGGTCGAGGACGGCAAGCTCGTCGACGAGCAACATCGTTGCCCGGTATCATGCCGACTTCGAACTGGTTCCGTGCGTACCGAGATTGAGTACATCGACGTTGCCCCGAGCCAGATGGTTGGTGTTTCGGCAGGCTTGATTCCGTTCCTTGAGCATGACGATGCCAACCGCGCCTTGATGGGTTCGAACATGCAGCGACAGGCCGTGCCGTTGTTGGTTGCCGAGCCACCGCTCGTCGGGACCGGCATGGAAGAGGATGTGGCCGAGAACTCCAGCATGGTGGTCACTGGCCAAGCGGGCCGGCAAAGTGACCTATGTCGATGCCATGCGCATCGAGATTGGCAACGACGTTTACGAGCTGAAGAAGTTCCTCGGCTTGAACGAACGGACCTGTCTGAATCAGAAACCGCTCGTGATGCCCGGTGACAAGGTTGAGAAGGGCCAGGTGATTGCCGATGGGGCTGCGACCTATCACGGCGAATCTGGCGCTTGGGACGCAATGTGCTGGTCGGCTTCATGTCGTTCGATGGTTACAACTTCGAAGACGCGATCATCATCAGCGAAGAGCTGGTTCAAAACGATACCTATACGTCGATTCATATCGAAGAATTCGATGTCGAGATTCGCGAGACCAAGCTGGGTCGCGAAGAGTTTACTCGTGACATTCCCAATGTCAGCGAAAAGGCCTTGCGCAATCTCGATGAGAATGGCATTGTGCAGGTCGGAACCTACGTTCGACCCGGGGATATCCTGGTCGGGAAGGTTTCGCCCAAATCGAAGACGGAACTGACACCGGAAGAAAAACTTTTGCACGCGATTTTTGGTCGCGCCGGCGAAGATGTGAAGAACGATTCGCTGGAGGTGCCGTCCGGCATTGAAGGCATTGTCATCGACACGATGAAGTTCTCGCGACGCATGAGTCTGACGGAAGACGAGCGGAAGATGTTCGAGAAAGAGCTCAAGGAAGTTGAGAGCGAGGGCAACGAACGCATCTCCGAGCAGTTCACGGCCATGGTCGATGAAATGGAAGCGGCACTCGGTCGCACGTTGACCGACGACGATGGCACGCCGTTGGCGAAAGGCCAGGATCCAAAGTACGTCGCTGAGCGGGCCAGCCAATTCCGGTTGGCAGCGATTACTGCCAAGATGCGGAGTGAAGAGCTGCAAGGTCAGATCGTTCAGATTCACAAGACGATGTGGCCGGAAGTTGAGCTGGCGATCGATTTGCGCGACCGCAAACTGAACAGCATGAAGCGTGGCGATGAACTGCGCAGCGGCGTGTTGCAGATGGTCAAGGTTTACATTGCCACCAAGCGAGTCATTTCGGTGGGTGACAAAATGGCCGGTCGCCACGGGAACAAGGGTGTGATTTCGAAGATCCTTCCGGTCGAAGATATGCCCTACCTGGCCGACGGGACGCCACTGCAAATCCTGCTGAATCCGCTGGGTGTTCCCAGTCGTATGAATGTGGGACAGATCCTTGAAACGCACTTGGGTTGGGCTGGAGCCAAATTGGGGTTCCGAGCGGTGACGCCCGTCTTTGACGGAGCTACCGAAGCGGAAATCAATCAGTGTTTGGCCGATGCCGGCTTGCCTGCTCATGGCAAGGCGCGACTGTTCGACGGTCGGACGGGCGAGGCAATGGAGCAGGAAACGACGGTTGGCTATATCTACATGCTCAAGTTGCATCACCTGGTCGACGACAAGGTGCATGCCCGCAGTACGGGTCCCTATTCGCTCATCACACAGCAACCGCTCGGTGGCAAGGCTCGCTTTGGTGGACAGCGATTCGGGGAAATGGAAGTGTGGGCACTGGAAGCATACGGCGCCGCCTACATTTTGCAGGAGCTGCTGACGGTCAAGAGTGACGATGTTGAAGGCCGCACCAAGATTTACGAGTCGATGGTCAAAGGTGAAAACACGCTGGAAGCGGGCACGCCGGCCAGCTTTGACGTTCTGACCAACGAAATTCGTGGCTTGGCGCTGAACATGCAGTTGGAAAAGCGAAGCATCTGAACCCACAGTGAACGGTCGCTGCGTCCGGAGACGCAGTCGCAGCGGCTCCACTTGAGCGATAAATAGACACAACGCGAACGGAACGAGGAGCATTAGATGACGATTGCCGAAAGCGCTTACGATCGAATTAACGATTACGCGTCGGTCAAGATCAGCCTTGCGCGCCCGCACGATATCCGCAGTTGGTCGTTTGGCGAAGTCAAGAAGCCAGAGACGATCAACTACCGCACCTATCGACCTGAAAAAGACGGTTTGTTCTGCGAACGTATTTTCGGGCCGGAGAAGGATTGGGAATGTGCGTGCGGCAAATATCGCGGAATGAAATACAAAGGCATGATCTGCGATCGCTGCGGAGTGAAAGTGACGCACTGCACGCGTGCGACGCAAGCGCATGGGCCATATCGAGCTGGCCGCTCCGGTTGTCCACATCTGGTTTTTCAAGGCGATGCCCAGTCGGTTGGGCAATCTGCTGGCAATGAAGACCAGCAGTCTCGAGAAGGTGATTTACTTCCAGGATCATGTCGTTATCGATCCGGGTGATACAGATCTTGAAAAGCAGCAGTTGTTGACCGAGGAAGAGTATCGTGCAGCACGGGAGCAGTACGGTGTCGGCTCTTTTGAAGTGGATATGGGCGCTGAAGCTGTTCGGAAGATGCTTTCCAGCTACGACCTGGTTACGCTGTCGGACGAGTTGCGAACCGAATTGGGTGAGACCAATTCGAAGCAGAAAAAGAAGGACCTCATCAACCGGCTCAAAATTGTCGAAGCGATTCGCGACAGTGACAACAAGCCGGAATGGATGGTGCTCGATGTGATTCCGGTGATTCCACCGGACCTGCGTCCGCTCGTCCTGCTGGATTCGGGCAATTTCGCCACGAGCGACCTGAATGACCTCTATCGACGAATTATTAATCGGAACAATCGCCTGCGCAAGCTGGTCGATTTGAATGCACCGGAAGTCATCATTCGCAACGAAAAGCGGATGCTGCAGCAATCGGTTGATTCGCTTTTCGACAACAATCGTTGCAAGCGACCGGTGCTGGGCAGCAGTAACCGACCGCTGAAATCCCTGACCGACATGATCAAGGGAAAGCAGGGCCGTTTCCGTGAGAACCTGCTGGGCAAGCGAGTCGATTACTCGGCGCGTTCCGTAATTGTAGTTGGCCCGAGCCTCAAACTGCACAATTGCGGTCTGCCGAAGAAGATTGCGCTGGAACTGTACCAGCCGTTCATTATTCGCAAGCTCAAAGAGCGGGGCCATGCGGACACGATCAAGAGCGCCAAGAAGATGCTTGAGCGCAAGGACGAAGAGGTCTGGGATATTCTCGAGGCAGTCATCACGAACCATCCCGTGATGTTGAATCGAGCTCCTACCCTGCACCGCATGGGAATCATGGCGTTCGAGCCGGTTCTCGTGGAAGGCAACGCGATCCACCTGCACCCGCTGGCGTGCAAGGGTTTCAACGCCGACTTCGACGGTGACCAGATGGCAGTTCACCTGCCATTGTCGATCGAGGCTCAGGTCGAAGCCCACACACTGATGATGTCGACCAACAATATTTTTGGTCCGGCCAATGGCAAGCCGATCATGAGTCCATCGCAGGATATCGTGATGGGTTGTTACTTCACCACGATGTCTCAGCCCGGTCGGAAAGGTGAAGGCATGGTCTTCGCCTCGCTGGAGGAAGCGAATTTGGCCCACTCGCAGGGTGTGATTCACCGTCACGCGTTGATCAAGGTGCGGCTGCCAAAGAACCGCAGGGTCAAATCGGAAGATGGCAACACCAAGCAGGGTGAAGTGATCGAGACGACCTACGGTCGATGCCTGTTCAACATGATGCTGCCTACGGGTATGGACTTCTACAATATTCCGATGCGCTCGGGTGAATTGTCGAGTGTTATTTCCGATTGTTACCAGGTGCTGGGTCGAAAGGCGACAATCAGCCTGCTGGACGACATGAACAAACTGGGCTTCCGAGAGAGTACTCGTAGCGGGCTCAGTTTCGCCACCGATGACCTGGTGACTCCCGAAACGAAGGCGGCCATCATTGGCGTCGCTGAAAAAACCGTATTGAAGTATCGCAAGCTCTACGAGCGCGGCGTGATCACCGATGTCGAGCGATACAATCAGGTGCTCGATGCCTGGACCCATGCCCGTGAGCAAATCACGGCTGAAATGATGGCGGAGATGGAAACCGATTATCGTGGCGGTCATGGCTACGTGAACCCGGTGTACCTGATGTCGCATTCGGGTGCCCGTGGTGGCGTCGAGCAAATTCGGCAGCTGGCCGGTATGCGTGGTCTGATGGCCAAACCGTCCGGTGAAATTATCGAAACGCCGATCAAGGCGAATTTCCGCGAAGGTCTGACGGTGCTCGAGTATTTCAGCTCGACGCACGGGGCCCGTAAGGGACTGGCGGACACCGCACTGAAGACGGCGGACTCGGGTTACCTCACGCGAAAACTGGCCGACGTGGCCCAGAACGTCGTCGTCACGATGGAAAATTGCGGGACGACACAGGGTATCACCAAGGGAGTTATTTACCGCGGTGAGAAAGTGGAAGTGCGTTTGGCTGACTCGGTGAAAGGTCGCGTCAGTCGTCAAAATATCGTGAATCCTGTCACCGATGAAATTATCGTTGCCGAAAACGACCTGATCACGCTTTCCGTGGCTCGCAAGATGGAAGAGATGGGCCTCGAGAAAATCCAGGTCCGCAGCCCGATGACCTGCGAAGCGCCGCTCGGCGTTTGTCGCTCCTGTTACGGCATGGACTTGTCGACCGGAGCGATGGTTGAAGAAGGCATGGCCGTGGGCATTATCGCCGCCCAAAGCATTGGTGAGCCGGGTACCCAGTTGACGATGCGTACATTCCACATCGGTGGTGTGGCTGGTACCGACGTTGAAGAGAGTGAAACGAAGTCCAAAAAGTCCGGTATCGTCAAGCTGACTCGGGTGAAAGCGGTAACCAACTCCGAGGGACAAAAGGTTGTGCTTTCGCGGTTGGGTGAAATTGCCATTATTGATCCGAAAGGTCGCGAGCTCGAAAAACACGAAGTGCCGGCGGGTGCGGTGCTGATGGTCGATGAAGACAGCGAAATCAAGGAAGGCGATGTGCTCTGCCAGTGGGATCCACACAGTATTCCCATCCTGGCGGAAGTGGCTGGTAAAGTCCGCTACGAAGACATCGTTGAGAACGAGACGATGCGCGAAGAGAAGGATCAGGGCGGCAATGTTCGCCGGGTCATTATTGACCACAAAGGTGACTTGCACCCGCAGGTCGTATTGGAGGATGCCAGCGGCAAGCCGCTCGATGTTTATTATCTTCCCGAACGAGCTTACATCGAAGTCGACGAAGGCAAGAAAGTCGCCGCTGGTACGATCATTGCCAAGACGCCTCGTGAGGCATCGGGAATCAAGGACATCACCGGTGGTTTGCCTCGGGTGACCGAGATTTTCGAAGCTCGGAAACCGAAGGATCCGGCGGTCATCGCAGAAGTTGACGGAACGGTTGAGATTCTCGGTGAAAAGAAGCGTGGGAAGCGAACGATCATCGTGAAGAGCGAGAGTGGCATCGAGCGCGAGCACCTGGTTCCGCACGGAAAACGATTCCTCGTTCACTCGGGCGACTTGGTCCGGGCTGGGCAGTCACTGGTTGACGGGCCGTTGGTGCCACACGACATTTTGCGCGTTTCCGGTGAAGAGGCGGTCCAGCAGTACCTCGTTCATGAAGTGCAAGGCGTCTACCGCAGCCAACGCGTTGAAATCAACGACAAGCACATCGAGATCATTATCGCTCGCATGTTGCGGAAAGTGCAGATCGAGAATCCAGGAGACACCAACCTGCTGCCAGGGAGTGTCATGGATCGCTTCGAGTTCCGCTTGGCGAATGAGAATTTGACCAAGTGCCTGAAGATCAGCAAAAAAGGAGATAGTGACTTCGAAGAAGCCACGATCGTCCCAAAGGATGCGCTGGAACAGGTGAATGCCCAGATCGAAGCATTGGGCGGCGATCCGGCAAAGGGTTCGCGAACCAAGCGGGCTACGGCCAGTACCCAGCTGCTGGGCATCACCAAGGCGGCGGTTCAAAGCTCCAGTTTCATCTCGGCTGCCAGCTTCCAGGAGACGACGAAGGTGCTCACCGAGGCAGCCTTGGCGGGCAAGGTCGATCAGCTCGTGGGATTGAAAGAAAATGTGATTCTGGGGCACTTGATTCCGGCAGGTACCGGTTTCCGCAAGTTCCAGGATTCCGAGGTGAGGATTCGTCCGGAAGCCTTGGAGGCTTTGGCTGCGAAACGCGAAACGACGTTGGTTTCGAGCTTTCCGCTGCTGGAATCGGCATCTGAGAACGACCCGGCAACTTCAGGTTCGCCAGAATCGAAGCCCGCCACATCGGTCGAAGCCCTGCTGGGTGGCGCCGGAGGCGGTGACGCTGGCAACAATGGAGGTGACCATGGCAGCGTGGCCTCGCTGTTGGGGGGCTCACCGGACGTTGCCGTTTCACCGACCGGTGTCGAAGCGGAAGCAGTCGTCGACGATGACCTGACGCGGATCGAGGGGATCGGCCCAAAAATTGCCGAGGTCCTGAAGTCGTCCGGGATCAAGACCTTCCGGAACATCGCGGACGCGGGGTCCGATCGCATTCGAGAGGTCTTGGCTCAACATGATGGGCTCATCAGCCACGATCCGGGCACATGGCCCGAACAGGCTCGTCTGGCTGCGGCTGGGGAATGGGAACAGTTGAAACAGTGGCAGGATATCCTGCACGGCGGAATCGATCGCGGTAGCGACGATCTGACGAAGATCGAGGGCGTGGGGCCAGCCATCGCCGAGGCGTTGCTGGCCGCCGGAATTCGCAAATACGAGGATTTGGCTACGAATACTCCAGAGAAGATCAAAGAGATCCTCGAAGAGGCTGATGGCAATTTCTCCGTCCACAATCCAGCAACCTGGCCTGAACAGGCAAAGCTTGCGGCCTCCGGGCAGTGGGATCGCTTGAAGCAGTGGCAGGATGAATTGCAGGGAGGCGTCGAGTCATAGCGTTCGGACCTTGACACGTCGTGTCGATTCATTACGTTGAAAGGCTCCCTATTTCCAAAATTGCCGGCACATGGCGGGATCGGCTCCGCTGGATAAAAAACTATGCCAACCATTAATCAACTCGTTCGTAAACGACGCAAGAGCAAGCGATCGCAAAGCAAGGCGCCCGTTCTGGACCGCTGTCCACAACGCCGCGGTGTCTGTTTGCAGGTCCGCACGATGACGCCCAAGAAGCCGAATTCGGCATTGCGGAAGATCACTCGTGTTCGTTTGTCGAACGGTAAGGAAGTGACCGTTTACATTCCAGGTGAAGGTCACAGCCTGCAGGAGCACTCGATCGTGCTCGTCCGCGGCGGTCGCGTTCGTGATTTGCCCGGTGTTCGTTATCAGGTTGTGCGTGGTGCTTTGGACACCTTGGGTGTCGACGGCCGCAAACGTTCGCGCAGCCGGTACGGTGCCAAGAAGTCGTAGAGAAAAGAGAAACAACATGGGACGTATTACCGCCAGCCGGACTCAGCTCAAGGGCGATCCAAAACACGATTCGCTGCTGGCTTCAAAGTTTATTAACTGCCTGATGCATGACGGCAAGAAGACCACCGCTCAGCGGTTGTTCTATCGGGCGCTGGATGAGATCGGTAAGAAGGTTTCCGAACAAGAGCCGATTGAGGTGTTCCAGCAGTCGCTTGAAAACGTCAAGCCGATGATTGAGGTTCGCAGCAAGCGCGTGGGTGGTGCCGCGTACCAGGTGCCAATGCAGGTCAACAAGATGCGACAGCAGTCATTGGCCATTCGCTGGTTGCTGATTGCAGTCCGCGAGAAAAAGGGCCGCCCCAAGCACATGGCACTGGCGGAAGAGCTGGTTGCGGCCTTCAACAAGGAAGGCGCTGCCATGTCACGACGCGAGAACGTCCATCGTATGGCGGAAGCGAACAAGGCATTTGCCCACTTTGCATGGTAGTGATTTTGATACACCGAAACGCCGCGCATTTGCGCGGTGTTTTTTTATGCGCGGCGGGGGGCTTATCCGGATTGCCGGCGTGGCCCAGAATAGGGGATTGGCAGCAACGCCGATGACTCGGAATCCTGAAACAAACTGGTAACGAACGGTACGAATTGATGTCACGAAAGCTGGAAGACATCCGCAATATTGGTGTGGTTGCCCATATCGATGCCGGGAAAACCACTGTTACCGAACGGATGCTCTACTACTCAGGTGCCAAACACCGCGTGGGGATGGTCGACAAAGGGACGACCGAAACCGATGCTGACCCAGAGGAGCAGGAACGCGGGATTACGATCTACTCGGCCTGCGTGACGTTTCCCTGGAAAAACGTCATCATCAATTTGCTCGATACGCCCGGTCACGTTGACTTCACAGCTGAAGTCGAGCGTTGCCTGCGGGTCCTCGACGGTTGCGTGGTGGTATTTAGCGCTCGGGAAGGCGTCGAGGCGCAAAGCGAGACGGTATGGCGCCAAGCGGACAGGTATTCCGTCCCCCGGATCGTGTTCATTAACAAGATGGATCGCGAGGGAGCAGACTTCGAACGAACGTTGGAGGATGTCGAGAAACGCTTAAACGCATCACCCGTCGTGGTTCAGATTCCGGCCGGTAGCGGACCCGCACATATGAAAGACCCATTTCATGGCGTTATCGATTTGGTAAATGAAAAGCTGCTAACCTTCGAACCGGCAAAAGACGGTAAGCAGGTCATCGCGAGTGAGATTCCCGAAGAGTTAAAGCCGGAAGCCGACTTGTGGCGTGAAAAGCTGATCGAGGGTTTGAGCAAGATTGATGACGAGATTCTTGAGAAGGCGTTGGAGGAAGAGCCCGTATCGGGAGCGTTGATCGACCGTGTCCTTCGCGAAGCGACACTCGCTCAACAGATTCAGCCAGTATTCTGCGGCACTGCATTGCATGGTATGGGAGTTCAGCCGGTGCTAGATGGTGTCGCCAAATACCTGCCCAGCCCTGCCGACAAGCCGCCTGTCGAGGGCACGGACGTCAAGAATCCGGACAAGGGCCTGAAGCGAGCACCAAGCCCCAAGGAGCCGTTTTGCGGTTTGGTTTTCAAAATCATCCCTGCCAAAACCGGCGACCTTTATTTCGTACGCATCTATTCAGGCGAATTGAAAGCCAACAGCCGGGTCCTCAATCCGGGGAGTGGCAAGAAAGAAAACGTCGCACAGCTTTGGCAGATTCACGCCACGAAGAAGGAAAAAGAAGGACAACTCGATGTCGCCGGCGCGGGGGATATTGTGGGAGTCATTGGTCCGCGCGACTCGATTACGGGCGACACGCTGTGCGATACCAAGTCGCCGATCATCTTGGAGAACATCGAGTTCCCTGAGACGGTGATTTCCATGGCGATTGAACCGGAATCGACCGCGGAACGGAAAAAACTGGGCGAAACACTCGAGATGATGAAGCGGCAAGATCCGACTTTTCGTGCCAACGAAAACGAGGATACGGGGCAGACTCTGATCAGCGGCATGGGAGAGCTGCACCTGGAAGTCATAAAGCATCGACTGCTGCGAGATTTTAATCTGGATGTCAAAGTGCACAAACCACGAGTGAATTACCGCGAAACAGTTGCCCGAGCGGTGGAAGTGGTTGGCGAGTGTAATCGACAAATGAACGGCGAGCAGCTGTATGCACGGGTGAATATCAAGCTGGAACCTTCCGACCACCAAGGCGCTCCGGTACTCGTTACCAGTCGCTGTCCGCCCGAGTCGCTGGATGGTGAATTCCTGATGGCAGCGCTCGACGAATTGCAGGGATGTAGTGAGGGCGGCGGCGTGATCGGTGGCTTCCCGTTGTCGAAGCTGCGGGTCACGGTCACCGGCGGTGAGGCACATCTGACCAATTCAAATGAAATCGCTTTCCGCATCGCTGCCAGTGACGGGTTTGAAAAAGCGCTGCGTGCCGCGGGACCGATCTTGCTGGAACCAATCATGAAGCTGGACATCAATTCGCCCGAAGAGAATATGGGCGACATCGTGGGCGACATTCAACAGCGACGAGGGATTATCTCGCAAAGCGAAGCACGTGGCGAAATGGTCACGATTGAAGCCCAGGCGCCGTTAGCTGAATTGTTTGGGTATTCGAGTGCCATTCGCAGCTTGAGTCAGGGCCGCGCCGGCTGTTCAATGCAACCACTGGCGTTTGCCCCGGCGCCGTCTGAAGTGGCAGACGGTTTTGCGTTTTGACTGTTGTTTCCGCGGCCGGCCCTCGCTCCAAATCGGGTTCCGCACCTGACCATGGCAACCTTTTTTCTGAGCCAATGGCATCCGGATGACGCCGCAAATGTCTGTGGGCAATGTCAAACTCGATCGGGGAACCCGCGTTCTCGTGATGGTGTTCCGCTGTGCAGCTGCTCCAAATATCTAGCCTGGTGGGCATGGCATCGATCCACGCGGGATGCCGTAGGCCGCCTTCGCGGTTGAAGGCGTGAGGATCTGCCGCCACCGACGGGCATGTCTGGCCGATGGCGGTTTGCGGCTTGCCCGCGCGATCGTTGGTCCTGTGATTTCCGGCCTTGCCGGCCCAAAGGCGCACAGGTGACATCAGTCAGACAATGAAGCGAATCGAATCACCACCGCGAAAATTCCCGTCGGTTTCGCAACTCTCCGTTCGGTCGTGGTGACTCGCCGAGCGATAGAATCGAAGAAGTTCGTTGGATTACTTTCTGCACTTTGGCTGAATGGATGCTGCCATGGTCTTTCGTTGTTGCGCTGCGGCGTTCGCCGCGCTCCTGATTTCCACATGCCTGCCCGCGAATGCGCAGGTGTTTAACGGTCGAGGGGTCACGGTCCGCGCGTATCGGCCGATCCAACCCGGCGCTGTCCTGTGGCAATCGGGTGGCTGGCACGGGCCACCGCCTCCATACACGAATCCCGGTTATTACCAGTATTTGAACGAGCGTTACCCAAAATTCTACGGCGGGTTTCACTCCAACTATTTCCACAACATGGGACTGCCGCCGGGTGACATTGGCGTGCGTGGTAACGGCATCTATCCAACACCTTGGTAGCTCGCCGCAATGGTGGCGTCAATCCTGGCGTGAATGCGACGTACAGCGTCGGCGTCCGATTCCGAAAGTCGTTCGCTTTGGACTACGGATTGGGTAGTTCCAGGTACTCGACCAGACGGTAGCGATATTTGGTGTTGCCCTGCAACCTCTCGGCAATGACACCATGCATAGCCTCATTCCACGTCGTGTATTGTTCCACGAATTCATCTGCGGCTTTGGCGTTTCCCACGTACTGGATGGCCAGGACCTTGCCCAACAGTTCCGAGACAACATCGTGGTACTTCTCGTAGTTGATGGATAACTCACCGCGTTCCTTATCGAATGTCAGCAGGCCGTTTTCGAGGAAGTAATTCCACTGCATCAGCTGCATCGTCTGGTAAGGTTGCTCCCGTCGGGGTTTGACGATTTGCAAAACACGGAGGATGCCGCCGGCATAGATCGCCTGCAACTCCTCATCGGAATAATGTCCTTTGTCTCGCAATTCCTTTGCCGCAAAGAGTGAAACCAGATCTGCTTTCATTTCCTCGAACAGGTCGGACGACTGTTGGAGTGCATCGCCAAGCGAGCGTCCGTCCTTCGTCTTGTCGACGCCCAGATAGTGTCCGACTTCATGCCACAAGGTTCGCTGAAAACCGGCCTGCAGCGTCAGGTCGTCGTCAAATTCGGGTGCCATCGCCGTTCGGTATTTTTCCAACGCCAAGCGAAATAACGCGGGATGCGTCATGATGTTGTAACGCAACAGAATTGTGCGGCCGTATTTTCGTGTATGTTCGGCATCGTTTGGCAGTATCGTTGCTGTGTTCGTTCCCCGACATTGTCCGAAATCGGCCACTACATTGTAGACCCCGACGGGGATGTTGCTGCGTACTGTCTTACGGTTTTCATACGGCAGGGCATCCTCGACCGATTGGATGTCGGTTAATGCTTCATTGAGCGCATTGCTCCTTGCGCGATCGCGGACCAGGATGCTCATACCATAGAATGCCTTGACGCCATAAAGTGCATCGTCGTATGTCTCGTAGCTGCCGATCTGAGCGTTCAGATTCTTGAATGTGCCCGTCACCCACGACGCGTCGCCGGCCTCGTAGTCGCCGCAGATCAGGTCACGAGCGCGGTTACGAAGGTAGCGGGCAAACTGTGGGTCGTCCTCCGCAACGCAGTCGCTGGCATCTTCCAGCAGTCCGAAGACGATCATTAGCTGCTTGGCATATTCGACCGCGTAGGGAGCGGCGTAGTAGGCCGCTTCGTTTTCCTCAACCTCGGTCAGGCGTCGTTCGAAACGCGCATGGAATAACGATATCGCCGGGTACAGTTTCATCAGCTCGCGATCACGTTCACGGTTTGCTGCCGTGTTCTTGCGAACCACATGACGCAGCGAGAGCAGCTCTTCGCGAATTAGCGGGTCGGAGGAAATCAGATTATCGAACGCCTCCCGGTCCAGGTCGGTCGGGTAGACATTCTTGCCCGGAGTTTCTTCGCTGACGGGCAGGAACGGGACGCGGCGGTTGTCGAGCGTCGTCACAATCGGTCCTTTGGAAATCCAAAAAAGCTTGCGCAGATTTTCGACTTCCGGGTTGCCATCGTCTGTGTGATATTCGCTTAGTAATGATTGGGCTTTGTCCGACTCGGAGTGATTCTGCTTCAGGTAAAGTTGGTGCAGAATCTGTCCTGCGGCGATCAATTTGTCGAGTGCGGCTCGCTCTCCAGTCGAAAGTGAAGTTAAATCTGGTTCGACACGGATCGTCAGTGTCTTGTCCAGAATCGGTTGCGTTTGCTTGAGAGTCCAGGCGCCTTCGGGCAGCGCGATTTCGTCTGCCGCCCGAGATGACCTGGCGTGCACGGTGCCGATCAGCAAGCAGGCGACGATGGCGTGAACCAACTTTGGGAATTGCATGAAGATGTCCTTAGAGCCAGATTTGCAGTCGGTCGTCCAGCATGTCGGGAAGTGCGCGGCGGATGGTGTTGTCGATTTGGTTCGGGTGATAGCGCGTACTGAAGTGGCTGGCGATGATGACTTGATTACGGAATTGATCCTTGCGGCTTACAATGTCGTCCAGATGGATGTGCCCCAATTTGTGAATCTTGTCCATGCGATGCCCGGGTGCGACAAACGTCATCTCCAATATAAGAACTTCCGCCGCCAACATGTCAGGGTTTTCGTCCAATCCCTCGGCTCGGCTATCGCCCAAGTAGGCCACCTTTGGCGTGCGTTTTTCTTCACTGACTTCCTTGCCTTGAATTCTCAGGTCGCGAATCTGATCACCGCTGAGACCTGAGTACTCCTGCTTCAGTTTGCGACGCCGTTCCCAGACAATGAATCCGACCGAAGGAATCGTATGTTGTGTCCGGTGTACGGAAATGGCCAGCTCCCGGGACAGCTCGATGTTGTCGCCGGCGGTAACACCAACCAATTCGCATGGCAGGCGTCCCCGGTCGAGTCGCGAGAACGAACGCAACATCGCTTCAATACCGCCGATGGCAGGCTCGGGAACGTAGATGACCGGTGGCTCCATCTTCATCATCCGGCGGCGGGCAACATAAACCGGCAGGGCGGCGATATGATCAAGGTGGGTATGAGATACGAACCAGGTTGGCGTCCCCATGAAGTCCCAGGGCTGCCCGCCCAGGTCGAACCCCAGTTTCAATTCGGGTATCCGCCAATACGTTTGTACGGCGGCCCTGGAATAGCCTTCTATGGTGATGCCGTTATGAGCCAGCGACTTGTAGGGCAGGTTTTGCAGCATCTTCGTTTGCTTGTTGAGCGGAGCACTCTCAACCCGGGCAGAGGGCAGAGTCATCTTCTTGTATCTTCAGTCTTCGCAGTTCGTTCGCCACTGTATTCTTCGACCTGGGACAGGTCGAGCGGCTGACCAAAATTCGGGCCAGGTCGCACCCAGATTTCACCCGTAAGCCCCTCCTGTTCGGCTTCCACATTGTGGTGTCGGACGAGTTCCAGCACTGCCAGAAACATGCCGATGACCTGGGACTTCTTCATGCCGGCTTGCAGGACTTCGGTGATACCAACCCGAGGTTGTTCGCGGAGACGTTGGTACAGTCGCTCCATGTGCGTGTGGATGGGGGTGTCGTCGTACACAATGCTGGAATCGTGACTGGGCTTCATGCGATTCAGCGTGCGTCCCAAAGCACTGACCAAGTCCCACAATTCAACTTCACGGATTGGCTGCTCGGCAGGGTCAACTCGCCGTTCGGGCAAATCAACGGCCTGTCGCGCAAACGTCTGTTGCCAGCTGCGTCCACGATCTTCCAACAGGCTTGCCGCATCCTTGTATTTCTTGTACTCCAGCAGTCGTTGCACAAGCTCCTTGCGGGGGTCATCCCATTCCTGTTCAGTTTCCTCTTGTTTGGGCAGCAGCAACCGGGCTTTGATTTCGATCAACAGGCTGGCGAGTTCCAGGAAATCGCCTACGGTGTTGACATCGATTTGCTCGATGATCGCGATGTAGCCCAGGTATTGGTCCGTGATCTGGGCGATTGGGATCTCTCGAATGTTGACTTCGTGTTTGCGCACGAGGAACAGCAGCAAATCCAGCGGGCCGCGGTATTCATCCAGGTCGACGCGAAACATGGCAGCCAAACAAAGTAGGATTGGTTAGGTACTGACCCCAGCGTACTAGGTTCGCTGTGGGATGTCTTGCGAATGCCGTCCAGAACTCCGTAACTCCCGACTCTGCGCCTGCGTTCCGGCGGTTTGAGCAAACCCTGCCGGTTGCGGCTACGGCAGCTCTTGTTGGGTCTTTCTGAGGCCTATATGATGCAGGGTTCGGGTTCATTGGTGATCAGAGAGGTATGTCGTGCGACACGTTTTATCGGCCGTGGTGCAAAATGTGCCCGGCGTCTTGGCTCAAATTGCCGGAATGTTCGCCTCTCGGGGCTACAACATCGATTCGTTGGCGGTCGGGGAAACCGAAGCCCCGCAATTGTCCCGCATGACATTTGTCGTGATGGGGGATGATCGTGTTCTGGAGCAGGTCCGCAAGCAACTTGAGAAAGTCGTGACCGTCGTCAAGGTCGACGATATCAGCGCCTCGGAATATGTCGAGCGCGACCTGATGTTGATCCGGGTAAAGGGCGAACAGGGAGGCATGCGCACCGAGATTCGAGAGCTGGTCGATATCTTCCGCGGTCGCATTGTCGATGTGGGTCCTGAAGAGGTCATGATCGAGATTTCAGGGCGCGAAACAAAGATCGAAGCATTCATCGAGCGAATGCGCCCTTATGGGATCACCCAGCTTGTCCGATCCGGTCGCATCGCAATGGTTCGCAGTGATTCGGAGCCTCCCGGAAAAATGCGCCGAGCGCAAATGAACACGATCGCTTCCAACAATGAAGTTAAAGTCAGTTAGCCCGCGTTGCTTCGACGCATTCTGAAAGTTGTCCGATTTTCCAGGTAATCAAGCTGAGTCGCGGAACGTCCATCGTACTTTGTTCCACGGCCACCTTCCCGTTTATTGAATAGGAGCCAGCTGAAGATGTCAGTCGAGATGTTTTACGATGACGACGCAGATCTGGGAGTACTCGAAGATCGCGTGATCGCGATTCTCGGATACGGATCGCAGGGCCACGCGCATGCACAGAACCTTCGTGACAGCGGTTGCCAGGTTGTCGTCGGCCAGCGCGAGGGCAGCGCCAACTACGATCTTGCGGTCAGCCATGGCTTCGAACCGGTACCTGCCGACGAGGCAACCAGGCAAGCAGACATTGTCAACATGCTGCTCCCCGATGAAGTTCAAGGTGAAGTGTACGAAAGCATGGTTCGTGACAATCTGTCGCCCGGCAACATCTTGATGTGTTCACACGGCTTCAACATTCACTTTGGTTACGTGACGCCGCCGGAAGGTGTCGATGCGCTGCTGGTTGCTCCGAAAGGGCCCGGGCACCTCGTCCGGTCAGAATTCGAAGGGGGCGGTGGCGTGCCATGTTTGATTGCCACAAGCAGCGGCGCGAGTGACGAAACCTTCCAGGCCGGGCTCGCCTATGCCAAGGGAATCGGCGGAACTCGTGGTGGCGTTGTGAGGACTTCATTTGCGGAAGAGACCGAAACCGACCTGTTCGGCGAACAGGTTGTCCTGTGTGGCGGAGTGAGTGAACTGGTCAAAGCCGGTTTTGAAACACTCGTGGAGGCAGGTTATCAACCGGAAATGGCATTCTTTGAATGCCTCCACGAATTGAAGCTGATCGTTGACCTGTTGTACCAGGGCGGATTGAGTTACATGCGGTACAGTATTTCAAATACGGCCGAGTTCGGTGACTACACCCGTGGTCCACGTATCGTTACCGATGAAACCAAGGCCGAGATGAAACGTATCCTCGACGAGATTCAAAGCGGGAAGTTTGCCAAGGAGTGGATCGAAGAACATCGATCGGGCGGCAAGAACTTCGAAGCGATGAGAGACAGTCAGAAGGACCTGCAAATCGAGACGGTGGGGCGCCAGTTGCGTCGGATGATGTCGTGGATCGACGAAAAGGAAGTTTGAGATCATGGCCAGTGTGAATTACGAGGATACTTTGCGAGTCTTCGAGCAACTCCAGGCTGGCGATGAAGTCGAATTGCAGCACCAGGTCAAAGTCGGTTTCCGCGTCTGGACCACGACGACGACGGGCGTTGTTGTCAGCGCCGAGCGCCGACGTCACGGATTGCATTACCAGCGAAATTTTGATGATAAAGCGTTCAGTGATGTGATCGTGCTGCGACGGCCAGACGGCGAACTAACGACGGTAACGCTGGACGAGTTTTCCGTTCTGAAAAAAATATGAAACCGCGATGAGCCATACCGAACCGACTGGGAATTCGTCGAGTCATCAGGCGGGCTCGAAGACCGCCAAGCTCTGGCCGGCGCTTGCGATTGCCGCCGCTGTGTTTGTTTGGGGATCTTATATCGCGTGGGGTGCGGCCACGCATGAGACGAAAGATGTTCGCAAAGCGAGCATCATTTTCGGTTGTACGATTGCGTTTCTCCTGTTCTGGTTCGTGTTTCTATTCAGGCTCCGTACGACTGACGGTTCGCCTGTCGGCAGCAGGAACCCGGCCAGCATCTTTGCGCTGGTCAGCAGTCTGCTGGCCAATATCCTGGAGGGATTGGCCTTCTTGTTGCCCGCCCAGATCAGCGACCTTGCTCAAGGCCGTTTGTTGGTGGGCGGGATTGCCCTGTCTGGCCTTTCTCTGGTGGCTGCCGTCGTGGGGCTCAGTCGACCCGATCCGCAACGCGGAAAGAGACTCGCAGGCCTCGCGGTGCTGCTCGTTGTGTCCGCAGTTGCCATTGGCGTCATGGCATTGAAGAACTCGGCCAGGGAGGCAGTCCAACCGGGATGGAATCATGCTTCCGCCGCCATCACAAGTCCGAGCTCGAAGATGTGTAGCGCGGTGCGGCGCCGATAGTCTGGCCTCAATTGGGCCTGTCACGGCCACGCTGATTGTTCGTGTTCCCTAGAATTTCCAGCGCAACTCCATCCGTGCACCACGGATGTCGGGTTCATTCTCGATGATCCCGTACATCGAGTCGAATCGCACCAGCCAGGCATTCGTCAGTGGCAACTGGAATCTCATTCCAAAGGCATATTGATCGTTCTGCGCATTCCTGTCGGAGTCATTGCCGTGCGTTTGAACCATGGCAAATTCCGTGATGAGCTGCCACGAAAAATCGGGTCCGAGCCAGTTCAGGCCGACCGCACCACCGTACGTATCATTGCCGGTGTTGTCCAGGAAAGGGAACCCGGTCAGGAAGTCGGTCTCGAAGTTAATGCCGGTATTGATCAAGGGACCAAAGCCGGCCACCTGTTGTGGTCGGCCAAAGCCAGCAAACATGTTGAAATAGGGGACGAAGTGCAGTGGATCAAAACTGACGAGTGCGTTTTCAATCAGCAACAATTGGCCATCTGCAGTTTGCGGTCCGCCTCCATTGGGGTCCTGACCTGAATTGACGATCAGACGAATCGAGTTGGAAACGCGTTGCCAATACCTTCGCGAATACGCGAGAGCCATGTTGTGATAACTGAGTCCCTGGCCCGTGCGATCTTCCAGGTAGGCATAACCGAGTTCCCAATAGCCGTCGTATGCTTCCAGGAACCAATTGAAACCGTAGGCATCCGCCTTATTGTCATCGTTGAAGAAGGCGTCACCGTCTACGTCATCGAAGGCGAAGAAGAACGTAAGGTCATAGTTAGTCCAGTCAAAAAGTGGACTATTCTTGGCCGGAATTGTAAACGCGAAACCTTCCAGGACGTCCAGCAGCCACACTCCGTTTTGAAAAAGCAGTGGAAACTTGCCCGCGACGAATGGAAGATCGAATGGCGCGTATTGGTCGGTGAGCCCACCCCACATGTACCCCAAATCGCCTTCAAAAAAGAGCGTGTCAAAATCGTCGTCGAACTCTTCAAAGAACTCGATCTGGTTGTTCGTTTCCTGAACACGTGAGAATTGTCCGTCTTCGTCGAGCGGTCCCCAGAAGGCGTGAATTCTTTCCGTGGCTGTGATCTTCAAGTCGAAGTCCAGGTTCAAACGATGCGCCCACACAGCCCCGTCCCCATCTGCTCCATTGTCATTAAAGGCCACCGCCGTCCGGTAATCGCCATACAACAAGAAGTGGGGATGGATCGAGGTTTTTGCGCCCAAGAAAGTCAGGGCTTGGGGGTATCTCGCCTGCGGCATAGAGCGGTCGCCATAATTCGACCAGGGGACGTTGTGTCGGAACGCACCATTTGCCTTGGTAGATTTCCGTCTCGAGTTGTGGCATGTAGGGGATGCAGTCGTAGTTCGGATCGGGCGAGAACGGTGAATACTCCTCGCATTGTGCCGGATGTTCGGCAGCGCCCTGCGTTGTTGCCGCCGCGCCGACGGACATCCGTGCGCTGTCGAATTGTTCCGAGTCCGGTGGCACTTGTGCCATCCGGGTGGCAGCAGGCGAACGGGCAGTCGTTGTAAGTTGTGGCTTCGGCGCAGGAATTTTGGTCGCCAATGGTCCAATCGGCAGCGACGTGGTGGGAACAGTTTGCGGAAAGTCCCGATCGCCAGTGATATCCTGGATGGTAGGTCCGAACCCTTTGAATTCTGGAGCTGCGTGCGAACTCGAATTGCCCGACAGGAATGGCTCCGGAGCCGAAAAGAGATCGCCTTGGCCAGGCCTGGGTGGAAGCGACTTGGGATCCTCTTCCGCGGGGAGTATCCCGGCCCGAAATGGCAGATGTGCCTCTTGGTCGTCGGTGCCCGAGAAAGGTGGTTCCCCGAACGGCGCGGGTAGTCGTGTGACGGCGACAGTTTGACCAGACAAAGAGGTCTCGGGCACTGCGGAGACGTTCGTGACACTGACCGAAGGTCCGACCGCTGATGATTGCGAATAGCCGGGCGGCACATAAGCCGGCGGTGTGGCGACCCCGTTGGTCTGCGCTTCGACGTGCGCATGCTGACAAACGAATGCCAGAACGGCAATCGTCAACTGGGTCAGCAAGTTATTACGCGTCGTCATGACTCGAATTTTAACAACTAGGGCAGGTCTCACTCAGTTGCACGGCGACACAAAGAAGTCGAAATGCTCTTCGTGATAGTCAAGCATCCACTCATTCATGTTCCGCTCCATTTCCGGTGTCGCATCGCAGTAACGCATGAAGTATATCGGTTCGGCACGAGATCGCATGCGAACCGACAAGCGGTATTGCCCGGGCGTCAGCAACAATTCTCGCGGCACTTTGTAATTTGCGTTTCGCGATCCGGTCGGAGGAATCGAATGTCCCTCCATGCGAATGAACGGCGGATGATTCATCACACTTATGGGAAACGCGCTGGGACGAATGAACGGTAGCTGGTCGAAGTCAATGTTTACCGGCAGGTACATCTCCCGATCGGTGCCCTTCACGGTCGTGATAAGGAATTTTGTTTGCAGATTGAACAGCTGCTGGTCGGGACGAATTCGCCCTGCAGCGACTTCCAGCGAGTGCAGGTCTGCCAGATCGCCGTTGCGATCGACGTAACCGGATTCCCACAGGTGTTGTCCTTGGGGGCCGGTTAGTACGACATTCAGCCACAATTGCGGTTGAGCTCCCAATGAGCCACTGGGCATGTTGTGGCCAATGTTGGTGTTGGTCACCTTGTAATGAAACGCCAGCGGCTGACCCACCTTCGGTTGCCGGGAAAAAATCGGTCCATCAATGGTGGAACCATTCTCCATCAGCCGGTGCCTCATTTGGCGTTTGGCTTCGAGTTTCTCGAGGTTCGCGTCCACGACCTCCCGAGCGTCCCTGCGATCGTCCGAGTTTTCCCATACCTTGGGGAAGTTCACGTGGAGCTTGTCTTCCTGGATGAGTTCTTCGAAGGACTCGGTACCCCAGCCGGCCCGATAGTCAAATTGCAGCCATGCGTCGATCGGCCACTCTTCGGCATCCGGGTTGATGGGAAACGTACCCGGGTGGGCGATTGAGTAACCGGGGCCATAGAACATGTGGTTCGAGTGCTTGCGCTGCGGGCTGACTTCCTTGCCATTCACGACGGCGACGGGACCTGTGGCGTAGCCTGCCGCTACACCCGGTTCCCGTCCCATATGGCATTCCTGGCATTCAATTCCCAATTTGTGTGCCGGAGAAGCGCGGTACTGGGCCCAGACGACTTCGAGAGCGATTCCCGGGTAAACGGCGACCTGGTGGCAGGAAACGCAGAAATGACTGCTGTTTAGTTGCTCGAAATGAATCACGCGGTTGTGAATCTGCTGCCCCGGCCCTTTTTCGTCCGGCGATGTTCTGACCTTGTAGTGGTCCTTGCGAGACAGGACCTCTGCCAGTCCCTCGCCGTATCCGGCACCGTACACAGGGTCATTGATGCTGCCTGGTTCCATGCGGCGTTCACCGTTCACCTTGCCGTATTCTTCGCGAACCCGATGGCAAGCGACGCAAGTGACGCCTTCGGTGGCCGACTCAATGTTGTCGTAAATCGACGCCCAGCGTGGCTGTCCCAGTGTGGTTGCTACTGGAGCGTGACAACGCATACAGAAATAGCCGATCGTTCCCTTGGTCAAGGCATTGATGGTCTGCTCAAACTTCTGGAACATGGGCGAGATTGCCGCATAGGCATGACTGGAGCCGGCCCACTCTTCATAGATCGCTTCGTGGCATGCACGGCATTCTTTCGCCGACGGAAAGGTGTTCTTGCCAAAGACTTCCAAGTGCGGATCGACATCTCCTGAGTATTTGGGCGTCGTCGAACCGGTCGAATGGGGAGCCACGATCGGATTCACTTTTGGCCCTTCCTGTGGTTTCTGATGCGGCGCCGGAACCGGTGCTTGCGGAAGAACTTCGATCAATTTCGTTTGGTTAGTGCTTGGCGGCGGACCCAACTTGGTGGGTTGGCCTGGGGATGGGACGCGAGGTTTCGTCAAGTTTGGCTTGGGGGTCGGGACCGCTTTATCGGTAGGTGCGGCAAATGGCGGTGCAGAAAATGGAGGCGCGGTAACTCGTGGCTGAGGGTCGTTTGTCGCACGTGGTTTCTCTTCGGGGAGCGGCGGGGGCACCTGGAAGCCGTCTGGTAACAACAAGTCTTCGTCCGCTGCGGGTCCCTGGTTGGGGTCAAAACGCCGTGGTCCGGGCGCTTGCGGTCGATTCGGTTGCCGTAGTTTGTCGGGCCTCAACTGTTCCGGCCGAGTCTCCGGATGCAGCAACCCTTCAACCGGATCCTGCGGAGATTCCTTCACCGGTCCCACCGCTAATGGTGGAACTGGGTCTATTGTCGGCGCGCTGGTTGCCTGCTGTGGGACAATCGGTTCAGCCGCCGATTCAACGGCTTTCATGCCGGGTTCGGAGAACGGACCGGAATCGCGCTCAGCATCCGGCAGCGACATGGGGAGGGCGTTCGTTTGCGGGTAAGCAATCGAGGGTTCAGCCTGTGGGCTGACTCCATCCGGAAGCAGGAGGTCTTCGTCCGGATGAACAATATCTTCGTAGGCGAGATCAAACATCGCCGGCTGCCCTATAGCATGGAGAGTTGCTTGTCGGAGTTGCGGGTCGTTATTCGGTTCAGGAGGAATCGCAAGCGGAGCCGAAAATCCAGTGCTCGGATAGTCTGGCACAGACGGGCCATCCTGACTCAAACGAGCCTTCCCGAAGAACATTCCCAGCAGTGCGCAACCGACCGCAAGAAAGGCCCCGCGAGCGAGGAATGGAATTCTCGACGATTTTTTCATTTGACGTTGCCGGTAGCTCATGCCATACGGAACCCATTGCCTCAGCGAGGTAATGGGCACTGCTCGCGCGCAGCGATTCGGGTGCATATCCTTTGTAATCGTCAAAGTCGCCCAAAGACTTCAGTCCGACGTGACCGGAACTGTTGAAGAGAAACCAACCGTGGTCGTGGGAATGCGTGAGAAATTCGCACGTTCGGAGGGATACGTGATGCCGACAGCTTGCTCAGCGAACATCAAAGCCGACTGGAGTCCGGTCGTCTGGCTCAGCGTTGTAATTGATCGTGATCTCTTCGCCAGCGGTGATGTCCTGGATGGCAATAAACCGCTTGTTGTTCCGTCCCCAGTCCTCGTACGACGCGTTGGGCGTGAACGAATGATTGTAAAGAGACCCGTAGCCAAGCGCAATCGCCACCGTGTCGTCGTCCCAGGTAAATACGTAGTTGGCGAGCGGACTTGTCTCTTCCGGGTGCCACAGAAATTTCGTGGGGAAGATCAGCATGGGAACCCGTTCAATCACCGTGTTTTCGGGAATCGCCTTGCGAGCGAACACGCCCAGACCGCGGTCTTCCGTTTCTTGAACGAACACAAGCGGAGATTGTCTGAAGCGGGCCATTTGGACAGTCTACACGAAGAAGAGCAGCGTCGATCGCTGTTCAGAATCGCTGGTAGGCAGATGGCACCGGAAGCGAGTCCGAATCAGACGGCTGGCACTTGCAGGGTCAGGCTGTGCAGGCCGCCCTGGGGCCGGACGATCGCGCGGCTGTCGATCCCGATGACCTTGCGTGTCGGGTACAGGCTCTGAATCGTCGAACAGGCCGTCCGGTCGCTAGCATGTCCAAACTGCGGAACGACAACGCACCCATTGGTAACGTAGAAGTTGGCATAACTGGCGGGCATGGATTTGCCGCCCACGTCGACGGGCGGTGTGGCTGGCAGAGTCACGATATCGAATGGGCGCCCAGCCGGGTTACGTGCATCTCTGAGCCGACGACGGTTTTCGCGCAGTATTTCATAATTGGCGCTTGCCGGATTTTCGTCCGCCACGAGTGCGATGCGATTGGGTCCCGCGAAACGCGCAAATTGGTCGACACGACCGCCCGTCGCATCGTCGGCGATTCCCTGTTCCAGCCAAATGACTTGTCCGGCGCCCAGCATCGTCAACGCCTTGCTGCAAAACCACTCCCTATCGGCGTTTGCGTTGCGGTTTCCATCAAGCATGACCGACTCGGTCGTGATCAGTGTTCCGCGACCATTTTGCTCGATTGTGCCGCCTTCCAGCACCATGCCGCCCGAGACCGAAGGGTTTCCCATGGCCTGCGCCATCCGCGGCGCGACTGCGTTGTCGGCATCGCAGTTTCCATAACGATTGCCCCAGGCGTTGAAGCCCCAGTCGATACCGATGCGTTTTGGGAGCGCCGTCTCGTCGTCAACGCGCACGACGAACATTGCTCCGTAGTCGCGAATCCACGCATCATTTGTGGGTATGATGTGCAGCCGGACATTGACCGGACAGGCAGCGTGCTTCAGCCGTGATTGTGCTTCGGTGATAGCGTCGCTGTTGGGAACGATCAGGTGGACGGTTTCGTGGAGCGAGATGGCCTTGATCAACTCGATATAGGCTACCCGAACTTTTTCCAGTAACTGGGGCCATGTGCCTTGATTATGGGGCCAGGCAAGCCAGGTAGCCTCGTGCAATTCCCACTCGGCCGGCATGCGATAGCCCAAGTGCCTGGGGCTGAATTGGGGCACGTAAGCCTGAGAGGAACTCTTGGGAGGGTGAGTCACTATGGCCATGTCGTTGTTCACAAAAGGGTTGGGAGCAGCCGAGCTTCATCGTCCGCAGGCACCAGGCCGGCGCACTCACTTGTCACCCAATCGACTCGTCAGTCTGGCCAGCTGTAACTCAAAACGCTTGATTTCCCGTGTGACGGCGTTCTTATTCAACTCCATCCAGTACCAAATCTTCATCATCGCCACAGCAGTGCAGCAGAACATCGACGAGACACCCCAGGCGATCATCTCTCGTTCGGAATCTGCAGCAAAAAACTTCGCCACAGAAAATACCAACATGCAGGCAAAGCCAGCGATGCTGACGTAGACTCCGATTACCAGCCAACGCGACTTTCCCTGGAACGAGTCGACGACCATTTCGTGAATCGATTGTTCGTCCAGTTCGTCGAACCACCGTTTGTCGTCGTCGTCAGCGATGGCTTCGCGAATGATGTCGTCGATATCTTTCATCGGTTATTTGTCTCCTTGAGCACACGATGTGAGGACGGCTTCTGAGTAGATACGTTGGCCTAAGTCATCTGGATTCTGGTTCGGTGGTGTCGAGATAGGATTTCATTTCTTGCCGGATGCTGTGCAGCCGGGATTTCACGGTGCCCTGGGGGATGCCAAGACGTGCTGCAATTTGTTTGATCGACTTCCCTTCCGTGTAGAACAGCGCCAGTAATCTGCGCTGTTCAACAGGAAGTTGGCGAATCGTCTTGCGTACGATTTCCACGAGTTCCCGGCGGGCGGTGTCGTGAGCATGTGACCTGTCGGCTTCGCTCGGTTGCGTTTCGTCGGCCACTCCTTGCAGCAACTGTCGCACGCGTTGTTTTTTCCGAATCCAGTCGGCAGCCTTGTTGGCCACGATGCGATGTGCCCATGCAGGGAACCTCGCTGGATCGTCGAGACTGCGAATCGATCGAAGAATTGCCAGCCACGCCTCTTGGGTAATGTCGGCAGCACCTTCCGATGTTCCGGCAACTCGTCGTGCCTGCACGTTCAGCTTGGGATGCCATCGCTGAACCAGTCGTTTCCACGCGTTCGCATCGCCCGCCTGCGATCCCAGTACGAGTAGCTCGTCAGCGATTTCGTCCGGCGTGCGTTCCATAGATGAGTCGTTCGTCAGCTTGAAGCGGTTCAGGGAAAATTGCAGATTCCAAAGATCCAGCTTACACGCTGTGCGAAGATGCGGAATTTCGCCGAATCGAGTGTCCAGCCGCCAAGAATCGGACCGCTCAAGCGAATTCCCAGGTGCAGCGACGCGGCGGTCCGCGGGACGTTAGAATTGGATCAAGCGATAGTCGCCGGCAAACATCACTATTCTTGATTCACTCGGGCATTTTGCACATGACAACCGACAACCGCCGTTGGGCACACCTGTTTCCAGGCATCACAATTCTGCTGAGCGGCTTCCTGGCAGGTGGGCTCCAGGCTGAGGAACCGGCTCCGATCGAAACCAGTTTGAAGTTCGTTCGCCTCTCGCGCGGAGACGATGGAGCGCCTCTTATCTCTCGATACGGCGGTGATGCGCTACCGCTCCAAAAATGGCGACTCGGAATTGATCGTCGATCTTATCGGCGCCGTCCACGTGGGCGAGGAGAGTTATTACGAAAAGCTGAATCGGCTGTTTGCCGAATATGACGCTGTGCTCTACGAACTGGTCGCCCCTGAGGGAACCCGAGTTCCGAGGGGAGGTCGGACGGAGACTTCCGGCAACCCTGTCTCACTGATGCAGAGCATGACGAAGTCGATGCTGGGATTGGCTTCGCAGTTGGATCATGTCGACTACACCCAAGACAATCTGATACATGCGGACATGTCACCTGCCGACATGATGGAGGCGATGAAAGCACGGGGCGATAACGTGTTTTCCTTCGCCCTTTCCGCGATGGCAGACGTTGTACGGCAAGCGAATATCCAGGCTGAGCAGGCCGGGGACGAACTGGAATTGCCAGCCGAGCAAGACTTGATGTCGATGCTGACCGACCCAGATGCCGGTGCGAAAATGAAAATCATGATGGCCGAGCAATTCGATCGCATGGGTGGCACCGAAATGATGTTGGGTGCAAAGATCAACGAAGCGATCGTCAAGGATCGGAATGCTGCCGCGATGAAGGTCTTTCAAAAACAGTTGGCGAAGGGCAGGAAGCGAATTGCCATCTTCTACGGGGCAGCTCACATGACCGATTTTGACAAGCGGCTTCGAGAGGACTTTGGTTTGCAACGAGCCGACCAGTTCTGGCTGAAGGCGTGGGACCTGACCAAGAAACCCGACAATCAAACATCGCCGGTAAATGCATTCTTGAGGCTGTTGCGCGAGGGATAGTCGGACGCGGTTGTCTTGGAATACTGATCGACCCATCGGTTGCTGTGGACTTCGATTCGAAGTTGCTGGTTGGAATCGACTGCAAGTTGAACTAAACTGGGATGTTGCAGCGACCTGCGATAGCCTTGGTGGGAGGAGCGGAGCACTGCACGAACATCATGACGTGCACCATGGGGATCAGTGATATGGCAATTACAGAATTGTTGAACGGGACGAAGATGCGTTACCTGGTTCGGGTGATGCGGAACGGAAAACTCTATTCCCGCACATTCAGCAGCCGTCGGGCAGCTCAGAAGTATGAGCGCGAGCTCAAATCGGTGTTGGGACCGCCGAAGAGCCAGAAAGGCAAACCAAAGCCTGTCCCTGCTCCGAATACTGGAATCAAACGGATTGTGCGCCGCACTTTTGAACGAGCGGGTCGTAACCCGGTGGATGTCTATACGGTGTACTGGCGTACGCCAAAGGGGGCACCGAGGTATTCCAATATTTCGATCGAATACTGGGGTGAGAAGAAAGCCCTGGCGTTGGCCAAGCGAAAAAAAAAGGAAATGGATCGCCTGCAACTGCAAAACGTTTGATTGGTCCGGCCTCCCTGATAGTACCAACACCGGTCACGGAATATTACCCACCCGGGTCATGCAGGATGACTCGCAGGTCGCAAACATTGGTTTGGGTATATCCTGTCTTGACGAGGCCATCGACCTGCTCGAGCAGGGGGTAGGCATTGTTTTGTCGCAGCGCTGTTTTTGCCTCCTCGAGCCGCACGCCGAGTGCTGCGATTTGTGGCGTTTCCATGATCCCGCCAGCGGCGTCGGTAGGTCCATCTTCTCCATCTGTTCCGGCAGACAACAAAACGGTACCAGTGGTTGGCAACGACGATTGCGCCAATTCCAACAGCGCTGCCAGAACCAGTTGCTGATTCCGGCCTCCGCTTCCCCGTTCGGAGTTTGACGCGAGCGAAACCGTTGGTTCACCGCCACTGATGAAAGCCCGCTTGGTGTCAGCGTTGGACACCTCAAGATATTTGCGAGCGAACCATTTTCCTTGTTCATCTGCGGATTTCTGCTTTAGCTCAAGCGGTTCCAATTCAACGTCGTAACCTTGCAGTCGAGCTTCGTTTGCGGCGGCTGCGGTTGCCGTTTGGTTGTTGGCCAGGACCAGGTTGACGACCTGAGCCGAAGGTGTGGGAACCGTTTTCGACTGTTCGACCGCTGCCCACACTGACGGGGGAATTTGCTGTCGGTCCGGATCATAATGTTCAAGCGTCGCTCGCGCCTGGTGCTGGTCGATGTGAGTGTCGACAGTGACCGTCGGCCCCGACGCGATCGTCTCCAGCGAATCGCCCAAGACATCGGATAGTAACAGGCCGATCAATAGCCCTCCTCGGCAGGCTGCCGCGAGACGTCCGCCTTTGACATGGCTGAGCTGTCGGCGAACCGAATTGAGTTGCCAGATGTCGGCTCCAGCCGCCGAGAGGAAACGAGTCACGGCCAATTTGTCGGCCAATGTGACTCCTGCTGCCGGGGAGCTCAGCAGGGCCGATCCACCTCCGGTCAACAACACTATGCACAAATCGTCATCAGTCAGGTTGCGGGCCAATTCCAGCATCCTCGTTGTGCCTTCGACCGCACGCGCTGTTGGCTCGTTGACACCCATGGGCCGGCAGCCGTGTAGCCGAACATGTTCCGTTGGCACGACCGAGCCATCTGGAATGTTTACGAAACCGAACAGCTGATCGGCTTGCGTAAAATGTTGGCTGAGCAGACGCTCCAATGGAGGAACCATTCCACCAGCTGCTTTTCCACCACCGAGAATGCAGACACGATTGAATCGTGATAAGTCGAAACGATGCGTGCCGTCATCGGACGAGTTGACGATCAATGTTCCCGTGTCGAAGCGTACGCGGGATGCGATCAATCTGTCCGTTTGCACGGCGTCGACGCCGGCTTGCCAGATAGCAATCGCCGAATTGCGCAGGTCACTCAAAGGCAAGCTCGTTTATCTAGAGACGATACGAAACATGTCCAGCCACTGAGGGTCACGATCGATTGTGAATTGACCCGAGATTGTTTGCTTGATCTGCGCGAACCAACAAGCCCACGAGGAAGCGATGACCTACGGCCGAGAAACTACCGGCTGCGGCCGACCACAATGATCCCTTGCCACAATTATTGGGCAATGCAAGTTCGCTAAAGAAGGATTCGCGAAAGCCGGACGTGCTCAACTGTGCGGGCCAGGTTTGAATTTGAGGCTGTTGATTTGTGAGCAAGTTGCGGATGCCGGGGATTGCGTTGTCGAGGATGGCTGGCAAAAGCTGATCGTGGGGTAACTTGCCGTTGCGTCCCGCTGGGGCCACGACGACGAGCACCAGCCGAACTGGAACGTTATACAGTTCCAAACATGGTCCATTAGCAGGAACGCCCGTGTTTTCAAAGCTGGCGAGGTCGATTCGTTGGGAATGTCGCCCCTGCTTGGCGACGCGCCGACCGCGGCGGGCTCGCAACAAGTGATACGCCAGCAGTATCAGCACGGCAGCACCCGTTGCCATGCCGATCGGCAGCAGCAAGTGTTCCGGGATATCTGCGATCGAGTTATCCATGAGATCAGCCGATGGATGGTTACGATGGATCCTCATCCTATCACACCGACGTCGCGAAAACCGTGACGACCGCCTCAGCGCACGGCGATGACGCCGTCGGAAAGCGGTGAGACGAGCAGGTCGTCGAGCAGCAACTCTCCCGGTGACGTCAGCGAGCACGTAATTGTCAGTGGTTCGCCGGTTCCGATACGAAACAGTGAAAATGGTTGCCATTCACCGTGGGACTGAAGTCGGTGAGCCAATTGGGGCCCGGCCCACGAATCGTGAATCGTAGCCGTCGCGCACGCTGTCTGGTTTCGCAACGCTTCGCCGCTGGACGGCGTTGACTTGAGTTTGACCCAGCCGTCGATTCGGACGCGTTGGCCCTTTGCCAGTGACATCGGCGCCGATCGGACCCAAACTGTAGCGTTGTCAACGTGCATGGCGGAGGCCAGTAGTCGCAGGCACTTTCCGCGACGGCCCTGATCCGAAAGGCTCACCTGGGTGGCGACCTGACTTGCTTCACTGGAAATTCCACTACGTTGCCAGCCGCCTTCCAGCAGTGGCTCTAATTGCTCGAAGTTGCCCCCGGGCAACAGATTGACACCGCGTGCGACCCGGGGAAACGTCCTTTGCCAATGGCTATAGGCTGGAATCGAAGAGTGGTTCGTCATCAAAGGGCAAGTCGTCGGTTCGTCCGACCGGATGGCCTGCGACCATTTCTGGTATCGCTGCTGGTAAACTGATTCACAGGCATCGATTGCAAATTCGCTTGCTTGTGACAGCTGCCCTGCGCTTACTGCGGATTCGGACCGTCGCAGGAGTTTCTGGGCGGCGGAAGAACGTTCGTCGCCTTTGGATGCACGACCGGCGGTCGGGTTGGCGGAAGAGTGTGGTCCAAGTTGGAGCAATAATCTGGCGATTGCCTGTTGATTGCGAATTGAGGAAACGGCAGTTTTGCGAATCTTGGCCGACATTGCCCCGGCGATGCGATCGCTGGGCGTCAGAAGAATTGCGTATGCTTTTGACAGGTCACCGGTTTCGAAGCAAATTCCACCCGCAACTCGTTCGCTGCCGATTTTGTCCAAAGAATCCAGTCGGAGGATGTAGGCGTTCGCAGTATCGGAATCGTGTCGCAAAGTGAGTTTGGTTGATCGCCGCCCGACCGGGGCGGCACAAAACTGATCGTCAATCGATCGAGGAATCGGTACCGCCAGAGTGGCGCGGTTTGTCCTGAACAGTGCCATTTGCAGTCTATCGTCGACCGATTGAAGTTCGGAGGAGCGACCGCCCAACAGCCAGGGGCTGATGAGCGAGTGTAAACGGTGGAATTGTCGCAGAGCGGCAACTCGCAATTCGGTTTGCACATCGGAATTGTCCAGCCGATACGCGTCCGCGATGCAAATGCAACGCGCCCCGCTCCCCAGGGCGGTGACCGTTGCCCGCCACAACTGAGCTGGTTCGTGCGCCTGGCTTGCCGCCGAGGCGTCGCCGGTCCAAATGGATACCTGGCGGGCAGTGCAGGAGGCAGATGCGAACTCATCAGTACCCAATGGCAAATGTTGGGAACACTTTTGTCGATGCGGTGTCGCAGCCGCAAACTGTAGTCGGTCAACGACAGTGAAGTGCCCAATGTGGTTGTTTGGTATACGACGATGTCGCAGAAACGCTCCGCCGCTTCGAGGTCGCCAAAATCGACACAGAGCAGTGGCTTCCGGTCGGAACCACACGCATCACGGATCTGATCTGCCAGGTCTTGCTGTGATTCGTATTTATCTGGTACCCCCGATCCCAGGTCCCAGGCGATGACGCGACGGTAGAGATGACTGTTCAGCACCTGCAGGCTTGGCACTGCAGGGACGGGAGCGATGAGCCACAATTTCAATCGCTCGGCCATGGCCATTTGTTCCGCGGTTGGCGGAGTCGCCAGCCACAAGGTATTGAACCCCAGATCCTTGATGAACGGCCACGCTTCACCTTGTGGTCGAATGACGCGGGGCGCGAAAGGCCGATCGTCAATCGTGATGATTCCGTTGCTAGCCTGCACGCGGTGATTCTGAGGAGCAGGTAATCGGCTGACATTTGCCAACTCGGTTTCCAGTGGCGAACGTGATACCACGACACCTTCAACATCGGGCGTCGCCAGCCAGACTTGTGTTTCGCCACGTCCACCGTAAACGTTGACCGCTACGAGATCGATGAAAGCCTCGCGTATGTCAAGCCATTCGTCGCTGTTGACTCGATGGATGCGTACCTGGCGTTCGAGCAACGCCGGTAAGTCTTGGAGCTCAAGTGTGCTCCACTCTCCGGCTTGGGAATACGTTGGGCCGGGTAACATTATGGTGCGGTGCGAGCCGTCATCGAGGTTGGTCGCTCGCGGCAGAACCGCTCGAACGAATAGCTGAAGGCCCGGTCGGCTGGCCTTGAGCATCAGCCGGACTTGAAGCTCCGAGATGACATGAGGTTTTTCGTTCAAGGCAAAGCTGGCCAGTGCCTGGCTGCCAGAACCAGCCGTTAGCGTCAGGAGATTTGCTGAAGGACGACGGTTCCCTGCCGGCAGTTTCTCGCACGCTTCCACCCGCAGTCCACAGTCGCCGGCTGCGAATGACCAATCCGACTCGAATGAGGGGGAGTCGGCGATCGCCATTTCCATCGGGGGCAACAGGAACAACGTGACCGCTGCCAGTCCCAGAAGGCGAATGGTTCGAGATTCGGCGTGAATTGTGTCGCCTGGCATAAGTGGGAGTTCGAAATGGGCGTGATGTTTCCTGGCATCATCGGCAAAAAGTCGTGGACTTATAACAGCGCCAAGGTGCGTTTTCGAGTCCAGCCGTTGATCGGAATCAACCTGCATCGCTAGCGACGCGAATTCGCCCACGGCAAAAAGCGCTTCAAAACCAGTCTTCGCAACGTATTGTGCGGTTCGGCACACCTTCTGCGTAAGAGCTCCTGCAACACCCACCGGAGCATTTAGATGAATAGCCGAGATACTTCAAAGTTGACCAAAAAGCTTCCGCAAGAGCTGATCGAATTGACCCGAGCTGTGGCCGAACTGTCAGGCCCCGACCGCTCGCGATTGGAGCCGATCGTACAGCGAGTAGTTGAGAGTACTCAACGACGAAAACGAATTCTGCGACTCGTTCAGGAAGCACTCAGTCAATTGCGACTGGATATGAAATACCTGATGTTTGATCTCGAAGCGACGCGACGAGAACGCGACGCCTTTCAGCAGCAGTTGGAAGATAACGACGTTTAGAGCAGCATGATGCCCCTGGCATCGACGCACCGTGCAAACTGGAAATCGGGGTCACCTCTGCAGGGGTGGCCCCATTTTCGATTTACGCTGCACTTTCGACGGTGGTTCCGGTTTGCCGCCGCCGGCCAATCAACGTAAAATCGGGACTTGGGGCTGTGGTGGCGAGAAGCAGCGATGAGTCACGAACGATGATTGATCAAAGCCGTTACCAATGATCTGTGGCGCTCTTTTTTTCTGGCAACCCGCAGCCGGGATTGTCCTTCCATATTGGGTCGAACGAACTGATGCTAGAACTCACAGCTGAAGAGTTTGCGCAGCGAGCATTCGATCTGAACCTGGTCGATCAACGCGAGCTGGAGTCGGTGTGGAGCCACTTTGGCACCCGTAATGTGCCTTCGCTCGAATTCCAGAATATGCTCCTGCAGCGGGAGTACATGACCAACTACCAGGTTGAGCGTCTGTTGAAGAACGAAAAGGCCGGTTTTTATTACGGCGACTATAAGGTGTTGTACCTTGTTGGCACCGGCTCTTTTGCCAGGGTTTACCGAGCTGTCCATCGCGAGTCAGGCAAGGTGTACGCACTAAAAGTTCTCCGTAAGCGTCACGCGGAGAAGCCGCCCGAGACAAAGAAGTTTCTTCGCGAAGGCCAGATGGGGCAGAAGCTGAGTCACCCGAACATTGTACCCATCTACGAGCTGCATTCTATTCGACACACACACTTCCTGGTCATGGATTTTGTCGAAGGGCAGAGCCTGCTGGAGTTTGTCCAGATTCGACGGCAAATTGAACCGGCGGAGGCGGTCGAGATCATGTTGGGTATCGTCAGCGGTTTGCATCACGCCTGGGAGAAAGGAATTACACATCGCGATCTGAAGTTGTCGAATGTGCTGATGTCCAGTGACGGCGTGCCGATGTTAGTGGACTTTGGCCTCGCGGGGATCGATGGGGACGCTGGCAACGCCCGCACGGTCGACTATGCCGGTCTGGAAAAAGTCACCGGGGTTGAGAAAGGCGATCCGCGCAGTGATATCTATTTCACGGGTTGCATGTTTTATCACCTGTTAACCGGGAAATCGCCGTTCGCTGGCGGTTCAAAGGATTCCTCACGCTTCCGCGAAATCGTTCCCATTCGACAGGCAATTCCAGAAATTCCGCTGGCTGTTGAAACCGTTTTGAACAAGGCGATGCAGCTCGATGCGACGAAACGGTACCAGACGCAGCTCGAACTGATGATCGACTTGCGGAAGGCTCGCAAGGCGCTGGACCCGGAATTTGCGGGTAGTGGTGCTGCGGGGGCCATCGTCGATCCATCGCAGATGAAGAAAGTGCTCGTCGTCGAATCGAACCATGCGCTTCAGAACGCGCTGCGGAGTGGGCTGAAAAAAAGTGGTTATCGCGCCCTCCTGGTCTCCGATGCCGAGCGAGCCAAACAACGTCTGGACCGCGATTCGAAGACAGCAGATGCGCTCGTTATCTCCTTGGCTTCCCTGGGGAAAGCCGGGTTGGAACTCCATCGGTACTTACTTGCGAATGAGGCGACTTCCAAGTTGCCCCAGATTTTGCTCTTCGGAAAAAAGCAGGCGAAATTCCGTGCGAAGCTCGAGTTGCCGACACATGTTGCAGCGCTCTCAATGCCGTTGAAAATGTCCGAGCTGCGAGAAGAATTGAACACTCTGATTTCGGCGGATTAGAAATGCCCGCAATGGGTGCGTTCAGAGAGATTCATGATCGGTTGGGAACCGTCCATCAGCATGGCGTCGCCGTTACCACTCGCAATGTCTGCCGTATGCACATTGATCTCGTTGGCTACCTGGTAGACGATATGTCCCGGTGACGCAACGGATATGACCTTGATTCGCCTTTCGATCTTCTTGACGATATGGCCGCTGGACAGATCACGAACAAAGCTGTAGCCCTCAATTTTCAGCAGGTGGCCTTCGCACGCAATGGTCTCACCAAGGAAGAACCGTGCTTCGTCCCCGTCGAACATGCGACGATTCGATACGAGCACTTTGTCGCCGGCTTCTAAAATCATCAGACGATTCCTCCAACTGATATTGTGAATCGTGTTCGTCGCATCCTCCTGACGAATGCTACACAAGTGTAGCTTGCTGTTCGGCGCCGCATGATTGCGTGAGCGACCGCAGCAACCTGCAAAATCCGAAAAAACCCATGGCGGTGTGCGAGTCAGCACATTTCCCGTCCGCGCGATGTTGAGCGTCGGCTGGATTGAGGGGTGGTTCGCAGCCCAGCGGTAGCGGACCTTGAATCCCAGGATTTACTGGGGTAAGTCGATGCCCATCGCATTCATCAGGAACTGCATGTCTTTCCATACCTCAGCCTTCGCCGGCGGGTTGCGCAGCAGGTAGGCCGGGTGGTACGTGGCCAGCACCTTGATGCCGTTCCATTCATGAAATTGGCCTCGCAGCTTCCCGATCGGCAATGGCGAGTCGAGCAGGTTCTTGGCCGCGACCGCGCCCAGGCAGCAGATGAATTCAGGCTGAATGATCGCCAATTGACGTTTCAGGAAATGGTCGCAATTGGCGACTTCCTCGGGAGCCGGGTTTCGATTGCCAGGCGGACGGCACTTCAGCATGTTGAGGATGTAGACCTCTTCGCGAGTGAGCGTACAGGCTTCGATAATTTTCGTCAGTAGCTTGCCGGCCCGGCCGACGAAGGGCTCTCCCGTTTGATCCTCATCGGCTCCCGGGGCTTCGCCCAGAAAGCACAGTCGGGCCCGGGGGTTGCCCACGCCGAACACGGTTTTGGTGCGTTGCGAGGCAAGTTCCGTGCAAAGTGAGCATCGGGCAACTTCGTCCTGGATCAGCTGAAGTTCTGCATTTGCCTGTTCGGTGGATGAATTCGATTTTGTTGGCGGCATCTCGGGTCCGTTTTGTGTATCCTGAGGAGTCGGAGTCTGCGACTGGGAGACTGCCGTTGTTTTGTGCTGTGGACTCGACGACCTGCGGTCGACCGCCCGAGGCAGCGAATCCACACCGGCGAGGCGGAGGCTACCCAATTGTTGAAGGATCGCAGTCCCCAGGTCGACCGATTTCAATGTCGGCGTCGCTGTTGGTGAATCAGTGACTGTTTTTTCGTTTGGCACGGCGGGCTTACCTCGGTGATTCGCAGCCAGCAATATACGTTGTACGCCGTGCGTTGGGCAGACTCCGCACGGCCACCCTCGGTTCGCCGTCGTTCCAGCCATCGTGAAGATGCACCTGTGTTATGAGCATTCCAAAAATAGCAATCGTCGGCCGCCCGAACGTGGGCAAGTCCAGCATCTTCAATTGGCTGGCGGGGAAGCGAATCGCAATCGTTGACGACTACGCCGGTGTCACGCGAGACCGTTTGACTCGCCTGATCGAACTCGAAGATCGCCATTGTGAGATCGTGGATACCGGTGGTATCGGTATCAAGGATTCGGACGACTTGACCGAGGACGTCGAACAGCAAATCGCGTTCGGAATCGACCAGGCGGATCTGTTGATCTTTGTGGTTGATGCGTTGACGGGAATTGTGCCTCTGGACGAAGAGGTGACCCGCCGATTACGAAAGATAGAGAAACCCGTAATCCTTGTCGCGAACAAATCAGATAGCCCCAAGCGTGATACGGAAGCCGACGAATTCTATCGGCTTGGTTTTGGCGACGTGGTTCGCGTCAGTACGAAAGGGAATCGAAACAAGGACTTGCTGGAAGAGGCGATATTACAGCAGTTACCCGATCCGGTCGACGAGCAGGCGGAAGAGCAGCCGGAGATGAAGATCGCCATTGTCGGTCGACGCAACGTCGGCAAAAGCACATTCATCAATTCGCTCTTGAATGAAGAACGGATGATCGTCAGCGAGGTGCCGGGAACCACACGGGACAGTGTTGACATTCGTTTCGAAATGGACGGGCGTACCATTGTCGCGATTGACACTCCCGGCCTGCGTCGTCGTGTTTCCGTCCGCACCGATCTGGATTTCTACGGGATGCGACGGGCGGAACGCAGTATTCGCCAAGCGGATGTCGTGTTGCTGTTTTTCGATGCTTCGCAGCCGATCAGCAAAGTCGACAAGCAACTGTGTGGCTTCATTCTGGAGAACTACAAGCCCTGTATTTTTGTCGTTAACAAGTGGGACTTGTACCAGGGCAAAGTGGCAACCGAGGAATGGTCGACCTATCTGCGAGACACTTTCGGCTCGATGTGGCACGTTCCGATCGCTTTCATTACGGGTCAAACCGGCAAGAATGCGAAGACTCTTCTGAATCACGCCCAAATGCTGTTTAAGCAGGCGCGGACACGTGTCGCGACAGGTCAGTTAAATGCACTTCTGAAGCAGGCGCTACAATATTATCCGCCGGCACTCTTCCGCAACCGGCGGCCGAAGATCTACTACGTGTCGCAGATTGACGTCCAGCCGCCCACGATCGCCATGATCTGCAATTATCCGGACGGATTCTCACCGTCTTATCGCCGTTATCTGATGGGGGTGCTGAGGGACCAGCTCAGTTTTGGAGAAGTGCCAATCAAGATGTTTCTTCAGAGCCGCAAGCGCGATGACGAGCGTGATGACCTGAGCGGTGGCTCGGCTGAAAATGTTGCCTCGGACCGTCGGTAGTCAGCCAGCGGTTACAAGTTCCACAGCATCAATACGTTGTAGTTCACATCGCTTTTTTCGGCGCCCTCAGGCGTGCTGTCGTAGCGATGAATGAAGCCGAGTTTGAGGCTCAGGCCGTGGGCTTCGCTGATCGCAATTTCCCAGCCTGCGTCAGTGACCTGACGGAAGTTTGAAAAGTCGCTCCAGTCGGGGAAGTAGTCATGAACGATGGATAGCTTGTTACGCGCGTTGATGTTGTATGCGTAGTCAAAGCCAAAGTCGGCTTCGGGAATCACATCGTCATTATCGCCGCCGATCTCCTGCGACACACCTGCACCGAAGCGAGCTCGAAATTGTGTCGCCGGGGTATCCACGAACAGGTACCCCAAGCCCGTGCTCTTCGCCAGACGCAGGTCAAAGTTCTTGAACTCGTCATATTCCAGTTGCGTCTTGATAAACCAGGACCACCTGGGACTTGCAAGTTTGTAGTCCCAGGTACTCCACAGCAAAGCATTGTTCTGTGATTCGACCCCGTTCTGCTCGGTCATGGCGTAGTTCAAATCGACATCCCAGTTGGTTCTTTCCGTTTCTCTCGAGAGTTCGAATCCGCTGGCGATGGCGAATGAGTCGGCGTTGCCCTGCGAACCGTTCAAGCCGAACTGAATGTTTCCATCCCAGAAGACTGGTGAGAACAGACCACGGGGATCGTACCAGGCGTAATCGGGCATGGGCGCAGGAAGTGGGACAGTCATTTCCTCGGCGGTCGCCGGTTCGGGGGGTGGGGGTGCGTCATCGGGCATGGAATCGAACGGTGGTAGCGAAGTGGCTTGCCAGAACTGGGACGGGAGCTCATATCCCGATTGAGGGGTCGAAGTCTGTGCCGGGAGGTAGGCACAAATTCCGCAGGCGGCGATGAAGACCGCAAACAAAGTAAACGGGCTGTTAATCAAAACGCCTTGCCTTCTCTCGTTGCAATCCGGGAAGCTTCACGAGGCGGCTTATAACAAACCATGGAAAACGTGAACAAGCCGATTGTGAGGCTCAGCGATGCTAAGCTCGGCCGGGCAAAAAGGCTGAACGGACCTATTTCCGCACTCGTGCGTTCGCCAACGGTACCCCCCACTTTTGAATTCGGTTTATAATTGCGCTTATGAACGACCAGATATTCGAAACGATCGAGACGCTACGGTATTATCGGTTTCCCGAGATATTGGCAGTGCTTGGTGCGTTGTTGGTGTTGATTGACTATTTCTTTCCGACCGATTGGCCCGCGCATTTGGGTTACGTAGCTTTCGCCGGATCGATATTCTTCATTCCTTACATGGTTGGACAGACACTCATTTGGTGCCTGCTGATCAGCCTTGGCTGCTGGGTCTTGCTGTTAGTAATGCACCGACTGCTGTTTCGCCATTACCTGGAGAATGCTCCCGGGACATCAGGGCCAGATGGTGAAGCGGAGCCGATTGAACGAGGCAACGAAGCTTGAGCGGAGAACTGGCCCGGGCGCTTTCCCGTAGTTGCTGAGCTCATTCAGGACAAAAATCATGACACGTTACGGATACGGGGGTGGCAGGTATCGCCGCCAGCAAGGTGCAGGAGGCAACTTCAAGCTGAGGTTGCTGATCGCTGGAGCGATGGTTCTTTTCGCTCTGTTTTCCTACTGGTCGATGGGAGACGTGAACCCGGTGACTGGTAAAAAACAGCGGGTTGCACTGAACGAAGATCAGGAAATCCGTATGGGTCTCGCTGCGGTCAACCAGATGGCGAATCAACATGGTGGACTCTATCCAGACCCGCAAAAGCAGCAACATGTCGATGTTGTCGGTGGTCGGTTGTTGAATGGATTGGACGAATGGCTGCAGGAAACTGGCGGGTTGAATCCGTATCGCGATGCTTTCGAGTTTCATTTGCTTCGCGACGGCCAGACCATTAACGCCTTTGCGCTGCCCGGTGGGCAGGTCTTTATCACTGCGGCACTCTACCAACGTCTGCAAACGGAAGGACAGCTGGCCGGCGTGCTGGGTCATGAGATCGGGCACGTGTTGTCCCGCCATGGCGCAGCGAATGGCCAAACAGCAATTGACTCAAGGACTTGCCGGAGCGGCGGGTGTCGCAGGTGGCGGGTACGACAGTGCCCGAATGGCGCAGGCGATCGGCCAGATGGTCAACATGAAGTATGGCCGAAAGGATGAGCTGGAATCGGACCTATGGGGCGTGCGCCTGTCGGCACTGGCAGGTTATGATCCGCGAGCCATGATCGGCGTGATGGACATTTTGGACGAGGCGTCACAGGGTGGGCCGCCGGAGATGATGAGTACCCATCCAAAACCGGCAAATCGGAAAGCTTACATCGAGCGTGTGCTGAAGCGGGAATTTCCCAATGGAGTTCCGCAGGGGCTGCGGCAGTAGTTGGGCAGGTTCCCCTGGCAAATCGTCTCTGGCGCAAGAGTAAGGGCCGCCGCTTTCGCGACGGCCCTTGAACTCGATGCCCGACTCGCGTCAGGCACATATGATTGCGGAGTACGTTCTCAGGTGCCTCCGATGGCCTAATCACCTCAGCAACTCAAAGTTTCGGAGCACAAAGACAGTCGTGCCAGTTCCAGCTTCGAACTGGCGATAGCGACGAGCGAAGCCCGTCTCCACTAAACGTTAGCCCAAACCATGGGGAACGCAAGGAATTCTACTCTCAGTGTCAAAAGTTTTTCTCATTCTTAACATCGCTGGTCCGCACGATCATGGTGCGCGGCTGGCCCAGAAAGGGGAGATCAGAATGGTCTTTCACACCGGTGTTGGTGGGAAATCGACCAGATTCAAGCATCCGACGTTCGGTGAATCGTCCTCACGAACTCACCACCGCTTTCGTACCAGCCCGATTTGAGGAACCGGCACCATCGCATTCGTGTCAGCAACCAGCGATCTTTATGGTTCGCGGGCAGCAGCAGGTATCGATGGGGGATCACCTCCTGGTGAAAGAAGCCAATTCCACCCACGGACAATTCCTTGCCGGCGACATCCACAGGCGGACCTACCGCCTCCAAAGTCGATTTGTCGACGGGTGTCAGCCTCAGCAGTCTCGAGTACGGGTGTCGAACGCTGTAACGTCGATCGTCGCAGGGAGTTGCGGCATGCTGCTGCAACAGGCCTGCTACCGCCGGTGTGATTTCCGAGGCGTGAGGCGTGAATGGCAAGACTGGCGTGTACGGCATGGGCAGGATCATGGGTTTGGAGGCCGAATCGAAGAGACCCACTGAGGTTCGTGGAGTGACACGATGAGCGTGCCCCAAGAGATACTTAGGTCGAGAACAACCAGGGGTCAAATGAGAACGTCAAAGATGCCGCGAAGTGACGTAATCGCGCGTCATGATCGCGGCTCGATGCGGAAAAGCAACGCAGGGCGTAAATTGCGGTCGTCAGGCAATCTGCCGGATAATGTCCAGCACTTTTTGGCCGTTGCTCAGGCCAGTGGCCAATTCTTCAATATCGATACCGGCGACTGGCGAGGACGTTTCGAAGCGGGGTAGACCGCGAGCGAAGGCCGCGATGGTGTCGTTTTCGATCGCCAATTGCCATTGCCCTCCACCGGGACCCTGGATGTTGACCCCCAACAACTCCTCACCTGTGATGCTGGCCGAGGCGGTCTTACCGCAGGCCCGTTCCAAGACGGAGGCTACACACACCGGTGCCTTCTCGGGTGAAGGTAGTTTGCGCCGGCCCCAACGGTCTTCTTCAGCGTAGTCGATCAATTTCCTGGCTGTGGCCCAATCGAGCTTCGGGCACTTGGGCTCTGGAGCGAACTTCATCAAGTTTGTTGTGTCGAATTCAGGGTCCATGAAATCGTACGAACCATAAATCGAGATTGCCGCCCAAACCCATTTCTCCAGATCGTTGAGCGCTTCGTCCGGTCGCATGCCGAAACCACGAAATTCAATACCGGAAATTCCAAAGTACTTGGTTCCGAAACCGATTGCGTCCTTCATGGTTATTGGTTCGCTGGGTGCGAGGTGAAACGTTTCGCCGTGGCATTCGGTATTGGAGATCAACTTGCAGATGACTTCTGAATTCCAATTGACGGGCGTGATATTGCGTCGTTCCTTGCCGGTGAGCCCCCACCGAATTGGAATATGCCTCCTGCCGTTCTCATCGGGATCGGTGTTATCGGCGAGCATCTTTGCCAGCTTCATGTACAGGTAGGTGCCGTGATAGGTACTGGTATACCCGGTCACCGAATCGCCCGTAATCACGACCGGACGATAGACTGTTAGAGAATCGAAGGCGGTGCATTCACGCACGAGTTTTTCCGCCTGGAACTTGCTGTTCTCATAATCGTTGCGCCATTCCTGCCCGGCATCCAATTCGTCTTCCTTGACGAGTGTGTCGCGATGTCCGCAGACATAAGCGGTCGACACGTAATGCATGATTTTGATTTCAGCATCTTCACACAGTTTCAAGATGTGTTTCGTGCCTTCGATATTCGTCCGCCACGGCTCACCGCCTTGCTCGTTGAACTGCAATGAGGCGGCGCAGTGGATCATGTTGCCAACATTTGCTTTCACCCACTCAAAATCGGTGTCGTTCAGACCAGCGTTGGGTTCGGTGATGTTGCCCTCCAGGCAAATGGGCCGTACCAGATGACAATCGGCCTGGCGATCCCACATCTGCATGAACTGCTCCATGCGTTCGACCGCAGACTGTTTCTTGTTACCGCGAATTAACACGGCCACTCGATGGCCTGCGGCGAGCAGATCGCGGGTCAGATACTGGCCGAGGAGCCCCGTTGCTCCGGTGAGAAGAAAATAATCTTGACGCTGTTTCATCCGCTTGAATCCCAACAGTTGCTGATCGCTTCGCGGGCAGGAAAGAGCCACCACGCACGTGAATTATTCTATCGGTGCGGTCGTTGACGCGGTAGGCTAACCTGTGGCGAGCCTGTTTTCCCGGGATTGCGACGTCAATCTCGTCGAACTGGGCGAAAGGAACGCCCGAAACGACGGTGCCCCTCTGGCCTCTGCCGTGGATTCGTGCGTTCCCCGACCAGCCGTCAGGCTGCCTTTGAAGTTCTGCCGAAGAGGAACTGGGTATGTATCGAGAAACCACTTGGCTGTTGCTCTTGCTGTTGATCGGAGGCGTCTCGTCGGCCAGCGCTGAAGAAACGACTGCCACAGTCGTCATCGATGGTGACCAAGAAAGTGGAACCGCCGGCTTTGATTTTGTCCGCGACAAGATGTTGCCCTGCACTTCCGTCAAGAATCAGGCGAGTACCAATACCTGTTGGTGCTTTGCAACGAATTCGTTTCTGGAAGCGGAGCTGATTCGCATGGGGCAGGGTCCGGTTGATCTTTCCGAGATGTTCATCGTGCGGCATATCTACCCGCTCAAGGCTGAGAGATACATCCGTCGACATGGGAAGGCGCAGTTCGCGGGTGGCGGACTGACGAACAACGTCTTGTATGTGCTCCGCGAACAGGGGGCCGTGCCGGAATCGGTGTGCCCCGGCAAAGTCGGTGATGCGCCCCATGACCAGTACGAATTGGACCGTGTTCTGAAGGCGATGCTGGATGCGGTGTTGGGCAGCAAGACGATAAATCCTGCCTGGCGTGAGGCGGTTGAAGGCACGCTCGACGCCTATTTGGGCCCGCGGCCCGAAGAGTTTGAATACAAGGGCGAACGATACACACCCAGGAAATTCGCCAGGTCATTGGGCCTGAAGGCAGATGATTACGTGCAACTCACGTCCTACACGCACCGGCCTTTCTATCAGCAAGTGCGACTCGAGCTGCCGGACAATTGGGCTGACGATCTTTACTGGAATGTGACGCTGGACGAGCTCATGGAAATCATGAACAAATCGATCGCCATGGGATACACGTTTGTCTGGGACGGTGACATTAGTGAGCGCAGTTGCAAGCGTAAAGAAGGGATCGCCATCCTGCCGTCGAAGCCCTGGTGGCAGAAGACCAAACAGGAACGTGACGACCTGTGCGAGAAGCCCGAGCCGGAGCTGGAAGTGAAACAGGAACGACGGCAGCAGGACTATGACAGTTTTCGTTCGACCGACGATCACCTCATGCACGTTGTAGGTACGTCACATGACCGTTTGGGTAACAACTACATGGTCGTCAAGGACTCGTACGGTGCAACCCTTCATGATAATGAAGGCTTCGTGAACATGTCGGAGTCTTGCTTGCGGTCCAAGACGATTGCGATCCTGGTCCATAAAAATGTAATGCCAGCGGACGTGGCTCGGAGATTGCAGTTGGCCGTCGATTGATCGACGTTGACCCCTGGTAATCCTCAGGTGGACGAGACCTCTTGCAACAGTTGCAGCAGTCGCGAGTTGGTCGGGTGTTCAGCAATCGTCAGCAATAATTGTTCCACAACAGCCTCTTGATGGGCCAAGGGTTGAGAGAGTGGCTCAATTGAAGGTCGGCAGGTTGATTCAATCCAGCTCTGAAGCACGAAGATTTTTGCTGCCACAAGGGTCGATTCAGAGCTTTGGCCGGAATGTGTATTACGCAACAGTGAGATGGCTGTCGACCACTCGCCCGCTTGCGCGAGTTCGATCGCCCAGCGGCTGTTGGCAATAACCACATTTTCGCCGGCTTCCTGATGCAGCGGATCCAGTCGCCAGGCCAGTTCGGCGTGCAATAACGCCGACTCGAAACGCCTCTCGACCAACAGGTTCAGTGCTCGGTTGTAGTACAGTTTTCCTACCAGTTGAGCTTGTGTAATCGTCCGCCCAGCCGGCTGGCCATCGTCAGGATGTAAACCGTGGCGGTCGGTCGTTTCCACGATCAGGTTACTGTTGGGTGTCAGCAATCGGCAGCGCACGTGCTGAGGCAACAGTTCGACCTGTGAATCTAACGCCAATCGGTCGGCGACGATTTGAAAAACCGTGGTAGCCGTGACGCAGTTGTAGTCGCCTCGATCGAGCGTCGTGGCAAGATTGTTGCAATGATCGACAAAATTGCCCTTCAGGATTTCGCAGTGAATGGCCAGCAAGATGGCCGCTGCCGTGTCACGAGGGGTAGATGCGTCATTTAGCTGCGAGTTCGCCAGTGCCACGCAGCGATCGATGCTCCAATGATGCCGCGCAAGTTCAGATCGACTGCCCATGCCACTGGCTACGAGAGCGGCTTCCAGCAGGCTGTGTTCGTCAAGACTGCCGTCGAGAAGATCGTTGATGATGAGGTCGTGTCGTGTCGCAGCAAGTCGCCTCTGTCGCACCGTTCGCGAGGAATAGGCCTATCAAGCTGATGCGTAGCAGCAGGTCCAAAGCACAGCAACTGAAAGAGGGAAGCATCGTGGGCTCACTGGGTTCGTAGTAAATGGACCCGTGACGAGGCCCGTGATGCAGAAAGGTAGGTTGTCAAATGACATCACTGAGCCACATCGATGCCTATGCGAAACGATTTTGAACGTTTGGCGTTCCAGTCGTGTCGATTATGACAGTCGCTTGAGTATCGAAACGCCTTGACGCCACGCAAGCTGGCAGCCGAATGCGCGACGGTTTGGGGAGCAGACAATGGAATCACAGCCTTTGCAGCGCAGTTGCTTCAGGGCCCGGACCTTAAAGGACCTTTACACGAAGTCGTGGCCGCTCTAATCGTCCGACGGCAATCGGTGCCCCATCTTGTCACGCTTGGTGGCCAGGTAGCGGGCGTTGTGTTGATTCGGAGTCGGCATAATGGGTACCTGATCGGTAACCTTCAACTCGAAACCGCCGTAGATAAAGGCGTCGGTTTTTTTGGGGTTGTTGGTCAGCAGCCGGACCTGCGTCAGTCCCAGGTCTTTCAGGATCTGGATGCCCACGCCGTAATCGCGCACGTCAGCCTTGAATCCCAGCGCCAAGTTGGCCTCGACCGTATCCATCCCCTGGTCCTGCAGACTGTAAGCGCGGATTTTTTCGACCAAGCCGATCCCGCGTCCCTCCTGGGGAAGGTAGACGAGCACGCCGGCCCCTTCCTGACCGATCATTTCGAGTGCCATGTGCAATTGGTCGCCGCAATCACACCGCAGAGAGCTGAGCAGGTCTCCTGTGAAGCAGGATGAGTGCAATCGCACCAATGGTGCATGAACTTTGGTGATGTCACCGAGGACAAGAACCACGGGTTGACTGGATTCGTACTTCACGCCGTAGGCGATAATTTGAAAGTCGCCATAGGCCGTTGGCAACTTGGCTTGTGTCAGTCGATCCACGAGGCGTTCGCGCGTCCGGCGGTACTTGATCAGCTCTTCAATCGTGATGATTGGCATCTCGAATTTGCAGGCCAGATCAATTAACTGCCTGCGACTGGCCCGGTCGCCCGAATCATTCAGAATTTCGCAGATGACACCCGACGGGTGAACTCCAGCCAATCGCGCCAGGTCGACGGAAGCCTCAGTGTGTCCGGCTCGTCGCAGCACGCCCCCCTCCTTGGCGATCAGTGGATCTACATGTCCGGGCCGGCGGAAGTCATTGGGCCGCGATTGGGGATCGATCAGCGCCTGGATCGTGGTGGCTCGTTCCTGCGCCGTAATGCCCGTCTTGTTGGATTCGTGGTCCACCGTGATGGTGAACGCGGTGCGGTATGAATCAGGCTGCCGTGAGATCATCAGCGGCAGGTCGAGCCGATCGGCAACTTCCGGCAGGATGGCAGTGCAGATCCGGCCTCTCGCGTGCTTCAGCATGAAGTTGATGCCCTGGGGCGTTATTTTTTCCGCGGCGCAGACAAAGTCGCCTTCGTTCTCCCGATTCTCGGCGTCCACCACGATCACCATGCTGCCAGCAGCAATGGACTTGATGGCATCTTCGATTGGCGAGAATTGCAGCTTGGACATGGATTTTCCTGCGGGGCGAGGCACGTTTCTGTTGGCCAGAGAATTCGACTGATGCCGAATGAAGCAACGGCCTATTATAGAAGTGGGCCTTGTGATCACCAACTATGATGAACCCAACACACCTGCAAATTCGCCGATTGCTTCTGTTGACACTCGTTTTATCCGCATCGAACACGGTAGCGGAGGAATCGGCAGTGCCCGCGGGCCCAAGCTACCGCATCGAACGGGATGTCGTCTATTCGCGTCCGGAGGGCTACCGACTTCGTGCGGATATGTTTCTTCCAAATTCGCCCGGTCCGCATGCGGCAGTGATGTTGATCCACGGTGGTGGCTGGATGGGCGGCTCGAAGGTGCAGATGCAGTGGCATGCCAAACGCCTGGCGGCGCATGGCTACGCCGTCATGTCGATGAATTACCGGCTGGCGCCCAAATTCAAATACCCGGCTCAGATTGAAGATTGTCGTGCCGCGTTGAATTGGCTGTGCGAGAATGCAGAGAAGTATTCAGTAGATCGTCGACGAATTGGAGCTCTGGGGTATTCAGCTGGAGCTCACCTGGCCTGTTTAATGAACGTGACCAGCAAGCCTGAGGATGAAGTGCGGTTGTGTGCCGTCGTCGCGGGTGGCGCTCCTTGCGACTTCACCATCTTCCCGCCTGACAATCTTTACCTTGCGTACTGGCTGGATGGTTCGCGCGTCGAAAAGCCGGCCAATTACCGTAATGCTTCGCCCGTATGTTTCGCTTCGCCCGACGACGCACCGACTTTTTTCTACCACGGCGGGAACGACAGAATCGTACCATCGTTCAGTGCCATTCGCTTGAATGAGCAACTCAAGAAAGTATCGGTGGAAACCGACATGCATCTTTGCGCGGGTAAGGGACACGTCCGGGCGTTCATGGATCATCATGCATTCCAGAAATCGTTGGCGTTTCTCGATCAACATCTTCAGCCCCAGTTGCAGGAACCGTGATGCTTGAAAGCGAAGAATACATCGAGCAGGCGTTTTTCTTCCGCGTATTGCGCGAGCGGATGCAGATGAACATGCCGATGCAGGAACTGTTGGCGGCGGCGCAGGAGGAGGTGCTCGCTACCACCAACCTGCCCAAGGCGATCGATTTCATGTTGTCCGAGCTGTTGCATGAAGGTGTGTTCTCGCCTGCGATGAAGCAGTTGGGCCATTACTTTACTCCGTTTCAGGCCTTCATCATCGCCGAGGCGGAAGACGATCGGGGGAGATTCGATTTCCGTGTCGGTTTGGAAATCTTGCAGCGAGAGGCCGAATACCGTGGCGGCGAGCCAGACCGGCCGGGGTTGTTCGTTTTCCAATTCGAAACGCTCTGCCGCAATCGATTGTCGTACGACATGGGGCTGGAGGCGATCGGCCGGGACCCATTTTACGACGCCGATTGGCAGGCCTGGATTTCGACCGTTCGTCGCCAGGTGGGAATTATCGAATTCGCCGATTTGCTCTACGTGCGCAGCCAGCACTACGTCGAGCGACAGGAACGAATGGGCGCGACCGTTCCCGATGACCACCCACCCATCCTATTTGGTTCAAAAGAGGGACGAATTGCCTTGGCAAATCGCCGGAAGGACCCGCTGCTGTTGTTGGCCGCGCTGCATCGCCAGTTGGGGTATCCGGCCGTGCCACGAATGAAGCCCGCCGACGATAAACTGGACCTCATCCCGCAATTGTCACGTCGCTTGGAGAGGCTCGAGCAGCGATTGAAGTTGATGGAAGAAGAGCAGGATGGCGGCATCGATTTGACCCAATTCTATGAGGGGAAGTAGTGCTCGTCGGAAGCACCATTTTCCGACACGATGATTGATCCCGTTCTGTACGAATTGAGCCTTGCCACCAATTCTGTGCAGTGGTAGTTTGCGGATAATACGGGTTGGGTCCGCCGCACATTTTGGTGGCGGGGAAGGTGGTACGGGACTCGATTTCAGGCGACGTTAAGTTTCCGGTTACTGACGGGAGGTTTCGCCAGCCGCCAAAGAACAGTCCGTTGGATACGCCCGCAGCCTTTAGGGGCTGCTGCCACGATCGAAAGACCGGTCGTCAGGTGAACAGAAAGCAATCGTGAATTTTCATCTTCAACTCGACAGCGATACTGTCGGCACCGTCAATTCCGGCGAATTGTTGTCGCTGACTCCCGACACGTCGGTCCGCAAGGCGATTGGCTTGATGCAGGAAGCCAAGAGCGGCAGCCTGTTGGTCTGCGAAGACAGCAAGTTGTGTGGCATCTTCACCGAGCGTGATGTGCTGCGAATTATCGCGGCAGGAAAAGACCTCGACGCGCCGTTGGAACAGTATATGACGGCGGATCCGGTGACCGTCCTTGAGGCAGAAACCGTAGGGAAAGCGATCCAAAACATGTCGCAAGGCGGATACCGACGTCTGCCGATTGTAGATGGTGATGGAGCCGCTATCGGTGTCGTCAAGGTGTCGCACATCCTGCGTCATCTTGTCGAGCACTTTCCGGAAGCGGTCTACAACCTGCCTCCTTCGCCACACCCGAAGACCCAAGAGCGAGAAGGCGCATGAGTCGCCACCCCCAGGGTGGTGGAGTATGAGCAAGTTCTACCTTTCCCTCACTGCGCTTTGTTGTTCGATGCCAGTGAGGCGGTTGAATGGAAGCACTCAGAGTTAGTCACGGGTGAATCGCCCAGCCCGTATGTCCCGCCCTTTCATTTCGATACGAAGAAGAAGTCGAAGAAGATGTCCACAACCGAAACTGGTAAATCAATCGTCGAACTGGATGCTGCCACCGTGCGTTTCGCCGGTGACTCTGGTGACGGAATGCAGCTCGCTGGAACGCAACTCACCAACACCTCGGCACTGGCCGGGAATGACGTGGCGACCTTTCCTGATTTCCCGGCTGAGATTCGAGCTCCCCGAGGAACGCTGGCCGGCGTCAGTGGTTTTCAGATCCACTTTGCCTCCAAGGACATCTTCACCCCCGGTGACGACCTGGACGCGCTGGTGGCCATGAACCCGGCGGCTCTGAAGACGAACCTCGGTGACCTGCAGCTGGGCGGGATTCTCGTGGTCAACGAAGACGCATTCGACAAAAAGGGCATCGAGCAGGCCGGCTACACGGAAAACCCGCTGGAGAATGGCTCGCTCGAAAGTTACAAGCTGATCAAAGTGCCCATGACCACCATGACTCGAGGTGCGGTCGACGGGTTGGGGCTAAGTCAGAAGGTTGCCGATCGTTGCCGCAACTTCTTCGCCATGGGGCTGGTTTACTGGCTTTACGGCCGCAGTCTCGACCCGACGCTTCGATTCATCGAAGAGAAGTTCGGCAAGAAGCCCGATATCGTGCAAGCGAATGCCAATGCCTTGAAAGCGGGCCGCAACTACGGCGAAACAACGGAGGCCTTTGCCAGCAGCTACCGGGTCGACCGGGCGAAGCTCGAATCGGGTACCTACCGCAATATCATGGGCAATGAGGCTTTGGCATGGGGCCTGATTGCCGCCTCGAAGATGAGCAATACCGATCTGTTCCTGGGGACCTACCCGATCACGCCCGCCAGCGACATCCTGCACTACCTCAGCAAGTACAAGAACTTCAGCGTGCGGACTTTCCAGGCAGAAGATGAAATTGCCGCGATGACTTCGGTCATCGGTGCCGCCTTTGGCGGCGCGATGGCAGTAACAACTTCCAGCGGCCCTGGAATTGCTCTGAAAGGTGAAGCCATGGGGCTGGGGATGATGCTCGAACTGCCGATGCTGATCATCAACATCCAACGCGGTGGCCCAAGTACCGGTTTGCCGACCAAAACCGAACAGTCCGATTTGTATCAGGCGATGTTCGGCCGCAACGGTGAGGCTCCGCTACCGATCATCTCCTGCAGCAGCCCTTCCGACTGTTTCGACGTCGCCCAGGAAGCGTGGCGTATCGCTGTTCGCTTCATGGTGCCCGTAGTCATCCTGTCGGATGGTTACATTGCCAACGGTTCGGAGCCATGGCGCATTCCCGATGTCAGTTCGCTGTCCAAAATTGAAGTCTCCCATCCGGAAGCGAATGGCGACGTGTTCATGCCGTACGCACGCGATGAGCGGCTCGCTCGGCCATGGGCGATTCCGGGGACGCCCGGATTAATGCACCGTATCGGTGGACTGGAAAAAGAGGATGGCACCGGAAACGTGAGCTACGACCCGGTCAACCATCAAAAGATGACTGACATTCGAGCCAGGAAGGTCGCGTTGATTGCTGATGACATTCCCGAGCTGTCGGTCGAAGGCCCGGAAACCGGTGATATGTTGGTGCTGAGCTGGGGGGGCACTTATGGTGCCTGTGTTACCGCGTCCCGCGCTATGCGGGCCGAGGGGAAGTCGGTCGCCAACGCGCATTTGCGTTACATGAATCCGTTCCCCAGGAATCTCGGAGAAGTGCTGAAGAGGTACAAGAAGGTCGTGATTCCCGAGCTGAACATGGGCCAGCTGGCGATGCTGATACGCGCTCAATTCCTCATCGACGTCAAAGGTGTGAACAAGGTGCAGGGCAAACCGTTTTCCGTTTCCGAGCTTGTGGAAGCGTTCAAGGCAGAGTTGTAGTCCTCGTTCGATTGATCGGCGGGACATTGTTTTCGATTTCAAAAGTGATAGGTGCGATGAGTACTGAACTACCCGTGTTGAAGGCGTCCGATTTTGCCAGTGATCAGGATGTGCGATGGTGTCCCGGCTGTGGAGACTATTCGATTCTGGCCCAGATCAAGAAAGTCCTGCCAACATTGGGTGTGCCGCAGGAAAAGTTGGCTTTCATCTCGGGCATCGGCTGCTCCAGCCGTTTTCCCTATTACGTCAATACGTACGGCATGCACAGTATCCACGGTCGCGCACCGGCGATCGCAACCGGTCTGAAATCGGTGAGACCCGACCTGACCGTATTTGTCATTACCGGAGACGGCGATGGCCTGAGTATTGGCGGCAACCACCTGATGCATGCGATTCGCCGTAACGTCGATTTGAACATCATCCTGTTCAATAATCGCATCTATGGTTTAACCAAAGGCCAGTACTCCCCCACTTCCCCGTTGGGCAAAGTGACCAAGAGTACGCCGATGGGAGCGATCGATAACCCGTTACACCCGCTTTCCATTGCCATCGGTTGCGAAGCATCGTTTGTGGCTCGATCGATCGACATGAACGTCAAACACCTGACTGCCACGCTCAAACGTGCGGCCGAGCATCGCGGCACCTCGTTCGTTGAGGTGTATCAGAATTGCAACATCTTCAATGACGGTGCGTTCAAACACGCAACCGATCGTGACACGAAGGCCGACCATGTGGTCGAGTTGGAACATGGCAAACCGCTCAAGTTCGGCAAAGACAATCAAAAAGGAATTCGTCTCAACGGCATGACGCCCGAGATCGTCGAACTCGGCAAGGGCATTTCCGAGGATGACTTGCTGTTCCATGACGAGCAAGCGGACGAGCCGAGCTTGGCTTACCTGCTTAGCCGAATGCGGTATCCGGACTTCCCGGAACCGATTGGCGTGTTCCGCGCGGTCGACAAACCAAAGTACGATCATGAGCTGAATGCTCAAGTCGAGCAGGCAATACGTGAAAAAGGTGAAGGCGACCTGGCAACCCTTTTCAATTCAGGCGATACATGGGAAGTCAAATGATCATCTGTCCATTTTGTGCCTCCGAAAACATCGAAGGTATCGATACGTGCCAACAGTGCGGTCAGACGTTGGCAGATGCACACATTACTGCGCCAGCATCCGAACTGGAACGCAACTTGCTAAGAGATCGCATCGCGGTCATCAAGCCCAAGGCACCGATTACGGTGGCTCCGGACACACCTGTTCAGCAGGTGCTGCAGCTGTTGGTGGACAAGGCGATCGGGTGCGCGTTTGTCGTTGATAAAGGAGACTTGGTCGGCGTTTTTACGGAGCGCGATGCCCTGATGCGCATCGGCGTGAAGGCGGATGAAATTGGCAGCAACCCGGTATCCGATTTCATGACGGGAAACCCGAAGACGCTTCCACTGACTGCCAAAATCGTCTTCGCCGTCCGGATGATGGATGTGGGTGGTTATCGGCACATCCCGATCGTCGATGAGAGCAACCAGCTGGTCGGAGCCATCTCGGCGCGAGACATCCTCCGTTATTTCGCCGAAAAATTGTCGGGTGCCGCTGTTTAGCCTGAGCGGTTTCGGTGGGTTGCGAGTCTTATCGCGCAAATTGTCGCGTCTGGGTGGCAGAAAACCCGCCACACTTGCTGAGGCGTGCCTGCTCCGGCCTTGACCTTCCAGCCGGACTGGTCTGACGGCAGGACGCACCAAACTTGCGTATCGTGTCTTCTCGGCGAATAATCGGCCATTCGACCCGTTCTTCCCACAGGGCCCCCAACGTGCGTGCGTCTGAGCAACTCGATACGTCGATTCGCGTCGTGACGCCGGAGAACATCTCGTTCACCTACCAGGTCGCTGGTCCGTTCCGCCGTTTACCCGCGTTTGCCATCGATTTGGCGATCCGCATGGGGTTCTGGTTGTTGGTCGTCTGTGTGTTGGCGTTTTCCGGGATCATGGCAGGTCAATTCCTCGAAGATCTGATTGAGGCGCTAGGCGTCGGGGTCATGTTGCTCCTGTGGTTTTTTCTGGAGTGGTTCTACGGCGGCGTATTTGAGACGTACTGGAATGGTCAAACTCCCGGCAAGAAGCTGCTCGGTATCCGCGTGCTCAGCACGAACGGACAGCCAATCAACGGCTTGCAGGCCATGATGCGGAACATTCTTCGCTCGGCCGACATGATGCCCATCGTGCCGCTGTCTGCGTTCATTGAGGAAGCCGGAATGTTTGGTATACCCACAGGAATGCTGGGACTGATCTGCTTCGCGTCCACTCGGCGGTTCCAGCGCATGGGTGACCTCGTTTGCGGCACGATGGTTGTTGTTGAAGATCGCAGCTGGTTGGTCGGTGTGCAGCAATTAAACGAGCCGGGAATGGTCGAGTTGGCGAGCAGGATTCCAGCCAGCTTTCAGATCAACCGCGACGTCAGCCGGGCGCTGGCCACCTACGTGGAGCGGCGGAAGGCGTTTGCCGTACCCCGGCGGCAGGAGTTGGCCAACCGGCTGGCCGAACCCTTAATCACGCGATTCGGCCTGCCAGCCGATACCGATGGTGATCTGCTTGTTTGCGCACTCTATCATCGAGCTTTCATTGCCGACCAGGGCCCAGCCGACTTTCAGGAAGAGGCCGCCGCGATCCTGCAATTGGCGGGTGTGCGGAGCGAGTTGGAAGAGCCCATCGTGAGCGCCCCACCCTCCAACGCACCGTCGGTAAGTAGTATCCCGCCGGTTGATCCTGTCTCCGGAGAACGGCCGTGAAAGTCGCAGAACTGCTGCAGCACCGAAAGCAGAACTGGCATGATCTGGATCAGATGTGTGCGAGCTTGGAGAATCGCCGCAAATCGAAAATGGCGGCAGAGGATATCGCTCGCTTTGCGGCGATATATCGATCGGTCTGTGCCGACCTGGCGTTGGCCGATTCGTACCAGTTACCGCCAAGAACGATCCAGTACCTGCATCGACTGGTCGGGCGGGCTCATAATCAGCTATATCGCTCTCGAGCGTTCGACGTCAGCGCGTGGATGGACACACTGTTTCGCGATGTGCCGCGTCGTATTTTTCATGATCGCTGTGTGCAATTGGCTTTTTGCCTGTTTTGGGGTGTGTTCATCGCCGCCGCCGGGCTCGCCAGTGACGAGCAAGGCTGGCCTGATTTCGCCGAGTCGATGGTCACGGCGCCGATGCTCGAGCACCTCGAAGACAATTTTGCCAACCCGATCCAGGGCCGCAGCGGAGTCATCAATCCGCAAATGGCCGCGTTTTATATCTGGCACAATACGGGCATCGGCCTGCAGTGTTTTGCGGGCGGATTGTTGGTATTGCCCGGTTTGCTGATCACCATCTTCAACGCGGCGCATCTGGGCGCGATTTTCGGTTACATGTCGCGTCCCGGGATTGAAGCAGGAGCGAACTTCTTCCATTTCGTGACTGCTCACGGTCCCTTTGAATTGACAGCGATTGTCTTGTCGGCAGGCGCCGGCCTGCGTTTGGGGTTTTCGTGGGTCTTCACCGAAGGCTTGTCACGCGTTGCTTCGCTGCGGAAAGCGGCGCAGCAGACGATGCCGGTGATGGGTGCTGCGATTCTGTTGTTTTTCTTTGCCGCCTTGATTGAAGCGTTTCTTTCGCCCTCTGCCCTGCCCTACACCGTCAAGGCGTTCGTTGCGATTGTCAGCAGCGGGATTGTGACCGCCTACTTTATTGTCCTCGGCTACCCCGACGAGTAATCCATCGTGGAACAGGATCGAACAAGAATCGTGATTCGCGAACGCAGTCTGATCGACATCCTCGATCTGGCGCTGCGGGTCGGTGTGACGTACCTGGTGCCCTTGTTGCTGTCTCTGCTGACCGCAGTTCTGCCGCTGGCGATTCTAAACTGGTGGTTAATAGGCTGGCTGATCGCGGACTCGCCGGACGAGTTGGCAATCATGCGGTTCCTGGTGGCTATGACCTGTTTGATTATCATCCAGGCGCCCCTGGCTTCGTTGTTTCTGACGCCCTTCATTGGGCAGGCGGTGTTCCTCGCTCATCCCCGACCCCGGGAAGTGTTCCTTGTCGCGTGGAAAGCGATCTGGCAGATTGTCTGGTGTCATTTGATACTTCGGGGTATCGCGCTTTCCTGGTGGCTGGCTTACCGGATTCCCACGTCGGCCGATTTTTCATTCCAGGAAGCTTGCCTTATCCTGCTGGCGTTTTATTCGATGGCGGTGCGATCCTTCCGCCCCTATTTGAACGAGATCATCCTGCTGGAGCGGACTCCGTTGCGTGCCGCCAACCGCCAGAAGACAGTACGAGGTCGCAGCTTCGCGTTGCATCGACCGAATTCGAGCGATCTCGCGGGTCGTTGGGTGGGGGGTGCCTGCATTGCGGTGCCATTGACAATTTCGGTTGTGCTATCGATCTGGTTTTGCTTTGGGATGCTGCTGTTTGACTGGTCTTGGGGACCGGTGATGATGCATGTTTGCATCCCGGCCGCCATTTGGCTGGTAGCCGGTTATTTTTCCGTCGTGCGTTTTCTCAGCTACCTTGATTTGCGAATTCGGCGTGAAGGGTGGGAGGTCAGCCTGGTAATGGCAGGCGCCGCCGAACGGATTGCGGCTGACGCGATCGGAGCACCCCGATGACGTGGCGACGAATGTTTTTTGGCAGCCTGTTCCTGCTCGGCTGGGTCACTGTCGGTATGGCCCAGCCAGGTGACGATGCAAAACGAGCGTTGGAAAAAGCGGCGAATTTTCCCTGGTACGATGCAGACCAGGGGGAACTGCGAGAAGTTGGAACGCCCGAACCGGGCACGCCGCCCGTGGTGCGCGATTGGGAATGGCCCAAACTCGGGAAATGGAATTGGGATGGCTGGGACTGGGGTGGCTTCAGTTTTGGAGACCTGGTCGGAACAATTTTTCAGATCGTCGCCTGGACGTTGTTGATCGGGCTGTTGGTGACCGTCGTATTGCTGTTGATCCGGGCCTACATGGAAGGTGAAGGGTTCAGTTTTCGCGTCAACAAGGGGACGGATGACGCAATCGATGTACGCTCCGATGCAGAGCGGATCGAAAACCTTCCATTCGACGTCAAGGTGGCAAAGACCGATTTACTGGCGGAAGCCAAACGATTGCGAGCCGAGGGGCGCTTTGGGGATGCGCTGGTTTATCTCTTCAGTTATCAATTGGTCCAATTGGACCGTCATCATTTTATACGACTGACTCGAGGCAAGACGAACAGGCAGTACTTGCGGGAAGTCGCCACGCGCCACGACTTGAAACGCGTCCTGGGTGTCACCATGGTGGCGTTCGAAGATTTTTTCTTTGGCGATCACGCGATCGGAAAGGACCGCTTCGAGTCGCTTTGGCAGCAGCTCGATGAGTTTCATGGAATTGTCGGATCTGCTGAGGTAACGACCGGTTAAGGACATGAGAAAAACTCCAAATATCCTTGTGTTGCTCGCTGTCGCATGTGCCGTCTCCGGTGGCTGTATGGAACCGCCACAGCTGTCGAGTGGCTATGGGCGTTCGTCGGGCGAAGCGATCAGCAGCGTCAATGGCACGTCGGCATTGATGAAGCTATTCCGACAGTCGGGAAAGCGAGTATCGGTCTCGCGCCGATTGGGCGACTTGGTTGAACGAGCCGACGTTGTTGTTTGGGTGCCTGATTCGCATGCCTTGCCGCGAGCCCAGGTAACCCGGTACTTCGATGCCTGGCTGGCGGAAAAACCGGGGCGCAACTTGATTTACGTGGTCAAAGAATATGACGGCGCCGTCGACTATTGGACCCGTTTGGCCTCGCGGGAAGCGGGAGAGAAGGTCTGTGTGCAGCGCTCGTTGGCTCGTGCGCTGGCGAAATCCGATCGTGTTCAGTCGAAGCTGTCGGAGGAACAGGCCTGCGACTGGTTTCGCATCGAGCGTTCCATCTTGGGGCGGCAGCCAATTGACGGTGGCGAGTGGTCTTCCATCTTTCCCGAATTCACCGTTTCACCCGAACTCGGCGTACGTCTTGGACCCCAGGACGCGGACGTTGGGCAATCTCGCGAGGACACCGCAAAATCTGACCGGCTGATCACGTTGCTGGCTGCCGGCGATGATGTATTGGTGGCTCAGTACGAACGGAATCATTGGGGAGAGAATCGAGTCATCCTGTTTTCGAGCGGAGCCTGGCTGTTGAACCTGCCGCTGGTAGAAGCGTCGAATCGGATGGTTGCAGAGCAGTTGGTGCGTGAGTGTGGGGCTGCTCGTCGCGTCGTTTTTCTCGAAACGGACGAAGATGGTCCCACGATTTCGGACGGCAAGCAGCGGCACCACGCGCTCGAAGCCTTCACGGTATACCCGTTTAACAGTATCCTCCTGCATCTGACCGCGCTCGGTCTGGTCTTCTGTTGTGCGGTATTTCCGATCTTCGGTCGCCCGAAACCGATTATCGAATCGGTCCGCAGCGATTTTCGTCGCCATGTGACGGCGTTGGGTGCGCTGTTGGCCAAGACAGGAGACACTCAATACGCCCGAGCCCAGCGGGACCATTACTGGACAAAAGTCCGTCGCGATCCGGGTTCCAAGCTGGTGGAGCGAACGCCGTCGGAACCGACGAATGCCCGGCAGGAACCTGATGACAACGCGGATTCGCCCGTCGAAGGAAACCCCTTTTCCCCGGCTGTAAATATCGAGCCTGCAACGAACGAAGAATTGCCAACCAGCCAAGAGAACCAAACATGACCGAAGAACCAGAACGACCTGCTTCCGTCACAACGCAACCGAGCGGCCGTGATACGGAAACCAAACAACTGTTCGATCGGATCATTGCCGAAGTGAGCAAGGTCTACGTCGGGCAGGACGAGCTGGTATTGGGGACATTGGTTGCGCTGTTTTCGAGCGGCCACGTGTTGATCGAAAGCGTTCCCGGACTGGGAAAGACGCTGTTCGTTCGCACCCTTGGTCGAGTCCTTGGCTGCAAGTTCGGTCGAATTCAATTTACGGCCGACCTGATGCCGTCCGATATCACCGGTGCCCCGATCTTCGACATGAAGACCCAGGAGTTCCGCTTTCGCGCCGGACCGATTTTCACGCAGTTGTTGCTGGCGGATGAAATCAACCGGTCGCCTGCCAAGACACACGCGGCGCTGCTCGAGATTATGCAGGAATACCGCGTGACGATTGATGGCACCAGCCACGAGATCGAACGTCCGTTCCTGGTCCTGGCCACGCAGAACCCAATCGAATCTGAAGGAACGTACAACCTGCCCGAAGCGCAGCTTGACCGATTCATGTTCAAGTTGGTCGCCAACTATCCGAGTGCCGAGGAGGAGGCCAGTATCCTGGAACTGCACAGTCGGCAGGTCGACTTGAACGAGATGTTGGAACGCGACGTGCAGACCATTGCTTCCCCCGCCGATATTCTGCGAATTACAGCAGCCAATGCCGATATTCGCGTGGACCCGAAGTTGGTCGATTACGTCAATCAGCTGGTGCGATTAACCCGGGAGTGGCCGCAATTCCACATGGGAGCGTCACCGCGAGCAGGTATCGCATTGATGCAGGGGGCACGAACGCTGGCTGCGTTCCAGGGTCGTGACTACGCGACTCCCGACGACGTGGCTCAATTGGTGTTGCCGACGCTGCGCCACCGAGTCAATCTGACGGCGGAATCGGAAGTTGAAGGCTACAGCGTCGATGGCCTGCTGGAACAGTTGCGGCAAACGATCGAGGTTCCCCGTCTGTGATCCGTCTTGTCGAACTGATGGAACCACTGGTTGTCGAACTGCAGCAGTTGCCGCTGTTGGTGCTGCTGTTGTTGGCGATCCCGTTGTTGCTGCTCGCAGCGCTGTGGCGGATATTTCCCAGTATTGGCATGGTGCTGCTGGGTATCGCTCCCTGCGTGTTGACCTGCCTGTTATTTTTTCGGCAGGACATATTGCCCGTCGTCTTTACCCTCGACATCGTGTTGTTCGTCGTGGCGGCAATGGATGTCGTCACCTTGCCACGGAAGAAGAGTTTTTCGGTCACCCGCAAACTGCAGAAGATTGCATCGCTCCAGAAGCCACACCATGTCACGCTGGCGATCTCGAATCTGTCGCAGGCGACTCGGCGCATCTCATTGCGAGATGACTTGCCGCATCACGCCACTGCCGACCCTGATCAATTCAATCTGAAGTTGCCCGGCCGCGGTCGAGCAACGCTGGGATACGACCTATCGGCCTCGCAACGCGGCTCGTTCGAGATGGCGAACGTCTATCTTCGCGTCCAGAGTCGTCTTGGTCTTTGGCAGCGATTCTTTGATTACGACTGTAAAGCGACCGTAAATGTCTATCCCGACATGCAGCAACTGTCCAAGTATGCTGTGTTGGCGCGCACGAACAGGCTGAGCCTGATCGGCGTCCGACGCACGCGCCGCGTCGGGCAGGATAATGACTTCGAACGGCTTCGCGACTACACTCCAGACGATAACTACAAGCACATTGACTGGCGCAGTACGGCCCGGCGAAACAAGCTGACAGTCAAGGATTTCCAGACCAGCCAGAGCCAACGGATTGTATTCCTCATCGATTGTGGCCGCATGATGACGAACGAATCGGGCGGTGTCAGCCTGCTGGATCACGCTCTGAACGCGATGTTGATGCTCAGTTATGTCGCCCTGCGGCAAGGTGATTCGGTCGGGATGTTGACGTTTTCGGACCGGGTTCACACCTTTGTGCCGACCCGCGGCGGCATGAATCACATGAATCAGCTGTTACACGCCTCGTTTGACCGTTTTCCCAACCTGGTCGAATCACGCTACGACGAAGCTTTTCTCCACCTTTCCAAGAACTGTCGCAAACGATCGCTCGTAATTCTGATTACCAACGTGATTGATGAGGTGAATGCCCTTCAGATCCAACAATACTTGGGCACAATAGTGGGTCGTCACCTGCCTTTGGGCATCCTGCTGAGAGATCGCGGCCTGTTTGATCTGGCCGACCAGGAGGTGGTCCGCGGCGACGAGCTATTCCGTTCGGCCGCCGCGGCGGAGATACTCAATTGGCGACATCAGGTCCTTTCCGAATTGGAGCACCTGGGCGTGTTGGCGCTGGATACCTTTCCAGAGGAAATGACGGCTTCGCTGGTGAATCAGTACCTGGAAATCAAAGCGCGACACTTGCTCTGACGTTACCCTGTTGCGAAACACTTGCATGAAGACGATTGCCTTATGAGTCTGTTCAAAATTGCCTGGCGAAGTATCCAGCAGCGATGGCTCGCTTCGATGCTGACCATGATCAGTATGGCGCTGGGTGTCATGCTGGTTGTCGGTGTGTTGCTGTTAATGGGAATCGTAACCGAATCGTTCCGCAGTAATGCTTCGTTGGGATACAACATGATCGTAGGAGCCAACGGTGGCGACCTGCAAATGACACTGAATACGGTCTACTACTTGAGCAAACCGGTAGAGAATATACCGTACTGGTACTACCTGGAATTCCTCGGGCCCGACAAACGGCCCGACAATCAGAAGGGCAAATTTGCCGACTATACCCAGTTCGCCATTCCGCTGTGCCTGGGCGATTACTACAAAGAGTTTCGGGTCATCGGCACCTCGCCTGCGCTATTTGACGACTTCGAGTATGACGCGGAAAAAGGGCGAAGTATGAGATTGCCGAAGGTCGCAACTTCAAAATCAAGAGTGCGGAATACGGGTTCTTTGAAGCAGTCGTGGGTGCCAAAGTCGCCCAGGACACCGGTTTGAAAGTTGGTGATACTTTCACACCCACGCACGGCACACCGGACGGCGAGTCGCATGATGAGTTCTTCGTCGTCGGGATCCTGAAACGATCGGGGACTCCCAACGATCGCGCCGTCTTTGTCAACATGGAAGGCTTCTACTTGCTGAAGGGCCATGCCAGGGTGGAAGAGGACGAGGATGGCAATCAGATCAAGCCGGAAGAATTGGCCGATGCCGGGCCGCAGTTGCCGCATCTGGCAGAATACTTGCAAATCCCGTTTGATGCTTCCGTCTGTCGCATCGATGAGGAACGATTCCGGATCAAGCCGTTGCCGTTGGAGCAGCGGGAAGTCACTTCGATCTTGTTGAGGACGCAGGCAGCCTACCTTGCTCCAGGGCTGAAGCGGACCATCAACAAAGGCAAGTTTGCTCGCGCCGTCACGCCTATTTCGGAAATTTACAGCCTGTTCAAAACGATCGTCGCGCCGATCAAATGGACCTTGCTCCTGTTGACCGTGATGATCTGTATCGTCTCCGGCGTCAGTATCCTGGTGAGTATCTACAACTCGATGAGCGACCGTCGCCATGAAATCGCGGTGATTCGGTCGCTCGGGGCTGGCCGGCGGACCGTGATGTCAATCGTGCTGCTGGAAGCCGTTCTGCTGGCACTTGGCGGTGGATTGCTGGGTTGGATCGGAGGCCACCTGCTGGTCGGACTGGTTGCCAGCCCCTTTGTAGAGGATCAAACCGGCGTTTCCATCGGCCTTTTCGACTTTGCGCCGAGGTTAAGCCTTTTGCCCTGCTGGGGAATTCGTCGATAATGGACTGGGGCATCTCTTCCGAGTTCCTGTTGATCCCCGGCCTGATCCTGTTGGCGATCATCGTTGGTTTCCTGCCGGCGATTTCCGCCTACCGTACCGATGTGGCTCGGGCGTTGAGTGCCAACGGGTAGGCAACTTTACTTTACATCACTTTCACGCATTCAGAGAGATTCTCGGCATGAGACATCTGACACCACGATGGGCGGTTGCAGTTTGCTTGCCGTTGGCAATAGGCCTCCAATCGCAGCTCGCGTCCGCGTGCCCATTTTGTTCCGCCGTGTCCCAGACTTTTGCCGAAGAGATGGCGTCGATGGATGTGGTCGCCTTCGGTGTGCTGACGAGCGCGGTGAAGGCGGAAGAAGACGAGAATGGCGACATTCCTAAAAGCAAGTTCGACGTGACCACCGTGTTAAAGGGTGAGGCGTGGGTCAAATCCAACGATGCGGTCGAGGTTCACTTTTTTGGCACGCCACGCGAAGGACAAACCTATCTTCTGATGGCGACCGATCCACCCGATCTGATGTGGGGATCACCACTGAAGATCGAAGAGCGTGGCCAGGCATACCTGCAGGAAATCACATCGTTACCGGATACGCCGGAAAGATTGCGATTCTTCATGCAGCACCTGGAAGATGCAGACGAAATGTTAGCCCGCGATGCCTACGATGAGTTTCTGCGGGCTCCTTATGAGGCGGTCATTCAGGTTAAAGACAGCATGGACCGCGAACAGCTGATGACGTGGATCACCGACGCCGATGTGCCGACGTCGCGTCGACGGCTCTACTTGACGATGTTGGGTGTCTGTGGCAATGACGACGATGCCGCCCAACTGGAGGCCATGATGCGATCTGAGAACAAGGACGATCGATCGGGCTTGAACGCGATGGTCGCCAGTTTTCTGACGTTACGCGGCGCAGCAGGTTTGCCGGTGATTGAAGAGTTGTTTCTGCAGAATGAAGACGCCGAATACGCAGATATCTATGCCGCGATCATGGCCATTCGATTTCATGGCAATGAAGGTAACGTGATCTCACAAGAGAAGACCTGTTGCCCGGGCTGCGAGCCGTGCTGGAGCGGGAAGAAATGGCCGATTTGGTGATTCCCGATTTGGCCCGCTGGGAAGACTGGTCGGTGATTGAACGATTGACCAGTCTGTTCACGGATGCCAAGAAGGAATCGAACTGGGTCGCGTCCCGGTGATCAACTACCTGCGCCTGCCCGCTGCCGGAAGCAGAAGCGACGATTGCCCGGTTGCGCGAAGTTGATCCGGAGGCTGTGGAACGGGCCAATACGTTTTTTCCGTACGCACAATTCGAAGGCGAAAAACGTAGTACGACAAGTGACGAGAAACCGGCGGACGGCGCAGATCAACTGGCCGACTCGACGGTCGTCGAGTCGCCCGAAGAATTCAGCATCGAAAAGCCACCCGTGCCTGCCGAAATCCAGAATCGCAGTAACAGCCGCAGTCCATGGTTCTACGTGGTGCCGATCCTGATCGCTTTGGGACTGATCTGTGGTTCGTTGCTGGGCAAGCGTAGGCAGGCCGCCGAGGTTGCCAGCGGGACCCGCTAGTTATGTCGCACGTTTAAAGTCGCGACACATCACCATTCCTGGTTTCCATGCGTTCCAGTTGCAGATTGAAATGAATACGAGCAAGTCGATTTTTGAACGTGAGCCGGTCGAGGCGACTCAGGCCGAGTACGACCGCTACCGCGAAATGTGCGGTATGGCCGTCGGCGACTGGTGATGGGACTGATGTCGCTGCCGGCGTTGATCTTTCCCGTCCTCCTGCTCTTTCCTGTGATCGGCATTGTCATTGGCTTGCTGGCTCTCCGGGCAATTCGCCGGCGACCGGCGGAATTAATCGGCGGTGGCCTGGCGAAAACCGGACTTGGGCTGAGCCTGCTGTCGCTGATCGCCGGTGCATCGATCGCAACCACCGTCTACATGACCGAGGTTCCCGATGGTTTCGAACGCATCAGTTTCGCCCAACTGCAGCCCGACGAAGAACGTCCGGAATTGCCCGTGTCGCCCTTCGCCCTCGAAAACAACGGCAAGCAGGTCTTCATCAAGGGCTACATTTATCCCGGTGATCGCAAGGCTAATCTTGGTACGTTCGTGCTGGTCCCCGACATGGGCACCTGTTGTTTCGGTGGCCAGCCCAAACTGACCGACATGATCGAGGTCATCCTCGAAGATCCGCTGAAGACACACTGGTCCACTCGCCGACGACGATTGGCGGGCACGCTGATGGTGGATACGCGAAAGAAACCGGTCAGTGGTCTTGATGGAGTCTATTACCGCATGAAGGTCAACTACCTGGACGGCCAGTTTGCACAATGATGATTCGCCAAAACTTTCTGATCTTGCTCAGCTGCGTGACGTTCGCCATGGGATGTGACTCGTCGGGTATCCCGATGTCGCAAGCGGCGCCGCCCGAGGCGGAATCGAACGCAATGCAGGACTCGGACGTGGAACCGCAGCGGAGCCGCACCGCTGCTGCAGAAGACACCAAAGTGCGTCCGCGGTTAACGCATCGAGCTGGCGGCAAGCTTGACCTGACATTCGATGATCTCGAATTCGAGATCGATCGGGATGCCGATTTTGATCGGTCGATGTTGGGCGAGGAAATCGAAGCGATGCAGGGCAAGTCGATTGTCCTGCGAGGATTCATCCTTGACGCTTCGGTGTTCCAGCAGAAAGGGATCAAGCAATTTGTGCTGGTCCGCGACAACCAGGAATGTTGCTTCGGGCCGGGAGCCTACATCTTCCATAATGCCCAGGTAGAGCTCGTCGAGGGGAAGTCGACCGAATTCTCGATTCGGCCCGTTGAAGTGGAAGGGACGCTCGATATCCGCCCATTCCTGGGGCCCGGCGGGAAGTGCTATTCGGTCTATCACATCACCGCCAATAGCGTGAAGCTGCGGTAAGCGTAAGAATGGCCGTCGGCGTTCACCGGGGCGGGGCACTGTTGACAACTTGCTTCGAATGCAAGACTGGCAGATCGACCGTTGGTTCAGGCGAAAGAGTCTCGACCCTCGACTTCGCCCGATTTTGATCTTCAAATTGCCGCGGAGTTGCAACTCATGCCGAACCGACTTGCCGACGAAACCAGCCCCTACCTGCTGCAGCATGCCGACAATCCGGTCGACTGGTATCCGTGGGGCGAGGAAGCGCTGGAGCGAGCCCGGGACGAAGACAAGCCGATCTTCCTGTCGATCGGCTATTCGGCCTGCCACTGGTGCCATGTGATGGAGCACGAGAGTTTCGAGAATGAGGCGATCGCGGCGGTGCTGAATCGACACTTCGTCTGCATCAAGGTCGATCGCGAAGAGCGGCCGGATCTGGATCAGATCTACATGAACGCCGTGCAGATGATGACCGGCCGCGGCGGCTGGCCGATGTCGGTGTTTCTGACGCCCGACCTGAAGCCGTTCTTCGGCGGCACCTACTGGCCGCCCGAAGCCGCGGATGGGCATGCCTGGATTCGACCAGGTGCTCGCGGCCGTCGTCGACGCCTGGACAGAACCGCCGTGAACAGGCGATCGAGCAGGCGGACGAAGCTGACCGACGGCATTCAACAGATCGGACTGGCCGAGCCGAGCCGGATGAAGTCGCACTGGCCACGCGAATTGCTGGCCGATGCCGCGGCGACTTGGAACGAGTCATTCGACTTCGCGCACGGCGGCTTTGGCGCAGCACCGAAGTTTCCCCACGCCGATGGCCCTGCAGATGCTGCTGCGAATCTGGCATCGCAGCACGCCGCGACGGACGTGCTGGACATGGTCCAGCCTGAACCTCGACAAGATGGCGGCGGGCGGCATCTACGATCATCTGGGCGGCGGCTTTCGCCCGCTACTCGGTCGACGCGCGCTGGCTGGTGCCGCATTTCGAGAAGATGCTCTACGACAACGCCCTGCTGGCCGGCGCCTACCTCGACGGTTACCTGGCGACCGGCAGAACGAGCGCTATGCGCAGGTCGCCGCGAAACCTGATTACGTGCTGAGCTACATGACCGACGCGCAGGGCGGATTTCACAGTACCGAGGATGCCGACAGCGAGGGCGAGGAAGGGAAGTTCTACGTCTGGACGCCAGACGAAATCGCGAGGTATCTGGGCGAGGAAGCGGCCGCAGCGGTTCTGCTACGTCTACGACGTGACGCCGGAGGGCAATTTCGAGGGCAAGAACATCCTCAATCTGCCGAAGACGATCGAGCAGTGTGCCGCGGCTAAGGGTTGGGACTTGGCCGAACTGACAGAGCGAATTGGCCGCCTGCCCGTGCCAAACTGCTGGCGGTGCGCGATCGACCGCGTTCGTCCCGGCAAGGATGACAAGATCCTGGTCAGCTGGAACGGCCTGATGATCGATGCCATGGCCAAGGCGGCGGGCATTCTGCATGAACCTCGCTACCTGGATGCCGCCACCGTGGCCGCGACGATTTATCCTGCAGTAGATGCGCCGGATGACGGGCGTCTGCTGCATACGTATCGTGGAGGGCACGCCAAACAGTGTGGATTTCTGGACGATTATGCCTGCCTGATCGATGGGCTCGTTGTCGCTGTACGAAGCCAGCGGCGTCGAACGTGGATCGATGAAGCGCTATGCCCTGGGGACAGATCGTCAAACAACATTTCCGCGATGAAGCGGGCGGTGCGTTCTTTTTCGCTCCCTGACGATCACGAGCCGTTGATTGCCCGTCATAAAGGACTTGCACGACAGTGCGGTTCCTCTGGAACGCCAAATTGGCGACGCGCGTTAATGCGGATGGGGAAGCTGTGCGGGAGAGCCGATACCTGGTCACCATGGCTCGTGAGATTGTGGAATCCACCCTTGGCTTGATCGAACAGTCGCCGCAAGCTAGCAGGTCAGATGATGATCGCGCTGGACATGGACCTTGGTCCATTCCACGAGATCGTCGTTGCCGGCGGTGGAGAAGCGTTGGCCGGCGTACTCGATGCGCTCCATGCGAAGTACATACCGAATCATGTCCTTGCATTTCGTGCAGAACCATCGCGAGATGGCGGGTCACCATTGTTAAACCCGATATTTATCGGGCGTGAACCGAAGCCGGATGGGCCGTCGATCTACATTTGTGAAAAGTTCGCCTGTCAGGCTCCGTTGCACGCGACCGAGGCGGAGGGGAAGTTTCAAGAGCTGGCAACGGCCGGGCTTTGAACCTGGCACCGGCGAACTTCGGGCTTGATTGGATTCGACAGGATCGCGAATCACCCGACGTTCTTATCGTACGCTCGCTTGGCTGCCTCAAAGATATTGGCGATCGGCTCGTTGTGTTGCTCAGCAAGCTGGCGACACGATTCGTATTCCGGGGTGAATCACCGCGCACCGCTTGGCAACGTTGCCAACTTCCCCGTGACGCTGCCCCACTCGGTTCTCACCTCGTGAGCTTCACGTGGCAACGTGGAACGGTCGGCAATGGTCCGGCGAATGCCGAGCGTACCGGTTTCTTCGAACAGGATCGATTCGAGCTGGCCGCGAGATGCGGCTTCACAGAGCACGGTTAGCTTTGTCGCGGGTCGATTCTTCTTCATGTTGATGGCGGTGGTGTAGACGTCCAGCGCCCCGCAGCCAGTAACCGTTCGCTGCAATGGCCAATGATCTCGGCTGTTGTGTCGTCCAGGTTGGTTTCGAGCACGATGACTTGGTCGCCGGCCGAATTGTCAGCCCTGGTCCCAATCATCAGTCGCAAAATATTTCCGTGCGACTCGAAATCTTTGTCGCCGGCTCCGTAGCCGATCGATTCGATCGTCATCGCGGGTGGCGGTCCGAATTCTGAGCACAGGGTCCTGACAATGGCCGCTCCTGTGGGTGTTGTGAGCTCCGCTTCCACCCGGGATGCCGCCAGCGGAATGCCTTTTTAGCAGCTCGGCCGTGGCCGGTGCCGGTACACTGGTTTTGCCGTGTGCAATCGTGATCGTCCCCGTCCCGGTGGGTACCGGCGAGCATACGAAGTGATCGATCCTCAAATGCGTCCAGCCGATCGCAGCCCCCACAATGTCGGCGATCGAGTCGACCGCACCGACCTCGTGGAAATGGACTTTGCGGATCGAGGTTCCATGAACGTGGGCTTCAGCTTCACCGAGACAGGTAAAGATGCGGACTGCCAGGTCCTGTTCGGCGACCGACAACTGGCTTGCCGCAATCATGTCGGTGATGTGATGCAAGTGACGGTGCGCATGTTCCGGCTCGTGCCGCACATGCACCTTGGCGGCTCGGAAGCCCCTGCGGTGTACCTCTTCGACTTCAAATCGACAGCCGGGTAGACCCAGCGAGTCGACTCCCGCTTGCATTTTTTCCAGTGGGACGCCGACATCCACCAAGGCGCCCAGCGTCATGTCGCCGCTGATGCCGCTACACAATCCAGGTAAGCGAGTTTCATCGTGATTCCAAATTGTGACGCCTGGCACAGTAGCACTGGGCGATAGGGATGCTTTGGATTGACGGGCCGCACGAGTTTCTTTTACAAGTTCCCTGATTCTACTCGACGCATCGATTCAAGCTAACCATACCAACGTTAAACCGCGATGGCCGACCTTTTCGAATTGTCCCGATTTCAACCGACCGACAACAATACGCCGGCCCAGTTGCCCGTGCAGATGCGGGTGCTGTTCATCACGAACACTCATCATTTCGGATCGAGCCTCGTCGAATCGCTGGTTGCCGATCGCTCGACGCATGTGGTACTGGAACGGGCTGTGGGCGGCACGGCTGGCCTGAGCAGGTTCGCGACGATTTGTTCGATGCAGTCCTCGTGGCACACGATGACACGTTGGACGCCCTGGAAATACTCGACGCAATCCACACAGGCACCTCGCCAACGCAACCGGTGATTGTGATTGGGCGTGTCGGTGTTGAGCAGATGGAGCCGTACTGCCTCGAGGCCGGAGCCGACAGTTACGTCAGCATTTCTGCTGCTACGACGCGTGGGCTGATTTGGCGTCTCGGTCGGGCCGTCCAACGCCACCAACTGATCACCGAAAACCAACGCCTCGGCCAGCAGCGAGACAAACAGGCTCATGCCGAAAAAGTTGAAGCCGAGCGGATGTTGGCTCAGCAACGCAGTCTCGTCGAGCTGATTCAGCAGCGGAGTGGAAGCCAGGCGGTCCCTTGGACTCCACCCGAAAGACTGGTTGGCCACTACAGTGAATTGTTGAAGACCTCGGTTGTGATGGGATGGGGGCACATGGGCGACGAAGTGTCGCATTTCAGCCAGGTGCTCACCTCGGCCGGCGTCTCAGGGAACCAGTTTGTCCAGCTGCATGTGATCGCTGTCGAGTCGCTGGTGGCGGAACTGGGGTCTCGAGGGGCCAAGCATGTCTTGAATCGAGCCGACCTTTTGGCCATGGAAGTGCTGTTGCACCTGTGTGAGAGCTATCGTCTGGGGATTCTCGAAAGCCTGGGCGCATCGGTACCGCGGGATCGAACCTGAGGTCGCTTTACGGGCGATCATTTTCAGCAACTGCCGATTGCGGCATGGTCTCAATCGCCCGCTTCGGAAATAATGAAGCCGCGCTGGTGCCCGGGTGCACTTTTCTTCGCGGCAGCAACTTACAGAGGTTTGACAGATGGTTTCGATCGATTTCCGCTCCCAAGGGTTTCCTGTTTCGTGGGCTCCCACAATGGCTCTGGCCTTCCTGCTGGCCGTGGGTCAGCCAAGTTGTGGGCAGGATGCTGCCGTCGAGACGCAGGCGGGAATTGTCAATGACGATCCGGTCGATGTGCCGGTCGACGGCGAAGCCGATCCGGCGGTGGAACTGCTCGACAAGGCGACTCAGAAGAAACTGTTTGCAAAACGTATCAGCGATCTTGATAGCGTGGTGTCGATGTGCGAAGAGGCGATTGCGTTGGGACTTCCCGAGGGAAGCGACGAGTACGCGAAAGAATTGATCGCGGGAGCGCTCTATGAAAAAGCGAGCCAGGTCTTGGCCCCGGTGTTGCAGGGACAGATGGACCGCAGCTGGCGCCAGCGGCGACGGATGGCGCTGGAAGCCCTTGATCAGGCAGCCGACGTGCAACCGAATCACGGCGACGTGCAGTTACTGATCGCCCAGCTGGCCGATTTGCCTGATGGTGATCGCGAAGCCGGGCTGGCCGCGGCCGAAAACGCGGTCAAGCTGTTATGGGACAACCCTGCCCGGCGCAGCGAAGCAATCCTCAGCCGTGCTGCGTTTCGTGATACGATGGAGGAAAAACTGGAGGATATCAACCTGGCCGTCGAAGCCGACGAGACCAACGCCGAGGCGCTCCGCGAACGAGCTCGAGTTTATCTCGAAACGGAAGAAACGGAGAAGGCGATTGCCGACTACATGAAGGTGATCGAACTGGACGAGTCGGACACCGAGACTCGGGAGATGATCGTACGACTGTTGGCCAGTGAGGAGAAGTTTGATGCCGCGATCAAATTGATCGACGAACTAATTGCCCAGGACGAGTCTGCAGCACGCGGATACCTGATGCGGGCCGATATCTGGTCCTTCCAGGACGAAACCGAAAAGGCGATGGCCGATGTCGACAAGGCAATTGAGATCGAACCCGGCAACTTGTTGGCGCTTTTGACGCGAGCCCAACTGAATGCGGGTGAAGACAAACTGGACGAGGCGATGGCGGATATTGACCGAGCCTTGGAGCTGAAGCCCGGTTCCGTCTCGGCTTTGCTGCTTCGCAGCTCGGTTGCACGAATTCAGGGCAACTTCGAACTGGCACTTCGCGACTTGAAGCGGATCCTGCGTCGCGATCCCGGAAATGTGGCCCTGCAGCTGGATATCGCCAGCCTCTACGTGCTGGATCAACGTCCTCGCAAGGCGATCGAAGTCTACTCGCGAATCATCGACGAGAACGAAATGGAATGGGAAGCACTTCGTGGCCGGGCCGACGCAAGATTGGGAACCGGAGAACATGCCAAAGCCATTACCGATTACGAAAAAGCACTGCCTCTGGCGGGCGACGACTCAGGGTTGCTGAATAATTACGCCTGGGTGCTCGCCACGTCCACAATCGACGAAGTGCGGGACGGTGAGAAAGCGATCACATTGGCCGAAAAGGCTTGTGAAGTGACCGACTACCAAGCAGCACACATCCTCAGTACTCTTGCCGCCAGCCACGCAGAAAGCGGTAATTTTGAAGAAGCAATCAAATGGTCAGGAAAGGCAGTCGAACTCGGAGGCGGCGACCCGGTGGATGGACAGCTAAAGAATGAGCTGGAGAGCTATCGGCAAGGAAAACCGTGGCGCGAACGACAGATTACCGAGGAACGTACCGAGGTTTTCGAACAGGCACCGTCCGACTTGGAACTGGACGAGGGTGAAACTGGACCCGTCAGCAGTGACCAGGAAACTGCCAGGGTGCCGTCCGATCCGTAGACCCGGCAAGCCTGCAGAGCCGCCGTGATTTCGCCGTCAATCAGAATGTTGTTTTTGGGAGCCGTACAGTGGACGTTCAACAACCGGAAGAGTTGGTAGCCAAGAAGTGTCTCCCCTGCGAAGGTGGTGTCGAGCCTTGTCCGTTAGATACGGCTGAGAACCAGTTGAGAGCGCTGCCTGGTTGGTACCTCACGCATGAAGGGCAACGGATTCGCAAAGACTGGAAGGTGAAGAACTTCATGGCCGGCATGAAGTTTTTCAACCTCGTCGCTGAAGTCGCTGAGGATGATGGCCACCATCCCGACCTCCACATTGAAGGTTACCGTAACGCATCGATTGAAATCTGGACGCACGCCATCGGCGGCCTGTCAGAGAACGATTTCATCCTCGCCGCCAAGATTGATCGCTTGCCGATCGACCTGATGTAATCTCAGGCTACTTGTCGGCTGTCCAGGCCAGCAGGTCTTCCGCACCTTTTCTGTGGCAGAAATCGCCGAACGATTCATCGGCTTCGCGATCGTCTTTGAAATAGCGAAAGACCTTGGTCAGTTCGGACACGACGTCCTCTTCGGGGACGAGGTCCTTATAGATGACGTTCAATCGATTGCCCAATTGGGTCCCGCCGAGGAAGAGTGTGTATTTTCCTTTCGCTTTGCCTACCAGGCCGATGTCCGGGTTGTAGGGTCGAGCACAGCCGTTGGGGCAGCCCGTCATTCGCAGGTTGAACTGTTCCGCGGCCAGACCCAGCTTTTCGATTTCGACTTCCAGTTGGTCGACCATGCCGGGCAAGGCTCTTTCCGCTTCGGTAATCGACAATCCGCAAGTCGGCCACGCAACGCAGGCCATCGACCAGCGGCGTGTATTGGAGATCTCCTCGGAAAGGGGCACGTTGAACTTTCGCAGCGTCGCCAACAGCAGTTCTTTCTGGTCTTCGGCAACGTCGGCGAAAATCAGGCTTTGATGTGCGGTCAGGTGAATACCGGGTTTGATGGTTGAGCAGATTTCCCGCAGCGCCGCCTTCAGCTGCAAATCGTCACCATCGCGTAAACGACCATTTTCGATATTCAGTCCGTAAAACCATTTGCCATCACCCTGCTCTTCCCACCCCAAATGATCCTCCTGCCTGGAAACGTCAGTTGGATCGGGATCTGCCAGCGGTTTCCCGTAGTACTCTTCGACTTTGGCCCGAAATTTCTCGATGCCCCAATCAGCGATCAAATATTTCAGCCTGGCGATCTTCCGATCCGAGCGATTTCCAAAATCACGTTGCACCTTGACGACCGCAACCGCCACATCGAGCGCCTGGTCGGGGGTGATGAAGCAGAGTCTTTCTGCGATTGCAGGAAAGGTCTTCTTGGCACTCGGTGTATTGCCAAATCCACCGCCGACGAGGACGTTATACCCGCGAATCTCGTCACCATCGGTAATCGCCATGAATCCGAGGTCGTGTGTGTAGACATCGATACAGTTGTCTTCTGGCAGCGCGATTCCAATTTTGAACTTTCGCGGCAGGTAGTGCTTCCCATAAATGGGTTCAATCTCATGACCGTCGACGCCGCCGCCAACCAGTTCTTTCTCGTCGCTGCCTTCTTCCTTGAGCCAGATTTCGTGGTAAGCAGTTGTGCGAGGTGCCAACAGTTGGGCCAGATCATCGGCCAGTTTCTGCATCGCCTGATGCACGGGATCGGCATATGGAGCCGGGCAGCACATGACGTTGCGATTGACATCGCCGCACGCACCCAGCGTGCTCAGCTGAACGTCGTTTATTCGTGCGATGGTTTCCTTCAAGTGGTTTTTGCGGATGCCGTGCAACTGCAGTCCTTGCCGCGTGGTAATGCGTAGCGTGTTATTTCCCAGCTCGTCACACAGATCCAGTTCAGCCATCAACTGTTCGCTGGTCAGCTTTCCGCCGGGAATCCTCGTCCGGACCATGAACATGTAGGCTTTGCCTTTGCCTTCAGCACGCGCGGCCGCGCGAGAGTCGCGGTCGTCTTGCTGATAGGTCCCATGATGCTTGAGCAGCTGAATGCTCCCTTTGCCAAAGAAATCGTTTTCATCGACCAACTCTTCTGGGATTTCTCCTTTCAGGTACTGACTGTCGGCCTTGAAGGTTTCGACGGGACTCGGCTTTTCGGTTTTCGGTTGTTCAGAGCTGGTCATTGTGGGCCGCGGGTCGCCAAGTGAGGGAATCGGAATGCCTGTTCAATCGTTCACGATTCTGGCCATTTGACGGAGTGCGTCAAGGTAAACCGTGCGATCGCAGGTAGTGGTTGGGCTCGACGCAATGCGTTACGATCGCATTTTTGAAGGGTCCCCATGGCGCACGCAACTAACTCCAATTCAAGTTTGGACCGATTGGCGGTCCTGCTGGCCACTTGCGCGGGCGTCGGTTTCAGCCCGATTGCACCGGGTACCCTCGGAGCAGCTTTGGGCGTGCCGCTGGCCTATGGCATCGCGGCCTACTTGCCGCCACTGACGCAGTGGATCGTCATCACCGCACTGTTTCTTGTGGGCATTCCCATTTGCGATCGGGCTGCCAGGACGCTGGGCAAGGAGGACCCGGGGGAGGTGATTTGGGATGAACTGGCCACCGTCCCGGTGACCTTCCTGTTGGTGCCGCTGGCCCAATTGCAACTGCCGTGGGTCTTGCTGGCTGGCTTCGGCTTGCACCGGTTCTTTGATATCAAGAAGATCCCACCCGCCAGGCAACTTGAACAGTTGCACGGTGGTGCTGGCATCATGCTGGATGACCTCGCCGCTGCCGCCTGGTCGTGCATCTGCCTGCACGGGCTGATCTACCTCGTGGGTTGATGCACACTTGCCACTCGTTCGCGGTCCAATTGCACTTGGTGAACGGTTAAGGGATTCAACGCAGCCCGTTTTTCGGATCAGGAGGAAACAGAAAAACGGAGCACAAATCAAGCATCGGCGCAGTGCCCTTCGTTTTCTTCTGTTCCATCCAACCTTATCCTTGACCCAATCCAGAACCCATTTTCGATGCATCGCTAAGGAAACCAATGCCCGCAAGAATACTCGATGGTAAAGCCCTGGCGACCGAGATACGCCAGGAGATCGCCCGCGAAACCGCGGCATTCATCGCGGCCCACGGAACGGTACCAACGCTGGCTGCAGTGCTGGTCGGCGAGGATCCGGCCAGCCAGGTTTACGTACGCAACAAGGAACGTGCTTGCAAGAAAGCTGGCATCGCGAGTCGGTTGATTCGTCTGCCCGAAGCGACGATTCAAGCCGAGTTGTTGCGCGTCGTACAAGAACTCAACGCCGACGTCGAGGTGAGCGGCATCCTTGTGCAGTTGCCCTTGCCCGGTGATTTGGACGCAACCCAGATCCTCGACGCCATTCGACCCGACAAGGACGTTGACGCGTTTCATCCCGAAAACGTCGGCTTGTTGCTGCAGGGTCGGCCACGATTCCTGCCGTGCACGCCTCACGGCATCCAGCAGATGCTGCAACGTTCCGGTATCGAAATCACAGGCAAACACGTCGTCGTGATTGGTCGCAGCGACATCGTGGGGAAGCCGTTGGCGGCAATGCTGGTGCAACGTGGATCGGCGCTTGGCGCTGCTGCCGCCAATGCGACGGTGACACTCTGCCACAGCCGAACCGGCGACTTGCCAGCTCTAACACGGCAAGCCGATATCCTGGTCGCCGCGATCGGCAAGCCGAATTTCGTGACGGCCGAGATGGTCAAACCCGGCGCCGCTGTTGTCGACGTGGGAATCAACCGCGTCGATGACCGCTTGGTGGGCGATGTTGATTTCGACGCCGTGTCGGCCGTCGCCGGCGCGATCACACCAGTACCGGGCGGTGTCGGTCCGCTCACGGTCACGATGCTATTGCAAAATACCTTGAAGGCGGCCGAGATGCAGCTGCAGCCGAAGGCCTGCTAAAGAGCATCACGTGTTGCGATCACGCTGGTACAAATTGTCGCAAAACAAGCCCGCTGCGAAATCGTGTAAACAGCATGAACTGCTCGTTTGCATTACGCTCGTGGGATCGCGGCGTTTGAATTTGTGTCAGCTGGGCTAATTGGAACGTTGCCGAATGGACTCGTACATGAGTATTGCTGCAGCATTGGAAACATTCAGACTGTCGACTTGCCCCAGCATCGGTAAACGAATTGCCTGAAAATTATCGGTTCGCCAAAAGCTGGAAACACCCACTGCTTCGTTTCCCAGCACCAGCGCCGTGGGGGCCGTCAAGTCAACGGAAGCGTAATCGATCGAGCCGTCCAGCCGAGCGACGAATGGTTGAATCGCGGACTGCGCGAACCAGTCGGCGACTTCGCTGTTGCTGCCAGTAACTATCGGCACTCGAAAAACTGCGCCCAGGCTGGCTCGAATCGTATTCGGATTAAATACGTCGGTTGACGGTTCTGCGAGGATGACGGCCGTGATTCCCGCGGCATCGGCAGTTCGCAGCACAGCACCAATGTTGCCCGGTTTTTCGATCGACTCCAGTACTACGATCAACGGACAGGCGACCTGCGGAATCGCTGCCCAATCGGTCTTGTGAACTCGGCCAATGGCCAGCACCCCGTCGTCCCGGTCGCCGAACGTGAGCTTCTCCCAGACCGACTTTGAGACGGTTGATAGGGGAACGCCGGCTGCTTTCAGTCGCGCGATCGTTTGCTGTTGGAAGCCCGACTGACTCAGCTCATCGCAAACGAATGCGGAAACCAAATCGGCGCCGCCTTCCAGTGCCTGTTGAATTTCACGCAGGCCGTCAATGACAAATTGTGATTGTTTGTCGCGACCACTTCGCTGCCGCAGTTTGACCGCGTCTTTGATGCGCTGATTTTGTGTGCTTTGGATGTCGGGAAACATGTCGTTCCATATTGTGGAAGGTCAGGGCCAACGTGCCGCCGCACCGGCGGGCAGTTTGCGGCCGGATCTTGTATCGATTGCCATTCGCTTCGCCCCACCGCCTGCCTGGCAACTGCCGAAGATTGCGTCCGACAGGCTCGCTTGCAACTCGGCCGGTCCAAAACCGGGTGAATGGCAGGTTAGCAGGATGAACTTGCGTTGACCTTCCGTTAGTTCACCGATCGCCCGTAACAGCGGCAACAGGTCGCGTTGGACTTTCCAGGATTCTCCTTTGGGGCCATGCCCGTAGCTGGGTGGATCGAGAATCACGGCGTCGTATCGATTGCCCCGCTTCAATTCACGTTCGACAAATCGTGTGGCGTCTTCGGTGATCCAGCGAATGGGTGCCGCGGCCAACCCGGACAATTCGGCGTTGCGTTGCGCCCACGCCACGATATTCTTCGCTGAATCGACATGGACAACTTCCGCGCCTGCAGCGGCTGCCGCCAGCGTGCTGCCGCCCGTATAGGCGAACAGATTCAGCACCTTTGGCTTGTCCAGCGTGCTGACGCGTTTTGCAATCCACTGCCAGTTTCCCGCCTGTTCGACAAAGACTCCCAAATGACCAAACTCGGTCGGTTTCAAAAGGAACACGGACTCGTTCCACTGCAGCTGCCAATTCCCGGGCCGGAACGATTTGGGCTGCCAATGCCCTCGATTGCCTTCGCGGACGAACCTTGCGTCAGCCGATTTCCACAGGTTTGGTTGACTGATCCTGGTATTTTCAGCTGGCGGGCTTGGGCGATCAACAACCAGCTGACCGTAGCGTTCCAACTTGCGTCCGTCGCCAAAGTCGAGCAGTTCGTATTGGTCGGCATCAAACATGGAATCGAGGTATCGCTTCAAAAGTGGGGTCCAGGCCGGCTTTGTGGGCCAATTCGTTGGACACGCGCCTCGGTCTGGCAATTATCGAGGAGAGTTAGGACAATACAGTAACAAAGAAAGCGGTGTCCTACACGCAGCAGCCCGACAACTTGAATCAGGAGTTCCAGACTTGCCTCGCCGCGCCACGTATATTCTTGCACTCTCGTGCAGCATGTTCCTCTTGTGGACCGTATCCGGCTTTGGGCAGGAAACGCCAGCCGTTGGCGTACCTCAGCAGGTCGCCGACTTGATCACGCAATTGGACGCGGATCGGTTCGATATGCGGATGAAGGCCCGCAAGGAGCTGATCCGAATGGGGGCCGCGGCGATCAAACCACTGGAAACGGTTGTTATCGAGAACACGGACAACCGCGAACTACAGACGCTTGGACTGGATGTGCTGCAATCATTGGCGTTGCAGCAGGATCCCGAATTGGAGCGGGCGTCGATCGAGGCGCTGCTGCGCATCGAATCCGCGGCCTCGGTCAAGCCGACGCAGGAGACGGCCCGCCGAATTCTGGCAACGCATGCGGCCGAGTCGGCCCGAATCGCGCTGGCGGAACTGAAGGCGCTGGGGATCATGGCAGAGACGGGCGGCTATGCGACGGCCATCGGACCCCAGCAGGATGAAGTGATGTCGATCGTCGTTGATTCGCGTTGGCGTGGCCGGGCGGAGGATCTGGCGAGACTGAAGCAACTGTCAAAGTTGAAGTTCATTCGCCTCAAGGGACCGCAGATTACGGATGAATATCTGCGACAGATTGCCAATGTGCCCACGTTGGAGAGGATTGCGATTCGGAACTCCAAGATTACACCGAAGGGACTGGCCGAACTGATCCGCCTGCCGTTTCTTGATTCGCTGGAAGTACGTGACACTAATCTGGAGAGTGATGGACTGCTGGAATCGGTCAAGAACATGAAAGTGACCCAGTTGAGGCTGATCGGTATTGGCCTGGCACCGGACGAAGCGAAGAAACTGATCGCCGCGCTACCCGCCACCAAGGTAAAACTGCACTTCGGTGCATTTCTGGGCGTCGGTCCTCGTTTGCCTGCCGTGAAGGGAGTGTGCGAGCTGGAACATGTTGCACCCGGCAGCGCGGCAGAATTGGCGGGGCTGCAGGAAATGGATGTCATTACCAGGTTCGAGGACACGCCGGTCGATAGTTTTGAGACACTTCGCGACCTGATCGGTGTCAGAAGTCCCGGGGACAAGGTGAAAATTGAAATCAAACGTGCCGGCAAATCGATGACCTTGGAGGTCAAATTGGGTGAGCTCCCCGAGCTTCCAAACTAAATTGCTTTTGGCCTTCCAACGCCTTCCAACGAAAAGGTTGAGACCTTGCCTACCACTGGTCGCTTTACGTTCGTCTACTGTTCTGGTTGTGCGCTGGCGTTGCTGATTCTTTGTTTGCTCGTTATCGATCAGGTGCAGCGGCCGGCAGTGATGGCTCAGGCGGATGCCGCCGAATTGGATTTGATCCGGAGCAAGTCGATCGGAGGAAATTCGATCGAGCAGGAACGCTCCTTATTGGCCGTCACAACCCCGACGCCTCAGGCCGCGTCGGGTTCCAAACGCTCCAGGAAGTCGACCAATCCACTGGACCCCGATCGAGCATTTCAGATGCTCGAACGCGTCTGTGCCATTGGTCCGCGTGTCAGCGGCACTGCCGGCATGGCCAGGCAGCAGGAAATCCTGACTCCCTATTTCGAACAGCTGGGTGGGCAGGTGAGTTGGCAGGAGTTTCCTGCCACGAACCCGCAAACGGGACAGGAGATCATGCTGAAGAATATGATCATCACCTGGTTTCCGGATCGCTCCGAACGCGTGCTGCTGTGTGCTCATTACGACACGCGCCCCTTCCCCGATCGCGACCCGCGTCCCGCCAATCGACGCAAGCCGTTCATCGGTGCGAATGATGGAGCGAGTGGAGTCGCCTTGTTGGCCGAGCTGGCTCATCATGTCGCGTCGCTCGACTCGCCGCTCGGGCTGGACTTTGTCCTGTTTGACGCTGAAGAGCTGGTCTACAACGATCGACGTGACAAGTATTTCCTGGGCTCAGAATACTTTGCGACCCAGTATCGAGATCATCCACCCGATCACACCTATCGCTACGCTGTGCTCGTTGACATGGTGGGCGATCGGGAACTGCAGATATTTCAGGAAAAGCACAGCCTTTCCTGGCGGGATTCGCGCCAACTGGTGCGGGACATCTGGGACACAGCAAAGCGGCTGGGAGTACGTGAGTTCGTGCCTCGCGCCCGTTATGAGATTCAAGACGACCACCTGGCCTTGCACGACATCGCCGGAATACCGGCCTGTGACATCATCGATTTCGATTACCCGCGGCCCCCCGGCCGGAATATCGGTAACGGCAAAGGATCGTACTGGCATACAACGATGGATTTGCCCGACAAGTGTTCGGGCGATTCGCTCGCAAAAGTAGGTTGGGTGATTCTTGAGTGGTTCAATGGGTTACAATAAACGGCCATGGATCCACTTCATCTTTGCATTGCGATCTTCCCACTGGCGATCTACCTGTTGATCGTGGCGCTGATAAATTTTCGTGGTCGACCCAAGGTGGTCAGCGGTTATCGCGACGGGATGGTGCTCGGATTGGGATTGAGCGGTTTGGCGGTCGCGGGACCACTCGAACTATTTCTGCCGGAATCGGCCGCGTTTCGAATCGGCTGGTACGTTTGGCCGTTGTTGATTGTACTGTACCTGCTGTTGGTGTTGCTGGGCGTGCTGTTGGCTCGACCGCGATTGGTGATCTACAACCTCGACGGTGAAGAATTGCGACCGGTGTTGTCCGATGTTGTCCGGGAACTGGATGCGCAGTCACGCTGGGCAGGCGACAGCTTGGCGATGCCAAGCAAAGGGATTCAGCTGTACATCGAGCGCAATCCGAACATGCGAACGGTTGAGCTGACCGGTTCGTCGGCCGAACAGGATTTGCAGTCGTGGGCTCAACTGGAACGCAATCTGAAACAGGCCTTGGCACGGCAAGAAGTTGTCGGCGGTGCGGCTCGAATTACGCATCCCAGCGCGGTGCCGCAATTGCTGTTCTTGACGGCGCTGTTCATGCTGATCATCTTGAGCGTGTCGATCGTACGCGATCACCAGGCGATTCTCGCCGGCCTGCAGGAAATGCTGCGACTCTAAGGCTTCAGTGATTGCAGCCAATCGTGAACCATCACCATTCTCGGAACACCGCTTGGCGAACGGTTCAGCATTCTGGCCGCCGATTGGATCGTTTTCCGGGCTTTCGCACGATAAGTTGCGTCGCCGGTGGCGTTTGCCAGGTAGATCAGATTTTCGGCGGCAACCGCTGCGCCTGACGGCCCAGCGCCCTCATGGTACAGCTTGCCGCGCACGATGAGTTGCTCATGATCTGCCGAGGTAAAGAAAAAACCGCCATCCTTGAGGTCCCAGAAGAGTTCGATTTGCTTCTCGGTCAGTTTTTCAGCGGCCTCCAGCCACCGCTTTTCCCCTGTTGCCCGATGCAGAGCGATCAATCCATCGACCAGGAAAGCGTAGTCATCCAGGTAGGCATTGAGGCTGGCGTTGCCGGCCGTGTACGTTCGTCGAAGTCGCCCGTCGATCAACAGTTTGTCGAGCACGAAATCGGCCGCCTTCGCCGCTCGCTCGACGTAGTCCGGTCGATCCAGATAACGCCCGGCATCTGCCATGCCACGTATCATCAGTCCATTCCAGCTGGTCAGGATTTTTTGATCGGTCATCGGCGGGGTTCGCTTTTCATGCTGCCGCCAGCAGTTGTTTGCGGAGCGGGTCCAGTCGCCGACGCAGTTGATCGTTTGACAGTTGCAGGCGTTCGGCTACCTTGGGCCACGTCGATTCGATTTGTGGAACGTAGTGTCCACCTTCGAAATTCGGAGCTCCACGACCATAGATGCTGGCAAACCATGTGGCCTCCTCCGGACCGAGCAGTTTGGTCCATTCCGATTTCTTCCAGCGAAAGTACTTTCCCTCTTCCCCTTCCGAGTCGGCATCCATCGCCGAATAGAACCCGCCTCCTGGCGACGTCATATCGCGCTGGATGAAATCCATCATCTCTTCTACCACCCGGCGGTATTCGATGTTGCCCGTCAGTTTGGCCAGCGAGGAATAAACGGTCGCCAGTTGCCCGTTGTCGTACAACATCTTTTCGAAGTGCGGGATGGCCCAGTAGCGATCGACGCTGTAGCGATGAAAGCCCCCGCCGAGATGATCCTGCAGGCCACCCATCGACATGCGATCGGCAGTGTGAGTCAGCAGCTTCAATGCCTGTTCATTGTTCGTCCGTTCGGCCTGATCGAGCAGGAAAAGCAGGGTTGGAGTTTGAGGGAACTTGGGGACTCGCGGGTTCTCTGTCGAAAAACCGAAACCTCCATAGGTGGGATCAAATTTCTGCTGCAGGTTGCTAAGCAGTTGTTTCGTGACCTCTTTTTCGATTGGAGAGCCATCTTCTTCACTGTTCATTTCCTTGCGAATCATCTCAGCGATTTTGGTGGCTGTTTCGCTCACACCTTGGGGATTCTCCTGGGAAGTGGTGAGGACACGTTCGCAAATCGTAAGGAAACCTGCGTTTTCCCGGCCGGTCGCCATCACGCGCCGGGAAGTAGGTGCCTCCAAAGAACGGCTTGGCATTTGGAGTCAGGAAAACGGACAATGGCCAGCCACCTCGACCTGTCATCAGTTGCACCGCGAGCATGTAAATCGCATCGACATCGGGACGCTCTTCACGATCCACCTTGATGCAGATGAAATTCTCATTCATGAAGCGGGCGATCGCTTCGTCCTCAAACGATTCGTGCTCCATCACATGGCACCAGTGGCAGCTGGAATAGCCAACGGAAAGAAAAATCAGCTTGCCCTGCTGCCTGGCCAGGTCCAACGCTGCCTGGCCCCAGGGCCGCCAATTGACCGGGTTGTGTGCATGCTGGAGCAGGTACGGACTTGTTTCGTCGGCCAGTGCGTTGGTGTGCGGCGGTTGCGGGGCGACCTTGGAACTTGCCTGTCCCGGTTGCGCAGGTGCAGTTCCGGCCGGAATCAGTGCCAGGACAACAGCCAAGGCAAGAATTCGGCTCCCACCTCGTTGCCAGTCGTCCTTGATGCCGCTGCAAACCTTCTCGAGGAAACGAAAAGGACCGGACAATTCAGAGTTCACGGTCAATTGCCGATTTGGCCAGCGGTTTGACGGTCGGACGAAGCGTTTCCGTCTGGTCGGATGCGGCTGCGTGGAAGTCTCGCAGCGTGTCTCCCGTGCCGGGAGCCGTATCTGCGGTCGCGGCCGAAATTACGTCATCGGCCAATTCACTGGTGACATTGTCGTACAGTGCACGAAACGTGACCGTCCCCACGGTCAGCAGTTCGCCTGCCTTGAGCACGCTTTGTTCGACTCGTTGATTACCGACAAAGGTGCCATTGAGTGACTCGGTGTTGCGCACGTAGAGCAACCCGTCCTCTTCGTAGATCTCGCAGTGGGAACGACTTACGAGCGAATGGGGCAGGCAGATATCACAATCCTTGGCGCGTCCAAGGACCATGGGCAGTCGATCGAGCTCAATCTCCGCAGGACCGTCGGCTCCGCCGATTATCAAGAGTTTGGCTTTCATCATGATCGGCGTGGTCTCCCGTTGCGGGTCTGAATGCGGACGACAGCCGGGTCTGTTTCGCCCATGGGGCCGCACGGCCTTTCGCCGCCGACATTCCAATGTACAACTTGGGTAGACCCGTGGGCAAGCGTGGCAATTGCCCCACTTGTGTACGCAGCAAACAACGAATAAGTTGGGAGATTCTGTTAAGTTGTGACGCGTCAAAGACTTAGACGAGGCGTTGCAGGTGGGAGGCCCGCCACGGCACTTGCAGTGAAGCCGGCCAAAAATATAATCCTTAGCTTTGCTGGTGCCGATAAGTACCAGGCTGCGGGTGTAGCTCAGTTGGCAGAGCACAACGTTGCCAACGTTGTTGTCGTGGGTTCGAATCCCATCACCCGCTCTTTTTCCTACCTTTGTCGCCAAGTCTTTGTACGCAGCTTCTCAACGAGCGGCCGGTCAGGCTTGCGCAGATCTGTTGGGGCCCTCTTGCTACGATGGCAGGGTTATTCCAATAACGATTTGCGATACCACCGCTGTCAATTACTTCCGCACTCACGACTGTCACGAGAAATCGCATGACCACCTCCGATGTGGAAAACTCCGACGTAAAACATGTTGATCCGCTTAAACTGGAAGTCAATGTTGACGAGCCTAGCGCCTGTCAACGGCACGTGACGGTGACGATCGAGCGGGACGATATTGATCGCTACTTCGACGAGGCGGTTCGGGGACTTGATGCCGGAAGCGGCGGTGCCCGGGTTTCGTCCGGGTCGAGCGCCGCGGAAACTGGTGGAGAGCCACTTCAAGAACGTTGAGTTACAAGATGAAGGGCTCGTTGCTGATGGACGCATGACGCAAGTTACCGATGAACAGGATTTTTCCGCGATCAGTGAACCCGACTTCGACTTTGATGCCGTCGAGATTCCCGATGACGGCCCGCTGACTTTCGAGTTTGACATCGAGGTTCGACCGGAATTCGACTTGCCCAAGTGGAAGGGGTTGAAGCTGGAAAAGCCGGCGATGAGATATCGGCAAGAAAGAAATCGATGGGCATTTGGTTAAGTTGCTTGAGCGACACTCGGTTTGGAGCCAATTGATGAAGCGGCGAGGGAAGATGATTTTGTCGTTGCGAACATCTCGTTCCAACACGATGGTACAAGGGCAACGAATTCAAGGAGGAATCGGTTCGTGTTCGGAAGAGCTCAGTTTCCGTGACGGCAATATGGAAGACTTCGGAGAACTGATCGCGGTGCCAAGTCGGGTGACGTGAAAGAGACGAAGGTCACGGTCAGTCAGGAGGCCGAAACGAGTGCTACGTGGCCAGCAGGTCGATGTCGAAGATCGAAGTCCTGGATGTAAAACGTCTGACTCCACCCGAAATCAACGAAGAATTTCTGCAGAAGATTGGTGGCTTTGATAGCGAAGGGGATTTGCGTGATGCCGTAAAGAGCGAGCTCGAACGGCAATTGAATTACCGTCAGCATCAGAAAATTCGCAGCCAATCACCGATTTGCTGACCGAATCGGCCACTTGGGAATTGCCGCCGGACCTGTTGCGTCGCCAGGCGACGCGCGAACTCGAACGATCCGTGATGGAATTGCGGTCCAGTGGCTTCTCGGACGAGCAAATCATGACGCACGTCAACACGCTGCGACAGAACAGCGCCAAGACGACCGCCACGGCGTTGAAGGAGCACTTCATCCTTGAACGAATCGCCGAGGAGGAGAATATCGAAGCTAAGCGACGATGACTACGATATCGAAGTCTCGATGATGGCAATGCAGAGCGGTGATAGCCCTCGTAGCGTCCGCTCACGGATCGAGAAACGGGGCCTGATGGACGCCCTACGAAACCAGATCGTAGAACGCAAAGTGATCGAACTTATCACGGAAAACGCCTCGTTTAAGGAAACTCCGTATAAAGCTACCGAAGAGACCACTTCCGCGGTTGACCATGCGATTGGGGGCCAGGCAAAGGCCGAAATTCCCGATGCCAAGCACGACGGCGAGGAACGTGAGTTGCCTCAATCGGTAGATCGCACGTAAAGTTAGGCTGGCGGCTTGGGAAGTCCTCTCCAGCACCCGCTGCAGGGATGCTCGCCGAAAACGGTGCACCGCATAATGAAAATGGGCAGCCGCGCAGTTCCAGACGCCGCAACGAAACTCGAAACAAACGTACTGATACAAGGATCGGGTCTGATCATGAGTCTTCTACCGGGCAGATTACTGCTCAGGCATATGCCGAATACCAGCGCCAGCGCCAGATGACGCTGGGCGATCTGCTGCTTGAAAACCGCATCGTGTTCCTGCAGGGCGAGATCTACGACGGTAACGCCAACGAGTTGGTGATGAAGCTGCTGTACCTGCAGAGCGACAATCGCCGTAAGGACATTCACTTTTACATCAATTCGCCCGGCGGCAGCGTGACCGCCACGTTGGCGATCTACGACACGATGCAAATCATCACTTGTCCTGTGGCAACTTACTGCGTCGGACTAGCCGCGAGTGGTGGGGCTGTTTTGCTCGCCGGTGGGGCCGAAAGAAACGATTTGCGTTGCCGAACTCGAAGGTCATGATCCATCAACCGCATGGAGGCGTTGGCGGACAAGTCAGCGATATCGAGATCCAGGCCGAGGAAATCCTCAAGACACGCGATTCGCTGAATCGCATCTTGTCCGGTCACACCGGACAAACGGTCGAACAGATCGCCAAAGATACCGACCGCGATTTTTACATGAATGCTCAACAGGCTGTTGAGTATGGCATCGTTGACGAAATCCTGACAACGCCACCCAATGATGATGACGACGACGAATAGGAAGACGATTCCGTCAGCCAAGACAACCAACCACGGACGCAGGAGTTACCCGTCCCATGCCATTTGTGCCTTACGTAGTTGAAAAAAGCGGTCGCGAAGAACGTGTCTTCGATATCTACAGTCGCTTGCTGAAGGATCGGATCGTATTTCTCGGTTCGCAGGTGAATGACGAAGTTGCCAATTCAATTGTCGCCCAGATGTTGTTTCTGCAATCGGAAGATCCTAAAACCGACATCCAGCTGTACATCAATTCGCCGGGTGGCAGCGTCAGCGCCGGTCTCGGTATTTATGACACGATGCAATTCGTCACCTGCGATGTGGCGACCTATTGTATCGGCCAGGCCGCTTCGATGGGCGCCGTACTGCTGGCTGCGGGAGCTGCCGGGAAACGACATGCCTTGCCGAACGCACGGATCATGATCCATCAACCGCTGGCCGGTATGGAAGGTACGGCAGAAGACATCATGATCCATGCTGCTGAGTTCAGGAAAGTAAAGCAGCGATTGAACGAGATCCTGCTCAAGCATACGGGTGGCACAGATTTGGCCACGATTGAAGCGGACACCAACCGCGACAACTTCATGACGGCTGCTGAGGCGGCCGAGTATCGTTTGATTGACAAAGTAGTTGCCAAGATGGGCGAGTGATCGTCGCCTGCACACAACCAGTTATTAACAGGGAACACGCCGGTTACGCCTCCTCCCGCACCCAGGTAACCGGCAGCAGGTGCAAACTGCATTCGTAAATAGCAAGTTGCGTTGACTCAGCGTGCCAAGGATGGCGCGTATTCAATTCGCTTGGACAGGATGTCTTATCCGCGTGAGGAAACCATGAACGGCTATCGTCCGTTGATCACTCTATGGTTGGCTTTTGCCGTAACTGGCGGCTGCCACTATCGTGACCCGTCCGTCGACCTGCTCGAGGGCGAACTGCGTTACATGGAAGATCAGGTGTACACACTCGAGGATGAACTGCACCGTCGCTGCCTGCAGTTGGACGCCTGCCGTGGCAAGAACGCGGAAAGAAATTCATGTGAAAATGAGTCGAGCGGGAAGTTTGGCAATTTCCGGTCCTATTCCGGCACTGAGGCGTTACCAATCCCGATGTCCATTGACGATCCACGTCAAGAACCGGTCCCGGCTGCCCCCGACTACGAACTGGTCGAACCGATGCCTGCCTACGAAGAGCAGCCATCGGTCGAAATGCCGGTCATCATCAATCCGGACGAAACGGACAACCTCGAAGCGACACCCCGGGAACCGGTGCCCGCCAGGAATGAGCCGATTCCCGCTCGACCTGAAACGATGCTCTCGCCCAACGAATACGAGATCCTGGATCCCGAAGTCGAGATTCCCTCCCCAGCCGAATCGGGTTTCGACCTTATTGATCCGGACATGGCTCCGGCCGAATTGCCAGCAGGGCGGCCGCCTCTCCTGGAATCGGACGAGCCAGAACCTGAACCGGTTGACGGCAGGGAGGGTGCAGCGGGCGGCGACGAAGCGGCGCTCAGCCTCAACTTCCGCTCAAACTTTGAATCCTCGTCCGAAGCTCAGGCAACTCACCAGACGCACATCGATGCGCACGTCACGCATATTGTCGTCAACGGAGAACTCGTGACCGAACGTGGCTTCGATGACGAAGTAACCGATGCCGACTTGCTGGTGGTCGTCGAGCCGCGCAACAAGAATGGCCAATATGTTGAACTCACCGGTCCCGTTTCGGTCGTTGTGCTCGATGCCAACAAGAGTGGCCCGGCCGCCCGTGTGGCTCGATGGGACTACGATGCAGGTAGCGCACGCCGTGCGATCCGCACGTCAGCGCCTGGGAAGCGGCATCCATCTGGAACTGAGGTGGCCGGAAGGTGCTCCTGCAAGTACCAACTTGCATTTGTTTGTCCGCTACACGACCGTTGAAGATCGAAATCTGGAAGCTGACACGAGACTGGAAGCAAATCCTGATCGTGAGCTGCACCATGGCTGGCAGGTGGCGGATCGAACGCCCAGCCCGGCACGCCGATCGGACGGTTCAACCGGGTGGAGCACCACTGCACCTTCCGGCAGTCGACAGGAGCTCCAGGAAATGACGTCACCGGTGTCGAACGGGTTCAAGCTGCTGCCCGATCGACGAGTCAGTCCAGTTGATCCCGCGCCGATTCACGAAGCTTCCAACACGCCGCGATCAGGGGGCAATGATTCGCAGACCGCTTCGAACGAAGTGGTCGACTTACCGCGAGAACCGCTGAGCAAACCGGAATGGTCGCCCTTCCGCTAACGCTGCTCACCTGGAATGGAAGCGTCGCCACGGGAAATATCTGAACACGGCACCTGTGGCCGTTGCCCAGATCAATACGCATCGTTGGTCCCGATCGTTGCATTTTGAACCCGAGACACAATGACTGGAATGGAAACACAAAAATTTTACCTGCGAGCGCGAGTCGCACGGACGTTTAGCGTGGGTGGCGTTTGCATAGCAGTCTCCAATGGGCGAAAAGTCGCTACACGTGTGGTTAATGTATTCCAGATTCCAGTGGCGGTTTCTCAGGACTCAATTGAATTTGAAGGAGGGCTGCACCCATGAACGATGCCAAAGCGTTTCCCACAGAATTCCATCAGCCCTTCAGCCGATTCGTTGGGACTTTTGCCGCCGAAGTGAAGTTGTGGTTTGGCCCAGGCAACCCCCAGGTGATGACCGGCACGATGACCAACTCGCTGCAACTCAACAACCAGTTTTTGCACCAGGAATACGAAGGCGATCAGGTTGAGGGCTCTTTTCCCCGCTTCCGAGGTCGCGGATATTTGGGTTACAACACCGGATCGGCCAAGTACGAAGGATTCTGGGTGGACACAGCGTCAACAATCATGATGCAGGAAACCGGTGAAGTTGATGAAACCGGCAGGGTTTGGACGATGAGAGGACAATTCAACAATCCGCAGAATGGCGAATTGATGCAAAAGAAATCGATCATCACCATCATCGATGAAGATCACCACAGGGCGGAACAATTCATGCAAACGCCGACGGGGCTGAGTTCAAGAGCATGGAAGTCAACTACTTGCGCAAGGTATAAGGCCAGCAGCCCTTGCTTCGAGTGGTCGAACCCCACCGCTGCAGATTCGTAGAAATCGGACCTACTCGGTCATGGCATCCGCAGGTCGCTCTTCAAAGATAAGAGACGCAGAATTGATGCAGTAACGCAAACCGGTAGGTTGTGGACCATCGTTGAACACGTGACCCAGGTGCGCATCGCAACGGTTGCAGACCACTTCGGTCCGAGTCGTAAAGAATCCCCTGTCCTCGACTTCACCGACATTGTCTTTGGTGACCGGCTGCCAGAAACTGGGCCACCCGGTTCCCGATTTGAACTTGGTGGAAGAATTGAACAGTGGCAGGCGACAGCAAACGCATTGGTAGATGCCGTCTTTCTTGTTGTCCCAGTACTCACCGGAAAAGGCCCGTTCGGTGCCTTGCTTGCGAGTTACCCGGAACTGTTCTTCGGTCAATTCCGCTTTCCATTCGGCGTCCGTTTTTTTCACCTTGTTCCTCGCATCGGGAAGCTCGTTGGAAGTCTGCTGGGCGGCTAGTTGATTTGGTGCCAGGATGGACGTAGCCATCGCCACACAGCATATCATGGTCACAGATCGAAGTTGCATATTCATAATTACAGTATTCCGGCCTGCTGCCAAAAGGCAACGACTTACAAACATTGTGCGCACGGCCAACGCCTCCAGATCGCAATTGCGACAATTTCCGCAGCCTATCGCCCGTTGGAGACTGCGATAACCACGCCGCGTTACACGTTCGTGCGACTCGTACGAATCAACCACGACGACGCCCGGTATTCGTCAGGATCTTAACATTGTCGGGTGACAACAGTTCTTCGACGCGTTGTCGAAATTCGGGCACCAGCTCGACCTTGGTCTTGTGAGCGGCCATCGAAATGCGTTGGCCGTTGTCAAGGTCGAGCACAAACTGCATTTCACAGGTGCCCGGATAAGCGACTGATCTCTTGCAACGATTTGAGCGTCTCGAGGCCATGAAGTCCTTCATCGATTCGCAGTGCGATACCGCGGGTGTATCGCGAGTCGAGCTCACCGAGGGGTATTAATTCATTGACGATCAGGTTGATCTCATCGACACTGCCCCGCCGATCTACCGTGGCGCGGGCCACCACAATCGCATCGGCTTGCACCATTTCACCATAACGAAGGTACTCACCCGGCCACATGATGCAGCGGACAGCTCCGTCCAAATCTTCCAGGTCGAAGTTGGCATACTTGGTCGCCGCGTGTTCGTCGCGCGCCTTGCGGACATTGGCAGTCTTGATCGAGGCGATCATGCCACCCACCGTGACTTCCGACCGGTCTTTCAGCCCTGCCAGGTTGCCCGTGGTGTTCGAACAGTACATGGCAAACGTGTCGCGGTGTTCTTCCAGTGGGTGGCTCGACAGGTAAAAACCCAGCACGTCACGTTCAAGCAGCATCCGCTCTCGATCGTCCCACTCCGGAACGTCAGGCAGGTCGACCTGTTCATCGACTTCCTCTTCCGGCTCGTCGCCGAACAGGCTCTTTTGACCCGCGCGACGATCGGCGGCAGCGGCTGAGCCCGATTGGAGGGCTCGATCGAGCACGGATGAAAGTTGAGCTCGCTTAACGCCTAACGAGTCGAATGCGCCGGCCCGAATCAGGGTCTCAATCGTCGACCGATTACACGACGTCGATTCAACGCGTTCACAAAAATCAAAAATGTCTTTGTAAGGGACCGACGGCGTTGCGTGCCCGCACTACGGCCTCGGCAGCCCCACCACCGCATCCCTTGACAGCGGATAGCCCGAAGTGGATCTTCCCGTCGGCAACGCTGAAGTCGGACATCGGAACTGTTCACATCGGGCGGCACGACGACGATGCCCATCCGCTGGCAGTCTTCCATGTGCTCGACCAACGAGTCTTTCCGTTTGAAATTGCGGCCCGGAATATCGCCACGACAACAGCGCCGCCATGAACTCCACCGAATAGTGGCATTTCAGGTAGGCCGTCATGTAGGCGATCAGTGCGTAGGCGGTCGAGTGGCTCTTGTTGAAGCCGTAGCCCGCAAATTTCTGGATCATGCTCCAGAATTCTTCGGCCTCTTTCTGAGTCAGGCCTTGTTCGGTCGGCCCCCTCCAGGAACTTCTCACCGTTCTTGTTGATCAGCTCTTCTTTTTTCTTGCTGATCGCCTTGATGCAACTGTACGCATCCGCCAGTTCAATGCCGCCCAGGCGATTCAGGATGCGCATCACCTGTTCCTGGTAGACCATCACGCCATGCGTCTCTTCCAGGATCTCTTTCAGCACCGGATGCTTGTATTCCGCTGCCGATTCTCCGTTCTTGACGGACACGTATTTGTCGACCATGCCGCCTTCGAGTGGACCTGGCCGATAGAGCGCGGCGGTCGCGATGATGTCGTGAAAACTGTCGGGCTTCATGCGCTGCAACAGGTCGCGAATTCCGCCGCTTTCCAATTGAAAAATGCCCTTCGTCTCGCCGCGCGACAACAGCTCGTAGGTTTCCTTGTCGTCGAGCGGGAATTTGTACGGATCGACCTTTTCGCCCGTCGTCTGTTCGATCAACTCGACCGCCTTCGACAGGATCGTCAGGTTGCGCAGCCCCAGGAAATCCATTTTCAGCAGCCCGGCCGCCTCGACATCATTCATCGACCACTGTGTAATGACATCCGTTTTTCCCGAAACGTGAGCCAGCGGAACGTATTCGGTCAATGGCTTGTCAGCGATCACGACGGCGGCCGCGTGCGTACCCACGTTGCGAGCCAGACCTTCCAGTCGCTGTGCAAGTTCGATCAGCTCCTTGATTTCCGGGTCGTTCTTGCAGGCGGCCACGAGTTCCTCGTTCTGGTCGAGCGCCATTTGCAGCGAGATCCTTGGGGCCCTCCGGCACCATCTGCGTAATCTCGTTGACGCGAGCCAGCGGTATGCTCAGGGTTCTCCCAACGTCCTTGATCGCCTGCCTCGCGGCCAACGTATTGAACGTACCGATTTGGGCCACATTCGCTTCGCCATACTTGTCTTTGACGTAGCGAATGATTTCACCTCGGCGATCTTTGCAGAAGTCGATATCAATATCCGGCGCTTCGGCTCGACTCGGGTCGAGGAATCGCTCGAACAGCAGGTCGTACTTGATCGGGCACACATGGCTGAGGTAGAGCGCATAACTCACCAGCGCGCCGACGCCGCTCCCACGAGCCGTTGCCGGAATGCCGACTTCACGCGACTGCCGCACAAAATCCCAGCAAATCAGGAAGTAGTTGGCAAAACCCAACTGGTTGATCACCCCCAGTTCACGCTCCAGCCGATCCATCACTTCCTGGGTCAGCTCGCCGTTGGGGCGCATCTCTTCGTTACCTGCATAACGATCGTGCAATCCTTCCAGACACAGCTCGCGCAGCATGTCTTCGGCAGATTTTTCTTCCGGGATCGGGAAGCGAGGGAAGTGGCGAGCTCCCAATTCCAGTTCGATATCGACCGAGTCGGCAATTTCCTGGCTTCGCCGGACCGCATCGGCGTGTTTGGGAAACGCTTCGTACATGGCCTCGGGGGGACGCAGGAAGAACTCGCTGCCCTCCATCTTCATCCGATCATTATCGGTGCGAAACCGACCTGTATTGATGCATAGCAGGACATCCTGTGCTTCCGCATCTTCTCGATCGACGTAGTGCGCGTCGCTGGTGGCGACCAGCGGCAGCCCGAGCTTGTCGGCCACGTCGATCGACAGTTCCATTGCCTGCCGCTGGATATCGAGCCCGTTGTTCTGGATTTCGATGAAGTAACGATCGCCAAACACGTTGTGGAACCAGCGAGCCAGGTCGAGCGCCTCCGACATCGCATCTTCCGTGCCCTGGTTTTTCAGCAGCAGTCGACTCAATTCACCCGAAACACAACCGCTGAGGCAGATGATGCCTTCATGGTGATCGGCCAGCAATTCGCGATCGATCCGTGGCTTTCGATAAAACCCTTCGAGATAAGCCGAAGACGCCATCTTGACGAGGTTGCGAAAGCCGATCTTGTCCTTGGCGAGTAGCGTCAAGTGATAACTGGAATCTTTCAACGAGGCACTTTCGCGCGAGCGACGATCGCCCGGTGCAACGTAGGCCTCGTAACCCACGATCGGATTGATGCCGGCCTTCTTGGCTTTGCGATAGAACTCGAGCGCCCCGTGCAGGTTGCCATGATCGGTCAGCGCCAACGCGTTCATGCCATGGTCTTTGGCACGGTTGACGAGCTTGTCGATCGTCGAAGCGCCGTCCAGCATGCTGTAGTGGCTGTGACAGTGGAGGTGAACGAAGGGATCTTCGCGGCTCATTGGGGCAATCCATTGGTACGAGTTCGAAAGAGCCTGGCCGATGGGAATTCAAAGTCGTCGGCCAAACTCACATTCTAATGAACGCTCAGAGGACGCATAGCACGCCTGAACGCCGCGAGTTTTGGCGCGTGGGCTTTGACATCGGCAAGTGCGGCTCAGAGAAGCTGCCGTGATTCAAGCATCGCCACCAATCATTCCAAGTCAGGATCACCGACGGTGCGCATGTATTCAGCCAGTCGCGATTGTAAATCAATCAGGTCCTGCCATTTCTGTTGTCCAAATTCGACGACTTCTTCGGCGTCATCCATCGATGCGTCGGCGATCAAGTGCCGCAGTCGGATATGCAGATACTCCAGCAACTCGGAAAGCTCGGCCGCCTGAACCGCGTCCATCCGTCCTGGCAACAACGGGGGCTCGAGCGTATGCATGGTGGCTTGCAAGTCGTTATCCGCCCCACAGCCAAGTTCGAAGTCGAGCGAGACCAGGTTTTGCAGAGTCTGTTCCGCCCCATCCGAATCGAATTCGTCCAGTTCAATCCCTTCGCCTCGCAGGTTGGCCAGCCTCGCGGCGATTTGCTCGCGGGAACCGTACAGCAACATGCTGCGGCCGATCGTGATCAGGTCGCCATGCTTCAGGATCCGCAGCTGGACTTCTTCACCGTTGATTTGTGTGCCGTTGGTACTGGTCAGGTCGGTGAGCAGTATCCGGTCGTTGTCTTCCTGAATTTTGACGTGATAGCGGCTGACGCGGTCGTCATTCAGTTGGATTGTATTGCCTTCTTCACGGCCAATCGTGACCGGAGTTGGCAAACTGCTGAACACACGCCCCCGTTGCGAGCCGTCGATGATGCGAAGATGTACTTGAGCCATATCCGCCAGTGCCGGGGATGAGGAACGATCGATCGGGCAACAGCCACTTTCCACTCAAGCATACAGCATTGGCGTCGCCCTGTGCTTGGTCAAGTAATCCCCCCGGACCGCGGCCCGGGCCTGGTCCAGAAACCCCGCCTCGCGCCCCTTGCCACGTTGAACCGAGCCGCCAAAACGCGTATCCTTACGAACTGGCCTTCAGAGGGCTGCACCACGCGCCCGTGGCGCAACTGGATAGCGCATCGGTCTTCGGAACCGAGGGTTGTAGGTTCGAATCCTACCGGGCGTGCTCGAGCCACTTTTGCTTTCATCGGCAACGGTGGCTTTTTCGTTCGCGTTTGCAGTTTCCCTCGGGGTTGGTTGCGGTTTCTTTCGTTTGTCGTCAGTCGCTGCGGATGGCTGCTGCCCCACCATTTGCCCCACTACTGCCCCACCCCTTGCCCCACCTTGGGCGACGGCCTGGGCGTAGTGTTCGTCGGTAGTTTGGAGGTAATGCCGTTGGGCTACCTCGGGCGAATTGCCAATCCAATCGGTGACGACTTGAATCGGGTATTCGTTGGCGAGTTCGGTTTCGCGGCTGGCCCGCAGGTTCTGCCATAGCCGCTGCCAGGGCTCCTGGCCGGCCTTCTTAATGATTCGCTCTAAGCCTGTCCGCAGATTCACGCCCTGGCTGCGATAGCGTTCGATGCAGTAGGCAGCCCCTTCCTGGGCCTGTTCTGACGCTTCGATAAGGTATCGCTCCAGCTCGGGGAATAACGGGATGATTCGCACTGGCTTGGTGCGTCTGGTCTTCTTGCAGGTGACGACGATTCGCTTCTCGGCCCAATTGATATCGCTCCACTTCAGCCTGAGCGTTTCGCTGGGGTTGCGAAGCCCACCATAGCGAGCGAGGGCGATGAGCAATCGCCATTCGGCGTCTGGAGCGTGTTCGATAACCTTGTCGATAACCTCTCGCTTAATGAATGCCTTACGGCTGTGATTGGCCTGAGAGCCAGCCACAAGCCCATCGAAAGGGTTGGCGTCAATGAATTGCTTGAGCTTGGCGTATCGGAAGAATTGCTTCGCCCTTTTGACGTGCCCAGCGACGGTGACGGCTCCCACTTCGGCGAACAGTGCCTGCTTCCAATCGTGAGCCTTGCCAGCATCAATGGCCCGCAAGTCGATATCGCCAAAGTGGTCGATGAGCTTCTTTTGCGTTGCCTCGAAATTCCCAATCGTGCGTGCTTCCACTTCGCTACGGCGGGCGTCAATGTAGGTCTTCAGGAATACAGTCAGGGTGGTCTGCTGTCTCGCTTCGATAAGCCCAGCCTGGGCGAGCTTCTGGCTTAGCTCTTGCCCCAGGCTTGCGACCCACTTGGCGAGAGCTGATTCCATAGGCCGGCCTGAGATACGGCAAGCGTTAAGCTCGGTCACTCGGCTGGCGATGGCTTGGGCGTCTTTCTTGTTATTGGAATCGCCAACGAGACGGATTCGCTTGCGTTTCTTGTTGCCGTCGAAAAAGCAAACGCGGTAGTACGCTTTCCCCTTGCGTATTTCTTTGTCAACATTAGCCATAGCTGGAGTCCTTTCAGTTAGAGCTGCTCAGCCTTTTCCACAAGAGTCCTGGGCAGCTCGCTTTTGTTATCGCTTTCGTTTCTTGTTGGCCATTGCTCTGTGCGAGTCGCAACAGAACCGGGCGTCGCTTCGGGTGGGCTTAAACTTCTCGCCGCAGTGTTCGCATTTGCGAGGCTTGAGTGCGGCCTGTCGCTCTGCTTTGCGTTTGGCGGCCTGTCGGTCGACCTTGGCTTGTTGCTGACATTCGGGCGAGCAGTATTTCTTGACGTGACTGCCTTGGCTAATCTTCTTGCCGCAATATTCGCATTTAGCTTTGGCTCTTGTCATGCTCTTGTTTCTAGCTAGTTTCGGGTAACGGCTTCTGCATTGTAGCCACTTGCGGGAATAAGGGGTAGACGCAATCCGTAGTCGTTACTTTTCATTCGTCCAACGGCTGCTGTAGCAAGAGCCAGCTCTTTTGCTCTTTCTTCAGCTTGGCGGCCAGCTTGGCGAGTCGTTCGCTTTGGCCTGGGCTGCAAACGATGCAATGGCGTTCGCCCTTCGCATCCCAACGGAAGACAATCGAGCCGCAGATATCGCAAGCCGGCGGGTATGGCTCCAGATCGTCCCAGTCGACGAGCGCGAGTTCCAAAGCCTCATCGGCGGCGGGAGTGTCGGCCCATCGGATGGCGTCGCGTTCGGACTTCTCAAGAGGAATACAGCCCGCCGGCCCGGCGGGTGGAAGCAAGCCCAGCAACGTGCTTTTGTGTTTGCCAAGGCTGGCCTTCTGCTTCGGCGTGAGCTTGGCGACTGGTCCGAGTATGGCCAGCTTGTCGCCATCGCGGGCTGCCAGTTGGAATCCGTCGGCGGTCAGGCTGTTGAGTAGCGTTTGAATATCCATTGAAATTGCTTCCGTGCCACGCTTAAGGGCACCGATAGTTGGCCCTCTTGGCCCCCTTGGTTTTGACCCCTATTGCATAGGGTTTGCGAAGGGTGCAAGGGTGCCAATCTGTGCCCTTAAGGATGGCATTGTTGACCGTGGCACACTTAAACGACCAATTCCGATTCCTCATCACTCACTTCGGGGATGAACCAAGCCCAATTCTTGCCGTCGCGACAGGACTGGACGCCCAGCTCTTTCTTTGCTCGCTTCAATGTCCGCTCGGTGATGCCATCGGCTCGGGCTTGCCGGTAAACATCCGCAGCCGGTATGGAGCCGCCGACCAGGGTGCCGGCCAGCCATTCCTTGGCTTCAGCTCGGGGGCTGCTGTCGCGGTCGTCGATATCATCAGCGGAGACGAGCACCGGCGTTGTGTCCCAAACAACTCGCCCATGGCCATCGTCCCCCCTCTCGTTCGATTGTGAAGGCCAGCCCCGTTGATTGAGCGAGGTTGTTCTTGACCGGCAGAAACAGCCGGTTGTCTTCGTCGTCGGGATCGGTGCCGACTAACCAGACCGCTCGGGCTGCGGCAACGAATGCGATGGAGCCGAGGATGCGATTGATGGCCTTGGCTTCGCCCTTGGTCAGGTGATTGATGCCAACGACCGCGATCCCCCTTCGCTCGGCCATCTTCGACAGCGGCCCAAGGATTGCCCGCACTTCGCTGTTTCGGTGCGTGTCCGATTCGCCCATGAACGCAGATATCGGGTCCATAATGAAAATGCAGACCTTGGGGTGCTCATCAAGCCAATTCTCGATGGGTTGGCAGGTGCTCGACGAGCGAAGGCCAGTGCTCGGTATTAGCTGCATCGGTTACGAAGTCGATATGATGAACGCGGGCGACGTTGGCACCCGCAGCATCGAGCCTGGGCCTTACCGTACTCCGGCCCCATCCTCAGCAGTCAAGATAGCGACTTCGCCTTCTTTGGGCGTTGCGATTCCATCAGGGAAATCGTCGTCGCGACTAATGCGAGCCGCGATGTCAACGCAAACGGTCGTCTTGCCAAGTCCGGGCTCGCCAACGATCAGCGTCAGCTTGCCGAATGCAATTCGGTCCTGCCCAGAGCCACTCAACGGGTACAGCTTCGATATCGCTGTAGCACCTGCTCTGAAGTTTCAGTATTGGCTTTTGCAGCACCGCCCCTGACTGTTTTCCCACTCTCTTCGCTTGCTCTTTGCCGGCGAGATACGAAACTCGCTGCAAAACTTCGCGTTCTGGTATCGGCGGTGAACAGCGAGACCCCCAAGCCAAAGCCAACGGGACTAACTCACTGGTGACGCCGTTGACTTTGATGTGGCGACCGATGGCTTCCACAGTTCGTCGTTGCGATTGCCTTTGCCAACGCCTGGGCTTGTGGCCAGCGAGTCGTCATTGCCCATGACAAACTCACCTTTGCCATTGCTGTCGATAGGCGATTGCATGAGCCCCTGCAAAACTTCAGGGAACGGTGCCAGCGATACGTCATCCGGCGACAATCCGTCGACCCAATAGTACTCCGTTCCAGATGCGTGAATGCTGGGCGGGAAGACCGACTGAGCCCCTTTCGCGTCGGTTCCGAATCGCAACTCTAATCCGCGAACCTTCACGACGGCTTTGGGTGGCGTGAGTTCGGAAAGGAATACAGACGATGCGTGCTGCGGCTGCTCGTAAAGGTTGGCGTTGGGATATCGGCCAGCAATTCGTCAGCGGTGGCCCTGCCTTCTTCGTCGTCATACTCGACATCGACCAAGCCCGAGGTTGGCCCCAGGCGAATGCCGAGGTTTGAGACTGGCCATTTACCAAACAACTGCTCAAGCTCTCGTTCGTCGGTCGTGGCGAGCCGCTGCCATGCCATCTGCCTCGGGTGCTTGCCTGGGTTTGGGCAGTCGCTCTTTTTGCGGCACGTGCAATTGCCATCGCGATACCCGTGTAGGATCACCACTTGCCAGCCACGCTGGGCATAGGCTTTGGCGGTTTCGATTCCGCCGGCTACAATACACATTGCGAATCCTTTCCTCGTATTCGTCTGCGAAGGAAAACAAGCCACGCCTCGGGTTGTGCCCCGAGGCGTTGGCGTTTGGGTCAGAATGAAGTAACTGTCTGAGCCGGCGGCTGAGCCAGCGTCGGAGGTTGTGGCGTCGCGTCGCGAAGGAATGCCGATACTCGACTTCCGCCAGCATCTGTCGATTCGACGATGATGCTCCCGGTGACGCCGACGAATGGTGCGAAACTGAAGCTCTCGCCCTGGCCGATCGCACCGCCTTTGATCGCAACAGCCAACTTGCCGAGTGCCGACTTCGGCGACATCTTCTGCGAGACGATTCGCGAAGCCTCAGCCCCAGCGTGCTCGCCTTCGAGCACCTCGAATTTGAGCGAGAGCCCAGGGCCGTATTTCTCCACGTTCTCCGTGTACGGCTGCGCCGACAAACTTCGCACGGTAGCTGCCAACAGGGACACCGCCGCTTTGCATTACAAATTCCATTTCAAACCTCTCTTTCTTTTGATGTTGCCCATGCCAGTAGCTCGGTTGAAACGAACCGATACTGCCTGCCAACTCGAAATGCGGAACCTGCTGTTCGCGGGCAAGTTGCCACAGCGTCCGCTCGGAAACTCTCAGAAACTCTGCCGCCTCGTACAGCGTCAGAACACTTGCCGTTTCGGTGGTGTTCATCGTGGGATACCTCGTAGAGGTCGTGATAATGTCGAACCACATGGCTGACACGACAAAGGTATCCTGACCAGCGAAAAGGGGGGACGCTAACGTCGCAGTTACCGCTCTACCGGCGAAATGATGGTTCGCCATTCGCTGTGAATGCTTGTTTTTAGCTGCGAACAGATGCTGAAGAATTTGGGCGGTACGCCGGTGCGCTGGCGGTTACCGCCGAGATTTCTTGCGGACTGACAAAGTTGCGGCGATTCTCGCGAACTCGTTTCCATTCACCGGGGTCCGTGATGCTATCGGGAAGCTCGCCATTACGATACTTTTTGCGCCGAATAGAAAGCATGCGATTGGGAGTTAGCCGTAGTCCCCTTAGGTGCTTGGCATTTTGCTGGGCTCGGCTTCTCTGCCAAGTCGCAAAACTCTTGCCACAATGATTCGACGGCCGATTGGTCCGGCGTGGGATTGTGCGTTCCCGGCTCGGATGAGCCGGCGGAATTGCCTGCCAGCGTTTTCGACTGTTGTTGTGCTCTTGGATTTGTTTTGTCGCCTTGTTGGCCGGTTCTGTCGTTTGTTGAGTCCGCAGGCGAATGCGTCAGCAGATCAAGCGTGGCACTGACCAACTCCGTCAAAATGCCGTCGTCAATCTCTTGGCCAGACATCAGAAGTCTCTCGGGACGGCCAAACATTGGTGTGCTCGTGTATGCGAAGGTGTCGAGCAGGCGGTGGAACGCCAACTTCACGCGGTCTGGGGCTCTCTCCTCCAAAATCTCGAGTTGGTGCCAAAAGTTCGCGATTCGGCATAACACAAAACTCCGCATTGGCATCATGTCCGGCGGAGTCTCGAACGCCACACCGGAGATGTCCGGCTCACCAACATCCACCGACATGAATGTAAGACCGCCCGACGGTTCCTCACTGGACGGCTTGGTTACGTCGCGAAATCGCAATCGCGACCAGCTTTCCGCATCAAGGATATCGCCGCCCTGTATTGGCTCAGTAGAGTACTCGGTGTGCCACGTCTTCAGCAATCGACGCATTTCCAGGCGCGATCGTGAAAAGCGGCCGCAGGCGACCAACGGTCGTCTGACATGATACATGCCTTTCATGTTCAGGCCGATCGCGCGGGGAGTGGAAGGCAAGTATTAACCACCACCCGCGTGAATCGTGCACCGGGGATCAGCCGGCTACCCAATGTCCTATCGCGATTTGACTTGCTGACGATTTTCAAAAATTATTGACGGTTATGCGTCGGTTTGGCCAGACTCAGCGTGCAATCGCCGAAACCTGTCCGCTGTGCAAACTTGAAATCGTTTTAAACGATGAATCCGTGAAGCGGCAAGGCACCGGCGATGTAGGCATACTCCCCCCCCCCCCAAACCAAAGCGAATCTGCCGACGTGCAAACGACCCCCATTCCCCCCAGCGTTTCTTACTCACAACGGGAATTGGTTACCGCTTTGTTCGCGGCGCGAACAACGACTCTCTGCACATCAACTTTGAAAATGGTCCAGGCTCTATTCTTTAATTGGGAGGTTGAGGCTCCTGCCGAAACATACGACTTGTATTTTCATGTCTCGGCAGGAGCCTCGACCTTCCCAAAACTGAATTGCGGGATAGAGCCTAGAACATTCACATGATCAATAAACCGCAACCTTCTGAACCTCGTCATGAATTTCGTTTGCCAGATCGTATAAGGATTTCGAGGATTCGCTAGGGTGGGGTTCGAATTTGGTACGGAACTGAATCGGCTCAGGACGGTTCGTCATTAGGCACGAACAGAGGGGCGTTAAGTGCGTC